>CBIHRA010000019.1:0-109005 GCA_966212325.1 uncultured Burkholderiaceae bacterium | reverse complement strand
GCAAGTAGAGCGTGTCGGACGACACGACAACTTCTTCGAGCTCGGCGGGCATTCGCTACTGGCCGTGCGTTTGCTGAGTCGGTTGCCGGCCGCCCTGCGCGTCGATCTACCGTTGACCACGCTCTTCGCGCATCCAACCTTGAGCGCGCTCTCCGAGGCTATCGTACGAGCGCGCCGCACGGCTCAGCAACCGATACTGCCGTCGATTTCGCGCGTCTCGCGCGACGAGCCGATCTTGCTGTCCTTCGCACAGCAACGCCTATGGTTCCTCGCCGCACTCGAAGGAGAGAGCACGACTTACCATGTGCCCGTCGTGCTGCGGCTGCGCGGTGCGCTCGACGTCGACTGCTGGCGGAACGCGCTCGACGCCGTATGGCGTCGGCACGAGGGGCTGCGCATGTCGTTCCCCGTCGAGCAGGGTCAACCGACAGCGCGCCTATTGCCCGCACAGCTCGGCTTGCCGTTTCGCTTCGACGATATCGATGGGTCCGCCGACACCCTTGCCGACCTGCGCCGGCTTTGCGAATCGGAAGCGCGTGCCCCGTTCGATCTGGCCGAGGGGCCGCTCGTTCGCGCGCGCCTCATTCGGGTGGCGCAAGACGAGCACGTCTTCATGATCGTGCAACACCACATCGTTTCCGACGGCTGGTCGGTTCGCGTCATGATCGGCGAGATCCTCACGCACTATCGGGCGTTGCCGAGCGGCGATCTCGCTCCCCTGCCGGAACTAGCGGTCCAGTATCCCGACTACGCGGCGTGGCAACGGCACTGGCTCACGGCCGAGCGCCTGGCCGAGGAAGCCGACTATTGGCGCCGCACGCTCGGCGGCGCGCCGGCGGTCCTCACATTGCCGACGGATCGACCGCGTCCGCCACGTCAGCAATTCAACGCCGCGCACGTGCCGGTCTCGCTCGACGCCGGCCTGACCGAAGCGGTGCGGCGCGTATGCCGCCGCCAGGGCGCGACCGTATTCATGATGATGATGGCGGCATGGGCGCTCGTGCTATCGCGGCTGGCCGGTCAATCGGAAGTGATCGTCGGCATGCCGACCGCGAATCGTCCGCGTGCGGAGCTCGAGCCGTTGATCGGGTTATTCGTCAATACGTTAGCCATCAGAATCGATTGCTCGGGCGAGCCTGACACGGCTGCGGCACTGATGCGCGTGCGCCATGCCGTCCTCGGCGCGCAGGAGCATCAAAACCTGCCCTTCGAGCAAGTCGTCGAAATCGTACAGCCCATCCGGCGGCTCGACCATACGCCGATCTTTCAAGTGATGATCGCTTGGCAGGAAGTCGACATCGGGCCGCTTCAATCGCCGAATTTGCGCGTCGAGCCTGTCGCGGGTTCGTTCGATCAAGTCAAGTTCGATCTCGAACTCGACCTCATCGACGACGGCACGACGATCAACGGCATGCTCCGGTATGCCACGGCGCTTTTCGACGAACGAACGGCCGCGCGGCACACCGCCTATTTCATGACGATACTGCGTGCGATGGCCGGCGAAACAACGACGCCGCTGACGCATATTCCGCTCGTGGCCGGTGAAGAGCGCGACATGCTCCTGTCGGCTTGGAACGCCACATCGCGCGGCCACGCCGATCCACGGTGCGTGCACGAACGCTTCGAAGCGCAAGTGCGCAGCACGCCCGAAGGCGTCGCGATCGAGTTCGGCGAACGGCGCATCGGCTATGCGCAACTGAATGCACGCGCAAACCGACTCGCGCATCACTTGATCGGCATGGGCGTGCGCCGCGACACGCCCGTGGCGCTGTGCGTCTCGCGCGGCATCGACCTCGTCGTTGGGTTGTTGGCCGTTCTGAAAGCCGGCGGCGCCTATGTTCCGATCGATCCTGCCTACCCTAGCGCGAGGCTCGAACACATCCTCAGCGACGCCGCACCGGCCGCCGTGCTCGTCGACCGCACGACGCGCGCCCACATAACCGGTCTCCTCTCCGTCGAGGCGCCCGTTCTCGAGCTAGACGCCCCGCGACCGCCGTGGCGCAGTGCCTCCGAGCAAAATCCGCAGATCGAATCGTCCGGGCCGAGCTCGCGCGATCTTGCCTACGTCGTCTACACATCGGGGTCGACTGGCACGCCGAAGGGCGTCATGGTCGAACATCGCCACCTGTGCAATTTGATCGACTGGCACATCCGTCAGTTCGAATTGCAGCCGGGCGCGCGCACGACTTGCACCGCCGGTATCGCCTTCGACGCCGCTACCTGGGAAATCTGGCCCGCGCTCGTCGCCGGCGCTACGCTGCTGCTGCCACCCGCCGGCGTAGCAGGCGACACGGCGGCGATGCTCGCTTGGTGGCGCAAGCAGCGCATCGACAGCGCCTTTTTAGTGACGCCGCTGGCGATGCTCGCCGTCGAAGCGGGCTTGCCGCCCGGCCTACGTTATCTGCTGATCGGCGGCGATCGCTTCACCGGGCTGCCCGCACCGTTGCCCGCATCGGTCCAATTATTCGACAACTATGGCCCCACCGAAGCCACGGTCGTTGCAACGTGCGGAGCCGTCGATCCGAACGACGCCATGCGTACGATCGGCCGGCCGATCGACAACGTGCGCGTCTATCTGCTCGATTCTCAACGTCAACTCGTCCCAACCGGCTCGATCGGAGAAATCTACATCGGCGGTGCCGGCGTCGCCCGCGGTTATCTGAACCGCCCCGACCTCGACGTCGAGCGCTTCCTACCCGATCCGTTCGAAATCGCCGTCGGCAAGCTCGACGCGAGGATGTATCGAACAGGCGACCTCGCGCGCTACTTGCCCGACGGGCGCATCGTGTTTCTAGGCAGGGACGATCAACAGGTCAAAATTCGCGGTTTCCGTGTCGAGCTCGGTGAAATCGAAACGGTATTGCGTGCGCATCCCGCGATCAGCGACGCGGCGGTCGACACAGTAGACCACGCGGTAGACGAGCCCCGTCTAGTCGCTTACTTCGTCGCAAGAACGGACGCCGAATCATCGGAAGAGGCCCTCGTTCGCGAATTGCGCGCCCATCTGCAAATGCGATTGCCCGAGTACATGCTGCCGGCGGCGTTCGTCGCACTCGACGCCCTGCCGCTGACGAGCAACGGCAAGATCGACCGGCAGGCACTGCCGGCGCCTGGGCATGAGGCATTCGATCGCCGGGCATACGAAGCGCCGCGCGGCGACATTGAAATTGCGCTCGCCGGCATCTGGGGCCGGCTGCTCGGCATCGAGCGCGTCGGCCGCCAGGAGAATTTCTTCGCTCTGGGCGGTCATTCCCTGCTGGCGGCTCGCATGATCGGCGAGGTGCGGGCGACGCTCGGACGCGATCTATCGATTCGCACGCTGTTCGAAGCGCCCACCATCGCCCAGTTGTCCGAACGGCTCGACAGCGGCGCGGCATCGGACGCCCTATCCGTGCTGCTTCCGCTGCGCGAGCGCGGCAGTCGAGCACCACTGTTCTGTGTTCACCCGGCCGGCGGCTTCAGTTGGCCGTACGCTGGGCTATTGCGATACCTGCCTGAGCGGCCGCTCTTCGCGCTGCAAGCGCGCGGCTTGCGCGGCGCACGTTCGGGCGCGAGCATCGAGGCGATCGCATCGGATTACCTGGCGCAAATCCGCGCCGCCCAGCCTGAAGGACCTTATCATTTGCTCGGCTGGTCGCTCGGTTGCCACATCGCACATGCCATCGCGACGCAGTTGCAAGGGCAAGGCGAAGAGGTCGAGCAATTGATCATGCTCGACGGTTATCCCATCCCGCGCAACGCGGCGTTCGCCGAGCCCAGCGACCAGGACATCATGCACTTGCTCGTACGCGCACTGTCCGATTCGCCTCCGCCATTGCCCAATGGCCCGCTCGCGTTGCCGGCCGTGAAGCAGCATCTGGTCGAATCGTCCGGCGGCGCGCTGTCCGCCTTGGGCGACGCAGTGATCGAAGCGATATTCGAGGAGTTCAAGCTGGCTCCCGCGTTGGCCGCTCAGTTTTCTCCGCGCACCTATCGCGGCGACGTGTTGTTTTTCAGCGCGGCCAAGACGGAACGACCGGAAACGGATTCCTCATTCGTTCGCTCGCCCGATGCTTGGCAACCCTACGTCGACGGGCATATCGACGTCCATGAAATCGACTGCGCCCACGAAGCGATGATGCGCCCGCACGCGCTGGAGCAGATCGGCCCGAAGCTGGCCGACGCACTCGAACGCAAGTCGCGTTTCACGGGCGATCCGAGCAAGCTGGCGAACGCAACAACGAGCGCCGCAGCGTCCTCGCGCAGAAAGCGAGGCGCGATCGTCTAAACCGCGTCTAAACCGCAGCCCGCGGCGCAGTTGCCGGCGGGCTCAGCGGGCTCTCAACCGGGCTTTAAACCGGGCTTTCGACCGGGCTTTGAAGCGCACCATCGCGCGCGAGGCGGATCGCCTCTTCGAGCGTGGCTTGATCGCCGATGTGATTGGCCAACAGCAAGATGAGCTGAGCGTTGGCGCGAAGGCTTTGCTCGTCGGTCAAATCTCGATGCATGTCGATCAATGCCTCGTAGAAGTCGTCCGGCCGCGCCAGATTGAGCTGGGTATTGAGCGCCATACGAGCCCTCTTCTTCATGACTGAAACACGACAATAGGATACTTGGCATTCCTAACGATTCGCACGAACCGACATCGTGCGCAAGTGGAACGGCCCTCTAGATTGCGCTGCTCCGATCGAGCGCGCGCATCAGCGCCGACTCGATATCGCCTAGCCGCGGATGGCGCCAGCGTCCGCACACATGCTGATCGGGGCGCACGAGATACACGGCGCCTTCGCCTGCGTCATAACGCTGCGCCGCGCGTCCCTCCACGTCGTGCAAGACGCGCGCGCCGAGCGCCGCGGCATGAGCCGCCGGGCATTCGGCGCCCGCCTCGGTTCGCGACGATTCGGCCGGCGCCACGACGACGACGTCGATCGGCACGTCGAGCGCGCGGACGCGCTCGATGGCGGCGCACGCGTCCGCGCTCACCCCATCGGTTGCCGCAAACACCAAGACCGTGAAACGCCCGCCGAGGTGCGCGAGCAACCAGTCTTGCGCGCCGTCGCACGAAACGGGCGCATCGACGCATGCCGCACCCGGCTCCATCGCCCCGTCGAAACTGTCCCGGTCGGGCGTGTTCAACGTCGATTCCCGCAATACGGCCGGTACCGACAGCCGGCCGCTATTGACGAGCCGCCGGGCAAATGCGTGATGGCGGGCCAGCGTCAGCACCGCGTCGCGAAACACTCGGCTCACGGGACTCTTCGGCGTGATGAAATCGGTCGAGCGAGTCGAATTGACGATATTTTCGTCGGCCGCGTACTCGCGCTCGCGCGCGTACGTGTCGAGCAAGCGATCGGGTGCGCGACCGGCCAGCACGAGCTCTAGCTTCCATGCGAGATTCTCCGCGTCCTGGAACCCACTGTTCGCACCACGGGCGCCGAACGGCGACACGCCGTGCGCCGCATCTCCGACGAACAGCACGTTCCCATGGCGAAAGCTTTCCATGCGCTGGCACGAGAACGTATACACGCTGACCCATTCGATTTCGAAATTGACGTCCGGGCCCAGCAACGCACGCACTCGAGGCATCACGCGCTCGGGCGTTTTCTCGAGCACGGGATCGGCGTCCCAGCCCAGTTGGAAATCGATGCGCCATACGTTATCGGGCTGACGGTGCAACAGGACCGATTGATTGGGATGGAATGGCGGATCGAACCAGAACCAGCGCTCGGACGGAAAATCCGCTTCCATCTTGATGTCCGCGATCAGGAAGCGATCCTTGAAGGTGCGCCCCTTGCTTTCCAGTCCGAGGAGACGACGCATCGCGCTGCGCGAGCCGTCGGCCGCGACGACGTAACGGGCGAACAAGCGATACTCGCCGTCGGGCGTTTCGATCGTCAGCGTCACCGGCGCCGTATCGCTATCCGCGCTCGCTGGCGTCTGCGCCACGCCGACCACCTTGTTTTTCCACCGGATCTCCAAGTTCGTCAACTGCTGCGCGCGGTCGATCAAATAGCCTTCTACGTAGTACTGCTGGAGATTGACGAACGCGGGGCGCCGGTGCCCGCTTTCGGGCAGCAGGTCGAACGAATAGACGAGATCGTTTTGAAAAAACACCTTGCCGACGTGCCAGCGGACACCCTTTTCGACCATCGCATCGCCGCAACCGAGGCGATCGAAAATGTCGAGCGACCGTTTGGAAAAGCAGATCGCGCGCGAGCCCGTCGATAAGCAGTCGTCGTCGTCGACTAGCACGACGCTCACGCCTCGCTGCGCGAGATCGATCGCGGTCGCGAGTCCAACCGGCCCGGCGCCGACGACAACCACCGGAAACAGTTTTCCCTGCACGCCGCGCTCCTGCTCCTCAGGACGTCGATACGCGAAGCGCAGCGTCTGGTAATCGGTCGTCATCCTCTTCCCCTCGTTCCTTTAGTCCTGCAAGGCCGCCCACATTTCCTGATCGCGCTGCGCCGTCCAAATACGCGGATGAACGATACCGCTGGCTTCGTCGTAGGCGCGCGTCACATCGAACGGCAAACAGTGTTCGTAGATGAAAACGCCGCCGAATTTCGGGTCCATCGCTTCGCGTGTCAGCGCCATTGCGCCCTTCAGGTCGAGGCCGCGCGCCACCGCTTCGCGCCCGCGCTCGAGCAGCGTCGTGACGAAATCGCGCGTATAGCCGATCCCCGCTTTGACCTGCGCGGCGTCGGTCAATGCGGGACCTCGTCCCGGCAGGAGCTTATCGGCGCCCAACGCGTCGAGCGCATCGAGCGTCGACGGCCACGCCGCGAGCTGTGCGTCGCCGCAATAGCAGGCGGCTTCGTATTCGACCAGATCGCCCGAAAACAGCACTTTCTGCGAAGGCAGCCACACGATCGTGTCGCCCTTCGTATGCCCCGCACCCAAGTGCATGATCTTGACCTCGAGCTTGCCGAGGTAGAGCGTGATTTCGCGCTCGAACACCAGCGTAGGCCAGGTCAGTCCCGGCACCGTCTCGACGCCGGCGAACAGGCGCGGGAAGCGTTCGATCTCCGACTTCATGTCGGCTTCGCCGCGCTCGACGATCATCTCGTACGTGCCGCGGCTCGCAATGATGTGCTGGGCGCCTTCGCCGAAGTAGGCGGATGCGCCCAGCACGCGCACGGCATGGTAATGCGACAGCACCACATGCTTGATCGGCTTGTCGGTCACGGTACGGATCTTCGCGATCAAATCGCGGGCCATCGCCGGCGTAGCCGTCGTATCGACGATCAGCACGCTGTCGTCGCCTATCACCACGCCCGAATTGGGATCGCCTTCCGCCGTATAGGCGTACGCGTTCTCGGAAAGCTGCGTGAACGTGATTTTCTTTTGCTCCAGATCGGCCTGTGACGCAAATGCTTTTGCCATGTTTGTCTCGCTGAGAATGAGCGCGCCGTACGACGCGGGCACGAGAACGGCACGATGCGCGCGCGGCTCGTCGGCCGCGCGGCGGCGATGGCGTCTCGCTCCGTCTTTTTTCCGCCTGCTGACTTATCGGCCCCGGTCGGACACCGGGTCGAGACCATAGTAGGCTTCTCGTTTGTCGTTTGTCAACAGCAAATGCATTTGCTATACGTTAATTTCGACGGCATCAATAGCGATTCCGTGGGGTAAGATCGAGCTTTTCCATTCTCGCGAGGCAGGCTTGACCACGCGTTCCGTTTCCGCCGTTCAAGATAAGGCATCGCGCGGCGTGCAAAGCGTCGACGTGACCGGCAAACTGCTGGACGTGCTCGCGCGCCGCGGCTGTGCCGGCTTGGGCGAACTGGCGGCCTCGACCGGCATCGCGTCCGCGCAAGTCCATACGTACCTCGTCAGTTTGGTCCGCCTCGGGCTAGTCAAACGCGACGCCGCGCTCGGCGATTACGAGCCGGGCCCGCTGTCGCTGCGCCTCGCGCTGCAACAGCTCGAACATCGGCCGGCTTATCGCGCCGCGGTCGACGAAGTGGCGCGGCTCGCGAGGCGTTTGGGGTGCTGCGTCGCCGTCTGCACGGCGGGGCCGCACGGGCCGACGATCGTGCACTACGAAAACGCGGGCGCGCCGCTTCACGTCAATCTTCATGTCGGCTCGGTGATGTCGCTCACCGCCACATCGACTGGCCGAGTGTTCTCTGCGTTTCTGGACCGAGCGCAACGCGATGCGATGCAACCGGGCGACGATCGAAAGCCGCGGCAGGAGGAAGCGCTCGAGCGCACGCTCGCGCAAATTCGTGCGCGAAGGATCGAACGCGGCGTCGATGCGCCGACGCCCTCGGTCAGCAGCATGAGCGTGCCGGTCCTCGATGCAGCCGGGGTTTTGCAGTTGACGCTGACGGCGATCGGCCCGTCGAGCGCGATCGATGTGCAATGGAACGGGCCGGTTGCCCGCGCGCTATGCGCGTCGGCAGAGCAGATCGCCCACGCGTTGGCGAACGGCGCCGCGTGCGAGAGCCGGATGCCGCGCGAGCGTCACTGGGACATCGAACCGGGCACCGAGGAGACAGGACAGCGCGGCATCAGAACGCTCGACACGACGGGCGAGCTGCTCAACGCGCTGGTCCGCGCGGGACGTCCTTTGATTCTGCGGGACTTGGCGGCCGCCGCCGGTATGCCTGCCGCCAAGGCATATCCTCATCTGATGAGCCTCATCGCTGCGGGCGTTCTTTCGCGCGACGAGACCGGTGCGTTCGATACGGGGCCGCTCGGCTTGCAGCTAGGGTTGGCGGCGCTGCAGCGGCAAGCGCCCGAGCGCGATGCCGATCGCGAGCTCGCGCGCCTGGCCGCGGACACTGGTCTGACTGTCGCCGCCGCCGTGCTGGGCCCGCTCGGGCCGACGGTCGTTCGTCTCGAGGAATCCGCGCAGCCGGTTCACATCAGCCTGCGCGTCGGCACCGTCGTATCGATGGCGCATACGGCGATCGGCCGCGTCTTCGCCGCTCATCTCGGCGAGGAGGCGCTGCGCGACATGCTGGCGCTCGAAGCGCTGCGGCTTGCCGGCTCACCGCCGGGCACGCCCGCACAGGCGAAAAGAAAGGAAAAGATGCAGGAACGCGTGCTCGGCAGCGCCGACGAATCGGTGCTCGAACGCATCCGCCGCGAGGGAATCGATTCGGCGCTCGGCTCGCCGATTCCCGGTATCGATGCGCTCGCGGCGCCCGTTTTCGATCATACGGGTGCCGTTCGCCTCGTCGTCGCCCTTATCGGACCGACGGGTAGCTTCGAGCAGGCGACGGCCGGGACGCCTGCGCAGCGACTGGTGCAGGCGACGCGTCGACTGTCGTGGCGGCTCGGTTGGGCGCCTGTTGCGGCGGCTCGGAACGATTGACTTCGGTGGGCGACGCGCGCCCGAAGATCGCGCCCAGCAATCCGGTACGCCACGCGAAGATCAACAAGGTCATCGACAGCGCGCCCTCGCCGATCACCCGCGCCGTCGCCATGCCGATAGCCCCGAAATGCGGTGCAAGCAAGAGGGCCGACGTCAAATTGGCCGCCGCCGACATCAGCCCGGCCACGGCCATCAGGCGATCCTTCTTGCGCGGCAGAAATACGTAGAACCCGACGAACTGGTTGAACGCGGAGAACGGGAACATGAATGCGAAGCGTTGCAACACGTGAGCACTGGGCGTGAAAGCGGCGCCGAGAATAAGCGGCAACAACAGCGGCGACAAGACGAGCGCGCCGCCTAACGCGAGAAAGCCGTAACTGAGCAACAACGCCGCACCGCGCCGCGTGGTGGATCGCGCGCCTAGATGATCGTTTTGCGCGATCTGCCGTGAAATCGTCGGAATGAACACTTGCGCCGCGGGCCCCATGAGACTCAAGCCGATCGTCGCGAAGCGCTCGGCGGCGCCGTAGTAGCCCACCTGGGTCGGCGTCGACAGCAGCGTCAGCAAGTACGTGGACGCGGAAGTCAGCACGACCGATCCCGTCGAGTACAGGAACAACATCGTCGAATCGCGCATGAGGCCCGGCACACCGCGCCAGTTCAGCACGGGCCGCCCGATGTCCTTCAACGTCAGCCAGTACGCAATCGAGGTCGAACAAACGCATGCGCCCAGCAAGCTCGCGAGCACCCATGTCGAATCGGCGGGGCCTCGAACGAGCGACAGGACCAGCACGAGGCTCAGCGCGAAGCCGACCACTTCGAGGATGATCGGCGTACGGAATTGATGCCGCCCTTGGAACAGCCAGCCGAGATTCCATCCGTTCAGGATGCCGAGCAGCATCGCCAGAATGCCGATGAGCGGGCGCTGCGATAGCACGGGCGAGCAGAACGTCGCCGTCAGTCCGACGATTCCGCCGACGGTGCCCATCATCAAGCGCGCGCTCAGGTGCAGCGAGAAGATGTCGTTGTACTCGCGTTTCTCACGGGCTCGCGATACGTCGCGCATGCCGACGAACGTGAAGCCGTAGCTTACGAGCATCCAAATGACGTTCATCAACGACATGGCCGCGAGCACGCGGCCGTACTCGGTCACGCCGAGCACACGCCCATAGAACGGGATGACCACCAAGAGGTACAAGTACCTCATGATGTAGCCGCCGTACACGAAAACGAGTACGCGCGTGTTCTCTTTCTTGTCCATAGCAAAATTTCATAGGCCGCCGCCCTTCAAGCGACGAGTACGCGAAAGGTCGAATCCGTTCCGGCCTCAAGGCGCGGCGGTGCCTCTGCGTGCAAGCGGGTTGGAGATGAAGCGCACCACGTAGTTCGACAGCGGCGCGTAGGGCACGAGACACATGCAAGAGAGCGCAAGCGTGCCCGCTTTTTTCACCGGCCCCCAAAACGGGTTCGCTACGATCGAATGCAGATAGTCGCGCGATTCGAAGGCGAACCAGCGCCAACGGTCGGCCAACGGCGCACCGTAGACCTCGCTGCAAAAAATTGCCTTCTCATGCGAGAAGTCGTGAAACGACGGCGGCAATTCCACATTGAGCCGTCTTTGGGCCACATGCCGCAATATGTTCCAACGGGCCGTATAGGCCTTCGGTGCTTTGCTATTTTTTTCCGAATTAGCGAACGACACGTCCTGCGGTGCGGAATTATGTACTCGATATGCGCCGAGGGGATGCGAAATGGAGGCGACTTGACCGACGAGAGCCACGCCATAAATCGCAAAAAAATCTGCGCCGTAGCGGCCTTCCGTCGTTTCCGGCATCGGAAATATTTTGCACAGCGCGCTCTTTTTGTAGGCGTTACCGGATGCGGGAGGCGAGGGATAGAGCCAGCCGGCCCGGAGCAGGCTGCCACAGTCCGCCGGGGCATCCGAGTGCGGCACGGTCACGCCCATGCCGACGCCTTCCTGCGAGATCACGTCGAGCCGGAACTGAACCTTGGCGTAGTCGCCGGCCGAAAAACGGCGCATCACTTCGGTGACCGCGGTGGGGTACAGCAAATCGTCGGCGTCCAGCAAGATCACGTATTCGGTGTCGGTCTCTTCCAACGCGCGGTTGTAGGCCGACACTTGACCGCCGTTCGGTTTGAACACGGCGCGCACGCGCGAGCCGTAGCCCTCGATGATCGAGCGCGATCGGTCGGTCGACCCGTCGTCGACGACGAGCACCTGGGTCGCAGGGTAGTCCTGACCCAGCGCCGAATCGATGGCATCGCCGAGATACCGCTCGTAGTTGTAATTGCAGATCGCAATCGTGACTGACTTCATACTCAAGCGACTCCTCTTGGCAATCGATGACTAAAGGATCATTATTCGTCGGCAGTCTCCGCGTCGCCGCGCTCGTATCCTTGCCAAGCGGATATTCGCAGCCCCTCTTGTGTTGCACTGCAGAATAATCGACAAAAAAAGGTGCGGTACGAAGCGGGCTGAAAGTCCCGAGGTCTTGACCGATAAGGTTGACAGTTCCCGCTCGATTGCACAAAACGGGAGCAGCGAAAATAGCGCGGCCTATCCACCCACGGGGTTATCGATGAACGACACGATGATTATCGTCCGCTCGGGCGAGCCGCTCGCGTTGAGCCGCACCCGCTTTACACTCAAGCCCATCGCCTTTTCCATTTTTCTTTCCACTGCCTCCCTGTTTGTCTCCGCTGCATACGCCGGAGCCCTGCCCACCGGCGGCAATTTCGTCGCCGGCGCGGGTTCCATCGCAACCGTCGGCAGCACCGTTACGATCAACCAAACGTCGAGCCGCGGCGTCGTCGATTGGACAAGTTTCTCGATCGGCAGCGGCAATCACGTCGTCTTCAACAACGGCGCGGGCGCGACCCTGAACCGCGTGACCGGCGCAGGCGCATCGAACTTGTACGGCACGCTCACGGGCACGGGCAGCGTCTACCTCATCAATCCGCAAGGCATCGTCATCGGCTCGAGCGGCGTCGTCTCGACAGGCGGCCGATTCCTTGCCTCGACGCTCGACACGACGAATGCGGCGTTCATGCAAGGCGGCGCCCTCACCTTCACAGGCAATTCCGGTGCCCGCGTCGTCAATTTCGGCAAGGTCGGTTCGACTGGCGGCGACGTCATTCTCATCGCGCGCAATGAAGCGGAAAACATGGGGTCGATCAGTGCGCGCAACGGCACGGCGGAACTCGCCGTAGGCCGGGAAATCCTTCTACAAGACTCCGCAACGGGCAAGCAAGTGTTCGTGCAGACCGGCAGCGGCGGCACGGTGTTCGACACTGGATCGATTTCCGCCGCGCAGGTCAATCTGCAGGCCGCCGACGGCAACGTCTTCGCGCTTGCGGCCACGCATAGCGCGATCCGCGCGACCGGTACGGCGAATCGCGACGGTCACGTCTGGCTCGTGGCCGATCGCGGCAACGTCGTCATCGGCGGCGCGGTTGCCGCGGCCAACCCCGACGGCAAAGGCGGCATCGTCGATTCGACGGCGAACGCGCTATCGCTGTGCGAATGCAATTCGCCCACCGTCACGGCCTCGCAATGGAATCTATCGACACCTTCGTTCACGGTCGATTCCGAAGCGGCCGCCGTGATCTCGCGCAGCTTGAACGCGGGTACTTCCGTGAACATGGCGACGACGGGCGCGTCGGGCGACGCAGGCGACATCGAAATCGGCTCGAACCTCGATTGGCAGGGATCGGCGTCGTTGACGCTCGGCGCATATCGCAACGTCATCGTCGATTCGGGCAAGACCATCAAGAATCGAGGCAACGGCAACCTGACGCTTCGCGCCGATGTCTCCGGCGCGGATAACGGCGGCAGCGTGCTCAACCGGGGCGCCGTCGACTGGTCGGAAAGCATGGGCACGGTCGGCGCACTGTACGACATGAACGGCACCTATGCGGCCGGCACCATGCTCGCCAACGCGGGCTGGGTAGCAACGCCCTACAGCGGATTGTCGTCGCAACTCACCGCCTACAAGCTAGTCGATTCCGTCGCCGATTTGCAGAACGTTTCGCTCGATTTGGCCGGCGCCTATGCGCTGGGCAAAAACATCGAAGCATCGGGCGCGGCCTTCACGCCGCTCGGCGATACGACCACCGCGTTCACGGGTCAATTCGACGGCATGGGTCATACGATCGATGCGATTTCTCCTCAGCAACAAGCGTTCTGGCAGCCGACGGGCCTGTTCGGCGTCGTGGGCCAAACGGGCGTCGTGCGCAACGTCGGCGTAACCAACAGTAACGTGGGGTATGACGACGCGCCTGCGGGCATCCTCGTCGGCGACAACAAGGGCCTCGTCACGAACAGCTACAGCACCGGCTCGCTCTACGCGACCAACGAAGATTCGACGACGACGGGCGGCCTCGTCGGTCAGAACGACGGCATGATCACTCGATCCTGGAGCAGCGCGAGTTCCGATACGCAAGGACTGGCGGGCGGCCTCGTAGGCAAGAACACGGGCAGCATCGTTCAATCGTACGCGACCGGCGACGTGACCGGTCCGCTGCACGTTGCGCCGGGCGGCCTCGTCGGCGACAACACAGGGCTTATTTCGCAGTCGTATTCGACGGGCAAAGTGCAAGGCGGCATGGGCGGCGGCGGCCTCGTCTACTCCAACGAAGGCACCATCGACGAATCGTTCGACGTGGGGCAGGTGAACATGTGGTCGCCGGCCGGCGTCGCCTACATCAACACCGGCACGATCAAATCGGTGTATTGGAACGTGGAGACGACGGGCCAAACGAATGGCGGAAACGGCGTGCCGTCGGAGAACGGCTTGACCACCGCGCAGATGAGTAACCCGGCAAGCTTCGCCTCGTGGAACTTCGGGCCCGGCGGCGCATGGTCGATGCCTGCTGGGGCGACGCATCCGGTGCTGAACTGGCAGCTGTCGCAACAGTAATCGTCGTCATCGGCCGTGGCGCACGCGCTGTGCGCCGCGGCCGACTCGCTGCTCGCCTACCTCAATGCGCCACGCACATGAAATGCGCGGGCGTCACCGATCCGCTCGACAGCGAAGCGGTCAACGCCCCGACCCCGAACACCGCCGCGACGAAATACACGAAGAGTGGCATCGTATGCCTCCATTACGTTGATTAATTAATCGCTTGCTTTGCAACGCAATCAGTTTTTATTACCGGCAAGATCTCGCGACATGCCACGCCGAGATTAACCAGTCAATTTCGAGCCGTTTTTCGTGCAGTCTTGAAAGTACGAAGAATTGGCGGATTTCCTCGATAGGCCGCCGACGCCGTGCGGTCGCGACGCGCTCAAAGACAGCCCGAACTGCGCATCCGTTCAAAGCCTTCCATCGATTCTTTCAGCATGCGCCCCCATTCGTAGTCGTGACTCTCCGGCGTAAAACGCAATGTGCCGGCACCCGGCGTAAACGTCAGCTCGCCGAAATAGATCTGCTTGCCCGTCGTATACAAATCGACGCGTACGTAACCGAAGTCTTCGGCCAACCGCAGGCCTACGCGCTCGATCTCGGCCCAGTTCTCCGGGCGGGGCATGGGCGCATCGCTCGGATGGTAGAGCCCGAACTGGACGTCCATCTTGCGCCAGTTTTCGTCGTAAAGATCGCCCCGCACGTCGCCGAAGCGATCCGTGACGACCATCGTGTGGATGCGAGGTCCTTCCGGCCGGCCGCCGAAAATGTGCAGCTTGATGTCCGACGGTATTTTTCCCGTTGCCTCGTCGATCAGTAGCTTTTCGAAGTAAATCCGAGGCTTGATGTACCGGTAGTGCCTTTCCCGCGACGACTTCGAAAAATCGATCGACAGCCATTCGTCGGCCAGGCGGCTCAATCCCTCGAACGTAGTCTTCGATTTATCGCGCACGACCTTGACGAAACCGCAACCGTGATTCGCCTTCATCACGAACTCGGAAGGCAGTGCATCGAACACCTCGCGCGTGAATTTCTCGGGCGCAGCATGAATCGGAATCAAATGCGCCTCGCCCACTTTTTCGCGGACGTAATCGCGCACCGCCAGCTTGTCGGTGAGTTGTACCCATCGCAGATCCGGATTCAGACATCGCAGCAGAACCGATTCGTTGAATGCGCGAGGGTTGCGCATATTCGGCCAGCGCCCGATCAGCCGGCGGTGTTGAATCATCATGAAAGCACGATCGGGCAACAGGCGCTTCGCGCCATGCCATATCGCCTTCATCGCGCGGTGCAGCGTCGTTTGCTCCGCGTCCGGCACATCGTGCGCGGCGACGCTCGCGCTCGAGTCGGCACGGCCGGAAGGCGCCGAACCGCGCTCGCTTCTCGCCTCGGGCCTCATCGCGGCCTGCCGCGCCGCGATCACGCCGGGGCGTTGTCGCACTTCGACTTCGTTCACGTCGATCCTCCTAAATTGCCGGCGCGTACTGCCCGCATCGCGCGTGCCCAGCTCGCCGATCCTCACGTGCGTTGCGTGACGACGAGATAAGCCAGATGCATAGGCGCGCCGCGCCCTCCTCCATTGACCGCTTCGGGAACGCGAAAGCCGATCGACAATCCTTCTGCACCCACGCTAGCGGAAATCGCGCCCGCATCGGCGGGTTCGCCCGTCAATGCGTCGATCATCGCCACGCCGAGGCGCTGCGCCTGCGCACCTGAGAAACCGCTCACGGTCACGGTGCGCGGCCCCGGGCTCGCGCGAACTTGTAGCACCAGATCCGAACCCGACTGCAGCGCGAGCCCCGATGCGTTCGGGCCGAAAGCCAAATGTCCGCCGAAACGCTGCAGCGCGCCGCCCGCCGTGTCGTTGAGCACGACGAGAGACTTGCCCGATACGTTGTACGTGCGCGGGTTGCCTCGATGGGTCAAGCGATACGGCTCCACGCCGTCCCAGTGATAAACCATCGAGACGTACTTGTTCGGATCGTCCCATCCGTGAGCAAGCGCCCAGGCGGCGAACTTGAAAAAATACATCGGCAAATAATGCGGATCCTGCATGTAGCGGTCGCCGATCTCCGTCTGCCAAATGCCGCGCGCGGCGCCGCTTGCAACGTAGCGCTCGTAAAGCGGCGTCAACGCATCGACGCCGAGATAGTGCGTGTCGAGGTAATCGACCCAGTCGATCATCCGCGCATTGACGACAGGGCTGCGATATTCGAGCCATCTCATGAAGGTATCGATGCCGCCCTGGTCTGGCCAGCCGCCATAAACCACATAGCCGCCGTACTTGCGCACGATACGCGCGGCGGGCACGTGCACGAGCTCCACATAGTCTTGCATGGCGCGATCGTACGGCCTGGCTTGCTCTCGATGCGCGCTATAGTTCTGGCCATGCCAAAACGTCGCCTGCGGCGACCCGCCGGTCAAGCGGCCCGCGGCTTCGTTCCATATTTGGAAATGCCTGACGTTGTACGGCGGCGCGACGTAGGTCCGCACGACGGCTTCCACATAGCGTTGCCAGACGGTGTCGTCCTTCGGCGCGGAACGGCCGTCGCCCGGAACGGTCGCGTTCCACTTGGGCGTATAGCCGAGCAGCAGCAACGAGTGAATACCGTTTTGGTTGTTCGCCAAAATGGCCGGCGCCAAATCGTGATCGAACGCCGCGCCCGTCTTATCGACTCTGAGCGGATCGTCCGGCGAATTGCGCTGTCCAGGACCGACCGAATCGCGGCCCCAGGTAATGCCCATCTGCTTCCACATCGCAATGTTCGCCGGCGTCACGGGCCAACCGTTGGCGCCGATCAACTGCGATATGCGGCGCTCCCCGCCGCCTTCGCTGCGCGACGCAGCCGCTTTGCGCGCCGCCTTGGCCGCTTGCGCGGCCGGTGCGCCGACGGTCGACGTCGCGCCCGCCGCGGCGATGGCGGCCAGCACGGCGCGCCTGCGCCGCGAGAATTCGAAACGATCGGTCATGCGCCGAACCTCTTATTGTCCAAGGTGCTACGCAGTCGAGCGAACGGCGATCGCCGGTTCGGTTTCATACGTCTCTCCCCTCAGTACCTTCATCAACTCCTGCGCCGATCGGTCCCAACCGTGCTCCTCGACGCGCCGCAGGCCCTTTTCCTTGTACTGCGCTTGCAGCGCATCGTCGGTCAGCATTCGCTCGATCTTTTGCGCAATGTCATCGGGCGAATAGGCATCGCAGTACATCGCGGCATCGCCGCAGGCTTCGGCCACGGCGGGATGCGTCGACACGATCGTGGGACAGCCGCAGCACATGGCCTCGACCGGAGGCAGCCCGAATCCTTCGTACAACGAAGGAAATGCGAGGCAAGCTGCATGCTCGTATAGCGCCTTCAGTTCCGCATCGGATACATAGCCGGCGCGCACGATTTGCGGGTTCTCCCCGCCCACGGTCCCATCGCCTTGCGGCGCACCGCCTTGTGCGAACACGCGCGCGTTGGCGCCGCCTACGACGACGAATTTCGCGTCGCGCAGGTGGCTCAATTTCCCGACCGCCTCGAGCACGCGCTGCAAGTTCTTACGTGGATCCAGGCTGCCGACGATGACGCAATACCTCGCGTTCGTCAGCGACAACCGCTCGACGATCGACCGGTCCGGCTCGATTCGCGCGAAATGATCTGCGCCGGGCCGGACCACGCGAACACGCGACTCCTCGACGCCCAGCAATGCGCAGATGCGAGATTTCGAGAACGCCGATACCGTCAGCAAGATCGGCGCACGGCGTACCAGCATCGCGAACTTGATGCGATACCACGTGCGGAACGTCCAGGAAAAGGTATGGGGCGTGTCGTAGACGGCCATGTCGTGAACCATCACGACATGGCGTCGCTTGAAGACGGGGCCGCTGTTGCACAGGCTGAGCAGAAGCTCGCCGCGGGTGGCGAGCGGCAAGGCGATCTGCTCCCACAAATCGCCCTTGAGCCACGGCACTTGCCGTTTTCGCTCGATCGGCGAAGCCGATTCGATCGCATTGCCCGGTACGGCTATTTCGATCTCGTCCGCCGCTGCGTGGGTTGTCCGGACGGCCCGCATCAGTTCGTAAGCCACGCGCTGGACACCGGTCAGGCGCTGCGCCGTGAACTTACCATTGACTACGAGGTGCATAGTTCTCCCGAATAAACGAATCGATGAGGCCGCGCACGCACGCGGCCCGCGTCGTCATGCCGTCGCGTCGAACATCGGCTCCGTATCGTCGCCGGAACCGTAATAGCCGTAATAGCGATGGCTACGGGAGAGCGGGATCGCATTGAATACGGCGCCGGTGACGCGCGCTTCGGATCGCTCGAGCTTGCGCACCGTCTCGGCGATCTCTTCTTCGCTCTGCATGCCCGAGCGCAGGACGAGCACCGTTGCGCCGGCATCGCCCGCGATGATCGCGGCGTCGGTCACGACGAGGAACGGCGGCGTATCGACGATGACGAGGTCATACTCGTGCGAGAACCGTTGCAGCAACTCACGGAAGTTGTGGCGCATCAACAGCGCCGCCGGATTCGTGATGCGGCTGCCGCACGAGAGCAGCGTGAGCCCTTCCACACTCGTGCGACGCAGCGCCTCGTGCGGCTGCATGGCGCCCTTGAGCACTTCCGACAAACCGCCGCGGTTGGGCTGGCCGAAGAAGTACGCAAGGTGGCCCGCGCGCATATCGGCATCGATCAACAGAACGCGCGCACCGACCTCGGCGTGCAGCACCGCCATATTGGCCGCGACGAAGCTCTTGCCCGCGGCGGGCGTCGGGCCCGCCATCATGACGATGTTGTTGGGCGCATGCGTCAGATCGAGCGACAGCGCGGTACGAACGCTGCGCAGCGCTTCGATCGTCGGATCGTCGGGATAGCGGTCGGCCAGCACCTTCGACACGCCGGTGCCCGTGGCCGCCACGCGGCCGTCCTGCGGCACAGCGCTCTGCACGCGCGCCGGCAGGCCGGGAGCCGCACTTCGCGACGAGAGCGAGCGGCGCTGCAACGCACCGATTTCCTCGTTCAGACGCGCTTGTTGCTGGCTATACAGCACCTCGCCCATCAACGGCACGCCGAGTCGCGCTTCGACGAACAGCGGATCGGTCACGCCCATCATCACGTGACGGCGCACGAACACCGAGCCCACGCCGAGCAGCAGCCCCAGGAAAGCGCCGCCCGGCAAAATCAAGAGCGGTTCGGGCTTGACCGGACGGAACGGCACGACGGCCTGGTCGACGATGTGCGCGCCGCCTGTCGTGCTCGCGCGGCGCACGGACAGCTCTTCGGCCTTTTGCATCATGCCGAGGTACACCTGTTCGGCCACCTTCGCATCGCGGGTCAAATCGACGTTCTTTCTCTCCGAGGCCGGCATGGCCGCGAAGCGCGTGGTGAATTCGCCCTTTTGCGCTTGCAATTGGCGCAACTGCTCGTCGATGTTGCGCACCCAGCGGCTATCCGGCGTATAGCGCTCGAGCAACTGCGTACGCTGAATCTGCAGGTCCGCAATGCGCCGATCGAAGTCGATGCCGCCCTGCAAGTAGGCTTGCGCTTCGCTCGTCGGCTGCATCGATTGCGCCGTCGTCTGATAGCTCGACAGCGCTTGCTCGGCTTTTTGGAGCTCGTCGTGCAAGCGCGGCAGCTCCTTCTTGATGAAGGCGAGCGTAGCGGTGTCGTTTTGCTGCTTGGCGGCCACGGCCGTCGTCATGTATTGCTGCGAAATCGCGTTGGCCACTTCCGCGGCCTTGTCGGGGTGCGCGTCCGAATAGGTGATCTCGACGAGGCCAGTATCCTTGACCTTGTCGCTCACCTTCAGATCGTTGGTGAAGCGCTTGATGGCATCGAGCATGGCCCAATGCTTGACCTCGAACTCGGTGCCGGGCCGCGCCGCCAATTCGGTGACGAGCATCGTCACGCCGTTGCTCGCGTGTGCGACCTGCCCCACTTTGCCGGTCAAGATCGATTCGCCGCTCGGGCCCGTCAACTCGTAACGGCCGCCCTCCAGCGCGGTCAGCTTCAGTTTGCGCTCTTCGAGCGTCGGCGGTACGTCGAGCTGGCTGATATGCATCTTCTCGCCGCCCCATGCGTACGAACGCATGCCGAACCACGCGCCCGCAGGTTGTCCCGGCGTCGCGAACTTTTGCACGAGGTTGCCGATGATCGGCAACGTCTTGGGCTTGATCGTGACGTCGAACCGGAAGCGGTTGATGATCGGTTCGAGGACCGATCGGCTCTGCATCACGGCCATTTCCGTCGAGGGCGACGGTGCGGGCGGCGCGTACTGCGGACCCTGCGCGGAAATGCCGAGCGCATTGGGCTCCGGCGGATCCACGCGGACGAGCACGTCCGCCTCGTAGATCGGCGTGGCGAGGAAGACGTACGCGAGCGCAAGCGCGGTCACGCACAAGGCTACGCCCAGCACCTCGAAGATGTGGTCGCGCAGCAGCCTTAACATGTCGCGCCCCGACAGTTGGCTACGTTCGCCGCCTGTCTGCACGTATAGAGAGTTGAGAGCCAAGTCGTTCACTGGCGTGGTCCTCGAAAATGTAGCGTTGTGTGGATCGCGTCCGTCTTCATTGAGCTTTTTGTTGCGTGCGACTCTGCTGCTCGCGCATGGCGTCTTCCAGCATTTCGAGCAGCAGCTTCAGATCGGAAACGAGGATGGCGCAGGACTTCAGTCCCAACACCTCCGCTGTCCCGATCGAATTGCGGACATGTTCCAGCGCAGCGTCATAAACGTTCATGGATCGAGTTCAAAAACGGTTGCCACCTATGGTCCGCCGGCAAACGCGCGTGCGGCCGCTTGCAAGACATCGCTTGCGGCCGCTTCCTTCAGCTCGCGCGTCCGTACACATCCTCGAAGCGGACGATGTCGTCCTCGCCGAGGTAGGCGCCCGACTGAACTTCGATGAGTTCGAGCGGCACCTTCCCCGGGTTTTCGAGCCGGTGCTTCACGCCCAGCGGAATGTACGTCGATTGGTTTTCCCCGAGCAGGAACTGCTCTTCGCCGCGCGTGACGAGTGCCGTCCCGCGAACGACGATCCAATGCTCGGCGCGATGATGGTGAAGCTGCAGCGACAACTGCGCGCCGGCGTCCACCACGATGTGCTTCACCTGGAAGCGCTCGCCCTTGTCGATCGAGTCGTAGCATCCCCAAGGACGCTGCACCTTGCGATGTGCGTCGACTTCGGGGCCCTGCTGATCGGCGATGCGGCCGACGATACGCTTGACGTCCTGCACGCGCGAGCGATCGACGACGAGCACGGCGTCGGCCGTTTCGACCACGACGAGATCCGAAACACCAACGCACGTCACGAGCCTGCTCTCCGCGCGCACATAGCATGTGCTCGCATCTTCCATCAGCACCCGGCCCGAAGCGACGTTGCCGTTCGCATCCTTACCGAGCGCATCCCAGACCGAATCCCACGAGCCCAGATCCGACCATGCGGCATCGAGCGGCACGACGACGCCTTCGACATCGCCGCCGCGCGCGAGGTTTTCCATCACGGCGTAATCGATCGAGTCGGACGGCACGTCTGCGAACATCTGCTCGTGCGGCTTGAAGCCCGATGCGCTATCCTGACCGGCTTCGTACGCGGCGGCGCAGGCCGCGTAGGTATCGGGTTGCATCTGCTGCAAGGTCGAAAGCCAAACGCTCGCACGCAGCACGAAGATGCCGCTGTTCCAGAAGTATTTGCCCGATGCGAGGTACGAGCGCGCGACTTCGAGCGGCGGTTTTTCCACGAAGCGCGAAATCTTGCGTGCCGCGCCGTCGAGGTCGTCGCCGGGCTCGATATAGCCGTAGCCGGTTTCTGCGCGCGTCGGGCGAATCCCGAGCGTGACGATCGCCCCGCGCTCAGCGTGACGCGTAGCGGCCGCCACCGCGCGTTGAAAGGCCGCCACGTCGCCGATCATATGATCGGCCGGCATCACGACGAGCACGGCGTCGCCGCTCTCCTGCAGCGCATGCATCGCCGCCAGCGAAAGCGCCGGCGCCGTATTGCGTCCGCTCGGCTCGATGATGAACCGGGCGTCGATGCCGAGTTGCTCGAGCTGCTGCGCACTGATCGCACGATGCTCCGATCCGCAAACGATGATCGGCGATTCGTCGATCTGAAGCTCGACATCGGCAAGGCGCTGCAGCCGCCGGACCGTCATCTGCAGCAGGGAACCAGCCCCCAGCACATCGACGAGCTGTTTGGGGAAATGCTTGCGCGAGAGCGGCCATAGCCGCGTACCCGAGCCGCCCGCGAGCACGACGGCCCGCGTGCGCAGCGCCGACTGCGGCGCCAGTGTATGCGGCGCACGCAACTGCGTCGCGACTCCGACCGATCGCGGTCGCTCCCTCGTTTCAACAGGAGTACTCATCAGCTTGTTCTCCTAATGGGTCCGAAACCATGAAGGGCGGCAAGAAGCGGACAAACGAGTCCGCCACCGGCCGCTTCGGTTCATGTTGCTGTGAAGCATAGCGACACAACCGAAAGCGAAATCCCGAAGGTCGCAAAAACCCGAGGTGTTGGCCGATTTCGTTGAAACACGACAAACATTACGAACGACCGAACGCTTAACATCGGTAAATGGCAACCCGATGCAATTATGCCGATCGGCGATATTTCCGATTAATAAGCGATATTTTTTACCGACCCCGTCGGATCAAGGCCGCCAGCCCTGGCCCCAGCACCGACAAAGGGGTGCACGAAAAAAATGTCCGTTTGTAAATTTTTATAACAAAAATATAAAAAATACTTCAGCGAATAAGTTTCGAAGAGACGCCGTGTCGCGCCAAATACACGGAGATTTCGGCCAGCTTTTTCTACAAAAATCGACATGGCATCATGATGATTGTGATGATGCACCGCAACACTCATTGTGTTCACCATGCGGAGGAATGCTTCGTGGATCGCGCCACTGTCTTTACTTCACCGCACGTCATGCGACGAGAAATGACGTCTCTCGCCGACGCGCGCCATATCGGGATCCTCATCTTCGACGGTCACTGCCTGTTCACCACGGGAGTCATCAGCGAAGTCTTTCAATTGGCCAACGCATTGATGCGTTTCTCCAGCGGCCAGCCTCCCTATCGGGTTTCGCTGCTTTCCAAGCTCGGCGGCCCGGTCACGAGCTCGTCGTCCATCGCCGTGATGACGCAGCGCCTGGACGCCTACTCGGTGGGCGACTTTCACGCGTTATACGTCGCTAGTAACGACGTGCGTGTGACATCGGGCTTCGACGTGCAACTCGCACGCTGGCTTTCGGGCGCGAGTGCGCCGGGACACGCTAGCGCGAGCCGCCATGCGTCGGCGTTCGGCGTCGACGTCGGATCGCACTCGCGGCCGAACGTGCCGGTGTTCTGGATCGGCTCGGGTTCCATGCCGGCGTGGGCGCTCAATCAGAAGGCGGCGCAGATGGCGCTGACGCAAATCGCCTCCGATCACGGCGAGGACATGTCGCTTCGCATCGCGAGCAGCCTTCCGCCTTCGGTCGGAGAAGTCGTCAAAACGCGCGTCGAAACGACGAGCCTGAACACGACCGTCGACAAGATTCACGAGTCGACGCGCTGGATGCGGGAGAACTTCGGCAGCGACATTTCGGTGTCGGATGCCGCGGCCGTCGCCGCGATGAGCGTTCGCAATTATTTGCGACGATTCAAGAGCGAATTCGGCGTGACGCCGCTCGAGTACCTGATGCAGCTCAGATTCGAAGCGATCTGCGCGATGCTCGTCGGGACCAAGCTGCCCGTCGACAAAATCGCGCGACGCTGCGGAATGGGCAACGGCGACCGCCTGGGCCGCTTGTTCCGCAAGCGGTACGGCGTCTCGCCGACCATTTATCGGAAGCATGCGCTGAGTCAGTAGCGCGGCGCATCCGCTCGGATGCATACGCGCACCCGCCAGGCGCCTTGCTGCTTCGAGGATGGAACGTATGCAGTTTTCTTACCTATCGCGTCGTCGATGACCTCGTCGCTGCGCGAGCCGCCTCACGCGTGCGATTTACCGATCGCGGCATAGCCAGAGCGTTGCGGACGAACGAACAACGATTGGGAGTGAACAAATGCGAGGACTGCAAGATCTATGGGCGCGTGTGTTCGACGTCGGCATGATTGCCCTAGGCGCGCTCATCGCATCGCAATTGCGATTCGAGGATGTCGCCGACGGCCGGCTCTATTGGGCGTTCGTCGCCTTTTCGGCCACGTTGTCGCTGCTCGTCTTCCCGTCGTTCGGCGTATACGAGTCGTGGCGCGGCCGCTCGAAACGCGCGCTCGTGCGGCAAATCTTCGTCGCGTGGGCACTCGTCCAGGTGGGCGCCATGGCGCTCATGTTTTCGCTGCACATGGTCAACCTCGTCTCGCGCCTTTGGTTCGGATACTGGACGCTGCTTTCCGGCGGCGCCATGATCGCCGGGCGCATTTCGATGCATGCCGTGCTCGCGCGCATGCGCACGGCCGGGATGAACTTGCATCAAGTGGCGATCGTCGGATGCGGCGCGCATTGCGACGAGCTGATCCGCAAGATCGAGACGTCCCCCACCACGGGCTTTCGGGCCGCGGCCATATACAACACGAAGCCGGGCGGCGCGCCGATCGCGCACCCTGAAATTCCGGTATTCGAAGATCATGCGGCGTTCGCGGCCTTCGTGCGCGAGCACGAACTCGACGAACTCTGGCTGGCGCTTCCCCTGACCGAAGAATCGGCCATCATGAAGCTCTTCAACGAGTTCAGAAACGACCTCGTCAATATCCGTTTCATGCCCGACGTGCGCACGCTGTCGCTCTTCGAAGGCAGCGTCACGAACTTGTTGGGACTCCCGACGATCAATCTGATCGCTTCGCCCGTTCCGCCGAGCGCACTCATCAAGAAAGAGCTGTTCGATCGTTTGTTCGCGGCAACTGCGCTGCTCGCGCTTGCGCCCGTCATGATCGCAATCGCGATTGCCGTCAAGCTCAGCTCGGAAGGACCGGTTTTTTTCAAGCAGCGGCGCAAAGGCGTAGACGGCCGTGTTTTCACGATCTACAAGTTCCGCTCTATGCGTGTGCACCAGCCGAAGGCGGGGGTCATCGAGCAAGCCAAGCGGGGCGATCCGCGCGTGACGCGCGTGGGCGCTTTCCTGCGGCGCACGAGTCTTGACGAGTTGCCGCAATTCATCAACGTACTGCGCGGCGAGATGTCGGTGGTGGGTCCCCGTCCGCACGCCATCGAGCACGACAACCTTTATCAGCCGATCGTTCAGGGCTACATCCACCGCTATCGCATCAAGCCCGGCATCACGGGCTGGGCGCAGGTCAACGGGTTCCGCGGCGAAACGGAGCGCGTGGAGAAGATGGAACAACGCGTCGCCCACGATCTTTATTACCTACGCAACTGGTCGTTCCGGCTCGACATGCGGATCATCCTCGCGACGATCTTCAAGGGCCTGCGCCATACCAATGCGTATTGAAGCAAATGCCTACTGAAGCATGGAGTGCACAATGAAAAACACACTACGATTGCTCGACCGGACCGGCACCGACAGCACCGACGACATCTGCGGCGACCGCCGCCGCGCGACGCAGGTTCGCTCGCGCGCCGCGAGAACCTGCACGGCGGCATTGACCGTGCTGTCGACGCTGCTCGGCGCGTGCGCAGTCGTTCCGGGCCAGCATATGGAGACGCCCCCTTCTCTGCCCGTCTCGTCGACGCCGGACGGCTCCGTGCAACAGGCTGAGCAGATTCCGATCCAATCGATCGACCTGAACCTCATCAAGCAACTGCAGGCCGGCACGAGCCAAATGCAGATCGCGAACCAGCTCGACTTGTTCGCCAAGCCCGGCCCGTACAAGCTCGGCCCCGGCGACGTGCTGCAAATTACGGTCTGGGATCACCCCGAGCTCGCGGCCGCGCTCGGCCAGCAAGTCCAGACCAACAAGCCGGCGGACCCGACTCAGGGCTTCGTCGTGGACGGCCAAGGCAACGTCGATTTCCCGTACTTGTCGCACCCGATTCACGCTGCAGGCAAGACCGTGGAAGCCGTGCGGCGCGAAGTGCGCGCCGACCTGGCCAAGCAATTTCGCGAGCCGCAAGTGACCGTGCGCGTGGCCTCGTACCGATCCGCGCAAGTCTATGTGGATGGCGAGGTGCGCTCGCCTGGCGGGCAAGCGATCAACGACATTCCGATGACGTTGACCGAAGCGATCAATCGATCGGGCGGGTTCACGGCCAACGCCGACCGCGCCCACCTGACGCTCACACGCAACGGCACGTCCTATCCGATCAACCTCACGCAGATGATGGCGCTCGGCAAGAACCCGCAGGACATCATGCTGCAGCCTGGCGACATGCTGCGCGTGAGCACCCGGGACGACAATACGGCCTACGTGATGGGCGAAGTCAACAAGCCGATCGCGGCCACACCGACATCCGACGGACGGCTCACGCTGGCGGATGCCCTGAGCCAAGCCGGGTTCATCAACCAAGGCACGGCCGACCCGCGCCAGCTCTATGTCATCCGCGAACAAAACGGCAAGCCCGAGGTGTACCACTTGGACTCGCATTCGCCGGTCTCGATGCTGCTCGCCAATCAGTTCAACTTGCAGCCGAAGGACGTGGTCTACGTCGACAACGGACCGCTCGTCCGCTTCAACCGCGTGCTGAGTCTGCTGTT
This sequence comes from uncultured Burkholderiaceae bacterium, assembly GCA_966212325.1. Taxonomy (GTDB): domain Bacteria; phylum Pseudomonadota; class Gammaproteobacteria; order Burkholderiales; family Burkholderiaceae; genus Trinickia. Next base: position 82,168 of record CBIHRA010000019.1, on the reverse strand, counting down.
GCCTGCGATCAATGCCGGCTTGACGGCGGCGATCGTCACGAAATAAGTCGAGGGTAAGCGAGCGTGGCCTACGTTTCCTTGATCGCGCTGATCTTCAGCGTCACCAACTTCGTTCCCGTCAGCGCGATCGGCTTCGCGCCGATGCTGCTGTGCGGGTGGCGGTTCTTCGGGCGCCGGTACCCGTCGTTCATCGCACCGCTGGTCACGTTCGCCGCGTTCGCCTTGCTTTCGACGCTCTATTACAACCCCGAGTCGTTTCTCGAATTCGACTTTTATCGCCACGACGGCAACTTCTTCATCTCCTATGCGCCGATCCTCGCCGGATGCGTGTACATGCACCGCTTCGATTTGAATAAGCTGATGCGGCGCTTCTATACGTTTGCCGTCCTCGTCAATGTGCCCTACTACCTCCGGTACGTAGCTCAAAACGGCTTGTTGACGATCTTCCGGCATCCGTCCGATACGTTCGGCAGCTATTTCATCGCACGCAATGCGGCCGGCGGTTTCCTCGCCGTCCTTCTCTGCCTGGGCATCGCATGCTATTCGATGAAGCGCAGCCGCGGCCTGCTCATGCTGATGGGTGCCAATGCGTTGATGCTGTTCTCCACATACAGCCGCGGTTCGATGTTCGGCATCCTCGTGTTGATGCCATACCTGTTCCTCGGCCGCAAGCGCTGGGTGCTCGCCACGCTGATTGCCGGGCTCATCGCCGGCTCGCTTTTCATGGCCATTTATCACACGGAAGCCTCGGTCGACTACATGGGCTACCGTTTCAGCATCGAAAACGCCGACGAAAAGGTGGCCAACCTCAGCATCCGTTACGAGTGGCTATGGCCGCGCGCCCTCGCCTATTTCCGCCAGAGTCCGGTGTTCGGCATGGGCTTCGGCTCGTTCGACGATCAGATCGCCTACGTTTCGCACTACTTCGGACTGTTCGGTCAGGCGATCGGCGTGACGGCGAACCATACCGATTCGCACGCGCACAACTCGTTTCTGAATATTTTGGCCGAGCTCGGCGTCGCCGGCCTCACGTTGATGTTGATGTTCTACTGGCGCTTGGTTGCCTGGTGCCAGCGCGGCGCGTGGGCTGCCTTGCGCGAAAACGGCCGCAATTTCGTTGCCTATCGGTTCGTCGAGCTCGCCTCGGTGTGTCTGCTTGCGATGTCGGCCACGGAACACCGTTTGACTACGCCGTCCAACATGCTGCCGATTGCGCTCGTCATTTCCCTGCTGCTCGCCTCGCGTGTGCGTGAAACGCTTCCGGCCTTCATGCGGCAGCCGACGCCGATTACGCCCGCACCGGCGCCGACAGCGCGGCGCGCACCACCGCCTAGGCCGCGCGGCGCGCGCGTCGTAGGCGCCGCGTCGCCGAGGGCCGCACCCAGCACCGGCCGTTGAGACCGCGAACCGGCGCGACGGCCGGTTCGGAACCTGATCGAACGAAAAAAAGCTCGAAGCCTAGGCGCATTGCGCTTTTGCTCCGAGCTTTCTTTTTTCGCTCGCCCGAGCGGCGAGCGAATCGCGCACCTCGCGCACCTCAGCGTGAGCGTCAGACGTCCGGGTTGTTGGTCACGAACGTCTGGAACGCGTTGTAGGTCGGTTGGATCGGCGTCAGGTCATCGAGCACGATGCCGTACGTGTAGTCGCCGCTCGTCAGCTCGTAGTACATCACGGATTCGACGCCTTGCGTCTTGCGTGCGGCGTAGAACTCGCTCATCTGCTGCGTGACATAGCTCGCGCGGGTCGTTTCGTCCTTCTCAGGCGCCAGGTTCCATTCCGTCATGAAGAACGGCACACCGTAGCGCGCTTTGCAGTATGCCGGCAAATTGAAGCCCGGGCCTGCGCCGTCGGTTCCGATGTTGAACACGTCGCCGTACGGCGAGTAGTTGTGCCACGTCGTGATGTCCCACCGCACGGTCGGATGGCCCGTCGTGCCGTCAGGCTGAACGCCATCCCACAGCATGTCGGATGCGGCGACGTCCGCTACGCAGAAGTTCACGCCCACCTTCGCATTCGGCTGAACCGACTTGATGCCCGCGATCATGCCGCGAATCACGCCGCGCATGATCGGCCAGTTCGCGTTGTTGAAGTCGGAGTTCTTCGTTCCGGCATAAGCCGAATTCACGATGATGGCCGGATCGCGCGTCAATTCGTTGCCGCATTCGTACATCGTGACGCCGTACGGCGCGAGCGCCGTCGCGATTGCCGCGGAATTCGTGTAGCACGCGTTATAGGCCGCCGATTCGCTCGTATAGAGCGTGCCCGTGGAATCGCGCAGGCCGTAGTTGACCAGCGTGAACAGCGTCATGTTCGCCGCTTGAAACGCCTGGGCCAGCGCAATAGTCGGGTTCATTTGCCGCGACACGTTGATACAGCCCACGCGGTAAGTGCTGCAGCCGAGCGTCTGGAGCGCCGTCACGACTTGCGTCGCCGTGAACGGATAGTCGTAATGTCCGTTGATCCCGTAGAAGTGACCGGCCGCCGACACCAAATTGACGCGCGGGTCGTTGCACGGCGCCCACGTATTCATCCACGTTTTCACATAGAACTGGCCGGTCGAGCGTTGCTGATAGAGCATGCTGCCGTACCAAAGCAAGAAGGTCACGTTCGATGCGGTCGTGTCCTTGACGTTGTTCTTGAGTACATAGCCGCCGGAAAGCGTCCAGATGTTGTTCAGCTTGTCGATGATGTACGTCGCGGGCGGGATGGCCGTGCCGTCATCGGACAGACCGCCCAGACGCGGGTCGATGGTCTTCACCCACTTCGTGCCCGTCCACTGATAGTAATCGTTGCTCGTGTTGATCTGGTAGATGTATCCGCCGTACCACAGCAGTTGCGCGACGTTGTACGGCCCCGACATTTTCGCGCCGTTCACGTATATGTAGCCGCTCTTCAGTGTCCAAACGTTTGCGCTGTTGTCCACGAGAGAGGTTGCGGGAGGACAGGTCGTATTGTCCGGCGAAGCGGACGAGGTCGCCGTCGCGCTCGCGTTGACCACCGAGTTCGTGCCCGCGCTCGCGTTCGCGCTCAGATCGGAACCACCGCCGCCGCCACAGGCGACCAAAACGTAGCTGCTTGCCGCTGCAGTGACGCAGCCCAGAAATTGACGTCGTTTCATCTTTCAAAAACCCCATCTGCACCGAGACCATCTCGGGGCGGAACGTGTGGAAATCGGTAGCGGCTCTTCTAGCGAAGCCGATCTGCCCGGCGGATGCATACACAACCAATTAGTTAGGATTCCTAACCAATCTGCCAACTTTCAAGCCACAAACCTGAGCATCGCTTCCGGGGAAGACTTGCTGCGCTCGACCCTTCTTCAACACACCGACGTGTCCTGGGTGACCACGGCCGCAACTTGTTGATGCGAAGTATTGCCGAACGCGCAGACTGGCGAAATCAGCGCAGGAGGAAGATCTCGTAGGTCGTCTGCAGAATGTGTAGGATTCATCCGACACTTAGAGCCGAGATAGCGCTCTCGGGTCGGATTTTCCGATATGTATCATTTCGTATCGAATTGCTACTGCTTGTCGGCGCGTTCTTACCGATACCGCATAGGGGTTTACACCTGTTTTTGTAAAAACTTTGTAGGAAAAGCGGAAATATTTTCGTGAACAGTAGGCGTAATGATGTTGACTAATTTAAATTCGACCCCAAAATTTTTTAATGGAAACTGCCAAAAAATGACATGTTCTGGTGCCGCTCGCTTATGCTCGGCATCCCTTCTCCCGATGCGCCGCTTGCGCGCGGCATCTTCCTAAGGGTCACGGCACGCCTCGTGCGGCGACGCCATGCCTGTTGGTGGCGAGCGCCTTTCGGGAACACGCGGCGCGAGCGTGCCGCTCTCACGCGGCAAGGAATATGCAATGGCGAGGCATATCGGAAACTCGAATTGTCGGCGCGTAATTCATTTCGGCGCGTGCGCCGTTTGGAGTCGCGACGAATAGGTGGAAAGCCAAGGCCGGTGCACGCTAGGATTTGCGCCAAAACCACCGCTCTATGCGCCACAATGGCGAACGAATTCGTCTGTGAGATTATCGTGACGAGGATGACGGCAGAGCCGCCGTCGCGTCTATGAAACGATGAAACTACTCGCCGCATTCAAACGACACTTATTCATGAGCCTGGGCAATGCGATGCCGACCTACGGTCCCTTCAACCGCATTCGCCCCGCCTTCTATCGCACTGCCGGTATGGGAATCGGCGAGGGCGTGACGATCATCGGCCCATTGAGCGTCGAATTGAGCTTGAACGAAGAGACCCTGCGCGGCATCACGATCGGCGATCGCGCCTACTTGAACGCCGAAACGCGGCTCGCATGCCGCAACAGCCGGATATCCATCGGCGCCGACGTTCAGGTGGGCCCGCGCGTTTCCTTCGAAACCGCAACGCATGACATCGTCTTCTCGCCGGAACAGGGACGCGGGCTCGATCACCAAGAAATTTGCGTGAAAGACAAGGTTTGGATCGGCGCGGGCGCAACGATTCTGCCCGGCGTGACGATTCATGAGGCAGCCGTCGTCGCAGCGGGTGCGGTCGTCACCGAGAGCGTGCCGGCCTATACGCTCGTCGGCGGCGTGCCGGCCCGCAAGATCAAAGACATCGCGCGCAAGTAACGAACAACATTCGCTCCGATCTAAAAATGGACGGGGGAGACGACTATGACGCAGCACGCACGCTCATGAAGCGCACGTACGGGGGCAAGCTGAAGTGGATAGCCATGGCGGTATCTGCCGTCATCAGCGCCACGGCCGCCGCGCAATCGTATCGCGACGTGGCGCCTGCGGCGCCGCCGTCTCCGGCGCGGCCGGCCTCCCCGCCTACGCCGCCCGCGCCTGCGACCGGCTCGGCACAGGTAGCCGTGGGCGTTTTGAAAGGGCTCGTCTTCGTCAAGGACGACGGACATGGGACCGTGGGCAAGCAGCCTTTGCCTATCGGCAAGCATGTGGCGGCAGCCGGGCTGCCGTTGCTCGACGACGCATTTCTCGCCGAATTCGATGCCGACATCGGTCGGTCGTTGACTTTCGCGCGGCTGGCCGAAATTCGGCGCGCCGTCATCGAACGGTTTCGCTCGGCAGGCGAACCGCTCGTCGATGTCTATGTGCCCGAGCAGGACGTGAGCGACGGCGTCGTGCGCATCGCGGTGGCCGAGTTTCACGTTGGGAAAGTCACGGCGCGCGGCAACCGCTATTTCTCCGATGCGCAGCTCGAGCGGGAAATGCCGCTGCACAGCGGAGGTCCGATCCGAGAATCCGACGTGCTGACCGGGCTATCGTTACTGAATGCCAATCCTTATCGGCGCGTCGATGTGGTTTATTCGCCGGGCTCGAGCACGAACGCGACCGACGTGATTTTGCAAACGCAAGATCGGCTGCCCCTTCGCGTCGACGCCGGTTACGACAATGCAGGTGTGCGCCAGCTCGGCAGGGATCGCTTCTTTGCCGGTATCGACTACGGCAACCTATTCGGCCTCGATCAACAGATCGCGTATCAGTACACCGCGAGCAACGACTTGCTGGGCGGCAATCCGTCGATCGAGGGGCGGCCGAACCGGCCGCGCTTCCAGGCGCATTCGTTCAGCTATTCCGCGCCGTTGCCTTGGTTCGATCGCGTCGAGTTGTTCGGCGTGTACGCACAAAGCACCCCGCGGCTCGACAACAGCTTCAATCAGACCGGCGTATCGGCGCAGCTCAGTGCACGTTACGATCGGCATTTGCCGAACGTGGACGGGTGGCAGCAGCAGGTGCAGATCGGCTACGACTTCAAGCGGTCGAACAACGACTTGGAGTTCGGCGGCGTGCAGGTTTTCAATTCGAACACGCACGTTCATCAGTTTCTGGTGGCCTACGATGCGATCAAGAGCGACGCATTGGGACAGTCGCATGCGAACGTCGCATTCGTCGGCAGCCCAGGGCACCTCGATGGAGACAATAACGACGAAGCGTTCCAGACCACGCGAAACGGCGCCACGGCGCGCTACGGCTATTTGCAATTGCTGGCGCAACGCGATCTGACGATCGGCGCCGGGTTCACGTTATCCGCGCGCGGGCGGTTCCAGTGGACGCCGAACACCTTGTTGCCGAGCGAGGAAATGGGCTTGGGCGGCGATGACACGATACGCGGGTACGAGCCGTACAGCGTGCAAGGCGATCGTGGATGGAACGTGCAGACTGAATTGCGCACACCGGCGCTTGCGTTTTTCGGGGGGGGGGACGGGCCTGCCTTCCAGCCGTTTGCGTTCGTCGATACCGGACACGTTTGGAACAAAATCGACCAGCCCGGCGAATTGCAGGCGGGAATGCTTTCGAGCGTCGGCTTAGGGGTGCGGTTTCAGTGGTCGCGGTTCGTCAACGCACGTGTGACGTACGGCCAGCCGTTGAGGGCGCTGCCGGGCGGATCGAAAGCACCGATCGCGCAGGTATTTCTCGTGATTGGGAGTTGAAAAAATATTTTGCCGCGCTCGTTGACAGCCGCGCCGGAGTGGCTACAATAGCGCCTTCGCTTTCGAAGCGGGCCCAGGTGGCGGAATTGGTAGACGCACTAGGTTCAGGTCCTAGCGGTGGCAACACCGTGGAGGTTCGAGTCCTCTCCTGGGCACCAAGATGTAGATCCAGATTAGTTGGCTGGATGTTGTTCGCGATGAAGCCCGCTCTGCGGGCTTTTTGCTTTTGGGGCACTGAAACATGCTCGCGTTCTGCGATGAGCCGACATCGAACGAGTCCGAATCTCAAAGTTCGAGTTGGTTAATGGCAGACAGCGTCCTCGTCGCTCAAAATCGGGGCATCCGAGATACGCCGCCTGGCCGGTCCGCCAAGTTCAAAGCGCATAAAAGGTTGCGGCCTGCCGTTCTGCAACGACATCTGTTGTATCGCGCGTTGACTTGAATCTGCCAATCACGCGGATTCGATCGGAATCCATCGGATTTTCATTAATGTGAAAAATGTCTTCGTGGGCGTCCCACTCGCCTCACCAAGAACGGCGAGAGATTTCGGCCTATCTCAATACTGAAGGTATCGGGAGGTCGTCCCGCAGCAGGTCAACTGCGCCATTGTCGTCGCCGTAGCATGTCTAGAGTGGGGACTCCATTCGAACAGCCGAGATAGCATGTTTACTTTTTCGTTACATTAACATGACACTCGCTTTTTTGTTCCCATGCCGCGGATACCCATGAGCCAATATCGGAGCCCAACAGTTGAATATCAGACGTAGTACGAAATCCAGTCAAAATTACGATAAATCCCTATCGCAGGATGTTTTCGATTCGCTTAGTCAAATTGTTCTTTATCTCCATGCCAATCCTTCGGATATCGCCATCCTTGGTCCAATTTCAAGCTTACTAGTCCAAGGCTCATCTCTGACCAGTCGAAAAAGCTCACCTGCTCATATCACGGCGAGTGGAGTGGTCCTGAAAGAGGATTCGATGCTGGTAGTCAAACACGGAAAACTCGGCAGGTGGCTTCAACCGGGAGGCCATATCGAACCCGGGGAGAACCCGATTCAGGCCGCGCTACGAGAAGTAAGCGAGGAAACCGGACTGACGTCGGCAGTACATTCCTGGCATTGCGAACACCCTTTTCCAATCGACATCGATGTCCATGAGATCCCCGCGAACGACGAGAAGGACGAGCCGGCACATCTTCATGTCGACTTTCGATATCTCGTAACAACTGGCGAACGCATGAACGCTCCGGAGCTCGAATGGAAATATGAGCGCCTCGAAAAAATTGAATTGGAACACTCCCATCGATTCGCATCGAAAATCAAAGAAGCAATTCTCTTCATCATGAAATGAATAATTTCTTTTTCAAGATCCTGCAGCCATACCTAAACCGAATTCCATCAACCAACATGTCGCCTCTAAAATCGAGCCCCACGTTCCCATCCTTCGGTACAGCAGAGCCGCAATCGGATCGAGAACAGCCGCTTTTCTAGACGAATTGAAAAATCACGTTTCCGACAAAAGGTTTGCGGTAATCGACACGGGCGGGTATTTCTCTCAAGTTCTGCATAAGTTGGCGGCGCGTGGTAGGTTCAATATTGCCGGTATTGTCGAAGATACCGAGAACGGGCATCAAAAATACGAAGCACTTCTCGGAGGGAACCTACGAGCCGGCCTCCCTGTTCCTATCCTCTCTGTGGCCCCGATTGAGGACCGTGTACATGAGGAGTTTCGTCGACAAGCTGATGACCGAATTGCTCCCACCATTTGCGCAACCATGCGCGGCCTTGGCTACTTTCCTCGCCGCGAAGCGCTATTCGCTCGCGTTCCGCGCTAAGGTTTTGAACCGACCGGGCGCGTGCGAGGGAAATCGAATGCCGGGAAAGATCATTACCGATGGCGACACCATCACGTTCGACTTGCTGCCGGCGCAATCGGCGTCGAAGCAGTTGATCCTAAATCCGCCCCTTCCTCGTATCACCGGCACTGGGTTTGCGACGATCAACCAAAAGAAGATCTGTGTGTCGGCCGATGCACAAGCATTCGTCTGCGCGTTCCAGTACACCACGCCTGCCTTCGAGGCTCCTGGCAGCGGAATCATCAAAATCACGCAAGCACCCAATGCGCCGTATGTCACGACGCCCGATTCCATGCAAGCGCTGGTTCAAGACCCGCCCGTCCAGGCGCTGGTGATATTCCAGGTACCGGCAACGAATCCGGAAACCGGCGCCCCTGACCCGAACATCGAGCCGATTGAAATCACCGGAACCTTCACCCCGCAGAACCAATTGGTTTCCGCCCAGTAAGGTCGTATCGCAGGCGCCGGCCGCGAGGTCTGTGCGCCGCCTTTAGCCGGCGAGAAAGTCGCTGCGCACGAGACGGTACCGTTCGTAGCGCCGCCCATCGCTCGCGTCGTATCCGACCCACTTCATCCCGAGCTTATGGGCCACGTGTAACGAGGCTTGATTCTCGGCGGCGATATCCGCAATCACCCGCGGCAGCCGAACAGTGTCGAACGCATGCGCCACCAGCGCCCTCGCCGCTTCGGTCGCGATCCCTCGTCCCCATGCGGAGCGAATGAGGCGCCAGCCGATTTCCACGTCGGGGCCGGTGCCGTGATCAGGGATCAACAAGACCCAGCCGAGGAACCGGTCCGCTTCCGAGCGCTCCCTTATGGTCCAATAGCCGAGGCCCGGCGGGTACGATCGGGTAATGCGATACTCGACGAACTGCCGATGAGCGATCGGATCGTGCCACGGGCCGGCAACATATCGAGTGACGGCGGGATCGCGGTCCATCTCCAGGCACGATGACAGATCGGCGAGCGTACGCTCGCGAATCAGGAGCCGGGGCGTATCGAGCGAAGGAAGCATGTCGAAGCAAACGGCAATCAGTGAATCGCCATTATGCCTACGCCATCGCCGCGGCGGCTGCCCTGCGCGGCAACCTTAGAAGTCCGCCTCCGAAAACAGCTTCCCGATCTTGTCGTACTCGCGCCGAACCGCTTTGACGAGGTGCGCCATCTTCACCGGCGTGCCGTCGCGCGCCGCCAGAAACGCGGCGCTGATCGCCGCGTTGCGGATCGCCCCGCCCGCGAGCGCGCCCTTCTCCGCCAACAACTCGAGATCGACATCGGCATCCAGTCGAACCTGCGACGGAAAAACTTTTCGCCACAACTGCAGCCGCTCCTCGCTCCCCGGAAACGGGAACTCGATCATGTACCGAAAGCGTCGATGGAATGCCTTGTCCATATTGCCCAACAAGTTGGTAGATAGGATCACAAGGCCTGGATACGACTCGATCCGTTGCAACATGAAGCCGATTTGCAGATTGCCATGGCGATCGTGCGAATCCTTCGTTTCCGTTCTCTTGCTGAATAGGCCTTCCGCCTCGTCGAAGAGCAATACGACGTTCATCGACTCCGCGCGATCGAACAAGCGTGCAATATTCTGTTCCGTCTCGCCGATATATTTGCTGAGCACGGTCGAGATATCCACCCGGTACAACGGCAACGACAGCTCGTTTGCGAGGATCGACGATGCCATTGTCTTGCCGGTGCCGGACGGACCATGGAACAGCACGCATAGATTCGTCACGCCCGGATACTTGGCTGCGAACCCCCATTCGTCGATCACTTTCGAGCGGTAGCGCATTTGCCCGAGCGCTTCGTGCAAAAGCTCCATCGTCGGCGCGGGTGCAACGAGATCGTGCAGCCGATACGGGGTATCGACGCGCTTGGCGACGCCTATCGGTTCTTCTTCCGCTTCGCGGCGGCATGCGTCCCATAGCAACGGCTCGATATCGTCTTCGCCCTTCAGCGCGCGCTGGCCAGCCGCAGCGTCGACTACCGCAGCGATGCGCGTCTCGGTGAATGTGTGCGCGGCCGCCAGCTTGGTCAGCAACGTCTCGTCCAGTTGCAAGCCATATTGCGATGCGTGCGCATGCCAGGCTTGCCTCCTCAGATCGGGCGTAAGCGTTGGAACGCGTACCTGAAACAATCGGGCGCCCTGCTGGCGCATGTGAGAAACAGTCTCGGATAGAGGACGCGCCGGGGCATTGACGACGACGATGTAGGCGCTTGCATCCAGTAGCAATTGGAACGTGCTGTCGAACAAGTCGATTTCGTCTCGCTCGTTATCCGCAAGCAACGCATCGCAGTTCGTCAGCATCAAGACCTGCGTGCAGAGTGCGGCGTCGCGGCATGCAAGGCGCAGTTGCTGCGACAAGGCGGCCAATCGCCGATCGGCGCCTTGATACGTCCAGCGAATATGCCTCGCATCGAGTCGCGCGATGCCGTAGCCAAAGCGTGAGAATGCGGTGGCAGCCAATGCGCCGGCAAGCATCGCGTCTTCGGCGTCGATTTGAAGAACGACCGTGCCGAAGCCGGTGCCCGGTGCACAGCAGATGTCCGCAAAGCGTAGAAGTTGCAGCTTCACGCTTGGATCGACGATGAGCTCTGCAAGGTCCTCGCACGCGGTGACGTCGGTTGTCGCATGCTCGCCGATTCGCGGTTGGGGCGCAGCCAAGCCCATGAGATAGGCTCCGAGGGATTGCGCCAAACGAAAACCACCGCCTAACGTGGAGACGTCGATGTCGACTAGATCGATCAAGCTGGATCGATACAGCGGGCCATCGGGGAATAAGTTCAGGCGTACGTCGCCCAATAGATGGGTGGCGGCGCGCAAGGGGACGTGGCCGGGGCGGTTCGGTGAAGGTGGTGACGAGGATGCTTGGTTGTCGGGTTGCTGTAGATCGCAAGTCAGCGAAGCGATGTCGTCGGCTATCGATCGATCCGTTTCGGACAGGAGGGCCAACACCAATAGCTGTAGGTCGCGAGCGTCGAGTTGGAAGACCAGCGCTACGTGAGCGAGGGGAATGAAGATTTCCGCCTTGACGGTGGCGGCCATGCGCGCGGCAATAGTGCGCCAAGTGTCGGCGGGATTGGGGTTTCGGGGCAATGCGGTGCCGGCCGAATTGCCGATGCTCGCTCGGCATTGCGCGAGCATCGATGTCGCGAAGCGATGCAGGTCTTCTAGGAAGACGCTGTTGTTCGCATACGCGGCTTCCAAGGGAATCGTTGGAATCCGGTCATTGGTAGTTGAAGTCATAACGCGTCGCCTCCGATCAGCTTGAAGAGCCGCTCCTGGGCCAGCTTCAGTCGCTGCGCTTGGCCGCCCGCCCTGCCGCATGCGAACTCGTTGTCATATCAGACGTAGCGCCAACGCCTCGACGCCACATCCGATTCGGGGCGAACGCCCGACTCAATGCCCTAGTCAGTTAAGGTTGCTTCGATGCGGTCGATAATTCTTTGACATTGCGCAGGTGTTGCGCCGAATACCCGGCGTCACCCTCCATTGGTTGACCGGACTGTCGCTCGCGAACAATAGTCCCGACAACGCGTCGAACGCAATTTCGACCCGCAAACCGTCAACACTTACGTGCAATTTATCGCCGCTTTCGCTGCAATGAATCGACACTTCCCTTCCGAAGGATTTTCATTATCAGCGCGAATGAAAATCGATAAAAACATTCTTAAATTTAGCGTCGTCGCCTATAATTCCAACCAATAGTCACTACAAATAAACATCCAACGTTATCGTATCATCCTCCGAGCGCACCCAACTTCCTTCGTCCTCACCCAAACAATTCGCACCCGTGCAAAAAGCTAGCGTAGCACCACCACTTATACCGGTTTTCCACTTTCTATTAAGTCCAATCCTCTCATATGGATAATGATGAAAAGTTATATCTGGTCGACCATCATCGACCGACCACGTAATAGTTTTTTCAGAATTGTGACCATCACCCGAATTTTTATCCTCAACGCAGATCGGATATACCCCTCCCTGCCCAATATTAAACGACGACGGACCGGATTGATACATATGCGACACAGGTCCGCGCGTCACCAGAAGCGATCGACTCGAGTTGTTATGGAATGTAATCCAATAGTATGCAGACACATTTCCTCCAAAACCATCGCATTCGAAATATTACATCGCAAACAACAAAACAATTCAATTGATTCCATGCATTCCCAACAGGTTTCCACTACCAAATGGAATCCAATATATAGTGATGTTTGCCCCGCCCGCCGAATTCGCCGTAGCCTTGAAAGTCAACGAAACGTCGCTTCCACGTTGGATTGGGACCGTGGTGCTCGAACACGCTCTTCCAACCTGGGTTCCGAGAATAGCAGCCGCACCTACCTGATATTGACTGCCATGAGCCGGATTTACCGTCACCAAAACTTGCGCACTCGTATCCCAGGCAGTCGAGTCCGGATCGATGTCGATCATCAAAAATCCGTCCGTCTCAGCGTTAATTCCTGTTAGAAATGCATTTCCACTCGACGTCTTTATTCCGTTACACGCCCAATTTTGCACTGCACCGAGCAACTGCACCTTTCCATCGTCCGCAATTTCGAAATCACTCCCTACAGAGATCCCTCCTTTTGAAACGGCAACACCACCGGCATTAACACTAACCTTCCCGCCCGAAGAGACCTCGAAATTATTAGCGCCGTTTTCCCCGATGGTTAAACTGCCCATCATCGATACGTCGCCATCGTCCGACACATCGAAAACATGAACGCCTCGCGCGTTACGCTGCGATACCATAAGCCCGTCGGTCGTCAACGACCCCGTGACATTCAGATCTCCCTGAGCGAAAAGATCGACCGCCACGGTGACTTTATTCCCCCCCGCCGTCAACACGTGGTTATTTCCATCCAATACCCCAAAAACCCCATTGACATTGAACGGTCCCGGAATCGGATCATGGAGTTTCCCGGAGATGTCGCCCGTGACGTTGATCGAGCCCGTCACGGTCAGCGATCCATCGATCGTCGCGTTCTCTTTCACTTCGAAATCGCCGGCAACGGTCAACGGGTTCGTGCCGCTTGCCTTGATCGTCTTGTCGAACGTCACGTCGCTCGTGACTTCGATGCTGCCGCTCTCCGTGTACGAACCGATCTTGTCCGTATCGATTTCCGACGACGCTTTGAGCGTGCCGATATCGAAGCCGCCGGAGCTGACGGCCAGACTCGTCGCTCTCAACGGGCCCTTGACATCGAACGCGTATGTGGGATCGACGCTATCGACATTGACCGCCACCGTCTTCGGGACTGCCGCAGATGAGCCGTTGTCCGTCACGCTCAGCCCTTCATACGGGGAAGCCGCCGTAGATCCGACCGTCATCATCAACGCCGCATCCGTAGCCGCGGCTGGCCAGCGCGTGGCTTTGATCGCGCCCTTGACGTCGAGCGCATAGCGGCCATCCAACGACCCGCTCTCGACGTTGATGCCGACGCTATTGGGCATCGGAGCACCGCTGCCGTTTTGCGCCGCGGTCAGCGCCGGGGGTAGGTCCTCGACAGCGGGATTGGCGCCCCCCGCAACCAACAATACCGAATGAGTCGCCGAGAACGCCGATAGCTTCGGCCCTCCCTTAGCCGCCATGGCAGGCGACATGCCAACCACCGTCATATGCGTGTCGTCGCCGATGCTCTGGACACGCAAGAGCTTCGGATTGTCCTCATCGGACTGCGTAAGGATAATTTGATCGCCGGCTGCCAGCCCCGCTGGGAACGTGCCGCCCGTGCAGGTCAAAGTAGTCCCTTCGGCGGTGACTTTGGCCGCACCGCCCGAAGTGACGGTGCTTTCGTGCCGAGTCGAGAAAAACGCGGGCCCAAGGTCGATGGCAAGCCTTCGATCGATGATCACTTCCGTGTTCGAAACGATGCTTACGATCGTCGCTGTTTGCGGCGGTACAAAGTCGTAGGCGATGACTTGCCCCACCTTCAGTTCGGTCGTGAAGCAAGTTTGATATCCCGTCACCGTCTTGCCGTCGCTTTCAAGCGAAATCAATCCCGTGGCAACCGTCGGCGGCAGTGCGCTTTGCCTTATCGTCAAATGCGCCATGGAAGCGTCCTCGTCGCCGATCGCAACGCTTCCCGCGGTGTAATAGATGTCGTTTCCGTCTTTCTGCCAGTAGTTGTTGGATTTGGGCAGCTTCAACAGACTGCCGTCTCCAGAGAATATTCCGCTGAAAACGCCGGAGAACGTTCCCGTTGCAGAAAGCGAGTCCGCCTCCACATTGCCGTTCAATTGGATATTCGGCGCGTCGATTTCGAGCGTATCCTGGTTCAGCGAAATGCTGGCCGGCGGCCACGGAGGCGTATTGCTCTCGTCGATAAACTGAATCGATTGCAGCTTCGCGCCCACGTGCCGGCGCATGTAGTCGCCGTAGTGGTAGCAGACGCTCGTAATCGAACTTCCCGACGTAACGATCACCGCGAGCAGAAGCTCGAGCCCGTTCGGATCATACGTTGGGTTGCAGGTGATGGTGGGATTTTCGATCAGGCGTTTGTGCCCGGATCCGTACATGTTGGTGACCGGATCGTCCAAATAGGCATTGAAACCGATCGTCAAGTAGTTGATCGGATCGGTCAGCACCGGAGCGCATCCGCACTCCTGCGCAAGCACGATCAACTGCCCCTTGGCGTCAATCGCCGCCCCCGGTTTGACGGTCACTTGCGCTGCGGGATAGACCCATTCGACGTCGAGTCCTTCGATAACGCCGTGTATGAGCAGGCCCTGGCTCAGCTGCTCTCGCATTCGAATGTGATAGCCCTGCTCGTCCTGAAAATCGGCAGTCAGCAGTGCCTCGCCCGAATAATAGTTCACGCGCGAAACGGGTTCCATTGTCATATGTCCTCAACCATGTCGACCTTGCCAACCGGGCCTACGCTGTAGCGAATGCGCTTTTGTCTTTCTTGTTGCTCGTGGTGTTGGCTATGTTGATTCAAAGTGAAGCTGACGACGTACGTCGTCAAAGCGGGTTTCGCCTCCGCAAGCGCCGATCGCAGCATGCGGAAGTACGCGAATACAGCATTCCGTTGATCGGTCGAGCTGACGCCGGCGTCTACGGTAAGAGTGACGTCGACTTCGAAACGCCACGGCACATAGGCGAAAAGACCGGAATCATCCACATCGAACGTACCGCTCGCGCAGTCGTAATCGATCTGCGGCCCGGCAAGATCCGAAATGACGACGGCGGTCTCGTCGTCCGGATAGCAATCGAAGACGTAAAACGTCGGCGGCGCACTCGTATCCTCGTCGCAAACGACGAGCGCGGGCCTCATGCAATCGATCACCGACACGTCACCTAGCGCTACGCCCGCAACGGGCGCAGCGCGCGCTCTCAGGCGAGCGTTGAGCAGCCAAGTCATGCCCATCGGCGTTCCACGAGCGCGGTCGAGCGGAAACGCCTGGGCGATCAGTTTTCTAGAGGCGTCAATCGTCCAATTCTTGTCGACGTTCGACCCGATCGTTCCACCGAGCCACTGAAGAAACGATCGAGCCCACACTTCGACCGCCGACAGCCCGTTTGCGCCGCTGTCGTACGGAGGCAAGCCAAAATAATTGGCCAGCGTGTCGAAGAGCGTTTGCGCATCGGCGTCTTCCGACAGCGGTGGCGTGAATTCGGCCCCACGGCTATTCGCGTACAAAAAACTCCAGCGCGGGTAAAACAAATTACCGATGACGGTCGCATCCAGCAATTGACGGATGCCGGCTCGGCAGGCAGTGACATCGTTCAGCGGGCCCGGGGGACTAGGGGCATTCTTCAGTTCGTCGCCGTCTGCGATCCCCGAAAGCACCTTTTCGAATATCTTCAGGTATAGGGCGACGAACGGAAGGTCCGCGCCTGAAGCCTCGCTGCCGTCAGCGCCGGGGTTACCGTAGCAGGCCGGCAGATAGCGGAGGTAACGCGAAGACACTGTGGTGAGCGTGCTCCCGTCGCCGTCAGCCATTGTCTGCCTCCAATGCTGTGACCGATGCGCTGTAGAGACGCGGCAGTCCGGTGTCGATCACTGCCAATGGATGAGGATTGCGCCGTCGCCCTTTATCGCCCCCTTCCCGTGGTCCTTCAACGGTCGACTCTGATTTTGCCGTTTCGGCACCTTGCGCTTGATCGGCTGGACGTGACGATCCGGCGTCGGTTTCCGCCGCAGCCTGCGGCCGACGCAACAGCACGATCGGGGGGCGAAACGCACCGATAGTTACGCTTTCCACGCGATCGACACCCGGCACAGAGGCAATCATCGGCATCAGCGCCGCGGCGTCGATCGGTACCCCATACGCCCAATCGCGCCCGCCATCGGCACGCGCCGGTTGCAGCGCCAGCTCGAGGGTCGTGAGCACTGCTGTGGCAACCTGATCTGTACGTTCGCGCGCAAAGCAGCGGACTTGGCATTGCACTTCGAGATAGCAAAGGTGCGCGTGGTGAATCGCGATCGCCCCCCCCGCGAGCGTACGAGCGGCCAAGTATTGTCGAACCGCTTGGAGCAAAGCGCTTTCCGCTTGCGACGCCGGGTCGTCGAGCGGCGACGTAAGGACAACGGAAAACGCACCGCTCCCGTCGTCGTTCGGCGCCGAATAGCTATACGCTCCGTCGTTCACCAGAAAAAGATCGGTCACGTCACCGTGCTGGTTCGAGCACAACCGCGCGACGTGCAGCGACGTCTGTCCCTGTTGCGCTTGCGCATCGATGAAAGCGCCGATCTCCTTGGTCAACGTCGAAAGATCATTCGGCGTAATCGCTAGAAACGGCGCATTGCGATAGGCGACAACGGCCTCTTGGAGCGCTGTGTAATCGAGCGATGCCCCGATTTCTACCTGGGCTAGCGTATCTTTGAGCGATTCGTAAGCGGGATCCTGCGACGTGGTATCGGCATATATTGCATAAGGAAAGTCGGCCGCGTAATTGCTCGTTCCCGGTAACGCGATCGCGCTCGACAGCCCCACCACCCATCGCAACATGTTGCGATAGGTTTCCAACGGCACCGCATTTGCGGTATAGGCAGTGCCCTCGCAAATCCATACGAGCATCTGAAGCAGCGTGATGCCGGGGTCCGACGCATTGTGGTCGGTCCAGCCTGGCGAATAGCCCGGAATACGCCGCACCAATTGGTCCAGCACTTGCTGGGCGTTCATTACGTCGAGGTTGGGAAGTTCGAAGGTCATGGCTGCGGCGCCTCTGCGAAACGTAGGTCGATAGCGCCAGCCGCCGGCGCCTCGTCAGGCGCGAGCACGACGTCGCTCGTTTGTCCGCATACTGCCAATGCGGTCACAGCCGTCACCGAAGATTGACAACTGCGCAAGAACGAGTAGATCGCGTTGTACCTCATTACCTCGCCGATCGGCCACCCGCGGCCGGCAGGCCCGCCTTGGGCCGGATGAAGAAAGGCAGTCAATTGCGCGGTGATTGCGGAGCGCAGGTCAGGCCATTGCGACTTCGGCGCATGAGTTTGCAGCAGTATGTCCACGTCGATCCGCTTGAACGACGGCCGCCTCGCGGTCATGTGTGCCGCCAACGCCGGGGCGCAACGCGCACGGACGTAGGACAAGGCATCGTCGAGCATCGACATCGGCGTCAGGGGCTCCGGTTCGCTAGACGCCGCCAATACGACGAGTTCGAGCCAAGGCGCTTCGCAAGCGACGCGGGCCGACGGCCCGAATCCGAAAATGGCGCCCGCTAACGACGTGACCCCGTCGGCGTGCTCTATCGCGCGCACCCGGCGTATGCCGGCGTTGGCCAAGCACGCCAGCGCCTCCACATCGGCGGACGTCACGGCGCGATCGTTCGCTCGCACCAGCGCAGGCCCACTGCCGGTCAAGTCCTCGACACGTTCGGCGTCGGCACCGCCACGCGCACGCACCGGGTTCGTCATTCGAGCGATCCCGCGAACGGAAACGGATAACTGCGTCAATGTCCCCGCGCCTACGTTTCCGCCGGCGCCGAGCGTGACGGCATAGCATGTCGCAACGACATTTCCGGTTCCGGGCGGCGGTATCCTGCCGTGCTTGCCGTCCCCGAAGAGGATCGCACCGGCGATGACATCGACCGCAAAGACGCGATCATGCGGACCGTGCTCGATCAAACTATCGACACGTGTCCATGGATAAGCGCTTGTCTGTTGTTGCTGCGGCTGACTCTTGCCGAGCGTCGTCAGGTCGGCCGTGACAGGCTCCAACACCGAGATCGCGACGGCATATTGCGGGTCTTCGCTCACGGCTAGAACGACTTGCTCGGGCTTTGACGCGGCTGCATCGGCTCGGTTGAGCAAGAATCGTTGACCGGGCTGTCCGTTGCTGGACCCGAGCACTTCGTTGCGGTAGGTCGCTCGATTGGCGGCTGGCACCGAATTCGGGTAGATGCCGCGCAATCGAAGCACGTTGCCGCGGCTCGGGCATAACATGCGAAACCAACATGCAGTTTGGGAAAACAAGACCGCGGCGAACATGGCTCGCGGCACGATGAAGCTAATCGTGCCGCTGCGAGCCAAGCCGGCATCGCCTACCTGGATATCGAGCGGCTGCCACGCATCGCTCACCACATCGAACCACTGCCATTGTCCCGGATCGCCATATCCGATGTGCTCGCTGCGCGGATCGACGTCGACGTAAAGCGTCAATCTCTGACCGAGCCCGTATGCCAGGAGATCGGGCGCTTTGAATCCCAAATAGACCGACGCGCCCTCCTCGGCCAACGGCCTGTAAGGCGCTGAATCCACCGCCGAAAGCGGTTTGAGATCGAAGGCGTTATGCGCCCATATCGCAGACGGTACGCCGCCGCTCCCGTAATCGATGGAAAGCGAGCGCACGAACGGCGCATCGTAGCCGTTCTTCGCATCGCCGTAATCGCCACTGCTCAGCACGGCACGCACCCATCGCCCCTGGCTCCCGGCAACCGACGTTGGAGCGATAGCCGGGCAAATGAACGAAACCGTGCCGCTCGTCATTAGATTGTTCGTCTCGTCGACGAAATGGTAGGGATCGCCATCGGCGTCCAGCGCAGACCAGCCGATACCGTTCCAGTATTGCCACGTTATTTTCGCCGTATGAACCGCTGTGATCGAACGAACGTCGAGGTGCATCGTGATCGGCACATCCGGCTCGGAAAATGCCGCGTCGCAACGAACGCCGAAGCTGGCATCAACTGCCGGCGCAGTGCTGCCGAACGCGTAGCTCCCCACCTTCAAGTCGATCAACGTCCCATTGAATGCCGCTTGTTGCGGCAATGTAGACAGCGTGCCGAAATCGCACCAAATCGAATCGACTTGCGGCAGATAACCTTCCAACGCCGGAACCACTTGCCGGTCGATCGCGGGCATGCAGACCAGCCAGTTGAGCGGTGTCGATGGACAGTTGTTCGCGATGAACGGGTCCGTCATATCCAACTGACGTCCCGCATATGCCGAAAGTGCGGCATGCAATCGGGAGAGCGGCTCAGCCGCGGCGGTCGGCATCGCGTCGAACTCGATCGTGCAGGTTCGTCGATCCGCTCGACCCAGCACTTTGACGGACAACGGTTTCAAGGCTCCGTCGCACCAGCATCCGAAGTACTCCGGGTCTAGTCGTTCGCCCGTGAGCACGATCGTCATTCGGCTCGCGGCTCCGCCCGGCGCAAACAGCGCACCATCCCCGATCAACAAGCAATGGGAAAAGGCCCGTTCGACGCGATCGGTAACGTCACCGGAAAACGTTGGAGCGGAGCGGCCGCTCTGCCATAACGACTGCATATCCCAATAGCAGTCCAACCGCGGCACCGCGGTCAATGCAGCAGTAAGCGTCGCCGGCAGCACTTGCAGATCGCTGTCGGTTTCAAAGCGCACATGCTGCGCCGACTCGTCGGTGACCGCAGTGCCCTTCGGCAGCGTGACGGGCGCGACGTTTTGAGCGAGGGAAAAGCTGATAGGCGCGGACGCGCACACGGCGGAACGCAGCGGCATATCCAGAAAGCGATACGACGCGAGCTGACGCTGCACCGGTATCGCGTTCACCACGCTCGCGAGATCTTGGCCGAGCAGCGAAAAAAGCTCGAGCAGCACAAGGCCGAAATCTTGTGCGACCGCGCCGCTCGTCGCACCGTCCACATCGTCAGGCAATCCCCAATCCGGCGTGTAGTATCGTGCGAGCTCGAATGTCTCGGAAAAGAAATCCGCCGCCGCGCGCTGATCGAAGACCGGAACGCTCATGCACGCCTCATTTGAGGTAAAAGGGATAGACAAGATTGCTCGCGCTGTTCGTCTCTCTGACGATGTAGTCGATACTGACCAACAGCACGTTCGGCGCTTTGGGGTCGGCGTCGATAGCGATGCTGGTCAAACCGATTCTCGGCTCCCACATTTTCAACGCCTCTACCACATAGGTCTGCGCCAAGGCGCGCGTTGCGCCGTTGTTCGGGGCGAACGCCAATTCGCCGATACGGCAACCGAACGTCGGCATCAGAACGCGCTCGCCCGGCGCCGTACTCAAAATAACGAAGATAGATTCGCGAATCTTTTGCTCGCCGGCGCTCCATTTAACGCCCCCAACAGGCGAAAGTGCGATCGGAAATGCCCATCCTCTACCTAAAAAATCGCTATTGACCAGCATTCACCGCCTCCTTGGCACGCAGCGCGGACACAGCCCTCACGCTTTTGCACGCTGCCCATCCACTTCCCAGCGTGCAGCCTGGCCGCCTCCGCGGCGCCAGTGCAAGTTTCTCAGTCAGGCTGATCGCCGTACCGATCATGCTCCGGGCCCCTTCATGTCGATCTTCACGCCTGCTTCGATCGTGACGTTCTGCTGCGCCTTCAATGCGATGTTCTCGGCCTGGAGCGTCAGCGTCGTACCCGGCCCTGTACTAACGATCGAAATGTTGCTCGCCGCGTTGATCGAAAAATCACCCTGACTATCGATCGAAATCTCATTCTTGTTCGTGTCGACCTTGATGACGTTGTTCTTCTCGTCGGAAATTGTGACGGCGGGGCTGCCCTCGCTATCATCGAGCGTGATCGTTTTTCCGCTCTTCGATTTGACGATCCAAACGCTCTTTTGCTTTTCCTTGTCGATGAGATAGGGCGACGCGTTATCGTCCCAACGAAACAGAAAGCCTAAAACGTATCCATAGGTTCGATCGTTCGTGGCAAACGTGACGAGCGCGAGCGTACTCGGAGATTCGGGAGCGGGCGGTTCCTGGGCATCCGCCGATCCGGCAGCGGCATCTGGCGCCGCGGGATCGCTTTGCTCCGGGGCGGTCGTCGTCTGCAAAGCGAACATTCCGTAGCCCGGCCCGGCAAACGGACTCGCCACGGGAAGCCAATCCGACAGCAATCCATCCACGTATTGGACTTGTACACGGCCGAGATTATCTGGGTCATCCACACTGACCACGCCCGCCAACTCAACCCGCAAATATGCGCTCACATACCGCTCCTTCTCAGGTTCAGCACTGTGAAATTGCGACCTCGCTCGATGCGATGCGTGCTCTTTACCACTTGATACAAGCCGTTGAAAGTACCGCTCAATCCGTCGATTGCGACAATGGTTCCAGGCGTCGCTTTGAGATCGAGGTCCTTAAGCGTCGCCGAGCCTTCGACAAAGGTGTCTTGCAAACGCCCGCGCTCCGCGCCGGCCAGACTGCCGAGCGAACGCTCATCGATCAGATCCGGCCGACGCAGCATGACCGGCGAAGATCCGAACGGCTTGGCCGCTTCGAATGCGGTTTGTTTTCCCTTCATTCTGAACTCCGGCGAATTGGAGCCGAAGGATCCCATCACAGGCTTTCCGTGAATAACGTCATATCCCCAGGCCGCCACGGTGCTGCCGAGCGTCGGCGCCCGCATATCGAGGTTGATCGCGACGATGTCATGGTTGTACACGAGCGTCTGGGCCGGCGTATCGTCGTATCGCCGCCTGCCCACGACGAGTGTCTCCAAGCCGCGGGCCGATACGACCATGCATTCGTACTCGCCTTGCGCACATCGTCTCAGCAAAAAGTCGTAGCACGTTTCGTTATCCTGAAGAACATAGGGATAACTGTCGTCGCTCAACCCGCTCGCATCGAGTTTCAGATCCGCTGAATTCGCCAGCCATCTAAAGATGGCCGCGTCGTTCTTCTGCACGAACGCCGCCGTGTAGGCGCCGAACCGCATGAAGTGCATGCGATCGAAAGCCGTCACGGTGAGCGCCGAATGTGTGCTCTCGCCGGCACTTGCGTCGAGCGATATGCCGCTGACGTATAGAGGCGCGAGCTCGGCGGCTTGAATATCCTGATTCTGGATCTCGAGCTTCGAGCCAGGTTTGAACTGATCGAAGTCCGCTTGGGTCCAGTTCGCGTCGATGTGATAGACGAATTGGCACATCGCCGGCGCGTTGATCTCTTGAGTGAGCGTGGCCGACATTTGGCCAGCATTCGCGGTGGGCGTAACGCTCCGTCCGTCGCTTTTTAGATTTCGAAAATCGTTTGCGTTTCGTGCGACGCCATAGGGCAATTGGTGTCCGTCCGCCGGCGCTTTCGCCGCCCCTCCCTTGGCCGCGTTATGGGCAACGGGCGCCTTGCCGCTCATCAAGTCAGACATAGTCCGCCGCTCCGGTCGGCTCGAAGGTCTCGTTTCGAGTATCCGGAATGGCGATCGTCCGCCCCAACCACTCGCTTCCGGGGAATGCGATCGGGTCATAGATGCCGTTCGCATCGGCAATCAGACGCCACTGACTCGAATCGCCCAGGGCGCTATAAGCAATCGAGCCAACGCGGTCGCTCATCGAAACGGTGTGCAACATGCGACAGTTGTCTAGCCCTTGCGCCTTGATCTCTTCCGCGTCGGTCAGTACTTCCTTGAACGTAACATTCAGTTCCGCCCTGACCGGCACCCCTGAAGGCAAAAACATCGTGAACCTTTGTGCGACTTCGGTCACGATGCCGGTAAAAAGTCGATCGGCCCACAAAAACCGCACGGTCGGCGGCACCTTTGCACCGGATTGGGCGCGCCACGGCTCGCTCAGAGCGAGAATGTCATTGGTCTTTTTCCGAACGTCGGTCTGCTTCTCGTACGTGTCGAAAAAGAGCGAGACCTGTAGGTCGCTCGGCTGCGTCCGTGAGAACCATACGTTGTTACCCTGCCCATCCGCGTTTGCTTGCTGACTGAGCGACAGTTCCTCGGGGTTGTACATCACCACGAGCGATTTACTGCTGACACCCATCGCCGCCCAATTCGAGTTTTCGATATGGATGTAGGCGGACTCCAAGTTGTTCGGCAGAATCGAGGAGAACAACGACTTAGACCGACTGTTTCGCTCCAGCATTATCGCCCTCCTGATTTACGGTAACGTTCGGCGCCATCGCGTCGTTCGACGCCACTGATCACGCCGTCGGTCAGCCGCCCCATCGTGCCGGTGGAAAACAGCGCCTGCTGAATGAGCGGAATCAATATCCGGCGCACCTCCTCGACCGCGGGCGGGCGTTGAGAATGAGTCCCTGTCCATTCGCTCGGATACGAGCCTCTCCCCTCGCCACGGGTATCGTCCAGCGAGCGGTTCGGCACTCGCAACGTGGACGCCTCGCGGACGGTTCCTGTTTCCGCACGATGCCGATGAATCAACCGCACAGGCTTCGCTACCGACTCGATAGCTTTTGTTAGTGGAACGTCGCGCGTGTGCTGTGACGCTTGCAGCGGCGCGACTAAAAACTGCGAAACTCGTGGAGACGAGCCCCGGCGAATGAAATGTCGCGCCGATGCGCGGACCGGGCTGCCCCCAGGCCGCCGTGCGGGATGCGAGACGCCGGCCTGCTTGGTCGAAGCGATGTGGACGAAGCCTCGGACACGAGCAACGGCCTGTTCCCTGTAGCGCGGGAATGCAACGGCCTCACTAAACGTCAGAACCCGCTCGCGACTCAGCGTTCTAAAACGTTCGAGCACCGACCGGTATCGCATCCGGTCCGATCGGCCGCGTGCTTGCTCGCGGTCATCGCTGAGCCGTCGCGGCGACTGACGACTATCGTCGCGCCGAGCGCCCACGCTAGGCGAGCGATTGGAACGATAGCCGCTATGTCCAGCAGTGCTGGGCCGTCGTCGCGCGGCGCCCACGTGCGGCCGATTCATCCGAATCCGATTAGCGTGTGCTGCCTTTGCGGCCAGGTTCACGGCGTCAAGGGGAGTCGGTCGGGAACGCAAACCATGCATAGCGCTCGCTCGATGTCGCGGGGCCACAAATGCACGTATCACTCGTGCCTTCTCCGACACGGAATACGTCCTCGGTTTCCGCGCGGCGGCAACGCGATGCGTCGCTGCCCAGGTACGGCCCGCCGTACTCTCTCCTCTCGCAGCGGGTCGCACGCTTGGGTGCGCAGAGCGTTGCCTATAAAGACGGATGCGGAGATCGACGAATCGCATCGGCTGCGGCGTTCTGCGTCGCAAAGGAGTTTTCCTTTCAGTCGCCGGCATGCTCGGCGCACCATTTATCGTCAACGGTCGCGCTCGAAGGGGTTGCCGCATCGCCGCGCCCGAGGAAGCGCTCTTCGCCGCGAAGGGCATCGATCGCCGCAATGCAAAGCGCGTTGAGGCGACATGCAAGCACCGGTGAACGGTTGAGCGCCGTCCCTCTTTCGCCATGCCCATGGTCACCCATCGCATCGCGGGCAGAACAAATACGAACCTAGGCGAGCGCTGCATCGGCCAAGGGTAGCGCGACAGCGTGCGCACCTGCCAGCGAAACGGCGCGATCGAGCGCTGCCAAAACGCTTGAGCAGCGAGGGCGCACGGCATGAGGCGATGTTCGAGAAGTCGCGCCATGCCTAGCGCCCCAAACCGGTCAAGGCGAGTTTCGCCACAGCGGGGCTCAGCGCCGCCGCGCCATCGATCTTCTTTATCCGGTCAATCGCCAACGTCAAATTCTGAACGGCGATCGAACTGTTCGAGGCGTCGAATTGCACGCCCTCGAGTTTGCGAGGCCAAGCATGATAGAAATTCCATGCCGCGGCGGGCAATTCGAACGAGGGCACATGGCCGCCGAACGTCGGCGTCTGGTAGTCCGCCATGAGGAATATCGTACCGTTCATACGAAACGCATTTCCGGAAACGGTCGAGCGATACCATTGCCACATCGGATCGAGAAGCGTCAGCCCTTTCGTAAAAACAAGGTCGCCACAGGTGGTGCGGCCAGGCAGCTTGCGCACCCGATCGTTTTCGCCCCCTTGCCGCACCGTATGCACTTCCGTTTCCCAGCCAATGCCGGTAATAGATGTGAAGCTACCGAGCGCCAAACTGGCTATACCCCCGATCACAAGCGCGCTCAGGAGCCCCCCCGAGCTGAGGTCCGGGTGCAAGATGACGCGAAAGTTATAGGCCTTGAACGGGTCGGTAGCCAACTGTTCAAGCGCGTGCAGCGCGCCACCGACCGAAGAATCCAAACTCATGCATCCCCCGTCAGAGATAATGCGCCGCTTTCGCACGCACGTTTTCAGCCGAGCTCGCGTATGTCGACGCCCACCGGCCGCCGCGACTCCTGCTCAGCCGAATTGATCTTGTCGTTGATGTTGCTTATTTCCTCGCACCATCGCCGCCGCTCAGCGTGCGCCATCGTCAAGATGTCCGCACGTGACCAATGAAAGTGATAAGCGATAAACGCTATCTCTTCATGAAGCTTGTCTGAAACGGCAGCGTTTCCACGTTTCCCAGGGGGGAGTCCTGCAAATGGCTAGAACCTGTTTGTTCCTTCGGCTCATTGTCGATCGCATTAATCTCTTCGTATAGACGAAGCAGATGGCTGTAATCGGCCATGTACAATCCCTCTATCACGCCCGGCGTGATCATCTCGAGTGCACCGAGCTTGACGACCACCCGCGCCAGAACGACGATCGAGTGATAGGCGGGGTTGGCCTGGACGCGATGGTCCCGCATCGAAAAGATCTCATCGCCCGCGGTCGCCAAACGCATGACCCCCTCGCGATGCAAGGTGCCGTCGTCGGACTGATACCCGACGGGCAACTGAAATTTGTATTCCGTGCTGATCGGATCCATGGCTGTCATAGCAAATGAACGTGTGAACTTAGAGACGAATCAGAGATCGCGCTGCATCCGCTCGATCGATAGTTCGAGCGTCTCGATCATGACTTCCGCGCTGCTTGCGTTGAGTCCTCCGGACTGATAAACCGTCGGAAACGCGCCATAGAACGTCCACTTGGCGCCTGGGGAGCCGTCGGTGTCGAGCAGGGTAATGGTTCCCGTGCGCTTAGCGTTCGAAGCCGAGGTGCCGCCTTTCACGACGATTTTGTGCCAGTTGTACAACGCCAGGTCGAAAGTAATTCCTTTTCTCAAGGTGACGTTGCCGTACGAGGTCAATCCGGAGTATCGTCGACGGTGATTGTGCTTGAATGACCCTTCTCGATAATCAACGGTATCGATGGTGATATCCGGTATGGTCACCTCCGAAAACGCCGCCGACACGGCCGGCGTGAAATCCAGTACGAAGCGAAACCCGCGAAATGGATCGGCCATGTCATAGCTCCATCAAGATCCCGAACTCGACGTCGAGGTTATTTGTGCGATCCGAACTACCACGAACTCTGCCGGAAAAACCGGCGCCAAGCCTATGTCGACGTTCAGGATGCCTTTCATGCGCAGTTCGGGGGGATTGTTGGTTGCGTCGCATGTGACAAAAAACGCTTGCTCCTCGGTCGCACCGAACAGCGCCCCCTGATTCCATAGCGACGACAAAAAATTCGTTACCTCGCGGATAACGGTGGTCCACAAATAAATGCTATTGGGTTCGAACACCACCCATTGGAGGCTCATCTTCAGGCTCTGTTCGACGAAGCGAACCAAGCGACTGACCGCGAGATATTGCCATTGCGTTCCTACGGCGAACGTCCTCGCACCGTATATCGTGATGCCATAACCTTGGATGGCGCGGATCGCATTGATGCCGCTGACATTGAGCAAGTTCTGGTCGCTCTCCGACAACCATCCCGTCATCGACATAGCGGTCGACATTCGGCCGTTGAGCACCCCCGCTGGTGAAACATGAACGCCGGCAGTCAGGTCCGTGTGAGCAATGCGCCCCAGCACCGGACCACAGGGCGCGATCGGCACCCTGAGGCCAGTGAAGGGATTCAAGACGACGGGCCACGGGTAGTAGATGGCGGCACGATCGGAAAGCAAAGGAAGGTTGTCCGACGCTCCGGTGACAAAATCGAGGATAGTTGACGTGTCGGACGGTTTGTCGACGTACGGGGCATCGATCACGTAGAACACGTTCGTATGCTTATCGCATTCGGCCTGCACCGTATTGATGACCCCTTTGAAACTCTTGGCCGTCGCGGAGTAATCCGCGCCTGCCGACATGTCGAACACCGCAGCGTCGGGAGTAGCTACCAGGCTTGCGTCCGGAATGGCCGCGAGCGTGGGCAACGCTTCGATGTACATCGACGAGTCGTAGGTAACCGGCATACCGGAGTCAAACTGTATGGGCGCCTGTTGGCGTGATTTCGTCTGGTCCGCCGTCGTTGCATCGACCGATACCACACGGACGAACATCGATTTGGCGTTGATCAGATTTTGCATGGGACAAGACCCGTCCGGCTGCAGTTTCAGACTCGCAGACGAAAACGCCGTGAACGATTCGAGAATGTAAAAGGGCACCGTTGCCCCGGTAGCCCCGATGAGGGTGGGCTTGATTGAATTTTCCCGTACGATCACCGCTAAGAGCTTTGCCCAAATGGACGTCGGGGTGGTCAGGTCCGACTGCGCCACCACCACATTGACGCTGAAGTGGTTCGCAGCGCCCCCCTGCGTTCCAGGGGAACCCACGTCCATTGTCGCGATCTGCAAAAGCTCGTTAGGCCACTCGCCGGCGCTGGCGGCTTGAAACTTGAAGGTGCCGGCAGCATCGGCTACATCCGCGGTAGCTAAGGTGGGCTGCGTGTCAGGCGAGATACCAACGACGTAACATACGGCCCCGCCTTCGGCAAAGAACTCGTAGACCGCCGAACCGACGCCGGCGCCCCAAACGAAAGATCCATACTGTTGTTGGTATTGAGCCCAGCCGGTAATCCGCCGAGCGACATTGCGGTCGGCACTATCGAGGATTTCCGTTCCACCGATAAACACCGGAGTCGACGTCGAAGCGCTCTGCACCGACGGGAGCCCCGGGAGTTCCTGGATGTAGACGCCCGGATGCTGATAACTGTTACCGTCCGCCATGCTCAAGCTCCTTTGGCATTCGAATCGCTACGCTTAGAGCGCGTGACGACAGACGCTCGTGTCAGTGATGCCATCGCTATCCCCCTTGTGCCCAACCGCCGCTTTGATCGAATGACCACTGCTCGCCCTCGCAAACTGAATGTGTAACTCCTTACCGCTTGTCGCCAGCCGCCCCGCCTATGGATTGCGCAGATATCTCCATTTCCCTCACCATCTCGACAGGCGATCCCGAAGCGGGGATACGAACGGCCGGAACTTTGTACAGCCGGGTTAGGTGATACGTCTTTGGCGAGAACGTGGCCCACAAATCGCGAAGTTCGTGAAGCGATGCAGACTCAGGCACGACAGCCAGCGACTCGTTGGCGCTCGCCTTCAAGGCGGAGACCAGATAGGCCGCCGGGATTCTTCCGCATGTGTCGAGTAAATTAGCGAGCCCATTCGCGATCCTCTGCTCCATTTCGCCTGTGGCGCCGTACGCGACGACCATATAGGTCAGATCTAGCGTGAGCGGTGCCGGTATCGACATGAAATGACCTGAGGCGCCGTTGGTTTCACCCAGCGAAACGATTGTCGCAGGGGCATTACGAAGGTATGGATCGATCTCAATTTGGTAGAGATAAAGCGACACACTATTCTGCTTCGTACCTTCGTAGTCTGCGGGCGAGTCCAACGAAATCGCGCCCTCCGTTACGAGTTCGACGTTCTTGCCGATGAATCGGCGCAGAGATTCACTTACCGACGGAATGATAGTCGATCGATCGAAGGTGATATCGGCCATCGCTGGGTTTCGTCAACGTTAGGTTTACAATATGAGTAAATGATCGCAAAGGGCAGATGGCAGATTGCGTCATTAGCCTAACCAAATCTGTCGCACCCCACCGTCCACTGTCGTCTACGCGCCATGCTCGCGTACCTGAATGCCAAACCATCGAATCACCGGCATAGTATGAGTGAGGGGATGTAACGCCGACAGTACAAACGCTTGCAGTCGTTCGACGGCACTGCGCAGGATCGAATAGCAGAAACTTCCAATATTTGAAAACGTGAAAATCGACGTGAGCTCGCGCACTCGCGCTGCGATTCCTTGTCTCTTATGATGACCCAACGCTCCTACGAGCGACGCGAAACTGATCGCGGATAAACCTTGATCGACCGATTTAATATAAATGGGGTCCATTATGCGCGACAACTCGTCGTTTTCATCACATTTACAGCTATCCCCCGTCTATCAAAAAATTCTTAGATTGCAAGATTGCAGCACAGAAGACGAACTCGTCACAGAGACGGAGAGCATTACTCGCGAGGTTAAATTTGATTGGTTCCACTATTCAGCAAAATTCGGAGCAAAAAACAACAATCTCTTTCGCACACTCTCCAATGGACCCGCGACCTCGAGTCAAATTCATGGCTTTTTCGACGAGACGCAATCCGAATTCCTCATCCAGATCGCGCATCGTCGACTAACCCCAGTATCGTGGCTCGACATATGTGAAATATTTTCAGAGAATGGCGACACTTTCAATTACTCGAACGAACACGAAATCGGAGCAGGCATTATCTTTCCGATACGCTCAAAAAGCGAAGACCTCGCCATCTTATGTTTTTTCATGAGAAGCAGCCACGACCACCCGGAGCAAACTTTCAACGTATCCCTTGGCGAAATGAGCCTCACTGCATCATATTTTCACGACGCCATGATTAGAATGACGGTCAAACCAAGCAGAACACCTAAAGCGCCGCTGACCAATCGAGAAATTGAATGTCTTCGATTAATCTCGAACTATAAATCAAATTGGGTCATCTCGAGAATTCTCGGAATATCGGAGCACGGGGTCGTATACTATGTGCGCAGATTAATGTGGAAGCTCGACGCACAAAATCGCCATCAAGCGGTCGAGCGAGCAGCGGAGTGCGGTTTGATTTAATTGGCACGGCATTTTTCTTACCATGCTGGCTGCACGAACCATTGTAGCGGCGTATGACACAGCAGCTCGGCAGCTGATCGCTGGGTCGTGATGCCCGATTGATGGCTCGACAGTACGTCAAGCCCTATCTCAAGACGAATAAGAACGACCTGGCAGATGCGGAGGCGATCTGCGAAGCAGTAACGCAACCCAACATGCTTTGTTCCGATCAAGACCCGCTGAAAGACGAGCCATCCTCGCTCTGCATCGGGGTCGCGAAGGACCCACCCGTGTGAAACGGGCGCTGACAACCTGACATTGACGTTACTGTAGATGCATCGTGTCTTATTCAACCCATCACAAGGCTAATAGCTTGTATGTTTCGGCGAGATACTGGGGCCGGTGATTTCCAATTTGCACAGTAGTTACCACGGGTTCGTCACATTCCACTTTCATGCGCACATAACTAGAAGATGCACAATAGCGACACTGACGGATTTGTTCAACATAGACCTCCATAATCAAACTTGCCGAAGCAGACTGCACGCCATTCGTACCCGCCACGTCCAATCTAATGCTTCGCGCATCGAGAACCAACCTACCGATCGGTAGTTGAACATCGTCTCGACTCGATCTCAGTACAAGCCCGATCTCCGAGTTTTCGGGGGGGGCCACGCACCAACGAGCTTGGGAATGACCGTCATCGTCATTGGCGAGGTCGATACGTATCCCTTGACCCGGCCTAATACCTTGGACGGTAAACGTTACACGATGAATATCCGGCAACATGACCGGAATTGCGCAGTTAATGTCACCTCGCCAATCCACGGGAGCTAAGTCTCCAAGTCTCGCGCTCACCCGCGCCTTATCGTTTATCACACAATAGCCGCCTAACCATTGCGCGTCGTCTGGAGCGTCGATGAAGGCCGTCAACTCGAAATCACTTCCCCCACCAGGCCCCGTGCGTATCGTCAGGGTTGACCCAGTGTACTCGATCCTCTGAATGCATGACGTCGACCGGTTATCCAACGCCAGCGCGTTATAAGAGATTCCAAGATGGTCCGGACCGCCATGACCGATTGACCACCTGACCCCCTGCGTCGCCAAAACGAAACGCAAATCGTAGTTTTGTGCAACACCCGACAAACGCAGAACGACAGGAATGATCGCCATTCTCACTCCAAATCTTTAAGAAAAAGTCAAGGAAAAAGAACTCAAACCCCATAAACTCGTTCTATCGACCTCGGACTCGATAGTAATATTTGCACCTAATGGTAGGTCGACATATCCGCGTATCGCATTGTCAGCACACTTCACCCAAAGCGTGATTCTTATCTCATCGCATGCCGCGTGCGATCTCATCGTTAGTTCGCGATCATTTATTACAAAATTACGCAGCTTCAAGACCGTGTTCCGCGTTGGCGTTTCGAGAGCAACCCCGACGAAATCGGTGTCCGAATCGCCCATCGCCCACGCAGCCGCGCCATCACCGCGCAATCCGATATAAACACACCCGTCTACGGGCAAGTGATATATCGTTATTTTTACCCAATGCTTTACCAGTGATGGCGGTTGACCGGTTCGTGACGAAGGCGCTAGAACTTCCGGTGCACGAGATTCGGCGCTCGGTAACCCGCCGGCCACCGGGTCGCCCCCGCCGGTTGAATTTCCATGGTCTCTCCAACCGACATCGCCCGCCGCTGCCACAGCCCCCTGCCGTACGTCTTCCATTTCGATTCCTTTCGTCAGCCCCCGATGCAGGCCAATCTCGCGAGATGCGTTCTGATATTTTTTATGCGTGATGATATAATTCCCAACTATTTCGGCCAGCACACTTTAGTCGGAGAGTCGGACAGCGAGTACCATTTCCCACCATTAATGCAAAAACCAACTATCACAAAATCATCAGCATCAACGGATACTGAGAAATCATCGCTATCGTAATTGTTAGCCAGCGAGCCTTGACCCCGATAAACGTGTAAATTAAACGTGATTACAACCGGCATGACCGGCCGGACGTCGCCGCTTGAGCCGGGGCCACCTCTCTCGCCTTGTGAAAACGATGTGCCTATCTCTGGAATATTCAAGGTCAACTTAGTGGAGGTCAGGCAAACCTTTCCTAATCCGCAATCGGCCCCAGTTACGGAGAGGTTTGCATCCGAATCCCACCCAGAGCCGCCGTAAAGCCACCAAGAGGCGTTGGTAAGGCTGATCATTGAGGTGACGGCCGACTCAAAGCTCGCGACCGCGACCGTACACGGGAAGTATATGCTCATTCAGCACCTCGTTTTTTGGGGCGCCACTCAATTCTTCGTTTTGGTGACACCCCCCCAAAAATCAGAACACGCAGTTAATTATTGGAAGGCCACGCAATAGTCGTTACACCATTAAGCGTATTATCCCCAGCGGTTCCATGATTCCACGAATAACGAATCACATTCCCAAGATCGCTGAAGGCCGTCATCGTAATCGAGCCGTTTTGACCTTCACCACCGGCGTTCAAAATCGCCGCATCCGCCCAAAGGAATAGACTAATATAGAAATCACTTTGAGAATTATTGTTGCCTTGATTTTTAGAAAAATACAACTCCAATGATTTTGCCGATATTTTAAATCTGGTCAACGGCGACGACATATCCCTGTCATTATAATTTCCGCGATATAAAGCCATCCCCACGCCATCGTTATCAGCATGACAATTCACATCCAATGCCTGAAAAGCGGGGTTGTATCGGCTACTGCTCATATCAACCGACAAACCGGCGCCTACGGTGCCGATATTTGCCAATACGCTCGCAGGAACGGCAAAGCAAAAAGTGTTCGAGATTCGAGCAGGCTTGTTTGAAGACGACGATGACATAATTACTCCTCACAAAGTACGATTCACACCCATTAACGAAGACCCGGGACCGCATCGACGTACCTAACGAATCTCGGTACGACGAGATCATTCTGAATTCAATTTCAACTCAGCGCCACTACACAGGCGTGTATCGATAGCCTCATTTCCAAATGGACTTTGTCAGTTACAATCGATAACACTTATCCCAAACTGTGACCATAGCGCTCCCTTTTCATGAGAATCAGATGTGCAATCATCGGCAACCGAGGCACAAAAAGGGCATACTCTGCGCCGAATGTTTATCGGGCATAGAAATTTATTCCCCATATATGGATGCCGCGCATTTGCCAAAGAGAGTCTGCGAGTCGGCGATTAGATCCGCGGCCTGCTGTCCTTGCGGCATGCCTTCGACCTGTCTGATGAAGAGCTAGTCTGCCAATGGCTTGCGAACCCCTATGGGCACGTGTTCACCGGCGAGACCTATGATCGTCGCCGACAAGACCGCGATCTTGAAGACGCCGCCTCGCAATGAGTCGATCGCATGCGGCGCGCAGCACAGGATCACGAATCGGAGCTGGCGTGATCGGATAATCTCCTGGCATCGTATCGAGAGGGTGCTGGCCACCGTCAATTGATGTGTGCGCGTACTCCGAAGTCCCCCTCATGACACCAAAGCGGTCCACGGGGGAAATTTCGTACTTGATAAACGTCGCCCGCAGCTTCGTGTGTATGCGGTCATAAAGGCCATCGTCCTCACGGACATCAATGGGCGGGTAACCGCCGACCTCTTCCCATAAACCTTTGCGGAACGCTACCCATGGATGGTTCACCCAACCCGGAACGGACTGGTTTTCATGTAGATCCTCGCTTCCCCAGTATGCCCAGAAATCCGCGGGCCGATAAAACGGTGTTTCGAACCGATGCATCTCAGATACCGTGTATGAGAGCCGCCACGGCAGATAGACATCATCATCGTCCCAAACCGCGATCACCGATCCGCTTGCCATGGCAATGCAGGAATTTCGCTTCTCGCCTAGAGACGAGAAACGCTCGCTCACATTGATTATTCGAACGTTAGGAAATTCGCCCGTGAAGTGCTGCCCCTCACAATCATTGAGAATGATTAATTCCTTGAGAGGATAATCTTGAGCGAGAAACATCGCGACCGATTCGCCAACATAGGCAGGTCGACCATACGTGGGCATGATGCAGCTGACGAGCGGTAGCGCTTCCATATAATGCTCCCGTAATTCCTACACGTCACGGTACATGCGGCGATCTGCGTGCCAACGCACCGTATGCGTCCAAGGTTAAAACGAGAATCTAACGCTGCCGATTTGGTCGCCGGAGTCGAGCTTCGACAAGCCGATCGTGCGCGGCACGTAAGACCGTATCACTGATTGACCGCGGCACGACCTCATATTTTCCGGATCTGGTATCGAGGGGACCGTTCCCGCCATTTATCGAAACATGCTCGTACTGAGAGGTCCCTCGCAAAATACCGAAACGGTCCACGCGAGCCAGCTCGTATTTGATAAACGTTGCGCGAAGCTTGCTATGAACACGCTCGAAGAACACTGCGTCCTGCCCGACATTCATGTGAGGATATCCACCTACCGCATTCCATAATTCCTTGGTAAACGTAACGTAAGCGTGGCCCGGCCACCCCGGCGCGGACTGATTGCTAAGTAACGTCTCGCTCCCCCAATACGCCCAATACTCTGTGGGCCTGTAGAAGGAAGTCCCCAAACGCTGCATTTCGGACATAGTGAATGAAAGCCGCCACGGAAGATAGATGTCATCATCGTCCCATACCGCGACGAACTCACCGTTTGCCATAGAGATGCAGCGATTGCGCTTCTCCCCGATGGTTGGTGAACGCGAGGTCTCGTTGATTACATGGATATTGCAAAAATTTCCCGTAAAAACCTGTCCGGCGCAATCATTTAAAATAATCAGCTCTTTATTTGGATAGTCTTGCGCCAGAAACATCGCAACCGACTCTGCAACGTAGTCCGGCCGACCATACGTCGGCATGATGCAACTGACAAGCGGCAAATCTTCCATTGAAACCTCTAGTGACAACAGTGCCTACGGCTAGTTATCTCAACTTCTGCCATTGATCGAACACCCCGGACCAAGAGCGGCTAGCCGCCTCGAAACCCGAGATGCCCTCTAGTCGGTCACGCGCGGCATATCGCATCTCCTCGCGCTCCGACGTCTCATGAGCGCACCTCGATGCCTTATAGGCAAACTCGTGAGGATCTCGACACAGCCACCCAGTCACGCCATCTTCAACCATGGTGGTCCACCCACCACGTCGATCGACCACCAACACAGAACCCGACGCCATAGCCTCGAACGCGACACGCGGCAGATTCTCGAAAGTATCCGTACTCATAATTACGGCATCGCATGTTGCATAGAAATCCTGCTGCGTAATGCCGCGCTCGCGATACGTGCATATGTAGTCCGCCGGCTCTCGACCAAACTTACCTTGGACGCGCTGATCCCATCCCACAATATGTCCCTCCTTGGGCTCAGGAGCGGTCATGGTGTCGTAGATCCACAGTTGCTGGTCATTGAACTTATCGAGGTCTGCACGAGAGATTCGCCCAAAGCGAAACTTGTCGCTCGGGCGGTCGCCGTGGAATGGGAAATCAGCTGTGCGAAAGTATGGGGCTATCATCAGGGGACGATATGGCTGGCCGAGCCGCGCGAGACGCTCGCCGACCCGTTCCCTTCCAAGCTCTGTCTGGTACAAGTGAAAATCAATGAGCCCTCGAGCCTGGCAACGCAATTCCGCGTCAAAGTTGTACGTCATGCAGTTAACAAACGTCGTTGTCCGAGCCCATTTTCGAATAGATTCTAGACACTCCAAGAATTCACCGTTGCAAAAGCTGATGCAATGAAGCCCCTCCAACGAGCGCCAGTCCCTGAATTGGTGATAAACGCAGCCGCGCCGCTCCAGCTGCATCGCTAAACAATCGGGGTCGAGAGGCCATGTATGGCAAATGTGTACCTTAATACCCATCATTTGCCAACACCAAATCTGATGGTCGAGCTCCGTATCCGCTCCACCGAGCAAACTTGGATGTCCTATGACGCACAGCTCGTCGATCATGGTTTTCCTCGGATGCCTTTTACGCCGATGTGTAGCGTGGCTTGTTAGCGTCGATAGACGCGTTGAGCGACATTACCCTAGTGACTGCGTTTGCGCACGCTCCAGACTCGCGCATTCCGACACGCGCGAAATAGTCTCCCGGTATATGAGAGTTTACTTCGCTCTCGCTGATCTACACGAGCGAACACGCTCGCCCGTCGCTCCGAATGAAATATCATCGCTTCAGGGTTGGGAGGCCTCCGGTCAAAAAACGGGCTACCGGCCCGGGAAAATGCCTCCGACACGAGGCGCAACATTCCGCGTAGCAACCACCGTTTTGAAAAATGGAGAACCGATCATGCCGATCATGTTTGATTTTCACGTAACGTTTACGGTAGGCGAATGCGGCTATGCATGGAATTTCAACTCTGACGGGTTCTTATACTTAGCAAAGTCCCCCGGGGAACAGTTTGTCTTAACAAACGTTACAGACGACCCCCAATATGGGAGCAACGTCTACGCAATCCAATCCGTATCCTATGGAAAATATCTCGCCCTTGCGAGCGACGGCAAAAAAATCGTAGCCAATTCTGCTTCCCCCGAAAAATCGCTTTTGCTACGCGCAGAACCGACCAATGGCGACGATGACCCATTTCTATGGGAAGTTGCCAGTACCGGCGATTACCTCCATGTATCGGTGAATCAGGCCGACTTCAACTTCATTTTGGCCGACGGTACAGCCGCAGGCAGCGAACTCGCCGATTGCCAGTTTCGCATTGTTGCAACCGCGTCATCCACCGTCGTCAGCTAGCTCGCGCTGTAAGGGTACCAACCAGATGGCTCCGCGCGCGAACGAGCGCGCTAATCAAAATTATGAACCGCGATAGGTTCGACCCTATCGCGGCTTTCCCACGCAGACATCAACCAACATCAGAAATCGCTCCTCTGTCAGTTCCTTCGCCATCGCAGCCACGGCTCCACGCCTCAATTTCTTTCATTTCACATACAACCAACTTCCCGCGCATCGCCCTCCCTGACACGTAGGGATTAGCCCCTACCCAGCCTCTCAAACCCTGCATCTGCTTAAGGAC
Source organism: uncultured Burkholderiaceae bacterium (assembly GCA_966212325.1). Taxonomy (GTDB): domain Bacteria; phylum Pseudomonadota; class Gammaproteobacteria; order Burkholderiales; family Burkholderiaceae; genus Trinickia. The sequence goes on along the minus strand of CBIHRA010000019.1, from coordinate 44,765 downwards.
CGCCTACACTTCACCTACCCACGGGTTGATGTGCTGCTGTGCTCGGCAAACACGCGCACGGAAACCGACGTGGCGAAACCCAGCGCACTAGACGTGGAGCCCAAAGGAGAACCACCAAATGACCTGGACGAAAGAACAACGCAACGTCACCATCGCCGCCTACCTGGGCTGGACGCTGGACGCCTTCGACTTCTTCCTGATGGTGTTCGTTCTGAAGGACATCGCGGCCGAATTCCACACAAAAATCCCCGAAGTCGCCTTGGCGATCACTTTGACCTTGGCGATGCGCCCCATCGGCGCGTTGATCTTCGGCCGTCTCGCCGATAGATACGGCCGCCGCCCGACGCTCATGATCAACGTCGCCTGCTACTCGCTGCTCGAGCTCCTCTCCGGCTTCTCCCCTAACCTCGCTACGCTACTCGTCATGCGCGCCTTGTTCGGCGTCGCGATGGGCGGCGAATGGGGCGTAGGCTCGGCATTGACGATGGAAACCATCCCCCCGAAGTCGCGCGGCATCGTCTCCGGCCTGCTGCAAGCAGGTTATCCCAGCGGCTACCTGATCGCGTCGATTGTCTTCGGCGTGCTCTATCAATATGTGGGCTGGCGCGGCATGTTCTTCGTCGGCGTGGTCCCGGCGCTACTCGTGCTCTATATCCGCGGCAACGTGCAAGAATCGCCGGCGTGGAAGGCCATGGGCGAGCACCAGCACCAGCGCGCCGGCCTGCTCGCCACTTTCCGCAAGAACTGGACGCTCGCCCTCTACTCGATCATCTTGATGACGGCGTTCAACTTCTTCTCGCACGGCACGCAGGATCTCTATCCTACGTTCCTGCGCGAACAACACCACTTCGATCCGCATACGGTATCGATCATCGCCATCGTGCTCAACATCGGCGCGATCGTCGGCGGCTTGTTCTTCGGCACCCTCTCGGAAAGAATCGGTCGTCGCCGCGCGATCTGCATCGCCGCCTTGATCGCCCTGCCCGTGTTGCCCTTGTGGGCCTTCTCCAGCGGCGCCGTTCTGCTCGCAGTCGGCGCGTTCCTCATGCAGATTTCGGTGCAAGGCGCCTGGGGCGTCATTCCCGTTCACCTGAACGAGATCTCGCCCGACGAAGTGCGGGCGACCTTCCCCGGCCTCGTGTATCAGTTGGGCAACCTGATCGCGTCGGTCAACGCGACGATGCAAGCATCCGTCGCCGTGAGCCAGGGCAACAACTACGCGTTCGCGCTCGCCGTCGTCGCGGGCATCGCCGCGGTCGTCATCGCGGTGCTCATTCTGTTCGGCCCTGAGAAACGCGGCATCGACATGACGCGATCGGCTCAGCAAGTCGCATCGTCTTCAACCGTCTGATACTCGTTCGAAGCAAGGAAGAAAGGTACGACCTAGACAGACGCACCTTTCTTCCCATCATCCAGTTCCCGACCGGCTGCCTGCCTGACCGACGACCTTGCTCGGCTGCAGTACCGTCGCGCACCAAACCGCACGAAGCGCCGACATACCAGACGCCGCCCCGCCTAATAGACGGCCAAAAACCGGTGGGTGCTGCGCCGCAACGCACCGGCCACGCTCGAATGCTTCCTAGAGGATTCCGTCAACAATAAGGCTTGCCCCGATTTTCGACCGTTTTTATCGTGCTACAAATAAACGAATTTCAATCGGAGACTTAAATCGCTTGTTCGCGGCCGGGCAACCGGCACGGCTCTACACGGGACCGAGGAGGCGCACATGGCAGTTCGAACACAAAACCGGAGCACCGGCGACACCAAGGCGCGCATTCTCGACGCCGCCGAAGACATTTTCATCGAATGCGGGTATGAAGCGATGTCGCTGCGCCAAATCACGTCGCGCGCCGACGTCAACCTGGCGGCCGTCAACTACCACTTCGGCAGTAAGGAAGCGCTGATTCACGCGATGCTTTCGCGCCGGCTCGACAAGCTCAACGTCGAGCGTTTGAAATTACTGGAACGTTTCGACGCTCAACTCGGCGATCGCCTGACTTGCGAGCACGTACTCGGCGCCATGTTCATCCCGGCGCTGCGGCTTTCGCGCGACACGCGCGCGGGCGGCCCCGCCTTTTTACGCCTGCTCGGCCGAGCCTATACCGATCCCTCTGCCTTCATCCACGATTTCCTCAACGGGCACTACGCCGACGTGGCTGAGCGCTTCTTCGAGGCGTTTCAGCGCGCGTTGCCGCATCTGCCGCGCGAAGAGCTCGGGTGGCGCCTGCACTTCGCCATCGGCGCGCTCTCGGGCGTGCTCGCGGGCACCGACACCGACAATCTCATCGCCGAGTTCTCCAAAGGCCAAGCCATCAGCGATCTGCATCTGATCGCGCGACTGGCCTCGTTGATGGTCGCCGCATTGAAAGCGCCGCTTCCCGACGGAACGCAGCTTGCGACGTTTGCGGCGGTCCTCGGCGATGCCGGCGACGGCGACGGCGAAGAGGCCGCGGCGAGCATCAGTGAATGCGAGGCCCTCGACGAAGCCGACGTGCCCCCGCTTGCGCCGGCGTCCGCGTTGCCGGCGGCCGGCGCCCCCAACACGCAATCGCAGGAAGGCACGCGCCCCGCGCTCTAACGACGGACGGCGCACACGCGCCGCCTGGAGGATCAGTCATGGCATGGTTTGTCGTGGCGCTCATCGTCGCGGGCGCGATCTTGGTTTTCAACGAAGCTGCCGCGCTTTGGTGGCTAGTCACGCTTTGCGTATGGCTCGCGCTCGTCTCGGCGACGGAAGCGGCCGGTCCCGCTACCTGCATTGCGCTGGGGATCGTGCTCGTCGTCCCGGCCCTCGTGCTGACGATCAAGCCGCTGCGCCGCGCGCTCGTCAGCGCACGCTTGCTTGCGCTTTTTCGTCGCGCATTGCCCGACATGTCGTCCACCGAACGCGACGCCATCGAGGCGGGTACCGTCTGGTGGGACGCCGAGTTGTTCGCCGGCCGCCCCGACTGGGACGCGCTTCTCGCACACGGCCCACCCGTACTGACGGACGAAGAGCGCACGTTCGTCGACAGCGATTGCGCGGCGCTGGCCGATCTCGCCAACGATTGGGAAACCACCGCACGCTGGCAAGATTTGTCGCCCGAGGCGTGGCAATACATCAAGCGCCAAGGCTTTCTCGGCATGATCATCGACAAGCGGTTCGGCGGCAAAGGTTTCAGCGCCTACGCCCATTCGCAAGTCGTCATGAAGCTCGCGTCGCGATGCTCGGCTGCAACGGTTTCCGTCATGGTGCCCAATTCGCTGGGGCCGGCCGAGCTGCTGCTGCATTACGGCACCGACGAGCAGAAGAACTACTATTTGCCGCGCCTCGCACGCGGCGAAGAAATTCCCTGCTTCGCGCTGACGAGCCCTTATGCCGGTTCCGATGCTGCCGCCATTCCCGATATCGGCATTGTCTGCAAAGGCGTTTTCGACGGCCGCGAAACGCTGGGTTTCCGCGTCACATGGGATAAGCGCTATATCACGCTCGGCCCCATCGCCACGGTGCTCGGCCTCGCGTTTCGCGTCCGCGATCCCGACCATCTGCTCGGGCCCGACGAAGAACCCGGAATCACCTGCGCACTGATCCCCACCTCGCACCCCGGTGTAACGATAGGCCGGCGCCATTGGCCGCTCAACGCCGTCTTTCAAAACGGCCCGAACTCGGGAAAGGACGTCTTCATCCCTGCCGATTGGGTCATAGGCGGTCTCGCTCAGGTCGGCAACGGCTGGCGGATGCTGATGGAATGTCTCGCCGCCGGGCGCGCGATCTCGCTGCCGTCCGCCGGCGTGGGCACGGCCAAAATGGCGGTGCGCGGCACGAGCGCCTACGCGGCCGTGCGCAAGCAGTTCAAGACGCCGATCGGCCAGTTCGAAGGCATTCATGAAGCGCTCGGCCGCATGGGCGGCAATCTGTACGTCATGGATGCGATGCGGCGCTTCTGCGCGCAAGCCGTCGACCTCGGCGAGAAGCCCGCGGTGTTGTCGGCGATCGCCAAATATCACGTAACAGAACGCGCTCGGCGCGTCGTGAACGACGCGATGGACGTCGTAGGCGGCAAAGGCATTTGCCTCGGTCCGTCGAATTTTCTCGCGCGGGCCTATCAGCAGTTGCCCGTTTCGATCACCGTCGAAGGCGCGAACATTCTCACTCGTTCGCTCATCATCTTCGGGCAAGGGTCGATCCGCTGCCATCCCTATCTCCTCAAAGAGATGACGGCCGCGCGCGATGAAGACGACGAGCGCGCGTTGATCGCGTTCGACAACGCCTTGTTCCGGCACGCCGCGTTCGTTGCATCGAATGCGCTGCGAAGCGCGGTTCACGGCGTCACATGCGGCGCATTCATCAAAAAGCCGAAAGGGGCGAGCCCGGTCCTAGCGAATTACTATCGCGCCGTCACGCGCGTTTGCATCGCTTTTGCGTTCGTTGCCGATGTATCGATGCTGCTGCTGGGCGGCGCCTTGAAGCGGCGCGAGCGGTTGTCGGCGCGGTTGGGCGACGTGCTTTCGCAACTCGTGCTCATGTCGGCCACGCTCAAGCGGTTCGAAGACGATGGCGCCTACGCCGAAGATCTGCCGTTCGTGCGCTGGGGGATCAAGGACGCCCTGCTCGAAGCGGAGCGGGCATTCGAAGGGCTCTTCGCCAACTACCCGAACCGTTTCGCGGCCGCGTTCATCCGCTCCGTCGCTTTTCCGTTCGGCCTTCGCCGGCGTCCGCCGTCCGATGCGCTCGCCAGTACGATCGCCCTGCTGTTGCAAACGCCGTGCGGCGCACGCGAGCGGCTGCTCGCCGATTCGCACGTGCCGGCCGGCGCCGATTCCGACGATCCCATCGCCTGCGGCGAGCGCCTGCTCGATCTGTGCCAAGCCGTAGCGGAGATCGAATCGAAGCTGCGGGGCGAAGTGCGCGCGGGCCGTGCGAGGCCGATGCCCCAAAGCCTAGCCGAGCTGCCGGCGTGGGCTCGCGCGGCAGAGGAACGCGGCCTCATCGACAGCCGGGAGCGCGAAACGTTGGAACGCTATGCACGCGACGGCGCGACGTTCATCAAGGTGGACGACTTCCCCGATGACTTCGACCGTTCGGAGACGCGGCAGCAACGATAGACAAGATGCATCGACAGCATGATTTCGAGGACAACCTGAGAGAAAAAGACATGGAACAACCGAATACCCAGCCGGCGGGGGCCGGCGCGTTAGGTCCTTCTCGCGGTGAACGTGCGGCGGCCGCTGTGGCCTCGGAGGGTGCCGACGCAGCGGAACCATCCGACATACGAACCGCGGTCGATCTAAGCACCGCCGCCTTCGGCCCGCCCAACGAATCCAGCATAGCGCCTGCACCGAACACCGATGGAATCTGGTACGCCTCCTACCCGCCCGGTGTACCGCACGAGATCGACGTCACGCAGTATCAATCGGTCGCCCACTTCTTCGACGAATGCACGTCGCAATTTCGCGGACGGACGGCCTTCGTCAGCGTAGGCGCGGAAATGACCTACGACACGCTCGCGCGCAAGGCGAAGGCGTTCGCGGCTTATCTGCAACGCATCGGTATTCAGCGCGGCGATCGTGTGGCGATCATGTTGCCCAATACGTTCCAATACCCCGTTTCGTTATTCGGCATTCTCAAAGCCGGCGCCGTGGTCGTGAACGTCAATCCGCTCTACACGCCGCGCGAGCTCGCACATCAACTCAAAGACAGCGGCGCCAAGGCGATCGTCGTATTCGAGAATTTCGCCAAAACCCTCGAACAGGCGCTCCCGGGCACAGCCGTGGAGCACATCGTCGTCACGGCGCTAGGCGATCTGCTCAGCTTCGGGGTCAATCTGAAGGGGCGCCTGCTGAACTTCGTGATCAAGCACGTGCAGAAGATGGTGCCCGCCTATCGCCTGCCCAATGCAGTGAGGATGCGGCGGGCGTTGGCACTCGGTGCCAAGTCCCACTACTCGCACGTGTTCGTCTCGCACGACGAACTCGCGTTTTTACAATACACGGGCGGCACGACGGGTGTCGCCAAGGGCGCGATGCTCACGCATCGGAACATCGTCGCCAACCTTTTACAGGCGAAAGCCTGGTCGGAAAGCCAGCTCACGGGCGAGACGGAAACGGTGCTGACGCCGCTGCCGCTCTATCACATCCTGTCGTTGACGATAAACGGCCTGATCTTCTTAGGCCTCGGCGGCCGCAACATTCTGATCGCCAACCCGCGCGACATGAAGCGCGTCATGCAGATTCTGCGCAATCAAACGTTCACGGGCATCCTTGCGATCAACACGCTGTACAAGGCCTTTCTCGATAACGAGGAATTCTGCAAGCGCGACTTCTCGAACCTGAAACTGGCGATGGCCGGCGGGATGGCGACGCAGCGCGCCGTCGCCGAACGCTTCAAAGCCGTGACGGGAAAGCCGATCGTCGAAGGGTACGGGCTCACGGAGTGTTCCCCGATCGTCGCGCTGAACCCCGTCGATCTCGAACACCTGCGCGAGTTCGACGGATCGGTCGGGCTGCCTGCGCCTTCGACCGTCGTGCGCTTTCGCAAGGAGGACGGCAGTTGGGCCAACGTCGGCGAGCCCGGCGAGCTTTGCGTCAAGGGCCCGCAGGTCATGAAAGGCTATTGGATGCGGCCCGACGAAACGGCGAAAGTGCTCGATGCCGACGGCTGGCTCGCGACGGGCGACATCGGCGTCATGGATTCGGCCGGCTTCATCAAGCTCATCGATCGCAAGAAGGACATGATTCTCGTGTCGGGTTTCAACGTCTATCCGAGCGAGATCGAAGATGTCGTCGCGATGCATCCGGGTGTGCGCGAAGTCGCCGCGATCGGCATTCCGGACGATGCGCAAGGCGAACGAGTCAAGCTATTCGTCGTGCCGCGCGCGCCCGGGCTCACCCGCGAAGAAATTCTTCAGCACTGCCGCAAGCATCTGACCGGCTATAAGGTCCCGAAGCTGATCGAATTCCGCGACGAGCTTCCGCAAACCAACGTCGGCAAGATTTTGCGCCGCGCCCTGCGCGACGACGAAATCGCCAAGCTCGACGCGCTGCGGCGAGGCGGCGACGACAATCGCAACGGCCCCCACACCGGCGGCATGCGAGCGGCTAGCTGATCTGCTCGACACGCCGGTCCGCATCGATCGCGAATGCGGTCGCTTGCGGGCCGGCTCGTGCGATACGGAACGCGCGTGCATCGGCCAATGCGAAAGTTTGCAGAACGAAGCAATCGGACGGGCGCAATACGCCCGTCAACGTCCCTTTCCAGCGGCGCAGCCGTCGATGCCACAACAGGCCGACATCCTCCCCGACGACGATGAAGGGCCGGTCATCGCTTCGCAGCTTGGCCGCATGCAGACGGCTTTCCGCCAATGTTGCATCGACCAGCACCAGCGATTCCGGATCGTTTAGGAATCCATAGCAAGCCGAGCGCGGCAATGCGCATCCGAGCGCCGTCACCCCGAGGCCAACACCGATGAACATGCGTCGATCCATCGTCCCTCTCCCATGCGCGCCACGCTGGACCGCCGCGATCGATCAAATGTCGCCGCGCTTGTCGCGCCAACCGCGCGGCCATATCCCCGACTTGCCGGGGGCAAGAATGCCGTCGGGATCGAGTGCATCCTTGATCGTTTCGGACATCCGCAGCAACGCCCCGTCGTTGAAGTCGTATTGCGACGCGGCGAAATCCATCGTGGCAAGATGCGTCCGATAGACGCCGTAGCCTTCGGCGCGCGCATCGCTCATCAGCACGCGCTGAAGATCGGCCGCCGCTTCCGTTTGTCCCGCATCGTCTCGATCGAAAATCGTCGCCACGATATGGTGCAAATGCCGATCCCCGGCGGTGAAACCGCCGTAGTAATCGAATCCGTACTCGGCCAAGCGCGCCTTTGCGACCGAGTATTGGCGCATGGCGTCGCGCCCCGTGAACGGGCAGATCGGCGAGAAGTCGACATGCGCCCCGTTGCCGCCGCGCCAGTCGATCATGCGAAACGCGCTCATGGCCGGAATGCCGGCCATGTTTCGCTCGCCGCCGCCCACGGGCTCCGCGTCCGGACCATACCGATTCGCCTCGATCCGCGCGCCGGGCAGCCTGGCGAACGCGCGTTCCGCAATTGCATAACGCGCTTCGACGACAGCGGGCTCGCCGTAAATCGCGAAATGCACGTTCCATCGGCCGATGTCGAGTCGCGCGACCATTTTATCGACGACGGCATCGGGGATCGGGCCTGCGCCGTCATACCAGTCGCGTCTAGACGACACGCCGGCCGCATGGCGCACCGCACCCTCGATGACCGCATGGTTGCGAATCGTTTCGCCGAGCTTGAGCGGCCGCAGCGTCTCCACGGCCGCCGCGAGATCGGCCTCCCCGGGCAGCTTCACATGCGCGATGAGATAGCGCTCCGGGCGCGGCATCAGCCAAAGGCCGAGCTTCGTGACCACGCCGAAGTTCGATTGCATGAACATCGGGTCGTACGCGGGCCCGAAGCCGCCTTTGAACAGTTGCCAGGACTGTCCGATTTCGATCGCGCCCATGCCGGTGCGGACGAGTTCGCCACTTGCGAGCATGACTTCCATGCCGCATTGATTCGCGGCGTGATCGCCGTAGGCCGTATAGCCGAACCCGCGCTCGAGTGTGTTGCCGACGATGCTGCCCCACCCCGCCGCTGCGGGATCGACCCAGAGCTTCAGCCCGTGCTCGCGCAAATAAGCGTAAAGGTCGAAATACGTCACACCCGGTTCGACGAGCGCGTATGCCAGCGTTTCATCGACCGCCAATATCCGGTTCATACGCTTCAGATCGAGCACAACCGAGCCCGGAAGGCGAGGCGCGGCGCCTCCATAGGCAAAATTGCGGCCGGTGGACACGGGCCAGAGCGGCAATCGATGCGTACGGGCAACGTTCAGGACCTCGCGGACTTCGTCGATCGACGCGGGCAGGACGGCGGCCGACGCGGCGAACGCATGCGCCATCGGCTGCGCCCTGAAGGGATCGGCATACTCGCGCAATCGGTCCGGCGCAGTCACGAGGTTCGTTTCGCCGACGACGGACGCCAAGTCCCGCACGGCTTGCGAGAACGCTGCTTCCGAAAGGTTCGGGGGACGCGCCTTCATCGTTCTATGGGTGGAGTCTTGAAGTCTCTATCTCGATGTCCATTCATGATAGGCAGCGAGCCGGCGCCCACAAGAAAAGCTTCCCGATTTGCGAGCCGTCCGGCATTAAAGACCGGCCGATGGGGTGCGCGGTGCGCCGACAAGGTGCAAAACATCGGCGGAAAACGTCGTTGCGACGCTCATGAGCAGTCGATCTCGGCCAAATCGATACGCACTTCGCGCGCACAGGGTAAAATCCGGCCCATTCGCGCGCGTATCGTCGCGCAGCCGCCAACCAACCGGAGCAGCCCGTGCTGCTGTCCTAGCAATGCCGAATCCCTCAGAATCGCATCCGCAAAACGACTTCATGAACGCCGCGCGCAAAGAGCGCAAGCGCGTCGAGATCTATCTCGTCAACGGCATCCGCCTGACGGGCTGCATCGAGTCGTTCGATCAATACCTCGTCATGCTGCGCACGCCGGTGGGGCTGCAGGGCATCTACAAGCGCGCCATTTCGACGATCCAAATCGATACGGGCACACGCCCCGGCCCGCGCGGGCCACGCACGGGAGGCTACGGCGAGCGCCACGGCTCACGCGAAGGCTCGGGGCCGCGCGAAGGGCGTGACGGACGCGAGGGACGTGAAGGGCGAGAACCGAGGGAACCGCGCGAACCGCGCGAGCACTACGGCTCGTCGTCCTCGCCCGAACATCGCTCGTCCGAAGGCCCCGTCGTCGTCACGCGCCGGCGCCGCCCGTTCAGCACGCTGCCCGGCGGCCCGAGCGGCGGCCACGGTCATCATGGCCATGGAAATGGAAGCGGAAACGGCGACTCGGGCAATCAGGACGAGTAAGCCTTGCGCGGCAACAGCGGCAGCGGGCGCTGCCGCCGCTCCTGTCGCCGCTCCTGTCACTTAGGCCGGTCAGTCTTTTTTGAACGAATAATCGCGCTCGACCTTGCAGACGCGCGTGACATATTCTTCATACCAACGTTCCCGTCCCAGCCGCTGCGCCACGAGGTGTGTCGCGTGAGCCTTCCACGCGGCGATCGATTCCAGATCGCGCCAATATGAAATCGTGATGCCAATTTCCCCGCGCGCCGATTCGACGCCGAGATAGCCCGGCTGCTCGCGTGCGGCCTCGCTCATTATCCGATCCATCTCCGCATAGCCGTCGTCGACGCTCGTTCGAGTCGACGTGAAAATCACGGCGTAGTACGGCGTCGCACCTGTATCCGCAAAGGGCATTCGTTCCTCCAGATTGGGTAGATCGTAGGCACCATCGTCGCAGCCGTGCAAATGCCCCCCGGGCACCGCTCGTCGGGCAACGTCGGCGAATTGCACCGGCGACGAGAGAAAAACGAAAAAGCCGCCCCGCAGTCGACGAACGACCGCTCGGCGGCGATGAATGCACGATCAGGACATCCGCAGATGCCCGCTCACGTCAATGCTTGCGTCGGCGCGAAGTCTGGCTGTGCGGCAAGCCCTGTTCGGTCTGGCGCTGCAGCGAATGGATCTGCTGGCGCACCGCGCTCAGCTGCTCCTGGGCCGCGAGCTTTTGATTCTGCAACGACGCAGCCTCTTCCCGCGCCTGCTTCTGACGGCTCGCTGCAAGCTCCTGTTGCTTGTGTGCGACGTCGAGGTCGGCCTGGAGACGATCCGCACGTGCTTGCGCCGCGGCGATCAATTCCTCCGTATAGGCCTTTTGGGCCGCCAGCTTCGTCCGCCGAATTTCGACGTCGGCCAGCTTGGCGCTGCGACGCGTGAAGTCGGCGTAGACGGCCTCCGCGTAATCCTCGTTCGTCGTCTTGATCACACGCCAGAAGTTTTTCTGCTGAAAGAGCACGACGAAGTACGTCATGTCTTTCCCATGAAGCAGCAGGCTCGCACCGTAGGTCCCGTTGTAGGCCGTACGAAGCTCCGACAGCTCGGTGCCATGCATCAGACGTTGTAATTCGGCAACGTTACCCTGCGCATCCTTCGCTTCGTCGGCCGTCGGGGCTGCCGCCGTCTGGTCCGGCGATACGGCCGGCAACGACGCTTGCGACGATTCGGCCGGCGAAGCGGCTATGCTAGGCGCAGTTGCCGCCGGTGCAACCGCCGGTGCAACGTTTGCGACGCCGTCCGTAGCGGACTGCGCCGTGGCGCACCCATCGATACCCAATCCCCCGATTGCGATAAGCGCTGCAAGCGCGGTCCCCCGCATACGCGAATAGTGGCTCATATGTCCTTTCCTGCGCTAATAGTTCTACTTTTTGAGACAGCTTTGACTCAAGCGCGCCATTATCCCTCACTTTCTCGCGTTTCGGGCTCCTCGTCGAAGATCTGGTATTTCCTCATTTTTTCCCACAACACTTTCCGGCTGATCCCCAGGTGCTGGGCCGTGTCTTGCCGCCGCCAGGCGTTCGACGCCAGCGCGGCCAGCACGCGAGCGCGCTCGGCCATATCCCACTTGCTGCGGTCGACGACGACTTCGTTGGCGCTCTCGGCCGGCGCCGGTTGAGCGTTGCGGGCGTGCGCGATCAGCCGCCGCAGGCGGGGAGCATCCCACGCGCCGATCTGTCGCACCGTCACGCCGATGCGTTCCGCGAGATTGCGTAGTTCGCGCACGTTGCCGGGAAAGTAAGTATCGGCCACCGCATCGGCCAGCCAGTACGGAATCTCGGGCAGATGCTCGAGCCGGTCCGCGCCGACGACCGACGCGATGAATGCCTTGAAGATGGCGATTTTGTCCACGGCGCCGCGCTCTTCGAGCGAGGGGATGCGCAGCTCGATCACGGCCAGCCGGTAGTAGAGGTCGGCGCGAAATGCGCCGTCCTTCACGAGTTGCGGCAAGTCCTTGTTCGTGGCGGCCACCAGGCGAAAATCCACCTTGATCGGCGTCGCCGAACCGAGGCGCGTGACCGCGCCGTCCTCGAGCACGCGCAGCAGCTTCACCTGCTGATACAGCGGCAGATCGCCGATCTCGTCGAGAAAGAGCGTGCCTGAGTCGGCCTGCTCGAAATAGCCTTTATGCGCACCGACCGCGCCCGTGAACGACCCCTTCGCATGACCGAAAAACAAAGACTCGAACAAGCCGTCGGGGATCGCGCCGCAGTTCACGGGAACGAAGGGGCCGTCGCGGTAACGCGCATGCTTGTCGTGCAATAGCTGCGCGATCCGCTCTTTGCCGACGCCGGTCTCGCCGCGAATCAGCACGCTCGTGTCGCAATCGGCGAACGTGTCCACCTCGTGCAGCAACGCCTGCATGCTCTCCGAATGCGCGACGAGCGCCGTGGGCTCCAACGTTTGAGCCGAGTGCGCGCGCAGTTGCAGCAACAGTTTCGTCACCATGCCGCGTAACTCCGCGCCCGTGAAGTCCAGCGGAAGCACGTGCGAATACTCGGGCGGATACATGGCGGGATCGCGCTCGCGGGGCAGCGCGCCGACCCAAATCACGGGCATGCCCGTATGTGTCTGCCAGTCGCGCAATTTGCCGCTGCCGCCGTCGATGACGCTCACGCTGATGACAGCGAGCGACGCACGAGAGGCGCTGCGTTCAGGCGCGTTCGTCATGTCGTCGGCGCGGATCACGTCGACGTCGAAGCTCGACATGCAGCGCACCACGCGCTCGACGATGTCGGCCTTGCCCTCCCAGACGTAAATGTCCAGTTCCTCGATCGTATGGGCAGTTCTCATTTTTTCTTGGTGTCCTAAACATCAATGTATCGACCGGTCAGTAGACGAGCTGCGAAGCACCGCACGTCAAGGAAAGGTCGTGAATCGTCGCGACGCCGGCTTGAACGCCGAGCACCTGCAGCAGCGGATCGATGGCCAGGTCGATCCCGGAGAGCAACGCGTCGAGCGCGGGCGAAAGCGCCGCCACGAGCGCGCCGAGGAGCGAGTCGAGCGGCAGGGAAACGCCGCCGAACAGCGTCACGTCGAGCGAATCGGGTTGGGACATGGATGCGGCAAGACCCGCAAGCGCCGTGGCCAACGCGCTGCCTACCGCATTGGAATCGGCGCTTTGATAGTCGTCGTCGTTCGGCGTGACGCCGTCGAACGTCAGCGTCGATGCGGATGCTTGCGGAACGACGGCAGGCAACGCAGCGTTCGTCGTTACTTTGAGGACATGCGGCACGTTCACCAGCGTGGCGCTTTTCGTGCAGCTGAACGGCTGCGACGCGGACAGATCGTCGGGCGGATCGCCGATACAAACGTTCGCGAGGCCGGGTTGTACGCCGATCGTCGATGCGCTGGCCGCTTTCGTCGGCGCACACGTCGTCGTTTGCAACCATGCCAAGCCCGGCGCAGCCTCGATCGATAGCGGCAGATTGATGCCGATACTGCCGATGCCGGGCAGCGACGGCGCGGCGAGCGCGACGTTCAGATAAAGGCGAACTTGAGCGGTATGCGCTTGCGTCCGCCACTGCTGCGAAACCGGGTCCTTGCCCGCCTCGCCCATGGCCAGCACAGGGGGCTCGACGATCTGAACCCGCAGCGCCGCCGCGAGACCGCCGATCGTCAAGCCCGTGGCGACGTCGATGGGGGGCTGCCCCGCCTTCGCGATCTCGGCCGCGACGAGCAGCGCGTCGAATGGACTCACCGTGGCGTCGAGCGCGCTTTGACTGTCCGCCGCATCGAGCGCGAATACCCCGTGCCCGGTCTCGCCGTCGCCGAGCGGAATTTGCGCGGCGCCAACGCTCGAGGTTGCGCCGCTGACGATCGTCTGCAGTGTAGCGAGGTCTGCCTGAAGATTCGCGTCCGCAACCGAAGTCTTGGATAGCGCCGTCGCCATCAGATCGGCCAGGTGCGCCACGCTGACTTGGGTCGCCAACAATTGGCTCATCGTTCCCACGTCGGCCGCGGCCATCAGGTCCCGCATTCGTATGCGCGCGTTCGCCAGCGATTCGTACGATGCGACGCTCAGGCTGAGGTTGGCGCCGAGCAACGCGTTCAGCATGGCGTTGACGAGCCCGCCTTGCACTTGAGCGAGGGTCGTCCCTATCGTGAAAGCCCCCAGATTCGTGGCCTTCGCAGTCGCGGTTGCGCTCATTTGCCGAGCGGGCCCGAGAAAGAAGTAGGCGACGCTTCGCTGCGCCGTCACCTGCACTGCATTGAGCGGCGCAGTCGCGTTCGTTGCCGCGAAATAACTGGGGCCGCCGTTGGTTTTCGGATCCCAGCGTCCGCATACGATCGTCAGCGAATGCCCCGTGGCGTCCGCATCGAACCCGTTCGCAGCCGCGTTCGCGCGCGCCGTGACGGGCGGCTGGGAACAGGTGTCGTCCATGGTTTGCGCCGCCGCCAACGCCGCCAGGTCGGCCGTGCGCTGGAGCGAACGGCGCGCGAAGAATACGTTGCCGACATCGAGTGCGCCGAGCGAAGCGACGACGATCGTCATGAACAACGCAACGATCGGCGCGACGGCGCCGCGCTGGCGCGCAATGCGTGAGCGCAACCGTGAGCGAAAGTGCGGCCGCCGCCCGCAAACGGACCGTCCCGGTGCGAAGCGCGGGTTGCCGTGCAAGATCGAACGCGATGCCCGCGGCATGCTCGAGCCGACCTCAGTGCGCATCCGACGACGGGGCGGCGCCGGCCCCGGCGTTCGTATAGTCGCCATGTTGCCCGCCGCCCTCGCCCGACAACGCCGATCCGAACGACGCCGGAATCTTGCTTCGAAACGAGTTCATGTATCGCTCGTAAGCCAGGGTTGCTTGCGCCCCCGGCATCGGCAACGCGGGCGCGGCCGCCGCATTCGTCCGCTGCAAATCGAGCCAGTTGCCTGTCGCTTCACCGATTCGGCCAGTACTGCTGCGCGAACCAGCCGAACTCGCGTGCGCTTTGCCGGTCGCGCCCGCGGCCACCGTCTGCGCTCGCGCGCCGGTTGCACCGGTTGCCCCGATCACGCAGGCCGCCGCCGATATCAAGGTCATCGCGACACGCAACGCGATGCCGGCCGTCGATCGACGTTTCATCGTCTTCCTCCTTTCAACGACACCGCGGGTCACGATGCCC
The DNA here is from genome assembly GCA_966212325.1 of uncultured Burkholderiaceae bacterium. Taxonomy (GTDB): domain Bacteria; phylum Pseudomonadota; class Gammaproteobacteria; order Burkholderiales; family Burkholderiaceae; genus Trinickia. The sequence continues at coordinate 29,710 of CBIHRA010000019.1, read as the reverse complement.
CGCATTCGTTCGCGGACCCGACGCATCGCGTGTCTTTCGCACCGCCTGCTCGATAGGCACGCGTCGCCGATGCGATTCTTGCTGCGTCGTCGCGAATCGCCGAGCGCACCGCCGCGGTGAACTGTTGCTCGTCCATCCACGCCCGCGCCTCTTTCGCGCGGCCTTGCGCCAGCATCAGCAACGCGATGTTCGATTTGATTCGCGCACTGTGCGGATCGAGCTCGGCCGCCTGCATGAGCGGCACGCGGGCGTCGGCCACATCGCCCTCTCGCAGCAACGCATAACCGAGGTCAGACAACGTGGCTGCATCGGTGGGCGCAAGCGCGATCGCTCGAGTCAATTGACGCGACGCTTCTCGAAACTCGCCCGCCGCGCCAGCGAGCAAACCCAGACCGTGATAGCCCTGCGCCGCGAGCGGCGTCGCGAGCAATGCCCGGTAGGCTTGCGCGCTCGCCGCCGGCTGTCCGGTCTCGCGCAGCGCATCGGCGCGCAGCAACGTGGAGTCGGGCGTCGCACCGTACTGCTTTTCGTACGCATCGATATGGGCGAGCGACGCATAGTAAAGCCCCTGCCGCTGCATCCGGTCGATCAGCGCGAGATACATGCCCGGCGTATCCGGGCGAGGCGTGGTCTCGGCCGCCGCCTGCGCGGCCGCACGCTCCGCCTGCGCGCCGGCGCCGTATCCGGACTCCTTGAAGGCGCACGCACCGCAGGCGAGCGCAAGCGCGAGAACCGAAAGCGTTCCGGCCAACGAACCTATCGGCCGAAACAGAGGCATGGCCGCAGGTCGCCTCGGGCGATATGGACCGTCGTCGCTCGTTCTGCCTGTCGGATAGATCATTGTTCTCTCGTCGGCGCGCCTATCGCACGCGCCCCCCTCACAGGATGTTTATCGATGCACGGCGGCGAGCGACCGGATGACCGCCAGCAAACCGGGACCCGCGGTGACGATCAGCAAGGCCGGCAGCAGCGTGACGATCATCACGCCCGTCATCTTGACGGTCAGCCGTCCTATTCTTTCGCGGAGCACCGCACGCCGCGTTTCGCGCAAACGCTCGCCGAATTGTTTGAGCGGCTCCTGCACCGCGCCGCCATGGCGATCGACCTGGATCATCAACCGCACGACGGCGCGCAAGTCCTCGTTATCGAAGCTCGCGCCCAATCGCTGCAACGACTGCTCCCGCGTGCGTCCCGCCGAAAACTGGCGCTGGGCAAGTGCGAGTTCGGCCGCCAGCACGGGCATCATCGAATGAAAGTCGCCCACCATCACCTGCAAGCTCTGGTCGAGCGACAGCCCGACGCCTTGCAGCAGACGCAGCAAGTCCACGAGCACCGGCATTTCGTCGGCCACCGCGCGACGGCGCATGGCGGCGCGCCGCGCCAGCGCAATCTTCGGCAGCATGAACCCAGCGGTGAATGCGGCAACGACGAACGCAATGCGGTAAGCGGGCGCGACGTACGCGCCCCAGAGCCAGCTCGCAAGCGGCGGCGCCGCCAGCGCGCAGGCCAATCGGGAAAGCAGAAAGAGCCCGCGCGCATCGGCATCGACGAACCCGCACTGTTCGATGAGCCGCCTATCCTCGCTTGCGACGATATGCTTGCCGAGCGGCGTGTCGAGCCAGCGGGCTCCGGCATGACCGAAGCGGGCTCGCCAACCCGGGAGGCGCCCCCTAGATGCACCCGGCTGTCCCGCAGCCGCGGCTGCCTGCGCCCCGGCGCGAGGCGACGCCGGTACGGCGGCTTCGCGCGGCGCTGCGCCGAGGGCTGCCCGGCGATCCAGCGCATTGGCGAGCGCGCGGGCGCCGCGCCGATGGGCGGCGATCCGCGCAAGCGCGACATAGGCCAACAGCAGGCAGCCGATCGCTCCCAACGCGAGCGCGTATACGATCAGTCGGCTCGATGGCATCGTCATGTCCTCAAGCGTGTCATCCGATACAGCAGATAGCCGCCGGCCGCCTGCAGCGCGAACGCGAGATAGATCAGGTGCCGCCCGTCCGGGTCGCTCCACATCGCGTTGAAGTATTTCGGGTTCGTTGCGATCAGGAAACCGCCGATCCCCAAAGGCAACGCCGCGAGCACCCACGCCGAAAGCCGTGTCTCGGCGGACATGGCGCTCAGCTCGCGCTCGGCTTGTTCGAGGTCGCGCATGAATGCCGACATACGCTCGAGCATGACGTCGGCGCGGCCGCCGTACTTCACCGACAAACGCAGCACGGCGCCGACGAACTCGAATTCGCGCGTTCGGTAGACAGTGGCGACGTGGGCCAGCGCGCGATCGATTTCGATGCCTGCGCGCATCATCCTCGACACGCGATCGAGACATTCGCGCAACGGCGTTTCCGTCGTTTGCAGCGCGGCCTGAAAGGCGGCTGGAACGCTGTTGCCCAGGGTCACCAGCCGCACGATGCCGTCCAAGAACGTCGGCAATTGCACGACGATGGCGAGGCGCCGCCGTTGCGTGCGCGCCGTGACGAACACGGCCGCCGTTGCCGCGGCGCCGATTGCCGCCGCGCCGGCCGCCACCGCGCCCGCGCGTAGCCCGATCCATACCGTCGCCAGCATCAGCCCCGCCGATGCGATGCTCAGCGGCGCCCCCGCGCCCGAAAGCCCCGCGCGTACGAGGACGTTTCCGAAAAAGGCTGCAATGCGCCGGCGGCTCTCGTGCGGCAGACCCTCGCCGCGGGCTGTCGCCGCCGGCGCGGGGCCGCGGCCCGCCGGCTTCGGCGTACCGGCAGCGGGAAATCCCGCAGCAAGACGCGCCCCCGCCGCCTGCGCCGCCGGCGGCCCTGCCTTCTGTGCCGCAGCCGCACCGCCGGCCGCGAGACGGCTCTCGACGAAACGCTGCGCACCGGCTTCGCGCTGCGCGCGCACGCCGCGCTGCCACAGCAGCAAGGCGAACGCGAGACAGAGCAGCGCTAGCGCGGTCAGATAGGCGACGCCTTTAGACACGGAAGCCCCCTTGGGAGAAACCGTCGTCGGATCCCGCGCCGAGCATCGCTCTGAAGCGCGCCAGCTTCGGCGAATGCGGATGAATGCCGAGCGACGTCCAGTTGTCGATTTCCTCGCCGTCGGCATCGACGAGCGGCTCGTAGCGATAAAGCTCCTGAGTCGCGATGATCGTATCGGACAGCCCGGTGACCTCGGTCACCGATAGGATGCGGCGCCGCCCGTTCGACAACCGGCCGATCTGCACGATGAAGTCGATCGCGTTCGCGATTTGCCGCCTCAAGCTCGACTCCGTGCCTTGGAATCCCGCAAAGCCTGCGAGCATTTCGAGCCGATACAGACACTCGCGCGGCGAACTCGCGTGCACCGTTCCCATCGAGCCGTCGTGCCCGGTGTTCATCGCTTGCAGCATTTCCAGCACTTCACCGCCGCGCACTTCGCCGACGATGATGCGATCGGGCCGCATCCGCAACGTATTGCGCAGCAGGTCGCGGATCGTCACGAGCCCTGTGCCGTCGAAGCCGCCCGGCCTGCTTTCGAGCCGCACGACGTGGGGATGATTGAGCGAAAGCTCGGCCGTATCCTCGATCGTCACGACACGCTCGGGCTCGGGGATATGAAACGCAAGCGCGTTCAGCAACGATGTCTTGCCCGAACTCGTGCCGCCCGAGACCAGCACGTTGCACCGCGCCGCGACAGCCGCTTCCAGCAAAGCGCCGATTTCGGCGTCGTAGGTGCCGTTCGCCAGCAGATCGGCAGGCCGCAGCGGGTCCTTGCGGAACTTGCGGATCGACACGACGGGTCCGTCGATCGACAAAGGCTCGATGACCACGTTGACGCGCCCGCCATCGGGCAAGCGCGCATCGACCATCGGATTCGATTCGTCGAGCCGCCGGCCGATCGGCGCGAGGATGCGGCGTACGATGCGCAGCAGATGCGCATTGTCGGCAAAGCGGACCGCCATCTTCGTGAGAATGCCGTGACGCGATACATAGACGTCGCGGTACCCGTTGACGAGGATATCCTCGACAGCGGGATCGCTCAGCAAATCCTCGATCGGACCGAAGCCCGAAAGCTCTTTGGTCAACGCTTCGGCGATGAGCCTGACCTCGCTCTCGTTGATCGGAATCCGCCGCAAGCGCACGAAACTGTCCATCTCTAGATCGACGAACTGATTGATCGCCGCGCGCGACCATCGGCCGAACTCGGCGCCTAGCTCTTCGATACGCGTGAGCAAGTGCTCGTGCGCAGCATTCTTGATGTCCTGAAACTGCTGCGTGTGCGCGAACGAGGAAGCATCGTCGGCAAATTCGATTTCGTTTGCCATCGTCTATGACCGCTTCGTTGGAAGGTGGATGAATGGCCTGAGCCGCTTCAAATTCTTGAAGCGTCCGAGCGGCCCGCTTTCCTCGATTCTTTCGAACCCGGCCGCCTCGCCACGCGCTTTCAGGTGGCTCGCCACGCCGGCGTCGTCTTGCGGCGAGAGGCGCTGTGCGAGCGCATCGACTGCCCGGACATACGGATCGCGCTCGGCGACATCGGCCAGGAGCTTGCCTTGATTGGACGCTTGTACGAGCGGCACGCGACGCGAAGGCAACGTCGCGACGAGCGGCAACCCGAGGCGGGCCGCGATCTGTTCGGCCGCCAACCCGAGGCGCGCGTCGTACTGCGTCACGACCACGCCTACACGCCCCGTGTCGAACTGAGCCGCGGCGAGTTCGCGCAGCAAGTCGACGGCCGATACGACCGAAGCGATCGCGGGGTTGCAGACGAGCCATACGTCGTCCGCGGCCCGCGCGACTTGTGCGACGAACTCGTGGTTGGAAAAGCCGCCCAGATCGACGATCTGCTGATCGAAGAATGCGCGAAGACGCGTGAGCAACGCCACGGCGGAGGCATACGATACGGTGCGCAAGGCCGAGAGATCCGCGGACAGCGTCGTCAGGGCGAGACCGCTCGCATGACGCGCGAGCGCCGTGTGCACGAAGGTTTCGTCGAAACGGCGCAGATTGCGCACCGCTTCCACGAAGTCGAATTCGCTGCGCGTATCGAGGTAGAGCATGCCGTCCCCGGCAGGCAGCCCCAAGTCGAGGAGCGCCGTTTGCCGTCCGGCCCTCGCGCCCCGCTTTTGCAGCAGCACGCCGAGGTTGGCAGCCAAGGTGGAAACACCCGCCCCCATGCGCGCACCGAGCAGGACGGTGAGCCGCCCATGACGTACGGGCGTCGGTGCGGCCTGCTCCAGGACTTCGCGCGCGATTCTCGCGGCGTCGATCGCTGCGCCCCCCAGATCGACGAAATCGCGCACGCCGGCGCGCAACGCCGCGATCGCGCCTTCCGGCTCGCCCAGCTTGCCCACGGCGACGACGGCAATATGCGGCGACGATGCGCGCACGGCTTGGACTGCGCGGGTCGCCGCATCGATTCGTCCGCCGGAAAAATCGACGAACGCGAGGGACGGCCGCAATGCGGCGATCCGATGCCCGAGCGCGACGCTTTCATACGCTGCAGGTTCCACGCCCCCCGTCGACGCCAGCGCATCGGTCAGCCATCGTACGTTGGCCTCGTCGCAAGACGCGAACACGAAGCGATCGACGATGGCTCGATCCCGTTCGATCAAGGATGGCGCTCTCGCGTTCATGCTGCTCTCCTCGTCCATCGTTTCCCGCCCGCTACACGCGGTCCGTGTGCCGCGCTCACCGTGAAAAGCCCGGGCCGGCGTCCCTCGAGAACGCGCCGCCCAAGTACGATCGCCACACCGGCCCCCCGCGCTGCTCCGATTGCTCGCCCGGCAGCGCCGGCAGCCGCGCGTCCTTCGCAAACGGCGACACGAGATGAGGCGTCACGATGATGACGAGTTCCTTGTCGTTCTGCCGGTAATTGAGCTGCTTGAAAAATGCGCCGATCACGGGCAGATCGCCGAGCAGCGGCACCTTCCCGACATTGGACAGCGTCTCGCGATCGATGAGGCCGCCGATGACGAAGCTCTCGCCGTCGCCGAGTTCGACCGTGGTATCGGCCCGCCGCGTCGTAATCGCGGGCACGGACACGCCGTTGATCGTCACGGCGTTTTGGAAGTCGAGCTGACTGGCCTCGGGCGCCACCTTCAGTGCGATGCGTCGAGCGCTGAGCACGGTCGGCGTCAACGTAAGGCCAACGCCGTACGGCTTGTATTGAATCGACGTGGTTCCGAGCGCTTCGGGCACCGGAACCGGAATTTCCCCGCCTGCGAGAAAGCTCGCGCTTTGGCCCGACAATGCGACGAGCGTCGGCTCGGCGAGCACGCGTGCGAGGTTATTGCTCTCCATGAGACTCAAGTCGGCGAACAATCCCCGCCCCGCGGAATTGAGCACGAGATTGAACGCCGATGCGATCGGCACGTTGCCTGCCGCCTGAAATGCCGACGTCGCGCCCCCCGTGACCGAATTCAAGCCTGACGGCGCGAACGATCCGAACGAAAATCCATTGCTTTGCTTGAACAAATTCAGCCCGGCCTCTTTGAGCACCGTGCGGCTGAATTCGACGACACGCACGTCCACTTGCACCACACTGCGTGTCGCGATCATCGATTCATCGACGATGGCTCCGGCATCGGCGCTTGCGCCATTGCGGCCGCCTTTGACGGCGCCGCCGCCCCGCCGCTCGCTCTCACCGGCCATCCCGCTCGATCGCGCCCGCTTGCTCGCCGCGAGCGTTGCCAGATCGGCGCCGCGCTGATGCGCTTCCATCGAGGGCGAGGAGCCCGAAACCACGACATCGCCGTCAAAGGTCTGCACGCGCGGCGCGGCGGCGTCGGCCAACGCCGCGGCTGCGGCCGGCTCGACGGTGACCGTCAGCGTTTGCGGCGTCTGCCGTCCTTTGTCCCACAGCATCAAATTCGTCGTGCCGGGCGCCTTGCCCACGATCAGCACGCCGCCCCGCCCGTCGCCGTCGCGAATGACGAGCACATCGGCAACACCCGGATCGCCTACCGCTACCCTCGACAGCGAGCGGCCTCGACCGACTTGGCGCTGATCGCCGACGCTCAACGTCACCGGCGGCGCGCTCGTCGCTTCCGACGCGCGCTCCTTGACGCTCTGCGCCTGCACCGCATTCGCCGGCGCCGCGCACACGAGCATCATGCCGCCCATCCACGCGCAGACCACCGCGATCCTCTTGAATGCCGTCGCTTTTTTCGCCATGTCGTGTGCGGCCCGAGCCTCGGGCCTATTCTGATGTTCGCTACTGCGCTCGGCCACCGCGGATCACCTCGATATCCTGCGCTACATGAGTGCGGGCGCCCTGCATTCGCGGCGCCGGCGTCGGACGCGCGCTCGCCGCGACATCGCCCGACAACGCGCTCAACGAAACGCCGGCGGCAGCCACCTGCGAAGGCGAGCCGCGGCTTTCGGCGAGCGGTTGCACTCCCGTTCGAATGACGCCGGCCTGCGGCGGGTGCGCTCCATCGGCCGGCGCTTCGAGCGCGTCGGGATCGCGCGGATTGCGCAGCGCGAGCAATACGCGCCCCGCGCTATCGGCAAGTTCGAGCCGATCGACGTCGGCCGTCGGCACCGCCAGCACGGCCGTTCGCGCTCCCACGCCGAACTGCGTCGGGTTACCCGCCCCCGACACCGTGCTGCCGAATGCCAGCACGCGTACGCGAGAGAGCAGCAAGCGCGTTTGCGATCGCGTGATCTCCGCGCCCCGCCCGACGCTCGCGCCGTCACGCTTTAGCGTGAAAAAAACATCGACGAAATTGCCGGGCCGGATTCGGTTGCCCACAGCGCTCGCTTCATCGATATGCACGGCCACCGCGCGCTCGCCGACAGCGACCTGCTCGGCGAACCCTGACGAGAGTTGCGCTTCTAGCACGGGCACGTTCGCCCCGATGTCCGACAGCGGCACACGCTTCGTCACGAGCGACGTATCCGAAAACCCTCCGCTCGGGCGCACGGGCAGCATTACCACGCGCAGGGCGTCGTCCGTTATCGGTGCGCCGGCCGGTAGAAGACGGGTAGCGACGACCGTGGGAAACGCCGCATCGGGAACGGCCGTTTTCACGACCGGCGCGATGCGCGCCGGATGCCGGCTCAGCGTCCAGGCATAAAGCCCGAGCAGCAACGCAGCGGCGATCAGCGCACCGGCGGCGATCTTCGTGAGATTTAGATTCGTCATGCGAGTCCCCTCGCTAGCCGTTCTCCGACGTCTCGGCACACCTTCGAAGCGCGGCCGCGCATGCGAGTCCCGCCCGATGAGTTGCTCATAAAATGTTTTCCGGATTGAGCTGCACGGTCGCGACACTCGACAACGTTTGCGGCAGGACGAGACTCATGAGCGGCAACGTCGGCACGAGCGGATGGCTCGCGTAGTCGTACGTGAGCGTGACCTGCACGCAGTCCATCGCGCCGTTGTAGCTGCAGCTTTGCGCCTGCGTGGCGCACGTGGCGTAAGCGCCGAGCCACTGCGTCGATTGACTCGCCACGGTACAGGCGTTGGCGCTGCGCGCCGTCAAAGCGTCGGCCACGCTTGCCGCACTCCGATAGTCGAGCGCCGCGCGCGCGCCCTCTTCTGCGGCCAGCGTCAGGCTTTGCTCGGCGACGAGCAGCACGCTATACGTCACGATGCCGTACAGCACGGTGAACAGCATCGGAAAAACGAGCGCGAACTCGACTGCGGCGCTGCCGGCAGCGCGCGCATGCCCACGCCCGCGCCCTCGAAGCACATCGCCGCCGCGGCGCTTCATCTCATCGCTCCTTGCAGAAAGTTGCCCAGCCAATACAGCGACGCCGCACCGACGAGCAGCGCTGCATAAGGTGTCGCGCGGCGCGTGCCGACGGCGAACGTGGGTTGCCCATCGCGCCACGGCGACCATGCGTGCAACCTTCCCGACCGGGTTGCGGCCGCGGCCGCGACGAGCAGCGCAAGCGCATGCAGACCCGCCGCGATACTCGCCGCGACCCACACGCCAAGCAGCGCTCGGGCGCCGCACCATGCGCCGAGGACGGCAAATACCTTCACGTCTGCTGCGCCCATCACTCGGAGCAGGAAGAACGGCAGCAGAGCGCCGAACCCGACGATGAATCCGAGCAGGGAGCGCACCGGCGTGACGCCGAACGGCGCTGCGTGCACGACGGCGCATGCCATTGCCGCCGCGCCGCCCGCGAGCACGAGCCAGTTGGCGACACGGCGATCGCGGCAATCGCTCCAAGCGACGAGCGTGGCCCAAACGGCGAATAAAGCGCTTCCGAACGGCATGCGTGCTATCGAATAGGCAAAAAACGATTGAATTGGTTCGTGCCGAATGCGCAGGCAATCAGCACATAAAGCATCGCCAATCAAGCATTAAGTCGATGCCTTAAAACTTTGTTACAAAATAATCGTCAAGTCGTGATAGCGGCCGCAACGGCGTTGAACACGGTATTGATATTCGTGCCGATGGTTCCGACGACGGTGGCGATAGCGGCCGCGATAAGGCCGGCAATGAGTGCGTATTCGATGGCGGTCACGCCGCGATCTTCGATCAGGAGACGCTTGACGAGCTTGTTCATGAATGCCCCTCGAAAAGTCGGTAAACGTCGCGCGGGTTTCGCTCGCTGGCACGCAACGAAAGGCCGGGAGCAAACATCGTTGCCCGACCGATCGTGCTTCGTGGTATTGCTTCGTCGACGTGCCGTTCGCCCGCGCCACGACTCTGGCAGTGCGAATTTAGTGATGACCTGCGGGAGATGAGTCGATAGCTGCCTCCGGTTTCTGTCGGTTTTGTTATTGCTCTTATACCCGATATGAGTTGAACAAGTCATTGCAGTGCGACTCTACCCTCACCTGCGGCGCTTTGTGAGCGCTGTCCACTTAGGGCTTACGATAGTTTAGATTGGATGCACTAAATTTTTCGAATGGGTGCGCCAATCCCGTGTTACGGGCGCGCCGGTAACGAAAACCCCCGCTCGTTACGTTACGTCCCGTTTCAAGCGCCGCCCGCAGCCGCTGTTCCGCCCTCCCGTTTGCCCCCGCCGCCCGCCTGCGCCGCGGCGCGCCAAACCGCGCCGGATCTCGCTTTGCGTCTCATCCGGCCGGAGGCTCTCGGCAATGCGGCACTCGCTTGGCACGGCCATTGCAGTGCTTGCGCCCGCAACTATTTCGACAACACAGGGCGAGGAGCAGCAATGAACGCAAGGAAAAGAAACGGGGAGCTGCGTCACGCGTGGGCCGCGACAGCCGCGGCGGCGCTGCTCTCACTGACGGCGTGCGGCGGGTCGGGCACGCTGAGCCAAGGTCTGGGTTCGGGAGGCGGCGGTAGCGGCGCACTCGCCTCGGGTGACGGCGCCGCCACGGGAAGCGGGCCGGCTTCGACAGACTCGGGATCGGGCGGAACCGCCACGACCGGCGGCTCGGGCAGCGGGGGCAGCTCGGGCATCACGGCGAACGCCCTCGGGCAAGCGCTCGGCAGCGGGGGCAACGTCGTCAGCGCAGGCGGCTCGGCCGTTTCGAGCCTCGGCACGGCAATCGGCCAGCAAACGCTGCCCGGCGTCAGCCCGCAGACGACGCAAGCCGCCGGCGCGGTCGTGCAGAGTGTCGGCGCGGCCGTGTCGACGCTTGGCGACGGCCTTTCACAGGGTCTGGGGCAGCTCGGCGCCACCGGCAACCCCATCGGCACGACCGCGGTCAGTGCCGGGCCTGCCGTCACTCAGCTCGGAAACGCGGTGACGAGCACAGGTAACTTGGTGACGAGTTCAGGGGCGAGCGGGCCGCTCTCCCCGCTTGCTCCAATCACCGGGCCGCTCGGCGGCGCATTGGGCACTGCGGGCAGCGCGCTCGGCAGCGCGGGAGCGACGCTCGGCAACACGCTTGCGAGCGGGGCCGTGCAGCAGGTCACACAGCCGTTGAGCACCGCCATTACGCCGATCACGGCCGTGCTGGCCTCGACGACGCAGACTGTCGGCACGGCGAGCGGCGCGGGCCCGCAATTGGCCGGCCTGTTGAATACAGTGGGCGGCGGTCTCGACAAAGCCGGCGCAACGATTGCCTCGGCGGGCGGCAATCCGGTGACGGGCGGCGTGGGCGGCGTCTTGACGGCGGGCGGCAACGCAACGGCTTCGATCGGCGGGCTCGTCACCGGCGGCAGCACGGGCAACCCGCTCGCACCGCTCACGGGCGCGTTATCCGGCATCTCGAGCACGTCCGCAGGCGCGGCAGGCGGCAGCCCGCTCGCACCCGTGAGCGGATTGCTATCGATCGTCGCCGGCACGCTCGCCTCGTCTTCCACAGGCAGCCCCCTCGCCCCGGCCACCGGCCTCGCTTCGCCCGTCACCGGCGCGATCGGCGCGCCGGCTGTCGCAGGCGGCACAAGCCCCCGCAGCGGCAATGCGCTCGCGCCGGCGACGAACCTGCTGACGACGCTGACGAGCACGTTGACAGGAGGAACCGGCAGCGGCGGCACCGGCGGCACGAGCCCGTTGTCGGCCCTGTCGTCGCTCACGAGCGGCCTGACCGGCAGCTCGACGAAGAAATGACCAAACGCGGCCGCGCCGGTTTCGTTTGGCCGGCCGCACCTTCCGGCGGTATCGCGGCCATCGACCACGAGGAGCACATCATGTCCAAGAAGCAACATCGAACGATCATCGAAACGGCGCGCACGAGCGCGACCACATTCCGAGCACCGTTGACGGCCTTCGCCGTCGCTTACTTGCTCTCCGCTTGCGGGGGCAGCGAAATGACGGCGCCGCCTGCCGCTGCAGCCGGCGGCACCGTGACGCCGGGGCCCTCGCCGACACCCACGACCACGACGAATGCGACCTCCGGCGCACTGACTACGCTCGGCTCGACGGCCAGCGACCTTGGTGGCACGATTTCATCGACGGCCATCCCAGGCGTCAGTCCCGCCGTTTCGCAAGGCGTCGGCGGCACCGTTTCGGCGACGGGCGCGGTCGTCGATGCAGCGGCCGACGCCGTCAGCAGCGGGCTGGGACAAATCGGTTCGACGCCGGACCCGGTCGGCACGACAGTCGCCGGGCTCGGATCGGCCGTGAGCGCGACGAGCGGGGTCGTGGCAGGCGTCGCTTCGACCGTCGATGCCCTGGGAACCGGGCCGCTCGCTCCGCTGGCGCCCGTTACGGCACCGCTCGCCGGCGCGCTCGATACGGCGGCCAACGGCATTCGCGCAGGCGGTCAAGTGCTCGGCAATACGCTGGCCTCGTCGGCCGTGCAGCAGGTCACGCAGCCGCTCAGCTCGGCCATTACGCCGCTAGTCGTCACGCTCGGCCAACAGACGCAGAACGTCGGCACGACGACCGGCATCGGTCAGCCGGTGTCGGGGCTCCTCGGGCAAGTCGGCGGTGCGGTGCAAAGCGCCGGTGCGCAATTGGCCGGCGCCTTGAGCAACCCGCTGGCCGCCGATGTCGGCCATCTCGTCTCGAGCGTCGGCAACACGGTGACGAATGCCGGCGGACTCGTCAATCCGAACGGGCCCAACGGCGCGGCGCCGATTCCGGGACTCATCACGAGCCTGGTCGGCAGTTCGTCGACGTCCGTACAACCGGGCACAGGCTCGAGCGCCGGCAGCGGCAATCCCCTCGCACCGGTGACGGGGCTCTTGGGCGGCGCTAGCGGCGGCTCCAGTCCGCTTTCGTCGCTCACGGGCGCACTCGGCTCTGCGGGCGGCGCCACGAACGGTACGACGCCGGGCACGAGTTCGGCCACGAGCGGCGTCACGTCGCTTCTCGGCGGCGCGTTGCCGATCGCCAGCAAGTTGCCCTGACACCGGCGGCACCGGCACCGGCACCGGCACCGGCATCGGCATCGGCGCGAGCCGCAGCGGGCAGCCGGCGAACATGCCGGCACCGGTGCCGATCCGGCTGCGACTTGCGTTCTCGCGTTCCTCACGCGCGGCGCACGTCTCGGCACGATTTGCGTAGGACATCAAAGGCGAGGCCAAAGCGCCCGCGTATAAAACGGCCCACGAGGACACCGAAATGCTTAGGACTACCAATCAATTGCTGTGGCTTGCGCTCGCCGCAGCGAGCGCCGTCAACCCTGCTCTATCGCAGACCCGGCCCGCTGCGAGCGGCAATCCGCTCGAAGCGTTGCCGCAAATTCAAACGCCGAGCCGCACGCCGAGCGTGAGCGTACAGATCCAACCTAATGCGCAGCAATTACAGCGTCTGCTGGAGACACCGCTGACACCGAGCAAAGTGCAGATCGACGGCGTCAAGGCCATTGCGTTCGCAGACGTTGCCGGCCATTTCGCGCCGTTCATCGGCAAGCGCACCACGATCGGCCAGCTCGTGGAAGCCGCGAACGCCGTCACTCGGCTTTATCAATCGCGCGGCTACGCCCTGTCGTTCGCGTTCATCCCCGCTCAGGCATTCGAAAACGGCGTCGTTCACGTCACGGTGGTCGAAGGCTATGTGTCAAGCGTCAAAATTCAAGGCAACGCGGGCGGCACGGAGCGGAAGATCCGCGCGATCGCCGATCACATCCGCAACGAACGTCCGCTGAAGCGCGCCACGTTCGAACGGTACGTCAACGCATTGGGCCTGCTGCCCGGCGTGAAAATCGCAGCCACCGTCCAACCGCCGCAGACGACCGACGGCGCGACCTCGCTCGATTTGAACGTCGAGCGCAAGCCGTTCAATGTGGCCACGGGCATCGATTTCCATCACCCCGGCGTACAGGGGCTCGTCACCGTCACCGAAAACGGCCTGGCTTCGCTCGGCGAGGACGTCAGCGTCTCGACGCTCGTCCCGAAGGGCCGCGATCGTCAAACGTACTATGCGGTAAACGGCGCATTGCCGATCGGCAGCGAAGGCCTCGTCGCCAAAATCAACGGCTCACATTATCGCGGGCATCCGGTCGACAATCCGGGACTACCGTCCTACGTCGCGCGGTCCGTCGTGAGCGACAAGCTCGGCATCGCGGCGGCCCATCCCCTCTATCTCAGCAACACGCGCAGTCTCATGGGCACGATGTCGGCGTACGCTTCGCACGACGAAAACGCCTACTTGAACACGCTCACGGGCGCGACGCTCGCGCTTCGGTCGCAAGTGCGCGTCGTGCAGGCCCAGCTCGATTACGCCGATACACGCCCGGGACGCACGCGTCGCGCAAGCCTGAACGTCGCAAAGGCATTCGATCTGCTCGGCGCCTCGAAAGCCGGCGAAACGAACATGCCCGGCGCGATTGAAACGAACCCCGTCTCGCTGACGTTCGTGCGCACGGGAGCGAGCTTCTCGCAGACGAACGAATGGCCGTTCAAAATCGGCACGGCCATTGCGCTGACCGGCCAATACAGCCCGGACTCGCTGCCGACTTCCGAACAAATCGCCTTCGGCGCGCAGCGGTTCGCGCTCGGTTACGAGCCCGGCGAAGCGTCTGGAGATTCGGGCTTCGGCGCGTCGTTCGAAGTGAACCGCCCCGTGGCCGTCGGCTCGCGCTATTTACAGGCATTCACGCCATACGTGTCGTTCGACACGGCGCGCGTGTATCTGCATGCCGCCCCCGCCGCCCCGAGCAAGCTGGCGTCCGTCGCGCTCGGCGTCCGGGTGACCGACAACAAGCATTACAGCCTCGACCTGTCGATCGCCAAGGCCGTGGGCGACGCGCCGATCGAAAGCCCGTCGCGTAGCCCACGGCTCAACGCGACGTTCTCCTATCAGCTTTTCTGAGCCGATTTCGAAACCTAGCGCCGTAGAAATCGGTGTGTGAAAACAGTTGCCGATTAGAGGTACCACTATCAAACGAGAGCCCGCTTTAGCGCGTATCCTGGCCGGATTCATAGAAGACGCGGCGCGAGTTCGATATGCCGCCGCGCAGTTCGTACGACAGGCGATCATCAATCAGGAGGAAGACACATGACGCACATCTCGCATCACGCAAAAACGTTGGGTTGGCGCGCCGTGAAACACGTTGCGGTCGCGGGCGCACTACTGGCGAGCGCTGCCGTTGCATTCGCACAGGCCGGCAATACGCCGGTCGGCGTTTGGCAGACGATCGACGACAACACGCATCAGCCGAAGGCGCTCGTGCAAATCTCGCAAAGCGACGACGGCACGTTGAGCGGCAAGGTCATCAAAGGGCTCAACCCGGCCGATAAACCGGGCAAGCGCTGCACGGCCTGCACCGATGAGCGCAAAGACCAGCCGATCCTCGGTATGACGATCATCAGGAACATGAAACAGGACGGGGAGAAGTGGGACGGCGGCAACATCCTCGACCCGGAAAACGGCAAGGTCTACAAGTGCAATATGCACCTCGAGGACGGCGGCCAGAAGCTCGTCGTACGCGGCTACATCGGCGTCTCGCTGCTCGGCCGCTCGCAAACTTGGATCCGCCAAGACGCAGCCGCGCAAGCCAAGAACTGAAGCGAAGCACGGAAGTGAAGGCGCGGCCCTAGTGTCGATAGGATGGCGTTGGACCGCCGTGCGGGCCCAACGCCATCCGCTTACGCCGCGCGACGCAGCGAAGCGAGATACGTCAATGTCGGCACGTTGACGGAAACGAACGGCATGGGCTGCGCGGGGGGCGGCGCGGCCTTCCTTTTCGGGCGCATGCGCGCTTTGATGGTTTCGCTGAGCACCACGCCCGCCTCGCCATAAAGCCGCGTGAGCACTTGATTGAATACGCCCGCCGAATACCACGTGCTGAAGCGGCGATGACACGTTTGGTAGGCCGGATAACGCTTCGGCATGGAAGCCCATGCGGCGCCGCTGTAGATCACCCATAGCACGCCGTTGAGCACTGCTCGGGTATCGGTGACGGGGCGGCCCCGGACACGCCGCTTGCGAGAACCGGCCTCCGGAATGAGCGGCACGATGCTTTGCCACTGTTCGTCCGTTACGTCGCTATACGGGGTCATCGGCGCCTCCTTCGAAGTACAAGGAAATGCACGATATGCCCCGCGACACGCGACGGCTATTGGAATACTCCTAATTTGCGTCGCGCCGAGCGGCGCACGATCAGGTCAACGACGTATCGACGATCCGGCGCGGCGTTTCCAAGTACTCCTTGGACTGCATTTCGACGATCCGCGAGACCGTTCGGCTGAACTCGTTGGCCATCGGCCCTTCGACATAGAGCGCTTCGGCCGGCACCGCAGCGGACATCAGCAGCTTGACCTTGTGGTCGTAGAACACATCGACGAGCCAGGTAAAGCGTCGTGCTTCCGAGGCCATACGCGGCGACATTTGCGGCACGTCGGACAGAACGACCGTATGAAAGCGCGTCGCGAGTTCCAGATAATCGTTTTGGGAGCGCGGCCCCCCGCACAACGTTGCGAAGTCGAACCAGACGACGCCGTCGGCCCGGCGCAGCGCCTTGAGCTCGCGCTTTTCGATATGGAGAATGGGACTTTCGTCCGGCACCGCCGCCAGCTTGGCATAGGCCGCGCGCAACGCTCGATCGGCCTCGGCGCCCAGCGGCGTATGGTAGACGCTGACCTGGGCGAGCGTGCGCTGCCGATAATCGACGCCCGCATCGACGTTGAGCACGTCGACGTGATGCTTGATGAGTTCGATCGCCGGCAGCAAGCGGTCGCGATGCAACCCGTCGGGATACAGCGTATCGGGGTGATAGTTCGACGTCATGACGAACTGCACGCCGTTCGTGAAAAGCCGGTCGAGCAAGCGGTAAAGAATCATCGCGTCCGCGATGTCCGACACATGGAATTCGTCGAAGCAGATGAGCCGGTATCGCTTGGCGATACGCCGCGCCAGTTCGTCTAGCGGATCGGCCTGCCCTTTGAGTTCTTCGAGCACGCGATGCACTTCGCGCATGAACTCGTGAAAGTGAATGCGCGTCTTGCGCTGCACCGGCACGACCGCGTAGAAGCTGTCCATGAGGAAGCTCTTGCCGCGCCCGACGCCGCCCCACATATAGACGCCGCGCGGCAATTGCGGATGGACGATCAGCTTGCGCAGCGCATTCGAGCGGCGCGCTTTGTAGGCGACCCATGCTTCGAAGCATTGCTGCAGCCGGTCGACGGCCGATCGTTGGGCGGCGTCCGCCGCATATCCCCGCGTCTTGAGCTCGTGCTCGTAATATTCGATGACGTTCATCGTGCAAATACAAAAAGACGAAGGCGGGAGGGGTAGCCCCTGCCCGCCTTCGCCGTGGCGTTTCAGCCCCGACCGAAAGCCCGGGGCGAGGCCATTACTTATTGAGTGCGCGCTTGTCGACGTCGAGCGCCGCTTCGCGCATCACTTCGGACAGCGACGGGTGCGGATGGCAAATGCGGCCGATGTCTTCCGACGCCGCCTTGAACTCCATCGCCACGACCGCTTCGGCAATCAAGTCCGAAGCGTTGGCGGCGATGATGTGCACGCCGAGCAACTCGTCCGTCTTCGCATCGGCAATCATCTTGACGAAGCCGTCCGACTTCGCGATGCCGAGCGCACGGCCGTTGATCGAGAACGGGAACTGCCCTTTCTTGACCTCGCGCCCTTCCGCCTTCAACTGCTGCTCCGTCTTGCCGACCCATGCGATCTCGGGCTCGGTGTAGATGACCCACGGGATGCAGTTGTAATCGATATGCGGCTTCTGCCCGTCGATGACTTCCGCCACGAGCACGCCTTCGTCTTCGGCCTTGTGCGCGAGCATCGGGCCGCGAACGACGTCGCCGATCGCGTAGACGTTCGGCACGCTCGTGCGGCAGTGATCGTCCACGTCGATGAAGCCGCGCTCGTTCGCCTTCAGACCGATCGATTCGAGGCCGAGGTTATCGGTATTGGGCACGCGGCCGACTGATACGATCAGGCGGTCCGCTTCGAGCGTTTGCGCGTTGCCGTCCTTGTCGGTGTAGGCGATCGAAACGCCGTCGTTCGACGCCTTGACTTCGCCGATGCTCACGCCGAGGTGAATGTCGAGGCCTTGCTTCTTGAAGACCTTCGCCGCTTCCTTGGCAAGCGATTCGTCGGCTGCGCCGAGGAATGCGGGCAACGCCTCGAGGACCGTGACGTCGGCGCCGAGACGGCGCCACACCGAGCCGAGCTCGAGGCCGATCACGCCGGCGCCGATGACGGCGAGCTTTTTCGGCACGGTGTCGAATGCGAGCGCGCCTTCGTTGTCGGCGACGATCTTGTTGTCGACCGGCACGTTCGGCAGATGGCGCGCCTTCGAGCCCGTAGCGATGATGACGTTCTTGGCCGAGACGACTTGCGTGTCGCCTTCGCCGCTGACTTCGATCTGCACGCCACCGTCGTTCTTGCCGACGAATTTGCCGTGACCTTTGAGCCAGGTGATCTTGTTCTTCTTGAACAGATATTCGATGCCGCCCGTCATTTTCTCGACGATACCGTCCTTGCGCGCCATCATCTTGGTCACGTCGATCTTGACGTCGCCCACGCTGATGCCGTGCACATCGAGGTGATGCGTTGCGTTTTCGAATTCCTCCGACGACGCGAGCAGCGCTTTCGACGGAATGCAGCCTACGTTCAGACACGTGCCGCCGAGCTTGAGCGCGCCGGCCGGGTTTTTCCATTTTTCGATACAAGCGACGGTCTTGCCGAGTTGCGCGGCGCGAATCGCGGCGATGTAGCCGCCCGGGCCCGCGCCGATCACGACGACGTCAAATTCTTGGGACATGACAATCCTTTTGCTGACGCGGCGAGGCGCGATACGTCGCGCGCCCGCCGCCGGTTCGTTCACTGCGTTTGAAAACGCTCGCTCGCCTTCGGAGTCAGGCGAGCCGGGCGAGCGAGCGCGGGCATTACAGGTCGAGCAGGAGGCGAGCCGGATCCTCGAGCGCATCCTTCATCGCCACGAGCGAGAGCACGGCTTCGCGGCCGTCGATGATCCGGTGGTCGTACGACAGCGCGAGATAGTTCATCGGACGGATGACGATCTGGCCGTTTTCGACGACGGCACGCTCCTTCGTCGCGTGCACGCCGAGGATGGCCGACTGCGGCGGGTTGATGATCGGAGTCGACAGCATCGAGCCGAATACGCCGCCGTTCGAGATCGAGAACGTGCCGCCCGTCATTTCCTCGATCGAGAGCTTGCCGTCCTTCGCTTTCTGGCCGAATTCGGCGATCTTCTTCTCGATGTCGGCGAGCGACATTTGATCGGCGTTGCGCAGGATAGGGACGACGAGACCGCGCGGCGAACCGACCGCGATGCCGATGTCGAAGTAGCCGTGGTAGACGATGTCGTTGCCGTCGATGGACGCATTCACGAGCGGGAACTTCTTCAGCGCGTGGACGGCCGCCTTGACGAAGAAGGACATGAAGCCGAGCTTGACGCCGTGTTCCTTTTCGAACTTGTCCTTGTACTTGTTGCGCAAGTCCATGACGGGCGCCATGTTCACTTCGTTGAACGTCGTGAGGATGGCGTTCGTTTGCTGCGATTCGAGCAGGCGTTCGGCGATACGCGCACGCAGGCGCGACATCGGCACGCGCTGCTCGGGGCGGTTTTGCAGCCAGGATTCGGCCGAGGCAGGCGCCTTCACGTCCGGCAGCGACGGCTTGGCCGGCTTCGCGGCGGGAGCGGCAGCCGGCGCGCGCGCGGCGGGGGCGCCGGCGGACAGCACGTCGCCCTTCGTGATGCGGCCGTCGCGGCCCGTACCCGATACCTGGTCGGCCGTGAGGTTCTTTTCGGCCATCAGCTTGCCGGCTGCCGGCGAGGCGACGCCGCCGGCCGTCGCCGTGGCGGCGGGAGCCGCGGCTGCGGCGGGCGCTGCGGCCGCGGCCGGAGCAGCGGCGGCTGCCGGGGCAGCGGCTGCACCAGCCTTGCCTTCCGTGTCGATCTTCGCGAGCAGTTGCTCCGATTCGACGGTCGCGCCGTCGGCGACGATGATTTCGGCCATCACGCCCGAATCGGGCGCGGGCACTTCGAGCACGACCTTGTCCGTTTCGATTTCGACGAGGATTTCGTCGCGCGTCACGGCTTCGCCGGGCTTCTTCTTCCACTGCAGCATCGTGCCTTCCGAAACCGACTCCGAAAACTGCGGGACCTTGACTTCAACAATAGCCATTTGATCTTTCCTGAACTCTTATATCCGGTGTGGGAGGCGAACCGCACGTCGCGTCGCGATGCGCGCACTCGGCGCGCCGCTCGCCGACACGGGAAAGCGCCCTTGCGCTTCCCGGTTCGCCGTCAATCTAGTTATTTGGCGATCTGCGCGCTCTTGAGCCGGCCGAACGCGCCTTCGATCAGCGCCTTCTGCTGCTCGTAATGCTTCGCGTAGTAGCCGACCGCGGGCGAGGCAGAAGCCGGACGTCCGCTGTATGCGAGCTTCTGTCCTTCCTTCATGCCTTCCTTCAGGTGGTGTTCGATGTAGAACCACGGCCCTTGGTTTTGCGGCTCGTCCTGCACCCACACCACTTCCGTCGCGTTGTCGTACTTCTTCAGCTCCGCTTCGAACTGCTTGTGCGCGAACGGATAGAGCTGTTCGATACGGACGATCACGGCGTCGGTCACCTTCGCTTCGCGGCGATGCGCGAGCAGGTCGTAGTAGACGCGGCCCGAGCAGACGACGATGCGCTTGACCTTCTTCGCATCGATCGTGCCGTCGGTCTCGCCGAGCACGGGCTGGAACGACCCGTTGGCCAACTCGGACAGATCGGACACCGCTTCCTTATGGCGCAGCAGCGACTTCGGCGTGGCGACGATGAGCGGCTTGCGGAACAGGCGGATCATCTGGCGGCGCAGCAGGTGGAAAATCTGCGCAGGCGTCGTGGGCTGCACGACTTGCATGTTGTGCTCGGCGCACAGCTGCAGGTAGCGTTCGATACGTGCCGACGAGTGCTCGGGGCCTTGACCCTCATAGCCGTGCGGCAGCAGCATCGTCAGGCCCGACACGCGGCCCCACTTTACTTCGCCCGACGAGATGAACTGGTCGATCACGACCTGCGCGCCGTTCGCGAAATCGCCGAACTGCGCTTCCCAGGCGACGAGCGTGTTCGGCTCGGCCGTGGAGTAGCCGTATTCGAAGCCGAGCACGGCTTCTTCGGACAGCACGGAATCGATGACCGTGAACTTGGCTTGGCCGTCGGCCACGTTTTGCAGCGGGATGTACGTGCCGTCGTTCCAACGCTCACGGTTCTGGTCGTGCAGCACCGCGTGGCGGTGCGTAAACGTGCCGCGGCCCGAGTCTTGACCCGTCAGACGCACGGCGTAGCCGGACGCCACGAGCGACGCGTAGGCGAGATGCTCGCCCATGCCCCAATCGAGCGGCGCCTCGCCGCGGCCCATGGCGCGGCGATCGTTGACGACGCGCTCGACGAGCGGGTGCACCTTGAAGTTTTCGGGCACCGTCGTGATGCGCTCGGCCAAGCGCTTGAGTTCGGCGAGCGGCACGGCCGTATCGGCTGCGTCCGTCCACTTGCGATTGAGGAACGGCACCCAGTCGACGGCGTACTTGCTCTTGTAGTTCGAGAGCACCGGATCGACGGTGTGGTGGCCTTCGTCCATTGCTTGACGGTAGGCCTTGACGAAGTTTTCCGCGTCTTCCGCCGTGATGACGCCTTGCTGCACGAGCTTTTCGGCATACAGCGCGCGCGTGCCCGGGTGTTGGGCGATCTTCTTGTACATCAGCGGCTGCGTGACGGCCGGCGTGTCTTGCTCGTTGTGGCCGAGTTTGCGGAAGCAGACGATGTCGATGACGACATCCTTATGGAACTGCATCCGGAAATCGATCGCGATCTGCGTGGCGAGAACGACCGCTTCGGGATCGTCGCCGTTCACGTGCAGCACCGGCGCTTCGATCATCTTGACGACGTCCGAGCAGTACAGCGTCGAACGCGCATCGCGCGGATCGGACGTCGTGAAGCCGATCTGATTGTTGATGACGATGTGCAGCGTGCCGTGCGTGCCGTAGCCGCGCGTTTGCGCGAGGTTCAGCGTTTCCATCACGACGCCCTGACCCGCGAACGCGGCGTCGCCGTGAATCTGAACCGGCAGCACTTGCGCGCCGTCGTCGTCGCCGCGGCGGTCCATACGCGCCTTCGCCGAGCCCTCGACCACGGGGTTGACGATTTCGAGGTGCGACGGGTTGAATGCGAGCGAGAGGTGCACCGGGCCGCCTTCGGTGGCGACGTCGGACGAGAACCCCTTGTGGTATTTGACGTCGCCGGCCGGCAGATCGTCGACGTGCTTGCCTTCGAATTCGGCGAACAGATCAGACGGCATCTTGCCGAGCGTGTTGACGAGCACGTTCAGACGGCCACGGTGGGCCATGCCGATGACGATTTCCTGCACGCCCTTCGCGCCTGCGTGACGGACGACTTCGTCCATCGAGGCGATGAAGCTCTCGCCGCCTTCGAGCGAGAAGCGCTTCTGGCCGACGTACTTCGTGTGCAGATAGCGCTCGAGGCCTTCACCGGCCGTCAGGCGATTGAGGATGTGCTTTTTCTTCTCGGCCGAAAAATTCGGCGTGGCGCGAATCGATTCGAGCCGTTCTTGCCACCAGCGCTTTTGCTCGGGGTCGCTGATGTACATGAATTCCGCGCCGATCGTACCGCAGTACGTGTCGCGCAGGCCCTTGACGATGTCGCGCAGCGACGCTTGCTCGAACCCGAGATAGAGATTGCTCGCGCTGAACGTCTGGTCCATGTCGGCTTCGGTGAAGTCGTAGAACGCAGGTTCGAGTTCGGGAATGGCGGGACGCTCGCGACGTTTCAGCGGATCGAGGTTCGCCCATTGCGAGCCGAGGAACCGATAAGCGCTGATGAGCGACTGGACGTGAACTTGCTTTCGCGCGGTGGCAAGATTTTCACCGGCTTCGCGCGGCACGAACGCGTTGGCCTTCGCGCGCTGCGCGAACGATTCGACGATAGGGCCATGAGCGACGTCGCTCGCCGCCGTGCCGTCCGAGGCAGGCACGTTTTGCAGTGCGTCGAAATACTGGCGCCAATTGTCGGGGACCGACGCCGGATTATCTAGGTATTGCTCGTACAATTCTTCTACGTACGGAGCATTGCCGCCGAACAAATACGAGTTCAGCTGGAATTGCTTCATCATGTTTACGCTCACCTTTCTTCGAGCTTCTCGAGAAATAGCGGGTTACTCAACCTTCCGCGACACGGCCTGACCGTTTAGCGGATTGCGCGAATCAAGTCTTGCTTGGAAGGACCTAAAACTAGCACCGCGCAGCATATCACAGAACCAACCTCCAGATTGGCCTGGATGAGGACCCGCCCGCCCGATACCCGAAAACTGCCCGAGCGACTCCGCTCGGAGAGGCGTCCAACGAATACAGCACGCCGTCTATGTAGCTTGCTTGGAAGCTGGGAAAGGAGTCGATATGCGACGCGAGCGAAAGGATGCCGAAATGCGGAAAGTTCGCCCAGTCGGTATGCTGGCCGCCCTTGGCAATGACAACTTCGGAGCCGCCGGACGACACATCATCGCTGTTCGGCGGGTTGACAAAGAAAACGACCATTCTGCGCCCGCTCATACGCGCCCCCAGCGTTATCACGCGTTGCTTTGGAGGTTGGATCGGTTCGAACTAACGGACCGACGGCGTTGCTTCGCCGGGCCGCGCGCGTCGAGAACGTAACGTAACCAACGGTTTGAAGCTCGCGAAATTCTGGCGGGTCTGGCGGGTCTGGCGGGTCTGGCGGGTCTGGCGGGTCTGGCGGGTCTGGCGGGTCTGGCGCGGCTCGGCGCGGATCAAGCGATTTTTAGGGCTAATTTGCCCGCCAGATCAAAAACAGAAACAATGGACTAGGCGAGCCGCGTGCCGATGGCCGCTTACGTGCTCGAAGGGAAGATGACGAATGCGGGAACCTGCTCGCATCTTGCAGCGGCCGCATGAACACCTCACAGCGGCGCCAATACAAACGGCCCGGTCACGCACGTAACCGGGCCGTCGAATCACGACAATTTTGCTCCGGTGGCCTCAAAGAACCTTGAGCCGGCATCAACGCGCCTCCCAAGGGGCCGCCGAATACCGAAGGGTCACGCGCGGGGCACCTGCGGGCACTCAAGCGGCGCCCACCGAGCAACGAGCCGAATGAATCAGTCCATCGCGCCTTCGCGGCTCGCGCGGCGGCGCTCGTGCTCTTTCAGGTGGCGCTTACGCAGGCGGATCGATTGCGGCGTGACTTCGACGAGTTCGTCGTCGTCGATGAATTCGACCGCGTATTCGAGCGACATCTGAATGGGCGGCACGAGGCGCACCGCTTCGTCGGTGCCCGACGCACGGACGTTCGTCAGTTGCTTGCCCTTGATCGGATTGACGACGAGGTCGTTGTCGCGGCTATGGATGCCGATGATCATGCCCTCATACAGCGCGTCGCCGGGCTTCACGAACATGCGGCCGCGATCCTGCAGCTTCCACAGCGCATAGGCCACGGCCGCCCCGTCGTCCTGCGAGATCAGCACACCGTTGCGGCGCTCGCCGAGCGTGCCTTCCTTCACGGGCGCGTATTCGTCGAACACGTGGCTCATGAGGCCCGTGCCGCGCGTAAGCGTCATGAATTCGCCTTGGAAGCCGATCAGCCCGCGCGCGGGGATCTTGTACTCCAAACGCGTGCGGCCACGGCCGTCCGACGCCATATCGAGCAGTTCGCCCTTGCGGCGGCCCAGCTCTTCCATGACACCGCCTTGGTGGCCGTCTTCGACGTCGACCGTCAGCAGTTCGTACGGCTCATGCTTGACGCCGTCGACTTCGTGCAGCACGACGCGCGGACGCGACACGGCCAGCTCATAGCCTTCCCGGCGCATGTTCTCGATCAGAATCGTCAGATGCAGCTCGCCGCGGCCCGAGACTTCGAAGACCGTTTCGTCGCCCGTGTCGCGTACGCGCAACGCCACATTGTGGTTCAACTCGCGCGTGAGCCGGTCGCGAATCTGGCGACTCGTGACGAACTTGCCTTCCTTGCCCGCGAGCGGCGACGAGTTCACGAGGAAGTTCATCGTCAGCGTCGGCTCGTCGACCGTGATCATCGGCAGCGCTTCAGGCGTGTCCACCGCACAGATCGTCGCGCCGATCCCGATGTCTTCGATGCCGTTGATGAGGACGATGTCGCCCGCCTGCGCTTCGTCGACCTGCACGCGATCGAGGCCGCTGAACGAGAGCACTTGATTGATCTTGCGGTTCATCACTGCGCCTTCGGGGCCGAAACGCAGCGCCACGGGCTGGCCGGGCTTGATGCGGCCGCGCGCGATGCGGCCCACGCCGATACGGCCGACGTAGGTCGAGTAATCGAGCGAAGTGATCTGCAACTGCAGCGGCGCGTCGGGATCGGCTGCGCGCACCGGCACGTGCTCGAGAATCGCTTCGAACAGCGGACGCATGTCGCCTTCGCGAGCGGCCGGGTCGAGCGAAGCGTAGCCGTTCAGGCCCGACGCATAGACGATCGGGAAATCGAGTTGCTCCTCGGTCGCGCCGAGCTTGTCGAACAAGTCGAACGTTTGATTGATGACCCAATCGATACGAGCGCCCGGGCGATCGATCTTGTTCACCACGACGATCGGCTTGAGGCCGAGCGCGAGCGCCTTTTTCGTCACGAAGCGCGTTTGCGGCATCGGGCCCTCGACCGCATCGACGAGCAGCAGCACCGAGTCGACCATCGACAGCACACGCTCCACTTCACCGCCGAAATCGGCGTGCCCCGGCGTATCGACGATATTGATGTGCGTGCCTTCGTATTCGACCGCGCAATTCTTGGCCAGAATCGTGATGCCGCGCTCTTTTTCGATGTCGTTCGAGTCCATCACGCGTTCTGCGATCTGCTGGTTTTCTCGGAACGTGCCCGACTGGCGAAGCAGTTGGTCGACGAGCGTGGTTTTGCCGTGGTCGACGTGGGCAATGATGGCGATGTTGCGGAGAGCGCGAGTCATAGAAATAAGAGCCGGTTGCGTGCGCGAAACGAATAACTCAGTGCCGGATGCAAGCTGCCTTCATGCTGCTGCGTGGATGCTGCTTTTAGCCGCCGGATGCCGGGCCGCTCGCCGTATGGACAGCGTCGGCCGAACCGAAAATGGGTGCGCGCACTTTCTGGGTAACTGGTGATTGTACCACGCGCTAGTGACGATTGCCTGCGAAAGCGTCGATGGCCCTCGAAGGCGCCGGGGTGCCGGGGCACCCCCCCCCCGGCGCAACGACGGCAATCGCATCGGAGCCATCACAGACTGGCCGTCCGCAGGACGCGTGGGGTCATTGGAGCGGTTGCAAGCAGCATTCCCCGTCCCGCGTCATAATAGGCGTTCGCGTTAAGAAGTTGCTTAAAAACTACGGGAGACTGTAGGAATGCTTGCCGGGTCACCTTTCGTGCGCCTATAATCATGCCTAGTCAACTATTGCAACCGCACGGAAATCGCCATGTCGGAACCGTTCCCGCCGCTCCCGCCCGAGATCAGTTGTTACCAGTTGGACGAGAGCGTCGGCTATCTGCTCGCCCGCGCGAAGTCGAGCATGTCGAACCTCGTCACGCAACGCACGCTGAGCGAGCTCGGCATCACGAGCACGCAGGCGAGCATGCTGTTCATGATCGCGACCGGCCGGTGCTCGCTCGCAGCCGAGTTGGCGCGCGACTATGGGATCGACGCGAGCGCCGTCACGCGTCTGATCGACCGGCTGGAAAAGCGTAATCTGCTTTCGCGTGTCCGCAGTTCGGAGGACCGCAGGGCCGTTCGGCTGGCCGTCACCCCCGAAGGCCGCGACCTGGCGGCGCGGATGCCCGAGATCTTCGGCACCGTGATCGACAAAGCGCTCGCCGGTTTCACGCCGGAGGAAGTCGGGTTCCTGAAGAACATGCTCCGGCGCATTCTCGCCAATACGGGAGACAGCGCCGCAGACTAGCGCCGCAGGCCGGCTTCGTCGGCGTCGATTAGCTGACGCGGCAATGAGTTTCGCCCTTCAATCGCCCAAAATAAGTTGCAAAGTCCATGATTACGTTCTCATTGAAAGACCGTGCGATGACTGCTTCCCCTGCATCGATTGGGGCGCGCCTCGGCACGATCGCCGCGGCGGTCGTCCTCCTCGCATTGACCGGATGCGCCAACTATGCCGGCATCCATAGCGACAAGCAGGTGACGCAGGCGGCAGCGCTGGAATCGGCGCAAAGCCTGCCGAACGAAGGCGGCCAGTGGCCGTCGTTGGACTGGGCGAGCGCGTTCGGCGATCCGCAGTTGCCCAAGCTCATCGACGAAGCGCTGGCAGGCAGCCCGTCCATCGCGCAAGCGCAGGCGCGCATCGCCAAGGCGCAGTCGTATATCGAAAGCGCACGCTCGGATTTGCTGCCGAAGGTGAACGGCAGCTACTCGATCACCCGTGAGCGGTTCTCGGGCAACGGGCTCTACCCGCCGCCTTTCGGCGGCAACTGGTTTACCGAGCACAATGCGCTGGCGAGCGCATCGTGGGATCTCGATCTCTGGGGCAAGAATCGAGCGCGCGTGAACGCATCCCTTTCGCAGGAAAAGGCGGCCGAGGCCGACATGCAGGAAGCGCGCATCACCCTCGCCTCGTCGGTCGCGCGCACCTATAACCAGTTGGCGCAGCTCTATGCCTTGCGCGACATCGCCGCGCGCGAGATCCGCAACCGGCAGGAAGTCGGCAGCATCACGAACGGACGCGTCTCGGCCGGCCTCGACACGAACGTCGAGAAGCAGACCGCGCTCGGCAATCTCGCGACGAGCCAAGCGACGCTGTCGGACCTCGACGGTCAAATCAAGTCCGTGCGGTATCAGCTCGCGGCGCTGCTCGGCAAAGGCCCCGATCGCGGCCTGGCCATTGCGGAACCGGCGCTGGCCGCGAACGGCGGTGCCGTTACGCTGCCGTCGAACTTGCCGGCCGACCTCGTCGCTCGCCGCCCCGACATCGTCGCGGCGCGCTGGCAGATCGAGGCGGCGCTCGCCAACGTGAAGGAAGCCAAGGCCGAATTCTTCCCGGACATCAACCTTGCGGCGGCCATCGGCTTCGACGCGTTCGGGTGGAGCCGGTTTCTGACCGCGGCGAGCCGCACGATGCAGGCGGGGCCGGCGATCCATCTGCCGATCTTCGATGCCGGCGCTTTGCGCGCTCAACTGAAGGGGCGCTACGCGGATTTCGAGCTCGACGTGGCCAATTACAACCAGACGCTCGTCAACGCGATGTCCGACGTGGCCACGCAGGTGTCGTCGATCCGCGCCATCGATACCGAAATGGGCGACGCGCAGCGTGCGCTCGACGCGTCGACCGAGGCCTATCGGCTCGCCGTCATTCGCTACAAGGCAGGGCTTTCGCCGCAGCTTCAGGTGCTCACGGCGGACAGCAACCGGTTGGCCGCCGAGCAGACGGTCACGAACTTGAAGATGAAACGGCGCGATCTGCAACTGGCTTTGATCCGCGCGCTCGGTGGGGGCTTCGACGCACAAACGGCGGGCGTCGCCGTCCCCGCGTCGGGCGGCGCTGCAGCGTCGCCGCCGTCGGCGGGCTGAACGAGCGCACCGGCTACTTAAGAACAACGCAAGATTCAACGATAGAGCTTCGAACGATCGAGACTCGAGAAACGGAGAGCATTTCCATGAGCGACACTCAACAATCCGCCGCGAGCGTGCAGTCGCAGGGCAACAACAGCAAGCGCAAGCGTTTGATGACGCTGCTCGTCGGCGTGATCCTCGTCGCCGCGGTCGCGTACGGCCTCTACTACTTCCTCGTCGCGCGTTTTCACGAGGACACCGACGATGCATACGTGAACGGCAACGTCGTGCAGATCACGCCGCAAGTGACGGGCACGGTGATCGCCGTCA
Organism: uncultured Burkholderiaceae bacterium; assembly: GCA_966212325.1. GTDB lineage: Bacteria > Pseudomonadota > Gammaproteobacteria > Burkholderiales > Burkholderiaceae > Trinickia. Next base: position 1,126 of record CBIHRA010000019.1, on the reverse strand, counting down.
ATGCCGACGATACGCAGACCGTCAAAGCCGGCGATCCGCTCGTCGTGCTCGATGGCGCCGACGCCCGCGTCGCGCTGCAGCAGGCCGAGGCCAATCTCGCGCAGACGGTGCGCCAAGTGCGCGGCATGTTCGTCAACAACGATCAGTACCAAGCTCAGATCGCGCAGCGGCAAGCCGATCTGTCGCGTGCCCAGGACGACCTGCGCCGCCGTCTGGCCGTTGCGCAGACGGGCGCCGTCTCGCAGGAAGAGATTTCGCACGCGCGCGATACGGTCAAGGCTGCTCAAGCCGCGCTCGACGCCGCGCAGCAGCAGCTCGCTTCGAACCGTGCGCTGACGTCCAACACCACGATCGCGACGCATCCGAACGTGCTCGCCGCAGCCGCCAAGGTGCGCGACGCCTATCTGAACAACGCGCGTAATACGCTGCCGGCGCCGGTCACGGGCTATGTCGCGAAGCGTGCCGTGCAGGTCGGCCAACGCGTTTCGCCGGGCACGCCGCTGATGGCGATCGTGCCGCTGGAATCGGTTTGGGTCGACGCCAACTTCAAGGAAGTGCAGCTCAAGCATATGCGCATCGGTCAACCGGTCGAGCTCACCGCCGATGTGTACGGTTCGTCGGTCGTCTATCACGGCAAGGTCGTCGGCTTCTCGGCCGGCACCGGTTCCGCGTTCTCGCTGCTTCCCGCGCAGAACGCCACGGGCAACTGGATCAAGGTCGTCCAGCGCTTGCCGGTGCGGATCGAACTCGATCCGCAAGAGCTGCGCGCGCATCCGCTGCGCATCGGTCTGTCGATGCAGGCCGACGTCGACATCAAGAAAGACACCGGCAGTCAGCTCGGCAACGCGCAGAACACGGTCTATCAGACGAACGTATTCGACAAATACGGCGCCGACGCCGACGCGGAAATCGCCCGCATCATCGCCGAGAACGCCGGCCAGAATGCCGGCCTCGCCCAGCAAAAGCCCGCTGCCCAAGCGCCGGCTCGCGCGGGGCACGCGGCGAAGCTCGCGAGCGGCAGCAAGTTGATGTGAGGGCCGTTCGCCCGCGGCGATGCTCCGGCTAACCAGCCGCCGTATCGCCGTATCGCCGTATCGCCGTATCGCCGTATCGCCGTATCGCCGTA
>CBIHRA010000018.1:0-113838 GCA_966212325.1 uncultured Burkholderiaceae bacterium | reverse complement strand
GCTCACGCGGCACTCCCGCATCTCCCGGCTCACCCGTCTCACCCGGCTCACCCGGCTCACCCGCCTCACCCGCCTCACCCGGCTCACCCGCCTCACCCGCCTCTGCGATCGGCGGAACGCTCCTTGCGGCTCACGCCGCTATGCCGGTGTAGCCTTCAATGCCCGCCGCAGGCGCCCGAGCACGGCTCGGACGGCTGGCTCGCGGGAGCGGCCTCCGGGCTGGCCGCTCGGATCCCCAACCGCTCCAGCAGCTTGCGGTCTGCGTCTGCCTGCGGATTGCCCGTCGTCAGCAGTTGATCGCCGTAGAACATCGAATTGGCGCCGGCCAGGAAGCACAGCGCCTGCAGCGCGTCGTCCATCTGCTGACGTCCGGCCGAAAGCCGCACGACGGCCTTGGGCATCGTAATGCGCGCAATGGCGATCGTACGCACGAACTCGAACGGATCGATCGGATCGACATGGCCCAGCGGCGTGCCTTCGATGGCAACCAGATTGTTGATCGGCACCGACTCGGGATACGGGTTCATATTCGCCAACTGCGCAATGAGCCCTGCACGCTCGCGGCGCGATTCGCCCATGCCGATGATGCCGCCGCAGCAGACGTTGATACCGGCGTCGCGTACGCGCTCGAGCGTATCGAGCCGCTCTTGGTAGCTGCGCGTCGAAATCACCTGCCCATAAAACTCGGGCGACGTATCGAGATTGTGATTGTAGTAATCGAGTCCCGCCTCGCGCAGCGCCTTCGCCTGATGGTCCTCGAGCATGCCGAGCGTCACGCAGGTTTCCATGCCCATCGCTTTCACGCCGCGAATCATGTCCTTGATCGGCTCCAGATGCCGGTCTTTCGGATTGCGCCAGGCGGCGCCCATGCAAAAGCGCGTGGCGCCGTTGTCCTTGGCGACGCGCGCCGCGCCGAGCACGGCGTCGACATCCATCAGCTTCTCGGCCTTCAGGCCGGTGTCATAGTGCGAGGACTGCGAGCAGTACTTGCAGTCTTCCTCGCAGCCGCCTGTCTTGATCGACAGCAGCGTCGATAGCTGCACCGTGTTGCCGTCGAAGTGCTCGCGGTGCACCTGCTGCGCGCGGAAAAGCAGATCGTTGAACGGCAATTCATAGAGCGCAACGACATCGGCGACGCGCCAGCGCGGCGTACCGTTTGCGTTGGCGTCCGGCGCATCGGAGGCACCGGCGTGCGCGCCTGGCGCGTTGGCCGGCTCGGGAAGCTGCGTGGCATCGAGGGGAGCGTTCATGTCGTTCTTCCTGAAATCCTGGTTCCTGGTTTCTTGTGGCGTTCGATCGAATCGAAATGTCGAAATTAGCGGGCGCCGCGCATGGCCGAGCTTGCGCGAATGGCCTGCAAAAGCGTGTCGATGGCGAGATGCTTCGCGGCACGTTCGGCCGACGGCGGCGCGAGGTGCGGCACCGTCCCGAGAAGCGGCGCGCGATGCTCGCGTTCGAGCCGCAGCCGCACGGCGTCGACGTTCTCGTCGAGGAATTGCATGGCGGGATCGACGACGTTCGCCACCCAGCCCACGAGCGGCAAGCCGCGTGCGGCAACGGCGTCGGCGGTCAAGAGCGCGTGATTGATGCAGCCGAGGCGCATGCCGACGACGAGCACGACGGGAAGGCCGAGCGCGACGGCGAGATCGGCCGTGTCGGCTTTGTCGTCGAGCGGTACCCGAAAGCCGCCGACGCCTTCGACGACGACGATGTCGGCTCGCCGCATCGCTTCGCGATGACAGTCCACGATCGGCGCAAGTTCGAGCGTGCGGCCTTCCCGCGCGGCGACGATATGCGGCGCGGCAGGTGCCTTGAGCAGGTACGGCGTTCGAATCTCGGGCGGCAGCAGCGCATTCGCGGCGTCGTCGAGCTGATCGGCGTCTTCGTTGTGCCAGATGCCGTCGTCCGCGCTGAAATAAGCGCCCGCGGCGATGGGCTTCATCGCTGCGGCGCACAGGCCGGCCTTCGCGAAACCATGCAGCAGTGCGCAAGAGACGAGCGTCTTGCCGATCTCCGTATCGGTACCGGTGACGAACAGCGAGAGCGGCGAGCTCATGCGGCTTCCCCCATGCGAACGAGGGCGGCCTGCAGGCGATCGAGATCGTCGAAACCGTGACTTGCCGAGAGCGAAATGCGCAGGCGCGACGTGCCGGCGGGCACGGTCGGCGGCCGGATCGCGGGCACCCACAAGCCTCGAGCATCGAGCCGCGCGGCGAGTGCGAGCGTGTCCTCGTTGCTGCCGATGATGAGCGGCTGAACAGCCGTAGGCGAATCGATCGGCTGCCAACGGGTCTGTCGCAGTATCCCGCGCGTCCGGTCGATGAGCGCATCGAGATGCCGGCGGCGTGCGTCGCCTTCTTCTCCGGCGATCAGGGCCAGGCTTGCCGACACGGCATGTGCGACCGCCGGGGGCGATGCCGTCGTGAAAATATAGGGCCGCGCGCGTTGGAGCAGCCATTCGACGACCGTTTCGTGCGCAATGACGGCAGCGCCTGCCACGCCGACGGCTTTGCCGAACGTGCACAAGTAGACGAGATGCGGCGAGCGCAGCGCGGCGTGAGCCAGCGCACCGCGGCCTTGCGGGCCGAGCACGCCGAAGCCGTGTGCGTCGTCGACGACGAGCCACGCGCCATGGCGTTCGGCCAATTCGACGAGACGCGCAAGCGGCGCGATATTGCCGTCCATGCTGAACACGGCGTCGGTGACGACGACCTTGACCGGCGCGTCGGACGCCTCGAGCATCGCTTCGAGCGCATCCGTATCGGCATGCGGATAGATCTGCACGTCGGCGCGCGACAGGCGCGCGCCGTCGATCAGCGAGGCGTGATTGAGCGCATCGGAAAACAGCGTCGTGCCGCGCCCGGCCAGCGCCGTCAACGTCGCGAGGTTCGACATGTAGCCCGTTGAGAACGTGAGGGCGCGCGGCGCATCGACGAACCCGCCCGCGAATTCGGCTAGCTCCTCTTCGAGCATCGCATGCGCGCGCGAATGGCCGCCGAGCAGATGCGAGCCGCCGCTTCCGGCGCCGTAACGGCGCGCGCCTTCGGCGATGGCTTGCGCCAACTGAGGGTGAGCGGCGAGCCCGAGATAGTCGTTGCTGGCAAAGCCGACGATCTCGCGGCCATCGACGGTCATATGCGCGGCGCACGGCGTATCGGCGATGCGCCGCCGGCGCGTGAGGCTGCGCGCGTTCAGTTCGTCGAGGCCTTGTTGGAGCGTATCGAGCAAGAACATCAGTGCGCTCCGGCGGTAAGCGTGGCGTCGAGCGTCGCGAGCGTGCGAGACGCGAGCAGGGCGATCGTTTCTTCGTCCAGGACGTAGGGCGGCATGAGATACACCGTGGTGCCGATCGGCCGCAGCAGTAGCTCGCGCGACAGCGCTCGTTCGAAGAAGCGCCGGGAAAACGTGCGCGCCGCTTGATCTTCGAGCGCAACGTCGAACGCGACGATGGTGCCGGCGCGGCGCAGATGTCGAACGCGGCCGTTTTCGCGCAACGGGGCAAGCGCTTGCATCAAGACGTCGGTTTTCCGCGCGTTCGATGCGAGCACGTCGTCGCGTGCGAACAGATCGAGCGTGGCGAGGGCGGCCCGGCAGGCGAGCGGATTGCCCGTGTACGAGTGCGAATGCAAGAAGCCGCGCGTCGTGTCGTCGTCATAGAACGCGGCATAGATTTCATCGCGCGAGAGCACGAGCGAAAGCGGCAGATAGCCGCCGCTGATGCCTTTCGACAGACAGAGAAAATCGGGCCAAACGAGTGCTTGCTCGCAGGCGAAGAACGTCCCCGTGCGGCCGCATCCCACGGCGATTTCATCGGCGATCAAATGCACGTCGTAGGCGTCGCACAATGCGCGCAAGCCTGCCACGTAGTGCGCGTCATGCATCGCCATGCCGGTTGCGCACTGGACGAGCGGCTCGACGATCAGCGCCGAAATACGCGAGCCATGTGCTTCGAACAACTGACGCACGTCGTCGAGCGCGCGGCGAGCGACGTCGTGCCCGTCTTCGCCGGGCTGCGCCCTGCGCGCATCGGGCGAGGCGACGACATGTGCCGAGCGGATCAGCGGATCGTAAGCATCCTTGAACAACGCGACGTCCGTGACGCCTAATGCACCGATCGTTTCGCCGTGATAGCCGCCCGCTACGCAGACGAATTCGCGCTTTTCCGGCCGGCCATGATTGCGCCAGTAGTGAAAGCTCATCTTCAACGCGATCTCGACGGCACAGGCGCCGTCGGAAGCGAAAAATGCATGGCCCAACGTGCCGTGCGTCAGCGCGGAAAGCCGCTCGGCCAATTCGACGGCGCATTCGTGCGTGCAGCCGGCGAGCATGGCATGCTCGAGCGTATCGAGTTGATGCTTGAGGGCCGCGTTGATGTCGTCGTTGGCGTGGCCGAAGAGATTGACCCACCAAGAACTGATGGCGTCGAGGTAACGGCGGCCGTCTCGATCGTAAAGCCAAACGCCCTTGCCGCGCGCGACGGGGATGAGCCCAAGCCGCTCGTGATGTTTCATTTGCGTACACGGGTGCCAAACCGCCTTCAGGCTCCGGGCGACCCACGCCTGCGCGGCGTCGGATGGATCCGTTGAGGCACCGACGTTTCGATCGACTGCTTGCGTATTCAATTGCCGCTCCATTGGCGCGAAAGCTGCGCCGACGTTGGCGAGCTTTCATACGCGCTTCCATACGCGCTTTCATACGATAGACGCGCGACAGGTGCGTCGATCGGCATGTCGGACGGCGCGCGCGCGTATAAAACGGCGTGAGCGTAACGCGTTCGGTACGCGATTGCATCTGCCCTGCCGGTGGCGGCCGGAGCGCGGTTCGAGCCAGTTCGAGGCAGCTGCCGCCGATTCGCCCTAGATCGGCCGAAATCGACTCAGTTGACGACGGCAGAGTGAGCCCCGGCATCAAAAAAACTCGCGATGCCGGGGGCGAAAGTTTTCGACTGATGAATGCCTGGGGGACCTAAAAGGAGGCCTCGAAGGAAGCCTTGGGCGCGAAAGCGGTCAGTCCCGGCTGGCGAGCGCCGCTTGATCGGTATCGCCGCGGCCGTCGCCGTCGCGGTTCGTCGACGAGGCCGTTTGCGACGCCGGTTGGGACTTGTCGTTCCAGACGACTTCGTTGTTGACGGCATAGAGCCGGCACGGCGAATTGCCGTTTTCCTTGCGGCAATTGTTGAGTGCGACCGACATCGGGTCATCCCCGCCTTCCGCCCACGACCACGCGCCCGAGGACGATACGGCAAAGGCGCGCGTCGGATACTGGCTCAGGAACTTGCGGTAGGCCTCGCGGCCGCTGGCGTCCACGTACGGTACGGCGCCTACGGCGTCGACGGCCGCGAACCCCGACGGCTGCGGCGCTTCGGGGCCTTTGACTTGATATTGGATCTGCGTCGGCATGCCGATCCGTTCGAGGAATGCATCCACGGCCGGCCACCAGATTCGGACGCCGTCGCGATCGACGACGAGACGGTGCGCGTCGTTCTTGTAGTCGCCGAAGTCCACCATTTTCGCTTGGGCGCCGTGCTCGACGTACGCCGCGAACATGCGCTTCGTCAAACTCGGGCTCCAAACGGAATCGTTGTCGCCGTAGATCCACAGCGAAGGCAGGTGCACGCCTTCGCCATATTGGCCGAACGCTTGCGTGAGATGATCCTGCCAGCCGGCGCAGGCATCCTGCCGCAGGCCGCCCGAAAAGTTGATGAGGCCGCGCACGCCGGGGGCCGCATCGACGCCGTAGGCGATCGTCGTCAGGCCGCCGTGCGACGTGCCCGCGACGACGATATGCGTCGCGTCGACGTACGCCTTGTCCGACATGTAAGCGATCGTCGCTCTCACGTCTTGCGCTTGCGCCATGCCGTTTTTCTCGACATCGCACCCTTCCTGCCTGTAGGCGCCGCCCGATCCGGCAAAGCCCTCGCGGTTCGGTGCAACGACGACATAGCCGCGCCGAACGAATTCGCGCGCGAACGACAACGGCCGGCTGCGCGGCTGCGCGCGAGGATCGCCTTCGATTTTTCCGTGATTGAAAACGACGAGCGGGAACGGTCCCTTGCCGTCCGGCTTGTAGATGGTCGCCTCCAGCGTAATGGCGCCCGCGGCGTCGACCGGAATGCGCACGATCTGCTCGTTGAGCGTGCCTGCAAGCGAGGGCAATTCGTACGGCGCACGATCGAACTCGAGCGGAGCGATCGACCCGCGCGAGAGCGCGCCGCCCGCGTTCGAGGCGATCGTCATTTCGCGCATCGCGTCGCTTGCCGACGGCGTGCCCGCATTGGCGAGCGTGCCGGCCAAAGCGCCGGCCGATGCGTACGCGCACAAACAACTGACCAATACGTTCTTCAAACTCATGCGCGTGTCTGCCCTGAATCTCAAATGTGCACCGCGGCGGCGAACCGGGTTCTCCATGCACCCGGCCCAGCCAGTATCCGCGAGCCGCTCTCGGCGCCGTTGCCCGAAAAGAGCCCGGCGTCGGCCGCAATTCGCCCCTTCGGCAGCAATAAGGGGCGGCCGACGGCGTAAAACAGCGGGAAAGTGGCGTGCGGCGATGGTTCGCTAAGGGTTTCCCCCGGGCGTCCTTCTCACCGGCGTGGCAGCCGGCCGGCCGTCGCAAGACGTTCGCACCGACGCACCACAAGCCGGGCCATCGTAGCGTCGCCGAAATATTTCGTGCAATGCAGGAGAACCCGGGGCGCGTCTGCGGCCCGGGCCGATGCGTCGGCAACCTTTGCCTATGCAAAGATCGCCGAGCGAGGAGGCAAGTTAGCGCTCGCTAACGTCGCCGTCGACGTAGCGCCAGCATTCGTCGTCGCCGCGCACGAAGCGGCTGACTTCGTGTAGCCGGTGACCGCGGCCGCCCTGTTTGTAGCGGGCGACGAATTCGACGATCGCGTGGCGCGCGTCCAACGGCTCGAAACGCTTGATTTGCAATCCGAGCCAGCGCGGAGCACTCGGCGAATCGGCGTCGGCATCGAGATCGGTTGGACAGGTGGCAGGGTCCCACGTAGCGCGCAGGTAGTCCGTGTGGCCGAGCACATACGCCGTGTAGCGCGAACGCATGAGCTCGAGCGCCGTCGGCGCCACGGCTTCTCCCGCGATGAACGGGCCGCAACAGGCGGCGAAGCGAGGCGCGCGGGGGGCGGCTGCGCGCCCCGGCGCGGCGCCGCCGCACGGGCAGTCGAGCGGGATGCTCGCTTGTCGTTGCGCGGCCGTCATGCCGCAAGTCCTCTCGCGATGAGGATTTTTTGAATGTCGCTCGTGCCCTCGTAGATCTGGCAGACGCGTACGTCGCGATAAATGCGCTCGACGGGGAAGTCGCTCACATAGCCGTAGCCGCCGAACGCCTGCAGCGCGGCCGAGCAGATGCGCTCCGCCGCTTCGGAGGCGAAGAGCTTGGCCATGGCGGCCTCGGTCAGGCACGGCAGCCCCGCGTCCTTGAGCGAAGCGGCGTGCCAAACGAGCTGGCGCGCCGCTTCCAGTTGGGTCGCCATCTCGGCGAAGCGGAACTGCACCGCCTGGTGCGCATAGAGCGGCTGGCCGAAGCTCTGCCTTTCGCGCGCGTACGCGAGCGCCGCTTCGAACGCGGCGCGCGCCATCCCGACGCTTTGCGCGGCGATGCCGATGCGGCCGCCTTCGAGCCCCGACAGCGCGATCTTGTAGCCTTCCCCTTCCGCGCCGATACGATTGGCGCTCGGCACGCGGCAGCCGTCGAACACGATCTGAGCCGTATCGGACGAATGCTGCCCCAGCTTGTCTTCGAGCCGCGCCACGACATAGCCCGGCGTATTCGTCGGCACGAGGAACGCGCTGATGCCGCGTTTGCCGGCCGCTTTATCGGTGACGGCGATCACGATCGCCACGTCGCCGTTCTTTCCGCTCGTGATGAACTGCTTGACGCCGTCGATCACGTAGCTGTCGCCGTCTCGTACGGCGCTCGTACGCAGCGCCGATGCGTCCGAGCCCGCCTGCGGCTCGGTCAAGCAGAACGCGCCGAGCATGTCGCCGCGCGCGAGCGGCGTCAGCCAATCGCGCTTTTGCTGTTCGTCGCCGTATGCGAGCAAGATGCTGCAGACGGGACAGTTGTTGACGGAGATAGCGGTGGACGTGCCGCCGTCGCCGGCCGCGATTTCTTCAAGGATGACGGCGAGCGCGAGGGCGTCGAGCCCTGCGCCGCCGTATTCGGGCGGCACCAGCACGCCATACGCGCCGAGCTCGGCCAACTGGCGATGCACGTCCTTCGGAAACGTGCGTTCGCGGTCCCATGCAGCCGCATGCGGGGCGATGGCGTCGCGCACGAACGTACGCACCGCATCGCGGATCATCGCGTGATCCTGGTCGAGCACCATGTCGACGTCTCCTGTTGCTTGTGTTCGCTGTATTCGCTCGTTTCGGCGCTGTCCGGCTGTGTCCGACGGGCATGGGTAGAACCGTATGCGCTTACTGCCGCATTTCTTCGAATTGCCAAACTCTTTTCGATCGATTGCATGGCCGGCAAGGACTCGGCAGGGAGCCCGCATCGCTTAGGACTACCAATCGATCGACGTGCCGTCGTATTGCACGAAACGGCCGTGGTAGGTCTCTCGATCGACGCACGCCGCCGCGAGGACCGTGCGCATGCCCGACACGCTGCGCTGCGGCTCGATCGCCGCATGCGCGCCGCCCATGTCGGTGCGCACCCAGCCCGGATTGAGCGCGACGCAGGTGGCGCGCCGCGTCTGCAACGCCACGGTGCGAAGCGCGCTGTTCAATGCGGCCTTGCTCGCCCGATAGAGCCAACCGGTCGTGCCCGTCGCTTCCGCGATGCTGCCCATGCGGCTCGAGATCACGCCGAGCACGCCGTGGGCCGCTTCGACACACGGCAGCAGAACCGGCATCAGCATCATGGGGCCGCGCACGTTGGTCGCCATGACATAGTCGAAGTCCTCGACGCTGAACGGCTCGACGCCCTCGGTGGCCGGTCCGTAGACGCCGGCGACGATGAGCGCTACGTCGAGCCGTTCGTCCCCGAGCCGCGCCTCCAATGCGCCGATATCGCCGGGCTCGGTCACATCGAGCGAAACCGGCTGCGCGCCGAGCCGCTCGAGTTCGCTGAGCGCGCGCTCGTCGCGAGCGGTAGCGATGACGCGCCAGCCGGCCTCATCGTACTGACGGACGAACTCGTGACCGATGCCGCGCGATGCCCCGACGATCAGTGCTGTTTTCATCGATGCCTCCTGCGGTGCGAAACCGCCCGTTCGAGTCGACCGGCGCGATGCGGCCCGCGCCGGCGCGCAATGCCGGGCGCAGGCGTCAAACGATCTCGATGCCCATCGCCGTTGCCTCGCCGCCGCCGATGCACAGGCTTGCGACGCCGCGCTTGCCGCCGCGCTTGCGCAACGCGCCGATCAGCGTCACGAGAATACGCGCACCCGACGCACCGATCGGGTGGCCGAGCGCGCAGGCGCCGCCGTTGACGTTCACCTGTTCGTGCGCGATCGCGTGTTCCTTCATCGCGGCCATCGTGACGACGGCAAACGCTTCGTTGATCTCGTACAGGTCGACGTCGCCCGCACGCCAGTCGTTTTTCTCGAGCAACTTGCGAATCGCACCCACGGGAGCCGTCGTGAACTTCGACGGCTCTTGTGCAAAGGTCGCATGGCCGACCACGCGCGCGAGCGGGGTCAAGCCGAGCTTCTCGGCCGTCGAAGCGCGCATCATGACGAGCGCGGCGGCGCCGTCGGAAATCGACGACGAGTTGGCCGCCGTGACCGTGCCCGTTTTGCTGAACGCGGGCTTGAGTGTCGGGATCTTGTCGAGGTTGGCCTTGAACGGCTGCTCGTCGCGCGCGATCGTGACTTCGTCGCCCTTGCGGCCCGCGACTTTCACGGGGGCGATTTCCCAGGCGAACGAGCCGTCCTCGTTGGCGCGCTTGGCGCGCATCAGCGATTCCACCGCGAACGCGTCTTGCGCTTCGCGCGTGAAGCCATAGGCGCTCGCGCACTCTTCGGCGAACGTGCCCATGAGACGCCCCTTATCGTAGGCGTCTTCCAAACCGTCGAGGAACATGTGATCGAGCACTTGGCTGTGTCCCATGCGCATGCCGCCGCGCGCTTTCGGCAGCAGATAGGGCGCATTCGTCATGCTCTCCATGCCGCCGGCGATCATGACGTCGACCGAGCCGGCCGCGAGCATGTCGTGCGCGAACATCGCCGCGCGCATGCCCGAGCCGCACATTTTGTTCACCGTGGTGCAGCCGGTGGAGAGCGGCAGGCCCGCACCGAGCGCCGCTTGCCGCGCGGGCGCTTGACCGAGGCCCGCGGGCAGCACGCAGCCCATCAGCACTTCCTCGATCTGCTCGGGCTTGAGCCCGGAACGCTCGAGCGCGGCGGCGACGGCCGCTGCGCCGAGTTGCGGCGACGTAAGCGAAGCGAATTCGCCTTGAAAGCCCGCCATCGGCGTGCGTGCCGCCGAAACGATCACGATCGGATCTTGAATGTTGCGCGTTGCATCAGTCATGTTTGATCTCCTTGATCACGGCTTTCGCCACTTGCTCGACGTTCGCCAGCGTCGCGGCGTCGGCGGCGACGACGTCGTTTTGCGCCGATCCCGCTTGCTCCGCGGAGAGCGCGGCGACGCAGCGCGTGTACGTTTCATGGAGCATGTCGCCGTTCGACACCGTCATGCCCAAATTGCGCACGCGTCCGTCGTGCACGCCGTAGGCCAGGCCGTGCACGGTCAGCGGCTGGCTGCGCGCCCAGGCGTCGCCGACGATCGTCGTGCGGCAGACGTTGACGACTTGCTCGATCGTGTTCAGTTCGACCAGGCGGCGATGACGCGCCACCATCGGCCATTGCTCCAGCAGATCCGCATGCTTGGCACGCACGTCCTGAACGTGGTGCAGCCAGTTGTCGGCCAAGCCGACACGCTGGCCATGCAGCGCCGCACCGACGCCCGAGCAGCCGTAATGGCCGACCACCATGATGTGCTTGACCTTGAGCAGATCGACGGCGAACTGGATGACCGACAAGCAGTTCAGATCCGTGTGGACGACGACGTTCGCAATGTTGCGATGGACGAACACTTCGCCCGGCGGCAAGCCGATGATCTGATTGGCGGGCACACGCGAATCGGAGCAGCCGATCCAGAGGTACTCGGGCGCTTGCTGGTCGGCAAGGCGCGCGAAGTATTGCGGGTCTTCGGCGAGCTTGCGTTCGACCCATGCCTCGTTGTTGGCGAACAGTTGGGCGAGCGGATGGTTCTGATCGTTCATGGTTCGTCGTAGTGGTTGAGCCCCGAAGGGCTAGGCGATGAAGGGCGCCGCGGCGAGCGGTGCGAAAGGGCGCTCATGCCGCGCGTGCGGCATTGGCGCCCCTGTCGTCCGCCGGCGGCGCGTCGGCGGAATGATCCGTGCCGGACGGCTGCGACGCGGCGAAGCGCGCCGGATAGCGGTTGCAAAAGCGCATGCTTTGGTCGTACGGAAAGAAGTCGGGCAGTTCGCCCTTGAGCAATAGCTCCTTGTGCTTTTGCCAAAGCGCCGGATCGAAGAAATCGGCGTGATGGCGCATGAAATACTGGCGCACGGTCGGATCGCCAAGCAGGAACGTCGTGTACGTCTCCGGAAAAATGTCGTTCGGCGCGACCGCGTACCAAGGCTCGGCGGAAAGCTCGTCCTCTTCGGTGCGAGCCTGCGGGACATGGCGCACGTTGCAGTCTGTCAGATACTCGATCTCGTCGTAATCGTAGAACACGACGCGGCCATGTCGCGTCACGCCAAAGTTCTTGTAGAGCATGTCGCCCGGGAAGATGTTCGCCTGCATGAGCTCCTTGACCGCATCGCCGTATTCCTTGATCGCGTGCTCGATATCGGCTTCGGTGCCGTTTTGCAGGAACAAGTTGAGCGGCACCATGCGGCGCTCGATATAGACATGCCTGATGACGAGACAGTCGCCTTCGTACTCGATCATCGAAGGCGCTTCTTTCTCGAGCTCGCGCACGAGCTGCTCGTCCAGGCGCGCGAGCGGCAACGCGACGCTCGAGTATTCGAGCGTGTCGGCCATGCGGCCGAGCCGGTCGTGCCGTTTGACGAGCAAGTACTTCTCTTGGATCTTCTCGCGCGTGGTTTCCTTCGGCGGCGGGAACGCGTCCTTGATGATCTTGAAGACGTAGGGGAACGAGGGCAGCGTAAAGACGACCATCACGAGCCCCTTGATGCCGGGCGCGATGATGAAGTGATCGCTCGAGTGCGACAGATGCTTGAGCAGATCCCGGTAGAAAAGATTCTTGCCTTGCTTTTGCAAACCCACCGACGTGTAGATTTCGGCCTTCGGCTTGCCCGGCATGATCGTGCCGAGAAAGTCCACGTAAGCCGAGGGCACGTCCATGTCCACGAGAAAATACGAGTGGGAGAAGCTGAAGATGACCTGCAGCTGCTCGCGCTTGAGCAGCGCGGTGTCGAGCGCGAGCAGCCCCGGTTTCACGTGGCGCACGGGCACGGCGAAGGGCAGCAGCAGCTCGCCGTTGATGATTCGCCCGATGATATAAGCCGCCTTGTTACGGAAGAACAGCGACGACAGCACGTGCACTTGGAAGTTGAACGCTTCCGAAAACGCACCGTACGTATCGTGGATCGCATCGATGATGCAGGCCACGTCGCGCGGCAGATCCTCGAACGGGCATTCGAGCTGGAAGTTCGTGACGATGCGCTCGAGCGTGGCCGCCAGGCCGTCCTTGCCCGGGTAATAGGCGCGATAGGTCGGCTTTGCGGCGGGCTCTTCGTTCTCCAGGTACTCCGTCGAAATGACGGGCCGCACGAAAATGAAGTCGTTGTTGAAGTACGAACGGTGCAGGATCTTGCAGCAGACCGAGTTGAAGAACGTTTCGGCGCATTCGGGCTGTAGATGATGCGTGAGCAGGCCGATGTAATGCAGCTTGATCTGCTGCCAAACGTCGTCGTCGATGTTCTCGGCGTCGTATTCGTCCTCGAGCAGCCGCACGCAGTCTTCGACGCGGTCGTCATACGAGGCGATGCGATCGCGTGCGAGCTTTTGCAGCGCGAGCCAATCGCCGGCCTGAAACAGCATCTTCGCGCGCACGGCCGCATCACGAAAATTGCCGTAGTGGCGATTGAACCCCTCGAGCATCGTCTGCGCGACGTCGAAGCCGATTTGCGACGACAGCAGTTTGGGAAAGTGCTTCATGTTCCCTCGGATTGGGCGATGCTGTCGTTCGACACGCCCGCGCGCCTCGCGTCGACGCCGCTTTCTTCGAGCATGGCGCGGCACTGCGCCTCGTATTGTGCGAGATCTTCGAGCGTGGCCGTCAAATCCTCCAACTGACGTTCGAGCACTTGACGATGCTCGGCGATCGTCGCGAGGAACGCGTGGAGCTGGGGGACGGTGTCGGTCGGCGATTCATACAAATCGAGCAGCTCGCGAATTTCCGAGAGCGTGAAGCCGAGCCGCTTGCCGCGCAGCGTCAGTTTCAGGCGCGTGCGGTCGCGGCTCGAATAGACGCGACGCAGGCCGCTCGAACCCTCGCGGCGCGGTGCGAGCAGCCCCTGGTCCTCGTAGAAGCGGATGGCGCGGGGCGTAACGTCGAATTCGCGCGCGAGTTCGGTGATCGTGAATTGCTGGCTCATGGTCGTCGCGTCGGGTGGGAAGCATCGGCAGGGGAAAGCCCAAGCCGATCGGACTTGCGATTTTAGCGCGGTCGATCGGGTAGAATCGATGGACGTTTACGTTATCGTCAACTTTGACAAAGCGCAACTGGCCGGGCGAGCCTCGCCGAGCAGGCCAGGCGGTTGCGCGGTCGCCTTCGAGCGAGACTTTCCCGATGAATGCTTTGGAACATCAACTCGACTATCCGTTCGCCGATGCCTTGCCCGAGCCGGGCCGAGTGCGCGAAGTCGCGCCCGGTATTTACTGGGTGCGCATGCCGTTGCCGTTTGCGCTCGATCACATCAACTTGTGGTTGCTCCGTGACGAAATCGACGGCCGGCAGGGGTGGACGGTCGTCGATTGCGGCATCGCGGACGAGACGATCAAGGCGAACTGGGAACGGATTTTCGACGGCGAGTTGGGCGGCCTGCCCGTCTTGCGCACGATCGTGACGCATTGCCACCCCGATCACCTGGGGCTGGCCGATTGGATTTGCAAAGGCGGTGCGCGCGAGCGCTGGAACGTGCGGCTCTGGATCACGCTGGGCGAATACATGCTGGGGCGCGTCATGGCCGCGGGCGACGGGTCCAACGCGGGCGGCGAAGGCGCCGCGCGCCATTTCGCGCGCCACGGGCTGGCCGATCCCGTATCGCTCGAGAAGTTGCGCAATCGACGCGACTATTACTCGAAACTCGTTCCGTCGATGCCGTCGCAATTCCGGCGCATGCGCGAGGGCGATGTGCTGCGGATCGGCAGGAACGGCTGGCGCGTCGTGACGGGGTTCGGGCATTCGCCCGAACATGCGGCGCTCTTTTGCGAAGCAACGGGCGTGCTGATCTCGGGCGATATGGTGTTGCCGCGGATTTCGACGAACGTATCCGTCTTCGACATCGAGCCCGAGGGCAATCCGCTCGCGCTGTACCTCGAATCGCTGGGGCGCTACGAATCGATGCCGCGCGACACGCTCGTGCTGCCCGCGCACGGCAAGCCGTTCCGCGGGCTGCATACGCGCATCGAGCAACTGCGTGCGCACCATGAAGCGCGATTGGCTGAAGTGCAGGCGGCTTGCTCGGAGCGGCCGATGAGCGCGGCCGACATCGTGCCGCTGATGTTCAAGCGCGCGCTGGACGTCCATCAGTTGACGTTCGCCATGGGCGAGGCGCTCGCCCACTTGCACTTGCTGTGGCTGGCGGGCGAACTCGAACGCGTCGAGGGCGAAGACGGCGTCGTGCGATTCAGGCCGGTTCGCAGCGGCGAAGGCCGCTCTGCCGCGCGGTAGGCGGCGCACTCGCGATCGCTCGATCGCCGGGCTAGTCGGCGAGGGTTGCGATTCCGGCCGCCGGAGCGGCCACTGCCGTTCTCGCTGCTTCGACCGCCGCGGCCGCATCGAGCATGCCCGTGCCGCATAAGGCCGTGCCGGTGTGCTTCGCGCAGTTCGACTCGTCCGGATAAGATCGCGCCGACGCCTTGAGCTTGTCGCGAATCGCGGCCGGCGTGAGCGTGGCGTCGATGGAAAGCATCAGGGCGACGGCGGCCGATACATGCGGGGCCGCCATGCTCGTACCGTCCTTGCTGCGATAGACGTTCTCGCCCGGCACGGTCAATCCCGCGTTGTACGTCGACACGATGCCGACCCCCGGCGCGCCCAGATCGATGCGCCTTCCCGAGTTGCTCGAAGCCGGTTTATCGCCTTTTGCGTCGATGGCGGCGACTGCAATGGCGCCGCGGCAGCTCGCCGGTTCGCCGACTTCCCCATAATCGTTACCGGCTGCCGCCACGACGCTCGTGCCGTGGGCGAGGACGTCGTCGATCGCGGCCTGCACCGCCTTGCTGCACGGCTCGGAAGTGCCGAGGCTGACGTTGACGATCTTGGCAGGGTGCGGGTTGTCGGGCACCCCCGGTACGGGAAGCCCAGCGGCCCAACGCATGCCGTCGACGACATCGCTCACGGGGCCTCCGCATTTACCGAGCACGCGTACGGGCAAAATGCGCACTTGCCAGACACCGCCCGCGCCGCCGATCTCGTTGTTGACCGCCGCTCCGATCGTTCCCGCGACGTGGGTGCCATGCCACGAGCTGTCGCCGATCCAGCGATCGGTCCCGTCGCAGCGCTGCGATTCTTCGGCCGTGACCCAATCGCCGGGGTCCAACGCGTCCGCGTCTCGGCCGTCGCCGTCGTTCGCCACGAAAGGATCGCTGAGGAAGTCGTAGCCCGGCAGGAGATTTCCAACGAGATCGGGATGCGGGCGATAGCCGGTATCGGCGACGGCGATCACGACGTCGCTTCGCCCCGTCGTGACGTTCCATGCGGTTTCGAAACGCGCCGCGCCCACGGCATCGCGATAGGCCCATTGCTGCGCATAGAGCGGATCGGCCGGCGCGAGCTGCGAACGTAGCCGGTAGTCCGGCTCCGCGTATTCGATTTCAGGTTGCGCCTGCACTCGCTCGGCAAGCGCGGCTGCGGTTTCGGCTGTGACGGGGGTGCCGAGCACGACCACATGGGCGCCGCCGGACATGGGGCGAGTCTTGCTGACGACGTCGGCGGATCGCCGCCCGCGCGTGCGCAAATCGTCCGCTTCCATCTGTTCCCGGAGCACCCGCTCCACGGCGCGTTGTGCCAGCGCGCCTCGAGCGTCCTGTTCGTGCGTTTGTGTTTGCGTTTGTGGATGCATCGATCGGGGCGTCGCGGCGACCTTCACTTTGACGATGAACTGCGTGACCGCACCGCGGGCCGGCGGGGCAGCGACTTCGGCGGCGAGAGCGCCATGCATCTGCATCGCAGGGGCAAGCGAGAGCAACGCGACGGCCAAACCGAAACGACTTCCAATGCATTGGGCATATGTCATGAGCGCTCCTATGTGCTCGTGATGAAAGCAAATAGAAAGCTCCCCAGCATGGGGCGTTCCCGGCGATCGGCCGCGTCGCCGGACGGTTCTACGCGCCGCTGTCCGTCTCGCTGTCCATCTCTTTCGCGCGAAGCAGCAAGAGCTCGCGCTCGCGTGCGTTTTGGGTCATCGCTGCCGCGCGTTCGAATTCCGAGCGGGCGTCCTGACGTCGGCCGAGCTTGGCCAGAAAGTCGGCGCGCACGCTCGGCAGCCAGTGATAGCGCGCGAGCGCGGGATCGGCCGCGAGGGCCTCGACGAGCGCGAAGCCTGCTTGCGCGCCGTAGGCCATGCCCACGGCGACGGCGCGATTGAGTTCGACGACGGGGGAAGGGTTGATCTGCGCGAGGGCGTCGTAAAGCGCGACGATTCGCGCCCAATCGGTCTCCTCCGCTCGATGCGCGCGCGCGTGACAGGCGGCCAAGGCGGCCTGCAGCGCATACGGTCCGAGCGCGCCGCCCAGCGCCTCGGCGCGGGCGAGCGCCGCCAGACCGCGACGGATCAGCAGCGGGTCCCAGCGTGAGCGGTCTTGATCGGCGAGCAGCACGGGGCGGCCGTTCGCGTCGGTGCGTGCGTGCAGCCGCGAGGCTTGCAACTCCATCAGCGCGACGAGGCCGTGGGCCTCGCTATCCGCTTTGGCCAGTTCCGCGAGAATTCGGCCCAGGCGCAGCGCTTCGTCGCACAGCGACGGGCGCACCCAATCGTCGCCGGCCGTCGCCGCATAGCCTTCGTTGAAGATCAAGTAGATGACTTCGAGCACCGATTCCAGGCGAGTCGCCCGCTCCTCGGCTTGCGGAACCTCGAACGGAACGCGCGCCTCGCGTAGCGTGCGCTTGGCGCGCACGATCCGCTGGGCGATCGTCGGTTCCGGCGCGAGGAAGGCACGCGCGATCTCGTGTGTCGCAAGACCGCCGAGCAGGCGCAGCGTCAACGCTACGCGTGCATCCGTCGACAACACCGGGTGGCATGCCGTAAAGATCAGCCGCAGCAGATCGTCGCCGATGTCGTCGGCGCGCGCCGCATCGAGCGTGTCGACGAAATCGGGCACCACATGGGCCTCGAGCGCATCCATGTCACGCCCGATCGCTTCGTGCTTTTTCGCATGCAGGGCGTCTTGGCGCAGCTTGTCGAGCGCGCGATGCTTGACCGTCGCCATGAGCCAGGCGCCGGGGTTGTCGGGCACCCCATCGCGCGGCCAATGCTCGAGCGCCGAAACGAGCGCATCCTGCGCCAATTCTTCGGCGAGTCCTATGTCGCGCACGAATCGAGCGGCATGCGCGACGACGCGCGCCGCCTCGATGCGCCAGACAGCTTCGATTGCGCGATGGGTCGCGTTCGTCATGGCTCAGTAGGGCTCAGTAGGGCTCAGTAGGGCTCAGTAGGGCTCAGTGGGCTCACTGCCGGCTAGCGTCGAGTTGGCGAAAGCGCTCGACGCTTTCGCTCGGTTCGAAGTCGTCGAGTTCGTACAACGGGCGAACCTCGATTTCGCCGTCGGCCGTCTCGCCGAACGGCGCGGGAAAGCGCCGCGCCCACTCGAGCGCCTCTTCGCGCGAGCGCACTTGAATCAGCGTGTAGCCGGCGATGAGTTCCTTCGTCTCGGCGAACGGGCCATCGACGATCGTTCGCTTGCCGCCTGAATAGCGCACGCGCCAGCCCTTCGTGCTGGGCTGCAAGCCGTTCGCGTCGAGCAGCACGCCTGCTTTCGCGAGTTCCTCGTGGAAGGTGGCCATGGCCGCGATCAACTCGTCTTCCGGCATGGCGCCGGATTCGCTTTGGGCGTTGGCCCGAACCATGATCATGAATCGCATCGTTTCGCTCCTCGAAAGTGACGAGGGCCGAACATCGGCCTTCTTACCGGTACGACGAACGAAATCCCCAGCGATCGACATCGATGCATCGAAAGTGAGTGAAAACCCTAGGATTCGTAGCAAGGCGCCAGGCGCCGGACTTCGACCGTGCACCACTGCGCCGCCGGGCATTCCGCGGCGATGGCCAAGGCTTCTTCTTCGCGATCGCAGTTGAGCAGGTAAAAGCCGCCGACCATTTCCTTGGCCTCGGCGAAGGGGCCGTCGATGAAACGGCGCTCCCCGCCCCGTACTTCCACGCGTACGGCTTCCGTGAGCGGGGCGAGCGATTGCGATGCGACGAGCAGGCCGCGTGATTTGAGGTCTTCGCCGAAGCGGACCATCGTGTCGTAGGCCTCGTGGCCGGCTTCCGGCGAACGCTCGGCGCGTTGGCCGACCGGTTCCATGATCAACAGCAGGTAAGACATGGCGAACTCCGAGGGAAGGGCGCGCAAAAAGGGCGCTGCATGTGCCCAGAAGGATAGAGCAGCGGCGCGAACGTTGCTACCGGGCGACCTCGTGGGAAGAGCGCGGCTAATGGGCCTAGAGGCGTGGGGCGCTCAAGGGGAGATCGCGCGCGCATCGGCTTGGCGCAGCGCGGTCATGTTGCCGACGAACGTGTTGACGATCTGCTGTGCGAGCGCTGCCACGGCGGTATTCCGATCGGCCTTCTCGAAGGCAAGTTTGGCCGGAACGACGTACGGCCGCCACTCGGCGGCGCTGCTCGATTCGGCGATCGGCACGCCCAAGAGCGCGAACGGCGTATCGGGGCCGTGTTCGAGATCCGCGACCGTCACCGAAACCTCTGCCTCGGGTGTATCGTTCTCGGCCGCGGCGTCGCCGCCAGGTGCGGATGCGGCCGATTCACCGCTCAAATGAAAGACGCCGCCCACGAGCCAGCCCGTCACCGGCAACGCTTCGCCGGGCGCGAGGTACCGCGCGGCGAGACCCGCGTGATTGAGACGCTGCACGACGGCCTGTGCGACGAGTCCCGCGTCGCGTCCGGCGGCATGCGCGTGGAGGGCGGCCCGCAGCCGGGCGAGCAAACCGGAAGGTGGAGTGCCGGCCGGCACGGCGACGAAGCGAGTGACATAGACTGCCTGCGGCACCGCGACGATCGGCGGCGGCCCAGGCGGCCTGGGCTTGACGGCTGCGGCGGGGGCGGGCTCGGCCGTGTCCGGCGTGACGCTCACCTGCGTGACGACCATGGGCGCGACAGCGATCGAAGCGTTGGACGCAACTGGCGTGTCGGCCGGCCCCAGGGCGGCGGCTTGCGCAAAAGCAGCGCTCGCCGCGGTGCCCAGGATGATTGCCGCCAAGATGCGGCCTAGGTATCGCATGACTGCTTGGCTCGATTCTCAAAGTCGGGCGCTTAGGTTAAAGCGGACGTATGACATGCGTCAACGAACCGCCCTATGCCCGCGCCCCCGGGCATCACTCGACGGCGACGCTTCCGAAGTGCTGCCGGCCGAATGCGCTGACCTTGTAGCCCGTTACGGCCTTGCGCGTTATCGCGCTTGCCGTCGGGTAGCCGAGCGGGATCCAAAGCGCTTGATCGTGGATGATTTTCTGCGCGGCCTCATAGTCCTTCGAGCGATCGGCTTGATCCGCAGTCGCGCGCCCATCGGCAATGAGCTTGTCGAGTTTCTGGTCGCAGTAGCGGGCGAAGTTGATCCCCGACTTCACGCCGTTGCAGCTGAAGAGCGGCGTGAGGTAATTGTCCGGATCGCCGTTGTCGCCGGCCCATCCCATGAACAGCATGTCGTGCTGCCCCTGCTTTGCTTCTTTGATGAGTTCGCCCCATTCGATGATCTTGACTTCGGCCTTCACACCGATCTTGGCGAGATCCGCTTGCAGCAATTCGGCGCCGGCCTTCGGTTTCGGGTTGAGCACGCTGCCTTGCGGACGCACCCAGATCGTCGTCGAGAATCCGTTCGGATAGCCCGCTTGTGCGAGCAGCGCTTTAGCCTTGGCGACGTCGTACGGGTAGGCGGAAATCGCTTTGTCGTAGCTCCACGTGTTCGTGGGATAGGGGTTGGTGGCGGGGGCGGCCGTGTTGTCGAAGACGACCTTGAGATAGGTCGCGCGATCGAACGCCATGTTGATGGCTTGACGGACGCGTTCGTCGTCGAGCGGCTTGTGCTGCGTGTTGAGCGCAACGAACGCCGTCATGAACGCGGGCGTTTGCACGACCGAAAGCGCCTTGTCGTCTTTTGCAGCCGCCACGTCGCTAGGCTTGGGCGACAGCGCGATCTGGCATTCGTTCGCTTTGACCTTTTGCATGCGCACCGCCGGGTCGGGCGTGATGGCATAGATGAGGCGTTCGACTTTCGGCTTCGGCCCCCAGTAGCTCGGGTTCGCGTCATAGCGAATGACGGCGTCCTTCGTATAGCTCTTCAAGACGAAGGGGCCCGTGCCGATCGGCTTGGCGTTGAGTTCCGTTTGCTTGCCGGCTTTGAGCAGATCGTCGGCGTACTCGGCTGAGTAGATCGAGGCGAAGCCCATCGTCAACATGGCGAGGAACGTGGCGTTCGGCTCGTTCAGATCGAACTGGACCGTTCGGTCGTCGACCTTCTTGATCGCTTTCACGAGCTTGACGAGACCCATCGACTGCGCGTGCGGAAAGCCGTTCGGGCCGGCTACTTTGTGCCACGGGTTCGAATCGTCGAGCATGCGATCGAACGTGAAGACGACGTCATCGGCGTTCATCGGCCGGGACGGCTTGAAGTAGTCGGTGGTTTGGAAGGCCACGTTCGGGCGCAGATGGAACGTGTAGGTGAGGCCGTCGCTGCTCACTTCCCATTTCTCGGCTAGCGAGGGCACGACTTTCTTCGCGGCTTCGTCGTAGTCGACCAGGGTGTTGAAGACGACGTCGGCGGATGCGTTGGTCGTGACGAGCGAATTGAATTGGACGACGTCGAAGCCGTCGGGGCTGGCTTCGGTGCAAACCGTGAGCGGTTTGGCGAAAGCAAGAGCGGGCAAGACGGCGAGGGTGGCGGCGAGCAATTTGACGCGCATGGGTTCTCCGAGTGAGACGTGGGACGGCCGGACATCGAAGCTGCGACGGGCGAGCCGAAGAGCTTAGCCCAAGCGCGCCGACTCGACAACGATACGGACCTTATATCGATATGCGGCGGCAGGGGGCTGACGTATTGCCTGTTGTCCGCCGTTGGCCGCTTCGATATGGATCGGAAGGCTTGCGGCGCGCGCTGGGCTTCGCAAGCGGTCAAAGCGCGGCGGACGCGAGGTTTCGCAGGTAATCGACGCCTTCGATTGCGCGCGAGCCGTACCAGGAAATCATCTGGCCATCGACGAGTTCGATCGTTTTGCCGGCGAGCCTTGCGTCGGCGGATAGTGCGTCTCGGTGCTTCGACGTGAAGCGGAATGGTTCCGAGGCGAGCAGGATGCGCTCGACGCTCGCAAACGCGGGATCGTCGAAGTCGAACGTCGGATATCGATCGGCGCCGGCGAAGCCGCCCGTCACGGCGGGCCAGGTTTGCCAGTTCACGAGGTTCAGCATGGCCGATATGTAAGTGTCGCGCGCGATCGTCATCCACGGGTCTTGCCAGATGACGTAGACGACCTGCCGCTCGGGCCAGCGTTCGGCCGCTAGGCTGTCGAGCCGAGACGTCAAGGCGATGGAGAGATCGCTTGCGGCTTGCTCGCGATCGAAGATTTCGCCGAGGAGCGTGTACAGCGAGAGGTTGTCCTGCGGCGTGAGCGGATGCGTGACGATGACGTTCGGGACGAATTCGGCGAGCGCTTCGATCGTCGGCTTTTCGTTTTCGTCGATGTTGACGATGACGTGAGTGGGGGCGAGTGCGCGTATGGCGTCGAGCTTGACGGCCTTCGTGCCGCCGACTTTGGGGACGGCGCGCACGGCGTCGCGCGGATGCACGCAAAAGCCCGTGCGGCCGACGACGCGATCGCCTATGCCCAACGCGAAGAGCAATTCGGTGATGCTCGGAACGAGCGAGACGATGCGGGCGTTAGGGGCGGCGCGGGGGTGGACGGTGCCGGCGGCGTCGGGGGAGGGCATGGGAAGGCCTTTTGGATGGCGGTGTGATGGCGGCGGTCAGCTGTTTCCGGCGGTTGCCACCATCAAGCAACACAGGGCGATGGTTTTCATTTCGACGGATCTCCGCACACCGCAGGATCTGTCTCGTTCTTGCGAACGGCGGCATAGACTACATCGTCACGATGCATGGGCGGTGATACTACGGCGTTCCTCCGATCGTTGGTTCGCTTAGTAGCTCGAAGCCCCTGCCGGGGCAGACGCGGCCTCATCCACGAACTCGATAGAGTTCAAGATCGCATTCACTTTCGGCAGTTCATCGATGCTAGGCTGAGCGATCCACTGTACCCGAGTTTTTCCGCACAGGGCCACTTGCGTATGTGCGAGGCAAAAGCGAAACCAACGTGAGCGCTTGCTTTCGTCGTCCGTCGTATCGCTTATCAATGTTCCATGTCCGATCCAGGTTGGCCCGCTAAAATCAACTGCTTCAAATCGTTGGTTCGCATCGAATGGCACCCATGCACCGTCCTCGTTCAGCTGCCGCCACTGTCCATCAATCTTTTTGGCGGCAAGGAGTGTGTCGATAAATGCTGTATCGCCGGCATTGACGCAATACAAGGGGAAGCCGCCGTATAGAACGGGAGAGTGCCCCGGCCCGCTGTCTGGCAGATGATAAAAACCCTGGGGCGGGGAGTCTCCGGGCTCACTGTCCTCAAAAAAACCGCCGAACATCGGCGAGATGTGGAATCGGCACGGACCGACCACATGCACGTCTTTGATGAGCCGTTGACCACCTTCATTCGATGCCGCCGTTCGACCGGTATCGGGTTCCGCGAGCACAGCTGTCACACAACTGGCGGTCATCAATACGGCGGTTGCGATTCGGTAAAGCACTGCCTGCATATTGACCTCGAACTTTTTATTCATCAGGGCTGTTGCGTAAATTGCCTTGCGCATCGGGAAATGGAACGCCATCTCCCAATAGAACGACGGCGCTCGCGTGGGCTTCATACCTGGCCACAAGGCCGTTTACGCCACCGAGCCGATTGCTCGGATGCCCAAGATTGACAGTTGCCGCGACCTGGCCGAAGGAGTCGCAGCGGTAATACGCACGATTGGCGCCGCCTACAGCATTGACCTCCCTATGCATAACCATTGGCATGTCTGCAAAAGTCGCGGCGCCGGACCAAGACCAGTAAGCACCTGCGCTGTCGGCTGCGTCGCGAGCACCGACACCGTCGCGCCATTGCTTCATACTCATGGACACGTTCCTGTCCGCTGCCACGAGAGCCCCATTTGAACGTGTTCTATCGGAACTCTTGGCTGCGGCGTCGATCTGTTTTGCTAAGGCGTCGTCAACCTGATGTCCGCGGAAACGAAAGTAAGCGATGTAATTCCCGGGCCACGTCAGTTGTAGAAAACCACGCCCGAACCAAGGAGCGTATCTCGCCGTATCCCCGCCATCTTCCGAGGCGAGTGCGCGAAACCATCGGGTTTCCTGCATAGCATTGCCTAGAAACGCTGCGGCCCGTTGCCTCGTTGCTATGCCGAATTTTCGCATGGCTCGATTCAGTGATATACGATGAAGGCGGACCTCGCCGTGGTCGGGGTGAACTGGTTCGGATACCCACTGCCCGTTTTTCAAGCGCATTGCCGTTTTCGGAAACGCTTTCGTCAGTTGATTATGACTGAGCCAAACGCACTTCCGAAAATGCCGAACAAACCCAAACGGATGAAAATGCCAAACATTCGATTCCCCTAGTCCGGCATCCGCCCACCACTGCAGCGACTCGACGTTGACGAAGTAGTATTTTTCTTCTTCTTTAAAGAAGAAGATGTCATCGGAAAGCAGTTTGTCGATGCTTTTGTTCTTGTAAAAAACAAATAGTCGAGCTGCGCATAGTTGATTTTATTTTGAATTGAGACGGAGCATCCGCCATCTTTTTGCAGATGAAGTGTCTCCTCGTCCGGGATGTCGAAACCACAAACAGGCAAGGCTGTCGCTAGCATTGAGCGGGATGCGAGCGAAGCTATCAAAAGAATCTTGCATGCGCGCATGTTAATCTCTCAAGGGATGGTAGTCGACGGAGATTCCACTAATCGTATCCGATAGGTATGAGTGCGCGTGCTTGAAGTATACTTGCCTGTTATTAATGTCTCTTATTTACACATCTCATCGATTAGTTTTACGGAGCTGTAACGTTGTTGCATCAGTTGCATTTTAAGTTCTGCGCTTAACCAGCCCGGCTGGGCCTCCGACTCGGCCACAACAGCATCGGCGAGCTGCGCTGCGCCATCGGCGTATTTTCTTCCGAGCTCGGTGCACGCGACCGTTCGAGGTTTTGAAAGGAGCGCCGAAGTGCGAGCTTCTAATGCGTCGTCGGCTTCGTCATAGCATTGCTGCAAGATCATTCCGCAGCCCGATTGACAGTTTGCACGATCATGCTCGGTCCGCTTCATGCATGCGGAGAATTCTTTTGGCTTGATTTCAGCGCGCACTTGTGCTGAAAGCGCCGCTGCGCAGCAAGTGAGTATCACGCTAATGAGAAGTTGTCGGTTCATGTGTTTTCCACTTTTTAAGTTGGGCGCGACAAATCAACCTGTACCCGAACGGCAGGCTTCGCCGTCTCAACGGTCATGACTGCGGAAGGCGCAACCCAGTCGGTGAGCACGTGGCGGGTGTAATGAGAGTATGCAACGCGTTCAAAATATCCAAAGCCTCCGCCATTGACCAATTTATTAATTCTGTCAATGCCCACGCAGGAAAACGGTTGATCGGCGACGCGATTGATGTTTCGTGCCCTCGAGTGATGCTTCCATATCCAGAAAAAGCCGGCACTGTCACAAGCGTTCTCGGAATTGGCGGCAATGACGTCCGGATCGAATCGCGGCGCCCATCGCTTGGGAGTGCCAACAACGGCTACGTGCCCGTGTTTGTCGCGTCGCGTCGGATCACTCCAATAGTGGTTGCTGGTTTGCGTTATCCGGGAATCCGAGTAGCTGCCCGAGACAGCTGGAAGTTTGCGAAAGTCCCCGTATTCGTCGTACGTTTCCGCCCATGTCAACTGCATTGCCCCTCGTCCATAGAACGCCGCGTAGTACTGTGCCATCGGAATGCTGGGATTGGCAGCACCACGTCCGTATTCGCGGAACGTTTTCCAACGGTCTGTTTCGATGATCGTTTGTGCAATAAACATGGCGAGGCGCTGCGGTGATGCGTTAATGAGGTACTGCCGCAGCGCTCTGTTGAGCGCGTTCCGATGAGGCGACAGTCGTGCGTGCGCCTGCTGTGCGGTCAGCGCAGCGGAAGTGGGGGTTCGCAATTCGCCGGACTGCGTGTAGGCGATGCGCTGCGGCATAACGTATCCCAATTCTCGTGCATCAAGCCAACCGCATTTCCTGCCATGTCTAACAAACCCAAACGGATGAAAATGCCAAACATTCGATTCCCCTAGTCCGGCATCCCCCCACCACTGCAGCGACTCGACGAACTGCATGTGCTTTTGGTACTCATCGTCGTTGGCGAAGTACGGCCCGTCCTTGCCTGGACCGAGCCCATCCTTCTCCTTCAGCTTTCCGCATCGCGCATTGTTGCTCTTGTCCCACTCGCTCGGGTACCGACACACGAGACGTTGCGCCCAATCCCGCACGTGGCGATGTTCTGGGTCGTTGAAATAGTCCCTAAGCTGTTGGCGTGCCGACTCCGCGCCGTCCCCCTGGTGCGAGACCTTCAACACGTCGAGCAAGTCATGCATGTCGCACTGGCCATTGCCACCAAATAGCCCATCTGCCTTCTTCTGCCATCCAAGCCAGTACGGGAAATCCGCGTCCGACAGCACGCTAGCGACGACAGACGAATCTGCAAGATCGACGTAACCCTGCTGGCCCGCAGCATACGTAACCAGCTGCCAATTGTGCTTGTCTTGCACCGACAGCTTATCCTTATCCGGCCCGATCATCTTGCCCATGCGCAAGAGCTCCATCCCGGCGCTCGGGCAGCTCTTATAAAGCGCCGTGGCGATGTTATACATCGCGTACTCATAGCCTTCGTCCGCCACCCCCTCATCGGATGTGAGCAGGGTTGGCGCTTGACCTTCTCCCTCGTCGATCCAAGTCGTCGTGTACTTCGTGCCCTTTCGGTAGGCGATGCGAACGAAAAGATTCTTAGCGCTATCGACGTTGCCCGCAGTCCCGGTGGGAAACTTATGCTCGCCGACCTTGCCCTTTTCCGACTTCGGGTGATCCGCACGTACCGCCGACCCGGCCTTGACGATGAAGTAGCTATCTCCCCAAGTTCCTTTCGTGCCGATCTCGCTCGCATTTCTGCTGTCCACGAAAAACTTCGAGAGCGCCTCGTCCGTCGTGAAGATCTCGAAGTGAATCATGCCCGCGGTCGAGTAGGACTCACCGGGATAGCCGATGATGTCCTTGCGGTAAACCTTGGCGCCATTGCCCGGCTTCACCGCGTCGCCGGTTTCGGCGATCGCGGCGTGAACCGCCTTACGGTCGATACCGCGCTTTTTCATCTCGCCGGCGTTCATGAGGTGCATGTACAGCGAATAGAACATCACCTTCACCGGTTGTTCCGCCCCGCTTGCATCTTGCAGCGAATCGGTCTCGGTCTCGTGCTTGATCAGAACGAAGCTGTTGTCGATACGCCCGTCCTGATCCTCGGCCCGCTCCTTGGTCAGTGCGCTGTTCAGCCGATAGGCGACGATCTCTCCATCGGCGATGGCGCGCACCGGCTCGATCATGCTCGGCGCTTGCACATGGATGCCGCCGTGCCATTCGCGTTCTCGACTCGACGGGTAAACGCCGGCGTTCAACATCTCCATGTCGAGAATCTTGTTCTCATACTCGTCGTCCGAGACGTCGGCCCCACGCGCCGGAAGAAAAGGGTAGCTGATGAGCATCGTTTTGCGCCTGTTCTATTCCGAATGGCGGTAACGCGAGGCCAACTCGCTCTTTTTGAAAGTGGGCAACGGATACGGCATCTGCGTCGGTCCATCGAACTTGCGCGTTGCGCCCTTGACGTCTACGGAGCCCGGCGCGTGGATCTCGATGTTGCCATCCTTGACGCGAATATATGCGCCGCCGGAAGTCAGTAAGACGCCGTCTTTGGCCGCAACGTCCACCGTCGCGGTTGCCGCCGCGACTTTGATCGTCTTCTGCGCAATGAACTCCACGTTGTCCGACTGAGCTTGTATCTCCACTTTGCCTTTTGCGGCGAACAGCTTCATCCCCGCGTTCTGCACGAACAGGCTGATCTTGTCGGCCACGCTTGCGATGAGCGACTTGCCGAGGGCTGCGTGCGTGCTTGCACCGCTGACGATGTTGACCTGCTCCTCAGCCGCAACGTGTGTAGAGCCTTGGGTCGACAAAGTGACCCCAGCGGGGCTGGCCATCAGCATGATGGGTGTCTGGAATCCGTTGGCCGTGCCCGTTCCGCCACCCGCCGTTCGGCCGCCCGATGCTTCGCCCGGTACGTCCGATTGCGTGGCGTCGGTGAATGCTCTCAAGGCCTGATAACCTGGCGTCAAGCCCTCCGCTTGATGCATGACGCTGGCGTTCGACATTGCTTCCAGTACGCTTTCGGCGTTGGCGAGTTGGGCAGTCGCCACGCGTACGTCGAATGGTTGTTTTGCCGACGTAGGGTAGGTCGACACGACGAGTCCTCGTCCGGCCCGAATCGCGCCATGCGCATCCGATTTCAGATCGAAGCCCGAACCTAGGTACGCGCCCCTCGTGCTCTTCGTTTGTTCGACGAGATAGCCGAGATGCAAGTGGGAACTTGCGCTCGTAGAGGCAAGATGAATTCTGTTCTGGCCGGTGGCGTCGTCGAATACGAGTTGGTTGAAACCCCTTCCGCCATATTCCTTTGACTTCAATCCCGACAGTAGCCCGTTCGTATGCCAAACCGGCGGCGTCGTGCCGCCATGCATGCGCCCGAGAATCACGGGACGATCGCAGTCGCCCCCGACGAATCCGATCAGCACTTCGTCGCCCGCTCGCAACGGAAAGTGTCCGCCTCGTTTCGAGCCCGCGTTGGGGAACGCCGCGCGCACCCAGCACGACGCTTTCTCGTCGCGGCCGTTGCGCCGATTCCACGGGAACCAAACTTTTGCGCGATTGAGCGCATCGGTGAAAATCTCTTCACCCTGAGGGCCGGCGACGATCGCAGGCTGAAGTTGCATGACGGGCTTCTTATGTTCAGCGGGGCTGCGAAAAGGCGTACGACGCCGCTGCGCTTCGATTTCCACCTGAAAGAACCCGGCGTTGCCGTCGTCATGCTTGACGACGACGCCGACACCCGCGCCCGCCGCCGCCGCCGCTGTCACTTCCGCGCGCAAGCTTTCGGCGAAATCGGCGACTTCGTCCATGCCGGGAAGGTTGTTCCGAATGGTCCACGTCGTGGCGAGAATAGCGAACTCGCGCTGTTGCTCCGGCTCGCGATCGTGAATCGGGTGCCCCGTCAGCGAGAACCAATATCCCGGCATGACAGCGCGCGCGCTGCCGATGCCGGAGAACCGCTTGGACTGCGACTCCCACGCTTGCGGCCGGACGTACGCTTGATCGTCGCCGTGATCGCGCTCGCTCCACGTATAAGCGCCGGTGTAGTCATAAACTTCGCCTTGAGCCGGTACGGGATTGAGGCGCGCAACGTCCGCTCTGATTTCCTTCGGCAAATCAGGCCGCTTGTAATCGAACGTTCGCGTCGTCAGCGTCGCGCTCTGAATCGACTGCACCTCCTTCCATTGCGTGAAACCTTCGGTTTCCTGACGTACACCTGTACGGATGAACGAGATTTCCCGCTGCTCTAGCTGCGGGACGAAATACACATCGTCCATCAGGACGAGCGTATGTGACCGACCGTCGTCCGCGTGTTCGAAGCGACCGAACACGCCGGTTTCCTCCAAGCTGCGATGGACGAAATTCCAGTCATATTCCCACTGCACGGGTACGAGTACGTCGGCATGGCTTGGCGCAGGTCGAATCGGTAGGCGCCGCTCGCTTCATAATGCTGATCGAATACGTCTGCCAGGATCTGCTCGCCGCTCTGGTCTTGCCAGTCCCGCATATCGCGGCGCAGGCGAAGGAAATGCATCCAAGACGAGAAACGCAATTGATACAGCGTGAGAAATCCGTCCGCGCCTAACCGAGAAAAGGCGTGTACGTAACCGTGATGCGGAAGGTAGGATCCGTCGCTCTGCTGGATCCACAGTGTGACAGGCTTGCCGATCAGCGCTTTAAGGCCGATTTTGTCGCCATGCATAGAGACGACATCGACGACGAACTCATAATCGCGGCCAATGCGCGAATGGCCCTTCACGTAGAGAGGCAGCAGCCAATCCTCACCGAGAGGCGTATCGAGTCTGACGAGACGGTTTCGTTGCGCGCCGCCATAGAACGCCGCGTCAAAGAGCTCGGTGAAAGCCATGCCGTCGTCCTTATCAGCACATTGCGTGCGAAATTTCGGAATCGGCAATCATAGCCGATAGTTCGATCTAAATCGACGGCCAGTAAAGAAATTGTGAAAAATTAAGAAACGTCCGATGGAGATTCAGCGCGGAAAATGAAAACGATTTCTCGTGGCAATGATTTTCCGCGAGTGGTGCGTTGCGCGTACGCGTCGGAAACGATACTTGCCGCGCCGCGAAAATCGAGCAGTACCGCAATTGTTCGCGTGTGCTTAATGGCCCCAACGGCCGCAACGGCGTCAACGGCGTCAACGGCGTCAACGGCGTCAACGGCGTCAACGGCGTCAACGGCTTCAACGGCTTCAACGGCTTCAACGGCTTCAACGGCTTCAACGGCTTCAACGGCGTCAACGGCGTCAACGGCGTCAACGGTTTCAACGGTTTCAACGGTTTCAACGGTTTCAACGGTTTCAACGGCCGCGCCGGCCTCATACGCTCATCACCCCGCCACCCGAGGTTTCCGCGGCGCCTTTTCAAAAACCCGGTCATACAGCCACCGCGGCAGGCACGACAGCAACGTCGCAACTACGCGCATCGGCCAAGGAAACACCGCGAACCGCGTCTTGCGCGCGATCGCGCCTGCGGCCTTCTGCGCAAAGCGCTCCGCATCCATCAAAAACGGCATCGGATAGGGGTTATGCGCCGTCATCGGCGTGCGGATATAGCCCGGCGCGATCGTCACCACAGCCACATCGAACGGCCGCATCTCCACGCGCAGCGATTCCAGATAAGCCAGCGCCGCCGCCTTCGACGCACTGTAGGCACCCGAGCCCGGCAGCCCTCGCACGCCCGCGACGCTGGCGATGCCGACCAGCGTGCCATGCCGCGCCTCGGTCATTGCGCGGGCGAACGGCTCGAATGTGGCCGCCATGCCGAAGTAATTCACGTCCATGACTTCGCGAAACGTGGCGAGGTCGCCATGCCCCGTGACGACGCCTTTGCTGATTCCGGCGTTCGCGATGACGACATCGGGCAAGCCGTGCTCGCCGATGAAGCGCATTGCGGCGTCCGCGATCGCAGCATCGTCGCGCACGTCGGCCGAATAGACGGAAATGGAAAGATGAGGAAAGCGCCGAGCGAACTCGGCAAGCGCATCGACACGGCGTGCGACGAGCCCGAGCGTCGCGCCTTGCCGCGCGTATTCGGCGGCCAAGGCCATGCCGATGCCGCTCGAGGCGCCGGTGATGAAAACCTTCAACGGTGAATTCACGCCGGCGCCCAGCGAATTACATCTTTTTCGCGCGGACTTGCGCAATCAGGTAATCGAGCACCTGAATCGTGCCGGGCAAGCTGTCGGTGGTAGCAGGGCCCGTTTCGTATTTGCCTTGAACGGCAAGCGTCGGCACGCCGTCGATCTTGTAGTCCTGGATCAACTGCTTGTCGCGGTTCACGGCGCTTTGCGTCGAGAACGAGTTGTAAGCCGCCAAGAACTTCTTCGGATCGACGCCCTTCGTCGCCAAGAATTTGGCCTGATCGTCCGGCGTCAGCAGGTAGTTCTTATTGACGTGGATTTCATTGAAGACG
This sequence comes from uncultured Burkholderiaceae bacterium, assembly GCA_966212325.1. Taxonomy (GTDB): domain Bacteria; phylum Pseudomonadota; class Gammaproteobacteria; order Burkholderiales; family Burkholderiaceae; genus Trinickia. The sequence goes on along the minus strand of CBIHRA010000018.1, from coordinate 82,462 downwards.
GTAGGCGTCAGCTGCTGAACGAGACCGAGCGCGTCGAGCGCATGAAGGAGCTTCGAATGCGGAATGAAATCGTCGCGAAAGGCGACGGGCACGCGCTTGAAGACGACGTCGGGCGGCAGGGCCTTCACCCACTTTTCCAGGTACGGATCGAATTCGTTGCAGTGCGGGCAGCCGTACCACATGAATTCGATGACTTCGATCTTGCCGGCCGGCACGTCGACGGGCTGCGGCGCTTTCAGCACCGTGAAGTCCTTGCCGGCGACGGGCGCGGCAGGCGACGCATACGCGGCGCCCGCGCCGACGACGGCCAGGCTCAGGGAGAACAACAGCGTGCGGATCAGTTTTTTCATGTTGGCTCTAGGTACTCGAACGTGGGACGTCTATCCGGCATGCCGAGGCGGCGTACTTTGCACCCCCGGCTGCCGATTGAGACCGGCGCGGTCCGCTCAAGGTTCAGCGGCAAACGGCGCGGCGCCACCCCTGTATTACTGCTTGGTAAAGCGAATCACGGCAGTATCGATGCCGGCGTCGGACAGGCGCTGACGCGTCGTATTCATCTCGTCGAACTTGGCGAACGGCCCGATACGCACGCGGTAGTAGGTGACGCCGCCCGCGTCGCGCTGCGACACCTTCGACTCGAAGCCCTGGAACGCGAGGCGAGCGCGTTGCCGCTCGGCGTCGGCCTGCGTCTTGTACGCGCCCACTTGAAGGAAGTAGCCCGTATTGGCGTCGCCCGCGGCCGGTGCGGCATTGTTCGCGTGTGCCGCGCCGCTTGCGCCGGCCGGCGGCACGTTCGCCGCCTGCGGTGCGCTCTTCTTCTGCTCGGGCGCTTGCGCATTGCCATTGGCTTGGGCTTGCGGCTGCGCCGGCGTGCCCGTCGCGCCGGCGGCAGGATTCGATGCGCCCGTCGGCGGCACTTCGACGATTTGCGGCTCTTGCAACAACCCCGGCGCTTGCGGCTGCCCGGATGTCGATTGCCCCGGCGCCGTATTCGGCGGCGCAGGCGTTTGCGGCGCTTGCTGCACGGGCTGACCAGGGCTCTTGCCTTGCAGCGCCCGATTGGGGTCGTACTGCTGCGCGACGGTGCCGGCTTCGGACCCGGCGTTCGGCGGTGCGACCTTGGCGACGAACGGCGTGGGCGCGCGCGTGATGTACAGCGCGACGACCACCGCGATCGCAAGACCGACGATCAAACCCAGCACGACGCCGAGGAACGTCCCCCCGGTTTGTTTGGTTTGCTTGGGCGTGCTGCGTGGCGAAGTGCGGCTCGGTTTTGCCATTATCTGAATCACCTGCGAAAGAAACTCGGGAGCGGTGGGCGCCGCGCGTATGCCGCGCGACGGCGGCATCGATTATAGCGACGGCGCGCGGCGCGGCACGATTGTGGCGAATTGCGTTACGAATTGCGTTACATCTTGGCAGGCGAGGAAACGCCGATCATCGCAAGAGCGTTGGCGAGCACTTGACGTGTAGCCGCCAAGAGCGCGACGCGCGCATCGCGCTCGGCCTGCGCGTCGACGAGGACGCGTTCGGCCTTGTCATTGTAGAACGAGTGAAATTCGCTCGCGAGTTCGCGCAAGTAGAACGCGATCGCGTGCGGTGCGAGTTCCGAGGCCGCGTGCGTGAGCATGTCGGGATACTCGGCGAGCTTATGCATGAGCGCCATCGCGCGCGTGCTCGTCAGCACCGAAACGTCGACCTGCGGCAGCACGGCTTCGTCGCCGCCGAATCGCGATTTCCACTCGGCAATGATCGAGCAGATACGCGCATGCGCGTATTGGACGTAATAGACGGGATTCTCGTCGTTCTGCTTGAGCGCGAGATCGACGTCGAACACGAATTCGGTATCGGCCTTGCGCGAGATGAGGAAAAAGCGCACGGCGTCGCGCCCGCGCGTGATCGTCGCTTCGTCGATGAGATCGGGTGCGGCCTCTTGTCCCGGCGCCGCGCCGCCCGACCATTCGATCAGGTCGCGCACGGTGACGTAGCTGCCGGCGCGCTTGGAGATCTTCACCTCTTGGCCGTCGCGCATGACGGTGACCATCTTGTGAAGCACGTAGTCCGGATAGCCCTTCGGAATGCCGACGCCGAGCGCTTGCAACCCCGCGCGCACACGCGCGATGGTGCCGTGGTGATCGGAACCCTGGACGTTGATCACTTTCGAAAAACCGCGCTCCCACTTCGTGACGTGATAAGCGACGTCCGGCACGAAGTAGGTGTACGTCCCGTCGGATTTACGCATCACGCGGTCTTTGTCGTCGCCGTATTCGGTCGTGCGCAGCCACAGCGCGCCTTCTTCCTCGAAAGTCTTGCCCGCTGCGATGAGGGCGTCGACGGTTTGGCCGACGCGCCCTTCGGTATAGAGCGACGATTCGAGGTAGTACCGATCGAACTTCACGCCGAACGCCTGCAAATCCATGTCCTGCTCGTGACGCAGGTAGGCCACGGCGAATTGGCGGATCGCATCAAGATCGTCGATGTCGCCCTTGCCCTTGACGGGGTCGCCGTCCTTCGCGGCGACCGTCTCGCCGTTCATGTAATCGCGAGCGATGTCGCCGATGTACTCGCCGTTGTAGGCGGCTTCGGGCCACGCGGCGTCGCCGGGCTTCAGGCCTTTGGCGCGCGCCTGCGTGGAGAAGGCCAGGTTTTGGATCTGCACGCCCGCATCGTTGTAGTAGAACTCGCGGTGAACGGCATAGCCTTGACTGGCCAGCACGTTGGCGAGGGCGTCGCCCAGCGCCGCCTGGCGGCCGTGGCCCAGATGCAGCGGGCCCGTAGGGTTGGCGGAGACGAACTCGACCAGCACGCGCTTGCCAGTCCCGTGCGTCGAGCGGCCGAAGGCCGCGCCCTCGGCGATCACGGCGCCCACGACGGCTTGCTTCGCTTTCGAGGTCAGGCGCAAGTTGATGAAGCCTGGGCCGGCGATCTCGGCCGCATCGATCAGGTCTTTCGCGGCCGGCTGCGCGAGCAGGGCGTCGACGATGCGCTGCGCGAGCTCGCGCGGGTTTTTCTGCAGCGGCTTGGCCAATTGCATGGCCACGTTGCAGGCGACGTCGCCGTGCGCGGCCGCCTTCGGGCGCTCGAGCGCAATGGCGGGCATGGCGGCGGCATCGCCGTTCGATTCGGTGATCACTTGCTTGACGCCGTCGGCGAGCAAGGCTTCGAGACTCTGTTTATGTGCGGGCAGCATGCTGTTTCGATGGATTTTCGCAATGGCGGTCCGCCGGGCGGACGCGAGGGGTTGGCGCAAGGAGCGGGCGGCGGCGCCCGCCGTCACGGCGGCCAAGGGCCGAAGGCGCGTGTTTGGGTCTAGCCGGATTTTACCAGGTGCTAATATGTCTCGATGAGGCGCCCGATATCGGCCGAACGGCCTGCGCGGTCCAGTGCAGGCCGGCTGCGCGCGGCAAGGGATGCGGCGGCGTCCTCAACGGAAGTGAACAGAACAACGGAAACGGGTCCATCATGTTGATTACATTCAAATGTCGTGCGGCGCCGGACGTCGTCATGCTCGAAAATCTGGCGCAGTATTTGGTCGGCATCGTGGGAAAGCAACTGGGCGCGCGCGGCGTGATCAGCCACGACGAATTGCCTGCGGCTATCTCGAAGCTCGAAGCGGCCATCGTGACCGACAAGCGGGAGATCGCCGAACACGAGGGGCACTTCCACGAGGGCGAGGAAGGGCACGAGCCGCACGAATTGCCGATCGGCCTCGCACAACGCGCATTTCCGTTCCTCGATATGCTGCGCGCCGCGCAACGCGAAAATGCCGATGTCCTTTGGGGCGTTTGAGTCTGTATCGCACGACGGTTAGCGTCCCGTAAGGCAGCGGGCGGCCAAGTGCAAGCGGCGAGCGCCGCAATCGTAGGATCAAAGAAAAAGCCCGGTTCGCGCATGCTCGCGCGAATCGGGCTTTTTTCGTTCGTTCGGCGAAGCGGGCCGCCACCCCGTCCGCATTCGCCGGCCTCGACGCGGGGCCGGCCTGCCTTCGTCCGGTTACAGCAGCGGCGCGAGAGCCCGTTCGGCGTCGGATAGGGCGAGCGCATTGCGGCGCGCGAAATCTTCCACCTGATCCCGTCCGATCTTCCCAACCGAGAAATAACGGCTCTCGGGGTGGGCGATGTAGAAGCCCGAGACGCTCGCGGCGGGCAGCATCGCCAGCGATTCGGTCACCGTCATGCCCACTTCGTCGGCCTTGAGCACGGCGAACAGATCGCGTTTGACGAGGTGGTCGGGGCAGGCCGGATAGCCGGGCGCCGGGCGGATGCCGACGTACTGCTCGGCGATCAATGCCTCGTTGCCGAGGGTTTCCTTCTGCGCGTAACCCCAGAACTCGCGCCGCACGCGCGCGTGCATGGCTTCGGCGAACGCCTCGGCCAGGCGGTCCGCCAGCGCCTTGAACATGATGGCGCTGTAATCGTCGAGGTCGGCGAGGAACTGCTTTTCCTTGGCTTCGACGCCCAGGCCTGCCGTCACGGCGAACATGCCGATGTAGTCGGCCACGCCCGAATCCTTCGGTGCGATGAAATCGGCAAGCGAGCGGTTCGGCCGCATGACGCCGTCCACCACGGGACGCACGCTTTGCTGGCGCAGGTTGTGCCACGTCAAGGCGACCTTCGTGCGCGATTCGTCGGTGTAGATTTCGATGTCGTCGTCGCCGACCGTGTTGGCCGGCAAGAGCGCGATGACGCCGCTCGCCGTGAGCCAGCGGCCTTGAACCAGCCGGGCGAGCATCGATTTGGCATCGGAAAACACGCGCCGCGCCGATTCGCCGACGATCTCGTCGTTGAGAATGGCCGGGTAGGGGCCGGCGAGGTCCCACGTTTGGAAGAACGGGCCCCAGTCGATGTACTGGACCAGTTCGTTCAAATCGTAGTTCTTGAACACGCGGCGTCCGACGAATGCAGGCTTGACGGGCTCATAGGCGGCCCAATCGATCTTCGCCTTGTTCGCACGCGCCTGCTCGAGCGTTACCATCGGCTGCGCCTTCTTATTGGCGTGCTGTTGGCGAATGCGCTCGTATTCGGTCTTCAGTTCGTCGAGATACTTGGCCGCGCCTTCGTCGGAGAGCAGGTTCGAGGCGACCGACACCGATCGCGACGCATCCGGCACGTAGACGACAGGCCCTTCATAGTTCGGTGCGATCTTGACGGCGGTATGCACGCGCGAAGTGGTTGCGCCGCCGATCAAGAGCGGGATCTTCTTCACGCGGAAATATTCGTCGCGCTGCATTTCCGAGGCGACGTACGCCATCTCCTCGAGGCTGGGGGTAATGAGCCCCGACAGGCCCACGATGTCGGCACCCTCGACCTTCGCTTTCGCGAGGATCTCGTTGCACGGCACCATGACGCCCATGTTGACGACTTCGAAGTTGTTGCATTGGAGCACGACCGACACGATGTTCTTGCCGATGTCGTGCACGTCGCCCTTCACGGTGGCGATGACGATCTTGCCTTTCGCGCGCACGTCGCCGCCTGCCGCCGCGAGCTTCTTCTTCTCTTCTTCGATGAACGGGATGAGGTGCGCGACGGCTTGCTTCATCACGCGCGCCGATTTCACGACTTGCGGCAGGAACATCTTGCCTTGCCCGAACAAGTCGCCGACGACGTTCATGCCGTCCATCAGCGGCCCTTCGATCACGTTGATCGGCCGTCCGCCCGCGGCCGCAATCTTCTGGCGCGCTTCTTCCGTATCCTCGACGATGAAGGTCGTAATGCCGAGCACGAGCGCGTGCGCGAGGCGCGCCTCGACGGGCTGGTTGCGCCATTCGAGGTTTTCTTCCTTCTTGGCGGCGCCGGTTTTGAATTTGTCGGCAATTTCGAGCAGGCGGTCGGTCGCGTCCGGGCGGCGGTTCAAGATGACGTCTTCCACGCGCTCGCGCAGCTCGGGATCGAGATCGGCGTAGACGCCGAGCTGTCCCGCGTTGACGATGCCCATGTCCATGCCGGCCTGAATCGCGTAATACAGGAAAACCGTGTGGATCGCTTCGCGCACGGGATCGTTGCCGCGAAACGAGAACGACACGTTCGACACGCCGCCGCTCACCTTGGCGTACGGCAGGTTCTGCTTGATCCAGCGCGTGGCCTCGATGAAATCGACGGCGTAGTTGTTGTGCTCCTCGATGCCCGTGGCGACGGCGAAGATATTCGGATCGAAAATGATGTCTTCTGGCGCGAAGCCCACTTCATCGACGAGAATCCGGTACGAACGCCGGCAGATCTGCGTTTTGCGCTCGAACGTATCGGCCTGGCCCGTTTCGTCGAACGCCATGACGACGGCGGCGGCGCCATAACGCCGAATGAGCCGCGCGTGATGACGGAACGCGTCCTCGCCTTCCTTGAGCGAGATCGAATTCACGATCGCTTTGCCTTGCACGCATTTGAGGCCCGCCTCGATCACTTCCCACTTCGACGAGTCGATCATGATCGGCACGCGGGCGATGTCGGGCTCGGAGGCGATGAGATTCAGAAAGCGCACCATGGCCGCTTTCGAATCGAGCATCGCCTCGTCCATGTTGATGTCGATGACCTGGGCGCCGTTCTCGACTTGCTGCCGCGCGACCGCGAGCGCTTCGTCGAACTGGCCGTTCAGGATCATCCGCGCGAAGGCCTTGGAACCCGTGACGTTCGTGCGTTCGCCCACGTTGATGAAAAGCGCGCCCGAGGCAACGTTAAACGGCTCGAGGCCGGCAAGGCGCATCATGTGTTCGGTCATGGTTGTCGTCGATGAAAAGCGGTGTGGCTCGAAACGAAGCAGCGTACGGCTGCGCGCCGGCTCAAGCGGCGTCGCGGTAATTCGCCCAGGCGCGCGGCTTGACGCCGGCCAGCGCTCGGGCGATCGCGGCGATGTGCTCGGGCGTCGTGCCGCAGCAGCCGCCGGCGAGATTGACGAGCCCCGCTTGCGCGAACTCCTTCAACTGCCGCGACGTGTCTTCCGGCGTTTCGTCGAAGCCCGTTTCGCTCATCGGGTTCGGCAAGCCGGCGTTCGGGTAGCAGGACACATAGGTGTCGCACAGTTTGGCGAGCTCGGCGATATACGGGCGCATCAGCGCGGCGCCGAGCGCGCAATTGAGCCCGAACGTCAGCGGTTTCGCATGACGCAGCGAATTCCAGAAGGCTTCGACCGTTTGCCCCGAGAGAATACGGCCCGACGCATCGGTCACCGTGCCCGAAATCATGATCGGCAACACTTCGCCCGTGTTCTCGAACAGCTCGTCGAGTGCGAACAGCGCGGCTTTGGCGTTGAGCGTATCGAAGATCGTTTCGACGAGGAACAAGTCCGCGCCGCCTTCGAGCAGCGCCTGGGCCTGTTCGTAATACGACGCGCGCAATTCGTCGAAGGTGACGTTGCGCGCACCCGGATCGTTGACGTCGGGCGAGATGCTCGCCGTTTTGGGCGTCGGCCCGATGGCGCCCGCGACGAAGCGCGGCTTGTCCGGTGTCGAGTATTTGTCGCAAGCCGCACGCGCGAGCTTGGCCGATTCGAGGTTCATCTCTCGCACGAGCGATTCCATTCCGTAGTCGGCTTGCGCAATGGTCGTCGCGCCGAACGTGTTCGTCTCGATGATGTCGGCGCCGGCTGCGAGGTATTGCTCGTGGATCTCCCGGATGATCTGCGGCTGCGTGAGCGAGAGCAGTTCGTTGTTGCCCTTCACGTCGCGCGAAAAATCCTTGAAGCGCTCGCCGCGATAGCGCGCTTCGTCGAGCTTGTAGCGCTGAATCATCGTGCCCATCGCGCCGTCCAGGATCACGATGCGCGAGGCGAGCAGCGCCGGCAACTGGGCGCCGCGAGTGTAATGCGTGCCCGAAGCGGGCGATCCGGCGGGAGCGGCGGCGGACGAATTCATGGCGAGCAGGCGCGGTGCGTGAAGAGGGAAAACCGTCATTGTAGCGGCTGGCGGCGCGGCCCGCCGGGCATGGGCCGCACCGCTTGGCGCGCAAAAACAAAAACCCCGTCCGGCGGACCGGACGGGGTTCGATGAGCCATCGCGTGCGCCTATCGGCGCGCCGGCTCGCGAGTGTCGCCGTTAATGAAGCACGACGGGCTGCGTCATGAGGCTGTCGAACTGCCCGAGGAACTCGTCGACTTCGTCGAGCGTGGGTTCCTCTTCGATCAGCTTCCGGACATGTTCGCGAAACTGCGCCGCCATTTCGCCGTCGATGAAGATCTCGCGCTGCGTGTTCTTGTCTACGATTTCGTAGCCACCTGCGTTCATCGCCAGATGGCCGGCTTGCGGCGCGAATTCGACGACACAATAGTTGGGGCTGTTGTAGATCATTTGCATGGCGACACTCCTTATTCCGATTGGCTCCTGGCCGTTTTCCGCCCAGTACATGGAGCGTGTTGCATGGAATTTCAAGGGGTGGGTCTTAAACGACGCTTAAAACGGGTTGGAACATTGCAACCAAAAAATACACACGCTTGGACTTGACGCTTGCTGCCTAATCAACCCGTTAGACCCCAACCATACAAAACGTTCGAGCGGCGAGGGAAAACATCGAGGATCGTCCGTGGCCTCGATAACCGTTATAACGGCAAGCATGAGCCGCCGGTTTAGGGGCGCTCGTGCACTCGGTCCGCGCCGGCGTCTAAGGCGCCGGTACGGTCGGTCGCGGCATTGGACGAATCATCCGGTGTCCTTGCGTCCAGTGTTGCATTTTCCGCGCCCGGAGGCGCAAGCCGGCCGCGCCATACGAGCTCGACCTGCGTGCCGTTCGGCTCCGTTTGCATGATGCGGGCCGGCAGCCAGCCCAACGACGGTGCAAGCCATACGTCGATACGCCTACGATCGCCCTCGCGACGCGGCAGTCTCATGAAGTGGCGAGTTTCGAGGAAACCTTCAGCAGTCCGAATCGATTCGTCGCCGATGGTTTCGATCGGCCATAGCTCCCCGCTGTCGTCGTCGGCCACGTAGAACGTCCGCGTGACGCCCGGCCGGTAAGTGTCGGGCGCGCCGCGCACGAGGCTTGCGAGCTGCATCACCATGCTGAATCGGTCTTGCGCGCCCTCGGGCAGCGCGAGCGTCGCGCTCGTTTGCGTAAAGCCGATCCGCTTGGCGGCGCGATCGAACGTCGTGACTTCTTCCTGGCGTCGCCCTCGCTTTTCGACGTAGCGATCGGGGGCCAGGCCGAATGCATCGATATGCCCGCGGCTCTCGTATGTGAACGTCCCGACAAACGGCAACGGCACGGACACGATCATTTCGTAGCGGCTGCCGTCGCTCGTCCAGTGGATCGTGCCTGGTGCGTTTTCCACCCCGTTGTAAAAGGTGTTGTAGTGCAGATCGCCCGAGGGCGGTACCGAGAAGCGTACGCCCGCGCTCGCTGTGCTTGCCGGGGCCGCTGCTGCCGCGCTCGCGCCCGATGCCGCGGCGGCGTCGGGGGCGGAGCGCTCGGGCGCGGTGGCGAGCGCGGCGCTGGCCGAATTCGCCGATTCCGTTCCCGCTGACGGTGCAGTAGGGGCAGGCGCGAGCGCATGCAACGTAGGCGGCTGCCGGCCATGCGACGCCGGCGCGCGGCTCGGGCGCGAGGGCGCCGCGGACGCGCTGCCTGTGCGGCGCGCCGCTTCGGGGCCGCGGGCAATCGGTTGCGGCGTCAACAGTTCGACTTGAACCGGCGGTTTGACCGTTTCGGGCGCAAACGCGTCGCGGTATCGCTCGAACCAGATGAACCCGGCGACGTGAAGCCCCAGGACCGCCGCCAGCGCAACGCTCCATCGCCAGGCGAGCCGGCGTGTCCCGCTGCGGGCGGGACCGGTGCTGACTGCATGCGAGGCGATAACGTATGACATGGCGGCGCGCTCGATCGGAGCGAAAATGGCGATCGATCGAACGATGGACTCTCGTTGGACGTAAATACGGGCGAACAACGGACATGATGCCCGCAAACGGTGCGTCGTGCCGAGCGGGGGATTTGGCCCCACGGCGGGGGCCCGTCTATTCGCTGCGCGGCGTCCCGTTATAGCCCAACTCGTACGACAGCTTGCTCGCGCAAGCCTTCAGCGTGACGGCGATCTCTCCATCCCACGACAGATCGAACGCGCCTTCATGCCCCAGCGCAATCAGCCCGAGCGCGAGATCGCCCGAAGCGTCGAACACCGGCATGCAAAAAGCGTGGATCGTCGGCAACAGCATGCCGGCCACGCGCGCTGCGCCGTGAACGCGAATGTCCTCCAATGCTTGCTCGAGTTCGCTTTCGCTGCGCGGCCCGCTCGTATGCGCCGAGCGCCGCGAGTCGGCAAGTTCGCGCTCCAGCATCGCTTGCGTCTTGCTGCGCGGCAGATAAGCCGCAAAGAGCAGGCCCGTGGCCGAGCCGAGCAACGGCATGACGTCGCCGAGCTTGAGCGACGCCTTCGCGGGGTGGCTCGATTCAGCCCAGTGGACGACCGTCGGTCCCTGGTTGCCCCAGACGGCGATGCCGACGGTGACATCGAGACTGTCGCGCAGTTCGCCGAGTGCGAGCCGAGCGAGCTTGACGCCATCGACGCGGGCGAGCCGCGCCAACCCCATTTGCAACGCGAAGCCGCCGAGCTCGTAACGGCCCGAAACGGGGTCTTGCGCCACGACGCCCAGGCGCAAGAAGCTCACGAGGTAGCGATGCGCCTTGGCCGGGCTCATCTGCGCACGTTTGGCGAGATCGCGCAGCATCATCGCGCGCGGCTCGTTGGTCAGCACCTCGAGCAGGCGGAACCCCACTTCGATCGACTGAATGCCGGCGCGGGTCTTCTCTTCGCCTTCCGCCTCGGCGCCTTCGTCGAGCGGATCGAGGGGATCGCCGAGCGAGGCGGCGAGCGTGTCGGGCGTGGGGGACGGCGTGGCGGGCATGAATGTGCGAGACGAAACGAATAACGATGGACAATGACGATCCGGAAAACGCAGAACCCGCGGCGGATCGCTCGCGACCGATCGACGAAACGCGCAGACCGAACGTCGCGGCGTATTCACCATCGTAAAATAGATTCCCTCTATCGTCACCACACGGCTTCGATCCCCTCCATGAAACTTGCCACGCTCAAAGACGGTTCGCGCGACGGCCAACTGATCGTCGTCTCGCGCGACTTGCGCACGGCCGCCATTGCCGATGCCATCGCGCCGACGCTGCAGCGAGCGCTCGACGACTGGCCGTTCTATGCGCCTCAGCTCGCCGAACTTTACGATGCGCTCAATCAGGGGCGCGCCCGCCAGGCCTTTGCTTTCGATCCGGCCGATTGCATGGCGCCGTTGCCGCGCGCATTCCAGTGGGCAGACGGTTCGGCCTACGTGAACCACGTCGAGCTCGTGCGCCGCGCCCGCGGCGCGCCAATGCCGCCCGAGTTCTGGACCGATCCGCTGATGTACCAAGGAGGCAGTGACGACTTTCTCGGGCCTCGCGACGACATCGTCTGCGCCGCCGAAGCATTCGGCATCGACTTCGAGGCCGAAGTGGCCGTCGTCACGACCGACGTGCCGATGGGTGCTGCGCCCGATGCGGCGCTCAAGGCTGTGCGTTTGCTGATGCTCGTCAACGACGTCTCGCTGCGCAACCTGATTCCCGACGAACTGGCGAAGGGCTTCGGCTTTTTCCAAAGCAAGCCGGCCACGGCGTTTTCGCCGGTCGCGGTGACGCCCGACGAGCTCGGCGAATATTGGCGCGAAGGTCGCGTGCAGCGGCCGATGATCGTCCATTGGAACGGCAAGAAAGTCGGCCAGCCCGATGCCGGCGTCGACATGGTGTTCCACTTCGGCCAGCTCATCGCGCATGCGGCCAAGACACGCAATTTGCGAGCGGGCTCGATCGTCGGGTCGGGCACGGTCTCGAACAAGGACGACAAGCGCGGTTATTGCTGTATCGCCGAGAAGCGCTGCCTCGAAACGATTGCGAACGGCGCGCCGCAAACGGAGTTCATGAAGTATGGCGATACGGTCAAGATCGAGATGTTCGACGAGGCCGGCAAATCGATCTTCGGCGCGATCGAGCAATCGGTCGCGCCGCTCGAGCAGGCGTAGCGCGGCTTCGCGCCGGGTTTGGCCCGATGCGCGGGCCGCCCGCCGCGCCTACACTGACGTGCGAGCGGCACGGCCGCCCATGCGAACGCCGCCGCATCTCCACCTCAATGCGAGCCCACACGGATGACCGATAGGACCGATAAGGCCGATAAGGCCGATAAGGCCGATAAGGCCGATAAGGCCGACGCGACGCCCTCCGACGATCTCGCGCCGTACGCGCACTACCGCGCTTTGCGTTTGCGGCGTCATCCGCACGGCGTGCTCGAAGTCGTCATGAGCGGCGAAGGGATGAACAAGAGCGGTCTCGCCGCGGCCGACGAGCACATGCATCGCGAGCTCGCCGAAATTTGGCGCGACATCGACCGCGATCCGCTCACGCGCGCGGCCGTCATTCGAGGCGAAGGCAAGGGGTTTTCGGCGGGCGGCGATCTCGCGCTCGTCGAGCAGATGGCCGATCGATTCGACGTGCGTGCGCGCGTATGGCGCGAAGCGCGCGACCTCGTCTACAACGTCATCAATTGCAGCAAGCCGATCGTCTCGGCGATGCACGGACCGGCGGTCGGCGCGGGGCTCGTCGCCGGGCTGCTGGCCGATATCTCGATCGCGGCGAACGATGCGCGCATCATCGACGGGCACACGCGCTTGGGCGTCGCGGCCGGCGATCACGCGGCCATCGTGTGGCCGCTGCTGTGCGGCATGGCGAAGGCGAAGTACTACCTGCTCCTGTGCGAAGCCGTGAGCGGGGCCGAGGCTGAGCGGATCGGGCTCGTGTCGCTGGCGGTCGACGCATCGGAATTGATGCCGAAGGCCTTGGAAGTGGCCACGCGGCTCGCACAAGGCTCGCAAAGCGCGATACGCTGGACGAAGTACGCACTGAACAACTGGCTGCGCATGGCGGGCCCGACGTTCGATACGTCGCTGGCGCTGGAATTCATGGGGTTTTCCGGGCCCGACGTGCGCGAAGGCATAAGCTCGTTGCGCGAGCGGCGCACGCCCGATTTCCGCGGCGGCGGCGAACTTTCGTGATTCCCGCAACGTCCTCACGCAATCTCATCGTATCGGAGAGCACTCGATGACCGACACCGCCGGCGACAACTCGCCTTTTACGGGCTTTCCGGGTTTCCCGCCCGCGGAGATGCTCGACAAGATGTGGGACATGATGCGTCTCACGCCGTTCGGGGCGGCGTTTCCGGGAATGCAGCCGGGCTCGGCGCAAGGCTTCACGTCGCCGCTGACGGCGATGTCGGACATGATGTCGCCGCTCATGAGCGTCGAAGAGCTCGATAAGCGCATCACCGACATGCGCGCCGTCGAGCAATGGCTCAAGCTCAATCTGAGCATGCTGCAGTCCGCCATTCAGGCGCTGGAAGTGCAGCGTGCGACGCTGTCGACGCTGCGCGCGTTCGGCGCGTTCGCTCAGGCTTCCATGACGCAGCCGAGCGATGCGGCCGGGCGCACAGGCGCGCAGCCGTCGAGCGCATCGACGTGGGGCGCGGCCGCAAGCCGGCCGGCGCAAGCAAGCGATGCGGGCGCAAGCGAGCGCGATACGACGCGCGCCGAGGCGGCGGCCGGCGAACAGTCCGAAGCCGAGGCCGAGGCCGGCGACGCGAGCGCCGCATTCGACCCGTCCGGCTGGTGGAACCTGCTGCAATCGCAGTTCAACCAGCTCGCGGCGTTCGCCATGACGCAGCCTGGCGCCGCGGCGGATTCCGAGCCTGCGTCGAAGCCGGCCAAGAAAACCGGCGGGGCGCAAGCGCAGCGAGCCAAGAGCGCGAGCGCGTCCAGCGGCGCCGCGGCGCGGGACGGCAAGCCGGCCGCCCAACGCGCGCCCGCGCGCAAACGCGCAGCGAAACCGGCCGGCTCGCCGGGCAGCGGCACGACGCGCGGCGAGAAATGACCGGCTACGTCTTGCGCGCGATCCTAACCACGTCGAACCGCCGGGATGACGGCGGCCGGATTGCCGCTTCGCGCGATTCCCTTGCCTTCTTCGTTCGTACGCCGTGCGGCTCGCGCTGGTTCTGATGGGCGGCGGCGCGCGCGCCGCGTACCAGGTCGGCGCGCTCAAGGCGTTGCAGCAGATCGCGCACGAGCTGGCCCCCGAACGGCGCGCGTCGCCGTTTGCGATCGTCTGCGGAACGTCGGCGGGCGCGATCAACGCGGCGTCGATCGCCAGCCACGCGGACGATTTCGCGCTCGGCGTCGGGCGCCTCATCGATTTCTGGTCGCATATTCGCGCGCGGCAGGTCTATCGCACCGATTGGCGCGGCGTGGCGGCGGCCGGTGCGCGCTGGCTCGCGGCGATGAGCTTCGGCTGGGCGGTGCGGCGCTCGCCGCGCGCGCTGTTCGACAACGGCCCGCTGGCCGAGCTCTTGCACGGCGCGCTCGATTTCACGCGGATCGGCGAAATGCTCGACACGCACGCGTTGCACGCGCTGTCGATTACCGCGCTCAGCTATTCGAGCGGCCGGCACTTGACGTTCTACCAAGCCGAGGAGCCGATCCAGTCCTGGCGGCGGGCGCAGCGCGGCGCGCGGATGGTGTCGCTCTCGCCCGCGCATCTGCTCGCTTCGGCGGCCATTCCGTTTCTGTTCCCGGCGGTGCCGCTGGAACTCGACGGGTGCCTCGAGTACTTCGGGGATGGGTCGATCCGGCAAATCGCCCCGCTCAGTCCCGCCATCCATTTCGGCGCGCATCGCATCGTCGTGCTGGGCGCGGCGACGCCGCGTCCCGAGGTACCGGCGGCCGCCGGAATCGAAAGCGGGTATCCCTCGCTCGCGCAGATCGGCCAACAGGTGCTTGCCAGCGTGTTTCTCGATTCGATCGGCGCCGACATCGAACGCATCGAGCACATCAACAACATGATTTCGCACCTGCCGCAGCATGTCGAACCGGAAAGCGGATGGCGGCACATCGACGTGCTCCCGATCGCGCCCAGCGAGCGGATCGAGCTGCTCGCGGCGCGGCACTTGAAGCGGTTGCCGATGACCGTGCGAGGGCTGCTGGGCGCGGTGGGCGGCAACCGGGCCGCCGGTGCGTCGTTCGCGAGCTACCTGTTGTTCGAAGCGGAATTCGCGAACGAGCTGATCGACCTCGGTTTTCGCGACGCGCTTGCGCATCGGCAACAGTTGACCGAATGGATCGGCGAAACACTGGCTCATCGCCCCCACGCCGACGTAAACGAGTCGTAAGAAAGGCGGACGCTGCGGCCGCGCATGCTATCATTCCAAAGATTTCGCTCCGTGGGCGAACACCGAAAAACCAAGATAGCGGCAGGTCGTTGCGCCGCCCGTCCGACGGAAGCGAATAGGGGCTCGGCGCGAGGCGCGGCGCCGCGTTCGATCATCGCCCAGGCGCCTGGCGCCGGCCGATGCCTCCGCGCGCGAAGCATCGTCGACCGGGCTGCCTTGAGTTCGATCAAGAAAATGGGCGCGATCACTGCGTAAGATTGTGGTTTTTTTGCCGCACCGGCGCGGTACGCCCGCGTGCATGCGGCATCGTCATACGAGTTGCAATGGGCAGACCTGGGGTGGGACCTATGAACACCATGCTTTATCCGGAACTTTATAAATCGCTCGAATCGGTCCGATGGGACATGGAGAAGGACATTCCTTGGGACAAGTTCGACGCGTCGCTGCTCACCGACGAGCAGGCGACCACGATCAAGATGAACGCCATTACCGAGTGGTCGGCGCTGCCTGCCACCGAAATGTTCCTGCGCGACAACCATCACGACAGCGACTTTTCCGCGTTCATGAGCGTTTGGTTCTTCGAAGAGCAAAAACATTCGCTGGTCCTGATGGAGTACCTGCGCCGCTTCCGGCCTGAAATGGTGCCGACCGAGGCCGAACTGCACGCGGTGCGCTTCGAGTTCGATCCGGCTCCGCCGCTCGAAACGCTGATGCTCCACTTCTGCGGCGAAATCCGCTTGAACCACTGGTATCGCCGCGCCGCCGAATGGCACACCGAGCCGGTGATCAAACACATCTACGAGACGATCTCGCGCGATGAAGCGCGCCACGGCGGCGCCTATCTGCGCTACATGAAGAAGGCGATGACGAACTGCGGCGACGTCGCACGTTCCGCATTCGCGAAGATCGGCGTATTGATGGCGTCGGCGCGCCGGACGGAGAAGCCGCTGCACCCGACGAATCTGCACGTCAATCGCGACCTGTTCCCGCGCGACACGATTCAATCGCGGCTGCCGGATCCGGAGTGGCTGGAGCGTTGGCTCGACGAGCAAATCCGCTTCGACGACGGCTGGGAGAAGAAGGTCGTCGAGCGCATCTTGCACAACTTGTCGCTGTTGTTCGAGCGCACGTTCACGACGGCGCAGGAACTGAACCGCTACCGCAAGGAAGTCGCGGCGCGGCTGCAGGCGGCAGGCTCGGCAGAGCACCAGCCCGCTTAAGCGCGGCAGTAAATCGCCGAGCCCGCCGGTGCGAGGAAGCTATTCCCGCACCGGCGGGCTTTTTGTCATCTGGGCCGGGGCGTAACCGCCCGGCGTCGATCTGATTTCTCCTCTCCATGTCTCCCGTTTCCTTCGAAGACAAGATCGTCACCCGCGCGGCGCTGGCTGCGCGGCGGAATTCGCTCGCGGCTCCCGTCGTTTTCACGAACGGCGTATTCGACATCCTCCACCGGGGGCATGTCACCTACCTCGCCCGCGCCAAGGCGCTCGGCGCTTGTCTCGTCGTCGGGGTCAACAGCGACGCTTCCGTGCGCATGCTGGGCAAGGGCGACGATCGGCCGATCAATCGCGAGGACGATAGGATGGCGCTCTTGGCGGCATTGGAAAGCGTCGATTGGGTCGTGCGGTTCGACGAGCGCACGCCGATCGATCTCATCGAGGCGCTGCGTCCGGACATTCTCGTCAAGGGCGGCGATTACGACATGGACGCGCTGCCGGAGTCCGCGATCGTGCGCGGGTGGGGCGGGCAGGCGCTGGCGATCCCGTTCGAGCATCAACGGTCGACCACCGCCCTGCTCGAAAAGGTCCGCGCGCAAGCAGGCGGTTCCTGAGCCGTCTGCCAGACGCGGGCGTGCCCGCCGGCGCGGCTACCGGGCTACCGGCCGAGCGGCGCGGCCGCGATCTTCGGCATGGGAGCGGGACGGCCGATGACCGGCTGCTCGGACGATTCGGCTTCGGACATCGGCCAAGCCTTCAGCCATTCCGGATGGACCTGCCGTTCCAAGTGATGGGGCTCGCGCGGCCCCGAGGCCGGCAACGGGCCCAGCATGCCGCTCGCCAACGCGAAAGCGATCAAATTGGCGAGAAACAGAATAGCGATCAGCCAACGCAACATCGTCTCGTCTCCAGTCGGTCAGGGCGCCGAGGCGCCGTCTTCGGCTGCGATCCGCGCGAGCCCGGACAGCACGAGCGTATCGTGGCGCGTATGCGGCACGCCGAGCGCGCCGGCTACGTCATCGGCGGCGCCTCCGCCCACGACGAGCCGCACCGTTCGATCCCAAGCGCGGCACAGTTCTCGCCACGCGCGTTCGATGAGCCCCGCTTGGGCGAGCAGGGCGCCGGCCGCGATCGCATGCCGCGTGTCGGCCGCGAACCAGTGCCGGGCAAGCGCGTCGCCGACCAGCGAGCGCCCTGAATCGTCGCCGAGCGTCGGCAACTGCGCCGTATGCTCGCCGAGCGAGCGCATCATCAGCGACCACCCCGGCGCAATCATGCCGCCCACGAAACGGCCGTCGGCCGTCAACGCCTCGAGCGTCGTGGCCGTCCCGAGCGTGGCGATCAAAAGCGGCTCGCCCGGAAACGCCGCATGCGCGCCGATGAGACCGGCCCACCGATCGCTGCCTAGGCGCTCGGGCGCGCCATAGCCGTTGAGAACCCCGCACTGCCGCTCGCACGCCCGTACGAACGTGCGCGGCAAGCCGGGCCAGCGCGCATCGAGCAGCGCCGAAAGCCGTTCGGCGACGGCCGGCCCCGCCACATTCGAAATCCATGCCCCGCGCGGCGCCGGAAGGCCGGCCCAGGGCGCCGCCAAGTCCTTGTCGGCATCGGCATCGGCGGCAAGCGCCTCGTCCGCACGCTCGCTGGACGAGGCGTCGTGGGTGTGTGCGAATACGCCGCTTTGGACGAACGAGCCTTTCGTGTCGGCGAGCGCCCATTTCACGCGGCTGTTGCCCGCGTCGATCAGGAGAAAGGGTTCGCCCGCGTTCATGGCGCGTCGCCGGCGAGCCGTAGCGAAACGTCCCCCGTCGCGATGGCCTGCATACCCGTGTCGGTCAGCAACAGCAATTGGCCCGAAGCGTCGACGCCCGTCGCGACCCCGCGGGCGAGTTCCACCCCTTTCTCGATCAGCGCGACTTCGCGGTTCGCGTAGGCATGGCAGGCGTTCCAGCGCTGAACGTACGGGGCGAAGCCCTGCGCGCCGAAGCGGTCGATCATCTCCTTCAGCGCCTTGACGACGACGGCCAGCGTATCGGTCAGATTCGCGTCCGGCAGGGCCTGCGACAGTGCGGCCGGAGGCGCGGCGCGGCTCTGCGCCGGCAGGCCGGCGGCCGCGGCGTCGAGTTCGGCTTCGAGGGCTTCGTCGCGACGCACGTTGATGCCGACGCCGATGACGGCGGCGCTCGTGCTTGCCGTGCTCCAGGCGGTCTCGATCAGGATCCCCGCGAGCTTGCGGCCGTCGAGCAGGACGTCGTTGGGCCACTTCAGCGAGAGCCGCGAGGCCTCGGCGGGCGCGAGTCGTGCCAGCGCGTCGACCACCGCGACGCCGGTGGCCAGGCTGAGCCCGGCGAGCCCGGCCAGCGGCCGAGGCAACACGCAGGCGAGCGAGAACGTCAGCGCGTTGCCCGGCGTCGTCCGCCAGCTCCTGCCCTGGCGGCCGCGCCCGGCCGTCTGACTGTATGCGGCGCGTACGGCGTGAACGCCGAGCGTTGCGCGTTCGCGCGGCAGCGCCTTCATGCGCGCCATGAGGTCGGAATTGGTCGAAGCCGTCTCATCGACGATTTCGAGTGCTTCCGACGCAATCACGCTCGCGCCGCCGGCTCGAACGCGCTCCGCGTCGATGCGCCAATCGCCGCCGCGGCCGTTGGCCGCTGAGCCGGGGCCCGGAGGAGGAAAAAGGGTATCGGTCATGGCCGTATTGTAGTGGCCCGGCGGCCCCGGCGCGCTGCGGTGTGCACAGGGCGCGCAAGCTCTGCGATATCGGGCCGCTCTCGATCGCCGGCAGCGATGGCAGGCGTACGGCAGTATCTGCGCTTCGCCCGCTACAATGGCCGCCATCAAGCTTATTGCGTGGGATATTCCTTCCTTGGACTTCGACACCCCGCCGCGGTTGCGGATCGAAACGGGCAGCGCCGGCCCGCTCGTGCGGCTGTCCGGACAGTGGACCGCCCTCGCGCTGGCGCGCGACCGCGCTCGCACGGGCGTGGCCTCGCGCCTGGCCGCGCTCGCGCGCGCCGCGCCCGCGCAATGGGATCTATCGGCGGTCGAGCGGATGGATCACGTCGGCGGGCAGGCGCTGTGGGGCGTATGGGGCCGCAAGCTGCCCGAGGGCGTCACGCTGACGGATACGCAGCGCGACATCTTCACGCGCATCGCCATGCTCGAAACGCAGCGCGAGGAGCCCGAGGCGCCGGAGCGCATCGATCCGATCACCGCGCTCGGCCGCTCGGTGCTCGCCTTCGCCGATCACGCCTACGGCGGTTTGGCGATGTTCGGCCGCTTCATGCTCGACATGCTGGCCGTATTGCGCCGGCCCGCGCTCGCCCCTTGGCTCGAGATTTCGGCGAACGTCTACAGCTCGGGCGCCAGGGCGCTCCCGATCACGGCGCTCGTCGCGTTCTTGATCGGCATCGTGCTCAGCTATCTGTCCGCGCAGCAATTGCGGCTGTTCGGGGCGAACCAATACATCGTCAATATCCTGGGGCTCTCGGTGATTCGCGAGTTGGGGCCGGTGTTGTCGGCGATCCTCGTTGCCGGCCGATCGGGCTCGGCCATCACGGCGCAGATCGGCGTGATGCGGGTCACCGAGGAACTCGACGCGATGCTCGTCATGGGCATTCCGCACGGTCTGCGCCTCGTGCTGCCCCGTGTCGTCGCGCTGTCGGTGGCGATGCCGCTGCTCGTCATGTGGACGAACATCGTCGCGCTGATCGGCGGGGCGCTGGCGGCGCAAGTCGTGCTCGGCATCGACTTCGTTTTCTTCGCGCGCGCCTTGCCGAGCGTCGTGCCGATCGCCAATTTATGGATCGGGCTCGGCAAAGGCGTCGCTTTCGGCATGCTGATCGCGCTGGTCGCTTGCCATTTCGGTTTTCGGATCAAACCGAATTCGCAGAGCCTAGGGGTGGGAACGACGTCATCGGTCGTCTCGTCGATCACGGTCGTCATCCTCGCCGATGCGATCTTCGCCATCGTCTTCCAGAACGTCGGGCTATGACCGCGCCTCTTTCCGCCGCCGTGCGCAACCGCCCGCCGCCCGCGATCGCCGAGCGCGTGATCGAGGTGCGCGACCTCACCAAGCGCTACGGCGGCACGGTCGTGCACGAGCATTTGAACTTCGACGTGAGGCGCGGAGAGATCGTCTCGATCGTCGGCGGGTCGGGATCGGGCAAGACCACGCTCGTGCGGCAGATTCTCGGGCTCGAGGCGCCGAGCGCCGGTGCAATCGAAGTATTCGGGCGCGACATATCGACGGTGGACGAACAGACGGCGCGCGTCATGCGCAGCCGCGTGGGCATGCTGTTTCAACAGGGCGCGCTCTTCTCGTCGATGTCGGTCTTCGATAATGTGGCGCAGCCGATACGGGAGCTCGGCCGCGTCCCGCCCGCATTGCTGAACGACATCGTGATGCTCAAGCTCGAAATGGTGGGGCTGCCGTGCAAGCATGCGTCGAAAATGCCCGCGGCACTGTCGGGCGGCATGATCAAGCGCGTGGGTATCGCACGCGCGTTGGCGCTCGAGCCGGAGTTGCTGTTTCTGGACGAACCGACAGCGGGCCTCGATCCGCAGGCATCGGAGGATTTCGTCGAGCTGATCGCGACGCTGCATCGCGCGCTGGGGCTGACCGTCGTCATGGTGACGCATGATCTCGATACGATGACCGCGCTGTCGACACGGGTGGCCGTCATCGCCGACCGGCGGGTGCTCGTCGCCGCACCGATAGAAGAGGCGGCCGCGGTGGATCATCCGTTCATCCGCGAATTTTTTTTGGGGCGGCGCGGGCGGCGCGCACTGCAGGCATTGCCGCCCGAGCGGCGGGCCAAGCTGCCGCCGGCGGCCTTGGCGTCCGCATCGGCGGAGGTGCCGCTATGAAGCCGCAGCGCGCCGCCTTTCGACGCTTTCGACGTGTCGCACGCTACGACGGGAGTCACGCGAATGGAAAATAAATCGCACGCATTCTGGGCAGGGCTCTTTACGATCGGGCTCGGGTTTGCGATCGCGTTCGTCGTGTTCTGGTTCAACTTCGACCGCACGGTGCGCTTGCCCTACGACTTGATTTCGCACACGAACGTGACGGGGTTGTCGACCGATGCGGACGTGCGTTATCGCGGTCTCGCCGTCGGGAAAGTGCAGTGGATCCGGTTCGATCGCGCGCATCCGGGCACGATCGTCATACGCATCCTCGTCGACAAGAATGCGCCGATCACGCGCTCGACTTTCGGGAGCCTCGGGCTGCAAGGCGTGACCGGCATCGCGTTCGTGCAGCTCGACGATACGGGTGCCGATCTGAACCCGGTGCCGACGTCCCCGAAGCACGTCGCGCAATTGCCGATGCGGCCCGGTCTGCTCGACCAATTGCAGCAGCGAGGCGATGCGCTGCTCGATGAATTGCAGACCGTCGTCGGGCGCGCCGACGCCCTGCTGTCGGATCAGACCCGCACGCAACTCGTCGCGACGGCGGCGAGCTTGCAGCATGCGGCGGACGCCGTGGCGACCCTCGCGCAAGCGGCGGCGCCCGCGGCCTCGCAACTGCCGGGCACGATGAATGCGCTCACGCGCACGTTGGCTTCGACCAATGCGCTCGTGACCACGCTCTCGTCGCCGCATGGGCCGCTCGTCTCGAACTTGAACAAAATCGGCGCGGCGGCAGATCGCGCGGACGGCGCGCTTGCGACGATGGACGCCTCGCTGCAGGACATGTCGATGCGGCTCGACTATGAAACGCTGCCTCGCGTGAATGCGCTCGCAACGGACGTCAGCGGCGCGGCGCGCGCGTTCGACCGGGCTGCCAACGCCTTCAGCACGAATCCGACCAGCGTTCTATTCGGCGTGGCGCGTGCGCAGCCCGGGCCCGGCGAGCCCGGCTTCGCGTGGCCGCGCACGGCGAACGCGGGAGCGCCGCGTTGACCGGTGGTTGGGGAATCGAAAAGGAAGCAAAGCATATGGCACATTCAAAGACCAAGACGGGGCGCGCTCGCTCGCGCGACCGGCGTACGGCGGGCTCCGTGCGGATTCGCTCGCTGCTCCATGCGATCGCCGCGGCGGGATGGCTGAGTTCGACGATGAGCGGGTGCACGCTCGGGATGCCGGCGGCGGTGTCGGATATCCACTACGATCTCGGCCCGGCCCATGCGCCGGCTTTCGCCGGCTCGCTGCCGACGCTGCGCCTGTTCGACGTACGCACGCCGCGCGCCCTCGACAGCGACGACATTCTTTACCGCTTGAGCTACGCCGACCCGAACCAGACGGCCGCTTACGCGAATAGTCACTGGACGATGCGCCCCTCGCAGTTGTTGACGCAGCGCGTACGCGACGCGCTTGCCGCGCATGGGACGGTACTCGGCAGCGGCCAAACGGTGAGCGCGCCGCTGCTGACGATCGATCTCGAGCAATTCGAGCAGGTGTTCGATGGGGAAGGCCAGAGTCACGGCGCGTTGACCGCGCGCGCAACGCTGACCGACGAAGGCAAAGTGCTCGCCCAACAGACGTTCTTGGCCCGCGCCCCGGCGAGCATGCCCAATGCGGCCGGCGGCGTGCATGCGCTCGCGGCCGCAAGCGACGAATTCGTGGCCCAGCTCGTCGCCTGGCTCGGCATGCAGGCGGACATCGTTGCCGCTGCGCGCTAAAAGCCGTTGCCGCGCAACGCCTGCGCCGCTTTCGTCCCAGCGTGCGATAGACGCACGGCCGAGCCCCCGGGGCGTAAGAGGCGCTGCCGGCGCGGACGCTTGGCCGCCCGCGGCCCCAGCAAGCGCGCGCGTCGCTCGCTATAATCGGCCCGGCTTATTCATCCTTCTCATCCCGGGTGCCCGCGTCATGCCGCCGATGCGCTCACGCAGCGCCGAACGTGCGCCGGCCGGGCCCATCACTCGAACCCGAAGACCATGGACTCCTTTTACAAGTACCACGTCTTTTTCTGCTTGAACGAACGTGCGCCCGACGCCGAGCGCCCGAGTTGCGCACGGCGCTGCGATGCCGAGAAAATGCTCGACCACACGAAAAAGCGCGTGAAGAAACTCGGTCTCGCGGGTCCCGGCAACGTTCGGATCAACAAGGCGGGGTGCCTCGACCGCTGCGAGCAAGGTCCTGCGATCGTCGTGTATCCCGAAGGCACCTGGTACACGTATTTCGATGAGTCCGACCTCGACGAGATCGTGGAATCGCATTTGAAGGAAGGCAAGATCGTCGAACGGTTGCTGATCGACCAGCCCGCCTGAGCCTTTCGTCCCGCTGCTGCGCCATGAACATTCATACGAAGAAATTTCTCATCGACGGCCCCGTCGGAAAAATCGAAGTCGCGCTCGACGAGCCTGACGGTCGGCCGCGCGGCATCGCGCTTGTTGCGCACCCGCATCCGCTATTCGGCGGGACGATGGACAACAAGGTGGCGCAAACCCTCGCGCGCACGCTGGTGCAATTGGGTTACGTGACCTATCGCTCGAATTTTCGCGGCGTGGGGCAAACGGAAGGCGAATACGACGAAGGCGTGGGCGAGCGCGACGATCTGCTGGCTTTGCTCGAGCATATGCGCGAGCAGCCCGGGCATGAGGCGCTGCCGCTCGTCTTGGCGGGCTTTTCGTTCGGCACGGCAGTCGTTTCGCACGTCGCTCGCATGCTGGCCGAGCGCGGGCAAGCCGTCGAGCGGATGGTGTTCGTCGGAACGGCCGCGAGCCGCTTCGAAGTCGCGGCGGTGCCCGACAACACGCTCGTGATCCATGGCGAGCAGGACGAAACGGTGCCGATCGGATCGGTATTCGATTGGGCTCGGCCGCAGGAACTGCCCGTCGTCGTCATTCCGGGCGCAGAGCATTTCCTGCATCGCAAGCTGCACATCTTGAAGCGGATCATCGTCGACGCTTGGCGTTGACGCGCGGCGTTGAAGCGAGCGTTCGCGCTTGCAGGCGCGGCCGCGGCGTGACGTGGGCGGCAGCGCGGCTGCGAAGATGCAGGCCCCTGCCCGGCTGCGTCGAGCACACGCCTGCGGGCCCACGCCTCCGAGTGCACGCCTTCGAGTGCAAGCCTCCAGAAAATGCGCATTTTCGCGGGGATGCGCCGCGTATAATGGGCGAAATTTTTTGCGCACCGTTCCGTCGATGCGGCCCTACACGCGCGATGCGTCATGGGCGGTACATCGCCGCGCGGGAGCGAACGCCGCGAACCGAATCGCATAGCGCCGGTCAAACCGGCGCCGCGTAGGCCGCGTCGCTCGTTCATCGTGCGTCGCGACGGGCGGCGAGAACCGCCAACCGGCGGCCGGCACTTTCCGATCGCGCCTTGCGCGCCGCTTTCTGCACGAATCGATCTTATGCGTTCTTCCTCCTTCGGCCTTTCGCCGCTTGCTTCGTCCGTCGTTCCTTCCGCGTTTCACCGCTCCGCGCCCGTCGCCGCACTGATCGCCGCTACGCTCGTGGCCGGCGCCGCCTATGCGCCCGCCGCGTCGGCGCAAGTGCCGCCGCCTGCCGTGACGGCCCGCTCGTGGGTGCTCGTCGATGCAACGAGCAATCAGGTTCTCGCCTCGGGCAACCCCGACGAGCGTGTCGAGCCCGCTTCGCTCACCAAGCTGATGACGGCCTACCTCGTCTTCGAAGCATTGCAGACGAAGAAGATTTCGATGGATCAGGTCGTCACTCCGAGCATGGCGGTGCGCCGCGTGCGCAATGACGAATCGCGCATGTTCATCGAAGCCGAGAAGCCCGTGACGGTTCACGATCTCGTCTACGGCATGATCGTCCAATCGGGCAACGACGCAGCGATCGCACTCGCCGAGCTCGTCGGCGGCAGCGAGGCGCATTTCGTCGAGATGATGAACGCCGAGGCGAAGCGGCTCGGCATGAAGGGCACGCACTATGCCGATGTGAACGGCATGCCCGATCCGCAGCACTATACGACGGCGGGCGATCTCGCGATCTTGTCGGCGCACCTCATTCGCGATTATCCGCAGTACTACAGCATCTTCTCGGTCAAAGACTTCACGTACAACAAGATCAAACAGCCGAACCGCAACCGGCTGCTGTGGCTCGATCCGAGCGTGGACGGCCTGAAGACGGGCCACACGCAAGCGGCCGGCTACTGCCTCATCGCGTCGGCCAAGCGTCCGCTGCCCGGCGTGCCCGACGCTTCCCGCCGTCTCGTCAGCGTGATGATGGGCGAGCAGAAGGAGCACGAGCGCGTGCAAGACAGCATGAAAATGCTGAACTACGGCTATTCCGCTTACGACGCCGTGCGCCTGTTCAAGGCGAACCAGGCCGTGCAGACGCCGCGCGTCTACAAGGGGGCGTCCGATACCGTGCAAGTGGGCGTGAAGAGCGACCAGTACATCACCGTGCCGCGCGGCATGGGCGACAAGATCAAGCCGCAATTCACGTTCACCGAGCCGCTCGTGGCGCCGCTCGCGAATGGGCAGCAAGTCGGCACGGTGCAGATCGTCGCCGATGGCAAGACGCTCACGCAGTTCCCTGTCGTCGCTCTGCAGGCGGTGCCGCAAGCGGGCATCGGCGGGCGCATCTGGGATTCGCTCTTGCTGATGTTCGGCAAGAAGAAGTAACGGCCATGGAGGTCAAGATGAGCCCGGTCAACGAGTCCCTTTTCGAGTTTCCTTGCGATTTTCCGATCAAGGTCATGGGCAAGTCGCATCCCGACTTTACGGACACCATCGTTTCCGTCGTGCGGCAATTCGACGCGAGTTTCGACGCCGAGCGCATCGAGACGAGGCCGTCGAGCGGGGGCAACTATGTCGGATTGACGGTGACGGTGCGCGCGCAAAGCCGGGAACACCTGGACGACATCTATCGGGCTCTCACGGGGCATCCGATGGTGTCCGTGGTGCTGTAAAAAACGCACGGAAGCGCTCCACTTCCTCCATTAGCCAGGTGTGGAACGCCTGCACGCGCGGCGTCTCGAAGAGCGGCGGCGGGCAGACGAACCAGTAAGCGGACGCGCTCGGCGCGTCGATGTCGAACAAACGCACGAGCCGTCCCGTGGCGAGCTCGTGCGAGCCGATGGAGCGCCGGATCAGCGCAATGCCTTGTCCGTCCATCGCCGCCTGCAGCAAATTCGACGAATCCTGATAAAACACGCCTCGCCGCGGCTCCTGCGCGCCGGCGAGTCCCGCGGCCTTGAACCATGTATTCCACATCTGATCGTCGGAACGCAGGAGGCGCGGCGAGGCTGCGAGCTCGGCCGGCGTCTTCGGCAGTTCGCCGCCGTTGAACGTGGGGGCGCAAACCGGAAACGACACTTCGTCCAGCAGACGTTCGACGTGCAAATCGGTGTAGCCCCCGGGGCCGAAGCGAATGCCGACATCGACGTCGTCGCGCGTGAAGTCGGTCAGCGCATTGGTGGACTGCAGCTCGAGATCGATTTCCGGGTGGCGCTCGATGAATCGGCCGATCCGCGGCGTAATCCAGCGCGCCGAGAAAGAAGACGAGGACGAAACGACGAGCCGTCGGGCTCGGTGGCCTTCCCGCACGCTGCGCGTCGCGTCGGCAAGCGACATCAACGCTGTGCGAACGTCTTTCGCATAGCGACAGCCGGCATCGGTCAGGCGGACGCGCTTGCCTTCGCGCGCGAACAGCGGCGTGCCGAGCTCATCCTCCAACGCGCGGATCTGGTGACTCACGGCGCCGTGCGTGACGAACAGCTCCTCCGCCGCGCGGGAAAAGCTCTCGTGACGGGCCGCGGCCTCGAATGTTCTCAGCGCGTTGAGCGCGGGCAGTTCTCGCAAGTTCATACGGCGGGCACTATGTTAGTTTTTCTCACATAAGCGTGAGAATTGATCGTTTTGCGCAAGCGCTTGTGCTGTCTACGATTGTAGCCACGGAACACCCTCATGGCGGACACGATCATGCGACAAATCTCTTCAAGTTTCACCTTCGAAATCGGTCCCGGCGAAACGGTGCCGGTCATGGTGTCGCACAGCACGCGCCTCTCGGTGCACGGCGCGCCGCTCTGGATCACGCGCAGCAACGACGTCGAGGATTATTGGCTCGCGCCGGGGCGCTCGCTTCGCTTGCGGCGCGGCGAACGGCTTTGGCTCAGCGTCGAAGGGCAGCGCACGGCCCACGTGGCGTTCGTGGCGCCGCTCCCGCGCACGGCCGTGTTGACCGATCTAATCGGGGCGCTTGCCGATTGGTGGGCGGCGCGTTTCGGCGGCGGCTGGCGCACCGTGTGAGGCAGGGGCGGCGCTCGGAGCGGCGCTAAGCGATTGATTCGATACGGGCAATCGCCGATCGAGCCGGGCGGAACGGAGCCGATTCCGGTAAACTGCGGCCATCATGTGCGCAGCATCGTCTCTTTCTTCCGCCTTTCCTTCGTTGTCTTCTTCGAACGCCGTCTCGCCCGATGCGACCGTCGATGCCGCCGCGCCGTGCGAGCGCGCAGCCGCCCCGGCGCCGATCGTGCGGTGGCGCGGGCGTGAATCGTACGACGTCAGCTTCGAGGCCATGCGCGCCTTCACGGAAGCGCGCACCGGCGACTCGCCGGACGAAATCTGGCTGGTCGAGCATCCGCCGGTCTTCACGCTGGGCCAAGCCGGCGATCCCGCTCACCTGCTTGCGGCCGATCCGGCGATTCCGCTCGTCAAGGTGGATCGCGGCGGGCAAATCACTTATCACGGCCCCGGGCAAGTCGTCGCTTATGTCCTGCTCGACCTGCGCCGCCGCAAGCTGTTCGTGCGCGATCTCGTGACGCGGATCGAGCAGGCGGCCATCGATACCCTGGCGGCGTATAATCTCGTCGGCGTGCGACGGGCCGGCGCGCCCGGCATCTATGTGGCGCCGGGGCCGGCGGCCAAGGGGCACGAGGGCGCCAAGATCGCGGCGCTCGGCCTGAAAATCCGCAACGGCTGCAGTTACCACGGTGTGAGTCTGAACGTGGCGATGGACTTGCGGCCGTTCCTCGCGATCAACCCATGCGGCTATGCGGGTTTGGAAACGGTCGACATGGCGACGCTCGGCGTCGCCGCCGGCTGGCAAGAAGTAGCCGAAACTTTGGCGGCATCGCTCGCCGCAAACCTCGACGGCGCCGCCGCGCATCGCTCATCGACTGGATCACCGAATGACTGACGTTACCGCTCAACCGGGCGGCGCATTGGATGCGCCGCAAGCCGCTCCCGCTCCGTACGACGCTACGGCCAAGCAAAAGGCGCAAGCCAAGACGGCCCGCATTCCGATCAAAGTCGTGCCGATCGAGAAGCTGAAAAAACCCGAATGGATTCGCGTCAAGGCGGCAACGGGCAGTTCGCGTTTCACGGAAATCAAACAGATTCTGCGCGAGCACAACCTGCACACCGTCTGCGAAGAAGCGAGCTGCCCGAACATCGGCGAATGCTTCGGCAAGGGCACGGCCACGTTCATGATCATGGGCGACAAGTGCACGCGCCGTTGCCCGTTCTGCGACGTCGGCCACGGCCGTCCCGATCCGCTCGACGCGGACGAACCGCTCAATTTGGCTCGTACGATCGCCGCGCTCAAGCTCAAATACGTCGTGATCACGAGCGTCGACCGTGACGATTTGCGCGACGGCGGCGCCGGGCACTTCGTCGAATGCATTCGCCAGGTGCGCGAGCATTCGCCCGCCACGCGGATCGAGATCTTGACGCCCGATTTCCGTGGCCGCTTGGACCGCGCGTTGGAAATTCTGAACGCGGCGCCGCCCGATGTCATGAACCACAACCTCGAAACGGTGCCGCGCCTGTACAAGGAAGCGCGCCCGGGTTCCGATTACGCGCACTCGCTGAAGCTGCTGAAGGACTTCAAGGCGCTGCATCGCGATGTGCCGACGAAGTCTGGCCTGATGGTCGGCTTGGGCGAAACCGAGGAAGAGATTCTGCAGGTGATGCGCGATCTGCGCGCTCACGATGTCGACATGCTGACGGTCGGCCAGTACCTTCAGCCGTCCGAGCACCACCTGCCGGTGCGCGCGTATGTGCATCCCGATACGTTCAAGATGTATGAGGAAGAGGCCTATAAGATGGGCTTCACGCACGCGGCAGTGGGGGCGATGGTGCGCTCGAGCTACCACGCCGATCAACAGGCTCACGACGCCGGCGTGGAGGGCGTGGTTTAAGGCAGCGTCCGGCGGCTGCCGCTGATTCGCGGTGGCCCGGCCGTTCGACTTTCGCGCGGCGGCGCGATCGCCCAATAAACCAGTGTCAACGCTTATTTGTACCCCCAAATTCGTATCCCCAAAAACCGGTGGCAATTCGAACATCAGGCGAATTGGGACCGATTTCTGCGCCTCCGGCGCCCCGGACGCCGCTCGTTCGAATTTCTGGAAACCTGGACGCCGAACGCTTGATCGGCGAAATAAACCTTTAAAAATCAAGAGCTAACGCGTCATCGCATCCTGGCATCGACCTTGCAATCGATAGACCCCACGAACGGCCGTTTGGGCCTATCGATTAATTCCTAAGCTTGGAGACACCGATGCGTCCCCCGAAGAAACCCTTCTATAGAATCCTCTACGTCCAGGTCATCGCGGCGATCGCCGCCGGCGTTCTGCTCGGCCACTTCTCGAGCAGCCTCGCTATCGACATGAAGCCGTTCGGGGACGCGTTCATCAAACTCGTGAAGATGGTCATCGGCCCGATCATCTTCTGCACGGTCGTCACCGGCATCGCCGGCATGCAAGACATGAAGAAGGTCGGCCGCGTGGGCGGCAAGGCGTTGCTTTACTTCGAAGTCATTTCGACGTTCGCGCTCGTGCTCGGCTTGATCGCGACGCACGTGCTCAAGCCCGGCGCCGGCTTCAACGTCGACGTGAACTCGCTCGACGGCAAGGCCGTGGCTTCGTATGCCGCGAAGGCGCACGGCCAAAGCGCCGTCGACTTCTTCATGCACATCATCCCGCATACGCTCGTCGATGCTTTCGCGCAGGGTGAAATTCTGCAGATCCTGCTGATCGCACTGCTGTTCGGCAGCGTGCTCGCCACGATCGGCGAGCGCGGCAAGCCCGTCACGGACTTCGTGGAAAGCGTTTCGCACGTGCTGTTCGGCATCGTGCGCATCGTGACGAAGCTCGCACCGATCGGCGCGTTCGGCGCTATGGCCTTCACGATCGGCAAGTACGGCCTCGGGTCGCTGTTGCCGCTCATGAAGCTGATCGGCACGTTCTATCTGACCGCGATCGTCTTCGTGCTCGTCGTGCTCGGCACCGTAGCACGCCTCGTCGGCTTCAACATCGTGCGCTTCATCGGCTACATCAAGGAAGAGATGCTGATCGTGCTCGGCACGAGCTCGTCGGAAGCCGCGCTGCCCCAGTTGATGGCCAAGCTCGAAAACCTCGGCTGCTCGCGTTCGGTCGTCGGTCTCGTCGTGCCCACGGGCTACTCGTTCAATCTCGACGGCACGAACATCTACATGACGATGGCCGTTCTGTTCATCGCGCAGGCGACGAACACCGACCTCACGCTGGCCCAGCAGTTGACGCTGATCGCGGTCGCCATGCTGACGTCCAAGGGTGCGAGCGGCGTGACGGGCGCGGGCTTCATCACGCTGGCGGCGACGCTGGCCGTCGTGCCGACGATCCCGCTTTCGGGCATGGTGCTGATCCTCGGCATCGATCGCTTCATGAGCGAGTGCCGCGCGTTGACGAACATCGTCGGCAACGGTGTTGCGGCAGTCGTCATCTCGGCGTGGGAGAAAGAACTCGATCGTTCGAAGCTGCGTGCGGCGCTCGGCCGCCGCACGGCCGCCGTCGAGGCCGAAACCGCCGGCGTCTGATCCGGCCCGGGCAGAGGCGAGCGCAACCGGCTGTGCCACAATAGGCCTTACGTTTCTGCCCGGAATCCGCCTCTCGTGACGCGTCGTCTCATTGTCGTTCTCGCGCTCGCCGCGACGCTCGTCCTGGTTTGCGCCGCAACCTGGCGCATCGCTTGGCGGCGCGGGGTCGACGCGTTGCAGCAGCAAGCCGCCGTGCGGGCCGACCGCACGGTCCGAGCGCTCGGCGATACGCTCGAGCGCTACGAATCGCTGTCCTACCTCATCGCGAGCCACCCCGTCGTGGGCGAAGCGCTCGAAACCGGCCAGCCCGAAGCGATCGCACGCGCCAACCGCTATCTCGAAGATGCGAATGCGCACGCGCATGCAGACGTCGCCTATATCATCCGCGCCGACGGCCTGTGCCTCTCCGCCAGCAATTGGAATCGCGGGGACAGCTTCGTCGGCGCGCAGTATCGATTCCGCCCTTACTTCGTCGACGCCATGCGCGCGCACGTCGGCCGGTTTTTCGGTATCGGGACCGTATCGCACGTGCCGGGTTACTACATTTCGCAGCCGGTCTATCGGGACGGCCGCATCGTCGGTGCCGCCGTGCTCAAGCTCAACCTCGAGTGGTTTCCGGGCACCGATGCGAACGAGCCGCTCTTCGTCGTCGACAAGCATGGTGTGATCTTTCTGTCGTCGGTGCGTGCCTGGAAATACCGGGCCGTGCGCGACCTGCCGAGCTCCGCGGCGGCAGCGATCGAGCAAGCGCGTCAGTATGCGCAGGAGCCCATGACGACGCTTCCCATCGAACCCGTCCGCGCGCTCCATTCGCCCGACGCGCAGATCGTCCGCGTCGGCGAACGGCGGTTTTCCCCGTATTACCTGCTGACGCAGCGGACGGTCGGCGTGCCTCCGTGGCAACTGATGACGCTTGCGCCCGTTCAGTCGGCGCTCGACGATGCACGCAACACCACAGTCGCGGTGGGCTCCGGGTTCGTCTCGCTTTGCTTGCTCGGCTTCTATTGGCGCATGCGGCGTGCTCGTCTGCGCGACATCATGAAAGGCCGCGCGCTGCTGCAAAAGGCCTATGGCGAATTGAATCAACGTGTCGAAGAGCGCACGGCAGACCTGTCGGCCGCCAATGCCCAACTTCAGACCGAGGTCGCCGAGCGCACGCGTGCGGAAACGGAGTTGCGCGCGGCGCACGAGGAACTCCTGCAGACGAGCAAGCTGGCCGCGCTGGGCCAAATGGCCGCCGGCATCACGCACGAACTCAATCAACCGCTCGCGGCGCTGCGCACGTTCTCGGACAACACGCGTGTGCTGATCGAGCGCGGCGCGTTGACCGACGCGCGAGAGAACCTCGAAGCGATCGGCGAATTGACCGATCGCATGGGGAAAATCACGAATCAGTTGAAGCTGTTCGTTGGACGCGCACAGCCGCACAATGCGCGCTCGCCCGTCGCGCGGGCGTTGCGCAACGCATTGCATTTGCTGCAAAAGCGGCTTCAACGCGTGTCGCTGGACGTCCGCCTGTGCGAACGCCCGGCGTTGCCCGACCCCCAAGCGTCCCGAGCGATCGGCGAGGCAAACGGCTATCGGCCGATGGATCTTGCCGCGGAACATCCTTCGCTCGTCGCCTACTGCGACGACCTGCGGCTCGAGCAAGCGCTCATCAATTTGATCGGCAATGCGCTCGACGCGTTGGAGACGGTCGCGGCGCCGCGGCTCGTCATCGACGTCGACGTGGCGAGCGACGCGCTGGCTATTACGGTGCGCGACAACGGTCCGGGCATTGCCGCCGACGCCCTGCCGAGGCTGTTCGAGCCGTTTTTCACGACGAAGGAAACGGGCAAGGGGCTCGGCCTTGGCTTGGCGATCGTATCGTCGATCGCGCGCGATTGCGGCGGATCGCTTGCTGCGCGCAACGAAACGGACGGAGGGGCCGCCTTCGTGCTCACGCTGCGGCGAGCGGCGACGGCGGGGGCCGCTCCCCACTCGGCTGCAACTTCGGCATTGGCGGTGGCCCCGCCGGCGCCGGACGGCGCGCGCAGCGACGCCGCGTCTCGAGGCTAGCGCGCCCCACTGTGCACGGCCTCGCGCCCTAACTTGATTGCTGATTCGATATGAACGCGACCACGACGGACAACCCTCAGGTGATCTTCATCGAAGACGACGAGCTCGTGCGTCGCGCAAGCGTGCAGAGCTTGCAGCTGGCCGGCCTGACCGTCGCCGGATATGGATCGGTGGAAGCGGCGATGAACGGCTTGGGCTCGCTCGACGACGCATTCGGCGGCGTCATCGTCAGCGACATCCGGCTGCCCGGTGCGAGCGGCCTCGACTTACTGGCGCAATGCCGCGAGCGCGCGTCGGAAGTGCCCGTCATCCTGGTGACGGGGCACGGCGATATTTCCATGGCTGTCCAAGCGATGCGAGACGGCGCGTATGATTTCGTCGAAAAGCCGTTTGCGGCGGAGCGTCTCGTCGATACCGTGCGGCGAGCGCTGGAGCGCCGAAGGCTCGTTTTGGAGAACGAGGCGCTGCGACGCGAACTGGCGGCGCGCGACGCGCTCGTGCCGCGCATCATCGGGCGCAGTGCGGCGATGGGCGAGGTGCGCCGGCTCATTGCCAACATCGCGCCGACCGACGCGGCGGTGCTGATCGTCGGCGATACGGGAACGGGCAAGGAGCTCGTCGCGCGCAGCTTGCACGAGCTGTCGCCGCGTCAGGACAAGCCGTTCGTCGCGGTCAATTGCGGGGCGCTGCCCGAATCGATGTTCGAGTCGGAGATGTTCGGCTACGAGCCCGGTGCATTCACCGGTGCGGCAAAGCGCCGCATCGGCAAGCTCGAATATGCGTCGGGCGGCACGGTGTTTCTCGATGAAGTCGAAAGCATGCCGTTGGCGCTGCAGGTGAAGTTGCTGCGTGTCCTGCAGGAGGGCGTGCTCGAGCGGCTCGGGTCGAACCAGCCCGTGCGCGTCGATTTGCGGGTTGTCGCGGCGGCCAAAGGCGACATGCAGGCCCTTGTCGCATCGGGCGCATTTCGGCGCGATCTGTTCTATCGGCTCAATGTCGTGACAGTCGACTTGCCCCCGTTGGCCGAGCGGCGCGAAGACATTGTGCCGTTGATCGAGCATTTCGTCCTCGACGCCGCGGTGCGCTACGACCGGCCTGCGCCGATGCTGACGGCGCGGCAGCGCGCCGATCTCATGGCGCGCGATTGGCCCGGCAACGTGCGCGAATTGCGCAACGCGGCCGATCGGCTCGTTCTGGGCATCGAGCGCGCCCCGAGCGGCGAATCCGGCGAGGGCTCGGTTGCATGTTCGTTGAAGGAGCGGGTCGAGCAGTTCGAGCGAGCGGCGATCGCTCAGGCGCTGGAGCAGCACGACGGGGCGGTATCGGCCGCTGCCGACGAGTTGCAGATCGGTAAGGCGACGCTCTACGAGAAGATCAAGCGGTACGGGCTCGCGGAGCGCGGCGAGCCTCGAAAGGAAGGGGGGTGAGTCCTGGGCGCTTTGCTCCGGCGCCGCCGGCAAGCGCGGCGGCGCGACGCGAAGCGCTATGCGGGTTCATACGATTCAAGCCGAGCTCAAGCCGAGCTCAAGCCGAGCTCAAGCCGAGCTCAAGCCGAGCTCAAGCCGAGCTCAAGCCGACCCGAGTGCCTTCTGCAGCAGTTGATCGAGCTCCGCGAACTGCGGCGCGCCGACGTAGCGCTTCAGGATCGTGCCGTTCTTGTCGACGACGAACGTCGTCGGCGTCATTTGAACGTTGCCGAACACCTTCGCGGCGCTACCGTCGTCCATCGCCACCTTGAACGGCAACCGGCGCGTTTGGGTGTAGTTGACCACGTACATCGGCGCGTCGTACTTCATCGCGACGGCGACGAATTCGAGACCTTGACCCTTGAAGCGGTTATAGGTGTCGATCATCTGCGGCATCTCTTTGATGCAGGTTTCGCAGTCGGTCGCCCAGAAGTTGACGAGGTAGACCTTGCCCTTCAGATCGGACGTGGACACCTTTTGACCCGACAGCAGCGTGAACGTCGCGTCCGGCACGCGCTGGCTGCTGCCGAACGTGAAGTAACCGGCGATCGCGATGGCGGCCGCCGCCGCGGCAAACGCGATATAACGGACCGGGCCGGCGCGGCGGCCAGTGGAAGCGGGGGTGTGGCTCATGGATACGACCTCGTGCGAATGCTCGCGCCGGAGTAGACGGGACGGCTGGAAGACAGGCGTCGGGCGGCGCAATGCGGCGTCGCTATTTTAGCCTCATTCCCGGGGCGTCGCTGCAGCCGTTAGCGTGAAAGGACTCGGGCGCCGGGGCGGACTGCACCCGGGTAACGGCGTGCCGGCTCGATCGACGATAATCCCGGTTTCGCGGTTCCTCCGACTCGACCGTTTCGTTGCTCATGCGTTTGCCCACCTTCGCTATGAACGCTCTCCGGCGCTCGCCTTCGCCCTGCGGGTCCGCCCGCCCGCCATTCGCGCTGCTTTCACGGCCGGCGCTGCGCCTGCCTGCGGGCGCGCTGCTTGCGCTGATCTGCGCTTCTTTGGCAGCCGCGTGCTCGCCCGCCTACAACTGGCGGACCGTGACCGATCCCGGAGAGGGCTACACCATCGAGTTGCCCGCCAAGCCCACTACCGATGAACGCAGCGTCGACATAGCGGGCGCCGCATTGCCGATGCACGTGCGGGCGGCGCACACGCAAGGCGCCGTTTTCGCGATCGCCGCGATCGACTTGCCGAGGGACGACGCGCCGCTGCGCGAAGCCGTGGCGGACGCACTGCGCAGCGCTCTGGCGCGCAATGTGGGCGCCTCGCCCGTCGAGCACACGGTACAAGTGCCGCTCGATGGCGGAGCGGCCGTTCCCGGCGCGGAATTGATCGTCACCGGCAAGGCCGGGCAGTCGCGCGACGAACGGACGATTCACGCGTGGATCGTCGGACGCGGGCGGCATGTCTATCAGGCTGCGATCGTGTCCGAGCATGCGCCGCCGCAAGAGCAGGTCGAGCAGTTCTTCGGGTCGCTGAAACTGCAATAGTGCCGGCGCGGAAGGCCGCAGCGGCAATTTGTCCGGCCGGCGGGATCGCCGCGCCGTTTCGCCGTCGTTCATCGAAGGTTCCGTCGCAAGAAGCGACGCTAATTCCAGGATTTCTAGCAGGTTTTTGAGCTATCCACAGTTCCTGTGGATAACTTTGTTGAGAACTCCGTGTGTCCAGCCGCGAACGCCCGCCCGTCGGGCCTCCTGGCATGTTGCTTGCAACTTCATCGATCGAAATAATGCATAAAAATCAAATACTTGGTGGGAAGTGCTCACGCACTGCCTTCAAACCTCCGCTGGGCAGCGCAAAACGCGAATGTGTGTATAAGTCAAGTCTTGACAGTGATTTTTTTGAGGCGATGGGCCTGCGCGCCCCCGCAGTCGGGCGTGCCGGGGCGGAAACGGAAAGACTGAGACCCGCGGAGTCGTCTACCAACTGGCGCGCTTGAACAAGCCGAGCTGATCCACTCGGAATAGGCGAGCCGGCCGCTGGTTGCCCACCTGATAGTCCTCGGTCGCGATCAGAACGCCCGCCTCGTCGACCGCTTCGCCAGGCTGCACGTCGCCCACCTTGATTCCCAGCCTCGAACGGAACGTCGCGCGCGTCACCGTTTCGCCGAACACCGCTTCGTACGTGTGCTGCAGTTGGGTGAGGGTGAATTTCTCCGGAAGCAGCCAACAAGGCAGCGTGGAATAGCTCGACTTGTTTCGCACACGCTGCACGGCGGCGCGGATTTGGTCTGCGTGATCGAAGGCCAGAGCCGGAAGGCGGTCCACAGGGTGAAACTCGAACACTGCCGACCCGGCATCGCGCAGTTCTTCCAACGACATGAGCGCGACGTAGCTGACGGCCACCGACCAGCCGCGCGGGTCTCTGGCCGGGCCGCCGAACGTCTGAATTTGCTCGATATATCGCGGCTTCAAATTCGTCTTCGCCCCGAGCATGCGGCGCACCGCATCCTCCAGCGACCCGTCCTCGTCGGTATGGACATAGCCGCCAGGCAGCCCGAGCATGCCGAGGTGGGGCGCCTTGCCGCGCTCGTGCAGCGCAACCATCAGCCCTTCTTCAGACAACGTCAGCAGCACGACATCGACGCTCACGTCCGGTTTCTCATAACCCTTGTTCATCTAAAGCACCTGCTTGGTGGACGTGCAGAAATATTAGCAAACATAGTTGCAATCATCCACTATGTCGGCTTATACTTGCCTCAGGTTAGTCGTAGTTAACAACTAAGTGGAGAGGCGCGATGTTGACCATCACGGCGGTGACCGTAGCGAAGCCCTTCGTCGAATCGTCGATGCGGGCACGCAACGCGGTCGAAGTCAAAGCGGTGAAGTTTCCCGGCGGTGAAATGCACGTCACAGTGCAAACCGGCGTCCAGGCTGACGAACTCGAGGTGAGGGCGCACGTCCGGAACGCCGATACCGTGATGTCGCTTCTGATGGCCACCGATGCCCTGCGCCGCGCCTATCCCGGCACGCCAATCGACCTCCATCTTCCTTACGTGCCATATGCGCGCCAGGATCGCGTCGCGAACCCGGGCGAGTCGCTCAGCATCAAGGTGTTCTGCGACTTGATCAACGCCCAAGGCTATCGCCGTGTCGTCATCGAGGATCCGCACAGCGACGTTACGCCTGCGCTGTTGGACCGCGTCGAGATCGACGACCCGTTGCCGACACTGCGCCGTATCGTCGAGCGTCTTCTCGGCAGTCATTCGAGCGTGGCCTTGGTCGCCCCGGACGCCGGCGCTCGCAAGCGCGTGCTGAAACTGGCGTCGCAGCTCGATCTGCCTGTCGTATTCGCCGACAAGGTTCGAGATACGCGGACGGGCGCTATTACCGGGACGCAGGTTCAAGGGCCCGTTCCCGATGGCGCGTTGCTGGTTATCGACGACATTTGCGACGGCGGCCGCACCTTCACCGAGCTTGCGCAAGCGCTCCGCGAGAAGCAAGGCGGCGACGCCGCGCGCCGTTCGCTCTATCTCTATGTGACGCACGGCATTTTCAGCAAGGGTCTCGACGCTTTGCTGGAAGGGTACGCCGCTGTCTTTACACGCAACAACTGGACGAGCGACGCCCGCGCCATCCAGGCTTGACCCGGCACGACGCAACGAAACGCGGCACAACGCAACACAGCACAACGCAACACAGCACAACGCAAAACGACACCGCACCCCGAGGAGCGCAACCATGAACGGACTGATTCCCTTCAATCTCGCCGATTTCTACAAGACCGGCCACCCTTCGATGTATCCGGCAGCGACTACCCGGCTCGTGGCGAACTTCACGCCACGCTCGGCCAAGTACGCGCCGGTGCTCGATCGGTTCTTCGACGACAAAGTGGTCTGGTTCGGTCTGCAAGGCTTCATCAAGGAATTTTTTCTCGGCGTGTTTCAGCGCGAGTTCTTCGAGGCGCGCAAGGCGGAAGCCGTGCGCAAGTACAAGCGCCGCATGGACACCGCGCTCGGTCAAGACGCGGTGCCGGTCGACCGTCTCGAGGCGCTGCACGACCTGGGCTACCTTCCGCTCGAGCTGCGGGCGCTGCCCGAGGGTGTGCGCGTGAACATCAAAGTGCCGCCGGTGATCTTCATCAACACCCACCCGGAGTTCCCGTGGGTATCGACCTACTTCGAAACGCTGTTCAGCACGGAAATATGGAAGCCGTCCACCGTGGCGACGATCGCCTTCGAATTCCGTAAGCTGCTGACCCACTTCGCCGTTCAGACGGGTGCGCCGGAGGCGTTCGTCGACTGGCAGGGCCACGATTTTTCGATGCGAGGTATGAGCGGCGTGCACGACGCCATGCGTTGCGGCGTCGGTCACCTGCTCTCGTTCACGGGCACGGACACCATTCCGGCTATCGACTATGCCGAGGACTACTACGGCGCCGACGCGGACACGGAGCTCGTGGGTGGATCGATCCCCGCATCGGAGCACAGCGTCATGACGTTGCGCATTTTGGCCACGCTCAAGCGGTTGCAGCGCGATGCGGCGAACGCGGGAATGGACGAGAAGGCGCTGCGCCGTCTGGCCGAGCGCGAAGTCATTCGCGAGTTCGTTACGCAAGACTATCCCGCGGGCATGGTGTCGCTGGTGAGCGATTCGTTCGACTACTGGAACGTCATTACCGTCATTGCGAAGGAACTGAAGGCCGACATTTTGGCGCGTAGGCCGAATGCGCTCGGCCAAAGCCGAGTCGTTTTCCGGCCGGACTCGGGCGATCCCGTGCGCATATTGGCCGGCTACCGTGACAGCGAACTGGAGCGCGGCGCCGACGGTGCGTTCGTCAAGACAGAGGACAAGTACGTCGTCGCAGCAACTGGGATGCGCATTACAGAGGCCGAACGCAAGGGTTCCGTCGAGTGCTTGTGGGACATTTACGGCGGCACGCTCACCGATAAGGGCTATAGGATGCTCAACGACAAAGTCGGGCTGATCTACGGCGATTCGATCTCGCTCACACGCGCGTGGGAGATCCTGTCGCGATTGGCCGAGAAGAACTTTGCCTCGAGCAACGTCGTGTTCGGCATCGGCTCCTATACGTACAACATGCTGTCTCGGGACACGTTCGGTTGGGCCATGAAGGCGATCTACGCAGAGGTCGGCGACGAACAGGTCGATATCTACAAGGACCCGGCCACCGACGACGGCACGAAGAAATCGGCCCGCGGCCTGCTGCGCGTCGAGAAGGAAGGCGACGACTATGTGCTGTACGAGCAGCAGACGCTCGAGCAGTTCGCGGGCGGCGAGTTGGCGCCCGTGTTTCGGAACGGAAAATTGCTGGTGGAGACCACACTCGCCGAAATCCGCGGGCGCCTGAAGGCTTCTTGGAACTGTTCGGCGCCGGTGGCCGAGATCGCTTGATTGCGCAACGGCGGTCGATCGCGTGGTGGGAGCCGTATCGACTGCGACGTCGGAGCTATGAGGTGACCGGGCGGACGGGCGAAAGCCCGGCCGCGACGGTTGCGCCGTGCTCCAATTGCCCCTAGCTACCTGTCTTGACGAAATCCGGATCGTTGAAGAATTGGCTCAACAACTGCTGAAAGGCAGTCGATGCGCCGCTCGACGCCGCTGGGACCGCGATTGCGCCGAGCATGGACGTCCGCCAGCGTCCGTCGGCGTGCAGCGTTTTGTCGTAGCGCTTTTGCGTGCCCTGATCGACGACGAAGCGGGCCGAGACGTACGCGTGCCCGTCGGCGATCCGCACGTCGAGCAACGTGACCTTGATCGCTTCCGCGGCGTTCGTGTCGAAATTGCCTGACGTGGACAACTCGCTGCGGATGCCGTCTCTCAGAAACGAGCCCCACGTAGCGCCGTTCGGTGCGGTGAACCGGTACGCTCGTACTTGGCTTTCGACGGCGGTGGGCTCACCGACAGGATCCACGCGAAAGCGCGCACTGCGAGATAGCCGCGAGAGCGATTCCTGGTTTGCGAGGCTGCTCTGATACGGGGGAAGCGGGCTCGCGCAACCGGCCAGCACGGTGGCGCTGCCGATGGCCGCCACGACCAAGCTGAGCCGCGCGTGGCGGGCAAGCGTTCTGGTCGTCGCGTTCATTGGGCGATGTCCGACGCTTCGTCGATTTCTGCGAGCCCTTTATCCACGGCTTGCCTGAAGACCGTCGTCACCCCTTCCTTTACCGGAACCGGTGTGAGGCCCATCGGCGCTTTCTCGATCCCGATGGTCGTGTACAGCGCGTGATGCACTTCCTTCTTAACCGGGTCGTGCCCCGGCTCCAGGTAGGTGAGCGTGCAGACGTAGTTGTCCGTGACCGTCGTGCCGTCGAGGCCGAACGTGAGGCCAGTGACGAAGGCCTTCTGCTTGGCGCGTTCGACATCGAGCGGAACGTTATCGATGGAAATCGTGAGCTTGCGGCCCGATGGTACCGGCTCCGCTGTCACCGAACTGAAAAGCCCCGCTTTGGCGACTTCCTCTTGCACGCTCGGTTTGACGGCCGCGGTCGCACGGGCATTCGGCACGCCTTTGGTCCTGAATTCGAACAGCAGTTGGATCGGCTGCGGATCGTGGGGCTTTTTCAGCGTGGATAAGGGCGTTTCGCCCAGCGTCGGATCCACATAGTGCTGCGGCGAGATGCACGCACTGAGCGATAACGCTCCGGTTACGATGCAACCGGCGGCGAGCAGACGATTCAGTTTGACGGATGTGATGCGCACGACACTACCCCTTCTTCCGATTTGTTGTTGGTGTGGTCTCTGCCGAATGTCCTGTCTCGATGGCCGGCGAGAACGTTCGGGTGTGGCGTGTGTTTTACGGCAGTAAGAGCGAAATCTTTAATAGGCCGAGGCGATCACCCGGCCGGAAATACGCGCCGATATTGAATCGCTTCGGCGAGTTGCGCCGCGCTCGGCATGTCGTCGCCGGCGAGATCGGCGATCGAGCGCGCTACCTTGAGTACGCGATAGTAGGCTCGCGCGGACCAGCCGAAACGCTCGCTCGCTTCGCGCAACAAGGTTTCGCCTGCCGCATCCAAGCGGCAGACGTCGTCCGCTTCACGCCCGGTCAAATCTCGATTCGTTTTGCCCTGCCGTTGAATTTGCCGTTCCCTCGCCCGCGCCACGCGTACTGCGATAGCAGCGCTCGGCTCCGCCGTTTCCGCCGCCCGTGCGCTGAG
This sequence comes from uncultured Burkholderiaceae bacterium, assembly GCA_966212325.1. Lineage (GTDB taxonomy): Bacteria > Pseudomonadota > Gammaproteobacteria > Burkholderiales > Burkholderiaceae > Trinickia. The sequence goes on along the minus strand of CBIHRA010000018.1, from coordinate 40,710 downwards.
TTCCGTCGGCGTGAGCGCCGGCAATTCGATTTGAATGTCGATGCGATCGACGAGCGGCCCGGATAGCTTACGCAGATAGCGCGCGGCGATTTCCGACGTGCAGCGGCACCGCCCGCCCGGGTCTCCGCGCCAGCCGCAGGGGCAAGGGTTCATCGCGGCGACGAGCTGGCAAGCAGCGGGAAAGTCGACCTGCAGCGCGGCGCGCGAAACGGTGATGCGGCCGACTTCGAGCGGCTCTCGCAGCATTTCGAGGACGTGGCGATCGAATTCGGGTAACTCGTCGAGAAACAACACGCCGAGGTGAGCGAGCGTGATCTCGCCGGGCCGCGGCGGATTGCGGCCACCGACCAGTGCGGCGGCGCTCGACGAATGGTGCGGAGCGCGAAACGGCCTTTGGCGCCATTGCGCCGGAGAAAAGCCGAGCGCGCTGGCCGAAAGCAAGGCTGCGGAGCTGAGCGCTTCGTCGTCCGTCATCGGCGGCAGCAAGCTCGGCAGGCGCGCGGCCAACATCGACTTGCCCGCGCCGGGCGGGCCGACCATCAAGACGTGATGGCCGCCGGCCGCGGCCACCTCCAACGCGCGCCGCGCGCCGTGCTGGCCGATGACATCCGCCATGTCGGGCAACGACGCGTCCGCCGCGGCAGGAGTGGTAGACGGCGGCGCGATGGGCGCGAGCCGAGCATCGCGCTCGCCGCATAAATGCGCGCATAGCGAGGGGAGGTCGGTCGCCCCGAATACGGCTACGCCCGGCACGAGCGCCGCTTCCCCCGCGCTGGCGGCAGGCAAGTACAACTCCGGTGACGCGCCAACTGCCTTGGCACCATCGGCCGCCGCGATCGTCCCAACCGCGCCCGCCGCTGATGCCGATGCGACCGATGCGACCGATGCGACCGATGCGACCGATGCAGCCGATGCAGCCGATGCAGCCGATGCGACCGATGCAGCCGATGCAGCCGATGCAGCCGCCGCCTTGCGTCGGCTTCTCGCCGTTCCGCACGCCATGGCGAATGCGCCGCGCATAGGCCGGAGCGCCCCGGTGAGCGACAGCTCGCCGGCGAACTCGCGCTCGTAGAGCGCATCGGGCGGAATCTGAGCGCTGGCTGCCAAGATACCGAGCGCAATAGGTAAGTCGAAACGGCCCGATTCTTTCGGCAGATCGGCCGGCGCGAGATTGACGGTGATGCGACGAACGGGGAAATCGAAGCCGCAATTTTGAAGCGCCGCGCGCACGCGCTCGCGGCTTTCACGTACTTCGAGATCGGGAAGGCCGACGATGGAGAACGACGGCAGCCCATTGGCAAGGTGAACTTCGACTGTGACTTCGGGCGCACGGCCGGCGGCCGGCGCGCGCGAACGCACCACGGCAAGCGACATGGCATCTCTCCGGATCGGACGGCATCCGAGCGGTGCCGTCATGCTGGGCCGGCCGCGCTCAAGAAAACGCGGCTCGGCGGTTCGGTGGGTGAGCGCCCGCTTGCGTGGGCGAAGCGCCGTATCGGCGCGTCGGGGAGCTTACGACTCCTGCGAGGCGGCGAGCCGCTGCTCGAGCTCGGCCACGCGGCGCTCGAGCTCTTCGAGACGCGTGCGCGTCCTGAGCAGCACCTGCGTTTGCGTGTCGAACTCCTCACGCGTGACCAGATCCAGCTTCGAAAAGCCCTGCGACAACATGGCTTTCACGTTGCGCTCGACGTCCTTCGCGGGCGAATTCTTCAGCAACTCGCTCATGCGGTTCTGAAAATCCTGAAAGAAATCATTCGGTTGCTTCATTTTGGTTCCCTGTGGTTGCACAAAACATGTGCAGATGTGCCGGCTGCCCGCGGCCGTGACGCATGAATGGGCGAATTTGGTGCGTCGACAGCTGCGCGCCCGTGCATGGGCGAGCGCCGTTGGTGCGTGCCCCAAATGCGAGGCGTGCAAACACTCTAGCAACGATCAGGGGCCTACGCCAGCACGGTGGGCCTGCGTTGGCCGTTCGGCCGGCTCGGCGACACCGGCTCCGCACCCGCGCCGATCGGGCCGCGGAGCGCACATGGCACAAGTGTTGCTTTTTGTGGCCGCACGAATCGGGGAGCTGGCGCCTCGACGCCGGGGAAGCGTCCGGCGGCGATGCGCGGCAACACAGTTTTCGCAACGAACAGAGGGACTTTCATGAAGCTCATTACCGCAATCATCAAGCCGTTCAAGCTCGATGAAGCGCGCGAGGCGTTGTCGGCGATCGGCGTGTCCGGCATCACGGTCACGGAAGTGAAGGGTTTCGGGCGCCAGAAAGGCCACACCGAGCTCTATCGCGGCGCCGAGTACGTCGTCGACTTCTTGCCGAAAGTGAAGATCGAGGCGGCCGTCTCCGACGACATCGTCGATCAGGCGATCGAGGCGATCGAACGCGCGGCGCGCACGGGCAAGATCGGCGACGGCAAGATCTTCGTTACGCCGATCGAGCAAGTGATCCGCATTCGCACCGGGGAAACGGGCGCCGACGCCCTGTAATACGACATTCGAAATTCGAAGACATAGCGACATAGAGGAAACCGAAGATGCGCAAATTTTTGATGTCCTTGGCGATGGCCGCCTCGCTGCTGGCCGGCGGCGTGGGAGCCGCGCTCGCCGACGACGCCGCGTCGGCCCCGGCGGCCGCCGCGGCGGCATCCACTCCCGCGGCCGACGCTCAGGCGAGCGCCGCCTCGGCCGCTGCCGCGCCGGATGCGTCCGCCGCCACGGCGGCCGCCGCCCCCGACGCTTCCGCTGCGGCGGCCGCCGCAGCGCCTGCGGCGCCGACGGCGCCGTTCTCGGTCGACTCCTCGAAGATCAGCTCCGGCGACACGGCCTGGATGCTGACCTCCACGGCCCTCGTGCTGTTCATGACGATCCCGGGCTTGGCCCTGTTCTACGGCGGCATGGTCCGCAAGAAGAACGTGCTGGCCACGGTGATGCAAAGTTTCGCCATCACCTGCGTCGTCACGTTGTTGTGGACGGTAATCGGCTACAGCCTCGCCTTCACGCCTGGCAACGCGTTCATCGGCGGCTTCTCGCGCGTCTTCCTCGCGGGGATGAACTACATCAAGGGCGACAAGGCGACGACGCTGACGGTGAGCCACCTCGCGACGACGATTCCCGAATCGGTCTATTTCGTCTACCAAATGACGTTCGCGATCATCACGCCGGCTCTCATCACGGGCGCCTTCGCCGATCGCATGAAGTTCTCGGCGATGCTCGTGTTCATGTCGCTGTGGTCGATCCTCGTCTACTCGCCGATCGCGCACATGGTCTGGGAACCGACGGGCTGGCTCTCCTCCGCCGGTATTCTCGACTTCGCGGGCGGCACGGTCGTGCACATCAACGCCGGCATCGCGGGCCTCGTTTGCGCGCTTGTGCTCGGCAAGCGCGTCGGCTACGGCCGTGAAGCGATGGCGCCGCACAACCTCGTGCTGACGCTGATGGGCGCCGCGATGCTGTGGGTGGGCTGGTTCGGCTTCAACGCGGGTTCCGCCGTGGCGGCCGATGGCCGTGCGGGCTTCGCGATGCTGACGACGCAAGTGGCGACCGCCTGCGCGGCGCTCGGCTGGATGTTCGTGGAATGGATCGCCAAGGGCAAGCCGTCGGCGCTCGGCATCGCTTCGGGCGCCGTTGCAGGCCTCGTCGCGATCACGCCGGCTTCGGGCTTCGTCGGCGTGGGCGGCTCGATCGCCATCGGCTTCATCGCGGGCGCAGTCTGCTTCTGGTCGGCCACGTGGCTCAAGATGAAGCTCGGCTACGACGATTCGCTCGATTGCTTCGGCGTGCACGGCGTGGGCGGGATCATCGGCGCACTGCTGACGGGCATCTTCGCGGTCAAGGACATCGGCGGCTTCGACGGCAGCCTGCTCCTGCAAGCGAAGGGCGTGCTCACGACGGTCGTCTACAGCGGCGTCCTCAGCTTCGTCCTGCTCAAGATCATCGATCTCGTGATCGGCCTGCGCGTGGCCGAGGAAGAAGAGCGCGAAGGTCTCGACGTGGTGTTGCACGGCGAGCACGTGGAATGAACGACGTCTCCGAGCTCGATCTGAGCTCGGCCGGTCAGTCGCCGGCGGGCGCAAAGCGCCGGCCGGCGGTGTTCCGGGCGCGCCGAAACGAATTGAATTGAAGCGCAGCGACTTTTACCCGCCTCTCGGCGGGTTTTTTTATTGGCCTGCCGCCAGGACCCCGCGTTGTCGTCCCGCCTGCGCCCTCGCCCGATCGGAGGCCGAAGTTTCAAGGCTGCCCGTTGCGAAACGACCCTATCGTCTATCGGGTCAATAGGAAACGCGTTCCGCCCCTACCCTTGCGTTCGTCGAAACCACCCCCAAATCGGCAGGGCAATTGCTCTACAATCTTTTTCTCCCCTGTTCATCGAGTCATCAATGGTTCCGCACCTAGTTACGGCGTTAAACGGTCCTCTGCTCGAGCTCGAGCAGAGAATCCTCGACGCCACGCCGGCGATCGAGCGGTGGTTCCGGCTCGAGTGGCAGGAGCACACGCCGCCGTTCTATTGTTCAGTCGACCTGCGCAACGCGGGCTTCAAGCTCGCGCCCGTCGATACGAATTTGTTCCCGGGCGGTTTCAACAACCTGCCCAACGAGGTACTGCCGCTCGCGGTCCAGGCAGCGATGGCCGCGATCGAAAAAATCTGTCCCGACGCGAAGAACCTGCTCGTGATTCCCGAGCGGCACACGCGCAATGCGTTCTACCTCGAAAACGTCGCGCGCCTTGCGATGATCATGCGTCAGGCGGGGTTGAACGTCCGGTTCGGCACGCTCGACGAGAACATCGTCGGTCCTGTCACGATTCCGTTGGCGGACGGGCAGAAGATCGTGCTCGAGCCGCTGGAGCGTACGCAACGCCGGCTCGGGCTCAAAAATTTCGATCCCTGCTCGATCTTGCTGAACAACGATCTGTCGGCGGGCTTGCCGCCCGTGCTCGAGAATCTGCACGAGCAGTACCTGCTGCCGCCGCTGCACGCGGGCTGGGCCGTGCGCCGCAAGTCGACCCACTTTTCGTGCTACGACGATGTCGCGAAAAAGTTCGCCAAGCTCGTCGAAATCGATCCGTGGATGGTCAATCCGTACTTCGCTCACGTCGAAGGTGTCGATTTTGAAGCCCGCACGGGCGAACAAGCGCTGGCCGACGCGATCGACGCCGTCATCAAGAAGATCGCACGCAAGTATCGCGAATACGGGATCAGCGAGAAACCGTACGTCGTGATCAAATCGGATGCCGGCACCGACGGCCGCGGCGTGATGACCGTGCACGACGCGTCGGAGGTGGCGAACCTCACGAAGGGCGAGCGCTCGCGCATGTCGGCCACCAAGGACGGCCTGCAAGTGCACGACGTCATCGTCCAAGAGGGCGTCTACACGTTCGAGCGCATCGGCGAGGAAGTGGCCGAGCCCGTGGTGTACATGATCGACCGCTATGTCGTGGGCGGCTTCTACCGCGTGCACGGCAGCCGCGAGCGCGATCAGAACCTGAACGCGCCGGGCATGCACTTCGTGCCGCTCGGCTTCGAGCATACGGCCTTGCCCGATGCTCACGCCAAGCCGGGGGCGGCGCCGCCGAACCGCTTCTATATGTACGGCGTGGTCGCGCGGCTCGCGCTGCTCGCCGCATCGGTCGAGCTAGAAAAAACGGACCCGGAAGCTATTCAGGTCTGATCCGCTCGGCCGCTGCGGTCGGCTTTCGCAATTCAACGAAGGGTGAGCCCGCATTCGGGCAGCAGGGGTTTCATGGACATTCTTTTCATCGCCGATCCGCTTGCGCACTTCAAGATCTACAAGGACTCGACCTACGCGATGATGGCCGAGGCCGCGCGCCGCGGTCACGTCGTCTACACGTGCGAGCCGAAGCACTTGGCCTGGACGTCGGCCCAGGTGGAAGCGACGGTGCGCCGCGTCGACATCGTCGGCGATACGGCGGATTTGCATCGTCATCCGTGGCACGAGAGCGGCCCGCACGAGCATCGGAAGCTGACCTCGTTCGGCGCAATCTTGATGCGTAAGGACCCGCCGTTCGACATGGAATACGTGACGTCGACTTGGCTGCTCGAATTGGCCGAGCGCGAAGGCGCCCGCGTGTTCAACAAGCCGCAGACGATCCGCGACCATTCCGAGAAACTTGCGATCGGCGAATTCTCGCAATTCGTCGCGCCGACGCTCGTGACGCGCGACGCCGCACGGCTGCGCGCATTTCACGCCGAACACGGCGACGTCATTCTGAAGCCGCTCGACGGCATGGGCGGCATGGGCGTGTTTCGCGTCACGCGCGACGGCATGAACCTCGGCTCGATCATCGAGGTGCTCAGCCATGACGGCGCGCGCTCGGTGATGGCCCAGAAGTTCATTCCCGAGATTACCGAGGGCGACAAGCGCATCTTGCTGATCGGCGGCCAAAGCGTGCCGTATTCGCTGGCGCGCATTCCCCAAGGCGGCGAAGTGCGCGGCAATCTCGCGGCGGGCGGCCTGGGCGTCGCCAAGCCGCTCAGCGCGCGCGATCGAGAGATCGCCGATACCGTTGCGCCCGTGCTCGCGGCTCGCGGCCTGCTGCTGGTCGGGCTCGATGTGATCGGCGATTGGCTGACCGAAGTGAACGTCACGAGCCCCACCTGTTTTCGCGAAATCATGGAACAGACGGGCTTCGATGTTGCCGCGATGTTCGTCGATGCACTCGAGCGCTCGGTGGCATGAGCGCCGAGTAAGCTGGGCGAAGCTAACCCCCGGGCAAGCGTCTCGGTTCCGCGGAAACGGGCCTGTTACAATGGCTTTTTCCTGAAACGGCTCCGCTCGCCTGCCGGCGTGGCGCAACGAGCGCGGAATGCGCGGCCCGCGTGCCGCGGCTCGCGCCGATTCGCTGCGGCGCGAGCCGCGCATTGCCGTAAGGATCCGGCCCTTTGCGGCGCTTTTGGTTGCAAGACTGACATGGCAGGCATTTTGATCATCGCGCACGCGCCGCTCGCTTCGGCGTTGAAGGAATGCGTCGCGCATATCTACGGCGGGCTGCCGGCGCGCATCGGCGTCATCGACGTGCTGCCCGACAGCGATCCCGCACAGGTCTTCGCCTTCGCGCAAAGCGAGATCGAGCGTTTGCGCGAAGACAACGGCACCCTCGTGTTGACCGACATGTTCGGCGCCACGCCCGCCAACATCGCCAGCCGGCTGGCGACGATGCCGGGTGTGCGCGTGCTGGCCGGCGTCAACCTGCCGATGCTCGTGCGCGGCGTCTGCTATCGCGCGTGCGAACTCGACACCCTCGTCGAAAAGGCGCTCGCCGGCGCAGCCAAGGGCGTTCATGCGATCGGGCCGCTCGTCGCATCGGCGGAAGCGGGCAAGAGCGCCGGGGACGCAGGGTGCGACGCGCCGGGCGTGCCGATCGTCGCGCCGTGCGCGGGGGCGAGCACGAGCGCGGCCACGGCCGATACTGAAGCGCCGCCGCCAAGCGCGGCCCGCGCCGAGCACTGATTTTCGCCTCCTCTTTTCGCTTTTCAGGACGAGCACCACATGCTTCAAAAAGATACGACGATCGTCAATAAACTGGGTTTGCATGCACGTGCCTCGGCCAAGCTCACGCAGCTTGCCGGCAACTTTCAAGCGGAAATATGGATGACGCGCAACGGGCGCCGCATCAACGCAAAAAGCATCATGGGCGTGATGATGCTGGCTGCGGGGATCGGCAGCACGGTAACCATCGAAACCGAAGGCCCCGACGAGCAGGACGCCATGGACGCGCTGCTCAAGCTCATCGCCGATAAATTCGGCGAAGGGCAATAATCGCCGCAGCGAGGCACGCGCCCGCAACGGCGCGCTGCCGACGAGACCGACGCGCCGCGGCTTGCCGCGGCGTTTTCTTTGCCTGTCGCACTTGCCGTTCGCCTCGTAAGTCGCGGAGCTTGGCTTCTACGGCACAGGGCAGGGGGCGCCGGTATCGCTGCGGTATTCGTCTCTTCGCTTCCGCCCGTGCCGTCCCGCGATGCTGCGCCGCACGCAGTCAGCGGACACCGGTGGAATCTATAATCTCAGGTTAGGGTCATACACCCAGTGCAGCGGTATTTCCCGCGGCATCACATCACTCGAGGAGGTGGGCGTGTCGTTCTCGCTGCATGGAATTCCGGTTTCACGCGGCATCGCGATCGGGCGAGCCTATCTCATCGCGCCTGCAGCGCTGGACGTCGACCACTATTTGGTCGAGCCGCCGCAGATCGAAGGCGAGATCGAACGCTTTCGAGCCGCGCTCAAAGGCGTCCAGAACGAGCTCGATCGTTTGAGCGAAGATCTTTCGGCCGATGCGCCGAGCGAAGTCGGGGCGTTCATCAACGTCCACTCGATGATCCTCAACGACGCCATGCTCGTCCAAGAAACGATGGACCTCATTCGCACGCGGCGCTACAACGTCGAATGGGCGCTGACCGAGCAATTGGAGCGGCTCTCTCGCCACTTCGACGACATCGAGGACGAATACCTGCGCGAGCGCAAGGCCGACGTGCAGCAAGTCGTCGAACGCATCTTGAAGGCGCTCGCGGGTGGGCCGTCGGCGGCTGCGCTCGTCGATGGAGCGGTTGTCCAAGCGGGCGACGACATGATCGTCGTCGCGCACGACATCTCGCCGGCCGACATGCTGCAGTTCAAGACCCAAACGTTCCAAGGGTTCGTGACGGACTTGGGCGGGCGCACCTCGCACACGGCGATCGTCGCGCGCAGCCTCGGCATTCCCGCTGCCGTGGGCGTGCAGCACGCGAGCGCGCTGATCCGCCAGGACGACTTGATCATCGTGGACGGCGACCGCGGCATCGTCATCGTCGATCCTGCGCCCATCGTGCTCGAGGAATATTCGTACCGGCAAAGCGAAAAGCTGCTGGAGCAAAAGAAGCTGCAGCGGCTCAAATTCTCGCCCACGCAAACGCTGTGCGGCACGAAGATCTCATTGCTGGCCAACATCGAGTTGCCCGAGGATGCGCGTTCGGCCGTGGAAGCCGGCGCCGTCGGCGTCGGCCTGTTTCGCACCGAATTCCTCTTCATGAATCACAAGGATCGGTTGCCCGAGGAAGACGAGCAATTCGAAGCCTATAAGCGCGCGGTCGAACTCATGGGCGGCTTGCCCGTGACGATTCGCACGATCGACGTGGGCGCCGACAAGCCGCTCGATGCGATCGGCGCCGACGGTTACGAGAGCGCGCCCAATCCCGCGCTTGGTCTGCGTGCGATTCGCTGGAGCTTGTCCGAACCGCAGATGTTCCTCACGCAATTGCGCGCGATCTTGCGGGCGTCGGCGTTCGGCCAAGTCAAAATCCTCGTGCCGATGCTGGCGCATGCGCAGGAGATCGACCAAACCCTCGACCTCATTCGCGAGGCCAAGCGCCAGCTCGACGACGCCGGCCTGCCGTACGACCCGGGTGTACGAATCGGCGCGATGATCGAGATCCCGGCCGCCGCGATCGCGCTGCCGCTGTTCTTGAAGCGCGTCGATTTTCTGTCGATCGGCACGAACGATTTGATTCAGTACACGCTGGCGATCGATCGCGCGGACAACGCAGTCGCGCACTTGTACGATCCGCTGCACCCGGCCGTGCTGCATCTGATTGCATTCACGCTGCGCGAAGCCAAGCGCGCCGGCGTGCCGGTGTCGGTCTGCGGGGAAATGGCGGGCGATCCGCAGCTCACGCGTCTGCTGCTCGGCATGGGACTCACCGAGTTCTCGATGCACCCGAGCCAATTGCTGGTCGTAAAGCAAGAGATCTTGCGCGCCAACCTGGCGGCGTTGGAAAAGCCCGCGGCCGACGTTCTGGCCGCATTCGAGCCTGAAGAAGTGCAGTCTGCGCTACGGTGCTTGTCGCAGGCTTGAGCTCGGGTTGAGCATAGGGCGTGCTTGGGTAGAGGCTCGGGGCGAGCTCAGCTCGAGCCCCCGGCTCCGCACACAGGGCATTCTCGCTGGCGCGCGATCTTCATCGTCGTCCATTCCATCCGCAGCGAATCGAGCATCATGAGCCGGCCCGTCAGGGGCTGGCCGATGCCGCCGATCACGCGCAGCGCTTCGGCAGCCTGCATCGTGCCGATGATGCCGACCGTCGGCGCAAACACGCCCATCGTCGAGCAGGCGACTTCCTCGAACGGTTGATCCTCGGGGAAGACACAGGCGTAGCACGGGGACGTTTCGTCTCGGAAATCGAACGTGCTGATTTGCCCGTCGAAGCGTAGGGCGGCGCCGGAAACGAGCGGAACGCCATGCTTCACGCATGCCCGATTGATCGCATGGCGCGTCGCGAAGTTGTCGGTGCAGTCGAGCACGACCGTGGCGGCAGGGACGTTGACATCCAGCCAAGCATCGTCGACCCGCTGGTCGACGGCGTGCACGCGAACCTCCGGGTTCAACCGCTCGATCGCGTCCCGGCCCGATTCGACCTTTTTCCGCCCGACCGAAGCCGTCACGTGCAGGATCTGCCGCTGCAGGTTCGTCAGATCGACCGAGTCGGCATCGACGAGCGTCAACCTGCCGACGCCGGCTGCCGCGAGGTACATGGCGGCCGGCGAGCCGAGGCCGCCGGCGCCGACGACGATTGCATGCGCATCGAGAAAGCGCTGCTGCGCCTCGATGCCGATTTCGTCGACGAGGATATGACGGGAATAGCGGAGAAGTTGATCGTCGTTCATGGCGGCGCGCAAGGAAAAGAACGCGTGCGTTGGCGCCGAAAGGCGGCGCCTTCACCTACGCGCCCCCGGTCGCGCGGAAGGCCGAGCGAATGGGGGCGGGGCGAGGGCTGCCGGGTGCGGCGGGATTACTTGGTCGGCGCGGAAGCGGCAGGCACGGGCGAAGCGGGCGGCTTGACGGCGACAGGCGCCGAAGCCGAGCGCGGCGGCTTGCTCTCTGCGAGCTTGCGCTCCGTGATCGACTTCGACAACTGCACCTGCTTGCCTTCGAGCTTGTTCAACGCTTGCTGGAGCATGAAATCGTTGGCCGAACCGAATTCGACCGGCTTGCGCTCGCGATCCTTCGCGCGTTGCTCGGGCGTTTTCTTATCGTTTTCCTCTTCGAGCTGCTGCAGTTGCTGCAGACGATCCTTCTCGCGCTGCTCTTGCTCCTTCTTCTCGTTCGGGTCCTGCTTGTTCGCAAGGTGATTCGAGTAATCGACCTCGCGCGTGACGAGCGCGTCGTCCGGATCGCCCTCGGCGTACTGGTCGACCGCGATATCGGGGCGAATGCCCTTGTTCTGAATCGAGCGGCCGCTCGGCGTGTAGTAGTAGGCCGTCGTCAGGCGCAGGGCCGTGTCCGACGTCAAAGGCCGAACCGTCTGCACCGAACCCTTGCCGAAGGTGGTCTTGCCCATGATCAGCGCACGATGCTGGTCCTGCAGCGCGCCCGCGACGATCTCGGAAGCCGATGCCGAATAGGCGTTCGTCAATACGATCATCGGCACGCTCTTGTAGACGGCGGGCAAGTTCTTGAGCGGGTCGGAGTCGAACGACGGCAAGCGGTAGTTGTCGTACGTATCGCGATAAACCTGCTTCGAATCGGCGATCTGGCCGTTCGTCGAGACAACGACCGAATTCGGCTGCAAGAACGCGCCGGCTACGCCGACGGCGCTCTGCAGCAGCCCGCCGCCGTTGTTGCGCAGGTCGATCACGAGCCCCTTCAAATTCGGTTGTTCGCGCGCGATGTCGCCGAGCTTGGCCGCGAGGTCGGGAACCGTCCGCTCTTGGAAGCTCGTGATGCGTACGTAAGCGTAGCCGGGGGCGAGCACCTTCGCCTTCACGCTCTGCACACGGATGATCGCCCGCGTGACGGTGACGGGGAACGTGCGGTCGTCGCTCTTGCGGAAAATCGTGAGCGTGACTTTCGTGCCCGGCTCGCCGCGCATCTGCTTGACGGCCGCGTCGAGCGTCATGCCGCGCACGGGCTTGTCGTTGATGCGCGTGATCAAATCGCCCGGACGAATGCCGGCGTGAAATGCCGGGGTATCCTCGATCGGCGAAATGACCTTGATGAGGCCGTCTTCCTGCGAAATCTCGATGCCCAGACCCGCGAACCGGCCCTTCGTCTGTTCCTGCAGTTCCTGGTAGTCGGTCTTATCGAGATAAGAAGAGTGCGGGTCGAGGCTCGACACCATGCCTTTGATCGCCTCGGTCAGCAGCTTTTTGTCGTCGACCGGCACGACGTAGTCGTGCTTGATCTGCCCGAACACCTCGGCAAATAGACGCAGCTGATCGAGCGGCAGCGGCGCCGTGGCTTGTTGTTGCGCTGCGGCGGAAAATTGCAGCGTCGCAAAAACGCCGGTGGCGAGGCCAGCGGCGATCAAGCCGATGTTCTTGAGTTTCGTGCGCATAGAGTCGGGTGCGATCGGGAAACGGGATGTGAACGCCGAGGGCGAAGGACGGTCAAGTATAACTGTTCGCCCGCAAAGCGCGCGGCAAGCGGAACGGAGGAACCGGCCCGGCCGAAGTTGGACCTGCGGCCATGCGATCGGTTCGCGGGCGGCGGCGGCCGGCGCCGGCCGAGCCTTGTAGGGCCGGCCGGCGGGCGCTGCACGTCAGCCTGCTTTGCCTTGCTTGGCGACGGCGGCCTGGGCCTTCGCGATGGCCTCTTGGTCGCCGAGATAGTAGTGGCGGATCGGCTTGAGGTTTTCGTCGAGCTCGTAGACGAGCGGCACGCCGTTGGGGATGTTCAGGCCGACGATGTCGCTATCGGAAATGCCGTCGAGGTATTTGATCAGTGCACGCAGCGAATTGCCGTGCGCCGCGATGAGCACCTTTTTCCCGCCCTTCAGCGCCGGAGCGATCGACTCGTTCCAGACCGGCAGCACGCGCGCGACGGTGTCCTTCAGGCATTCCGTCAGCGGCAGCTCGGCGCGCGGGACCTTGGCGTAGCGCGGATCGTCGTACGACGCGCGCGGATCCGTCGGCTCGAGCGCGGGCGGCGGCGTATCGTAGCTGCGGCGCCATACGAGCACCTGCTCGTCGCCGTACTTGGCTGCGGTTTCGGCCTTGTTCAGTCCCGCCAGCGCGCCGTAGTGGCGCTCGTTCAGACGCCACGAATGAACGACGGGGATGTACATGAGATCCATTTGGTCCTGCACGTGCCAGAGCGTGCGGATGGCGCGCTTGAGCACCGACGTGTAGGCGATATCGAACGTGTAGCCCGCTTCCTTGAGCAAAACGCCCGCCTGGCTGGCCTCGCGGTTGCCTTGCTCGGTCAGGTCGACGTCGACCCAGCCGGTGAAGCGATTTTCCTTGTTCCACGTCGATTCGCCGTGGCGGATGAGAACGAGCTTGTACATGAGGTTTTCGGTCGGTAGTGAGGAAGCGCGTCGCGCCGGCGCAATCTGCCTGTAAGGCAGAGCGCCATCGCGTCAAACGGTTATTTTATAATGGCCGGATTGCCTGTTCATTGCCTAATCACTTTTGGCGGATTCCCGTGACGTTTTTCACCGATTACACCAACCTCGTTCTGCTCGCGGCACTCGTAATTTCAGGTGCGCTCCTGCTTTGGCCGGTCATAGCCGGGCGCGGCCGGGCGGGCTTGTCCACCGCCGAGGCGACCCAGCTCATCAATCGCCGCAACGCCGTCGTCGTCGATCTGCGCACGGCTACGGATTTCGCCGCCGGCCACTTGCCGGCCGCCCGTCACTTGGCCCTCGAGGAGCTTCAAGCAAAGATCGGCCAAATCGCGAAGAATAAGGCTACGCCGGTATTGCTCGTCTGCCAGACGGGGCAGCAGTCGAACAAGGCGTCGCACATCGTTCGAGCGGCGGGCTATACCGAAGTCCACGTGCTGCAAGGCGGGCTGAACGCCTGGCAGCAAGCCGGCATGCCGGTCGTCAAGTAAAGGAGCACGAGAGTGAATTCCGTCGTCATGTACAGCACGCAAGTGTGTCCGTATTGTCAGATGGCCGAACGCCTGTTGAAATCGCGCGGCGTTCAGCAGATCGAAAAGATCCTGATCGACAAGGACCCGGCTCGCCGCGAAGAGATGATGGCGCGCACCGGGCGTCGCACCGTGCCGCAAGTGTTCATCGGCGAAACGCACGTCGGCGGCTATGACGATCTGTCCGCTCTCGATCGAGCGGGCGGACTGATGCCGCTGCTCGGCCGGACGTAAGCAACCGACCAAGCAAGCATCGGCGCGGGCGCGGTTGGCCGCTCGCCGAACTCGCTTCACGGTTTTTCCCCAAGCTACGCGCCCGAGTTACGCCTCGGGCGCCCCCGTACGCAAGCGGCCTTTGCCTACCGCCGCGGCGCCATTCATCCACGGAGTCACCATGTCGGACCAGAACAACCAGCCGTTCTTCAACATCCAGCGCGTCTACTTGAAGGACTTGTCGCTCGAGCAGCCCAACTCGCCGGCGATCTTCCTCGAGCAAGACATGCCGTCGGTCGAAGTCGAAGTCGACGTCAAGGCCGACCGTCTGGCCGAAAGCATTTTCGAGATCGTCGTGACGGGCACGGTCACGGCGAAGGTCAGCGACAAAGTCGCTTTCCTGATCGAAGCCAAGCAGGCCGGCATTTTCGATATCCGCAACATCCCGGCCGAGCAAATCGACCCGTTGGTCGGCATCGCGTGCCCGACCATCATCTTCCCGTACCTGCGCTCGAACATCGCCGATGCGATCACGCGCGCCGGCTTCCCGCCGATCCATCTGGCCGAAATCAACTTCCAGGCGCTCTACGAGCAGCGCCTCGCGCAGATGGGCGCGCAGCAAGACGGCGAGGCGGCGGGCGCAACGCAACATTGAGCGAACGCAGACAGTGCCGGCTATGAAGGTCGCCGTACTTGGCGCGGGGGCGTGGGGCACCGCGCTCGCCGCGCATCTGGCGCTACGGCACGACACGGTGCTGTGGGCGCGCGATGCCGCGCTCGTGGCCGAGCTCGCCGGGAAGCGCGAGAACACGCATTATCTTGGGGGCATCGCGCTGCCGGCCGCGCTGCGCTATGAATCGAGCCTTGCGCAGGCGCTCGCCCATGCGGCGGATGATGCCTCGCTCGTCGTCGTCGCGACGCCGGTCGCCGGGTTGCGCGCGCTTTGCCGCGCGATTCGCGACGATGCCTGCTGCGTCCCCGCGCATCTGGTCTGGGTATGCAAAGGGTTCGAGGCCGATTCGCAGCAATTGCCGCATCAGGTGGTCGCGGCGGAGCTCCCCGAGCAGACGAGCAACGGCGTGCTGTCGGGCCCGAGCTTCGCGCGCGAAGTGGCGTTGGGGCTGCCGGTCGCGCTGACGGTGGCGAGCGCTTCGCCGGCCTGCCGCGAGCGCACGCTGGCGGCGTTCCATCATGGCGCGATGCGCATCTACACGGGTGACGACGTCGTCGGGGTGGAGGTGGGCGGCGCGGTCAAAAACGTGCTTGCGATCGCCACGGGCATTGCCGATGGCCTCGCGCTCGGCATGAACGCGCGGGCCGCGCTGATCACGCGCGGGCTCGCTGAAATGTCCCGTCTGGGCGCCGCGCTCGGCGGGCGGGCTGAAACTTTCACGGGCCTGACGGGGCTCGGCGATCTCATTCTCACGGCGACGGGCGACTTGTCGCGCAATCGCACGGTCGGGCTGCAACTCGCGCAGGGCCGCCCGCTCGCCGATATTCTCGGCGCGCTCGGCCATGTGGCCGAAGGCGTTCGATGCGCGCAAGCGGTCCTTGCGATCGCGCGCGCGAACGGCGTGGATGTGCCGATCACGCAGGCGGTATGCGCCGTGTTGTTCGACGGCGTGGCGCCGCGCGATGCCGTCGACGCGCTGCTGCGTCGCGATGCGCGCGCCGAATCGCCGGACACGAAACCCTGCGTTTGACCGACGCACGGTGAACGCCCGCTGCGGCGAACCCGAAAGACGCCGAGCTTGCGCGGCGTCAGGCGCCGCCTTCGAAGCCTGCCTGGCGCCACGCCTCGAACACGACGATGGCCACCGTGTTCGAGAGGTTCATGCTTCGGTTGCCGGGGCGCATCGGCAGCCGCACGCGCTGCGCGTTCGGAAAGCGCTCGAGCAGCGCGGCGGGTAGCCCGCGCGTTTCCGCGCCGAACACGAACCAATCGCCGGGCGAAAACGCCAGATCGTGGAAGCGCCCCGACCCGCGTGTCGTGAAGGCGAACATGCGGGCGGGGTCGGGTGCTTCGCTCGCCATGAGGGCGTCCCAATCCTTGTGCACGCGCATCTGCGCGTACTCGTGATAATCGAGGCCGGCGCGGCGCATTTTCGCGTCGTCGAGCGGAAAGCCGAGCGGCTCGACGAGATGCAGCCGTGCGCCCGTATTGGCGCACAGGCGGATGACGTTGCCGGTGTTCGGCGGAATTTCGGGTTCGACGAGAACGACGTTGAACATGATGTGAGTACGGCGAAGGTCAATCTTGTGGCGTGCGCAGCGCGACGAAGTTCGTTACGCGCCGAGCGCCCGCCGCTTTCAATGTCCGCGCGGCAGCTTCGAGCGTCGCGCCGGAAGTCATGACGTCGTCGACGAGTCCGACGTGCAAGCCTTGCACGGGCCGCGTCACGCGAAAGGCCGCCGCCACGTTGCGTTTGCGCGCATCGCGGTCGAGCCGCGACTGCTGGGCCGTATCGACGACGCGACGCATCAAGGTGGGCTCGGTTGCCGTTCCCAATGCGCGCGCTAGCGGGCGCGCGATCTCCCAGGCCTGATTGAACCCGCGCGCGACGAGCCGCCCATGGGCCAGCGGCATCGGCGCGAGGATGTCGGGCGGCGTTGCATCGCCGTCGTGATCGTCGGCCAGGCGGGCAAGCCGCGCAGCGAACGCCCGAGCGACCGCCAGCCGCGCATGAAACTTCAATCCCAGCGCAAGTTGCTCGAGCGGCGGGCGGTAATCGGCCAACGCCAGCGTCGCGTCGAACGCGGGCGGCGTGCGCGTGCAGGCGCTGCAAAGAAACCGCCCGCCTCCCTCGCGGCGAGCCCGCAGGGGCGGAAGCGGCAGGGCGCAGACGCGGCAGCGCAACCGCGGCTCGTTCCAGTACGCTGCGTCGCAGTTCCCGCATATGGGTCCTTGCGGCAATTCGCCGCAAGATAGGCCGCAAAGCAGGCATTTTCGCGGCAGGACGACGCGGGCGATGCCACGCATGAACGGCGCTAACCGCGCGGCAGTGCGACGCATGCGCCCATCGGCCGCCGAAGCTTCGGCCAATGTTGCCGGTGAGCTCGTCAGGTGCGCCACGGGTGCCTCCCTAGCTGGACGGATCGAGGCGAGCGAGTATACTTCGGGCTCCTCGCTCGATCGACCGTCATGTCCCTTACTCCCGCAAAGTCCGGCCGTCCGGCCTACGATTCCCGGCTTGTGCGGCGCATTTTCGATCGTCGCGCAGCACGGTTCGGCGAAGTGGCGTTCCTGCCGCGCGAGATCGCCCAGCGCATGCGCGAACGGCTCGACTATATCAAGGCGAGCCCGTCGAGCGTGCTCGATGCCGGGTGCGGCTTGGGCGACGATTTGCCTGTATTGCGCGAGCGTTTTCCCGAAACGCCGCTCGTCGGCGTAGACCTCTCGCACGCAATGCTCGTGCGCGCGCAGCCGCAAGCCGTGGGCGATCCGGGATGGCGCCGTTTGCTGCCGGCCGCCTTACAGCGCTCGCTCGGCGTGCGCGGGCCGCGCTTGGCGCAGGCCGACTTCGCCGCATTGCCGTTCGCGGACGGCGCGTTCGAATTCGTCTGGTCGAACCTGGCGCTGCACTGGCACTCGCAACCCGACCTGGTTCTGCCGGAGTGGCAGCGCGTGCTCAAGCCGAATGGCCTATTGATGTTCAGCACGCTCGGGCCCGATACGCTGCGCGAGTTGCGCGGCGCCTACGCTGAAGTCGAGGCCACGCACGGCGAGCCGGGCGCGGCGCACGTGATCGATTTCGTGGATATGCATGACCTCGGCGACATGCTCGTCGAAAGCGGTTTCGAGATTCCGGTGATGGACCAGGAAACGCTGACGATCACCTACCGCTCGCCCGAGTCGCTGCTGGCGGACGTCCGGCGCTGGGGCGCGTACCCGCATCGGCGGCAGGGCGCGAGCGATGCGCTCGGCACGGTCCGCGGCCGACGCCTGCGCGCCGCGCTGCTGGAAGCGCTCGAGGCGCGGCGGCGCACGGACGGCACGATCGCGCTGACGTTCGAGGTGATCTACGGACACGCATGGAAAGCGGTGCCTCGGACGACGGCGGACGGTCATGCGATCGTGCGCGTGGAGGACATCGGGCGTCGGCGTCCGAGCTGAAATGCCTGCGCGGTGGTTTTGCGCAACAAGAAAATGCAGGCTGCGACGCTTTGTCGCGGATCGTAAAGTCCCGATCGGTTATGGTCGAAATCAGTGAGCGAGACGGCGCGCAAAAAGGCCGCGAAAAGCGCGCAAAGGCTTGTCGCGCTTGGCTTTTCGGCCGATAGCCGTTTGCTTGTGGATGCCATTGAACGCGCCTATAATGCGTCAGTTTGTCGCCCGGAGATCCCCACATCACGGGGCGACGGGCCCCGAAGAGCGCGGCGTGACCCAAGGCATGCGCGGGAGACGGCGGTGGCAGCGACAACCCTGCGGACGGAAGAGGAGCCGGTCCTCAAAGATTGGCTGATGAAGCGTAATTGCTCGGTGTCGCCGCGGCAGTTCGTTTTGTTCTATGCGTCTTTGGCCTTGTTTTCGACGGTCATCGCAGGTTCGCTCGTCATGCGCGGCGCGTGGCCGGTCTTGCCGTTTACCGGCATCGAGTTGTTGGTGGTCGGTGCAGCGTTTCTGATTTACGCGCGCCATGCGGTCGATTACGAGCGCATCCGGCTCTACCCGAACCGGCTCGTGATCGAACAAGTGAGCGCGCAGCGGTTGACGCATTTCGAATTCAACCCGCGTTGGGTGCGGGTGGAGCACGGTGCGTCGCCGCGCGATCCGGTCAAGGTGGTATCGCGCGGGCAAACGGTCGTGGTCGGCGTGCATCTCGCGCATTACCGGCGCGGGCCGTTCGCGAGCGAGTTGCGGGCGGCGCTTGGCGCGTGCGGTTGAGGCGCGAGGTCGAGGCGCAGTTGAGCCGAATCGGCCGAACGCCAAGCGGGGGCGAGGGTTTGAATGGAAATTTTGGGTAAGGAAGCTATGAAAACAATCAAGCGAGCCCTCATGGGCGTGCTGGCGTCGTGCGGGCTGCTCAGCGCGCATGCCGCCTTGGCAGTCGGCGATAGTCCGGGCGGCCCCGCCGTCAACGAGATCAATTTCCAGCCGCCCGTGACGAAAATCGCTGAAGAGCTGTATCACCTGCACATGATGATGTTGCTGCTGTGCACGGTGATCTTCATCGGCGTATTCGGCGTGATGTTCTATTCGATCTTCAAGCACCGCAAATCGAAAGGGCACAAGGCCGCCAATTTCCATGAAAGCACCACGGTCGAAATCATCTGGACGATCGTGCCGTTCGTCATCGTCGTGCTGATGGCGCTGCCGGCCACTAAAACGGTCGTCGCCATGAAGGACACGAGCAACGCCGATTTGACGATCAAAGTCACGGGCTACCAGTGGAAGTGGGCCTATGACTACGTCAAGGGTCCGGGCGAAGGCATCAATTTCTTCTCCACGCTCACGACGCCGCGCAGCGAAGTGAACGGGCAAGCCCCGATTGCCGATACGTACCTGCAGGAAGTCGACAATCCGCTCGTCGTGCCGGTCAACAAGAAGATCCGCATCATCACGACGGCCAACGACGTCGTTCACTCTTGGTACGTGCCGGCATTCGGCGTCAAGCAAGATGCGATTCCGGGCTTCGTGCGCGATACCTGGTTCAAGGCCGAGAAGGTCGGCACGTTCCGCGGGTTCTGCACGGAGTTGTGCGGCAAGGAGCACGCGTTCATGCCGGTCGTCGTGACGGTTTTGTCCGACGACGACTATGCCAAGTGGGTCGACGACCAAAAGAAGAAGATGGCCGGCGCGAGCGACGATCCGAACAAGACCTACACGATGGCCGAGCTCGTGCAGCGCGGCGGCGAAGTCTACAAGTCGAACTGCGCGGTCTGCCACCAGCCGACAGGCAAGGGCGCGGGTGCGTTCCCGGCGCTCGACGGCAGCAAGATCGTCAATGGCCCGATCGCGAATCACGTCAGCATCGTGCTGAACGGCAAGAACGCGATGCCGAACTGGGGCAAGACGCTCAACGATGTCGAGATCGCTTCGGTGATCACGTTCGAGCGCAACTCGTGGGGTAACCACACCGGCGACATCCTGCAGCCGAAGCAGGTGGCCGAGGCCCGCAACGGCAAGCTGCCCGAAGGCGGCGATCACCTGAACGCGGGCGCCGCGGCACCGGCAGCCGCCAGCGGCGCCGCCGCTAGCGGTGCGGCCGCGGCGAGCGGCCCGACGGCCTCGCTCGATGCCCCGCGCGCCGTGACGGCCAGCCGGGTTGTTACGAATCAGCCGGAAGCGGTCGCTGCCCGCACCGCGCCGGCGGCTTGACGTGTCGCCGCACTATTTGCTCTAGGAGATTCTCATGTCTAGCATCGGACACGATGTAGCCGCGGGCCATGGCCACCACGACGACCATGCGCACGCCACGCCGCATGGCTGGCGCCGGTGGCTGTTCGCCACCAATCACAAGGACATCGGGACGATGTACTTGTTGTTCTCGTTCGTGATGTTCCTTTCGGGCGGCGTCGCGGCGTTGATGATCCGGGCGGAGCTGTTCGAGCCGGGTCTGCAGATCATGCGCCCCGAGTTCTTCAACCAGCTCACCACGATGCACGGTCTCATCATGGTGTTCGGCGCGATCATGCCGGCCTTCGTCGGCTTCGCGAACTGGATGATTCCGCTGCAGATCGGCGCGGCCGATATGGCGTTCGCGCGGATGAACAACTTCAGCTTCTGGCTGCTGCCGGTGGCGGCGTGCTTGCTCGTCGGCTCGTTCTTCGCGCCGGGCGGTGCGACGGCCGCGGGCTGGACGCTCTACGCGCCGCTGTCGACGCAGATGGGTCCCGGCATGGACTTCGCGATTTTCGCGGTCCACATCATGGGCGCGTCGTCGATCATGGGTTCGATCAACATCATCGTGACGATCCTGAACATGCGCGCGCCGGGCATGACGCTCATGAAGATGCCGATGTTCGTTTGGACGTGGCTCATCACGGCCTATCTGCTGATCGCCGTGATGCCCGTGCTCGCGGGCGCGATCACGATGGTCCTGTTCGACCGCCACTTCGGCACGTCGTTCTTCAATGCGGCGGGCGGCGGCGATCCGGTGATGTACCAGCACATCTTCTGGTTCTTCGGGCACCCCGAGGTCTACATCATGATCTTGCCGGCGTTCGGGATCGTGTCGCAGGTGATCCCGGCGTTCTCGCGCAAGGCGCTGTTCGGCTATAGCTCGATGGTGTACGCCACGGCGTCGATCGCGATTCTCTCGTTCATGGTGTGGGCGCACCACATGTTCGTGACGGGCATGCCGGTCACGGGTCAGCTGTTCTTCATGTACGCGACGATGCTGATCGCGGTGCCCACGGGCGTGAAGGTCTTCAATTGGCTCGCGACGATGTGGCGCGGCTCGCTCTCGTTCGAAACGCCGATGCTGTTCGCGATCGGCTTCCTGTTCGTGTTCACGATGGGCGGCTTCACGGGCCTGATGCTCGCCATGGCGCCGCTCGACATCCAATACCACGGCACTTACTTCGTCGTGGCGCACTTCCACTACGTGCTCGTCGCAGGGTCGCTGTTCGCGCTCTTTGCGGGCTGGTACTACTGGTCTCCGAAGTGGACGGGCTGGATGTACAACGAGACGCGCGGCAAGATCCACTTCTGGGCGTCGATGATCTTCTTCAATTTGACGTTCTTCCCGATGCACTTCGTGGGCCTGGCCGGCATGCCGCGTCGCTATGCCGATTATCCGGCGCAGTTCACGGATTGGAACCAAGTGGCGTCGATTGGCGCGTTCGGCTTCGGTCTCGCGCAGGTCTACTTCCTGTTTGCCGTCGTGCTGCCGGCCTATCGCGGCGCCGGCGAGCTCGAAAAAGCCGCCGACAAGCCTTGGGACGGCGCGATGGGCCTCGAGTGGACGGTGCCGAGCCCGGCTCCGTTCCATACGTTCGAGAACCCGCCGACGGTCGAGTAATGCGAATGCGTCGCAGCGCGTCGGCTTACGCTTGCTTGAAAGCATGCGTGGGCCGTAGCCGCGGCGCAAAAGAAAGAAGAGCCGGGCGCGGCGCGCCGCGCCCGCTTCGGTAACGAAAGCGAAGATGAACCACCCACAAAAAAGACGTACGCCCGCGCAAGTGCGCGCGGGCAACCTGCGGCTCGGCCTGATTCTGATCGCCATCGTCGCCGTCTTCTTTTTGGGCGCCGTTCTAAAGCAGTGGCTGTCGCACTGAGCCGCGCGCTCGATGCGGCCCGACCCGCGCGGCGTTTGGTGAGCGACGCGGGGCACGCGGCAACGAGAGTGTGATGGAGAGGGCGATGGCCTCAGGCGGCAAGAGCAGCTTTACCCGGACGATGAAGGCGGTGATGTGGTCGTTTTTCGGGGTGCGCCGCCGCACCGATCACGAAGCGGATACCCAGCTCAATCCGCTGCATCTGATCGCGGCAGGCTTGATCGCCGCGGCCGTGTTCATCGGTGTTTTGATCGCGGTCGTGCATGCGGTCGTGGGTTGAACCGAGCGGAACTGCGCCGAGCGAGACGGACGACGCAACAAAAAAGTGAAGCGGTGCGAAATAACCCCGAGCGGACTTTCTCTGGGGCGTCGACGCACCGTCGATTACTGCATAACTGGACTGAAGTGGAGAATCAACAATGAGCGGTCAAAACGAGAGCCCGTATTACTTCGTGCCGAATCCGTCTCGGCACCCGGTCACGGCGTCGATCGGCGTCTTGGTCATGCTCGGGTCGCTGGCGCTGTGGATCAACGACACGCCGTGGGCTCCGTATACGATGTTCGCGGGCCTGCTGTGGCTGCTCTTCGTGCTTTGGCACTGGTTCGGCGACGCCATCTCCGAATCGGAGAGCGGCATGTACGGCAAGCGCGTCGATACCTCGTACCGCTGGAGCATGAGCTGGTTCATCTTCTCGGAAGTGATGTTCTTCGGTGCGTTCTTCGGCGCGTTGTTCTATGCGCGCCAGATTGCGCTGCATGAGCTGGGCAGCCTCGATTACAAGCTGATTTGGCCCGACTTCACAGCCGTGTGGCCGAACGAAGGTCCCGCTGCGCTCGCCGGCCACTTCAAGGCGATGGTTCCGTGGCCCGTGCCGACGATCAACACGGCGTTGCTCTTGAGCTCGGGCGCGACGCTCACCGTCTCGCACCACGCATTGCGCGACGATCACCGGAAGAAGGCGATCGCCTGGTTGGCCGCGACCGTTGCATTGGGTCTGTGCTTCTTGTTCATGCAGGCTTTCGAGTACATCCACGCATACAACGAGCTGAACCTGACGCTGTCCTCTGGCGTGTACGGCTCGACGTTCTTCTTGCTGACGGGCTTCCACGGGTTCCACGTGTTCCTCGGCGGCACGATGTTGTCGGTGGTGCTCGTGCGATTGATCCGCGGGCACTTCACGGCGGATCACCACTTCGCGTTCGAAGGCGCCGCGTGGTACTGGCACTTCGTCGACGTCGTCTGGCTGGGCCTGTACGTCGTCGTTTACTGGCTGTAATGCACGAAAAGGCCCGTCTTGCGCGAAGCGGGGCGGGCGGGCAAGCAACAGTGTCGCGCGACCGGCGCGATGCCGCTGCGAACAGCAAGCACGAGTGCGCCGCCTACGAGTTCATCGAGGCGGCGTTTGTCTTTCTAGCGGAAAAGCTGCGGCAACGTGTCGCAGCGATGAGGTGGCCGGAAGCGACGCGAAGCGGGCGGCGTGGCCTGAAAGATGGGAGAAAGAGCGCCTGGCGAGCGCTCAGCGTCCTAGCGGAACGTGGCTGTATTGAATCCAGCCGAGCCAATGCGCGAGCCAGAGCAGCAGGAAAAGCGAGATCGAAAGCCCCACGCGCGTGGCGAGCGACCAGACCATCCGCTTCGTTCTGCCGCGGTCGTGCATCATGAAATACAGGGCCGACACCATACTGGCGATGATGAGGATGAAAGCGACGGCAACGAAAATGTGCATGGAACCAACCGATATTCAAAATCGACGTAAAGCAACCGACGCAATTATCGCACCGGAGCACGTCGAGCAAGCGGCCTTCGAGCGCAGCGCATGAAGATTCGTCTCGTCCCCGCGTTGCTGATTCTGCTCGTCATGGCCGTGACGATCCGGCTGGGTTTTTGGCAGCGCGATCGCGCGCATCAGAAGGAAGCCTTGCAGGCGCAAATCGAGCGATACGAGCATGCGCCCGCGCAGACGATCGGGCCGCAGCCGGTCCCGCTCTCGTCGATCGAATATCATCGGGTGCGGGCTGTCGGCCGCTTCATGCCGGAGCATGTCGTTTATCTGGACAACCGCCCCTATCAGGACCGCCCCGGCTTTTACGTCGTCATGCCGCTGCAGCTCGCCGGCGGCGGCTACGTCCTCGTCAATCGTGGATGGCTGCCGCGCAATGCCGACGTGCGTACGGCGATCGCACCGTACGCCACGCCGTCGGGCGACGTCACGGTGGAGGGGATCGCGCGCGCAAATGCGTCGCGTGCTTTCGAGCTCGGCGAAGGCGGCTCGGCCGCGCATCAGCAAATTCGCCAAAACCTGGACGTCGCCGAATTCGCTAGGGAAACGGGCCTTTCGCTGCAGCCGTTCGTGATAGATCAGACCAGCGCCGCAAACGACTCGCTCGTGCGCGATTGGCCGGCGCCGACGATGGGCGTCGAGCGCAACTACGGTTATATGCTCCAGTGGTGGGGCATGGCGGCGGCGGCCTTGGGCTTCGGGCTGTATGCAGCCCGGCGCGCCGCCAAGAAAGACATTTGAGAGGGAAACAGTTTGCCGATGTCACCCGAACGTTCACGCGATCGCAACGCAGGCGCCGGCGCAGCCGGCAAGGGCCGCGGCGCATCGCCCGCGCCCGCATCGCCCCCCGCGCCCGCGCGCGGCTCGTGGCAACGCGGCCGATGGATGGTGCTGCTGATCGCGCTCGTCTGCGCCGCGCCCGTCATCGCCTCGTATCTGACCTACTACGTCTTCAAGCCGAAGGGCGGATCGACGAACTACGGCACCTTGATCGAACCGCAGCGGCCGATTTCCGAGGCGCTCCTCGTCAGGGACGAATCGGGCAAGACCATCCCGCTCGCGTCGTTGCGCGGGCGCTGGCTGATGATCAGCGTGGATGGCAGCGCGTGCGGCGAGGCCTGTGCGACGAAGCTGTATTTCATGCGGCAGGTCCGTGCGACGCAAGCGGGCGAACGCGAACGCCTCGTGACCGTTTGGCTGCGCACCGACGCGCAAGCCGTGCCGGACGCC
This sequence comes from uncultured Burkholderiaceae bacterium, assembly GCA_966212325.1. Taxonomy (GTDB): domain Bacteria; phylum Pseudomonadota; class Gammaproteobacteria; order Burkholderiales; family Burkholderiaceae; genus Trinickia. The sequence continues at coordinate 15,409 of CBIHRA010000018.1, read as the reverse complement.
ATCGCGCGCGCCTATCCGGACACGCTCAAGCTGATCGCCGACCCGGCTGCGCTGACGGCCTGGCTACCCGCGGAGCCAGGCACGGCGGATACCGATCACATCTATCTCGTCGATCCGAACGGGAACCTGATGATGCGGTTTCCGAAGCAGCCGGACCCGAGCAAGATCAAGCGCGACATCACGAAGTTGTTGAAGTGGTCGAGTATCGGCTGACGAGCGCGGCCGATAGGTTGGAGGTCATCGATGTTTTTGCTGCAATTGGGCGCGACGGGGTTATGCATCGCGCTGCTTCCGCTGAGTTATGTCTGGATCAAGGCCAGCGACGACAAGTTCCGTAAGCTCGTCTGGGTCACGACGTTCCTCACGCTCGATCTGATCATGTTCGGCGGCTTCACGCGTCTGACCGATTCGGGACTCGGCTGTCCCGATTGGCCCGGCTGCTACGGCACGTCCTCGCCGTTTCTTGCGCACGCGCAGATCGCGGCCGCGCATGCCGCCATGCCGAGTGGCCCCGTGAGCATGGTCAAGGCGTGGATCGAGATGATTCATCGTTATTTCGCCATGGCGATCGGCGTGCTGATCATCGCCCAGACGGCGAGTGCCTGGATTACACGCCTCAAGCGAAAAGCGTCTGCCGTTTCGCCGTGGTGGCCCACGTCCTTGCTGATGCTCATCGTCGTGCAGGGCATATTCGGCGCATGGACGGTGACGATGAAGCTGCAACCCGTGATCGTGACGACGCATCTGCTGCTCGGCCTCACGCTGCTCGGCGCGCTCGCGTGGTTCGCCGCGCGCCTCACGCCCATTCCGGCCTACGAGCCCGAGATCGCCCGTTATCGCGCGGCGGCGCTCGCCGGGCTCGTGCTGCTCGTCGTTCAGCTCGCGCTCGGCGGCTGGGTGAGCACGAATTATGCTGTCCTCGCTTGTACGGATTTTCCGACCTGCAACGGCCAATGGGTACCGCCGATGAATTTCTCGCAAGGCTTTCACCTGTGGCGTGCGCTCGGTATGACGGGTGACGGCGAGGTCATCACGCAAGATGCCTTGGTGGCGATCCATTGGACGCACCGCACGTTCGCGGCCGTCGTCATCGCCTACTTGGCGGCGCTTGCCTGGAAGATGCGCCGCTTCGAATCGCTGCGGCGTCCCGCGACGGGCGTCTTGATCGTACTGGCCCTGCAGTTCGCCACGGGCCTGTCGAATATCGTGCTGCAATGGCCGCTGCCGATCGCCGTCGCACATAACGGGGGGGCGGCCGTCCTGCTGCTGCTCGTCGTTATGCTAAACTTTCGAACCGCTTCCAGCCGACTTGCCCGCGCCGCCGTTTCGCCGCGCGAGGCCGCACCCGCGTGATCCCATGGAAAGCACGACACTAGCTCGCCACCCCGGCTCCCGAATCTCCCAATACCTCGCGCTCACGAAGCCTCGTGTGACGCAGCTCGCCGTCTTCTGCGCGGTCATCGGCATGTTCTTGTCGACGCCGGGCATGGTGCCTTGGAAGGCGCTGATCGGCGGCACGATCGGCATTTGGTTGACTGCCGGCGCCGCCTTCGCCATCAACTGCCTCGTCGAGCAAAAGATCGACGCGATGATGCGCCGTACGGCGTGGCGTCCGTCGGCGCGCGGCGAAATCACGACGACACAAATCCTGTTGTTTTCGGCGGTGCTCGGCGGGCTCGGCATGTGGACGCTCTACACGTTCACGAACCCGTTGACGATGTGGCTCACGTTCGCGACGTTCGTCGGCTATGCCGTCGTCTATACGCTGCTGCTCAAGCCTGCCACGCCGCAGAACATCGTCATCGGCGGCGCTTCGGGGGCGATGCCGCCGGCGCTGGGCTGGGCCGCGGTCACGGGCGCGGTGCCCGGCGACGCCTGGATCCTCGTGCTCATCATCTTCGTTTGGACGCCGCCGCATTTTTGGGCGCTGGCACTGTATCGCCGCAAGGACTACGAGAACGCGGGGCTGCCGATGCTGCCCAACACGCACGGCGAACAGTACACGCGTCTGCATATCTTTCTCTACACCGTGATTTTGTTCGCGGTCACGCTGATGCCGTTCGTGTCGGGCATGAGCGGCGTCGTCTACGTCGTGTCGGCCGTGCTGCTCGGCGCGATCTTCCTCGGTTATGCATGGAAGATCTACCGTGAGTATTCCGATGCGCTCGCGCGCAAGACATTCCGCTACTCGATCGTCTATTTGTCGTTGCTGTTTGCCGCGCTGCTCGTCGATCACTACGCGCGCGCCCTGATCGGCGCTTGATGTCCCACATGATCAAGCACTCCCTGGCGCGCGTGACGCGCGCATGTCTCGCCGCTTGTGTCGTTGGCGGCGCGTTGTTTCTCGCAGGGTGCGGAAAGAGCGAGCCGGCGTTTCAAAACCTCGATTTGACCGGAAACAAGCAGTTCGGCACTGATTTCTCGATGCCCGACACCAGCGGCAAGCTACGCACGCTTGCCGATTACAAGGGCAAGGCCGTCGTGCTGTTCTTCGGCTATACGCATTGCCCCGACGTCTGCCCCACGACGATGGCCGAGTTGACGCAGGCGCTGCAGCAGCTGGGGCCCGACGCCAAGCGGGTGCAGGTGCTGTTCGTCACGGTCGACCCGGAACGCGATACGCCGCAGGTGCTTTCGCAATACGTGCATGCGTTCGATCCTTCCTTCGTCGGCTTGCGTCCGACCGACGCGCAACTGGCGAAAGTCGCAAAGGATTTCCGCGTCTATTACGCGAAAGTGCCTGGCAAAACGCCCGACAGCTACACGATGAACCATACTGCCGCGAGCTATGTATTCGATCCCTCGGGCACGCTGCGATTGTTCGCGCGCGATGGGCAGGGTGCGCAGCCCTGGGTCCACGATCTGAAGTTGCTGCTCGACTGAGCAGTCGCGACGAGTCGTCGGTATGGAATCGAAACTCATTTAGTTCGGACTTCTAAATAACTTCCTATCGACGCGAGCCGCGCGCTCGCGCGGTATATCGATATGCCATCAACGTATTTCCCTTCGCGACGGGGCTGTGACACCATCGCATGGTCTTCCTCACTCCTCTAATAAAGAAAGCGAGAATCCATGCAACGAAAAACGCTTCTCACGCTCCTCTCGTCCGTCGCTGCAGCCGCTGCAATGTCCATCGGCTCGTTCGCACATGCCGAAAACCAAGTCGTCAAAGTCGGTACGATCGCTGGGCCTGACGAACAAACGTGGGCCGTCGTTCAAAAGGTCGCAAAGAGCGAAGGGCTCGACGTGAAGATCGTCACGTTCAACGATTATGTGCAGCCCAATGCCGCACTCGATGCGGGCGATCTCGACGCGAATGCGTTTCAGCATCAGCCGTATCTCGACAGTCAGATCAAGCAGCGCGGCTATAAGCTCGTCACGGCGGGGCTGACTTATATTTCCCCGATCGGCATTTATTCGAAGAAGCTGAAAGCCGTGAAGGATCTGCAGCAAGGCGCGAAGGTCGCGATCCCTAACGACCCGTCGAACGAAAATCGCGCGTTGCTGCTGTTGCAGGCGCAAGGTCTCGTGAAGCTGAAGGCGGGCGCCGGCGTCAACGGGAGCAATGCGACGCCGCTCGATATTGCCGACAATCCGAAGAAGCTGAAGCTGCTCGAACTCGATGCCGCGCAATTGCCGCGTTCGCTTAGCGATGTCGATGCGGCCGTCGTCAACACGAACTATGCGCTGGCGGCGGGCCTGCAGCCGACGAAGGATGCGATCGCGCGCGAAGACGTGCATAGCCCGTATGCGAACTTGATCGCCGTGCGTGCTCAGGACAAGGACAAGCCGTGGGTGAAAAAGCTCGTGGCGGCCTATCACTCGCAGCAAGTGCGTGATTACATCAACACGCAGTTCAAGGGCGCGATGGTGCCGTCGTTCTGATCGGCGATACATCCCTCACACCTTCCTCTCCCACGTCTGAGCGATCAGATTGCGTCCGAAGCGCTGCTCGGGTTCCGTCGCTACGCACGTGAACCCGGCGCGCTCGAATATTCGGCGTCCGTCGTTGAGCACGCCGCATGTCGTCAGCGTGAGCCTCTCGTAGCCCGCGCGCTGCGCAAAGCCGATGCACTGCGCGACCAGCAGCGTGCCGATCCCGGCGCCGCGCGATCCCGGTTCGACATAAAGCAGCCGCATACGGCCCATGCATTCCGATAGCGGAGCGACGAAGGCCGCCCCGACCACCGTCTCGTGCTGCTCCGCGATCCAGCAGGCGGCGCGCTCGCGGTCGCGCTGACGCGAAAACTCGGCCATCTCCTGCGTTGCGAACGCCTCGAATCCCGCATCGGAGCCATACTCCGCGCTAAAGAGCAACGCTTGGCGATGAACGAGCCAGCCGTAATCGCCAGGCCTCGGCGCGCGCAGCAAGACCGGCGCCGCCGGCCGCTTGCGCTCGAGCAGCCGCTCGATGACACGCATGGCGCCGATCAGCTGCTCCTGCCCCGACGGCGACAACGCGCTCAATACGGCACACACCTCTTCGATGGCCGCCACTTCGAGCGGCGCATACGCCGCGCGCCCGGCAGGCGTGAGCGCGAGCAGCGACTGGCGTGCGTCGGTTTCCGATTGCCTTCGCGTGATCAATTGCTGGCGCTCGAAGCTCGCGAGCAAGCGGCTGAGATACCCGCTATCAAGCCCCAGCGTACGCGCGAGCTCGGTCGCGGTAGAGGCGGAGCCGAGCGCAAGCTCGCGCAGCACGCGCACTTCCGTCAATGAGTACGGACTCTTCTGCAGGAACTCATGCAGCACGCCGATGTGCTGCGTATAGAAACGATTGAAATAGCGCACCGCTTCCGCGCGGCGCAGCAAGGTAGGGTCGGTCAATGCAGGCGTTCTCCGGTTCGTCACCGTATCGTCTAAATTAACCAGAACTATATGGGATCGTCGTCAACAAACAAGTTTCGTCGGATGAATACGGTGGTATTAAACCGGTATTTCATCAGCCGGATCGATCCTCGCGGCAAGCAGCGACGGCCGTCGCAGGTATGCACCTCGGGTAAGTCCCGATGCCGGGCCGCAGGGGCCGTACAGCCGATGATTTCCCGCAAATGCTTGTCGGATAAGGCCTCGAGTCTATCTTCCGGCCGCGCGTAGCTGAAATTGACTGGTACTATTCTGGTTATATAATGGGCTCCAATTTCATCGCCCTACCACGAACACGCGTACCCGCTCGCGCGGCGCATTCGGCGCACCGCTAACCATCGAGCGCATCGTTCGCGCGCTCGAGCTTTATTGAGATAGCAATCCCATGCTGAACGGAAACATTCTTACGCCGGACGGTTGGATTCGCGGCACGTTGCACCACGAAAACGGGCGCGTCACCGCGCTCGAAGGTGTGGCGGCGGATCCTTCCACGAACGGCGAGCCGTACATCCTGCCTGGCTTCATCGATTTGCACGTGCACGGCGGCGGCGGCGCCGATGTCATGGAAGCGGGCGACGCTATCGAGACTATCGCGCGCACGCACGCGCGACACGGCACGACGAGCCTGCTTGCGACGACGATGACAGCGCCGCGTGACGAACTGATGGCAGTCGTGGCCGAGCTGGGCGAAGTGACGCGCACGCGCACGCCGGGCGGCGCCCGCGTGCTCGGCGTGCACTTGGAAGGGCCCTATATCAACCCGGGCAAGCTCGGTGCGCAGCCCGACGCGGCCGTCTCGGCCGTGCTCGACGAAGTGCTGAAGTACCTATCCATCGCGCCGATCCGCGTCGTCACGCTGGCACCCGAGATCGCGGGACACATGGAGATCATTTCGGAGATGGTCGCGCGCGGGGTGCGCGTGCAACTCGGTCACTCGCTCGCCACCTACGACGACGCCGTGACTGCGCTCAAGCACGGCGCTTGCGGCTTCACGCATTTGTTCAATGCGATGTCGCCGATGCACCATCGGAACCCCGGGCTCGTCGGCGCCGCGTTCGCCCATGCCGAATTCGCCGAGATCATTCCCGATTTGCTGCACGTTCATCCCGGCGCCATTCGGGCCGCGCTGCGCGCGATTCCGCGCCTGTATGTGGTGACCGACAGCACGTCGGCGACGGGCATGCCCGACGGCGAATACCGCCTCGGCAGCCAGCACGTGACGAAGTGCCTCGGCGGCGTTCGTCTTGCCGACGGTACGCTGGCCGGGAGCACGCTGACGATGGACGAGGCGCTTCGCAATCTCGTCTCGCTCGGTCTGCCGATCGCCGACGTGTCCAATCGCATGTCGCGCTACGCCGCCGACTACCTCGGCATCGAAGATCGCGGCCGTCTCGCGCGCGGCGCCTGGGCCGATGCGGTCGTGCTCGAACGCGACCTCACGCTGGCGGCGACCTACGTCGAAGGGGAGCAGATTGTCGAATATGCTTAAAGAGGCGCTCGCTGCGAGCGCCGTCGTAGAAGCGCAGTGCGGCGACAGCGCGCGCGTCGAGCAATTGGCTGCCGCGCTGGCCGCGAAGCCGCGCCATGTCGCACTCACCGTCGCGCGCGGCAGCTCCGACCACGCCGCAAGCTATTTCGCGAGCCTGGCGATGAGCCGCATCGGCCTGCCCGTCGCGTCGCTGCCGATGTCCATCGCGACGCTGCAAGCGGCGCCGCTGCGCGTGGAAGACGAGCTTGCCATCGCGTTTTCGCAATCGGGTCGAAGCCCCGATCTCGTCGACACCATGACGGCGCTGCGCGCCGCGGGCGCGCAAACGGTCAGCGCCGTCAACGCCCCCGATTCGCCGCTGGCCGATGCTTGCGAGTGGCAGTTGCCGCTGCTCGCGGGCCCGGAGCGTTCGGTCGCCGCTACGAAGAGCTACATCGCGATGTTGTCGATTTCGGCGCAGCTCGTGGCGTATTGGCAGCGCGACCCCGTGCTGCTCGACGCGCTGCGTGCGTTGCCCGATACGCTGCGCGCTGCCGCGGCGCTCGACTGGTCACACGCCGTCGATACGTTGCGCGGCGTCGAGCGCATGATCGTGATCGGTCGCGGTCTCGGGCTCGCGATTGCGCAGGAAGCCGCGCTCAAGCTGAAGGAGACGTCGGGCATTCAAGCTGAAGCGTTCTCGAGCGCCGAAGTCCGCCACGGGCCGATGGAGCTCATCGATCGGGACTACCCGCTGCTCGTCTTTGCGCCACGCGGTCCGGAGCAGGAGGGGCTGATCCGGCTCGCGGCCGACATGCGCGCGCGCGGCGCACGCGTGCTGCTGGCCGCGCCCGACGACGTGAGCGACGCGCAACTCGCGCTCGCGCCGAGCCGTCATGCGGCCCTCGATCCGATCGCGGCCATCCAAACCTTCTACGTCATGGCCGCGGAACTCGCGGCCGCGCGCGGCCGCGACCCCGATTCGCCGCGCCATCTGAACAAGATCACCGAAACCTACTGAGCGAGAGATGCGGATGGAACGTGCTGAGGAGTCCCGATTAATGAATCAGTCCCCGGACAAGGTCATTCTGCTCGCGCCGCTGACCGGCCCGGTCGTCCCGCTCACCGACGTGCCCGATCCGGTTTTCGCCGGAGGCATGTTCGGCGACGGCATCGCGATCGATCCGCTCGACGGCCGTCTCGTCGCGCCGTGCGACGGCGTCGTGACGCATCTCGCGCGGACGGGCCATGCCGTGACGCTGCAGACGCGCGAAGGCGCCGAAATCCTGCTGCATATCGGCATCGACACGGTCGAGCTCGGCGGCGCCGGGTTTGCGGCCAAAGTCGAGCAAGGCGCGTATGTGCGCGCGGGCGATGTGCTCATCGAATTCGATCAAGACGAAATCGTCACGAAGGCGCCCAGCCTCGTGTCGGTGATCGCGGTCGCAAACTCCGACGCCTTCGACGTGATCGAGCGCGCATCGGGCCGCGTGACCGCGGGCGAAAGCCCGCTCCTCGTATTGCGCGCGAAAGGGGCGGCGCGCGAAGCGGGTACGTCCGCCGACGAACTCGAAGCGCAAGCGAGCCGCACGATCGTGCTCACGCAAGCCGGCGGCTTGCACGCGCGGCCCGCGGCGCGCGCGAGAGAGGCCGTGCGCGGCTTGCAAGCACGCGTCGAGGTCCATCACGACGGCCGGCGCGCGAACGTCGAAAGCGTCGTCGGCCTGCTCGGGCTCGGCGCCGCCGAAGGGGCGGGCGTCGAGCTCGTCGGCACGGGCCCCGATGCGGCGCGCGCGGTCGACGCGGTGGCGCGCGAGCTGCTGCGCGAAGTGCATGGCGAGCTCGAGGAAACCCCGGCACGCATGCGCTCGCCCGCACCGATTGCCCGGCCTACCGGCATCCCGCTCGATCCGAACACGCTCGCGGGCGTGTGCGCCGCGCCGGGCATTGCCGTGGGCAAGCTCGTGCGGTGGGACGACGCCGACCTGGCGCCGCCCGAACGGGCGAGCGGCACGCCCGCGGCGGAAAGCCGCCTGCTCGATCGAGCGCTCGCCGTCGTCGACCAAGAACTGAACGCGACCGTGCGCGATGCGTCGGCACGCGGCGCTGTGGGCGAGGCCGGGATCTTCGCCGTGCACCGCGTCTTGCTCGAAGACCCGACCCTCGTCGACGCAGCGCGCGACCTGATTAGCCTCGGCAAGAGTGCGGGCTTCGCTTGGCGCGAGGCGATTCGCGCACAAATCGCCGTCCTCGCGCACGTCGAGGACATGTTGCTGGCCGAACGCGCCGCCGATCTGCGCGATATCGAGAAGCGTGTGCTGCGCGCGCTCGGCCATACGAACCCGGCGGCGCGCTCGCTGCCGGAAGAGGCGATTCTCGCTGCCAACGAGTTCACGCCGTCGGATCTGTCCTCGCTCGACCGCGCTCGCGTGAGCGCGCTCGTGATGGCCGCCGGCGGCGCCACATCGCACGCGGCGATCATCGCGCGTCAGCTCGGCATCCCCGCGCTCGTGGCCGTAGGCGATGCCTTGCATGCGATTCCCGAAGGGACGCAGGTGGTGGTCGACGCGAGCGCGGGCCGGCTCGAATATGCTCCGACGCAACTCGACGTCGAACGCGCGCGCCTCGAACGCGACCGCCTGGCCGGCGTGCGCGAAGCGAACCGCCGCACGTCCGCGCAAGCGGCGGCGACGCGCGACGGCCGCGCGATCGAAGTTGCGGCGAACATCGCGACGATCGACGATGCGCGCACCGCGACCGAAAACGGCGCCGACGCGGTGGGCTTGCTTCGCACCGAACTGTTGTTCATTCACCGCGAGTCGGCGCCTTCGGCCGACGAACACCGCCAGAGCTATCAGGCGATCGTCGACGCGCTGCAAGGGCGCACGGCGATCATCCGTACGCTGGATGTCGGCGCCGACAAAGAAGTGCCGTACCTGACGCTGCCGCAGGAGACGAACCCGGCGCTCGGCCTGCGTGGGATCCGGCTTGCACAGGTCCGTCCCGATCTGCTCGACGATCAATTGCGCGGTCTCATCGCCGTTCAGCCTCACGGGTCCGTTCGAATCCTGTTGCCGATGGTCACGGATGCGGGCGAACTCGTGCGCGTGCGCAAACGCATCGACGATCTCGCACACGAGCTGGGACGCACCGACCCGATCCAAGTCGGCGTGATGATCGAAGTGCCCTCGGCGGCGCTGCTCGCCGATCAACTGGCGCGCCATGCCGATTTCCTGTCGATCGGCACCAACGATTTGACGCAGTACACGCTCGCGATGGACCGATGCCAGGCCGACCTCGCTGCGCAGGCGGACGGCCTGCACCCGGCCGTGCTGCGGCTGATCGATCAAACGACGCAGGGCGCGGCCAAGCACGGCAAGTGGGTAGGCGTGTGCGGCGCGCTCGCGGGCGATCCGCTGGCCGTGCCGCTGCTCGTGGGCTTGGGCGTCACCGAGCTATCGGTGGACCCCGTGGCGGTGCCGGGCGTCAAAGCGCGCGTGCGCAATCTCGATTATCAACTGTGCCGCCAACGCGCGAACGATCTGCTCGCGCTCGACTCGGCCCAGGCGGTAAGAGCAGCAAGCCGCGAAATCTGGCCGCTGGAATAGGGTTCCCCGGTCGTTCCACGGACGAAATCGCACTTCGACGATAGACGAAACACCACATCAACGACGAGACGGACCAACTGGAGGATTCAATGGATGCGAACCCATTCCTAAAGGTGCAGCGCCTAGGGCGGGCGCTGATGCTGCCGATTGCGGTATTGCCCGTCGCGGGCATCTTGCTGAGGCTCGGTCAGGCCGACGTGCTCAACATCAAGATGATCGCGGATGCAGGCGGGACGATCTTCGACAACTTGCCGCTGCTGTTCGCCATCGGCGTGGCGGTGGGCTTCGCTAAAGACAACAACGGCGTGGCCGCGCTCGCCGGCGCGATCGGGTATTTGATCGAAATCGCCGTGATGAAGGACATCAACGACAAGCTCAACATGGGGGTGCTCTCGGGCATCATCGCGGGCATCGTCGCGGGGATGCTCTATAACCGGTACAAGGACATCAAGCTGCCCGATTACCTCGCCTTCTTCGGCGGGAAGCGGTTCGTGCCGATCGTCACCGGGCTAGCATGCGTGGTGCTCGGCATCGTGTTCGGCTACGTCTGGCAGCCCGTGCAGCTCGCGATCGATGCGACGGGCCACTGGCTGACGACGGCCGGCGCCCTCGGCGTGTTCGTCTATGGCACGCTGAACCGGTTGCTGCTCGTCACGGGCTTGCACCACATCATCAATTCGCTCGCTTGGTTCGTGTTCGGCACGTTCACGCCCCCGGGCGGCGGCGCGGCGGTTACCGGCGATCTGCACCGCTTCTTCGCGGGCGATCCCACCGCGGGCGGGTTCATGACGGGCTTCTTCCCGATCATGATGTTCGGCCTGCCGGCTGCGTGCCTCGCGATGTTCCATGAAGCGCCGAAGGAACGCCGCGCGTTGGTCGGCGGCCTGCTGTTCTCCATGGCGCTCACGTCGTTTCTCACGGGCGTGACCGAGCCGGTCGAGTTCAGCTTCATGTTCCTCGCCCCCGTGCTCTATGTGATCCATGCGTTGCTGACCGGCCTGTCGCTTGCAATTTGCCAAGCGCTCGGCGTGCATTTGGGCTTCACGTTCTCGGCCGGCGCGATCGACTACGTGCTGAACTACGGCCTCTCCACGAAGGGCTGGCTCGCGATTCCGATCGGGCTCGTATACGGCGTCGTCTACTACGGCCTGTTCCGCGTTTTCATTCGCAAGTTCAACATGGCTACGCCGGGCCGCGAGAGCGCGACGGCCGAAGCGCAAGTCGAATCGTACGCGGCCGGCGGCTACGTCGCGCCGACGGCCGGCGCCGCCACCTCGCGCGCCGATCGCTACATTGCAGCGCTGGGCGGTGCGCAGAACCTGACGCTCGTCGACGCATGCACGACGCGCCTGCGTTTGTCGGTTGCCGATGCCGGGAAGATTTCCGAGCCCGCGCTGAAAGCTGCCGGCGCGCGCGGCGTGCTCAAGCGCGATGCGCACAACGTGCAGGTGGTGATCGGTCCGGAAGCCGACTTGATCGCCGATGAAATGCGGGCCGTGATCGCGGGAGGCTCGGCCGCGGCAGCCGCGGCAACCACGGCGAAGCCAACGGAAGGCCAAAACGCTTCAGCCGCGGGCGGCCCCCTCGATCCCGACCCGATGCGCTGGCTGGCCGTGTTCGGCGGCGCAACGAACGTCGCCTCGCTCGATGCCGTTGCATCGACGCGCCTGCGTGTCGTCGTGCGCGATCCTTCCGCCGTCGACCGTCAGCGGCTCGCTGCGCTGGACGTCGCCTGGGTGTCGGCCGATACGTTCCACATCGTTTGCGGATCGGCCGCGCAGCGCTATGCCGAACAGCTTTCGACGCGCTTGCCCGCTTCGGGCGGCCCGTCGCCGCAACCGGTTTGAGCAACGCTAGACTAGGCTAGCGTTGCTGCGCGACAGCGTAGAGCGAAGGGACGACGGGCGCTTCTCGAAGGGGAGGCGCCCGTCTTTCGTTCAACGCTCTTGTGCGGCGCGCGCCTTCTCCATTCTCGATTCGAGCCACATGGCATTGATGATGCCGAAGCCGAGCGCCACGCCGATACCGAGAATCCAGCTGAAGTACCACATGATTCGTCCTCCTAAGTAAACGTCGAAATCTGCGCTGAGCGCACCGCCTTCGATTTCAGTACATGGTGTGACGGTTCTGTTCGAGCGCGGCCTGCGTGACTTTGCCGCGCATCACGCGATAGACCCATCCCGTATAGACGAGAACGATCGGCAAGAAGACGATCACGGCGACGAGCATGATCTCGAGCGTGAGCCGGCTCGACGTCGAATCCCAGACGGTCAAGCTGCTTTTTGCATCCAAGGAAGACGGCATGATGAACGGGAACATCGAAAACCCCGCCGTCAGAATGATGCCGGTGATCATGACGCCCGTCGCGATGAAGGCCGTTTTCTCGAAGCGCGAGCGGGCGACGGCGAACGCGGCGAGGCCGCCCGCGAAGCCCAGTGCGGGGGCGATCGCCATCCACGGAAAGCGCTCGTAGTTGCTCATCCACAGCCCCTTGGCGGCATCGACAGTTTTGAGCAGCGGATTGGCGACCGTATCGAGCGGCGGCGCGCTTTCGACCCTGAAGCCGACGATCGCGGTAGCGATAAGCGCACCGGCCAGCGCAAAAGCCAAGAGCGCGATGGCGCAAGCCGCTCGCAACGCGAGCGACGCCCGTGCCGCCACGACGCCGTCGGTCTTCATCTTCACGAACGCGGCGCCATGCGCGGTCAGCATCGACAGGCTCACGACACCGGTCAGCAGCGCGAATGGATTGAGCAGGGCGAAGAACGAACCGTGATAGGTCACGCGCATGTCGCTGTCGAACGAGAACGGTACGCCTTGCAAAAGATTGCCGAACGCGACGCCGAATACGAGCGCCGGCACGAAGCCGCCCACGAAAAGCGCCCAATCCCATGCAATGCGCCAGCGCGGGTCGGCGCGCTTGCTGCGGTAATCGAAGCCGACGGGGCGAAAGAACAACGCGAACAACACGAGCAGCATCGCGAAGTAGAAGCCCGAGAACGAGGCCGCGTAAACGAGCGGCCAGCTCGCGAACATCGCGCCGCCGGCCGTGATGAGCCACACCTGATTGCCCTCCCAGGTCGCGCCGACCGTATTGACGACGATGCGCCGTTCGTCGTCGGTCTTGCCGACGAACGGCAGCAAGATGGCCGTGCCCATATCGAAACCGTCCGTCAGCGCGAAGCCGATCAGCAGCGTGCCGATGAGCGCCCACCAAATTACCTTGAGCGTTGCGTAGTCCATGATGGTCCTTTGATCGATTGACGACGGGCAGGCCGAAATATCGGCCCGCTCATGCAGGCGTGTCGCTCGTGACCGAAGCCGCCGGTGCCGGCCGCGGCTCGGATTCGTAACGGCCGGTATGCAGCGACGCGGGGCCGAGGCGCGCGTACTTGAACATCAGCGTGATCTCGACGACGAAAAGCGCCGTGTAGAACAGAGCGAACCCGGCGAGGCTCAAGTACACGTCCGTGGCCGACAAGCTCGAGACCGACAGATGCGTAGGCAAGATGCCGGCGATCGTCCATGGCTGGCGTCCCAGTTCGGCCACGACCCAGCCGAATTCCGCCGCGAGCCAAGGCAGCGGGATCGCCCAGACGGCCCAACGCAGAAACCAGCGCCGGCGGTCGTCGAGCACGCCGCGGCGTGCGCAGAGCCAGAACGCATAGACGAACGTCGCGAGGAACAGAATGCCGAGGCCGACCATCAAGCGGAACGAGAAGAAGATCGGCGCGACGGGCGGAATCGTGGACTGCGCCGCACGGTGGATCTGCGCGGGCGTGGCGTCGGTCACGCGCGAAGTGAGCGGCTTGAGCAGCAGCCCGTACCCAAGGTCGGCCTTATGCGCGTCGAACGCGGCGCGCGCGGCGCTCGATGTATCGCCTTGCTTGAGCTGTTGCAGTGCGGCGTAGGCGATCATGCCGTTTTTGACGCGGCCTTCGTTCTCGGCAGCGAGCTCCTTCAGCCCGATCACGGGTTCGTCGATCGACCGCGTCGCAATGAGACCGAGCGCATAAGGCACGCGCAAAGCGTAGTCGGTGCGTTGTTCGGATTGATTAGGAATCCCGAATACCGTGAACGCGGCGGGCGGCTTCGCCGTTTCCCATTCCGCTTCGATGGCCGCCAGCTTGACCTTTTGAACTTCGCCCGTGTTATAGCCCGATTCGTCGCCGAGCACGATTACGCACAGGGTCGATGCCAGGCCGAACCCGGCCGCAACCGTGAACGAGCGCAGCGCGAATTCGACGTTGCGGCGCTTGAGCAGGTACCACGACGATATGCCTAGCACGAACATCGAAGCCGTGACGTAGCCGGCCGACACCGTATGCACGAACTTGACCTGGGCGATCGGATTGAAGATCACGGCGAACAGGCTCGTGAGCTCCATGCGCATCGTCTCGTAATTGAAGTGCGCGCCGACCGGATAGTTCATCCAGCCGTTGGCGACGAGAATCCAGAGCGCCGAGAGATTCGAGCCCAGGGCGACGAGAAACGTCACGAACCAGTGCTGTACCTTCGAGAGCCTGTTCCAGCCGAAAAAGAACAGGCCGACGAACGTCGACTCGAGGAAGAAGGCCATCAGCCCTTCGACGGCGAGCGGCACGCCGAAGATGTCGCCGACATAGTGCGAGTAGTAGGCCCAGTTCGTTCCGAATTGAAACTCGAGCGTAATGCCGGTCGTGACCCCCATCGCGAAATTGATGCCGAACAGCTTGCCCCAGAACTGGGTCATGTCTTTGTAGACGGGCTTATCGGTCATAACGTAGACCGCTTCCATGATGACGAGCAGCCAGGACAGCCCGAGTGTCAGCGGGACGAATAGAAAATGATAAAGCGCGGTGACGCCAAATTGCAGGCGCGAGAGGTCGACGACTTCACTACTGAGCATGACCGACTCCTTGTGGCACGCGAGAGGCGGGAGAGGAAAGCAACGCCCGGGCGACTTCGGCCGGGGGCATGGACATGTCCGCGGCGCGCGGATGATTGAAGAAAACGAGCTTGAGCGCGATCAGCAATACGAGCTTGAGCGCAAGCACGAAAGCGATGTCGCGTGCGAAGGTCGGGCCGCGCACCCACCGCACGAGCGGCGCCGCGATCGAGCGACGGCGGGCGCGGGGCTGTGCGCCGGCTTCGATGGTGTCTGGACGCTGAACGGCTCGCATGGTCTCGAAATCCCGTTGACGCCGCGTTCGGTGGACGCAGTGCGCGCCGCCCATCGAGGGCCGGTCAACGCATTGCCGAAGCGATCGAGACCATCGTACGGCGCAGGTTTTCGGGGGACTTGACCTGCGACAATGGCGCGGCGGATTACCGCAGGCCGTTGCGGGACCAATATGTGCCGGACGAAGCGGGCAGCGAAGAGGAAGCAGGTAGGAAGCAGGTAGGAAGCAGGTAGGAAGCGGGTAGGAAGCAGGTAGGAAGCAGGTAGGAAGCAGGTAGGAAGCAGGTAGGAAGCAGGTAGGAAGCA
>CBIHRA010000017.1:0-128082 GCA_966212325.1 uncultured Burkholderiaceae bacterium | reverse complement strand
CGTCCGACTTCACTCGGACCTTGACGTTGTAGTCGACCACGCGCTTGACGGGTACCAAAATTTTCATGCACACGCTCCAAAGTTACGAATACGTCAACCCAGCGGCCATTATAGCGACAGCGCACCGCGCGTCCCCATTGCCCTTGTTTTTGCGGCCCCTCTGCGCCATTCGGCCGCCCCTCGACACCAGGCCTGCGGCTCGCAGGCACGCGAGCGCGCCGAGCTGCGAAAGCGGCACGACCGGCTGGCCGGCTCCAGAAGCCGTGAAAGACATGTCGCAGCGGCGCCCCAATAAGCGAACGATCGTTTTATTTTAATGATGTCGGTGGCGGCGCGCCAAGCGCGCCGTTCGACCAACGCCTCTAACGCGCGGCGCGACCCTCGTCACCGATGGCTCAGACGGCGCACGAGCCAATCGCCGAACGATTGCACGAGCTGCACGAAGACGATCAGGATCACGACGACCGTCATCATGACTTCAGGCAAAAACCGCTGATAACCGTACCGAATGCCGAGATCGCCGAGGCCGCCGCCCCCGATCGCGCCCGCCATCGCCGAGTAGCCGACAAGCGAAACGAACGTAATCGTGAGCCCCGCGACGATGCCGGGCAGTGCCTCGGGCAGCAATACCTTGAAAACGATTTGACGCGTCGTCGCACCAAGCGCCTCGGCCGTTTCGATGAGTCCGCGATCGACCTCCCTGAGCGCCGTCTCCACGAGCCGCGCGACGAACGGCGCCGCCGCGATCGTCAGCGGCACGACGGCCGCCCCCGTGCCGATCGATGTGCCGACGATCAAGCGCGTCAATGGAATGACTGCAACGAGCAAGATGATGAACGGCGTCGAGCGCACCGCATTGACCGTCAACCCCATGACGCGATTGGTCGCGACGTTCTGCAGCACGCCGCCGCGGTCGGTCAGAAACAACAGCACGCCGAGCGGCAGCCCCACGAGCGCACCGATCACGCCCGAGATGCCGACCATGACGAGCGTCTCCCAGAACGACTCGACGAACATCGAGGACATTTCACTGAGCATGCGAAAGCGCCTCCACGATAACGCCCTGCTCGCGCAGGAAGCCGACAGCCGCACTCACTTGCTGCGGCTCGCCGTCGGCCAACACGGCGAGTGAACCGAACGCGCGGCCTTGGATCTCGTCCACCTGTCCATGCAGAATGTTGAAATCGAGCGCGTAGCGGCGAATCGTCTCGGACAGAATGGGCCGATCGACGCCGCCGCCGGCAAAAGCAAGCCGTAAAAGCTGCCCTTCGCCGGCCTCGATTTGGGCGGCCACGCGCGCCTTCACCGCAGCGGGCAGCTCGTGGGCGATGACGTCGCCAAGCAGCGCGCGCGTTACCGCATGATGCGGTTTTAGGAACACATCGACAACGCGGCCCTCCTCCACGACGCGTCCTGCGTCGAGCACGGCCACACGATCGCAGACATCCTTGATGACTTCCATCTGGTGCGTGATGAGGACGATCGTCAAGCCCAACTCGCCGTTGATCCGCTTCAGCAGCTCCAGGATCGAGCGCGTGGTTTCGGGATCCAGCGCCGAGGTGGCCTCGTCGCAGAGCAGCACCTTCGGGCGGCTCGCCAACGCGCGCGCAATGCCGACGCGCTGCTTTTGGCCGCCGCTGATGCGCGCCGGATAGCGATCCGCCAGCGCGCTCAATCCGACGAGCTCCAGCAGCGGCAAGACCGTCCGCTCGATCTCGGCGCGCTTCATGCCGGCCAATTCGAGCGGCAGCGCGACGTTGTCGAACACCGTGCGCGAGTTGAGTAGGTTGAAGTGCTGAAAGACCATGCCGATCTCGCGCCGCGCCTCGCGCAAGCCCGCGGGGGTCAACGTGTTGAGGACCTTGCCGTCGACGACGACTTCGCCGGCGCTCGGCCTGCTCAGCAAATTGATGGTGCGCACAAGCGTGCTTTTGCCTGCGCCGCTGCGTCCGATGATGCCGAAGATCTGGCCCGCGGGTATATCCAGATTGATGTCGTGCAGCGCCTCCACCCAGCCGTTCGGCCCGGCAAAGCGCTGTGAAATGTGGCGAAGTTCGATCATGAAAGACAAAAAGGGCGTGCCGCTGCAGCGGCGCCAGGTGCGCCGGTGGAGCGACCGCCGCCGGTTTAGCGAAAGGAAATGGCGACCGCCGATTTTATCGCGGCGCACAAATAAGCTTTAATAATTAATTGCCACGTCTTAATGAGCTGTGGAAATTAGAGGGGTCGAACGGGGCGCGCGTCGGTCGTGACGCCGCGCTAACGGCTATGATCCAGCGCAAACGAGCGTATCGGGGGGACAAACGATGTCGACGACAGCTGCGCCGAAAGACGAATTCGCCTCGCGCGCGAGCGAGCCTCATCCCGATCTGCGCTTGGACACGACGCCTGCGGAGACGGTGCGGACCACCGACGGCCGCGAACTTGCGCTGTACCGTTGGCCTTGCAGGGCGCCGGCCCGAGCGACGGTCGCATTACTGCATGGCTTGGCCGAACACGCGGGCCGGTATGCGGCGCTTGCCGATCGATTGAACGCGGCCGGTATCGAGCTCGTCGCCGTCGACCTGCGTGGCCATGGGCGCTCCACCGGCGATCGAACCTGGGTCGAGCGATTCGACGAGTATCTCGACGATGCAACGGCGCTGCTCGTATCGGCCTCATGCCCGCGCCGACCGCTGTTCCTAATGGGCCACAGCATGGGCGGTACGATCGCCGCCCTGTTTGCCGTCGAACGGCTGGCCGCGTTCGCCCGCGACGTTCATCCGGTGGCCGGCCTCATCTTATCGAGCCCCGCGCTCGCGCCGGGCAAGGACGTGCCGCGTTGGATGCTGGCGGCGAGCCGCATCGTCAGCCGTCTATGGCCGCGCTATAAAGCCATGAAGATCGAGCCGGCGCTACTCTCGCGCGACTCGCGTATCGTAGAAGCGAATCGCGCGGACCCGCTCGTGCATCACGGCGCAGTCCCCGCCCGCACCGGCGCGGAGCTGCTGGCCGCAATGGCTCGCATCGAACGAGGTCGAGCCTCGCTGCGTCTGCCGTTACTCGTCTATCACGGCACGGCCGACAAGTTGACCGAGCCCGAAGGCAGCCGCGCGTTCGCGGCGCATGTCGCCGCCTGCGACCGCACCTTGACGTTTTACGAAGGGGCCTTCCACGAGACGATGAACGATCTCGGCCGTGAGCGTGTCATCGACGCGCTCACGCAGTGGATTCTCGCGCGCTCATAGCGGGCCGCGACGCCCACCTCGCTTACGCTCGCCAGTTCGGCGTGCGCTTCTCGATGAACGCCTGCATACCCTCTTGCGCGACCGGATCGATCGCATTGCAGGCGATCGCCTGGCCCGCCATTTGATAGGCGGCCTCGATGCCCGTTTCCAACTGACGATAAAACAGCGTCTTGCCCATGCGCACGGCGGCCGCCGGCTTGTCGCAAATGCGCTTGGCGAGCGCGGCGACATCGGCGTCGAGCGCATCGAGCGGCGTCATATGATTGATGAGGCCAAGCTCGCGCGCCTTTGCGGCGTCGATGAAATCGCCCGTCACGAGCATCTCGAACGCAGCTTTGCGCGGGATGTTACGTGAGAGCGGCACCGCCGGCGTCGAGCAAAACAATCCGTAGTGGATACCCGACGTGGCGAAGCGCGCCGTATCGGCCGCCACCGCGAGATCGCACATCGCCACGAGCTGACAGCCCGCTGCCGTGGCGATGCCCTGCACGCGCGCGATGACGGGCTGCGGCATCCGCTGGATGGTCAGCATCAGCGCCGAGCAGCGCGCAAACAATGTTTGATAGAACTCGAGCGAGGGCGACGAGCGCAGTTCCTTCAAGTCGTGGCCGGCGCAGTAGGCTCGCCCCTGCGCCGCCAGCACGACCACGCGCGCGTCCGATTGCGCGATCTCGGATAGCGTCGTATGCAGTTGCGCGATCAACTCCTCCGAGAGCGCGTTGAAGGCGTCGGGCCGGTTGAGCGTAACGCGCACGACGCCGGGCAATTCATAAGCGTCGTGTTCGACGAGCAGCGCGTCGGAAGCCGGCGAGGCGGAAGGCGATGACGGTGATGCGGCATGATTCATGATCCACTGACTCCTGGATGCGAAGACGATCCGTCGAAGGTCAAATGCCGGCGAGCGAGCGCACGTGCGCGACGACGCTGCGCCCCAGCGCCGACAGGTTGTAGCCGCCCTCGAGGCAGCTGACGATCCGGCCGCGCGAATGACGCTCGGCGATGCGGCGAACTTGATCGGTAATCCACGTATAGTCGTTTTCGACGAGCCCCATATTGCCGAGATCGTCCTCGCGGTGCGCATCGAAGCCCGCCGAGATAA
Organism: uncultured Burkholderiaceae bacterium; assembly: GCA_966212325.1. GTDB lineage: Bacteria > Pseudomonadota > Gammaproteobacteria > Burkholderiales > Burkholderiaceae > Trinickia. Next base: position 123,756 of record CBIHRA010000017.1, on the reverse strand, counting down.
AAATCATCTCGGGCCTGAACGCTTCAAGACGCGGCAACCAGACGAGGTCGATCGCCTCGCGCACGGCCGAACCCGGCGTGCGTGCCGGCATCGGCAAATTGACCATGTTGGGAGCCTGATTGTCCGCGCCGCTGAACGGGTAGAACGGATGCTGAAAGAAACTGCACATCAGCACGCGCTCGTCGCCCGCGAAGGCTGCCTCGGTGCCGTTGCCGTGGTGCACATCGAAATCGACGACCGCCACGCGTGCGAGGCCGCGCACTTCCAACGCGTGACGCGCGGCGATTGCGACATTGTTGAAGAAACAAAAACCCATCGCACGGGCCGGCTCGGCATGGTGACCCGGCGGCCGTACGCTGCAAAACGCGTTGTCGTAGCGGCCATCGATGACGGCGTCCGTCGCCGCCACGGCTGCGCCGGCCGCGCGCAGGGCCGCCTGCCACGTGTGCGGATTCATGCATGTGTCGGGATCGATCCACGCATGGCCTTCGCTCGGCACGCTGCGTTGGATGAAATCGATGTGGGCGCGCGTGTGCACGCGCGCGAGCTCGACGATATCGGCAAGCGGCGCACTCTCGCGTGCAACCAGCTCCGAGATGCGGCTCGCAATCAATTGATCCTCGATCGCGACCAGACGCTCCGGGCATTCCGGATGCCCCCGCCCCATCTCGTGCAGCAGGCAATCGGGGTGTGAATACAAAGCGGTCGTCATGATCGTTTTGCGCCGCGGCGCGGCGTGTCTCCTTGGTCACTTCGTCGGCCGCCGGGCGGCCCCATGATTGGGCTACGTTACCACAGCCGCCCGGCGCCGTTCGCGCGCGCCGGCATGCGCGCGAGCCGAGGCGCGCTTTCACCGAGCGCAGCGTCGGCTCGACGCAGGCCTTCGAGCCCCTTGCCTCTCCGGTTCCGCACGCGGCGGCCGTTCGTTATACTGCGCCGAACGCCCTTTTCCAACCAGATATGACCGGTCACCTCGCACCACTTGCAGCAAAACGCCTCCGCATCGCCGCCTTCGCCGCCGTCACGCTCGGCTGTGCCGTCTTCTGGCACGGCGCAGGCGCCCAGACCGCGCAGCATGCTCGAAGCGCTTCCACGGCCAGGCACGCGGCCCGTCTCGCACAAGCACAGGCGCCGCAATCGTCTCAATCGGGGACGACCTTCGAGGAAGAAATCATTCCGCAGCGCTACGCCCAGAACGCCGACGTCAATGCATTCATCGACGATATGGTCGCGCGCTACGACTTCGACTCGGCCGCGCTCCATACGCTGTTCGCCGGTGTCAATTATTCGGCCACGGCAGTCAAGCTCGTCACGCCCGCGCCGAAGCCGTTCGTGAAGAATTGGCACGTCTACCAAGCACGCTTTCTCGATCCCGTGCGCATCGATGCAGGCGTGAAATTCTGGCGCGAAAATCGTGCGACGCTCGAGCGCGCGTATGAGCAATTCGGCGTTCCTCCCGAAGTCGTCGTCGGCATCATCGGCGTCGAGACGCTGTACGGCCGCTATATGGGCAACTTCCGCGTGCTCGACGCGCTCACCACGTTGGCCTTCGATTATCCGAACACGCCGAATCGCGCCGAGCGCGAAATGACGTTCCGCAAGAATCTCGAGGATTACCTCGTGTGGACGCGCGACGCTCAAGTCGACCCGACGACCGTGCTGGGTTCGTACACCGGAGCCATCGGCATCCCGCAATTTCTGCCGAGCAGTATCGTCAAGTACGCCGTCGACTATGAAGGCAACAAGCACATCGATCTGCGGACGAGCCCAGCCGATGCAATCGGCAGCGTCGCGAACTATCTGAAGGAAAACGGCTGGGAGAATGGCCGGCCGGTCGTATGGCGAATCGCGGCCGACTCCGGCAGCCAGGGCATCGCGCAAGCCGCGGCGGACGGTCAACCCGAGCCGCATTGGCCGCTCGCCCAACTGCTGCGCGCCGGCATGGTGCTCGATCAGCCGGGCATCGACCTGACCTCGGAGGCCAGTACGCCCGTCACCGTCATCGATCTGCCGACGCCCGCGCGCCCAACCGAATACATGCTGGGACTGCAGAACTTCTACGTGCTCACGCGCTACAACCGCAGCTTCTTCTACGCCTTGGCCGTGTACGAACTCGGAGAACGCGTGAAGGCGCGCATGCAGGAAGAAACGCCTAGCGCACAACCGAGCACCCCGGCGGCGGCGCCGCAACCGGCAACTCCGCTGCAGCCGCAATCGGCAAGCCCGCTGCAGCCGCAGCCTGCGATGCCGGCGCAGCCTCAAAATTCGACGCCCGCCACGCCAGCGCCGGCCCCGTCTCCCGCTTCGCTGTTGAACGAGCCGGCGCCTGCCTCGCGGGGGAGCGCTCTGCAACCTCAGCCGCCCCAGTAGCCCCAGTAGCCCCAGTAGCCCCAGTAGCCCCAGTAGCCTCAATAGCTGCATCGACGCGCGGCGAGCGAGCGCCGCCGCGCGGACGAGCGAGGGTTACGCCGGGAACACGCCCGTCGACAAATACCGGTCGCCGCGATCGCAGACGATGAACACGATCGTTGCGTTCTCGACTTGCCGAGCAATGCGCAGTGCGACCTCTCCCGCGCCGCCGGACGATATTCCGCAGAAGATGCCTTCGACGGCGGCGAGGCGGCGCGCCATCGCCTCAGCCGCAGCCTGCGACACATTCTCTGTGCGATCGACGCGCGTGCGATCGAAGATCTTGGGCAGATAGGCCTCGGGCCACTTGCGGATGCCCGGAATTCGCGACCCTTCTTCGGGCTGCGCACCGATGATCTCGATCGCAGCGTTTTGCTCCTTCAGGTAGCGCGAAACACCCATGATCGTGCCCGTCGTTCCCATCGAAGAAACGAAATGGGTCACGCGGCCTTCCGTATCGCGCCAGATTTCCGGGCCGGTGGCTTCGTAATGCGCGACCGGGTTGTCCGGATTCGCGAATTGATCGAGGATGATCCCGCGCCCGTCGCGCTGCATCTGCTCGGCCAGGTCGCGCGCGTATTCCATGCCGCCCTTCACGGGCGTGAGCACGATCTCGGCGCCGTAAGCGGCCATGCTTTGACGCCGCTCGACCGAAAGATCCTCGGGCATCAGCAACACCATCTTGTAGCCGCGAATGGCGGCCGCCATCGCGAGCGCAATACCGGTGTTGCCGCTGGTCGCTTCGATGAGCGTGTCGCCCGGCTTGATCCGGCCCCGCGCCTCGGCCTTTTTGATCATCGACAGCGCCGGACGATCTTTCACCGAGCCTGCGGGATTATTACCCTCCAATTTCGCGAGCACGACATTGTTGCGGCTGCGGATTTCGTCGTCGGGCAAACGAACGAGCTGGACGAGCGGCGTATTGCCGATCGTATCTTCGATGGTTTTGTAAGGCATATCGTTGGCGCGCGGCGCGCTGTCGTTTTGAGCAATAGGAATCGTTTGATTGTAAAGCACCGGGCGGCCGATCGCCCGATAGGGTCTTTCGGCGAACGGCGGCAAGGGGCAGCGATGAGACGCGCCGCAGGCGCAGAACGCACTCGTTACCGAACGAACGCACGAACGTACGAACGTCAGACACGATGCGCCGTCAGTGCAACGAGACGGCAGGCGCCGCGCCGACGGTGAGCCCTTCGGCTTGCAGGCGATGCGTAGCTTGCCCACCGAGGCCCTTCACACGCCGGCTGAGATCTTCGGCATCCTTGAAGGGCCCGCCCGCGGCGCGTTCGTCGACGATCGCCTTTGCCCTGGCCGGACCGATGCCTTTGATGTCGCGCAGCGCGGCTTCGTCAGCCGTGTTGGCGTCGACGGCGTACGCGTGGAGAGAAACGGCCGCAGCGACGAACGCCGCCGCGAAGAAAAGAAAACGCTTGAACATAGGGCCTCCGTGCATAAAGCCGGCCGGCGCGAGCCGACCGCGAGACCCCAGTGTAGGGATGGCGCGCCGCGCTTTACAGTTGGCCGGACAGCCAACGCACGTAGCGATCGACGCCTTCTTGCACCGTCAGGAAAGGCGCATCGTAACCGGCCGAGCGCAGGCGAGAGAGGTCCGCTTGCGTGAAGCACTGATACTTGCCGCGCAGCGCGTCGGGGAACGGCACGTACTCGATGAGGCCGCGTTGAACCATTTCGGCCAGCGAGAGCGCCGGCTGATTGTCCAGGGCCCGCAACGTATTGACGACGGAGGTCGCGATGTCGTTGAACGGCTGGGCACGCCCGGTCCCGAGGTTGAAGATGCCCGACTTCTCCGGATGATCGAAAAAGAACAGGTTGACGTTGGCCACGTCTTCGACCGATACGAAATCGCGCGTCTGTTCCCCTGCCCCATAACCGTTGTACTCGCCGAACAGCTTCACCTTGCCCTCGGCGCGGAACTGGTTGAAGTTGTGGAACGCGACCGAGGCCATGCGCCCCTTGTGCGCTTCGCGGGGACCATACACGTTGAAGTAGCGGAAGCCTACGATCTGGCTCTTCGCGTTCGGCATGACGCGTCGAACGATTTGGTCGAAGAGGAATTTCGAATAGCCGTAGACGTTCAGCGGCGCCTCCACCTCGCGCTCCTCGACGAAGCGGGTCGAGCCGCCGTAGATCGCCGCCGACGACGCATAGAGAAATTGGGCGCCTTGCGCCAAGCACGCGTCGAGCACGGCGCGGCTGTAGCGGAAGTTGTTCTCCATCATGTAGCGGCCGTCGGTCTCCATCGTGTCCGAACAGGCCCCCTCATGAAAAACGGCTCTTACTTTGCCGAAATCGCCGCGCGCAAAACGTTCGACGAATTCCCTCTTGTCGAGGTAATCGTCGATTTCGCAATCCACGAGGTTCTTGAACTTGTCGGCTCGCGTGAGATTGTCGACAGCGATGATGCGTGTTTCGCCGCGTGCATTGAGCGCCTTGACGAGATTCGCGCCGACGAAACCCGCGGCTCCGGTAACGATGAGTGTCATGATCGAAATAACGGTTGTTCGATAACGATGATGGGCAACGGATGCCTGGGCCGGCTATACGCCGGGCTTCTCCCCCACGGCCTAACGGGCGTGCGGCGCGAACAGCTCGTCGTAGTCGACGGTTGCCGTGCCGAGCTTGCCCACCACGATGCCAGCGGCGCGGTTGGCCAACGCCACGGCCTCGACGAGCGGCAGCTTCGCGGCGAGCATGACGGCCAACGTGGCGATGACGGTGTCGCCCGCGCCCGATACGTCGTACACCTCGCGCGCGACGGCCGGCGCCGTCAATACGCTGCCGTCTGCCGCAAACAGCGTCATGCCCTCCTCGGAACGTGTAAGCAGCAGCGATTCGATCTCGAGCGACGCACGCAGCGAATCGACGCGCGCGCGCAAATCGTCTTCCGACTTCCACTGCCCCACCACCTCGCGCAGTTCGGCCCGGTTCGGCGTAATCAGGGTAGCGCCGCGATAGCGCTCCCAATCGTCGCCTTTCGGATCGACGAGCACCGGTTTCCCGGCCGCGCGGGCTTTAGCGATCATCTGCGTGACGTGCGTCAATCCGCCCTTCGCATAGTCGGACAGCAAGACCACGTCGTGCGACGCCAGTTCCGCATCGAACCGGGCCAGGCCGGCGAGCAGCGCTTCATGCGCCGGCGCATTCTCGAAATCGACGCGCAAAAGCTGCTGCTGGCGCGACAGCACGCGCAGTTTGATCGTCGTAGATAGTTGGGGATCGCGTTCCAAGTGCGTCACGACGCCGCTGTCCTTCAGCAGCTCGACGATCCGCTCGCCCGGCTCGTCGCGGCCGACGACGCACAAGAGCCCCGCGCTCGCCCCGAGCGCAGCCGCGTTGCGGGCGACGTTGGCGGCGCCGCCGAGCCGGTCTTCCTGCCGCTGCACGTGAACGACGGGCACCGGCGCCTCGGGCGAGATACGGTTGACGTCGCCGAACCAATAGCGATCGAGCATGACGTCGCCGACGATCAGCACGCGCGCCTCTCGCAGCCGCTCACGCGGCACTCGGGGGACGGGCGGCGCCTCGGCCGCGCGAGCCGCCATTGCGCCGGCCGGGCTCTGGCCGGCCGGCGAAGCCGGCCCTTTCACGGTCTCAAGCGCGTGCATCGGTTGAGGGGTCGATTTGGACATAGGGACGCCCGATTGCATAGTAGTCGATGCCGAGTTCGGCCATGGCCGACGGCTCATACAGATTGCGCCCGTCGAAAATCACCGGCGCCTTGAGCACCGCCTTCAAATGCGCGAAGTCGGGGCTCTTGAATTCCTTCCACTCGGTGACGATGACGAGCGCATCGGCGCCCGCGAGCGTTTCGTCTTGCGACTTGGCGAAGGTCAGGCGCGCAAGCGCTTCGGGCGCATCGGCCAGATCGAGCGGAAACACGCGCCGCGCCTCGTCGAGCGCGACGGGATCATATGCGCGGATTCGCGCGCCGCGCGCAAGCAGCGCGGCGATCAAGCGCCGGCTCGGCGCCTCGCGCATATCGTCGGTGTTCGGCTTGAATGCAAGTCCCCATACGGCGAAGGTGCGGCCCGTCAGATCGTCGCCGAGACGCTCGACGATCTTTTCGACGAGCACTTCCTTCTGATCGTGATTGACCGCTTCCACCGCTTCGAGAATCCGCAGACGTTGGCCGTTCTCGCCGGCCGTTCGCACGAGCGCTTGGACATCCTTAGGGAAGCACGAGCCGCCGTAGCCGACACCCGCATACAAAAAGTGATAGCCGATGCGCGGGTCGGAGCCGATGCCGCGCCGCACCTGCTCGATGTCGGCGCCGACACGGTCGGCCAGGTTCGACATCTCGTTCATGAACGAGATGCGGGTCGCGAGCATGGCATTGGCCGCGTATTTCGTGAATTCGGCCGAGCGCACGTCCATGTAGAGCGTGCGCTCATGGTTGCGATTGAACGGTCCGTAAAGACGTTTCATCTTTTCTCGCGCGACGAGCCCGGCGTCATCGTCGTCGACACCGATCACGATACGGTCCGGGCGCATGAAATCGTCCACCGCGGCGCCTTCCTTGAGGAATTCGGGATTCGAGACGACGGAGAACCGGTGCGTCGCGCTGCCGCCCAACCCGCGCGCCTCGAGTTCGGCCGCGATGACGGCACGGACGCGCTCGGCCGTGCCGACCGGCACCGTCGATTTGTCGACGACCACTTTGAAGCCGTTCGAATAGCGGCCGATGTTGCGTGCGGCTTCGAGCACGTATTGGAGATCGGCCGAGCCGTCTTCGTCGGGCGGCGTCCCCACTGCAATGAATTGAACGTCGCCGTGCTCCACGCTCGCCTTGACGTCGGTGGAGAACGTAATGCGGCCGTGCGCGCGGGTGCGGGCAATGATCTCTTGCAGGCCCGGCTCGTGAATCGGCACGCCGCCGCTGTTCAAGATCTCGATCTTGCGCGGGTCGACGTCTAGGCAAAAGACGTCGTTGCCGATTTCGGCCAGGCATGCGCCCGTGACGAGACCGACGTAGCCCGTGCCTATGATGGTGATTTTCATACGCGTTCCGATAGAGAATGCATCAAGCTTGCGTCGCGATGGGTTCGATGCGGCGCGGCGCATACGTTTCCCATCCGCTGCAACCGGGGCACTGCCAATAGAACAAGCGGGCCCGGAAACCGCAATTTTGGCATGTGTAACGTGGCAAATTTTTGGTGCGCTGCTTGATCAGCGTGCGCATCAGCTCCAATTCGCCGCGGCGCGGCTCCTCGGCCGCTTCGATTTGCGCGTCGAGCAGGCGCGTCATGCCCGCGAGATTGGGGGCTGTTTGCATCTGCGCGCGGGCCAGTGCGTGCGCCGTCTGCGCACCGCACAATTGCGCGACGTGCGGATAAGCCACGTCGAGCAAGTCGCTGGAACCGTACTGCTCGACATAGCCTCTGAGCAGCGCGGCGCCTTCCTCGGGACGCGACAGCGCCGCAAACGCCTTCATCAGTTTTTCGGCGACCAGCGGCAGATACGACGGATTCTGCGATTCGACGCGCCGCCAAATCTCGATAGCGCCCGCATGATCGCCGCGCGCGGATGCGACGTCGCCTGCCAGGATCGTTGCGCGCACGTTGGTCGGATTCGCGTCGAGGGCGCGCTCGAGTTGCGCGCTGGCCTCCGCGGCATCCTTTCGTTGCAGCGCCTCCTGCGCCAGCTCGCAATAAAACTGTGCGATCTCTTTCGCGAGCGGATCGGCGCCCATCGTTTCTAGGCGGCGCGCCGCTTCGATCGCATGCGTCCAGTCCTTCTCGATCTCGTAGATCGTCAGCAGCGCCCGTTGCGCGTCGCGGGCGTACTCCCCCGCGTCGAGCCGGCTCAGCGCCTCTTCGGCTCGGTCGAGCAATCCCGCCTTGAGAAAATCCTGCCCCAGTTCGAACAACGCATGATCGCGTTCGCTCGCCGGCAAGTCGGCGCGGCTCAACAAGTTCTGATGAATGCGGATGGCTCGATCGGTCTCGCCGCGCCGGCGAAACAGATTGCCGAGCGCGAAATGCAGTTCGATCGTTTCCGGATCGAGCTTGACCACTTCGATGAAGGCATCGATCGCTTGGTCGGGCTGCTCGTTCAGCAGAAAATTCAGGCCGCGAAAGTACGAGCGCGGCAAATTAGCGCTTTCGGACAACAATGTCTTCAAGTCGTAACGCGACGCCATCCAACCGAGCGCGAATGCGACGGGGATGACGAGGAGCCACCAAAAATCGAGATCCATGCGAAGGTCGGAAAAGCGGCGATTAATAAGGCTCGCGGCAACGCGCGCAGCCGGAGACTCAAATGACCGGGGGCATCGGCGGCTCGACGACGGCGGCTGGCGCCTGTTCGCGCGCAGCGCGAAGCTCCCGCCTGACGCGGGCATTCTCGAGCTTGAGCCGCACGACGGCGGGCATGGCGGACACCAACCCCGCGAGCAAACCGACGGCGAAAAATGCGAGGCCGATCAAGATGAGGGGCGCTTGCCATTCGTACCCGGCGAACCGCAACGATGCGCCTTGCTGGTTGGCGAGCGCGAGAACGAGTAACACCACGAACACGAGCACACGGATCAGCCAGACGATAATTTTCATAAATGCTCTCTCGACGGAGACGGTGACGCGATTGTCGTAAAGGCGGCGCAGCGCGCGAACGAGCCTGAACAAAAGTGCCCGTATTGTAATGGAAAGGGGCCCCGCAGACCGCGCCGAGGCAGGATTCGCCGGTCCTGCGCATCGTCCGTGCCGCCGTACGCCGCGCGAGTGCGCACCCGCGAGAGCGCATCGATGCATGCTTTCCGCCGCGAACGAGGCTTGCTCGCAGCGTACTGCGGGCAGGCAAATAAAAAAGCGCCCGAAGGCGCTTTTTCGTGTTGCTTTGCCGGTTTTCACTGTCGGCCTTGGCGTCGACGACGCGACCGACGACGAACCGCTATGCCTTGGCTGCGCGCCCTCGCTTCATCGAGAGCGCTCGCCGCCGGTGGCGTTCACAGATCGTCGTCCGCCTGTTCCGGCTTCAGTGGCTCGCCAGAGCGGCCGTCTACCCGCTCGCGCAACTCTTTACCCGGTTTGAAGTGCGGCACGTGCTTTTCGGGCACGAGCACCTTCTCCCCCGATTTCGGGTTGCGCCCGACGCGGGATGGGCGACGGTTCAGACCAAAGCTGCCGAAGCCGCGGATTTCAATACGATGCCCTTTGGCCAAGGCCTCGGACATCGCATCGAGCATCGTCTTGACCGCGAAATCCGCATCCTTGAGAACAAGTTGCGGAAATCGCGCTGCCAACTGGGCGACCAATTCCGATTTGGTCATACTGCGGCAGACCTCTCAAAGGCTTACTGATTCTGGCCGTCGAGCTTGGCCTTGAGCAGCGCGCCGAGGTTCGTCGTACCCGATGCAGCCGAGCTCGTGTCGGCTGCGAGGCCGCGCATCGCCTCTTGCTGCTCGGCCGAATCCTTGGCCTTGATCGACAGGTTGATACCACGCGACTTGCGATCGATGTTGATGATCATCGCGTTGACCTTATCGCCTTCCTTCAGCACGTTACGAGCATCTTCCACGCGGTCTTGCGCGATTTCCGATGCACGCAGGTAGCCTTCGACGTCAGCCGTGAGCGCAACCACCGCGCCCTTGGCGTCGACCGACTTCACCGTGCCGTCGACGATCGAACCCTTGTCGTTCATCGCAACGAAGTTGCTGAACGGATCGCCTTCGAGCTGCTTGATGCCCAGCGAAATGCGTTCCTTCTCGACGTCGATGCCGAGCACGACCGCTTCCACTTCGTCGCCCTTCTTGTACTTGCGGACGGCTTCTTCGCCAGCTTCGCTCCACGACAGATCCGACAGGTGAACGAGACCGTCGATGCCGCCGGGCAGACCGATGAACACGCCGAAGTCGGTGATCGACTTGATGGCGCCCGTGATCTTGTCGCCCTTCTTGAAGTTGCGGCTGAAGTCATCCCACGGATTCGGCTTGCACTGCTTCATGCCGAGGCTGATACGACGACGGTCTTCGTCGATCTCGAGCACCATGACTTCGACTTCGTCGCCAAGTTGAACGACCTTCGACGGAGCGACGTTCTTGTTCGTCCAGTCCATCTCCGACACGTGCACCAGACCTTCGATGCCCGATTCGACTTCGACGAACGCGCCGTAATCGGTGATGTTCGTGACCTTGCCGAACAGACGCGTGCCCGACGGGTAACGGCGCGAGATGCCTTCCCACGGATCATCGCCCAATTGCTTGATGCCGAGCGAGACGCGGTTCTTCTCTTGGTCGAACTTGAGGATCTTGGCCGTGACTTCTTGACCGACCGACAGGACTTCGCTCGGGTGACGCACACGACGCCACGCGATGTCGGTGATGTGCAGCAAGCCGTCGATGCCGCCGAGGTCGACGAACGCGCCGTAATCGGTGATGTTCTTGACCACGCCGTTGACGATGGCGCCTTCCTTCAGCGTTTCGAGCAGCTTCGCGCGCTCTTCGCCTTGCGTCGCCTCGATGACGGCGCGGCGCGACAGCACGACGTTGTTACGCTTGCGGTCGAGCTTGATGACGCGGAATTCGAGCGTCTTGCCTTCGTACGGCGTCGTGTCCTTGACGGGGCGCGTGTCGACGAGCGAGCCCGGCAGGAATGCGCGGATGCCGTTGACCATGACGGTCATACCGCCCTTGACCTTGCCCGTGATCGTGCCGGTCACGAGTTCGTTGTTGTCGAGCGCCTTTTCCAGCGACAGCCACGAAGCCAAGCGCTTCGCCTTGTCGCGCGACAGGATCGTGTCGCCATAACCGTTTTCGAGCGCGTCGATCGCGACCGAAACGAAGTCGCCCGCCTGCACTTCTACCTCGCCCTGATCGTTCAGGAATTCCTCGATGGGAATGTAGGCTTCGGACTTGAGACCCGCGTTGACGACCACGAAGTTGTGGTCGACACGCACGACTTCGGCGGAGATCACTTCGCCGGCGCGCATGTCTTGCTTGGTCAGCGACTCTTCGAAGAGGGCCGCGAAAGATTCGGTGTTCGGGTTGGAGGTTTGCAGGTCGGACATAAAAATCGTAAATGCATGGCTTCGCGATTGTCAGTGCCGGCGGGAAACAGCCGAGCACACTGCGACGGCGATGCGAACGCCATACGGGGTTAAGGGTTGATACCACGCTTCGGGCCGCCACAAGCGCCCTGAGCACCTAAAGCACGCATCTACAGCACGCATCTAAAACACGCGTCTAAAACACCTACCGCGCCTGATACCAACCGACGACTTCGATGACCGCCTGGTCGATCGAAAGCGATGAGGTATCGAGCAGCTTTGCGTCTGCCGCGGGCTTGAGCGGAGCGACGGTGCGATTGCTGTCGCGTTCGTCGCGCTCGCGCAAATCCCGGAGCAAGTCATCCATATTAGCAGAAAAGCCTTTTTGGATCAATTGCTTATACCGTCTGGCCGCACGGGCCTCGACGCTGGCCGTCAAAAACACCTTCAGCACGGCGTCCGGGAAGATGACCGTGCCCATGTCGCGGCCGTCCGCCACGAGCCCCGGCTCCTTTCGAAACGCCCGCTGGCGCGCCACGAGCGCCGTGCGCACGTCTTGATGGACGGCGATCGCCGAGGCCCGGTTGCCCACTTCCTCGGCCCGGATCTCGTTCGATACGTCCACGCCGTCGAGCTGTGCGCAGCCCTCCCGAAACGTGATGTGCAGATCGCCGACGAGCGCCGAGAGCGCGGCGGAATCGGTCGCGGCCACGCCGTAGCGCATGCTTGCAAGCGCGGCGAGCCGGTAGAGCGCGCCGCTGTCGAGCAGGTGAAAGCCGAGCTGGGCGGCCACGAGGGCCGCGACGGTGCCCTTGCCGGACGCAGTCGGGCCGTCGATCGCGATGACGGGGGTTTGATGGAAAGGGCGAGTCGGTTTCATATCAGTGTGCGCCCCCGCAGGGACTTCCTTCGGGGGCCGATTCCCCCGCCGCGCCGGTCGCTCTTCGAGGAAAAGCGGCCGGCGGCAACGGGCGCGGGAACATTTCGTCTTGGAGTAGGAGGTTCAGCGCCAGCGCTCAAGCGCCGACGAGCGCCGCGAAGCGGTCGAAATAGTCGGGAAACGTCTTGCCGACACACTTGGGATCGTTGATCCGCACCGGCACGGCACCGAGCGACACGAGCGAAAAACACATCGCCATGCGGTGATCGTCGTAGGTGTCGATCGCAGCGCCGGGCGTGAGCTTCGCGGGCGGCGTCACGACGAGAAAGTCCTCGCCCTCTTCGATCGTCGCACCGACCTTGCGCAGTTCGTTGGCCATGGCCGCTATCCGGTCGGTTTCCTTCACACGCCAGCTGCCGATGTTGCGCAGCCGTGTCGTGCCGCGGGCGAACAGCGCACAGACGGCGATCGTCATCGCCGCATCGGGAATCAGGTTGAAGTCCATATCGACCGCTTCGAGCCGGCCGTGGTCGTGGCCTACGCCTCGCACCTCGATCCAGTCCTCGGCCATCGTGACGTTCGCGCCCATCGCCGTCAGTGCGTCGGCGAACGCGACGTCGCCCTGGATGCTGTCGCGTCCCACGCCGACGACGCGCACGGGACCGCCTGCGAGCGCGCCCGCCGCCAAGAAGTACGACGCCGACGACGCATCGCCCTCGACCATGATCGCCCCGGGCGATCGGTAACGGACGCCGGCCGGCACCGTGAACCGCTGCCAGCCTTCGCGGGCGACCGTCACGCCGAAGCGTTCCATCAGCTTGATCGTGATTTCGATATACGGCTTGGAGATCAGCTCGCCTTCGACCTCGACGACGATCTCACCCGATTTCGCGGGCACGAGCGGCAGCGTCATCAAAAGCGCCGTCAGGAACTGGCTCGAGACGTCGCCTCGCACCCGGATCGGCTCGTCGACGGCGATCGTCCCGGCGCGGATGCGCAACGGCGGGTAGCCTTCGTTCGCCTCGTAGTCGATCCGCGCACCGATTTGGCGCAGCCCGTCCACGAGGTCGCCGATCGGACGCTCGTGCATGCGCGGCACGCCGTGCACACGGTAGTCGCCGCCATTGACGGCCAGCGCGGCCGTGAGCGGCCGAATTGCGGTGCCGGCATTGCCGAGGAACAGGTCGGCCTGCCTCGCGGTGAACGCGCCGCGCGTGCCTTGGACGACGCAGCGGTCGCCTTCCCGCGTCAGCTTGACGCCTAGCTTTTCGAGCGCGGCGAGCATGACGCGCGTGTCGTCGGAATCGAGCAAGTTCGAAATCGAGGTCTCGCCTTCGGCCAGCGCCGCCAGCAAAAGCACGCGGTTCGAAATGCTCTTCGAGCCGGGCAGGCGCACCGTGCCTTGCGCCCGCGAGTAGGGTCCCAGATCGAGGTAATCCATGAAAAATCCTTATTTCGGGGCGGCATCGCCGCTGATGCGGCCGCCGCGTTCCTGCCATTGGCTACGCGCTTCGCGCGAGCGTGCGAACACCGCCTCGAGCTTCGCGCCGTCGCCGGCGACGATCGCCGCTCGCAACTGCGCGAGCACCGCCGTATAGCCGTCTAGTTCCTCGACGAGCGCATCGCGGTTGGCCAAGCAGACGTCGCGCCACATTTCGGGGCTCGACGCGGCAATTCGCGTGAAATCGCGAAAACCGCCGGCGGCGAACGAAAACTTCAACGCCGCATCGGGGGCGCTCAATATCCGCTCGACGAGCGCGAACGACAGCAAGTGCGGCAAGTGGCTGACGGACGCAAGCACACGGTCGTGCTGCTCATGGCTCATCGTGGTCACTTGTGCGCCCGTCGCGCGCCAGAGCGCCTCGATACGCGCGACGTCCGCCGGGCGATTCTCGGCGAGCGGACACAAGATGACATTGCGGCCGACGTACAGATCGGGCAGCGCCGCCTCGACGCCGCTCGACTCGCGTCCGGCGATCGGATGGCCGGGAACGAACCGGGCGGCGCGCGCGCCGAGCGACGCACGCGCGGCCGCAACGACGTCGGACTTCGTGCTGCCTGCATCGGTCACGATCGTCGCCTCGTCCAAGAACGGGGCGATGCGATCGAGCAGCGGGCCCGTCTGGGCGACAGGCGCAGCCAACAGAGCCAAGTCGGCGCCGGTCAGCGCCGCGCGCAGTTGCGCGTCGTCGTCGAGCGAGGCAACCTCGTCGACGACACCTAGATCGCGGGCGCGCTCGACCGATGCGCGCGAGCGGCCCACGCCGACGATGCGCCCGCCCCTACCCGCGCCGGCACGCTCGCGCAGACCACGCGCCAGCGAGCCGCCGATGAGCCCCACGCCGAAAATCACGAGTTTGTCGAATGTGAACGTGGTCAAGTATTGCTCGCAAATTCAAGCGCGCCCACACGGCGCGCACAACGAATGAACCGGACAGGCCGGGTGGGCGGCGACGCGCGCCGCGAGCGTCAAGCCTCGTGCGCCAGCGCGCGCTCGAGCGCGGCGACGAACGCTTCGTTTTCCTCGGGCAGGCCGATCGTCACGCGCAGCCACTGCGGCAGCCCGTAATTGCCGACCGGACGCACGATCACGCCCTGTTTGAGCAGCGCCAGATTGACGCGGGCACCGGCGCCGTCGTCCTGCCCCACGCGCACGAGCACGAAGTTGCCGAAGGACGGCACGTATTCGAGTCCGAGCTTATCGAACGCCTGCGCGAGCCTGCGATAGCCGGCCGCGTTCAACTCGGCTGTCTTGTCGAGAAACGCGGTGTCGCCGAGCGCCGCGACGGCGGCGGCCTGCGCGATCGTATTGACGTTGAACGGCTGACGCAGCCGGTTGAGCAGGTCCGTCAATGCGGGCTGCGCGATCGCGAAGCCGACGCGCAAGCCGGCCAGGCCGAACGCCTTCGAGAACGTGCGCGAAACGACGAGATTCGGATAGCGCCGCACCCAGGCAATGGAATCGTAGCGATGCTCGGCCGCGAGGTATTCCGTATAGGCCTCGTCGAGCACGACGACCACGCGCTTGGGCACCTTCTCGAGAAACGCCTCGAGTGCAGGGCCTTCGATGAACGTGCCCGTGGGATTGTTCGGATTGGCGATGAACAGCAGGCGCGTATCGTCTTCGACGGCGGCCAGCATCGCATTCAAGTCGTGGCCGTAGTCGACGGCGGGAACGACGATCGCGCGCGCGCCGAGCCCTTGCGTGGCGAGCGCATACACGGCGAACGAGTATTGCGCATAGACGACGGACTGCCCACGTTCGACGAACGCGTGCGCCGTCATTTCGAGGATGTCGTTGCTACCGTTGCCGAGCGTGATCCATTCGGCCGGCACGCCGTAGCGCGCTGCCAGCGCAGCCTTCAGTTCGAACGCGTTCGAGTCGGGATAACGGCCGAGCTCCGCGGCGGCGCGCACCATCGCCGCCTTGGCGGATTCGGGCATGCCGAGCGGGTTTTCGTTGGACGCCAGCTTCACGATGCGCGTCTCGTCCAGGCCGAATTCCCTGGCCACTTCCGAAATCGGCTTACCGGCGACATAGGGCGCGATTTGGCGCACGTACGATGGGCCGTATTGCATGGTCATGAATGTCTCCAATGCGGGCAGCGCAGAGCCGAGCCGCTCTATTTCGAGCGCGGATAAGAGCCGAGCACCTTGAGGAACGCGGCCTTTTTCTCGAGCTCGGCGAGTGCGGCGGCCACGGACGGATCTTCGCGATGCCCCTCGACGTCGATATAGAAGTAGTACTCCCAGGTGCCCACGCGCGCGGGGCGCGATTCGAAGCGCGTCATCGAGACACCGTGACGGGCCAGCGGCTCGAGCAGCTTGAAGACCGCGCCCGGCTCGTTCTTGACCGATACGATCAAGGAAGTTTGATCGTATCCGCTGCGGCCCGCCGGAGCGTGACCGATCATGACGAAGCGCGTGCGATTGTGCGGATCGTCTTGAATCAGCGAATAAGCGACCTGCAGGCCATAGAACGCCGCCGCGCGGTCGCCGGCGATCGCCGCGACCGTCGGGTCGGCAGCGGCCATGCGTGCCGCCTCGGCATTGCTCGACACGGCTTGGCGCTCGATATGCGGCGCGTGCGTCGACAGCCAGCGCTGGCACTGCGCGAGTGCCTGCGGATGCGCGCAGATGCGGGCAACGCCCGTGAGCGCGCCGCTTTGGGTGAGCAGGTTGTGCCGAATCGGCAGAGCGAGTTCGCCGCCGATCAGCAGTTGCGATTGGAGCAGCAAGTCGAGCGTGCGCGAGACGGCGCCCTCGCTCGAATTCTCGACGGGCACGACGCCGAACTCGGCGCCGCCCGCCTCGACCGAGCGAAATACTTCGTCGATCGACGGGCACGGCAAGCCCTCGATCGATCGACCGAAGTACTCGTACATCGCCTCTTCGCTATAGGTACCCGCCGGCCCCAGGTAGGCAGCCGTGACGGGGCGCTCGAGCGAGCGGCTCGCCGCCATGATCTCGCGCCAAATCGCGCTGATGTGATCGCCCGCGAGCGGGCCCTCGCTCATGGCCTGCAGGCGCGCGATGACCTGCTGCTCGCGCTCGGGCCGGAACACGGGCGCGTTGTAATGCTTCTTGACCTCGCCCACTTCGAGCGCGATCGCGGCGCGCTGGTTGAGCAGCGCGATGAGCTGAGCGTCGATCGCATCGATGCGATCGCGCAACGGCTTGAGCTTTGAATTGAGTTCGTCGTCCATGCGTAAAACGGCCGTATCGGAAACGGGCGGCGTCGATCGCCGCCCTGCCCGCGCGAGTCAGGCGCAGGTTCGTTCGAATTCCTTCAGATACTCGACGAGCGCTTGAACGCCCTCGAGCGGCACCGCGTTGTAGATCGACGCCCGCATGCCGCCCACGGACTTGTGGCCCTTGAGCTGCATCAGCCCGCGCTCTTTCGCGCCGGCCAGGAAATCTTCGTTGCGCGATTCGTCCGCGAGGAAGAACGGTACGTTCATTCGCGAACGCGAATTGCGCTCCACTTTGTTGATATAGAAGCTGCTCGCATCGATCGTGTCGTAGAGCAGCTTCGACTTTTCCAAGTTGCGTGCCTCGATGCGCTGCAAGCCGCCTTGCCGCTTGAGCCACTTGAACACGAGCCCCGCGATATAGATCGCATACGTAGGCGGCGTGTTGTACATCGAATTGTTCTCGGCCACGATGCGCCATTCGAACGCCGACGGGCAGATCGTCAGTGCGCGGTCGAGCAAATCCTCGCGCACGACGACGATCGTCAAGCCGGCCATGCCGATGTTCTTTTGCGCGCCGCCGAACATGACGCCGTATTTCGCGACGTCGAGCGGGCGCGATAGGACATGCGAGGACACGTCGGCCACGAGCGGAATATCGCCGAGGTCGGGGATATCGAACGTCTCCACGCCGTGGATCGTTTCGTTCGTGCAAAGATGCACGTACGCAGGATCGTCCGACAATTGCCACTCGTCACGCTTGGGCGCCCGCGTGAAGCCGTCCGCCGTTTCGCCGCTGGCCGCAAGATGCGGCGTGCAATACTTCCCCGCCTCCTTGAACGACTTTTGCGACCAGGAACCCGTGACGACGAAATCGGCGACGCTGCGCTTGCCGAGCATGTTCATCGGCACGATGGCATTCTCGCCGATCCCGCCGCCTTGGAGAAACAGAATGCGGTGGCTGGCCGGCACTTGCAGCAAGTCGCGCAGATCGGTGAGCGCCTCCTCGTGGATCGACATGAATTCGCGGCCGCGGTGGCTCATTTCCATCACGCTCATGCCGCTGCCATGCCAATCGAGCATTTCATCGGCCGCTTGATGCAGCACCTCTTCGGGCAACGCCGCAGGCCCGGCCGAGAAATTGAAGACACGCATCGTAAGACCCTCGAAGATGAATGAACGGACGCGAGCGGCACCCCACCCGCCGACTACCCGCCAACGAATCGCGCGCGATCCGCATCAGAAATAGATAATGGCCGTTCGCGCATTTCGCGCAAACGGCCATTATCGCACCGCCCGTCGCAAGCCGCTCGCCTAGGCCCGGCTTTCGGGCCTATGGCGTCGAGACCGAGCGGGCCCGCGGGGGTTACTTACCGGGCTTGACCGCGGCGATTTCCTTGTCGGCTTGCGCGCGCGTAGCCTTGATCGATTGCGGCATGTACTTCTGCATCAGGCTGCCCACGACGTCGCGGCCGACCTGGTCTTGCACTTGAATGAACTTGCGGCCCGTCGGGCTCTTGTAGAAGGACGTGAGATCCTTGATCTCCTGCGTCGAGTAGTACTTCGCGTACGCGTCGTACTGCGCTTGCATCGCGTCTTGACGGAACCCATCCGAAGCGAACACCTGACCTGCCGAATCCACGAGCTTCGGAACGGCGTTCTTTTGCAGCGTCGGCACCGCCGCCTGCTTCTGCTTGTCGTTCAGCGTCTTGTTCTCCGACAGCGCTTCCGACAGGATTTCCGGCACATACTGCTTCGCCTGCATTTGGGCGCTGTTACCGATTGCCCCGACGAGCTTTTGCGCGTCGATCGCTTCGAGCAGTTCCTTGATCGCGGCTTGCTTGGCCGGATCGGCCGGCGCAGCGGCAGCTGCCGAGGCCGCAGGCGCTTGACTCTGGAGCGCTTGCGCCATCGCGAAAGTCGGCACGAAAGCAGCCAGCAGCATCCATTGCTTGAATCGTCGTTGCATCATCACTCCCTCTAAAAAATGAATCGTTCGCGCGCGAGGCCGGCGGCCTTTTGCAGCCCGCCGTCGGTCGGCGAGCGCCTTCACCTATAACGCGATCGCTCGCGCGCTTCGTTGTCTTTCGTCAAAAACCGAGGCGGACCGCCGGCCGCCAACCGGCCGGCGCCCTGCTCGCTTCGGCTTACTGCGGCGTGCCGTCCTCATCCGCCTCGCCCTCGGCCGCGGCGCCTTCGCCTTCGACGTCGGCTTCTGCGATTTGCTGCAGACCGGAGAGCTTCGTCCCCTCGTCAAGGCTGATGAGTGTAACACCCTGCGTCGCCCGGCCCATCTCGCGGACCTCGGAAACGCGAGTGCGAATCAGCACGCCCGTATTCGTGATCAGCATGATTTGATCTTCGGCGTCGACGAGCGTCGCCGCAACCACCTTGCCGTTGCGCTCGGACGTCTGGATCGCGATCATGCCCTTAGTCCCGCGGCCATGCCGCGTGTACTCGGTGATCGGCGTGCGCTTTCCATAGCCGTTCTCG
The DNA here is from genome assembly GCA_966212325.1 of uncultured Burkholderiaceae bacterium. Lineage (GTDB taxonomy): Bacteria > Pseudomonadota > Gammaproteobacteria > Burkholderiales > Burkholderiaceae > Trinickia. Next base: position 104,283 of record CBIHRA010000017.1, on the reverse strand, counting down.
GTGGCCGTCAGCACCGACTGCGTTTCGCTACCGGCGACGAGCATGGCGATGACCTGCTGCCCTTCGTCGAGTTGCATGCCGCGCACGCCGCGCGCCTCGCGGCCCATCGGACGCACGTCGTTCTCGTCGAAGCGCACGGCTTTGCCGGCGTCGGAGAACAGCATGACGTCGTGCTGGCCATCTGTGATCGCCGCGCCGATCAGGAAGTCTCCTTCGTCCAAACCGACCGCAATGATACCTTTGCGCATTGGTCTGCTGAAAGCCTCGAGCGGCGTCTTTTTCACGGTGCCGAGCGACGTTGTCATGAAGACGAATTTATCGGCCGAGAATTCCTTGACCGGCAACACGACATTGATCTTCTCGCCTTCCTGCAGCGGGAACATGTTGACGATCGGCCGGCCGCGCGAATTGCGCGAGCCTTGCGGCACCTCGTACACCTTGACCCAATAGACGCGGCCGCGATTCGAGAAGCACAGAATGTGATCGTGCGTGTTCGCGATGAACAGCGTATCGATCCAATCGTCCTCCTTCATCTGCGTTGCCTGCTTGCCGCGGCCGCCGCGTTTTTGCGCGCGGTACTCGGACAGCGGCTGCGACTTCACGTAGCCGGCATGCGACATGGTCACCACCATGTCCTGCGGCGTGATCAAGTCTTCGGTATTGAGTTCGGTCGCGTTGAGCTCGATTTTCGAGCGGCGCGCGTCGCCGAATTCCGCTTTCACGGCCGTCAATTCGTCGCCGATGATGGCCGTGATGCGCTCGGGCCGAGCGAGGATGTCGAGCAAATCGGCGATCTGCGCCATGACTTCGCGGTATTCGCCGATGATCTTGTCTTGCTCGAGGCCGGTGAGGCGCTGCAGCCGCATTTGCAGGATTTCCTGCGCCTGCGTGTCGGACAGCTTGTACAGGCCGTCGCCCTGCATGCCGAAAGCCGGATTCAGGCCTTCCGGACGATAAGCCTCCCGCCCGCCCGCAGCCGCGTTCTCGCTCTCGGCGCGCGCCAGCATGTCGCGCACGAGCGAGGAATCCCATGCGCGCGCCATCAGCTCCTGCTTGGCGATGGGCGGCGTGGGCGCAGCCTTGATGATGGCGATGAATTCGTCGATGTTCGCCAGCGCGACGGCGAGGCCTTCGAGCACATGACCGCGTTCGCGCGCCTTGCGCAGTTCGTATACAGTGCGCCGCGTCAGCACCTCGCGCCGGTGCGACAGGAACGCGTCGAGCATCTCCTTGATGTTCAGGAGCTTCGGCTGACCGTCGACGAGCGCGACCATGTTCATGCCGAACGTGTCCTGCAGCTGCGTCGCCTTGTACAGGTTGTTGAGCACGACTTCCGGCACTTCGCCGCGCTTGAGCTCGATGACGACGCGCATCCCGCTTTTGTCCGACTCGTCGCGGATGTCCGAGATGCCTTCCAGCTTCTTCTCGTTGACGAGCTCGGCGATACGCTCGAGCAGCGAGCGCTTGTTCACCTGGTACGGGAGCTCGTCGACGATGATCGCCATGCGCTGGCCGCGGTCGATTTCTTCGAAATGCGTGGCCGCGCGCATGACGACGCGGCCGCGCCCCGTGCGATAGCCGTCACGCACGCCCGCCACGCCGTAGATGATGCCGGCCGTGGGGAAATCGGGCGCCGGGATGATCTCGATGAGCTCGTCGACGCTCGCCTGCGGATTCTTCAGCAGGTGATGGCAGGCGTCGACGACCTCGTTCAGGTTGTGCGGCGGAATGTTCGTCGCCATGCCCACCGCGATGCCCGACGAGCCGTTGATCAGCAGGTTCGGGATACGCGCCGGCAGGATCAACGGCTCGTTTTCGCTGCCGTCGTAGTTCGGCCCGAAATCGACGGTTTCCTTGTCGATGTCGGCCAGCAACTCATGGCCGATCTTCGCCATGCGGATTTCGGTGTACCGCATGGCGGCGGCGTTGTCGCCGTCGATGGAACCGAAGTTGCCTTGCCCGTCGACGAGCATATAGCGCAACGAGAAGTCTTGCGCCATGCGAACGATCGTGTCGTAGACCGCCGTATCGCCGTGCGGATGGTATTTACCGATTACATCGCCCACGATACGTGCCGACTTCTTATAGGCACGGTTCCAGTCGTTGTTGAGCTCGTGCATCGCGTAGAGCACGCGGCGGTGCACCGGTTTGAGGCCGTCCCGAACGTCGGGAAGCGCCCGTCCGACGATCACGCTCATGGCGTAATCGAGATACGAACGGCGCATTTCCTCCTCGAGGGAGATCGGCAGAGTCTCTTTGGCGAATTGATCCATTATCCGTATCGGTATCGGGCGCGAGCAGAGGGGAACCGAAGCCTTCCCGCCCGCTCCCGCCGGCCCGGCAGGAGGCGCCGGGCATCACGCGATTCTAACATGGCCGCCATCGCCGCCCGAGTGCCGGCCTGTACTCCCCCACGCGCCCATGGTGCGAGGCTTTTACGCGGCGAATTTCGTCCACCCCTGCGGCGGATCCCTCCCCGAAATCAATTGTTACGACTTTCTGGGGCCGCCGGGCACGCATCGTGCAGCCCGCGACTGCCCGCAAAGCCCCGTCCGACAACGCTGTTGCGGCAGTACCACAATCGAAACGGGCGATCTGGGACGGCGGGATTTTTTTTTCGTAAGAAGGGAACGATATGGCAAAATGCCAACGCACTTGCTCAGACACTGCTCGAAGTGTCCACAGGGTCACGGGTTTTTTGTGCCGCACCAATGTTATACTTCGAGCAATGTATGACTAGTCTTCGTCATCCAGGCTCGCAGTAAACCTGCGGTAATCTCAATTTCGAGAGGAGAAATATGAATAACTTTTCAAAGCTCGCGTTCATTGCAGCTACCGCAGTTGTGGCTGCATCCGCATCGGCGCAGTCGGTGCCGGCATCGCGACAAGCTACGAACGACAACTGGGTGAACGGTACCGGCGAATACGTGTGGATGAACGGCACGAACGAGCTTTGCTGGCGCGACGCCTTCTGGACGCCGGCCACGGCCAACGCCAAGTGCGACGGCGCTCTGGTTGCGCAAGCTCCGACGCCGCCGGCTCCGGCTGCTCCGGTTGCTCCGGCTATCTCGAGCCAAAAGGTCACGTACCAAGCTGATACGCTGTTCGACTTCGACAAGGCCGTCCTGAAGCCGGCTGGCAAGCAAGCGCTGGACGAGCTCGCAGGCAAGATCCAAGGCATGGACCTCGAAGTCGCCGTGGCAACGGGCTACACCGACAAGATCGGTTCGGACAAGTACAACGACCGTCTGTCGCTGCGCCGTGCGCAAGCTGTCAAGGCTTACTTGGTCAGCAAGGGCGTGCCGGCCAACAAGATCTACACGGAAGGCAAGGGCAAGCGCAACCCGGTCAAGACGGATTGCAACCAGAAGAACCGCAAGCAGCTCATCGCCTGCCTGGCTCCGAACCGTCGCGTGGAAGTCGAAATCGTGGGCACGCAAAAGGCAGCGCAGTAAGCCTTCGCTTCCGCTTCACGAAAAACCCCGCCTCGGCGGGGTTTTTTTCTGCCTGCGTCATCCTGCCCCGGAGCCGGACGACTTTTGCCGCAGCGCGCAACCCTCGATATACTCGGCCTAATCCAGGCCCCTCAGACCTCTGCCAGCTTATGACGAATGCCGATCCCCACGAGCTCCGTAAATTTAGCGACCTCGCACACCGCTGGTGGGATCCGAACGCCGAATTCAAACCCCTGCATGAGCTCAACCCTGTCCGGCTCGGCTGGATCGACGCTCATGCTCATTTACCGGGCAAGCGCGTGCTCGACGTCGGGTGCGGCGGCGGCATTTTGTCGGAATCGATGGCCGGCCTCGGCGCGCAGGTGAAGGGCATCGACTTATCGGAGCAAGCACTCGGCGTGGCCGATTTGCACAGCCTCGAAAGCGGCATCACGGTCGAGTACGAAGAAATCGCAGCCGAAGCGCTCGCCGCGCGCGAGCCCGGCAGCTATGACGTGGTCACCTGCATGGAAATGCTCGAGCACGTGCCGGATCCCTCGGCGATCGTTCGCGCCTGCGCAACGCTCGTCAAGCCCGGCGGATGGGTGTTCTTCTCCACGCTCAATCGAAACGTGAAGTCGTATCTGTTCGCCGTGATCGGCGCCGAGTACATTGCGCAGATGCTGCCCAAGGGCACGCACGACTACGCGCGCTTCATTCGCCCCTCGGAGCTTGCCGCGTTCGCCCGTGCCGCGGGCCTGCACGAAGCCGAGGTCAAGGGCATCACGTACCGCCCGCTCAGCAAGCACTTCGGCCTTTCGGACGATACCAGCGTCAATTATTTGATGGCGTGCCGCCGCGACAGCTAAGGCCCGGTTCAGCGGTGCGTTGCCGAGCGCGCCGCTTGCCTATCACGTCCCTCACTCGCTTACGGATTCATGAGCCAACCGACTTCGTCACCTTCGCGGCACGATGACGCGCCGCAGCTCGCGCAATGCCGCGCCGCCCTCTTCGACCTCGACGGCACGCTGGCCGATACGGCCCCCGATTTGGTCGCCGCCGTCAACAAGATGCGCCGCAATCGCGGCCTCCCGCTCGTCCCCGTCGACGAGCTGCGCCATCTCGCATCGGCCGGGGCGCGCGGCCTGATCGGCGGCGCGTTCGGCATTGGACCCGAGCATCGGGACTTCGCCCCGATGCGAGAGGAGTTTCTGGCCAACTATGAAGCGGACCTCTGCATCGAGACGACGCTGTTCCCGGGCATCGCCGAATTGCTCGACGCCCTCGACGAGCGCGGCATCCGCTGGGGGATCGTCACGAACAAGGTTGGCCGGCTGACGATGCCGCTCGTCTCGCAACTTGGCCTGGCGGCGCGTGCGGGCTGCGTCGTCAGCGGCGACACTACGCCGCATTCGAAACCGCATCCGGCCCCCCTACTGCACGCAGCCGAAGCGCTGGCGCTCCCGCCCGAGCACATCGTCTATATCGGCGACGACCTGCGCGACGTGCAGGCGGGCTTTGCGGCCGGCATGGCGACGGTGGCGGCCGCGTATGGGTATTGCGGTGCGGACTTGCCCCCCCGTAGCTGGCACGCGCAACACATCGTCGATTCGCCACAACAGCTTCAAAGGTTGCTCGACGCGCTCAAGTGAGCGAGCGGCGCAAACGCCCCCGCCGCGGCGGACGCCCATCGGCGGCGTTCGTGCACCGGCTCTCTTGAAATCGGCGCAGGGCGCACCATCTTGGTTTCTGTGGGATAATCCCACCTTACGCGCAGGGGCCGACCTGGTTTCGACGTGGATAACGAAGCAGTGCAGGGCATACCGAGGACCCGTCACCTCGTAAATCAATGGGACTTAAGTAACCGCAAACGATAACTCGTTCGCTGTAGCGGCTTAACCCCGCTCGCCTCGCACTAGCTCGCTGACGGGCTAGGGTCGCAAGACTAGCGAGGTCATTTACGTCAGATAATCCTCGGTGGTGTCACGACGCCGGGGCCGAAAACCTAGTGACTCGCCGTAACGAAGCGTGTTCGTCCGCGTCGGTGCGGTTAAATCAAATGGCTGAACTAAGTATGTAGAACTGGCTGTGGACTATTTGCGGACGCGGGTTCGATTCCCGCCGGCTCCACCATATTCGGAGGCCAACCGTTTGTCGGTTGGCCTTTTTCATGGGTTTTTCATTGGTACACTGGCACGCGTTGCCTTCAGCCGCCCGCCTTCTCATCGATGAATCGCTCTTCCCTCGCCGCCATCGCCCTGACGCTGTCCGCTGCCCTGCTCGCAACGGCTTGCGGCTCCGCACCGCAAAACGCGTCCAACGCGAACGCCGGCCGATCCGACTCGTTCATGGCTTTCTCTTCGGCGCGCTCGCCGCGCGCAATTGCGCGTTGCCTGACGAGCCGCCTTTCGCGCGTCGACCAGCGTAGCGGCCCCGGCTACACCGAACTGGGGCTCGGACGTTCCTCCAGCGGCTATGCCTGGCTCGTCACGCTCATGCCGGCCGCCGGCGGCTCCAACGTGAAGGTCGAGAAAGCCATCGACGACGATTCGGTCTCCGAGCCCGAACTGCGCTTCGCGATCGCCCGCTGCACGACCTAGTCCGCGAGTTCATAGCCGGTACTGCGGCCGCCCGCGTCGGATTTCCTTAGCAGCCCCCGCGCGAGCAGGTCGTTGATGTCGCGCAGCGCGGTATCGGGCGAACACTTGGCGATCGCCGCCCATTTGCTCGACGTCAGTTTGCCTTCGAAGCCATCGAGAAGCCGGTTCAGCAGCTTGGGTTGCCGCTCGTTCAGCGGCGTGCTGCCCCAGTGCTGCCAGAAACGGGCCTTGAACAGCACGGCATCGAGCGTGCGCTGCGCCTCATTGCCCGAGCAATACGTCCGTTACCGTCGTCGAACGGATGCAACGTGACGAACCACAAATGATCAATGCCCGCCTTGACAAGCCCGGGCTCGCGGGAAGGGGTGTCGAGCCAAGCGAGCAGCCGCGCCATCTCGCGCTCGAGCCGCTCCGCCGGTGGCGCTTCAAAGTGAACGCGCCGGCGCCCGATCGGGCCCGAGACGACCTGCATTGGGCCGTGCGAATCGTCACGCCAATTGCCGACGCGAACCTTCGAAAGTCCCGAGTAACCGTAATCAAGACAAGCGAGATCGAGGGCGAACGGTTGGACGTTCAGTCCGTTCGATCTCCGCAAACGCAACGAGAGCCCGCCCTGCCTATTGCGCGTCCTCGGGGCACTGCAAGTTGCAGCCGTTCGGGTCGCCCAGATCGCCCTGCTTGCGCATCTTCGAGCGGCCCTTTTGATACTTGTTCGAGGGCGCCGACGCGGCGAACTCCATTTGCGGGTGCTCCTGCAGCCGGAACTGGTCTTGCAAGATCCCGCCGGGCACACCCGGCGAGTTTTGTGCAAACGCGACCGATGCTACGGCGGACAATATGCCTGCCGCCGCTGCGGCGGCACAAAGGTTCATTAGCGTTTTCATAGCGATTGCCGCGCCGGACGGCGCGTTCCGGATCAGTCGAATTTCGAAAGGTGCAAGCGTAACGCAGAACGTGCCGATCCTGCAGCGATACGTATTACCAAGGCGTACACGCTACGCATAGCGGCATGCGCCCTAACCCTCAGCGGACAGTACGAGTGAAATCGGCGATAGGCGCGCCGCGCAGACCGGCCGTCACGTCGACGATTGCGCCGCAATAGGTCGGATCGTAACCCTCGAGCGCGTCGACGCCCGCGCGAAACTCGCTGCTCCGCAGCACGTCCAGCGCAGCAGCGAGCGGCTGGGTCGATAAACGCCCTCGATCGCAGGCGAAGTAGTAATCCTCATCGACGATCGGCACGAAATCGAGCCCGAAGTGATGCGCCGCCGGCGCGACGCCGAACCCTGCGTCGGCCATCCCGCTCGCGACGAATGCGGCGATGGCCGTATGCGTGAGCTCGGTCGATGCATAGCCGTTGATGCGATCGGGATCCACACCGATGCTGTTCAACGCAAGGTCGAGCAGCAGCCGCGTACCGGATCCAGCCTGACGATTGACGAACCGCACGTCGGGCCGGGAGAGATCGTCGAGGCCCCGCACGCCCAGCGGATTGCCCTTGGCGAGGAACAGCCCCTGCTGACGGGCCGTCAGATAAACGAGCACGTGCCGTTTGGGGTCGAGCCAGCGGCGATAAATATCGGCGCACAACTCGCGAAATGCCCCGCGCGGCAAATGGAACCCGGCGAAGTCGCATTCGCCCCGCGCGAGCGCCGACACGGCCTCGGCGCTTTCCCTGTATTTGATCTCCACGGCGAGCGCCTCGCGCGCGTTCATTTGCGTCACGAGCGCCGCCACGGCGTACCCGTGCGACGCGTGAATGCGCGTCGTCCCCCTCGCCCCCAACTGCCGATTCAACTCGGCCGTCACCTCGCCGGCGAGTTGCTTGAGCGGCCCCTCCAACCGCTCGGCGCAGTTCCGCTGCGCCTGCACGACAGCCCGCCCGAGCGCCGACAGCGCCGAGCCCTTGCCGCGCTCCTTCGAAATCAACTCGCCGCCGAGCCTCGCCTCGATCGCCCGCAGCAGGCCCCACGCGTGCCGATAGGACAACTGCCGCTCGCCGGCAGCCTGCGCGATGCTGCCCGTCTCATCGATGAGCGCGAGCAACGGCACGATATCGGTCAAGCTGGCCTCGCGGCCCGCGCTGTCGCGTACGACCAATTCCGCGACGCATTTGATGTCGATCATTTATGTAGTCCGATTTCCTATTGCACTTCACGCGGCCCGCGCCTATTGTGGCGAAACAACGGCCAAAGCCGAGCATATATGCAGGGCATATGACCCGCAAGTGCATATAGCTACAGAGGAGCCGGAGTCTAAGAGGAGCCCCCACCTTGGAACATGCCAGCGTTCCGGCGCCGGACGAACTCGTCCGCCGACACGTGTCGCCGGGCGCATCGCTCATTGCGGTGCTGCACGCCATTCAAGATGACGCGGGCTTCGTCCCGCCCGAAGTCGTCGCGCCGCTCGCGCGCGCCTTCAATCTTTCTCGTGCCGAAGTTCACGGCGTCATCACGTACTACCACCACTTCCGCACGCATCCGCCCGCACCGGTCACGGTGGCCCTGTGCCGCGCCGAGGCGTGCCGCAGCATGGGCACGGAAGCGCTGGCGCGGCACATCGAAGGCCGCACGGGCTGCCGATTCGATGCCGCGCACGACGAGACAGGCGCACAAGCGCGTCGCAACGGCGACGTCGAAGTCGAATCGGTCTACTGTCTTGGCCAATGCGCGCTCTCGCCGTCGATGATGATCAACGGCGAATTGCACGTGAAGGTCACACCGCAGAAATTCGATGCCCTGATCGAAAAGGCTCGCACTGAAGCCCCCTCGAGCATCGCCACCGCAAAGGAGAGCGCATGACGACGCGTGTTTTCGTTCCCCGCGATTCGTCGGCGCTGGCGCTCGGCGCCGATGCGATCGCCGACGCCATCGCGCAAGAAGCCGCGCGCCGCGGGCTGGCGGTCGAGATCGTACGCAACGGCTCGCGCGGCCTGCTTTGGCTGGAGCCGCTCGTCGAAGTGCAAACGGCCCAAGGACGCGTCGGCTACGGCAACGTAGAACCGGCCGACGTGGCGTCGCTGTTCGAGTCGAGCTTTCTCACGGGCGGCGAGCACGCGCGTTCGGTGGGGCTCGTCGACGACATCCCCTACTTGAAGCGGCAGCAACGTCTGACGTTCGCACGCTTGGGGCTGACCGATCCGCTTTCGATCGATGATTACGTGGCGCATGAAGGGCTCGCGGGACTGAAGGCCGCACTCGGCATGAGCGCCGAAGCCGCTTGTCAAACGGTGCTCGATTCCGGCCTGCGCGGCCGCGGCGGCGCCGCGTTCCCGGCCGGCATCAAATGGCGCACCGTCCGCGAAGCGAAAGCCCCGCAAAAGTACATCGTCTGCAATGCGGACGAAGGCGACTCGGGCACGTTCTCCGATCGTCTCGCCATGGAAGGCGATCCGTTCGCGCTGATCGAAGGCATGATCATCGCCGGCGTTGCGACGGGGGCCACACGTGGCTATATCTACGTGCGCAGCGAATACCCGCATTCGATCGCGACGCTGAATGCCGCCATCGATAAAGCACGGGCGGCCGGCTGGCTAGGCACGAGCGTGCTCGGCTCCGAGCATGCATTCGAGCTCGAAGTGGCCAAGGGCGCGGGCTCGTACGTCTGCGGCGAAGAAACGGCGCTGCTCGAATCGCTCGAAGGCAAACGCGGCGTCGTTCGTGCGAAGCCGCCCGTCCCTGCGCTGTCGGGCCTGTTCGGTCAGCCGACGGTCGTCAACAACGTCATCACGCTGGCCACCGTGCCGATCATCTTTGCGCGCGGCGCGCAGTTCTACCGCGATTTCGGCATGGGCCGTTCGCGCGGCACGCTGCCGTTCCAGCTCGCCGGAAACATCAAGTACGGCGGCCTCGTGGAACTGGCCTTCGGCGTGACGCTGCGCGAGCTCGTCGAAACTTACGGCGGGGGCACCGCGAGCGGCCGCCCCGTGCGCGCCGTGCAAGTGGGCGGCCCGCTCGGCACGTATCTGCCCGAGAGCCAATGGGATATTCCGCTCGACTATGAAGCGTACGCGGCCGTCGGCGCCGTCGTCGGACACGGCGGGCTCGTCGTTCACGACGACACCTCGAACTTGGCCGACCTCGCTCAGTACGCGATGCACTTTTGCGCCGTCGAATCGTGCGGCAAGTGCACGCCGTGCCGTATCGGCTCGACGCGCGGCGTCGAAGTCATCGCACGCATCCGCAACGGCGACACCTCGGAGAAGCAAGTGCAATTGCTGCGCGATCTGTGCGACACGATGGTGTCCGGTTCGCTGTGCGCGATGGGCGGCATGACGCCCTACCCCGTGCTGTCCGCCCTCGACCATTTTCCGGAAGATTTCGGTCTTCGCCCCGACCAGCCCAATGCGGCTGCGGCTTGACGATGGAGCCTCTCATGTCCGATACGCCCGCCCGTAACCCTTCCGCTTCGCCGACCTCGGGCGGCTGCGGCTCAGCGAACTGCGCTTGCCGCTCGAGCGCGATGTCCCCGCTCGACGACACCGATTACGGTACGCCCCGCCGTCATGCCGACACCGACGTGACGCTCGAGATCGACGGCCAGTCGGTCACCGTGCCCGCGGGCACGTCCGTCATGCGCGCGGCGGTCGAAGCCGGCGTCAACGTGCCCAAGCTGTGCGCGACCGATTCGCTCGAGCCGTTCGGCTCTTGCCGTTTGTGTCTCGTCGAAATCGAAGGCAAGCGCGGCTATCCGGCCTCGTGCACGACGCCCGTCGAAGCCGGCATGCGCGTGCGTACGCAAAGCGATCGGCTGCAAGCGCTGCGCCGCAACGTGATGGAGCTTTACATCTCCGATCACCCGCTCGACTGCCTGACCTGTCCCGCCAACGGCGATTGCGAGCTCCAGGACATGGCCGGCGTCGTCGGATTGCGCGAAGTGCGCTACGGCTTCGACGGCGCAAATCACCTGAAGGACGTGAAGGACGAATCGAACCCCTACTTCACCTACGATCCTTCCAAGTGCATCGTCTGCAACCGCTGCGTGCGCGCCTGCGAGGAAACGCAAGGCACGTTCGCGTTGACGATCGCCGGGCGCGGCTTCGAATCGCGCGTGGCCGCAAGTCAAAGCCAGCCGTTCATGGAGTCGGAGTGCGTATCGTGCGGCGCGTGCGTCGCGGCGTGCCCGACGGCCACGCTCGTCGAAAAAACCGTGTCGTTCGTGGGCCAGGCCGAACATTCGATCATCACGACTTGCGCTTACTGCGGTGTCGGCTGCTCGTTCAAGGCCGAGATGAAGGGCAGCGAAGTCGTGCGCATGACCCCGCACAAGAACGGTCAAGCCAACGAAGGCCACGCCTGCGTCAAGGGCCGTTTTGCTTGGGGCTATGCGACGCACAAGGACCGCATCACGAAGCCGATGATCCGCGCGAAGATCACCGACCCGTGGCGCGAAGTGACGTGGGAGGAAGCGATCGCCTACGCGGCTTCCGAATTCCGTCGCATTCAATCGAAATTCGGACGCGATTCGGTCGGCGGGATCACGTCGTCGCGCTGCACGAACGAGGAAACCTACCTCGTGCAGAAGCTCGTGCGGGCCGCCTTCGGCAACAATAACGTCGACACGTGCGCGCGCGTCTGCCATTCGCCGACGGGTTACGGCCTGAAGACGACGATCGGCGAATCGGCCGGCACGCAGACGTTCGCATCCGTCGAGAAGGCCGACGTCATCATGGTCATCGGCGCAAACCCGACCGACGGCCATCCGGTGTTCGGCTCGCGTCTGAAACGCCGGCTGCGCGAGGGCGCCAAGCTCATCGTCGCCGATCCGCGGCGCATCGATCTCGTCGACGGCCCGCACGTAAAGGCGTCCTACCATCTGCAACTGCGCCCGGGCACGAACGTCGCGCTCGTCAACGCGCTCGCGCATACGATCGTGACCGAAGGGCTGCTGAACGAAGCGTTCATCGCCGAACGCTGCGAACCGCTCGCGTTCGAACAGTGGCGCGCCTTCGTCTCGAAGGCCGAGAACTCGCCGGAAGCCACGGCGGACGTCACGGGCGTACCCGCGGAACGCGTGCGCGAAGCCGCGCGCTTGTACGCGACGGGCGGCAACGCCGCGATTTATTACGGCCTCGGCGTGACCGAGCACGCGCAAGGCTCGACGATGGTCATGGGCATCGCGAATCTGGCGATGGCCACGGGCAACATCGGCCGGGAAGGCGTCGGCGTGAATCCGCTGCGCGGCCAGAACAACGTGCAAGGCTCGTGCGACATGGGCTCGTTCCCCCATGAGCTGCCCGGCTACCGGCATATTGGCGGCGCACAGGTACGCGGCGAATTCGAAACGGCATGGGGCGTGCAACTGCAACCCGAGCCGGGCCTGCGCATCCCGAACATGTTCGACGCGGCGCTCGACGGCAGCTTCAAGGGTCTTTATTGCCAAGGCGAGGACATCGTCCAATCGGATCCCGACACGCAGCACGTCGCCGCCGCACTGTCGTCGATGGAATGCATCGTCGTCCAGGACATCTTCCTGAACGAAACGGCGAAGTACGCGCACGTGTTCCTGCCGGGCTCGTCGTTCCTCGAGAAAGACGGCACGTTCACGAACGCGGAACGCCGCATTTCGCGCGTGCGCCGCGTGATGCCGCCGCTCGCCGGCTACGCCGATTGGGAAGTCACGCTGATGCTGTCTCGCGCCCTCGGCTACGAAATGGACTATGCGACGCCGTCCGAAATCATGGACGAGATCGCGCGGCTCACGCCGACGTTCCACGGCGTGTCGTATGCGCTCATCGATCGCCTGGGCAGCGTGCAATGGCCTTGTAACGAACAAGCGCCCGAAGGCACGCCCACCATGCACGTCGACGAATTCGTGCGCGGCAAGGGCAAGTTCGTCATCACGCAGTTCGTGGCCTCGCGCGAGAAGGTCACGCGCCGCTATCCGCTGTTGCTGACGACGGGACGCATTCTGTCGCAGTACAACGTCGGCGCGCAGACGCGGCGCACGGAAAATTCGCGCTGGCACGAAGAGGACCGCCTGGAGATTCATCCGCACGACGCCGAGGAACGCGGCATCAAGACGGGCGATTGGGTCGGAATCGAATCGCGTTCGGGTCAGACGGTGCTGCGCGCGCTCGTCAGCGAGCGGATGCAGCCCGGCGTCGTCTATACGACGTTCCACTTCCCCGAATCGGGCGCGAACGTCATCACGACGGACAGTTCCGACTGGGCAACGAATTGCCCCGAGTACAAGGTCACCGCCGTGCAGGTGCAGCCGGTGCAGCAGCCGTCCGAATGGCAACAGCAGTACGAGCGATTCAACGAAACGCAGCTCGAACTGCTGCGCGAACGGACGCTCGCCGGTGCGTCGAGCGGCAAATGAGCGCGATGATCGGCACACTCAATCTGACCCACGAAGGCGAGTCGCAATGAAGGTCGAGCATTTAATCGAGATGGCGAATCAGATCGGCGAGTTTTTCGCGTCGATGCCCGACCACGCGGAAGCGGTGGCCGGCATCGCCGATCACATCCGGCGCTTCTGGGAACCGCGGATGCGTCGCGCGATTCTCGCGACGCTCGACGATCCGGCCGCGAGCGCCGAGATGTCGCCGATAGTGCGCGAAGCGCTCACGCAGGCGCGCGACGCGCTCGCCCCGCAAGCGGCCTAGCGGCCTAGCGGCCCGGGCCGAGTCAAGCCAAGCCATGGGTTCCGGCGCGCCTCATTGCTCCGAGCGCGCGCCGGCAAACCAGGTCTCGCAATGTCGCGCGAGCGCGCTCGCATCGGACGCGGGCCGGCCGCGCGCGCAAATGTAGCCGTCCGGACGGACGAGGTAGAACGCCGGCCGCGTCCTTCCATACGCATGCATGAGCGACGGCGCGTCGGCCTCTCGCGCGTCGGTCACACGCCAAATACGCACAGCGCCCGGCAACGCGGCCTCGATCGCCGTGGCCAGTCGATCGAACTCCGGATCGGGGCCCACAGGGGGCGCGGCGAGCGTTCCCGTCTTATCCAGCATCGCCTCCACGCCGCCTGGCATCTCGACGAGAACGAACAGCGAGAATAGCCCCGGATCGTGGAGATCGTACAAACGTCCGGTGCCGGGTGCGCGCCCGAGCGGACCGTCGACCACGTGCACGAGCGCATCGGGCGCTCGCTCCCCGGCGCGCGGGCCGCCGTCTAGGACGCGCTCGAGCGTGAGCGGGCTGCGCCTGTATTGGATCGCCAGCTCACTGACCATGAGGCGCGCGGCATCGCGCAGAGGGCCGAACGCCGCGAGCACGGGCATGACGCGCTCGCGCAGCAACTTCAGCGGACCGCGCTCCGCCTCGGCCAATTGCGTGACGAAGGCCGTTTGACGCAAGACGTCGCGCTCGATCGGGTGACGCTCTCCTTGATAGCTGTCGAGCAGCGGCTCGCCGGCTTGACCGGCCATGCACCGTGCGAGCTTCCACCCGAGATTGAACGCCTCTTGAATCCCTGTATTCATCCCCTGCGCCCCCGCAGGACTATGCACATGAGCGGCGTCGCCTGCCAAGAAAACGCGCTTCGTCCGCAAGCGCTCCACCATGCGGCTATTGAGATGGAAGTAGGACGACCAAGTGAGCGTGGACAGCGTGAGCGGATGGTGCACGCGTCGCGTCGCAATCGTGCGGCACAGTTCGATGGAAGGAGACGGATCCTCGCCGTTCGGCCGCGCATGCTCGCCTGCGCCGGCGGGCGCCGGCGCAGTCTCGGGACGAGCGTCCGCCTCGTGCGGCGCTTGCACGTCCCCCATTGCCGACGCGTTGTCGGCGATGAAGCGATGACGGCCCTCGCCCATCGGGATGATCGCCGCCAAGCCATCGCCGGACGCGAACAGGTGAAACTCGTCGCCGGATAGATCGGAGTCGGCTTGTAGGTCCGCGAGCACGAATGTCTGCTCGAACGTCTTACCGGCGAAACTCAGGCCGAGCAGGTGGTGCACCGTGCTGTGCGCGCCGTCGGCGCCGACCACGTAGGCCGCCCGGCAAATTTCCTCGCGTCCGTCGGCGTGAGACAACCGAGCTTCGACCTCGGATTCGTTTTGCCGCAAACCGACGAGCTCGACGCCGCGCTCGATCTTCACCCCGAGCGTGGCGAGATGCTCGGCCAGCAACCGCTCCGTAACCGATTGATCAAGACAGAGCAGATACGGATAGCGTGTCTGCAGGGGGTCGAAATCGAGGCGGGCGAGCCGGTTGCCGTTCGAGTAGAGGTTGGCCGCTCGCAAGCGGTGCCCCGCCGCCAAGAACGGTTCGACGACGCGGTGCTGTTCGAACAACTCCAGCGTGCGCGCTTGAATGCCGATTGCGCGAGAATGCGCGGCCGGCTGCGGCGCACGATCGATGAGGCGCACGTTCGTGTGCGCGCGCGCCAAGCTCATCGCGCAAGCGAGCCCGGTCGGCCCAGCTCCGACGATCAGCACCGGCAGCGCGTTGACGGTCACGGCGGCCATGCTTGTCCTCCGGCGAACCAAAAGATCTCGCCAAGTGTACGCCCGTCGCTCCATATCGGGGCGCGAGGTGCGCGTGCCGAACATCCCGGGCGTTACGCCCCGGGTCCGTCGAGTATGGGACAATGCCGCGTTTGCGCCATTGCCTGCCGTCATGGATCCCTTTTTCGCGCGCGCCTATGCGGCGCATCGTGACGGACGACTCGCCGACGCCGAGCGCGACTATCGCGCCGCGATCGACGCCGATCCCGTCCATACCGACGCCCTTCACCTGCTCGGGGTGCTCCGCCACCAGCAAGGACGCCACGAAGAAGCCGCCGACCTCGTCGGGCGAGCCGTCGCCCTGCGGCCGAACGACGCCGCGTTGCAGCTGAACCTCGGCAACGCGCTCAAAGCGCTGGGCCGGCTCGACGGCGCGATCGAGCGCTTTCGCAATGCGCTCTCGCTCGCGCCCGACTTCCCGCTCGCGCATTACAACCTCGGTAACGCTTATGCGCAGGCGGGCCGCCATGAAGACGCCGTGGACGCCTTCCAAAAGTCCTTGCGCCTGCAACCGAACGACGCCTCGACGTACAACAATCTCGGCAATGCGCTGCATGCGCTCGGCCGCGCCGACGAAGCCATCGCGGCATTTTCCCGGGCACTGGCGCTGCGTCCCGGACATGCGGGTGCGCACAACAATCTCGGGATGGCGTTGGCGGCGCTAGGCCGCGGCGACGAGGCGATCGAGCAGTTTCGCGCCGCGCTGACGGCGGAGCCTCGCTATGTCGCGGCCCACTTCAATCTCGGCAATGCGCTCGATGCGATGGGCCGTCACGGTGAAGCGAGCGCCGCCTTCGAAGCGGCGCTCGCGTTGCAGGCCGCGTTCCCGCCAGCGCTGCTCGGCTTGGGCAACGCACTCGCAGCGCTGGGCCGGCATGCCGAGGCGATCGCTCGCTTCGAGCGCGCCGTCGGCCTCGATCCGCAGTTGGCGCTGGGGTGGCTCGGGCTGGGCAATGCGCATCATGCGCTCGGCGCGCACGAAGCCGCGTTGCGCGCGTTCGATCAAGCGCTGCGTCTGCGGCCCGACCTTGCCTCTGCAAAACTGAACCGTGCGCTCACGCTGCTCACCCTTGGCGATTTCGCGCGCGGACTGCCCGCGTATGAATCGCGGCTCGACATTGCGGCGATTTCCGCAAGCGCCGCCGACTCGAGCGAGCGCTCGGCTGCCGGTGCGTCTTCGCCACCGCGCTGGCGCGGCGAGCCGATCGAAGGCCGAACGCTTTTGCTCGACGCGGAGCAAGGCTTCGGCGATACGTTGCAATTCCTTCGCTTCGTGCCGCTCGCGTGCGAGCGCGCAAGCCGCGTCGTGCTGACGGTCCAGCGCGAGCTCGCGCCGCTCGTCGCTCCGCTCGCGCAAGCCTGGCGCGTCACGATGGCGATCGCCGGGGAAACGCGGCCTCGAGCAGACTTTCATTGCCCGTTACTGAGCCTGCCTTACGCGCTCGGCACGACGCTCGATACGCTTGCGTCCCCGCGCCGTTACCTCGAGGTACCGGTCCCGTATCGCCGCCGCTGGCGCGGCTCCCTCGGCGGCCATGCGAAGGTGAAGATCGGGCTGGCATGGTCGGGCCGCATCCAAGCTCACGAAAATCGCGCGATGCCCGTTTCGGCGCTGGCCCCCCTGCTCGCCCTGCCGGGTGTCGATTGGCTCGTGCTGCAGCCGAATTTGACCGATGACGACAAGCGCGCGCTGGACACGCTCGCGCGGACCGCGTCGATTCACCGCTTCGACGATCGGATTGGCGACTTCGCCGATACGGCGGCCATCGTCGACCGGCTCGATGCGGTCGTAACGATCGACACGTCGATCGCCCACTTGGCCGGTGCGTTGGGTAAGCCGCTATGGCTCATGCTGCCGTTCGCGGCGGACTGGCGTTGGTTCACGAATACGGACCGCAGCCCCTGGTATCCGAGCGCCCGGCTCATGCGACAGCCGGCGCCCGGGCAGTGGAGTCCGGTTATCGATGCGGTTGCGCGCGCACTCGCGAACGAGTTCCTTGCTGTCGCTTGAGCGCATCGGCGCGAAAACCGATGCGCTATGCGCGCATCAAAGCGCGCCGCCGCGTTCGCGGATCTGCGGCCAGGCGAGTTTCATGTAATAGAGCATCGACCAGATCGTCAGCACGGCCGCGAGGTAAATCAGCCACACGCCCCACACCCGCGTGTCGATCGCCGCGGCGGCGCCGAGCGGCACCTTGCCGTAGTAGAGCAGCATCGGAATGGCGACCATCTGGCATGCGGTCTTGAACTTGCCGAGCTGATTGACCGCGACGCTCTTTGACGCGCCGATCTGCGCCATCCATTCGCGCAATGCGGAAATGGCGATCTCACGGCCGATGATGACGAGCGCGATCGCCGAGTCGATGCGCGCCAGTTGCACGAGCACGAGCAGCGCGGCCGTGACCATCAGCTTATCCGCGACCGGATCGAGAAACGCGCCGAACGCGGACGTTTGATTCCATTTGCGCGCGAGGTAGCCATCGAACCAATCGGTCAGCGCAGCCAGGACGAAAATCGCCGCGGCGGCCATGTTGCGGTCGGCGACGCTCATCATCGAATCGGGGACATAGAAGACACCGACGACGAGCGGAATCAGCACGATCCGCAGCCATGTCAGAAAGATCGGAAAATTGAACGGCATGGACGGTTGGCGGGCGTTGGAGTAATAAGGAGCGAGCAAAGGAGACGCCATTGTGCCGCGTCGCAGAACCCGCCACAAGCCGCGGTCCGGCGGCGCTCCCACGCCGGCTCCTCGGCGCTCAGTGTAGTTGCCGGTAAATCTGCTCGGCGAGCGAACGGGAAATGCCCTCGACGCTCGCCAAATCCTCGACGCTCGCGGCCACGACGCCGCGCAGGCCGCCGAATCGCGCGAGCAGCCGCTGCCGCCGTTTCGCGCCGATGCCGTCGAGCTCTTCGAGCCTCGACGTCTGACGCGCCTTCGCGCGTTTTGCCCGCATGCCGGTGATCGCGAACCGGTGGGCCTCGTCGCGGATCTGGGCAACGAGCATGAGCGCCGCGCTTTCCTTGCCGAGTTCGAGCGATGCGCGGCCGTCGGCAAATACGAGCGTTTCAAGACCGACCTTTCGGCCCTCGCCCTTGGCGACGCCGACGAGCATCGAACGATCGAGCCCGAGTTCGGTGAACACTTGGCGCGCGACTTCGACCTGTCCCTTGCCCCCGTCGATCAGCACGACGTTCGGCAAGATGCCGCCGGCCGCGACCGGCTCCGCCGAATCGGCCGCCGAATCCGGAGCGGCGGCCGCCTCCGGCTGCAGTTGCACGGCGCGATCGTCCGCATTGCCGGCCGCGAGCGCCACGAGCTTTTCGTAGCGACGCGTGAGCACTTGCCGCATGGCCGCGTAATCGTCGCCGGGCGTGATTCCGGTGATGTTGTAGCGGCGATACTCGCTCGGCTGCATTTTATGATCGCGATACACGACGCACGACGCTTGGGTCGCTTCGCCCATCGTGTGACTGATGTCGAAGCACTCTATGCGCAAATGGGCGAGGTCGTCGCACTCCATGCCCAATGCCTCGGCCAACGCGCGCGTGCGCGCTTGCTGCGAGCCGCGTTCCGACAAAAGGCGCGTCAGCGCGAGGCTGGCGTTCTGTTCGGCCATTGCGAGCCAAACGCGCCGCTGCCCCTGCGGCTGACGAACGAATACCACCTTGTGACCCGCCTGTTCGGTCAGAAGATCGACGAGCTGCCCGTTCGCGGGGGCGTGGCTGACGACGAGCACCGGCGGAATGCGATTGCCGAGGTAGTGCTGGGCGATGAAGGCTTCGAGCACCTCTGTTTCGATGGCGGGCTCGAGGCGATCGGACGAATCGGCATCGGCGGTTTCGTTAGCCGGGGCCGCTTCGCTGGCCTGGGCGGTTTCGCTGGCCTGGGCCGCTTCGCTAGCCTGGGCGGTTTCGCTAGCCTGGGCCGCTTCGCTATCGAGCGAGACGGGCTGGTCTTGCTCGCCCTGCTCGTCTTCCTCGTCGCCGGCGAATCCGCTTTCGGCGTGCGCCGGAAAATAGGCCTTATCGCCGAGATGACGGCCGCCGCGCACCATCGCTAGATTGACGCACACGCGCCCCCCCTGCGCGACGACCGCTAGGATGTCGACATCGCTGTCGCCGCCGACCTCGATCGCCTGCTGATGCAGCACCGTCGACAGCGAGCTCATCTGATTGCGCACCGCCGCGGCTTGCTCGAATTTCAGCTCGGCCGCAAACGCATGCATTTTGGCTTCGAGCTCTCTCATGACCTCGTTTTGGCGGCCGAGCAGAAAACGCGAGGCGTTCGCGACGTCGCGTGCATAGTCTTCCTCGTTGATCGCGCCGACGCACGGCGCCGTGCAGCGCCCGATCTGATGCAGTAGGCAAGGCCGCGTCCGATTGTTGAACACGGAGTCCTCGCACGTGCGCAATTGAAAGACACGTTGCAGGATCTGAATGCTCTCGCGCACCGCCCACGCGCTCGGGAACGGCCCGAAATATTGATTCTTCTTGTCGACCGAGCCGCGGTAATACGCCATGCGCGGGAACGCGTGGGCCGTCAGCTTCAGGTAGGGATACGATTTGTCGTCGCGAAAAAGGATGTTGTAGCGCGGCGCGAGCGCCTTGATGAGATTATTTTCCAGCAACAGCGCTTCGGCTTCCGAACGCGTCACCGTCGTTTCGACACGCGCGATGCGCGTGATCATCATCGCGATGCGCGGCGACACCTGCGTCTTCGTGAAGTAGCTCGATACGCGCTTCTTCAGATCGCGCGCCTTGCCCACGTAGAGCACGTTCTCGTCGGCGTCGTAATAGCGGTACACGCCCGGCAAATGCGGCAGTTGGGCCAGGAACTTTTTCGGTTCGAAAGGCGGTTTTTGAGCGGCGGATTCGGTCATGCGTATTGGGGGGGCGAAACGCCGCGCGGCATGGAGCGGCGTGCTTTAGAATCGCCAGTTTAGACCATTTGCGCATGCATTCGCGCAGCGCGCCGCCCCGCGGCCCCGCCGCACGCACCTCGCCCTGCCCATGTCCTCAGTCAGTCCCGATACGATCGCCTGCGACTTGTTTTGCGCCGTCATCGACAATTTCGGCGATGTCGGCGTCTGCTGGCGCCTCGCTCGGCAGCTCGCCACCGAGTACGGCTGGCAGGTGCGGCTCATCGTCGACGATCTGCATACCTTCGCACGCCTGTGCCCCACGCTCGACGTCACCGTCGCACGGCAACGCGTCGAGGGCATCGTCGTCGAACATTGGCGCGAACCGGCGCACGCCGGCGACGCGCTAGCCGTGGCCGACATCGTCATCGAGGCGTTCGCATGCGAGCTGCCGGCCGCCTACGTCGCGGCGATGGCGCGCCGCAGCCGCGCGCCCGTCTGGATCAATCTCGAGTATTTGAGCGCCGAAGATTGGGTTGCCGAATGCCATTTGAAGCCGTCGCCGCACGCGCGCTACGCCCTCACGAAAACATTCTTCTTTCCGGGGCTCGGCTCCGGCACCGGCGGCGTGCTCAAAGAGCGCTCGCTCGATGACGAGCGGCGCGCATTCGAAGCCTCGCTACCGGCGCGCGAGGCGTGGTGGCGAGAGGCGACCGGCGCGGCGCCGCCCGAAAGCGGCGCGACCGTCGTGTCCCTGTTCTCCTACGAAAACCCGGCCGTCGACGGCTTGCTCGAGCAGTGGCGCGATGCGCCGGCGCCCATCGTGCTCCTCGCGCCGGAAGGCCGCATCTCGGGCGCCTTGGCGCGCTTTTTCGGCGTGCCGTCGTTCCACGCGGGCACGCACGCGGAGCGAGGCAATCTACGCGCGCACTCGCTGTCCTTCCGCCCGCAGCCTGCTTTCGATGCACTGTTGTGGGCCAGCGACGTGAATTTCGTGCGCGGCGAGGATTCTTTCGTCCGCGCACAGTGGGCGCGCCGGCCCTTCGTTTGGCACATCTATCCGCAAGCCGATGCCGCTCACTTGCCCAAGCTCGATGCCGCGCTCGGGCACTATGCCGCAGCGCTCGCCCCGGACGCCCAAGCGGCTCTCGGGCGCTTCTGGCATGCCTGGAACGGTGCGGGCACGCCGGATTGGGCCGATTTTTGGGGTCACCGCGAGGCGCTGCAAGCGCGCGCGGACACTTGGGCCGACGAACTCGCGTCGATCGGCGACCTGGCCGGCAACCTAGCCGAATTCACGAAAATGCAGTTAAAATAAGCGGTTATCCGACGGCGTGGTGCATCCGGTGCCTCTGCGAATCGCGCAAGGCCCCGATCGATGCACGACCGAGAAGCGATGGATGTCGCTGCCGTTGAGCAACAGGTCAGCCACCTTATTCGCAAGGATTGTTTTTTTATGAAGATCGCACAGGAACTGCGCACCGGTAACGTCGTCATGATCGGCAGCGAGGCCATGGTCGTTCAAAAGACCGAGTACAACAAATCGGGCCGCAACGCCGCCGTCGTCAAGATGAAGCTGAAGAATCTGCTGACGGGCGCAGGGATGGAATCCGTCTACAAGGCCGACGACAAATTCGACGTCGTCGTGCTCGATCGCAAGGAAGTCACGTATTCGTACTTCGCCGATCCGATGTACGTCTTCATGGACGCCGATTACAACCAGTACGAAGTCGAAGCCGAGATGATGGGCAACGCGCTCAACTACCTCGAAGACGGCATGCCGTGCGAAGTCGTGTTCTACAACGAAAAGGCCATCTCGGTGGAACTGCCCACGACGCTCGTGCGCGAAATCACGTACACCGAGCCGGCGGTCAAGGGCGATACGTCGTCGGGCAAGGTGCTCAAGACGGCCAAGATCAACACCGGCTTCGAGTTGCAGGTGCCGCTCTTCTGCAATATCGGCGACAAGATCGAAATCGATACGCGTACGGACGAATATCGCAGCCGCGCCTAAGGCGAACTCAGGCTCACCGTACGCGCCGCGTTATTTCGACCGAAAGCGCCCCCTGGGGCGCTTTTTTTTTCGTATGAGTAGTGTATGGTTTAAGCAATCTTTACCGGTCGTTTTTTCATAGTGGATTGACGCAGGCTGCCTCTCTTGCCGGGTGGCGTTCGCAAGTCCTTGTTCCATAAGAAAGAACGATCTGGCACGCGAAATGCTTGACGATAAGGAGCCCGTTCGCTGTCGAACGCATTTTTCTGTGCATGGCGTCTTTTTGTTCAGGCGCCGGCGGGCTCTCGACTCCTTGATTGATAACGCCAGCCATGCCACATGCCCTGATTGTCGAAGACGATCCCAATAGCCTGTCCGGTCTCAACGCAATCGTGGCCGCCGACGGCTTCTCCGTCGATACGGCCGCCACGCTTGCGCAAGCGCGTGCTGCGCTGACGCGCTTCATTCCTGATGTCGTCCTGATCGACCTCAACTTGCCCGACGGCAGCGGTCTCGATTTGCTGCATAACCTGCCGGCGCAGCCCGACGGCGTCGTGCCCGTGATCGTCATGACCGGCAATGCGACCGTCGAGAGCGCCATCGAGGGCTTGCGTCACGGGATATGGGATTACCTGCTCAAGCCTGTCAACATCCCGCGCCTGCGCAGCCTCCTTGCGCGAATTCCGCGGCCGTACGAGTTGACCGAGGAAGTGCAATCGCTGCGCTCGACCTTGCGACGGCTGGGCCGCTTCGGCCCGATGATCGGCCGCAGCGATGCCATCCAGCATGTCTACGACTCGATCGAGCGCCTTGCGCCGACCGAATCGGCCGTGCTCGTTTGCGGCGAAGCGGGAACAGGCAAGGAAGTCGCGGCCCGGACGCTGCATGAAATGAGCCGGCGCCGCAAAGGACCGTTCGTCGTATTCGACTGCCGCGCGTTCACACGCGACGTCGGGGCCGAGCGCGGGCTCGACAGCATGCTGTTCGGCCAGGAAAGCGCGATACCGGCGATCGAACGTCGCGAGCCGGGGTTGTTCGAACAGGCCGCCGGCGGCACGCTGTTTCTGGACGAGATCGTCGAACTGCCGATGCCGCAGCAAGAAGCGCTGCTGCGAGCACTCGATTCGCAAACCTACATGCGCGTGGGCGGCAGCAACCAGGTCAGCGTCGATTGCCGCATCGTCGCAGCCACCCGCAAGCCGGCGCGCGATGCAGTCGCGCAAGGCGTATTGCGCGAGGATCTTTGGCTGCGGCTCGACGCGGCATCGATCAATCTTCCGCCGCTACGCGAGCGAGACGACGACGCGGTGCTGCTTGCCGAGGCACTCGTCGACGAGCTCAATCGGGAAATCAATGCGAGCGGTCTCGCCACGGTGAACAAACGCATCGGCGCTAATTTGGTGCGCGAGTGCTTGACGTACGACTGGCCCGGCAACGTGCGGGAACTGCACGAGCGCGTGCGACGCGCCTATAACGCGTCGGGCGAGATCGTCGATTCTTTACGCGCGGACGAAGCCAACGGGTCGACCGGCCGGCGCTTGAACGGCGGCAGCGTCCAAGTGACGGTAGGCACCCCGCTCTCCGACGTCGAGGACTTGCTCATTCGCGCGACGCTCGATGCCGTCGGCGGCACGCGCCATCGCGCCGCCACGCTCCTCGGCATCAGCCCGAAGACGCTCTACAACAAGCTGCAGCGCATGAAAATGACCTGATGAGGATCGACGCCGGCGTCGTCGGATGTCGGTCGCCGGCCTTGCGCTCACCCAGTCACTCACTCATTCACTCACTCACGCTCACACGACAGCCAGCGCCGATTTACGCCGATTCGAACCCAGTAAGTCGCGCCGATTCGCACGGAGTCACGCCGATTCACGCGAACGCCTCGCGCAGCAGCGTTTGCGCTTCTTTGTACGCCGGCCGCTCCAGCAGCTTGTTCCATGCGGGCGCTTTGCCGCGCGGCCGCAGTTGCCGTAGGCGCTGCGCACTCTCCTTCGACGGCACGTACGCCAGCTCTTGAAGCACGATTTCCGCAGCCTCCGGCTGGTTGCAGACCAGCACCATGTCGCAGCCGGCTTCGAGCGCCGCCTGAGCCGCTTGCGTCAGCGTGCCGCCCGCACGGGCCGCTTCCATCGATAAATCGTCGCTGAAAATCGCGCCCGTGAAGCGCAATTTCTTGCGCAAAATCTCTTGCAGCCAGATACGCGAGAACCCGGCCGGCTTCTCGTCGACTTTGGTGTAAATGACGTGCGCGGGAATCACCGACGCGAGCGCCATGCCGAGCCAGTCATAAGGCGCCGCATCGTCGCTGAGGATTTCATCGAGATCTCGATCGTCGACGGGCAGCGCGACATGGGAGTCCGCCGCGGCGAACCCGTGCCCCGGAAAATGCTTGCCGCAGTTGCCCATGCCTGCCAGCGCGAGCCCATGGTTCAAACTCTTCGCGAGCAGCGTGACGACCCGCGGATCGCGATGAAACGCACGATCGCCAATGACTGCGGAGCGGCCGTAATCGAGATCGAGAACCGGTGTAAAGCTCATGTCGATGCCACATGCCCGCAGCTCTGCCGCCAGCACATAGCCCGTCGCTGTAGCGACCTTCGTCGCGAGCAGCACGTCTCGGTCCCAAAGCTCGCCCAGACGCCGCATGGCGGGCAGCACGGTGAAACCGTCGGTGCGAAAACGCTGCACGCGCCCGCCTTCATGATCGACAGCGATCAGAAGATCGTCGCGCACGTCCCGGATCGCATCGGTCAACGCGACGAGCTGACGCCGGTTTTCGAAGTGACGCGAAAAGAGGATGACGCCGCCCGTCATCGGGTGCGAGAGGCGCCGCACGTCGTCCTTGTCGAGCGCGGCGCCTTTGACGTCGAGCATCACCGGGCCAGGAAAAGTTTTCATCGAATGAATAGGCGAGAAAGGTTCAAAGTCGGGGCCGCAGCAGTGCTCCTGCGGCGAACGGGCGCGTCGCCCAGTCAGACGGGCGGCGTAGCCGTCTCCGATTCCGCGACGACGAACGCTACCGCATAGTCGCGCTCGTCGCTGACGGTGACGCGCGCCGTGATGCCTCGCACGGCGAGCCAGTCCGCCAGCTCGCCCGACGCCTTCACGACCGGTTTGCCGCTCGCTTCGTTCAGCGTCTGTAGGGCTCGCCAGGTCATGGGCCAATGCATGCCGAGCCCGATTGCCTTGGAAAACGCCTCCTTGGCCGAAAAGCGCGTGGCGAGGAAGGCGAGCCCGCGCGCCTCCGAGCGCGACTTTCGCGCCTGATAGACGCGCAACTCGTCGGGGCCGAGCACTTTCTCGGCAAAGCGCCCGTTCGTGCGCGTCATCACCGCCGCCACGCGGCTCACCTGAATGATGTCGGTGCCGATCCCGTAGATGGCCATCGTGCGTCGTTCCGCTCAGTGCGTCGCGGCGAGACGAGCGGCCACCATGATGGCCTTCATCTCGCGCACCGCGTTGTCCCATCCGGAAAAAATCGCTTGAGCAACGATCGCATGGCCGATGTTCAACTCGACGATGCCCTCGATCGCGGCGATCTGCTGCACGTTCGTATAGTGCAGGCCGTGGCCCGCATTGACCTTCAGGCCAAGCGACGCACCGAACCGGACGCCCTGCACGATGCGTTCGTACTCGCGCTGCTGCTCGGCCTCGTCATGCGCATCGGCATATCGTCCCGTGTGCAGTTCGATGACGGGCGCGCCAGCCTCCTGCGCCGCGCGAATTTGCGTCTCGTCCGCGTCGATGAAGAGCGACACGCGCGATCCTGCCTCGGCCAGTTGGCGGCAGGCCGCGCGTACCGATTCGAAACGGCCGGCCACGTCGAGTCCGCCTTCCGTCGTCAACTCGGCGCGTTTTTCGGGAACGAGGCAGGCGTCGTGCGGGCGCACCTCGCAGGCGATGTCGAGCATTTCCGGCGTGACCGCGCATTCGAGATTCATGCGCGTCGACAACTGCGTGCGCAACGCACGCACGTCCGCGTCGACGATATGGCGCCGGTCCTCGCGCAAATGCAGCGTGATGGCGTCGGCGCCCGCCGCCTCGGCTTGCAGCGCCGCGCGAATCGGATCGGGGTAGCGCGTGCCTCGTGCATTGCGCAACGTGGCCACATGATCGATGTTCACGCCGAGGTCGATGACGGTCGGCGACGTCAAAAAGAAGCTCATAAGTTCTGCAAGTCGAGAAGGATCTGGCGAGTGGCGAGCGGCGTGCCGCCCAGATAGGTGTTGAGCAGAAAGCGCATCAGCGTCTTGCTTTGTGCGATGGTCTGAGGACGATGGTAATCGTCTCGCTCCATGTCGAGCAACGTCTGCCCGGAAACGACAGGCCACTGCGCAGGCAAATCGTCGGTCGCCTCTCGCACGCCTCGGCCGGGATCGAACACGTAGCGGCCCTCCGGCGTCACCGCTCTGCGCGCGGCCGTGCGATCGAGCGCCATCGCGTAACCGGTCTCGCGCAGCAGTACGCGCTCGAACGAGCGCAGGACTTGAACGGGCGGCTCATCGTGCGCGAGCCGAGTCAACGTGACGACGTAATGGTGGAACAGTTGCGGGTGAGGATCCTCGCGCGCGCAGAACTTGACCAGCAATTCGTTGACGTAAAAGCCGCACAATAGCGCGTCGCCCGTCAACGGCAACATGCCGCCGACCCATTCGGCGCCCGTGAGCGTGCGCATCTCCGATTTGCCGGACCACGCCATCGACAGCGGCTGAAACGTCTGCAGCACACCGCGCAGCGCCGAATGCGGGCGCTTCGCGCCCTTCGCCACGAGGGCGAGCCGGCCATGATCGCGCGAGAAGACGTCGATGACGAGACTCGTTTCGCGGTAAGGATAGCTGTGCAGGACGAACGCCGGCTGCTCGGCGATTCGATGCGACGGTTCGCGCGACGGGCGCCGTTCGGCCGCGGCCATCCCTTCGGAATCGGCGTGGCCGGGTTCGGCGGCCCGCGTCGTACGACGGCGCGGCTTGGCGCCCGTCGCCGCGGCGTCTTTCCCGCCTGCCTGCACGTCGCCCGTGCGAGGCGCGCGGCGCCGCACGTCGCGGTCGGGATTGTGGTCCGTGTCGTCACGCGAACGAAGGGTCACCGCCCCGTCGTGGAGCTCGTCATTCGTACCCATAGGCGCGCAGCCCGGCTTCGTTGTCGGCCCAACCGCTCTTCACCTTGATGAAGGTTTCCAGATAAACGGGGCCGTCGAAGAGCTTCTCCATATCGAGCCGCGCCTCGGTGCTGATCTGTTTGAGCTTGGCGCCCTTCTGGCCGATGATCATCGCCTTGTGCGCGTCCCGATCGACTAGGATCGTCGCAAACACGCGGCGCAGGCGTCCTTCCGTCTCGAACTTGTCGATGAGCACGGTGCTCGTGTACGGCAATTCGTCGCCGGTCCAGCGAAACACTTTCTCGCGGAGAATCTCGGCCGCGAGGAATCGCTCGCTGCGATCCGTCAGATCGTCTTCGCCGTAAATCGGCTCGCCTTCCGGCAAATACGGCTTGATCGTCTCGAGCAAATGCTCCACGTCGTCGGTGCGCTTGGCGGACAGCGGCACGATCTCCTTGAATTCGCGCAGCCCCCCCATCTTCTGCAAGAAAGGGTAAAGGCTCTTCTTGTCGCCGACGCGGTCGAGCTTGTTCACGACGAGCAGCACCGGCGCCGACGGCGGAATCAGGTCGAGCACCTTCTGATCGTCCGGCCCGAACCGTCCGGCCTCGATCACGAACAATACGGCATCGACGGCCGTCAGCGTGGACGTGACGGCGCGGTTCAACGAACGGTTCAGCGCGCCGCTGTGCTGCGTCTGAAAACCGGGCGTATCGACGAAGATGAATTGCGCGTCTTCGAAGGTGTGGATACCCGTGATGCGATGACGGGTCGTCTGAGCCTTGCGCGATGTGATGCTGATCTTTTGCCCGACGAGCGCGTTCATCAACGTCGACTTGCCGACGTTGGGACGGCCGACGATGGCAATCATGCCGCAACGAAAGCCGGAGGGAGTGGGGGTATCGATCATGCGGAACTGGCGATTCGAAAAGGGGCGACACGGCGCACGCAAGGCGCCGACGACGCGAACGGGGTCATGAATGGTCGGGCTCGGGCGCGCGGGGACGTGCAGCGCCCGCGATGTCGGAGACGAGCTCGGCCTCGCCGCCTCGCGCCGAGACATCGGGGCCCGGTTGACCGTCGGCCTTGGCGGTGCCGGAGTCGGCGCTAACCGGCGCGTCCGCTTTCGGCGCCGATGTTTCGGTTCTTGCAGGAGAGGCATCCGCCTTGGGCGCCGGCGCATCGACCTTCGGCGCAGCAGCCTCAGGCTTGGCCGATGCCTCGCTTCTCGCAGCCGAGTCGGCCGCCCGCGACGGCGCCTTATGCTCGACGTGCGCCGCGCGAATCATCGCCGGGGGAACATTCGCCGCACGATCGCCGGTTTCGGCCGCAGCCTTCGCGGCGTCGCCACGGCCAGCCTTGTCGGCTTTCTCGCTTCGATCGCCCTTACGCTCGGGCGAACGCAGATCGAGCGCGGCTTGGATACCCTTCACACCGGGCACGACCTCCGGCTCGCCGAGTTTCGCCGAGCGCGCGCCGCGCGAACGCTTCGGCTTGACTTCGAGCGCCGGCTGCAACGCCATGACCTCCTCGAGCGCCTTTTTGGCCGCGGCTTGCTCCGCCGCGCGCCGGCTCGCGCCCGACCCGGACACTTTCACCTCGAGCTTGGGCACCGAGCATTCGACTTCGAATTGCTGATTGTGCGCAGCGCCGTGCGTGGCTACCACCGTGTAGGTAGGCAGCGCGATCTTGTGCCCTTGCAGATATTCCTGCAGTAGCGTCTTGGAATCCTTGCCCAGCGTGCGCGGATCGATGTGATCGAGAATCGGCACGTACAAGCGCTTGATGACCGTCTGCGCCGCCTCGAAACCGCCGTCGAGAAAGATCGCGCCGAGAATGGCCTCGAATGCGTCGGCAAGAATCGACGGACGCCGGAACCCGCCGCTGCGCAGTTCTCCCTCGCCGAGGCGTAAACCGTCGGCAATATTAAGGGCCTGAGCAATTTCGTACAGCGACTGTTGCTTGACGAGGTTAGCTCGCACCCGTGACAGGTCGCCTTCGTCCAATTTGCCGAATCGCTGATACAAAAGCGCGGCCACCGCGCAATTTAGAACGGAATCGCCCAAAAATTCGAGCCGTTCATTGTGCGAGGCACTGTGACTGCGGTGAGTTAACGCCTGGCGCAACAATTCCGCATTGCGAAATTCGTAGCGCAACCGGCTTTCCAGCGGAGATAGCGGCATGTGCAGAGTATAACGCGCGCGCCCCATCCGACGGTCCGGCAGGGCGCGACGCGAAAAACGAGGAGAACCGGGCGCGCATCAAGCGTCCTGGCGCTCAGTGAAGCAGCGACCGGTGCGCCAAGCGCGAGCGCGATCGAAGGGGCGACGCCGACGCTGAGGACGGCGTCGACGACATGTTCAGTTGAACGAGCCGATGCGTTTCAGATTACTGAAGTTCATCCAGATGAAGAACGCGCGACCGACGATGTTGCGGTCGGGCACGAAGCCCCAGTAACGGCTGTCCGCACTGTTGTCGCGGTTGTCGCCCATCATGAAGTAGTGGCCGGGCGGCACCTTGCAAACGACGCCGGTGCTGTTGTATGTGCAGTTGTCGCGATACGGGTAATCTTCGGCGCCGATGACGAACGGCGGCACGGCCGGATTATTGAGGATCGCATGCTTGCGCGTGCCCAGCGTTTCCTCGAATTGCTTCGCGTAGCCGATGCGCTCTTCGTCGAAGTAATCGGGCAACGGCGTTTCCGCGACGGGTTGCCCGTTGATCGTGAGATGTTTGTTCTGATAAGCGACGACGTCGCCCGGCAAGCCCACGACGCGCTTGATGTAGTCGACCGATTCGTCCTTCGGATAACGGAACACCACGACGTCGCCGCGGTGAAGCGGGCTACCCTGCGTGATCTTCGTATCGGTGATCGGCAAGCGCAGGCCGTACTCGAACTTGTTCACGAGAATGAAATCGCCGACGAGCAGCGTCGGCACCATCGACCCCGACGGAATCTTGAAAGGCTCGACCACGAACGAGCGCACGAGAAATACGACGAGAATGACGGGAAAGAAGCTGGCCGTGTACTCGAGCCACCACGGCTGGCGCAGCTTTTCGTCGCGCAGACGAGCACGCGTCTGCGGTGCGTTTTCGTCGGCGAAGCGCTCGCCGATGCGCGCCTGCTGGCGGTCGAAGTCGGCGACGGCGTCGTCGGCCGCACGGCGCCGCTGAGGCAAGAACACGAGCTTATCGGCAACCCACGCGATGCCCGTCAGAATGACGAGCACAAAAAGAATCAGCGCAAAGTTCATGTAAGAGTGGTCCGGTTATTTGTCTTCGACGCGCAAGATCGCGAGGAAAGCCTCTTGCGGAATCTCGACGGACCCGACCTGCTTCATTCGCTTCTTGCCTTCTTTTTGCTTTTCCAGCAGCTTCTTTTTACGCGTGATGTCGCCCCCGTAACACTTCGCGAGCACGTTCTTGCGCAGCGCCTTGATGTTTTCACGCGCGATGATGTGCGCGCCGATAGCCGCTTGAATCGCGACATCGTACATTTGGCGCGGAATGATCTCGCGCATCTTCGCCGCGACTTCCCGGCCGCGGTATTGCGACTGCGATCGGTGGACGATTACCGAAAGCGCATCGACTTTATCGCCGTTGATCAGCATGTCGACCTTGACGACGTCCGACGCGCGATACTCCTTGAACTCGTAATCCATCGAAGCGTAGCCGCGCGACACCGACTTCAGCCGATCGAAGAAGTCGAGCACGATTTCGGCCATCGGGATCTCATACGTGAGCTGAACTTGGCGGCCGTGGTACTGCATGTTGATCTGGTTGCCGCGCTTTTGCGTGCACAGCGTGATGACCGAGCCCACATAGTCTTGCGGCATGTACAGATTCACGGTGACGATCGGCTCGCGTATTTCCTCGATCTTCGAAGGATCGGGCATTTTCGCCGGGTTCTCGACCATGATCGTCGTGCCGTCGCCCTGCACGACCTCGTAGACCACGGTCGGCGCCGTGGTGATGAGGTCCATGTCGAACTCGCGCTCGAGGCGCTCCTGCACGATCTCCATGTGCAAGAGACCGAGAAAGCCGCAGCGGAAGCCGAAACCGAGCGCCTGCGACACTTCGGGCTCGTATTGCAGCGACGCATCGTTGAGCTTGAGCTTTTCGAGCGATTCGCGCAGCGCGTCGTATTGGTTGGCCTCGACGGGATAAAGGCCCGCGAACACCTGCGGCTTCACCTCTTTGAAGCCCGGCAACGGCGCCTGGGCGGGACGCGACGCGAGCGTCACGGTATCGCCCACCTTCGCCGCCGTGAGCTCTTTGATGCCCGCGATGATGAAGCCCACCTGCCCGGCCGACAGCGTTTCCAAGTTCTTCGATTTCGGCGTGAAGACACCGATATGCTCGACGGGATACTGGGCCCCCGTGGCCATCAGCTTGATCTTGTCCTTCGGGCGCAGCGTACCGTTGACGATGCGCACGAGCATGACGACGCCGACATAGTTGTCGAACCACGAATCGATGATCAGCGCTTGCAGCGGCGCCTCGCCATCGCCCTTGGGCGGCGGCACCTTGGCGATCAGCGATTCGAGCACGTCCTCGACGCCGAGGCCCGTCTTAGCGCTGCAGCGCACGGCGTCCGTCGCGTCGATGCCGATGACGTCCTCGATTTCCGCGATGGCGTTCTCGGGATTGGCCGCGGGCAAATCGATCTTGTTGAGCACGGGCACGACTTCGACGCCGAGCTCGATCGCCGTATAGCAGTTCGCGACCGTTTGCGCCTCGACGCCTTGGCTCGCATCGACGACGAGCAGCGCGCCTTCGCAGGCCGACAGCGAGCGGCTGACCTCGTAGGAGAAGTCGACGTGCCCGGGCGTGTCGATCAGGTTCAGGTTGTATACCTTGCCGTCGCGCGCCCGGTAGTGAAGTGCGGCTGTTTGTGCCTTGATCGTGATGCCGCGCTCGCGCTCGAGATCCATCGAGTCGAGCACTTGCGATTCCATTTCGCGGTCGGACAAGCCGCCGCACAGTTGAATGATGCGATCGGCGAGCGTCGACTTGCCATGGTCGATGTGCGCAATGATCGAAAAGTTGCGTATGTGATCCATTCAGGGCCGATCAAGCGAAAAAGGCGCGCTCGGACGACTGCGGAGCACGCCTTGTAAGTACGTGAAAAACCGGGCTATTTTAGCCGAAATGACCCTCTCACGGCGGATTTCGCAGTCTCCGCCGCCGCAAGGCTCGCCCATGACGTGAATTGGGCGCACGCGTTCAAGTCGCGAAGTCATGTCGCGCAAGCGTTCGCAGGCCCGCGCCGGCGCCGTGCAACGGCACTCACGCACCGCGCGAAGCCAGCGCCGCACGCACGCGCTCGGCATCGAGCCGATAGCGGCTCAGCTCCACCCCGTCGCAAACAAGCACAGGCACGAGCTCGTCGTAGCGCTCGACGAGCGCCGGATCGGCGTCGACGTCGACCACTTCCACCGTCGCGCCGAATGCCTGCGCCAGCGGCTCCAGCGCGTCGCGCATTTCTTCGCAGAGATGGCACCAGGCCCGCGAATAGAGCGTCAATCGCGGCGCCGATCGCGACGTGCGCGAGACCGCGTCGTTCATTTGGCTTTCGCGCGCGGCTTGATCGGCACGAATTGCGTATTCTCGCCGCGGCGCACGAGCACCGGGACCATCTTTTGGGAATCGAGATGCGCGGTGACTTGCTCGAACTGCTTGGCGCTCGATACGTCCGTATCCCCGACACGCAGAATGATGTCGCCCTTTTGCAAGCCGACGCGCGCGGCCGGGCCGTCTACAGCTTCGACTTGCACGCCGCCCGTCGCCAGCTTCATCGACTTGACTTGATCGGCCGGCAAGTCCGATACCGTAATGCCGAGCGGGTTCGACGGACGCGCTTTCGGCGCCGGCGCTTGCTGGGCATCGGCCTTCGCCGTCTTCTCGGTTTGCGTCTGCACCACCGTGATAGGCAAGTCGCGCGATTGGCCCTTGCGCCAGATGGTCACGGTAGCCTTCGTGCCGGGCTTCGTATCGCCGACCATGCGCGGCAGATCGGTATCGGCCTCGACCGGAATGCCGTTGAACTTGAGGATGATGTCGCCAGGCTGCACGCCCGCCTTGTCCGCCGGGCCACCCGGCTCCACGCTGCTCACGAGCGCCCCTTCGGCACGCGGCAGGCCGAGGGAATCGGAGACGTCTTTCGTCACCTGCCCGATGGATACCGCGATCCGGCCGCGCACGACCTTGCCCGTCGCTTTGAGCTGGTCCGCCACGCGCATCGCTTCATCGATCGGAATCGCGAACGCAATGCCCATGAAGCCGCCCGTGCGGCTGTAGATTTGCGAGTTGATGCCGATGACGTCGCCTTGCATGTTGATGAGCGGCCCGCCCGAATTGCCGGGGTTCACCGCCGCATCGGTCTGGATGAACGGCAGATAATCGCCCGTTTCGCGCCCCTTTGCGCTGACGATGCCTTCGGTCACCGTGTTGTCGAGCCCGAACGGCGAGCCGATCGCGACCACCCACTCGCCCACGCGCACCTTGTTCGAATCGCCGATCGTGACGGTCGGCAGATTCGTCGCACTGATCTTCACGACGGCGATGTCCGTGCGATCGTCGGCGCCGATGAGCTTGGCCTTGAACTCGCGCTTATCGGTGAGCGTGACGTAGATATTGTCGGCATCGTCGACCACGTGCGCGTTCGTCATGACATAGCCGTCGGAGGACAGGATGAACCCTGACCCCACGCCGTTGCTCTTCTCGTCGTCGTTGTTGTCCGACTGATCGGGGCTGCCCCCGCGATCGCCGCGATCGCCTCCGCGCGGCGTGTTCGGCGCCTGCGGCAACGGAATGCCGAAAAAGCGGCGGAAAAATTCGGACATGTCGCCGTCGTCCAGCCCAGGCGGGAGCCCGCGCTGCCCGCTCGGCGTGCTGGAGACGCGCGTGGTCGTACGAATGTTGACGACGGCCGGCCCGACTTTGTCGACGAGATCGGTGAAGTCGGGCAGGTTTGCCGGCGCAATGGCCCACGCCGCGTGCGGCACGAACGACAGACAGGCGATGGCCGCGGCGGCCGCGAAGAATTTGCGCACCGAAAGATTCGTCATAAGCTGGGAAACCGAAGCGTTACTTGGTAGCTTTGTATTCTATGGCAGACGCGAAGCGTTGCAGCGTGGCCTGTGGAACTTCGCCCAGCACCGTGACCCAATAATCGCGGTAGCGCGTGACGAGCACATGAGTGGCGCCGGTGCTGCCGGCCCCTTCCTTGCGGGAGCTTTTTTCAGCCGGCTCGACGAAGACCGAGACCGTCGACAAGCCATCGGAGAAAACGGCCTGATCCACGGCAATCGGCGGCGCGGCCGGATCGCGCGCGGCCATCGGCCGGCGCAGCTCGCGAATTTGATGAAAACCCGGGACGTCCGGCTGAATGCGCCAGCCTTGAGCCTGCATATCGACGGCCGACACGGGCGGATGCACGACGGTCCACCCGTTCGTGTTGCGCATGCCGGCGGCGATGCTCGCCTTCTGCGTCGGCACGCCTAGGCGCACCTGCGTGAACGCGATCTGTTCGAGCACCTGCCCCGAGGCGTCGAGCGTCTGCACACGCAGCAGCAGTCCGGTTTTCCGGTCCGCCCAGAGCTTATAGGCAAACCGGTAAGTGTCCTTCGGATCAAGCTCGATCACCTGCGCATCGACGCCTGCAACGCGATCGCCGCCGATGAGCTTCGGGTTGTACACCGATAGCACCTGCGCACCGCCGTCGCTCATCAGCGCAGGGAAGGAATCGCGATTGAGCCGCTTTTCGACGACGCACAAGTGCCGTTCGGGCACGAACGTGTAGAGGTCGTCGTTGTGGCGCAAGAGCTTGCGCGGCTGGCCGTCCAAGCTTTCGAGCGATTCGAATTCGCCGTCGCCGCGCACGGCGTAATGCGCGATGCGTGAAGACTGAACGTAATTGCCGCGCTGATAGACGAACACGCCTTCGTAATTTTCGTGCTGCGCCGCCTCGTGGATGCGGTCCAGCCAGGCGGCGGCTTGCTGCCGGGCAGCGCTATCCGTTTGTGCAAAGGCTGCCCCGGGCGATACCGACAAAAGCGTGGCCGCGCAAAGCAGCCACGCCGCCCATTGCCGCCGGGCGGCGACGCGCATCGAGCGCAATGTCTGCATCGGCTTATTGGCCCTGGGAAGTCTGAACCGCGGCTCGGATGAGCGGCATCGGGCCTTGCATCATCGGCTGCTGTGCGAATTGCTGATGGGCTTCCAAGTATTGATCGAGACTGGCGTCCCGAATGATGTTGCTGTCGCGGCTGCCAGCTTGGGACGACATCGCCACGGTTTGGACGCCGTCGCTATGCCCCGTCGAGGCCGTCTGCACCGCGCCCGGCGCAGCGACATGCTGCAATTGCGGCAGCACGATCCAGCTCAACGTAGCCGCCGCAGCCGCCACGGCGAGCGCAGGGGCCACGCGGCGGCGAAGCATCGACGAACGGCGGGACTCGGCGACCACCGCCGGCACGACCACGTGCGGCTCGGCCTCGAGACGCGCCGCAAAGCCCGCCAGGAACGCGCGGCTCGTTGCGGGATGGATCGCCAGATCGTCGGACCGCAACGCGTCGCCGATCAAATGGTAGGCCGACCAAGCGGCTCGATCGGCATGATCGAACTCCGCCAGGAGTTCATCGCCCGACTCGGACGGGCCGAACCCCTCCCCGTCGACGAATGCGGACAAACGCTCGCCACGCGAGCTTGCTTGCGATTGCATCGAGACCGACCCCATGACGCTCCCCATCTTACTCATACCCCGTAGTGATACGACTGACCCAGTATTGGTATTCGGGCCCGAGTTTTGCCCCGGCGGCGCCTACCAGCGCTTGCCTTCCGGCGTACCGAGCAACGGACGCAATTTTGCCGCAATCGCCTCGCGCGCACGAAAGATACGCGAACGGACCGTTCCGATGGGACACCCCATCATCTCGGCGATCTCTTCGTAGCTCAGCCCCTCGATTTCGCGCAGGGTAATGGCGACCCGAAGCTCTTCCGGCAAGAGCGCCATCGCGGCATTGACCGTCTGCGCGATTTGCTTGCTCATCAACATCGACTCGGGCGTGTTGATATCCCTTAGTTGATCGGCGTCCGAGAAAGTTTCCGCTTCCTCGGCGTTTGCTTCGGTCGATGTGGGGGCACGGCGGCTCTGCGTCGCGAGATAGTTCTTCGCCGTGTTGACGGCGATCCGGTACAGCCATGTATAGAACGCCGACTCGCCGCGGAACTGCGGCAGCGCCCGGTAAGCCTTGATGAACGCATCCTGTGCGACGTCCTCGACCTCGGCCGGGTCGCGCACGAGTCGCGAGATCAACCGAATGATCTTGCGGTGGTATTTCGAGACCAGCAGCTCGAACGCGGCTTTGTCGCCCTGCTGCACGCGCTCGACCAAAACCTGGTCGATTTCTTTTTCGCTCACCTGTTGGGGTCCGTTCACTTGGGAGGGGTGCGTCGCGGGACCGCTATTGTAGCGTCCCCATCACACCCTCATGCGCCATGTGTAACCATCGTTACGGCCGTTACAGAATTGGTATGCGGCGCAGGCGAGCGATGCGGCCTGCAGCGCCCGCGGGCACCGGCCCTCGTGCAACCGGCGACCGCGCTCACGCGCCGTTCCTGCCGCGCACGGCCAGCTCTCTAAACACCGCCGCATCGACGGCGTCGGCCGCGACGATCAATGCGGTGGGCCGGCGAGCGTCGGCGCCGGCAACCGCCAGCACGAGCAGCCGCTCGGCCCACTGTGCCGCACCCACGGTCCGCCCTTGAAACAGCGCCCGGCCGGCATCGTCGTAACAGGCGACGCCGTCGGGACTCAGTTCGAGCAGCCGCGGCTGCCGCCGCTCGTAACGAACGAACGCCAGGCCGAGCGTCGCAAATGCGGCCGCCGCTAGCCAAAGCGCATCGAGCGCGCCGAGATGGGCGGCCACCGTGAAATGCACGGCCGCCGTGCACACGAGTGCGAACGCGAGCGAAACCATGCGTACCGACGGCGAGCGCCGCAGCGTCACCCGCCGCGGCGCGTCGCGTTTGCCGTCGAGGCCGATAGGCCCCGTGAAAGCGCGCGCTAGCGTCAAACGCGCTTGAAGACGAGCGTGCCGTTCGTCCCGCCGAACCCGAACGAGTTCTTCATCGCAACGTCGATCTTCATCTCCCGAGCCGTATTGGCGCAGTAGTCGAGATCGCACTCGGGGTCTTGATTGAAGATGTTGATCGTCGGCGGCGACACCTGGTTGTGAACGGCCAGCACGGTGAATACCGCCTCGAGTCCGCCCGAGCCGCCGAGCAAGTGACCCGTCATCGACTTCGTCGAATTGACGACGATCTTCTTCGCATGGTCACCCAGGGCACGCTTGATACCCGTCGTTTCCGCCAGATCGCCGAGCGGCGTGGACGTGCCGTGCGCGTTGACGTAATCGACCTCGTCGGCATTGACGCCCGCATTGCGCAACGCAGCCGTCATGCAGCGGCGCGCGCCGTCGCCGTCTTCGAGCGGCGCCGTCATGTGATAGGCGTCGGCGCTCATGCCGTAACCGGCAACCTCGGCGTAGATCTTCGCGCCGCGTGCCTTCGCGTGCTCGTATTCCTCGAGCACCATGACGCCCGCCCCT
This sequence comes from uncultured Burkholderiaceae bacterium, assembly GCA_966212325.1. Taxonomy (GTDB): domain Bacteria; phylum Pseudomonadota; class Gammaproteobacteria; order Burkholderiales; family Burkholderiaceae; genus Trinickia. Next base: position 66,229 of record CBIHRA010000017.1, on the reverse strand, counting down.
TCGCCGAGCACGAAACCATCGCGGTCCTTGTCCCACGGACGGCTTGCGGTGGCCGGGTCGTCATTGCGCTGCGACAGCGCGCGAGCCGCGGCAAAGCCGCCGATGCCGAGCGGCGACACCGTCGATTCGGCGCCGCCTGCCAGCATGATGTCGGCATCGCCGTATTCGATGAGGCGCGCGGCCTCGCCGATGCAGTGCAGGCCGGTGGTGCAAGCCGTCACGATGGCAAGGTTCGGGCCCTTCAAACCGAACTTCATCGACAGGTGGCCGGAGATCATGTTGATGATCGACGCAGGCACGAAGAACGGCGAAATACGGCGCGGACCGCGGTTGAGCAGTTCCGTCTGGGTGATTTCGATCATCGGCAGGCCGCCGATGCCCGAACCGACCACGACACCGGCGCGCTCGGAATTGACATCGTCGATTTCGATGCCGCTGTCCTGCATCGCCTGCATGCCGGCCGCCATGCCGTAATGGATAAACGTATCCATATGGCGGGCTTCCTTAGCCGGCATATAGTCTTCGACGTCGAAGCCTTTGACTTCGCCTGCGAATCGCGTCGAGAAGTTCGTCGCATCGAACTTCGTGATGGTCGCGATGCCGGACTTGCCGGCGACCAGATTGGCCCACCCGTCGGCAACATTATTGCCAACAGGCGACACCAGCCCCAAGCCTGTAACAACAACACGGCGACGGCTCACGGTAACCCCTTTTCCATAAATGACAAAAGCAAAAGCCACAGCGGCCACAGGAATCCACCCCTGTGAGCCCTGTGGCTAAATATTCGGCACCAGCATCGGCATCCGACGTGAAAACGCGTCAAACGCGGCCGGCGCACGAACGCCAGGCGCGTGAGGCGTTACGCCTTGACGTTCGCGCGCGCGTAGTCGATCGCTTGCTGGACGGTCGTGATCTTTTCGGCTTCCTCGTCCGGAATCTCCATGCCGAACTCGTCTTCCAGCGCCATCACGAGCTCGACCGTGTCGAGCGAGTCCGCACCGAGGTCGTTCACGAACGAGGCTTCGTTCTTGATTTCGGCTTCGGCGACACCCAGTTGTTCCGCGACGATCTTCTTGACGCGCTGTTCGATGTTGTCCATTACCCCTCCGAGGGAAAAAGTTCAAAATTGCAAGTGCGCGCATTTTATCAGGTTTGCCTGGTCAAAAAGCGCGCTCAAGGCTAGGGCGCCGGAAGCGTTCGGCTGCCGCCGGCGCGGATGGTAAACGAAATTCGTTAAGACATGTACATCCCGCCGTTCACATGCAGCGTCGTGCCGGTGATGTACCCGGCCTGCGGCGATGCAAGGAAGGCGACGGCGTGGCCGATGTCCTCGGGGCTGCCCAAGCGGCCCAAGGGAATTTGGGCCTTCAGCGCGGCCTGCTGCTCTTCGGGCAGCACCTTCGTCATGTCGGTGTCGATGAAGCCCGGCGCCACGCAATTGACCGTGATGCCGCGGCTGCCGATCTCGCGTGCCAGCGCACGCGTCATGCCCGCCACACCGGCTTTCGCAGCGGCGTAATTGGCCTGCCCCGGGTTGCCCGCCGACCCCACGACCGACGTGATGTTGATGATGCGCCCGCCGCGCGCCTTCATCATCGGACGCAGCACCGCGCGCGACAGGCGGAACACAGCCTTCAAGTTCGTATCGATGACGCTGTCCCACTCGTCGTCCTTCATGCGCATGGCCAACTGATCGCGTGTGATGCCCGCATTGTTGACGAGCACGTTCAACGCGCCGAATTCCTTGACGAGGGCATCGATGAGTGTGTCGACGGCCTGCGCGTCGTTGACTTCGAGGACGACGCCGCGCCCTGCCAGCCCTTCGGCCGCGAGCGCCTCGGTGATGCCGGCTGCGCCGCTTTCGCTCGTGGCCGTACCGATGACCGTCGCGCCCTGGCGTGCGAGCACGAGCGCGATCGCCCGGCCGATGCCGCGCGAAGCGCCCGTCACGAGCGCGACTTGTTTATCGAGAGCTTTTTCCATAGTGATTCGACTGATCCGCTAGCACGCGGTGATTTCGTGGCAGGTTTCGATTCTTGTTCGCCCAGGGAAAGCGTGCGCGAAGGCCCGCATATCACGCAGCGACCAGCTTCAGCGCTTCTTCCAGCGAGGCGGGATCGGTGATCGCCGCGCCGACGAGATTGCCGTCGATACGCTTGGTCAAGCCTGCGAGGACTTTGCCCGGCCCGCATTCGATCACATGGGTGACGCCGTCCTTGGCCATCGCCTGCACGCACTCGACCCAGCGCACGGCGCCGGCCGCCTGGCGCACGAGCGCATCTTTGATCGCCGCGGGCTCGGACACGATGGCGACGTCGACATTGTTGACGAGGGGGATCTGCGGCACTTGGATCTCGACGCTCGCGAGATATTCACGCAAGCGGTCGGACGCCGGCTGCAGCAGCGACGAGTGAAACGGCGCGGAGACAGGCAGCGGCAGCGCGCGCTTGGCGCCTTTCGCTTTGGCGACTTCGCACGCTTTTTCGACGGCCGCCTTGTGGCCGGCGATCACGACCTGCGCGGGCGCGTTGAAATTGACCGCTTCCACCACGCCGCCGCTTTCGCGCGCGGCTTCGGCGCAGACCGCGCGAACCGTGTCGTCGTCGAGCCCGAGAATGGCGGCCATGCCGCCCACGCCGACCGGCACCGCCGTCTGCATCGCCTGCGCGCGAAAGCGCACGAGCGGCACGGCGTCGCGAAACGCGAGCGCGCCCGAGGCGACGAGCGCCGTGTATTCGCCGAGGCTGTGGCCCGCGACGAGCGCCGGCGCGACGCCGCCCGCTTCGCGCCACGCGCGGTAGGTCGCATAGGCGGCCGTGAGCATGACCGGCTGCGTGTTCGTCGTGAGATTGAGCTCCTCGGCCGGACCTTCTGCGATCAGCTTGCCGATGTCTTGGCCCAATGCATCGGACGCTTCCTGAAGCGTTTCACGCACGACCGCGCGATCGGAAAGCGCATTGAGCATGCCGACCGATTGCGATCCCTGCCCCGGAAAAACGAACGCAAATTTCATATCGTTCCCAAATGTTGAGCTTGTTCGGTCTGTACGGCGCGCGCGGGCTCGCCGGCCGGCGCAAACACGGCCGGCTCGTTAGACCGCGGGCGGCCGATCAGTAGCGGATGACGGATGCGCCCCAGGTGAAACCGCCCCCGACGCCTTCGATGAGCACGGTCTGACCACGCTTGATGCGCCCGTCGCGCACGGCGATATCGAGCGCGAGCGGAATCGACGCGGCGGAGGTATTGCCGTGTTCGCCGACCGTCACGACCATGCGCTCCTGCGGCAAGCCGAGCTTGCGGCAGGTGTGCGTCATGATACGGATATTGGCTTGGTGCGGAATTAGCCAATCGACCTGGTCCGGCGACAAATCGGCCTTTTGCAGCGCCTCGACGGCCACTTTCTCGAGGACGTTCACGGCCAGCTTGAACACGGCCTGTCCGTCCATGTGAAGAAATGCGCTGCCTGCAACGACGCCGCCGTTGACGTGGCCCGGGGTGCAGAGGATATCGGCGTAGCTGCCGTCCGCGTGCAGCGCGCTCGAGAGCACGCCCGGTTCGTCGGACGCTTGCAGGATCACTGCGCCGGCGCCGTCGCCGAACAGCACGCACGTGGTGCGATCGTTGAAATCGAGAATGCGCGAGAACGTCTCGGCGCCGACGATCAACGCCGTGCGGTGTTGCCCGCTGCGGATCAAAGCGTCGACCGTAGCGACCGCATAGGCGAATCCCGAGCACACCGCCTGAATGTCGAACGCGGCGCCGCCGTTCTTGATCTGCAGCTTGTTCTGCAGCAAGCAGGCGGTGCTCGGAAAGACGAAGTCGGGCGTGGATGTGGCGACGACGATGAGATCGATCGCTTGAGGATCGATATCGGCCGCCTCGATGGCGCGCTGGGCCGCGGCGAGCGCGAGATCGCTCGTGGTGACGTCGGGTTCCGCGAAATGACGCGCGTGGATCCCCGTACGGGCGACGATCCATTCGTCGCTCGTTTCGACGCCTTGCCGAGCCAGGCGGTCGGCAAGCTCTTGATTCGTAACCCGGCCGGGCGGCAAGTAGCTGCCCGTGCCGAGCACGCGGGAGTAGAGGTTCGATTGGGCCATTTATGCTTTCGAAGATACCGCGGCGTAGGGCTCGCCCGGACGGCCGGCGAGATTCGCGTGACCGGCGCCGCCCGCATCGCGCGCTGCTTGCGCGAGCGGATCCGCGTTTTCTTCCATCGCTCGCACCAGGCGTTCGAGGACGCCATTTTTGACGGCATCATACCCGCGTTTGATAGCCCACTCAAACGCATAGGCATCGGCGGAGCCGTGGCTCTTGATGACGAGCCCGCGCAAGCCGAGCAGCGCCGCGCCGTTGTACTGGCGATAATCGACGCGCTTCTTGAAGCGCATGAGCACGGGCAGCGCGAGAAAGGCCATCAGCTTCGTAAGCGGCGAGCGGCCGAATTCCTCGCGGATGGTGTCGGAGAGCATCAGCGCCAATCCTTCCGACGTTTTGAGCGCGACGTTGCCGACGAAACCATCGCAGACGATCACGTCCGTCGTGCCCTTGTAGATGTCGTTGCCTTCGACGTTGCCGTGGAAATTGAGCGTGCTCGCACGCAGGAGTTCGCCCGCGCGCTTGATCGTATCGTTGCCCTTGATGACTTCTTCGCCGATATTCAAGAGACCGATCGTCGGACGATCCTTGCCCTCGAGCGCCGAGACGAGGGCATGCCCCATTTCCGCGAACTGCAGCAAATGCCGCGGTTCGCAATCGACGTTCGCGCCGAGGTCGAGCATCATCGTGTAGCCGTGCGAGTTCGGCAGCGCCGACGCGATGGCCGGGCGCTCTATCCCGGACAGCGTTTTGAGGACGTAACGGGACACCGCCATCAACGCGCCCGTATTTCCCGCCGAGATGCAGGCCTGCGCCGCCTCGTCCTTGACGAGATTGAGCGCGACCCGCATCGAAGAATCCTTCTTCTTGCGCAATGCGATTTCGACGGGATCGTCCATGGCGACGACCTCCGAAGCGGGCACGACCGTCAACGCCCGGAGATCGAGCGCCTTGCATTTCTTCAGTTGGGCACGAATCGGAGCTTCGAGTCCGACGAGCATCAGCTCGGCGTCGTCATGCGAACGAACGAAATTGACGGCAGCGGGAACGGTCACGGACGGGCCGTGGTCGCCTCCCATGCAATCTATCGTGAGCTTTATAGTCATGGACCGCGACGAATTTCAGGCGCGCTGTGCGTGGCACCGGAGCAAAGCCGCTGCGCACGGTGCGGAAGGAAGCGCTCGAGCGCTCGCTCCGGCCGGCCGCACGACATAAGGCCGGGGTGATACCGCCCCGCGAGGGGCTCGAGCGAATGCTGAAGCGCCAGCTCCGATCGACAGATCAGACGCCGACTTTGGCCGACACAAAAAAGCGGCAATCGCATGCCGCCTTTCGTTCGACCCCGAAAAATGTCGAGCAAGCCGCGCGCCGCGCAAAGGACCACCGGATTCGGAGGGTGCCGCGCGCCGACGCAATTAGTCGTTCTTCGTCTTGACGACTTTCTTGCCGCGGTAATAACCGTTCGGGCTGACGTGGTGACGAAGGTGCACTTCACCCGTGCTCGGCTCGACCGCGAGGGGAGCCGTCGTCAGGAAATCGTGCGAGCGGTGCATGCCGCGCTTCGACGGCGACTTCTTGTTTTGCTGGACTGCCATGGTAACTCCTAAAAATTTTCGGGATTCTAACACAGCCCGATCGGCGTGACGCCACTGGCCAAACGGCCGGCGCGCCGCATCGTGCTTCTCATGCAACGGTTCAATGCTTCTTGCCGCCCTCGCCGCCGCGCTTGAGGGCCTCGAGCGCGGCGAAAGGATTGGGCTTGCCGGCGTCGGCGCGCTCGCCGGCGCCTGACGCCCGATCTTCCTCGTCCTCGCTTTCGTCGTCGCCCGGCTCGCCGGCAAGCTCGCCGGCCGCGCCCGACACGAGACTTTCATGCACCTGCGGACAGACGTCGTGCTTGGGCACGAGCGGCAGCGACAGCAGCAATTCCTCCTCGATCAACTCGACGAGGTCGAACTGGCGAGAGCCGACGATCACTTCGATCTCGTCTTCGTCGAGCGGGAACTCCTCGGCTTGCGCTTCGGTTTCGACGAGGCGGTAAGTCGCCTCGATGTCGAACCCCTGCTCGTACGGCGTCAAGCACCGCTGGCATTCGAGCCATGCCGCGCCATGCAACGCGAGCCGCAAATACGGCTGCGCGGCTTCGGTGCCGTCGTCCTGCAGTTCGGGCTGCGTCGAGCCCTCGACCTGCCACGTGAAAAGCGTGTCGCGGTCCGGCGCTTCCGGCGGCACTTCGGCCAACATGCGCGGCAGTTGCGAAAGGCGCACCGCGCCCGCCGCCTGCCGGCCGCTGCGCGCGAATTCGAAGACGTCGAATGCGTGCGGATCGATGAGCCCGCCCGTCTTGCCGGAATGTTGGGACATGGTTCGCTCCTCGCTACGCTGCATTTCTTTCGCTACACTCTCGCCGCGCATCCGGCGCAGGCACCCCGCAGGCACCACGCAGTTACCACGCAGTTACCAGTCACGCGCGATCGGTGCAATTGATCGATCGGTGCGATCGGTGCAAATCGGTGCAATTGAAACCGATCGAAACGACCGCACCGTGAAAAGCCGGAAACTATATTCGATTTACTGTTTTCAGTCAATCACTTAAACGATCGAGGCGGAGAGCGGCCGAGGGTCCGCCGCCTTGTGTATTCGCCCCTACTTCTTCGTACGACCATGCTCGATTCCAGTGTCCGGCCACAGAAGCTGATTCTCGCTTCCAGCTCACCCTATCGGCGCACCTTGCTCGAACGGCTGCGCGTCCCGTTCGACGTCAGCGTGCCCGCCCTGGACGAAACGCCGCAGGCCGGCGAGACGCCCGCCGCCACCGCGCTGCGGCTCGCCGAGGCCAAGGCGAGGGCCGTCGCACAGCGCGAGGCCGAGGCCGGTGCGCCGTTGCTCGTCATCGGGTCTGATCAGGTGGCCACGTTCGACGGCTTGCAGATCGGCAAGCCCGGCACGCACGAGGCGGCGCTCGCGCAATTGCGCGCCATGCGCAACCGCATCGTCGAATTCCATAGCGCCTTGTGCCTGTTCGACAGCAGCCGGGACATCGCACAGGTGGAAGACGTCGTCACCCGCGTGCGCTTTCGCAATCTGCCCGATGCGGAGCTCGACGCCTATCTGCGCGCCGAGACGCCGTACGACGTGGCCGGCAGCGCCAAGTCGGAGGGCCTCGGTATCGCGCTCCTGGAATCGATCGAATCGGACGATCCGACCGCGCTTGTCGGCCTGCCGCTGATTGCCCTCACGCGCATGCTGCGCGCGGCCGGCTACCCGCTTTTCGCAGGTGCGCGATGAGCGGCGTGCTTTATTTGATCCCCAACGCGCTGGGCGAAGGCGACGCCGCGGCGCTCGCCACGGTCTTGCCCGCCAGCGTCATTGCGCGCGCCGCATCGCTCGGCTATTTCGTCGGCGAAAACGCCAAGAGCACGCGTGCGTTCCTCAAGCGCGTCGGCGTCGCGCGGCCGATCCAGGAGATCGACATTCGCGAACTGAACGTCAACACGCCGCCCGGGGAAGTCGACCGCTTGCTGGCGCCGATACTGGCCGGCGCCGACGGCGGGCTGGTTTCGGAGGCCGGCTGCCCGGCCGTGGCCGATCCGGGGGCGCTCCTCGTGCGCCGCGCGCACGAGCGCGGAATCAAGGTCGTCCCGCTCGTCGGGCCGAGTTCGATCCTGCTCGCGCTGATGGCCTCGGGGCTCGACGGACAACGCTTCGCTTTTCACGGCTATCTGCCGGTCGATGCCGGCGAGCGCACCAAGACGCTGCGCGAGCTCGAGCAGCGCTCGCGCAAAGGCCGTGAAACGCAGATTTTCATCGAAACGCCGTACCGAAACCGTGCGTTGCTCGAGGCGCTCGTCGCGAGTTGCGCACCGTCGACGTGGATCACGGTCGCCGTCGACTTGACGCTCGAATCGGAGCGGATCGCAACGCGCAGCGCGAGCCAATGGAAAAAAGAGGCAAGCGCGTTCGACATGCATAAACGGCCAGCGATCTTTCTGATGCTGGCGAACTGACGACATGGCGCATCGGGCCGCCGCCCAATCGTCGGCGGCTCGCCGATATGCGGCCCGGCGCCGGTTTGCCGATTTCCAACCGATGCGTTCCCGACGCCCACCCGTCGAGGCTGCCGCTTGCGGCCTCGATCAGCGCAGTTTCGTCCCGCCGAGCGCCAGCGCGTGGACAGCCCCCTCGCCGACGGCCGTGCCGAATTTGCGCGCGATGCGATCCGGAATGCTTTCCTTCTCCGTGTAATCGACGATGTCGGGCGCCTTGATCACGTCGCGAGCTACGAAGCCGGTATCGCCGAATCCATCGGCCAGCCCCAGCTCGACGCTCTTTGCGCCGGTCCAGAACAGGCCGGAGAAGATGTCGGGCGTTTCATGCAACCGCTTGCCGCGACCTTGACGGACCGCATCGATGAATTGCTGATGGATTTCGTCGAGCATCGCCTGTGCATGCGCGTCCATTGCAGGCGTTTCGGGCGAGAACGGGTCGAAAAAGCCCTTGTTCTCCCCGGACGTGTGCAAGCGCCGCTGGATGCCCAGCTTGTCCATGAGGCCCGTAAAGCCGAAACCGTCCATCAGCACGCCGATGGAGCCGACGATGCTCGCGCGGTCGACGTAAATCTTGTCGGCGGCCGCGGCAACGTAATAGCCGCCCGAAGCGCACATATCGCCGACCACGACATACAACGGCTTGGCCGGATACTTCGCGCGCAGGCGGCGGATTTCGGCGTTCATGATGCCGGCCTGGACCGGCGAGCCGCCCGGACTATTGATATAGAGAATGACGCCGGCCGAATTCGAATCGGCGAACGCGCGCCGCAACGAGCGATCGACCGTCTTGGCGCTGGCGTCGGAATCGGCCGAAATCTCCCCTTGTAGCGAAACGAGGGCCGTGTGACGGCCGGTCGCGGCGGCCGGCTCGTTCGATGCGTTGTACACGCTCACGAAAATCAGCAGAACGACCGCGAGAAAGGCAAAACGGAAGAAGATCTTCCACCGGCGGGCCGCCTTCTGCTCGTTGATCGCCGCGAGCGCGACGCGCTCCAGCACCGATCGCTCCCAATTCGGCTCGCGCGGGCCGGCGCTCGCCTGCGGCGCCCCGGCCGGCTCCGGCCGAGGTTGCGGCGACGGCTCGGCGGGTTCGTGCGGCGCGGATGGCTCGTGCGATTCTTGAGGCTCGTGCGATTGTTGCTGTTCCCTCGGGTCAGGCGTGTGCTGGTCGGCCATGTGCTCTCGGTCGAGATGTCGTTATCGGAAAAAGAAAATGAGCGGCGCTCATTCGGGAATCGTCGCCGCGGGCTGCAACTCGCCGTCGGGCAGCCAAAACACCGCGCGTCCCTCGGGGGTGTCGCGCTCCTCGACTTGGAGGGCCCGCAAGCGCGCGCCTCGGCAAGGGCCACCGACGCACCGCCCGGTGTCCGGTGCATAAATCGCGCCATGCGTCGCGCACATCAAGTATAAGCCCGACGATTCGAAGAACTGGCCCTCGACCCAGTCGAGCTCCATCGGCACGTGCGCGCAGCGGTTCAGATAGCCGTATACCTGGCCGTCGAACCGCACGAAGAACACGACCGCTTCATTATCGAGATAGCGGGCCGAACGGCGCACGCCGCTGCCGCCGTCCACGAGATCGTCGGCCGCGCAAACGCGCACGGCTTGGCGCTCGCCGGCGTTCATGCATGCTCCCGCAGCCAATCGGCCAGCGCTGCGACACTCTCGGCGACGAACCGAGGCTCGAGCTTCGCGAGCGCATCGGCCGGATGCGCGCCATAAGTGACGGCCACGCCCGCCGCGCCGGCGTTCGTCGCCATTTGAAGGTCGTGCGTCGTGTCGCCGATCATGACCGTGCGATCGAGATCTTGCCCGAGCTCGCGCGTGAGTTCGTGCAGCATGGCCGGATGCGGCTTGGAGAACGTCTCGTCGGCGCAGCGCGTGCCGTCGAACACGCTCGTGAGCCGCACCTCGTCGAGCGCTCGATTGAGCCCGACGCGACTCTTGCCTGTCGCGACCGCAAGCAGATAGCCTTGCGCACGCAATTCGCCGAGCAGGTCGCGCACGCCGGCGAACAATTCCGTCTGCGCATCCTTGACCAGATAGTGATAGCGGTAGCGCTCGGCCAGGCGCGGATAGTCGGCCGGATCGAGCGTGGGCGCGGCGATCTGCAGGGCGTCGCGCAAGCCCAGGCCGATCACGTAGCGCGCGGCGGCGTCGGCGGGCACGGGCAGACCGAGGTCGCGGCACGCGGCCTGGATACTGCGCGCGATGTGCGCCGTCGAATCCATCAACGTGCCGTCCCAGTCGAAGACGATGAGGTCAAACTGCTGTCGGGGCATCGGGTTGCGCCTCGTTGCGCAGGTCGGTGAGTTGGTCGAGGAAACGCCGGCATTCGTCCGGCAAGGGTGCGCTGAGCTCGAGCGGCTCGCCCGTTATCGGATGCGTGAGGCGCAAGCGGTAGGCGTGCAGGAACATGCGCTTGAACGACGGCCGCGCGTTCGCGCGGGCGAGCGCCTTATTCAACGCGAAATCGCCATATTTGGCGTCGCCGACGATCGGCAGCCCCAAATGCGCCAAATGGACGCGAATCTGATGCGTTCGCCCAGTCTTCAATTCGGCCTCGATCAGGGCGTAGCCGGGCCAGCGTTCCACGAGATTGAAAACCGTGTGAGACGGCAGGCCGTCGGGCTGCACGCGCACACGCCGCTCGCCGTCGGCCGTCAGGTATTTGTAAAGCGGCTCCTTGACGGCGCGCCGGCGCCCCCAGTCGCTCGCCCACTCCCCGTGCACGCAGGCGTAATAGCGCTTGTCCATCCGGTTGTCGCGGATCTGCTCGTGCAAGCCGACGAGGGCCGCCCGCTTCTTGGCGAGCAGCAAGATGCCGGATGTCTCCCGGTCGAGCCGGTGCACGAGCTCCAAGAACTTGCCGAGCGGACGCGCCTGCCGCATCTGCTCGATGACGCCGAAGGCGATGCCGCTGCCGCCATGGACCGCCACGCCGGCCGGCTTGTTGATCGCGAGCATATGCTCGTCTTCGAAGATGACGTCGAAGTGCGCCGGCGGCGCGGCCATCGCCGCCGAGCTCGCTTCGTAGAGCTCGGCCTGCGCGATGCGCACGGGCGGAACGCGCACGACGTCGCCGGCGACGAGCCGGTACTTCGCGTCGACGCGCCGCTTGTTGACCCGCACCTCGCCGCTGCGCAAGATTCGATAAATATGACTTTTTGGCACCCCTTTACAGACGCGCAGCAAAAAATTGTCGATGCGCTGCCCGGCGGCCCCGTCGTCCACCTGTATCATCGAAACTTGGTCGGCTGCGACCGCTTTCTGGGATATTTTGCCTAACTCGTTCATTCTGAATATAATTTGCCCCAGCCATCCATGCGCGGCGCGATTTTTCTGCTGCCGTTCGCCCGGATTGCCCAGGGTGAAGCAAGAACCTGTTATTTTACTTGCTTAGCTGTATCCAAGGGCCGGTTGCTCGCCCTGAATCGAGTAGCAACGAGTTGCACGCACGGCCTCCATCGCGGCAGGGACGTCGCCCATAGGCGCGTTCGGTCCGGTCGGTGCCGACGGTAACGGAATTTTGGTAAAAAAGAATTCATCAGGTGAGCCTCGGCAGTAGCGCGCGATGTCGAGCGGACCGGGCTCCCGATTGCGAAACCTACGGCGAGCGCCCTACGCGTTCCGCGTGAAGCGGGACTTTCGGCGACGTCAAAAAATTGGCGAGACACGCCGTGCGGCGGTCGAGCATGCATCGGGCTTCGCGCCGCCAAACGCGGCGCGGCTTTCCCCGGTCCGGCACGCGCATCGAACGGTGCGCCGGATCGCCGCGAGGAATCCCCGAGCGCTCGGCGCGCGCCCCGTGCGACCCCGTTATTTGAAGCCGTGTTCGCATGCGCCCATGCGGCTCGCGGCCTTCGTCGGCCACTATCGAGTCCTCTCAGGCAATTCTCCCCGCCATCGTTCCCGCTCCAGCGTGCTGGTGAAAACACAATAAGGACGCGGCGCGCACCCTCGCGTCGTTCAGGCCGGTCATCCGGCCAGAACGCGCGGCGACGCCGCTCTGGAGCCGTTCAATGAAACGCATGCTGTTCAACGCGACGCAGCAGGAGGAACTGCGCGTCGCCATCGTCGATGGACAAAAACTCATCGACATCGATATCGAAACCGCCGGACGCGAGCAGCGCAAAGGCAACATCTACAAGGGGATCGTGACGCGCATCGAGCCGTCGCTCGAAGCGTGCTTCGTCAATTACGGCGAAGACCGTCACGGCTTCCTGCCCTTCAAGGAAGTCGCCCGCCAGTACTTCAAGGAAGGCGTCGACATGCGCTCCGCGCGCATCCAAGACGCGCTGCGCGAGGGCCAGGAGCTCATCGTCCAGGTCGAGAAGGAAGAGCGCGGCAACAAGGGCGCGGCGCTGACCACGTTCATTTCGCTCGCCGGCCGGTATCTGGTCCTCATGCCGAACAACCCGCGCGGCGGCGGCGTGTCGCGGCGCATCGAGGGCGACGATCGCCAGGAACTGCGCGAAACCATGGCGCAGCTGCAGTTGCCCGACGGCATGAGCATCATCGCGCGCACCGCCGGCATCGGCCGCAGCGCCGAAGAGCTGCAGTGGGATCTGAATTACTTGATGCAATTGTGGCGTGCGATCGAGGCCGCCTCGCAAAGCGGCCAGAGCGGCCAGCCGATGTTGATTTATCTCGAGTCGAGCCTCGTCATTCGCGCGATTCGCGACTACTTCCAGCCCGACATCGGCGAAATCCTCATCGACACCACCGAAATCCATGACCAGGCGCGCGCCTTCATGGACATCGTGATGCCGGACAACGTCGGCAAGGTGAAGCGCTATCACGACGACGTGCCGCTGTTCTCGCGGTTCCAGATCGAGCACCAGATCGAAACGGCGTACTCGCGCACGGTGCCGCTGCCGTCTGGCGGGGCCATCGTCATCGATCACACGGAAGCGCTCGTCGCGATCGACGTGAACTCGGCGCGTGCGACCAAAGGCGCCGATATCGAAGAGACGGCTACGCGCACGAACCTCGAAGCGGCCGACGAAGTGGCCCGCCAGTTGCGTCTGCGCGACCTCGGGGGCTTGATCGTGATCGATTTCATCGACATGGAATCGGCCAAGAGCCAGCGCGAAGTGGAGCAACGCCTGAAAGACGCGCTCAAGCACGACCGTGCACGCGTGCAGATGGGCAAGATTTCGCGCTTCGGCCTGATGGAGCTTTCGCGCCAGCGCCTGCGCCCCGCCCTGTCCGAAGGCAGCCACGTCACGTGCCCGCGCTGCAACGGCACGGGCCACATCCGCGATACCGAATCGTCCGCGCTGCAAGTGCTGCGGATCATTCAAGAAGAGGCGATGAAGGAAAACACCGCGGCCATCCACTGCCAGGTGCCGGTCGAGGTGACCGCCTTCCTGCTCAACGAAAAGCGTCAGGAGATCAACAAGATCGAATCGCGCTTCAAGGTGGGCGTCGTTCTCATTCCCAACAAGCATCTCGATACGCCGCACTACAAGCTCGAGCGCCTGCGTCACGACGACGCACGCCTGGACGAGCCGCGCGCCTCGTGGAAGATGGCGGAGGAAGCCGCCCGCGAGCTCGAATCCGAGACGGCCTACAGCAAGCGCGCGGAAGACGTGAAGCCGAAGCAAGAAGCCGCCGTCAAGGGCATCACGCCCGAGCGGCCCGCGCCCAGCGCACCGGTGCGCGTCGAGCCGGCGAGCGCGCCGGCTGTGGCCGCCGCGCCGCCGCGCACGGGCGGTTTCTTCGGCTGGATCAAGAGCCTGTTCGGCGCTCAGCCGGCAGCGCCGGCCCCCGCGCCCGAACCCGTTCAACCGGCGCGTCCCGCCCGCGGCGAACGCGCGGAACGCGGCGAGCGCCAGGAACGCGGCGGCGATCGCAACCGCAATCGTCGTGGAGGCGGAGCTGCACGCGACGGCGCCGGCCGTCCCGAAGCCGCCGTCGGCGGACGCGGCGGTCAACAGCCGTCCCAGCGCCCGGCTCGCGAACAACGCGAAGGACGTGAGGGTCGCGAAGGCCGCGGCGAGCGCGGGCAGGAACGGGCGGAAGCCGTCGAAGCCGGTACGCGCGGCGAGCGACAAGAGCGCCAGGAACGTCGCGAACGCGGTGAGCGTGGCGAACGCGGTGAGCGTCTGGAACGTGTCGAGCGCGGCGAGCGCGCCGACCGTGCGGAGCGTGGCGAACGCCAGGAGCGCCCGGAACGTCCGGAGCGCGGCGAGCGTCGCAAACAGCAGCCCGAGGTAGCGACCGAAGCTGCCGCACGCGTCGAGGCGCAAGCGGCCGAAAACGCAGTCGCCGCGGGCGTCCCCGCTCCCGAGCAGGAAGCGGCCGCACGCGACGGCGAGGAACGCCGCCGCCGCCGCCGCGGCCGTCGAGGCGGTCGCCGCGAGCGCGAAGAAGAAGGCGTGAACGCGACGCTGGCTGCGGATGTCGCCGAAGCGGAAGGCGCAACGGCGGAAGTACCGGTGCAGGGCGCACCGGCCGAAGTGCCGACGCAAGCCGCACCGGCGCCCGCTGTCGAAGCCGCGCAAGCGAACGGGCATGCCCAGCACGCGGAGCCTGCACAACCGACGCAGGGTTCCGGCGAGGCGCAAACGCCGCGCGAGCCGGCTCGTGAGCAAGCCGCGGCAACGCCCGTGCCGACGCGCACGGCAGTCGCGACGCCACTTCCCGAAGCGCCTGCGATCGTCACCGCCGAGCCGGTGGCTCCGGCGCCGGCCGAAGCAAGCGCCGCAACGGCGGCGCCCGACGCGTCCGTCGAACCTGCAGCCGCAGTGCCCGTAGCCCCGGCCGCACCCGCACCGGTTGCAGCCGAACCCGACTCGGTCGTCGCACGCGTGGTGGAGGCAGCTCCGGCGGCTCCGGCAGTGGAACCCGCACCTGAGGCGCAGGCCGCTCGCGTGGAAACGGCCGCTGCGGCGTCGCCCGTCGTGATCCCGGTGCCCGCGCCTATCGAGGCGGCCAGCGCCGTGACCGAAGTCGCTCAGCGCCCCGAAGCGTTCGAGACTGTCGCGACGCGTGCGCCGCGAGCGAACGGCTTGTCGGTCTCCGAGCTGCAACCGATGCTGGAGTCCGCCGGTCTCGTCTGGGTCAATACCGACGAGCAAAAGCTGCACGCCGCACGGGAAGCCGCCGCTCGAGCGCCCGCCCCGGTGCACGTGCCGCGCGAGCGCAAGCCGTTGCCGCCGGTCGATCTGACGCCGATGCAGCAGATCGAAACGCGTAAGGACGCGTAAGGACGCATCAGCACGGAGGGGCTGCAACGCCCCTTCCGCAAAAGCCCGCCCTTCGAGGCGGGCTTTTTTTCGCACTGTTTTCGGGCGCGGACACCGCTCGGGTTACGCAACGCGGCGCACCGCCGCCCGGCCGCCGCCTTCCCGGCCGGCTCGCGCCTCGCGCCGGCGCGCTTCGTGGCTAGCCTGCGTGACTCCCCCGCCAACTGCCTCCCAACGTCCGCCCAACTCCCTCCCAACTGCCTCCCAACTCCCGCCCAGCTTGTGCTCCACAACCTTCGGCTCCTCGTCGGGCCCGGCGACGCGTTTGACTTACGTCAGACTTTCGGCCCTTATCCGCGCAGACAGGCAGGCCATCTCTTCCTGCCGAGCGGCGTTCCGTTAGAATGGGCTTCTGCTCGATTATTGCGTCATCATGTCCCGTCGCATCATTCCCGTCGCCGACTTCAGCGCGGTGCCCGACTTTGCCGGCGCACCGCTCGCTCCACGCGGGACGCTCGCCGATACGCTCGCCAGGCCGTTGCGCGACCTGCGCATTTCCGTCACCGATCGCTGCAACTTCCGGTGCGTGTATTGCATGCCGCGCGCCATCTTCGACAAGGACTACCCGTTCTTGCCGCATAGCGCGCTGCTCACGTTCGAGGAAATCGAGCGCCTTGCGCGGCTCTTCGTCGCGCACGGCGTCGACAAGATTCGCCTGACGGGCGGCGAGCCGCTATTGCGCAAGAACATCGAGCGGCTCATCGAACGGCTCGCGGCCCTAACGACCCCCGACGGCCGGCCGCTCGATCTGACGTTGACCACCAATGGCTCGTTGCTCGCGCGCAAGGCGAAAGATCTGAAGGCAGCCGGGCTGACGCGCGTGACCGTCAGCCTCGACGCACTCGACGACGCGCTCTTCAAGCGCATGAACGACGCCGACTTCGCGCCCGGCGCCGTGCTCGACGGCATCGAAGCCGCCCAGGCGACGGGCCTTGCGCCGATCAAAGTCAACATGGTCGTCAAACGTGGCACGAACGACAGCGAAATCGTGCCGATGGCGCGGCACTTCAAAGGCTCGGGCGCCGTCCTCCGGTTCATCGAATACATGGACGTGGGCACCTCGAACGGCTGGAATATGACCGAAGTCTTACCGTCCGCCGACGTCGTGGCCCGAATCGCCGAGCATTTCCCGCTTGTCCCGCTGGAAGCGAATACGCCATCCGAAACCGCGCAGCGCTGGGGCTACGCCGACGGCAGCGGCGAGATCGGCGTGATTTCGAGCGTCACGCGCGCCTTTTGCGGCACCTGTACGCGCGCGCGCCTGTCCACGGAGGGCAAGCTCTATCTGTGCTTATTCGCGTCGGCGGGACACGACCTGCGCGCCCTCGTTCGCAGCGGCGCGACCGACGGCGACATCGCCACCGCGATAGGCCGCATCTGGCAAGCGCGCGAAGACCGCTACTCTCAACTGCGCGGCAGCACGGCGGCCGATGAGACGAAAAGCGGCCAGGCACGCGTAGAAATGTCGTACATCGGCGGCTAGGCCGGGACTGTTCGCCGATGGATTCGCTCAGGCACGCACGCATCACCGGCCTTATTTTGGCCGGCGGCCGCGGCACGCGCATGGGCGGGCTCGATAAAGGGCTGCAGCCGCTTGCGGGAGAGCCGCTAGCGCACCACGTCGCAAACCGTTTGGCCCCGCAAGTCGGCGCGCTCCTGATCAGCGCGAACCGCAACGTGCCGCAATACCGGGAGTTAGGGGCGGCCTTTGGCGCACGCGTCGTCGAGGACTCATCGCACGACTTCCCCGGCCCGCTGGCGGGTCTACTGGCCGGCTTGCGCGCGACGTCGAGCGAGCTCACGCTGTGTGCGCCCTGCGATACGCCGAAGTTGCCGCTCGATACGGCCGAGCGGCTCGCCGCCGCACTCGACGCCGCGAAGGCCGACATAGCCGTCGCCGCCACGGTGAATGCCGAAGGCCAGTTTTGTCTGCACCCCGTCGTCGCGCTCGTGCGCGCATCGCTCGCCGACGACCTGGCCGCCTATCTCGACGCCGGCGAGCGCAAGGTCCGCACGTGGTACGCGCGCCACAAGCACGTCGAAGTGCCGTTTGAAGACGAGCGCGCGTTTTACAATGCCAACTCTTTGCAGGAGCTTGCCGACCTCGAACGGACGTTCGGCGCTTAGCCGAGCGCGAAGAATGATTCGGCCAAGAGGCGAAGCGTCCCTGCTGTCCGGTATGCGGCGCGCTCGCACGGTTCCTCGGTGCACTGCAATGCGCGCGTTTCTTCGATGACGACTTCCAACGATCTATCCGGCCACAGCGCCACGCCTGTCCCGAATCCGCTTCCCGTCGAAGCCGCACGCGCCATCATCGGGCGCGCGGTGTCGTCCGTGGCGACGATCGAGCGCGTCGCCCTGCGCGCGGCGTTGGGCCGTGTACTCGCAGAGAACGTCATTTCCCCGATCGACGTGCCGGCGCACGACAACGCCGCGATGGACGGCTATGCGTTCGACGGCTCCGCGCTGGCTCGGCACGGTCGGACGGGCGGCACGCCGCTTACGCTCGCCGTCGCCGGTCAAGCCCGGGCGGGCCATCCGTTCGAACAGATCTGCGGTGCGGGAGAATGCGTGCGGATCATGACGGGCGCCCCCATGCCGGCCGGCTGCGACACGGTCGTGCCGCAAGAGCTCGTCACGCGGGCGGGCGACACCATCGCATTCGACGCCGACCGAATCGATCGCGGCGCCAACTGCCGGCACACCGGGGAAGACATCGCCCGCGGTCGCGCCGCGCTCGAAGCTGGGCGCATCGTACGCGCGGCCGACCTCGGCTTGCTGGCGTCGCTCGGTATCGCCGAGGTCAGCGTGCGGCGACGTCTGCGCGTGGCCTTCTTTTCGACGGGCGACGAACTGCGCTCGATCGGCGAGCCGCTCGACGCAGGCTGCGTCTACGACAGCAATCGCTACACGCTTCACGCCATGCTCGCGCGCATGAATGTCGATGCATTGGACCTCGGCGTCGTGCGCGACGAACCCGAAGCGCTCGAGGCGGCGCTGCGCACCGCCGCCGCCGGCGCCGACGTCGTCATCACATCGGGCGGCGTGTCCGTCGGCGATGCCGACTTCACGGCACGCATGACCGCCACGTTCGGCGATGTCGCCTTCTGGCAGCTCGCTATGCGCCCGGGCAGGCCGCTCGCGTTCGGTCGCCTCTGGCCGGGCGAGCGCGGGCCGAATGAGCGCAGCGCAGTATTTTTCGGGCTACCGGGCAATCCCGTCGCCGTCATGGTGGCGTTTTATCAGCTCGTACGCGAGGCGCTCGTCATCATGTCGGGCGCGGCCGCCTGCGCACCGCTACAATTTGGCGCCGCGAGCAGCACGCCGATCAAGAAGCGCCCGGGCCGAACCGAGTATTTGCGCGGCGTCGCGACACGCAACGCCGACGGCCACTGGAGCGTCGCTCCCACGCGCTCGCAAGGGTCGGGCGTGCTGAGTTCGATGAGCGAAGCGAATTGCTTCATCGTCCTCGCGCACGATCGAGCCGACGTCGCGGCCGGGGACGCCGTCGATATCATGCCCTTCGACGGGCTGATTTGATTCCTGGAAACCTCAGTCACCGATTCTCGGGATAGCACATCGTCTCTCAACGAGGCTCAATCAATGAAAAAACAAATCTTGTCGATCGCGCCAGGACAGACCGCGAAGGCGCTCATCCTCGTGTATTTGACGTTCAGCATGCCGATCGTGCTGCTGGGTATCCTCGTCGCGTTCATCCGTCACGGATCGGTCGAGCTCAGCACGATCTTCAGCGCGTTGCTGCTCAACGCGATCCTCGGTTTCGTGCTGCTCTGGATCGCCTGCCACGCCTATAACTGGGTGGCCGGGCGCTTCGGCGGAATCGAAATCGTCCTGTCCGACGTGCCGGAGGAAGCGTAATGGCCGATGTCATTCGCAGCGCCACGCCGCATGATGTCGGTGCGATGTTTGCGCTGATGTACGAGCTGGCAGAGTACGAAAAACTCACGCACCTGTTCGTGGCCACCGAGGCCATGTTGAGCGAAGCGCTGTTCGGCGCGCGGCCCGCCGCCGAGGCGCTCGTCGCCGAACGCGAAGGCCGGGTCGTCGGTTATGCGCTGTTCTTCCATAACTTCTCGACGTTCCTGAGCCGGCGCGGTCTCTACCTCGAAGATCTCTACGTGCAACCGGCGCTTCGCGGGAGCGGGCTCGGCACCGCGCTCTTACGCCGCGTCGCGGCGATCGCCGTCGAACGTCAGTGCGGGCGCTTCGAATGGTCCGTCCTCGATTGGAACCAAAGCGCGATCGATTTCTATACGAAGATGGGCGCGACAGTGATGCCCGATTGGCGCATCGTGCGGATCACGGACGACGCGTTGAAACAGTTGGCCGCCACCGCATGACGGCATGACGGCATGACGGCATGACGGCGTGAGGGCATGACGGCGTGAGGGCATGACGGCGTGAGGGCATGACGGCATGACGGCATGACGGCGTGAGGGCGTGAGGGCGTGAGGGCGTGAGGGCGTGACGGCGTGAGGGCGTGAGGGCGTGAGGGCGTGACGGCGTGAGGGCGTGAGGGCACGGGCGGGCGCCCCCGCCCATGCTCAGTCGTTGCGATCGTTCCGTGCGGTTCGACCTACGGGCCGGATGCGCCGGCGCCGGTACACCGGCCGGCGCTCGCCCCGTCTCCTCAAACGTCCGGCTCCTGCAAGCCCGCGTAAGCATCGCCCAGCAAACCTTCCGTTTGATCGCCGGGGAGCGCCTCGACCTCGCGCAGCTTCGTGTTCATGACGCGCGTGCGGCGCTCGGCGGCTTCGATCGAGCGTGTGACCGTTTCGAGCTGCGACTTCGTCTTCGCGAGGACATCGCCGAACTTGCCGAATTCCGTCTTGACGGCACCGAGCACTTGCCACACTTCGCTCGAGCGCTTCTCGATCGCCAGCGTACGAAACCCCATCTGCAAGCTGTTCAGCAGGGCCGTCAACGTCGTAGGCCCGGCGATCGTCACGCGATAATCGCGCTGCAGTTGATCGGTTAGCCCCGGCCGACGCAGCACCTCCGCGTAGAGTCCTTCGGTCGGCAAGAACAGCAGGGCGAAATCGGTCGTATGCGGCGGCGCCACGTATTTCTCGGAGATCGTCCGCGCTTCGTTGCGAACGCGCGTCTCGAGCGCACGCGACGCTTCGTCCACGGCTACGGGATCGGCGCGCTCCTGCGCATCGATCAAGCGCTCGTAGTCCTCTCGCGGAAACTTCGCGTCGATCGGCAGCCAAACGGGCGTCGCGACGCCTTGACCGTTGCCGCCTTCCGCGCGTCCGGGCAGCTTGATCGCGAACTCGACGCGCTCGCCGCTCCTCGGCACCGTCGCCACGTTCTTCGCGTACTGATCGGGCGTCAGAATCTGTTCGAGCAGCGCCTCGAGCTGGACTTCGCCCCAAGTGCCGCGCGTTTTCACGTTCGTGAGCACCTTCTTCAAATCGCCCACTCCGGCCGCGAGCGATTGCATCTCGCCAAGACCGCGATGCACTTGTTCCAATCGGTCCGAAACGAGCTTGAACGATTCGCCGAGCCGCTGCTCGAGCGTCGCATGCAGCTTTTCGTCGACGGTGCGGCGCATTTCCTCGAGCTTCGTCGCATTGTTCGCTTCGATGTCCTTGAGCCGCGCCTCGAGCGTCGTGCGTACCTCGGCGAAGCGTCGGTCATTCGCTTCTACAAGCTGCGCCAACTGCTGCGCGAGCGTGTCGCCAAAGCGCTTGAGCGCAGCAGACTGCTCGTCGCGCGATTCGTGCGCGTGACGTTGCAAGCTCTCGCGCATCGCGTCGAGCTGCGTCGCGTTGGTTTCCGTCAGTTGAGCAAGGCGCTTCGCAAAGCCGTCGATCTGCTGGTTCTGCACGGTGGCCACACTCGTCAATTGCGCGGCCAGCGTCTGCTGGAATTGGGCGAAGCCGCCGCCGAGCTCCACGCGCGAAAGCCGTGAAGTTTCGGCGATCTCGCCTCGCAATTCGCGCTCTAGCCGCTCGTAGGCCCGCGCCTGGCTCTCGCCGGCCGTTTGGATACAGTCCCCGAGTTCCGCCAGGGCGGCGCGATCGTTCGCGCGCGTGGCGCTCTTGACCGCCAGCGCAAGCGCCGCCGCGAGGACCAGTACGGCGAGTGCGAGCGCCGCAATAAGCATCGTCGTCATGAACGCGCGCGTCCTAATACTTCAGGGTTGATCGTATTGGGCGGTCGCCCTGCCCGCGGCCCTTCTCCAAGCGCGGCGATGAGGTTGTCCGCCGCGAGGTTGGCCATCGCGCGGCGCGTCGATTCGGTCGCGCTTGCGATATGCGGCGTCAGCACGACGCTCGGCGCCGACAACAAACGCGGATGCACTTGCGGCTCCCCCTCGAACACGTCGAGACCCGCGGCCGCGATGCGGCGCTCGTGCAGCGCATCGGCGAGCGCCGCATCGTCGACGATGCCGCCGCGCGCGATGTTCGTCAGCGTCGCGGTGGGCTTCATCAGCGCAAGCTCGGCCGCGCCGATCGTGTGATGACTCTGCGCGCTGTACGGCACGACGAGCACCAGATGATCGGCCTCTCTGAGAAGATCCTCTTTCGAGCGGTACTGCGCACCGAGTTCCGATTCGATTTCGGGCGCGACGCGCGAACGGTTGTGATAAACGACACGCATCGAAAAGCCGCGAGCACGGCGAGCGAGCGCCTGCCCGATCCGCCCCATGCCGATGATGCCGAGCGTCGAGCCGTACACGTCCGCGCCCAGAAAACCGTCATAGCGCCACGCTCCCCACTTGCCCGCGCGCAGCCAATGCTCGCTCTCGGTGACGCGCCGCGCCGCAGCCATCATGAGCGCCCAGCCGAAATCGGCCGTCGCTTCGTTGAGAACGTCGGGCGTATTCGTCGCGATGACATTGGCCGCGTTGAACGCGTCGATGTCGAAGTTGTTGTACCCGACGGCCATATTCGCCACGGCGCGCAGCCGCGGCGCGGCCGCGAAAACGGCGGCGCCGATCGGATCGCCGGCGGTCAGCGCACCGTCTTTGTCGGCGAGCCGACGCGCAAGTTCATCGGCCGGCAGCGCGGGACCGTCGTTCCAATCGACCTCGAAGTGCTGCCGCAGACGCGCGACCACATCAGGAAAGATCGGGCGCGCGACGAGAATCTTCTGCATCACAAATCTCCGCAATCAAAAGAACAGCCATGTCGTCAGCAAGAACACCGGAATCAGCACGGCGCCCGACCACCCGAGATAGCCGAAAAAGCTCGGCATGCGAACGCCGCGCGACTCGGCGATCGCCTTCACCATGAAATTCGGCGCGTTGCCGATATAACTGTTCGCACCCATGAAGACGGCACCGGCCGAGATAGCCACGAGCGTCGACGCGCCCGCATCCATCAGCACGCGCGCGTCGCCGCCGGCCATATTGAAAAACACGAGGTACGTGGGCGCATTATCGAGAAACGACGACAGGATACCGGTTGCCCAAAAATACATGGCGTCGATCGGCCGGCCTTGCGCATCGGTCACGAGATGAAGGACCGACGCGAAAGCGCCGCGCTCACCGGCGCGCAACATCATGACGACCGGGGCAATGGTGACGAAGATCGCAGCGAACAGCTTGGCCACTTCTTCGATGGGCGCCCAATTGAAGGCGTTGCCCGTGCGCGCAGTGCGCGGCGTAATGGCGATCGAGACGAGCGTCAGTGCAACGAGCGAGAGGTCGCGCACGACGTCTTGCAGCGCGAGATGCGCACCGGCCACGTCGAACGCGACGCCGGGCTTCCACAGCCCGCTCATCAAGACGCAGCCGATCGCGAATGCAAGCAGCACGAAATTGCGCTTGCCCTCGATGACGATCCCGATCGAATCGGGCGACGGATCGCGGCTCGGCGCGCCCTCCTCACCCGGACGTTTATAAAAGTACGCATCGAGCCCGTAAAACAGGGCGAGGAGCACCGCGGTAACGAAGAGCATCGGCAATGCTAGATGACTCGTGGTCCAAAAGAAGCCGACACCGTTCAGAAAGCCGAGAAAGAGCGGGGGATCGCCGAGCGGCGAAAGCGAGCCGCCGACATTCGCGACGAGAAAGATGAAAAAGACGAACACGTGCACGATATGCTTGCGGTTGTCGTTCGCACGCAGCAACGGCCGGATCAATAGCATCGCGGCGCCGGTCGTTCCCATGATGCTCGCGAGCGCCGTGCCGAGCGCAAGAATCGCGGTATTGACGCGAGGCGAGCCATGCAGATTGCCGCGGACGCAGATGCCCCCGGCGATGGCATAGAGCGCCGTCAGCAGGACGATGAAGGGGATGTATTCGGCGGCGAACGCATGCACGAGCGCGTGCGCGGCGGCGCTCGTCCCGAACGCAAAGGCGAACGGCGCGAGAAAGAGCAATGCCCAAAGCGCGGCCACTTTGCCGAAATGCCGATGCCAAAATGCGGGCGCGACAAGCGGCGCCACCGCGATCGACAGCAAGATGCCGACGAACGGCACAGCCCACAGCGGCCCGAGCGCCGCCCCATCGGGCAACGCGGAAGTCGCAGCCGATGCCGCGGTTGGCCAAGCGGCCGCCGTCAATGCAAATGCCAATGCACCCGCCGCCGCCTTGCGCGGACGGGCGGCCCATCCTTCGATCATGAACTTCCTCTTGATTTGAAAAGGCGCGCACGAATGGCCGCGCAGCCAATCAACCGCCTCGCACGACGATGGCGTGCACGCGATACGGGCCGTGCGCCCCGAGCACGATCGTCTGCTCGATGTCGCCGGTGCGCGAGGGCCCCGAGACGAAGTTGACGGCGCGCGGCAGTTCGCCTCGTTCGGCGCGCATCAGCGCGAAGGCTTCTTCATGGCCGGCGACGATGCGCGACGCCGGCACGATGGCGATGTGCGTTTCAGGCAACAGCGCCGTCGACGCTTCCGTATCCGGACCGGACAACAGCACGAGCGAGCCTGTCTCGGCCGTTGCGCAGAAGCAGCCGGTAATGCCGACGAGATCGCCGTTCTCGGGCTTGCGAAACTCGACGGAAAGGCCCGCCTGCGCCCACGGCAATGCCTGCACCGCCGCCCACGCGACGGCGCGCGGCGCCATACCGAGCACGCCGAGCACGCCGAGTTGCGCCAGATAACGGGCTGCGGCCGCCGGCGCTTCATCGAGCGAATCGACGAGTTCCACCGTCGTGGCCATCAAGCGCGCTTCGTCGACGAAACGCGCCGTGAGTCCCTCGCGATCGGCCGGCATGGCCGGGCGCGGACCGGCCGGATGCCGGTTCAGGTAATCGGCGACGGCCTCGCGCTCGCTGGCCTCGGGCTGCGCCGACCGGCCCGACGCCGCACGAATGCGCGCCAGAATGTTGCGCCGCGCCGCCGATGTATCCATTGCGTTCCCCATCACGAGACCAAATGAATGGCCGATTATACGGACCTTCTCTTTTGGGATACATCGGCCGAGCGGCCAACGTCTGTCGATCAATCCGGGCCGTCTTCCACGGGTGTGTCGATTCCGAAGACTTGCCGCAGATAAGCGAGATACGCCTTGTCGTCGCACATGTTCTTGCCCGGCGAATCGGACAGCTTGGCGACAGGCTGTCCATTGCAGCGGACCATTTTGATGACGATCTGCAGCGGGCTGTATCCGAGATCGTTGGTGAGATTCGTCCCCACGCCGAACGCCAGCTTGCAGCGTCCGCGGAAGCGCTCGTAGAGTTGAAGCACTTTCGGAATGTCGAGCGCATCGGAAAAAACGAGCACCTTCGTGCGCGGGTCGCACCGATTTTCTTCGTAGTGGCGCAGCAACTGCTCGCCCCAGTCGAACGGGTCGCCCGAATCGTGGCGCGCCCCATCGAACAGCTTGCAAAAGTACATGTCGAAGTCGCGCAGAAACGCCTTCATGCCGTAGACGTCCGACAACGCGATGCCGAGGTCGCCGCGGTACTCCTTCGCCCAAACTTCGAAGCCGTAGGTTTGCGAGTCTCGCAGCCGCGGCCCGAGCGCCTGGCAGGCCTGCAGATACTCGTGCGCCATCGTGCCGAGCGGCGTCAAATCGTGCTTCTTCGCGTAGAAGACGTTGCTCGTGCCGGCGAACTGCTCGCCGATACCGGCCATCAGCGTGAGAATCACTTCCTCATGCCAGCGTTTCGAGAAACGCCGGCGGGTGCCGTAATCGGCGATCTTGCAATCGGCGAACTCGGGGCGAGCGCCCAGCAGCGTGATTTTTTCGCCCAACCGCTCTCGTCCGCTCGTGTAATCGGGCTCACGCTGCGTATTGCGGAAGTACACCTCGTTGACGATCGCAAGCACGGGAATTTCGAAAAGAATCGTATGCAGCCACGGCCCCGCTATCGAGATCTCTATCTCGCCGTTGCGCTTCTCCGATTCGCGGATCGAGATGTACTTCTCGTTCAAGTGGAACAACGCGAGGAAATCGACGAAATCGCTCTTGATGAAGCGCATGCGCCGCAGATAGTCGAGCTCGTCGTCGGTGAAGCGCAGCTCGCAGAGCTGGCGCACCTCGTCGCGAATCTCGTCGACATACGGCGTCAAGTCGACGTTCGGCGTTCTGCAGCGAAAGCGGTATTCCACGTGAGCCGCGGGAAAGTGATGCAGGACCACCTGCATCATCGTGAACTTGTAGAGATCGGTGTCGAGCAGCGAAGTGATGATCATGGTGGCAACCGAGGCATGTGGCAGGCGGCGCGTCCTTGCGCCGCCCGTCTCAGACGGATCGTCGCATGTTACCCCAACGGCGGCGGCGAGAACGTAGGCCTGATGCGGCTTGCGTGCCCGCCGCCCATAAACTAATCACGAATCGATCTAAACGCACCCGAAACCCTCGGTGCATCGGGGCCAGGGCGTTCAGTTACAATACACGTTTTGCTAATTCGGCATTTCCCCCCGATATCCCCTGCAGGAGCTTGAATGACTCACGTTGTGACCGAAAGCTGCATCAAATGCCGCTATACCGACTGTGTCGACGTCTGCCCGGTGGATTGCTTTCGCGAAGGTCCCAACTTCCTCGCGATCGACCCCGATGAATGCATCGACTGCGCCGTGTGCGTGGCCGAGTGCCCGGTGAACGCGATCTACGCCGAGGAAGACGTCCCCGGCGATCAGCAGCAGTTCACGCCGCTGAACGCCGAGCTCGCGAAAATTTGGCCGAGCATCACGAAAACGAAGGCTCCGCTGCCCGAAGCCGACGAGTTCAAGGACATCCAAGACAAGCTCCAGTACCTCGAGCGATAGCAAGACGGCACAGGGATCGGCCCGTGCGGCCCCAAAGCTTGGCGGCGCCGCACGACGGATTCACCGTCGCGAACACGCCTCGGGGTATTGACAGGGCGAGAACCGGTCCATAGAATCTCGCTTCTCTGCTGTTGTTGTTCCCCGATAGCTCAGTCGGTAGAGCGCCGGACTGTTAATCCGTAGGTCCCTGGTTCGAGCCCAGGTCGGGGAGCCAAAAGAATGAATGGAAGAGCCCGTTCGTCATGACGGGCTTTTTTACGCGGTCAGCAGTGAACTGCGCCGCAGCTGTTTCACCGTAGCACGTTGTTCCCCGATAGCTCAGTCGGTAGAGCGCCGGACTGTTAATCCGTAGGTCCCTGGTTCGAGCCCAGGTCGGGGAGCCAAAAGCTTCATGCAAAAGGGCCCGTCGCATCGTCGACGGGCCCTTTTGTTTTTCCGGCGTCAGCGTTGCGCCGCGGGCATTGCTTTTCCGCCGTCAGCCTTACGTCACGAGCCTCGGCAGCCACACTCATGGCCAAGCGGCCGAGGCGCTCGCAGCGGGCCGTTGTGATACCGTGTCGCTTTGCACGCCGTCACATCTGCCGCTTCTCGCGGCCGTTCGCCGCAGGAGCCTTAGTTCGCCATGAGCCGTTTTACCGTCTCGCCGCGCCGGATGATCGCGCTCGCATCCGCCGCACTCGCGTGCGTGGCGCCCCCCGCGCCTGCGCAAGAAATCGGCAGCGTCAATACGAATTTTCACATTACGGGTTCCGACCGTGTCGTCGTCGAAGCGTACGACGATCCGGCCGTGGCTGGCGTCACCTGTTACGTCTCGCGCGCTCGCACGGGCGGGATCAAAGGCACGCTCGGGCTGGCGGAAGACCCGACCGAAGCGTCGATCGCCTGCAGGCAGGTGGGCCCGATCAAGTTTTCGGGGCCGCTCAAGCGTCAGGCCGACGTCTTCACCGAACGCATGTCGCTCATCTTCAAGACCTTGCACGTCGTGCGCATCGTCGATGACAAGCGCAATGCGCTCGTCTATCTGACCTATAGCGACCGCGTCGTCTCCGGTAGCGCCAAGAACAGCGTCAGCGCCGTCCCTATGCCGGCCGGAACGTCGATCCCGCTGCGCTGACGCGAGTACGCGGTTTTTTTCATCCTCATGCCTTCGCGCTTCGATGCCTTGACGCCGACCATGGATGAGCCCCGTTTCAGCGATCGCGCCCGCTATTGGCGTTCGCCCCTGCTTCCGGGCGCGGACATGCTCACGGCCGAGTATCGGGAGCACGAGTTCTCTCCGCATTGGCACGAGGCCTATACGGTGCCGGTCATCGAGGCAGGCGCCGAAGCCTATGCCTACCGGGGCGCGCGGTATGTTGCCGAAGCGGGTACCGTCCCCGTCATCAACCCCGGTGAAGTCCATACGGGCTCGCGTGCGATGGAAGGCGGCTGGCGCTATCGCGTGTTTTACGTCCCGATCGATTTCATCGTGCAGCTCGCCGGCGAAATTGCTTCCGCGCCGCAGCCGATGCCTTGGTTCCCGGCCGATGTCATCCGCGATCCCGACCTCGCGCAACGTATCGCATACGCTCACCGGCTGCTCGAGGGGCTCGGCGCACCCGCGAGCACCGGCAACGCGCGCCCGAACGATCATTCGCCGGGCGGCGGCCTGCTGCTCGGATTGCCGAACGGCAACCGGCCGGCGGGCGATTTCCTTGCGGCCGAAACGGCGCTCGTCGATGCCATGTCGACGCTGATCGTCCGGCACTCGCTAGGCCATCGCGAGGCATCGAGGCCGGGCAGCGCCGATCCGCCCCGGGTCGCACTGATGAAAGAGCGGCTCGCGGCCGATCTGCTCGAGCCGCTCAGCCTGTCGGAGCTCGCGGCGCAGGTGGGCCTTTCCGCATTCCATGCGGCTCGCCTGTTCACTCAAGCCACGCATATGCCGCCTCACGCGTGGCGCAATCAACTCCGGCTGCAGCGCTCCCTCGCGCCGCTGCGCGAAGGCACGCCCGTCGCCGACGTTGCCGCAGCCTGCGGTTTCACCGATCAGAGCCACTTCACGCGGCACTTCCGCCGCATGTTCGGCGTGCCGCCGGGCCGCTGGCAAGCGGGCGCTCGCTGAACACAGCGCGGTATCCTTTCGCCCGACGCGACGCGCCCTCGGAACCGCCCTCGGAAGCGCCCTCGGAACCGCTCTCACAAGCGCCCCGGAGCAAGAACGTACAAGCGCCGACCATGAACGCGCCGCTATGCTTCGCGCAAATGGAGGACTTTTCCCCTTGAAATCGCGCACCCCACTTAGCGAATTCGTCGACGGCGCCCGCGACACGATCCCCATGATGGTCGGCGCAACGCCGTTCGGCGTCATTTTCGGCACGCTCGTCACCGCGGGCCCACTGCATCCGTGGCACGGTCAGCTCATGTCGCTCGCCGTCTTCGCCGGTTCCTCGCAGTTCATTGCACTGGGCCTTATCGCCTCGCACGCGAGCTTCGCGGTAATCTGGGCCACGACGCTCATCGTCAATCTGCGTCACGTGCTCTACAGCGCAACGCTCGCGCCATACGTTTCGCGCCTGCCTGCGCCATGGCGGCTCGCGCTCGGTGCGCTGCTCACGGACGAGGTCTTCGCCGTTGCCTATTCGCACTACCGTCACGCGCCGCCGGGCGAAATCGGCCCCCACTATTTCCTCGGTTCCGGGTTGTCGATGTACGTGAACTGGCAGATATGGACGCTCGCCGGGTTGCTGTTCGGGGCGGCTTTCCCGCGCTTACAGTCGCTCGGGCTCGATTTCGCGATGGTGGCCACGTTCATCGCGATCGTCGTGCCGCAACTCGTTTCACTGCGCTACATTGCGGCTGCCGCGACAGCCGGCGTCGTCGCCGTCGCGTGCGCCGCCCTGCCCTATAAGCTGGGCTTGCTTGCGGCGGTGGCGGCCGGCGTGGCGGTTGGTGTAGCGCTGTCGCGGCCGTGGGCCGCCGATGGGGGCGCCGGCCGCGGGGCGCGAAGCTCGACCGACGGCAGGCGGGCAACACGCGCACCCAACCTCGATCATGCCGATCATGCCGTTCCGATCAGCGGCAAGACGGATCGGTATATTTCCATGTCGGCGACGCAAAGCCATGCCACGCGTGCCGACCACAACGCACAGGCCGCGTCATGAACTACGTCGTCTTGATCCTCGGCATGGCTGCCGTGACCTTCTTGATTCGAGCGACCGTATTCATGCTGGGCGAGCGGGTCGTCTTCCCGCCGCTCGTACGCACGGCGCTCGGTTTCGTGCCGGTGACCGTGCTGACCGCGATCATCGTGCCGATGTCGGTCACGCCCCACGGCGGTGCGCTCGAATTGACCTGGCGTAACCCGCAGCTCGTCGGCGCCCTCGTCGCGTGCGCCGTGTCGGCCTGGACGCGCCGTCCGCTGCTGACGATCGCCGTGGGGCTCGCGGCGTTCTTCCTGTGGCAAGGACTGGTCGTTCGCTAATTTCTCAAATCATCGGACGAGACGCCCTCGCGACCCCTCAAGTTCCCCGCTCATGCGCCGTTAATCAGACGAAGCGCGTTTTTTGGCCGCGCGGCGCAGGGGCGCGCCGGCGCCCGTCGCCGGTAGCGGCCCGACTAACGCATGCAAAGAACCGTGAGGTGCGCCAACGCGCGCCGGCGCTGCCCGCCCGGGCGGCGGGCCGGCGCCGTCGGAACTGCCCCAACGAACGCCGCGGCCTCGTGCCGTGGGCGGTGCGAGCGATCAGGACAAGCCATGGGTCAAATCACCCTTTCCCTACGAGAAGAGACCATCTCTTCGCTGCATAAGGACTTCGAGGCCTTCGTGCGGGTCTCGTTGAAGCTCGACCCCCAGTTCGCCACGCCGTCGTTCGAAGATTTTCTGCGCGCGAAACTGCTCGATAACATGGTGCCGCTGACCGAGCATGCCGTGCAGCGGATGCTACAAGGCGGCCAGTACGCCTGGGCGAAACGCACATTGGAGAAGGAATTTCCCGATGTCGTGGCGATTTTGATGCGCCAAGCCGAGGAATTCGGCTTCAGCTTCGCCGTGCGCTCGGAACTGACGCCCGATGAACTGGCCAAGGCGTCGCGCGATTGGGCATCGGCGATCGTCAAGGAAGCGGGCGGCGATGCCGCGCTCGTCGATCCGCTTGCGGCGCAGATCAAGTCGACAGCGCGCGATATTCTGTCGCTTGAAGAGAAGATGCAAACGCCGGCATGGCGACTCGCGGAATCGCTGCGTCAGCGCGTGTACGAGGCGAAGATCGCCTGCGAAACGAGCATCGGCAGCACTGCGCGCGAAAAACTGGGCGAACTGCGTGGGCTACTGAAACTCGGTCTCGCGCACGGCTCGTTCCAAAAGCAAGAAGCTCAGCAGATCATGGAGTACCTGCGGCTGCTCAAGCCCGAGATTTTCGTCGAGGAGCCGTACGATATCTTCGCGCGCATGGCCGCTTGGATGCGCAACTTCTTCATGCCGCCCGCCCGGCCGGCCCAGCCTCGAATCGAACCGCGCCGGCCCCGCTAAGCTGCGCATTTCGGCGCTCGGCGTTCGGCGTTCGGCGTTCGGCGTTCGGCACTCGGCACTCGGCACTCGGCACTCGGCACTCGGCACTCGGCACTCGGCACTCGGCACTCGACAATACGACGGTTGCGCGTTGTTTCTCCCACGCGCGGCCTTTCCCTTCAATCCCACATTGCTTTGAGTTGCGCGGCGATGTCGACGCGCGCCTTCGCCGCGGCGGCCAATCCGGTCGCCGTCGGCGGCGCGACGGGATCGACGCGCGGCCAACTTTGCACGTCGAACATCGGCAACAACGACGCAGGAATGAACCGCGTGCGGGACGCCCAGACATGGCGGTCGCCGAGCGCGCTTTGGTTGTGCACGTAAAAGCGCTGTGGCACGACGATATGCAAGTCTTCTTTTGCACGCGTCATCGCCACGTAAAGCAGCCGCCGCTCTTCATCGATCTCTTCTTGGCTGCCCGTACCGAGGTCGGAGGGAATGCAGCCGTCCACGCCGTTGAGCACGAACACGTTGCGCCACTCCTGCCCTTTCGCCGAATGGATCGTCGACAGGATCAAATAATCTTCGTCGACGTAGGGGACGCCCGACTCGCCGCTCGTCGCGTCCGGCGGATCGAGCGTCAACTCGGTCAAGAAGCGCTCGCGCGAAGGAAACGTAGCGGCCAGGCTTTCCATCTGCAGGATATCGGCATGCCGAGTCACGGCATCTTCGTGATTGCGCTCGAGATGCGGCTCGTACCAGCGCCGCACCTGCTCGAATTCCCCCGGCCACGGCGTACGCGAAGCGCCGGCCTCGCTCATCAGCGCGGCGAAGGCGGGCCAATCGGAAGATGCGCGTGCAGGCGGACGATAGGCGCTCAAGCCGGCGGGCAATTCGCCGGCCGCGGCAACCGCATCGAGCACTTGTCCCGCTGTAGCGGGCCCGACGCCCGGCATCAGCTGCAAGACGCGAAACCCGGCCACGCGATCGCGGGGATTTTGCGCCCAGCGCAGGACCGCCAGCACGTCCTTCACGTGAATGGAGTCGAGAAAGCGCAATCCGCCGAACTTGACGAACGGAACATTGCGCCGTGCCAACTCGATTTCGAGCGCCGCGCTGTGATGCGCCGCTCGAAAGAGCACGGCCTGAGCTTTGAGTTTCATGCCCGCTTCGCGCGCCGCCAGCACGGCTTCGACGACGTAGCGCGCCTGCTCGATCTCACCGGCTACCGACACGAGCCGCGGCCGCTGCTCGGACGCTTTATCGGTCCATAGATCCTTCGTGAAACGCTCGGCGGCCAGGCCGATCACGGCGTTCGACGCCGCGAGGATCGGTGCGGTCGAGCGATAGTTCCGCTCGAGCGTCACACGCGCCGCATTCGACTCGAAATGCACGGGGAAATCGAGGATGTTGCGCACCGTGGCGCCGCGAAACGAATAGATCGACTGCGCGTCGTCGCCGACGACGGTCAGCCCCCGTCCATCGGGTTTCATCGCAAGCAGGATCGTCGCCTGAAGACGGTTCGTGTCTTGATACTCATCGACGAGCACATGATCGAACCGCTGCCCAAGATCGGCGGCGATGGACGGCTCGGACGCCATGCGCGACCAGTACAGCAGCAAATCATCGTAATCGAGGATGTTTTGCGCTTGCTTGGCAGCGACGTAGGCGGCGAACAACGCCCGCAGGTCGTGCTCCCATTCGCGGCACCACGGAAATGCTTGCTCGAGCACCTGCGCGAGCGAGCCGCCCGTATTCACGACTCGCGAATAGATCGCGAGGCACGTGCCTTTCACGGGAAAACGGCGCGCCTTCGCGGAGAATCCGAGTTCGTGCCGCACGACGTTCATCAAGTCGGCGCAGTCCTCTCGATCGTTGATCGTGAACACGGGTGAGAGGCCGATCGATTCGGCGTATTCGCGCAACAGCCGCGCACCGACGCTGTGAAACGTGCCCGTCCACGTCAGCGCCTGCGCCAAATCCGCGCGCGTGCCGAGCGCTTGCGCCGCAATGCGCGTGGCACGGCGCGTCATGTCCTGCGCCGCACGGCGCGAGAACGTCAACAGCAACACGCGCCGCGGATCGGCGCCCTTGACGAGCAGATGCGCAACCCGATGCGCGAGCGTATTCGTCTTGCCCGAGCCGGCGCCGGCGATGACGAGTAGCGGCCCGCCGGGCTGCGCGCGTTCGCCGACGCCATGTTCAACCGCGGCGCGCTGGGCGTCGTTGAGCTTCTCGAGATAGGGGATGGCCGATACAGGTGGACCGGCCGGAACGGCAGACGCGATATGGGACACGGGGCTCAACGTCGATCGTTATCACTGGCTGACAAAACAAACGCTGGCGGCATCGAACCGGCCCGCAGCGGCACGCATACTGTATAGGCATACATGTCCGCCCGGCAAGCAGCGAAATCGGGGCCAGTGCGCTCGGTGCTCGCGGCGGTTCACGGAGCGCCTCGGGTGGCTTATGATGCGAGCCCATTCGTTCATTCGTTCAACCGCCCCACGGCGGCTGTCGCCATGGCCAATCTCAATTTCACGCTCACGGGCGACCACGTCGAACTGCACAATTTGCTCAAGCTCATGGGGCTGGCCGATACCGGCGGGATCGCGAAGATGCTCGTCGCTTCCGGCGAAGTCACTGTCGACGGTCGCGTCGAGCTTCGCAAAACCTGCAAGATCCGCGCGGGACAAGTCGTCATGCTCGGCGATACTCGCATCGCGGTTCACGAGGGAGTCTGAGCGGAAGCTCGGCGCCGGCCGGGCTCATGCCGTCTTGAAAATGGGGACGCGGCGCGAAGTCGCTACAGCGCTGCCCCATCGACAGGCGCGCGTCGAAGCAATAAGCTCTTTCTTTCCGACGAAAACAACAATGGGCCGGGCGCGCCGTCATGTGCCGCGGCACCGCTGCGCCTCATCGCCTCGCCATGTCCGAATCGACCATCACACGGGCCGCCCCCGCGCCGGCCCCGCCGCCGCTGTCGCGCCACGCCGCCGACACCGCACGCCTAGCCGCGCCGCTCGCCATCGCTCAACTGTCGCAAATGGCGATGGGCGTCACCGATACGATCCTGCTCGGGTCGCTGAACGCCGATGCGCTCGCCGCGGGCGGCCTAGGAGCCGGCATCTTTTTCGTGATCGTCACGCTGCTGCAAGGCGTGCTCAGTTCGGTGAGCGTCACCGTCGCCAACGCGCGCGGCGCGCAAGCCGAGCATCGCGTGCCGCACATCTATTGGACCGGCCTAGCGCTGTCGGTGCTGCTGTCCGTGCCGGCATTCGTTCTTCTGTCGTTCGCGCATCCGATCCTGCTTGCATTCGGCGAACCGCCTACGCTCGCACGCGACGTCGGCGCGTACACGGGCGTGCTGCGCTATGCCTCGCTCGGCAGCCTCATCGGCATCGGCATGATGCGCTCGTTCCTGCCCGCGATCGGCGCAGCCAAGCGACTGCTGTGGGTGTCGATTGCCGGCGTCGTATTCAACGGCGTGCTCAATTACGGGCTTATCCACGGCGTCTACGGCCTGCCCAAGCTCGGCATGCTGGGCTCCGCCGTTGCGACGACGATTACGGTGTGGCTGACCGCCATCACGCTCGTCGCGATATTGCACGGACGGCCGCGATACCGGCACTTCGTCGTCGCCAAACGGCCGACGATGCCTGTCATGAGCGAGCTCTTCACGATCGGCTGGCCCGTGGCGATCACGTACGGCGTGGAATCGATGCTCTTTTTGTGCACGGGACTCTTCATCGGCTTGATCGGCGAAAAACCACTCGCAGCGCATCAGATCGCATTGAGCGTCAGCTCCGTCACGTTCATGGTGCCGCTCGCGATCGGCCAAGCAGCCAACGTGCGCGTCGGCTACTGGATGGGCGCGGGCGATCGCGTCGCCGCCCGGCATGCGGGCTTCGTCGCACTCGGCCTCGGCGTCGCCTACATGTCGTTGACGGGGTTGCTGTTCATCGTCGCTCCGCACGCGATCATCGGCCTTTATCTGCGCTTGGACGATCCTGCCAACGCGCAGACCGTTTCGATCGCGGCTTCGCTGCTCGGCGTCTCGGCGGTCTTTCAGATCGTCGACGGTATGCAGACGATCGGATCGGGATGTCTGCGCGGACTCAAGGACACGCGCATTCCGATGCTAGTCGCCGCGTTCGGATACTGGGGCGTCGGCTTCCCCACGGGATACGTCCTTGCCTTTCACGCCGGGCTTGGGCCGCGCGGCTTGTGGTGGGGGCTCGCGGCAGGACTAGCCAGTGTCGCCGTACTCATGACCCTTCGCTTCGAGCGGCGCACGCGCCGCCCACGGGGCGCCTAGATAAGCAAAGCATCTTTCGTTGGTTGGCCGTTCTCCGCGCCCAGCCTACGATGGCACCGACTCTTCTGACAGGGTGTTCGGCCCGCGCCGTCGGCGGGCCCTCTTTTTGTCCGGGGAATGCGCGTCGGCTCATCCCGCAGCGCACATACGCTTGGCGGGTGTCCTGCGCCGGCTTCCCCTAAAATAGGGTTATTAGTGCCGGTACGAGCCACCGCTCTCGTCGGCCGCTCTGTCAGGGAAGAGTCCGCCGTGTATAACGTGCCATGGCCGCGGCCGGAGGCCGCTTCGCGTCGAACGGCGCGCCGCATGACGGCGTGGTGCGCCGTCGCGCGTGTGTGGCTGCAAATACACTTGGACGCCCTCGCCGTGGCGCGTCGCCTTCCCCTTTTCTTGGCGGCGGTCGTGGCCGCCGGCTGCTCGACGCTGCCGCCCGCCACATCGCTCGATCGCCCCGCGACGCACGCGCTCGCTCACCCGGCGTCGACGCCGCTCGGGCAGGCCCTAGCGCCGCTCGTCGCCGCCCATGGCGGGCAATCTGGGTTCCGGCTGCTCACGGACGGCACGGACGCGCTGCAGATGCGCATTGCGCTGGCGCGCGCCGCGACGAAGACGCTCGATCTGCAGTACTACATCGCTTCGGAAGACACGACCGGCCGGCTCCTATTGGCAGCCGCCCTTTATGCGGCCGATCGCGGCGTACGCGTGCGTATGCTCGTGGACGACTTGAACTTCGACGACGCCAAGCGCTTGATGATCGCGCTCTCGAGCCACCCGAAGATCGAAGTGCGTGTATTCAATCCTTTCGGCAGTGCACGCCCGAGTGTCTTCGCTCGCACCGAGACGTTCGTAACTCGCCTCGATCGTTTCACGCATCGGATGCACAACAAGGCGATGATCGCGGACGGCTCGGTCGCGATCGTCGGGGGCCGCAATCTCGGCGACGAGTATTTCAGCGCCAGCCCCAAACTGCAATTCCGCGATTTGGACGTCGTTGCGGCTGGGCCGATCGTCGACGACGTATCGAAGAGCTTCGACGCGTTTTGGAACAGCGCCGGCGCCTATCCTTTGAAGGCGCTCGACAAGGCGCACTTCGCCGACAGCGATCTGCGCGCGGCCCGGGAGGCGCTGCGCGAGCATTGGCGCGCGCAAGCGGCCGCCGTCGGCGCGAAACCTTTGCGCGATGCACCGCTCGATCAGCAAATCGCTCAACATCAAATGGGCCTCGTCTGGGCCAATGCATCGTTCAGCGTGGACTCGCCGAGCAAGGTGACCGCGCCCGACGACGATTACCGCAGCCCGCCAATGCATCGGCTCGCGCAACTGCTGCGCGGCGCACAGCACGAGGTGTTGCTGCTCTCGCCGTATTTCGTTCCGCACGAAGCAGGGGTGCAATTGCTCGCGGGGCTCACGCATCGGGGCGTGCGCGTAGCCGTGTTGACGAATTCGCTCGCCTCGACCGACGCCGTGGCCGTTCAAGCCGGCTACAGCCCCTATCGGATCCCGTTGCTGAAGAACGGCGTCGAGCTTTACGAGTATCAGCCGCTGCAGCGGGAGAGTTCGCGCTTCTTCGCTGGGTCTCAATCGCGCGCGAGTTTGCACGCCAAGGCGTACGTCATCGATCGCCGGACGCTCGTGATCGGCTCGTTGAATTTCGATCCACGTTCCGCACATTTGAACAGCGAGCTCGCGCTGTTCATCGACAGCCCCGTGCTCGCCGGCGCCGTCGCCAAGCTGATCGATCAATCGATATCGCCGAGCGTCAGCTACCACGTGCAACTTGCGACGCCGAGCGACGATGCGCGCCTGAGGGCGCTCGGCGCCCCGGTATCGGGCCTTAAGTGGACGAGCGAGGAAGAAGGCGATGCGGGCCGCTATTTGCGCACGTGGTCGCTCGATCCCGAGGCCGGCTTCGTACGCAATTTGCTGACAGGTCTATTCTCGTTGTTGCCGATCGACTCGCAACTCTAGCGAGCGATTCGGGCGCATGGCGCGGCACGAGCCGGATTGGCGAAAATGACAGGCTCGGGCGCGTCATAGGCATCGACCCGACTTTCTTCAACCGTTTTTTTGCGCATACACACCGGAGCTTACGCATCATGACCGAAGACCATCGCATGGAGCGCGACACGTTCGGCGAAATCGCCGTGCCCGCCGCTCGCTTGTGGGGCGCTCAAACGCAACGCTCGCTGCTGAACTTCAAGATCTCCACGGAAAAGCAATCGCCCGAACTCGTCACGGCGCTCGCCGTCGTCAAGCGCGCCGCGGCCGAGGTCAATCTGGAACTCGGGGTGCTGCCCGAGGATAAAGCGCGCGCGATCATGCAGGCGGCCGACGAGATCATCGAAGGCCGTCATGCCGGTGAATTTCCGCTCGCGGTCTGGCAAACGGGTTCGGGCACGCAAACGAACATGAACCTGAACGAAGTGATCGCCAATCGAGCAAGTGAGCTGCTCGGCGGCGAGCGCGGCGAAGCGCGCAAGGTGCATCCGAACGACGACGTCAATCGCGGGCAATCGTCGAACGACGTGTTTCCTACGGCGATGCACGTGGCTGCGGCGACGGGCATCGTCAAGCATCTGCTGCCGGCGCTTTCGGCTTTGCGCGCCACACTCGATGCCAAGTCGCGCGCATTCGCCGACATCGTCAAAATCGGCCGCACGCATTTGCAGGACGCGACGCCGCTCACGCTCGGTCAGGAATTCTCGGGTTATGCGGCTCAACTCGCACAAGGCATGGCGCACGTCGAATCGTCGTTGCCGCATCTGTATGAGCTCGCGCAGGGCGGCACGGCTGTCGGCACGGGCCTGAATGCGCATCCAGAGTTCGCGCGGCGCGTGGCGGCGGCGATCGGTCGATTGACGGGACTGCCGTTCGTCAGTGCGCCCAACAAGTTCGAAGTGATGGCGGCGGCCGATGCGCTCGTTTTTGCGCATGGCGCATTGAAGACGATCGCTGCGAGCCTCATGAAGATCGCCAACGACGTGCGCTGGCTCGCAAGCGGCCCGCGCTGCGGGTTGGGCGAAATCACGATTCCCGAGAACGAGCCCGGCAGCTCGATCATGCCGGGCAAGGTCAATCCGACACAGTCGGAGGCCGTGACCATGTTGTGCTGCCAAGTATTCGGCAACGATGTCGCGATCAACGTGGGCGGTGCGAGCGGTAACTTCGAGCTCAATGTTTTTCGTCCGATGATCGCGCACAACGTCCTGCAGTCGATCCGATTGCTTGCCGACGGGGCGCATAGCTTCGACGAAAATTGCGCGGTCGGCATCGAACCCAATCGCGCGCGCATCGATTCGCTGCTCAACGAATCGCTGATGCTCGTGACGGCGCTGAATCCGCATATCGGTTACGACAAGGCCGCGCAGATCGCGAAGAAGGCGCATAAGGAAGGCACGACGTTGAAAACGGCGGCGCTCGCGCTCGGGTATGTGACCGAGGCGCAGTTCGACGAATGGGTCAGGCCGGAGGGAATGACGGGGCGTTAGGGCCGGTGAAGTCGGCGGCGGGTCGTGGCCGGCTGCGGTCGTTGCATCCGGCTGCGGCCGTTGCGTCCGGTCTCGTCAAGTCAACCCGAGCCGGTCCGGGCGAATGAGCGCTGGACCGATGAACGTCACTTTACGCAGGGAAGAACGCGGGCCGTGCGGCTTTGGCCCTGATGCCAGGACAAAGAAGATCAGCGTGAGCCCTCTTGGGCTCAGTAACGGAAGAACAAAATCCCAAGAGCGCCTGCGTCCCCCGGCTTCTTGGTCTTTTTGGTTATTGCGGGTAGGTCGATGTTTTTGACATCGGGCCAACCGAAGGCCTGAAAAATTGCTTCGGCAAGTTGGACGAACACGAGGAATCTTCTTGAGATTCGGATGGCGATCACGCCAAAGATCAAAGCCAGCCCTGCACCACCCAATGCCGCAGCTTGCGCAAGCCCTGTCCAATTATCCATAGATTGGGACCAAGCCAGTAACGCAAGGAACGCGTACAAGAACACAAGAAGGCCCGCGGTCAGCTTAAGCCACCACCGAGCCGTTGCGCGATAGTGCGCAAATCGCCCCCGGCTGCAATGTGGATGCAACGCGACGATTCGATCACTTGTTCGGCGGATACCATATCCAAGCCATTTTCCGGCTGCGCGCTCTGCAACTACTTCCACATCGTCACCTTCGTCGAATACCGACACCCAGACCCATACGGTGACCGATGCGCCATTGATGTCAAACTCCAGCAAATCCGCTTCCTCAGTCGTGTCCATCGCCATCGCGTTCAGCCCTGTCGCGACACCTCCGAGTCCCGCCAAACCTGCTGCGAGGGCTGTGGCCCCCATCTTCGTCCGGTCGATCGATGCAACAACGAAATCGCGACAACATCGCGTCTTGCGCAGGTTGCTGATGCGGCCACGCAACAACGTTGCACCTTCCATTGAATTGTTCATCATCCGCTCGCGCCTTGTCGTTTAGACCAACGGCGCTCAATTCCTTCCGCGAGTCTCCACGACGCGGACTAAGAAACCGAACGCCAGATCTGCTTGTTCGCTCAGTAGCGAAAGAACAGGATACCGAGAGCGCCTGCGTCTCCCAGCTTCTTGTTCTTTTTAGTTATCGCGGGTAGGTCGATGTCTTCCACATTCGGCCAGCCGAAGATTTGAAAGATGCCCTCCGCGAGACGTACGAATCCCATATACCGCATAGACGTTCTATAAGCGATTACGCCATACGTCAGGGCCAGAGCGGCGCTGGATGCCAGGGAAACAAGCAGAAAGGGAACGACCTCGGCCACAGGGAGTGATCTGGCATACATGACGATCGCGCCCAATAAGAAGTTCGCGATCAGCAACGAGCCAGCGATCTTCACAAACCACGAAAGGGACGCTTTGTAGTGTGCATAGCGCCCCCTGCTGCAATGCGAGTGCAACGCGACTACGCCATCGCTGATGCGTCGAATCCCGTATCCCATCCAAATGTCGCCATCAGGCTCGGCCACGACTTCCACGTCATCGCCTTCTTGGAAGACGGATATCCACAACCAAGCACGAATCGGCTTGCTGTCGATTTCGAACTCGACGAGATCCGCCTCTTCGGCAGTATCCATGGACATACTGCCCAGGCCTGCTGCCACCCCGCCAAGCCCTGCTAGCCCCGCCGCGATAGCTGTAGCGCCCATGCGTGCGCGGTCGCTGTCAGTGAAAAAGAAGTCGCGGCGGCACCGCTTCTTGCGGAGATTCACGATCTTGCCGCGCAAGAGCTTCGCATTGCCCTCGATAGGTTCGCTTGTCACGGTTTTCCGCGCTCAGGACATTCCGTCTAGCGGGTCCGCCCGCATAGGCAAGGAATTCGGACAGCAACCGGATACGGTTGATGTCGCAGGCTAATCGCATCGACGTTCACTACCGAAAACAGCGGACCCTCGCCCGCCGCCCCCTCAAATCCTCCCCTGCGCCATCTCTTCCGGCTTGAGCTCGACGATCGCATCGAGCGCGGCTTTCACGTCCATCGCGTACTTCGCCACACGCTTTTGCTCGTCGGTTTCCGGCACGAACGCCGGAACGGGAATCGGCGTGCCGTTCTCGTCCACCGCAACGAATACGACCAGACAATCGGTCGTCAGGCGCAACTGCCCGCTTTTCGGATCGCCCGCGTGAACAGTCACATGAATATGCATACTCGTGCGGCCCGTTGCGACCACGCGCGCGCGCAACTCCACGAGGTTGCCGACGAGAATGGGCCGGCGAAATCGAATGTTGCCGACGCTGACCGTCACACAATAACGCCCTGACCATACCGCCGCGCATGCATAGGCCGTTTCGTCGATCCATTTCATCAACGCACCGCCATGCACCTTCCCGCCGAAGTTGACCGAAGTCGGCTCGGCAAGAAAGCGGAACGTGGTTTCCGAACGGTCCAAGGGGGTCGAGGGCGTGCTCATCGTGGCTCCGGTGGCGCGCGTTCGCGCGGCGAGGAAATGAAAGGAGCCGATTATACGGGTGCAATATCCGCGGCGCGCGGCCTCGATTACGCTGCATTCAGCGAAGCGAACCGTTCTCGGTAATCGAGCGGCGGCACGCCGAAACGCCGGAGGAACGCACGCCGCAGGTTCTGCTCGGACCCGAACCCGCACTCGAGCGCGATCCGCTTCATCGGCCGCCCCGATTGCGCGAGCGCATGGGAAGCCGCTTCAAGCCGCAGCGCCTCGACGGTCCTCGCCGGCGTGCGGCCCACCGCATCGACATAGCGCCGGGCGAACGTTCGCGGCGACATGCGCACGTGCTCGGCCAGGCGCTCGATCGACAGATCGCCATGCAGGTTCGCCGCCATCCACGCATGCAGCGCATCGAATTCGGGGCTGGCGCAATGTTGCGCATCGAGCGCCGCGCTAAATTGCGATTGCCCGCCCGGGCGTTTCATGAAGACCACGAGCCGCCGCGCGGCCTGCATGGCAACCGCATGACCGAAGTCTTCTTCGATCAAGGCGAGCGCGAGATCGATGCCGGCCGTCACGCCCGCCGACGTCCACACGACCCGCCCGCCTCGCGCATCGCGAATGAAGATCGGATCGGCATCCACCTGCACTTGCGGGAAGCAACGAGCCAGTTCGTCCGCGCTACGCCAATGCGTCGTGGCCCGGCGCCCATCGAGCAGGCCGGCCGCCGCCAAATAGAACGCGCCGACGCAAACGGAGCAAACGCGGCGAACGCGCGGCGCCGAGCGGGCGAGCCACTCGACGAGCCTCGCGTCGAGGACCATGCGATCCGCCACGAACGTACCGGCAACGATAACCGTATCGATCGGCTCATCGCCCAGCGCGTCGAGCCGCTCGACGACTACGGGCAAACCGACGTGCGTGGGCAACGTCCCGCCTTCGATCGAAGCCACACGCGTACGGTACGCGACGGTCTCGTCGCTACCGCCGCCGCGTGACCGGCGCAACTCGAGCTCGGCCCGCCAAAACGCCTCCATCGGCCCGCAAGCGTCGAGCAGAACGAGATGCGGGGCCACCGCGAACACGATCTGCCGAACCAGCGAACGCGAAGCCGGCGACGCAGACGCGAAGTCCGGCGCAAGTGCGGGCACGTTCAATTAGGACTCCTTATCTGTCGATATCGATCGAAGTGGTTCATACGGCGCCGGCCGCCGCCCCCGCATCGACACGCGACCGCGACCATGCATACACGAGCGTCGCGCAAGCGGCGACCGCCAATGCAGGAAAGATCGCCGCGTTGACGACTGCCCAGCCGAATCGCGCGAGCAATTGACCAGCCGTCAAGGAAGCGAGCGCCGTGCAGGCGAACGTCGTGAACTCGCTCGTCGCCTGCGTCTTCGCCCGCTCGTTCGCGCGATATGCCTGCGACAGCAGCGTGGTGCCGCCGACGAACATGAAATTCCAGCCGACGCCAAGGCAAGCGAGCGCCGCATAGAAATACGGCAAATCGGTGGCCGTAAGCGCGATCGCACCGCACGCGGCCGACAATGCGATGCCCGCGCCGATGACGCGCAGCACGCCGAACCGGGCGATCAGCCGCGCGGCGAAGAACGACGGCGCGAACATGCCGACCAAGTGCCATTGAATGATGCGCGCGCCGTCCCCGATCGTATGGCCGCATGCGACGGCAGCGATCGGCGTGGCCGTCATGACGAACATCATGACCATATAGCCGATCGCGTTGTTCGCCAGCGCAGCCATGAAGATCGGCTGCGTCACGATTTGCGCGAGCGGGCGGGCACGCCCCTCGTCCGCCTGCGCCGGGGCGCGCGGCTCCGCCGCCGGCGCGGCATTGCGATAACCGACGAGCACGAGCGCCATCGATGCAAGCCCGAGCAGCGTCACGAGCGCATACGAGCCCGCGAAAGTCACAGGCGCGAGCCAGTCGCGGCTCCACGCGGCGAGTGCCGGGCCGAGCACGGCGGCGACCACGCCGCCCGTCAGCACTGTCGAAATCGCACGGCTCTTGGACTGCGTGTCGACCGCATCGGCGGCGGCCAACCGGTAATACTGCGCGAACGCTTGGAACACGCCGACCGTCGCCGTCCCGCAGCAAAACAGCCAGAAGCTATGAGCGAAAATCGCATGAACCGAAATGGCGCCCCCAGCCGCGCCCACGGCGGCCCCGAGCGCAAAGCCCGCGCGGCGACCGATGCGCGCCATGAGGAACGACGCGAAGATCGTCGTCAGCGCCGCTGCGACGGTGATCAAAGAGAACGGCAGCGTCGCCAGCGCTTTGTCGTCGGCCAAGGTATAGCCGACGAGCCCGGTCAGCGTCAGATCGATCGAAACGGAAGACGTATAGAGCGCTTGGCAAAGCGCCAGCACGCGCGCATTGCGGCGGCCGGCGCGTTCCAGCAAAGGCGGCGCGGACAAGAAGCTTTGCATCGGGGACCTTTCGGAGTGAGGAAGAAAGAGAAGACAACGCCTATCCTCACTCAGCGACCAATGGCAGAAATGCCAATGATGCATCAAATCCTGCCATTTCGGCTCGCGGCAGCGCTCACGCACTCCGCCGAACGCCGGCTACTTGCGGAACGTGATGCCTTGGTCGATCGTCCCGTACATGGTGATGCT
Organism: uncultured Burkholderiaceae bacterium; assembly: GCA_966212325.1. Lineage (GTDB taxonomy): Bacteria > Pseudomonadota > Gammaproteobacteria > Burkholderiales > Burkholderiaceae > Trinickia. The sequence goes on along the minus strand of CBIHRA010000017.1, from coordinate 22,276 downwards.
GCTGCCGTCGTTCGTACGAGGTGTCGGCGTACCGTGCTGCGCACAGCCCGCACAGACCCACGCGGCCAGGATGGCCGCCATCCACACTTTCATTCTCTTGCCCTCTGCATAACCGTCCGACTTTCATTCTAGCCTGCCGGACAACGGCGGCCACTGGTGCATTCCACGTTTCACGAGAGACTGAAGCATCGAATCCAAGCAGCGGTTACAGTGGGAACCGTATTGCCGAAATCGACGCCGGATCGGGTAGAGCCGGTCCGGCGCCGATTCGAAGCCAACCGACGCTACGAGGGCACGCCCATGACCGTCTTGCTTCCCGATGCCGAGCGCGACGTCGCGCATTTCCCGGGCCTTTCGCGGATCGGCGCACTGCTGGCCGACCCCGGCCGTGCGGCCATGCTTTGGTCGCTGATGGACGGCAGCGCCCGGCCGGCCGGTGAATTGACGCTGATCGCGGGGCTGTCTCCCTCGGCTGCGAGCGGCCATCTCGCGAAACTCGCCGAAGGCGGGCTGCTGGCGCTCGAAGTTCGCGGACGCCACCGCTACTACCGTATCGCCACGCCGGAGGTCGCGACCGCCATCGAGGCGCTGGCCCACCTCGCGCAAGCCAGCTTGCCTGCGCGCCCGACACCCGTGGCCGCGCGCACGGTGCCCGTGGAAATGCGCTACGCGCGCACCTGCTACGACCATATGGCGGGCGAGTTGGCCGTGCGCGTCTTCGATCGTCTTCTCGCGCGCGGTTGGCTCGTCGACGAGGGCGGCAGCGTCGAAGCGACCGCTGCAGGCGCAGCGGAACTCGCGCGCTGGGGCATCGACGTGGGTGCGCAGCGCTCGCGCAAGCGCCGCTTCGCTTGCACCTGCCTAGATTGGAGCGAGCGCCGTGCGCATTTGGGCGGCGCGCTCGGCGCCGCACTGCTCGATCATTGGACGCAGCACCGCTGGGTCGAGCACACCGAAAAACGCCGCGTGCTGCGCATCACGCCCGCTGGAAGGCAGCAATTCGATGCGCTGCTTTCGGCATGAGAAAGACCGACGTGCGGCGCCCGGCGGCGCTGATATTTTTCGTTACAGCCCGGAACGCACGGCTACAAAACGGAGCGCATTGATACACGCGGTGGGGCTACAGTGCTGTCACGGACCGGCGTCCGATCCGGCACCGAAACGAGCTTCCCATGACCACCGCCGCCACCTCTGCTCTAGTGATTTTCCGGCGCGTAACCGGTTTCGCGTTGATAGGCATCGCACCGCTGATGCTTGCCGCGCAAGCTGCCTTCGCGCAATCCGAACCGGCCTACCAGAACGTCGCGCCCGTTAGGCAATCGACCGATCCCCCTGGCCGCGTCGCGCGCCTGAACTACATGGCGGGGACTGTTACGACCGAACCGGCCGGTCAGAACGATTGGTCCTATGCATCGATCAATCGTCCATTGACGACAGGAGATCGCCTCTGGAACGACGCCAACGCACGCTCGGAAGTTCACATCGGTTCCACCGCCGTACGGCTAGGCTCGTCGACGAGCCTGGACGTGATGAATCTGGACGACACGAATGCGCAGCTCAAAGTCGCGCAGGGGACGCTGTCGACGCGCGTGCGCTCCGTTCCTCCCGGCTCGACGTACGAGATCGATACGCCTAATGTGGCGCTCGGCGTCACTCGGCCCGGCGACTACCGCGTGGACGTCGCGCCTGACGGCAGCACGACGACGGTGACGGTGCGCAGCGGCGCGCTCACCGCTTACGGCGAGAATGGGCAAGTGCCCGTCGAAAGCGGCCAGCAAATCACCTTCACAGGGACGAACCTGCAGGAAGCCTCGGTAGCCGAAGCGCCGGCGCCCGACCCCTTCGACCAATGGGCCAACAATCGCGATGCCGCCGAGGATCGCTCCGTGTCGGCGCGCTATGTGTCGCGCGACATCCCCGGATACGAGGACCTCGATGCAAACGGCACGTGGAGCGACGATCCGCAGTACGGCGCCATCTGGGTCCCGAATCAAGAGCCCGCGGGGTGGGCACCCTATCACGACGGCCACTGGGCGTGGATCGCACCGTGGGGCTGGACTTGGATCGACGATGCGCCCTGGGGCTTTGCACCCTATCACTACGGCCGCTGGGCTTATCTCCGCTCTTCGTGGTGCTGGGTGCCGGGGCCGCTCGTCGTCAGCGCGCCGCCCGTTTACGCGCCCGCGCTCGTGGCGTTCGTCGGCAGCTCAGACGGCTGGAGCGTGAGCCTATCCATCGGCGGCGCGCCCACGCCGGGCCTCGCCTGGTTCCCGCTCGGCCCGGGCGAGGTTTGGCATCCCGGATGGGGAGGATGGAGCCCGAGCTATTACCAGCGCGTCAACCAGACGGTGATCGTCAATCGCAACGTCAACATCACGAACATTCATAACACCTACATCAACTATCGCGCGCCGGGCGCCGTCACGGCGGTGCCCGCAACGGCATTCGTGCACGGCAAGGCCGTGGCGCACTTCGCGCAACGCGTCGATCCGCGGCAGTGGGGCAACAAAGTCCGGATCAACCCAGGGGCGGCAGGCGTCGCGCCCGTGCGCGACAGCCGCGCATCGGGTTTGAGGGCGGCAACCTATCACCCGCCTGGAACGCTCTCGTCGCGTCCCGTGGTGGCCACTCGTGCGCCCTCGACGCCGCCGGCCTACCGCGACCGATTGGCGCAACACCTGGCGCAGGCAGGCGCAGCCGTGCCCGGTGCGGGGCGGCCCGCAGTCCGGCCCGTCGCCCCGGCGCCGTTCGCCGGCCAATCGCCGCGCGGCGTGCGCGGCGGCCCCCAGGCCATGCCGCACGACGTACGCGTCGTCGGGACGCACACGCCCGTCATCACGCCGAGGCACACCGCCGCCAATGCCGGACCGCGCCCGGGCGAGGCCGGCCAACACGGGGGGCCGCCGCGAACCGACGCGGTGTCCGGTCAGCCCTCGCCGCATCAGCCCGGCTTCGGGGAGCCTCGAGCCGCCCCGCAAGTCCCCGCCGCAATCCAGCGCCCGCAACCGAACAACGGCGTGCCGCGGCCACCGGAGATCGGCAGTCGAGCCACACAAGGCGCCGAGACCGGTGCGCGACCGGCGCCCGCCTGGACGCGACCGCATGCGCCAGTGACGCAGCAACGCCTGCCGATGAACGAGCCGCACGCGACTGCAGGCGGCGCACCCGGCCAAGGCGGAGCTATGCAGCACGGCGAGCCGCCGCGTCCGTCGCAGTCCGAAATGCGGCAACCGCAAGCGGCGGGGCCCGGCCCGTCCATGCAAGAACGGGGGGGCCAAGTCGCGCCTCGCGTCGAGCAGTCGCGGGCGCAGCAGCTCTCGCAGCCTCGGATGGAACAATCGCGCCAGCAGCCTCAACCGCAGCCCCATGTCGAGCAACCGCGGCCGCAGCCCCAACCGCAACCTCACTTCGAACAACCGCGGCCACAGGCTCAACCGCATTTCGAGCAGCCGCGGCCCCAACCCCAACCCCAACAACCCCACTTCGAACAACCGCGGCCGCAGCCCCAACCGCAACCTCACTTCGAGCAACCACGGCCGCAGCCCCAACCGCAACCTCACTTCGAGCAACCACGGCCGCAGCCTCAGTCGCAACCGCACTTCGAACAACCGCGTCCGCAGCCCCAACCGCAACCGCACTTCGAACAACCGCGTCCGCAGCCCCAACCGCAACCGCATTTCGAACAACCGCACCCGCAGCCCCAACCGCACTTCGAACAACCGCGCCCGCAACCCGCTCCGCAACAGCATCCTCAGCAGCACGCCGCCGGGCCATCGGAGCCGGCTCCGGCGCATCACCGCGGCTGACGCCGAACCACCGAAACCATGTGATCGGAATCGCGACACGAACGAAATGGCCTGATCAGCGTAAGCCGATCAGGCCATCTTGTGCTCCCGTATTGTTGCCGACCCAGAACTTGCCCTCAGCGAGGCATCGAATCGACGGCCGAATCGCTTAAACGGCCATCGGCGCCGTCAACGGCTCGTGATGCCGGTAGCCGACGAGCGAGAAGTCGGCAGGCTCGACTTGCTCGAGCCATTCGGGCGCGTACACGCCGGTCTGCGCGTAGGCCGGTACGCGATCGGAAATCACGAGGCGCGGGCTTTCATAGGGTTCGCGTTCGAGTTGGCGAGTGAGCATGTCGACTTGGTTTTCGTAGATGTGCGCATCGCCGATAAAGTACGTGAACCAGCGCGGTGTGTATCCCGTCAGCCGTCCGACGAGCGAAAGCAGCGCCGCGCCTTCGGCCAGATTGAACGGCGTGCCGAGTCCCACGTCGTTGCTGCGGATATACAGGCACAACGAGATCTCGCGCCGTGCGACGTTCGGCAAGAATTGATAGAGCAAATGACAAGCGGGCAGCGCGATTTGGTCGAGTAACGCGGGATTCCATCCGTGAAAAAGAATGCGGCGATCGCTCGGGTTGCTCATGATCGTATCGAGACATTGCCGTAGCTGGTCGATGGCTTTATAGAGCAATATCTTGCTCACGCCGTCTTCCTCGAACTGCGTCACGACCCGATAGCCGCGCTCGGCCGCGTCGGCCAGGCGCGCGCTCTGCGAAGCCTCGATCACCTTGTAGCCCGGCCACTTGCGCCATTGCACGCCGTAGACATCGCCGAGATCGTCAATGCCTTCACGGTAGGGATTGGCGAGCCACTGCGCATTCTCGTTCGCATTCGCATCCCAGACCCTGCAACCGAGGGCACGGAAATCGGCCGCGCTGCGCGACGCGCGCAGAAATCCGATCATCTCGCCTATGGCCGATTTGAACGCGAGCTTCTTCGTGGTCACCGCCGGAAAGCCTTCCTGCAAGTCGAAGCGCAGCATGGCGCCGGGCATGGTGATCGTGCGAATGCCGGTGCGGTTCTCCTGCCAACTGCCCGTATCGAGAATGGTGCGGACGAGGTCCAGGTACTGTTTCATGCGCGGGAATCCTTCGGCTCGAGCGCGCGGGCCCAGGCTCGGGCGCCGCGCAAACCTCGATTTTATCAAGCGCAGGGATCTTCGGCCGAACATGCCCCTGCACGCCCAAGTGCGAGGGGAACGAAGCCAAGACGGCTTCAACTGCTCATTCGATGCTCGCCCGGCTCCACGTGGACGTGCCGCATGCCGTGAGCGCTGAGCAGGCGATAGAGCGTCACGCGCGAGATGCCCAATTCCTGCGCCGCATCGCCGAGACGCCCGCGGTGGCGCAGCAATGCCAATTCGATCGCCTGCCGCTCGGCGGCCTCGCGTGCCTGCGCGAGTGAAACCGGCGCGATGTCGACGTAGTCGGCCAATTCTAGATCGTGCGCCGTGATGTGCCGGCCCTCCGACATGACGATCGCGCGCCGGACGCGGTTGATGAGTTCGCGGACGTTACCCGGCCAAGCATAGTTGTGAAGCGCGGCGATCGCGTCCGCCGAAAAGCCGCGCAACCGGCGCGCGCCGTCTTTGCGAAAGCGCTCGAGCATATGGCGCGCGAGCAACTCGATGTCCTTGCCGCGCGCGCGCAGCGGCGGCTCATCGATCTGCAGCACGCACAGCCGATGGTAGAGATCCGCCCGAAAGCGCCCTTCCTCCATGGCGCGCTGCATGTCGACGTGCGTCGCCGAAATCACGCGCACGTCCACCGCGATGGATTCCTGGCCGCCCAGGCGCTCGATCCGCCCCTCTTGCAAGAACCTGAGCAGACTGGCCTGACTTTCGAGCGGAAGATCGCCAATTTCGTCGAGAAACAACGTGCCGCCGTCCGCCGCTTCGATCCGGCCGATCTTGCGTTGACTCGCGCCCGTGAATGCGCCGCGCTCGTAGCCGAATAGCTCGGACTGCAGCAAATGCGGCGGAATCGCACCGCAATTGATGGCGACGAACGGCGCCTCGCGACGCGTCGAGCGCTCGTGAATCGCAACCGCCGTGAGTTCCTTGCCGGTACCGGACTCGCCCGATACGAACACGGGCGCATCGGTCATCGCCACCTTGCGGATCGAACGAAACAGCACGCGCATCGCCTCGCATGAGCCGACCATTGCGCCCTCGCCCGCACGCGTCGGGAGCGCCTGCCCTTCTTCCTCGTCGGCCGCGCCGAGCACGACCATGCCGTACGCGTGGCCGACCGAATCGACGATGCGCGGCGCCTCGTACGGCATGGTGATGTAGTCGTAGCAGTAGTCGCGCACGAGCCGGCGCAGGGCGCTTTGCTGCAACTGTCCCGGCGCCGTCGCCGCGACCCAACCGACATTGGGCATCGTCAAGCAAGGCTCGAGGGCAGCGATTTCCTGCGAATCGAATTGACTCGACAGATCGAGCAACCCGCCGGCCGCCGCGTCGATTCGAAGCGCCCGGCGGGCATCGCGAGCGCTCGTGGCGACTTCGACATGCCAGCCGCGTGCGTTGAATTGCTCGCTCAATTGCGAATTCGCGTCGCGAGTTAGGTAAATCAATTGTCGACTTGCGGGTTCCATTGTTCAGACCTCTTCTTGATGAACATGAAGCAAGACGCCATATGCAACGACGGATAGGCACATACGCGCCCCGCTTCCGCAACGCTCGGAAGCTTCCGCTGACAGTCCTAGGGCTCAACCCAGCCGACACACCCGCAAACGCATTATTAATAGCAAATGTCGCCTAATCGGCGATTTAGATGAAGTGAAACCGTTCACACAGCTTACTATACGACCCGACGCGAAAGCAGCTTACTTGACAGAAAGAATTGAAACAACCCCCCGATAACGAGGCGCGACGCGGCTTCGCGCCGATGTTGCATTGCAAACCACAGCGGAGCATCCGTGGCGCTTTCGCGACACGGCATTCGTCAGGCGAATGCGACTACGGGTCGTTTCTCGAAGTGAGGTTTCAGCACTGAAACGGTTTTAGGCCTTTCGAGGGCATGCTGGCCTTCCATTTCGATTCGGCATCAATCGCAGCAACGCTTTCGCGCTCATGGCACGGCTTTCGCCTTACTCCGCGCACAACGGAGAAACGCCATGCCACTCGTTCCACGCATTGTCTTTTGCTCGCGTGCAGTCGCCCTCGCACTCGCCGCGTCGCTCGCGGCGCTTGCATCGCCCTGCCAGGCGCAGGGCGATGCGCTGCCCGATGCGATCGGCGAAGCGACGCTCACCGCCGCAAGCGCATCGAGCGCATCGGGCATGGCCGTCGATCCGCGCTTCGTGATCGCCTGGTACGTCGCCCGTACAGCGCAGGCGCAAGCACTCGAAGCCAAGGCAAGCGCAACCGTCATGGACAGTATGGCCGCCGCCGACGCCATGGCGGTCGACGACCACGCGCTCGCGCATCAACGCGGCACCGGCCCGGGCCTCATGACGGTGGCTGCCCCTCTGTTGCACGGCGCGCACTCCGTAACGCTCTGGGACGAAATCGCACCGCCCGCTCCCGTGCCTGTCCCGGCCGACGCCGCTCAGGTAGCGCAGAGCAATGCGGTCAGCTACTTCCGCAAATAACGCAATCGTCGATGCCCGATCGCCTCGGAGACACGTTCATGATCCTTATCGCCCTCGCCTCGAAGCGGCGCCTCGCGCAAGCGGCGCTGCTCTCGAGCGTCAGCGTCTCTTTCGCCGCCGTCGCACCGGCCGTGCTCGCGCAAAACAGCGGCAATCCGGGCGACATCATCGTCGAGCGCAACGTGATGCCGCGCGATGCCTTCCGGGCCATCCCCCGGAACGAGAATCCGGTCGCGGTACGGGCGACGACGTTTCCCGCACCCGCATTCGATTCGACCGTCGGCACGCTCGTCTCCGACTCCGACCTCACGCACGCCCACGGTTCGCGCGGCATCGCGAGCAACGGGCCGAGCGGCGCGGCGGCCAGCCTGCAGGTGCTCACGAAGCTCCTGGGCGGCTCCGCGACAGGAAGCAACGTCGCCATGGGGCCGGGCGGCGTCGCTCCGTCGACGACAGGCATCGGCGGCACCGTCTCGTTGTCCGTCACGGGAGCGCTCGCGCCGCTCAGCGCGGGCCTCGCGGGTATCGGAGGGCTGAAATGAACGCAAGCCGTTTCCCGCGCCGCTGGTGTGCGGCCACAACGACCACAACGACCGCATCAGCCACAACCGTCGCCGCGACCACCGCCACCGCCGCGAAGGCGATTGCCGCGCTGACCGCATGCTGTGCCGCCCTCGGTGCGCCGCTCGCGTTCGGGCAAGCACCCACGACAGCCGCCATGTCGGCCGTGCCCATCGTCACCGGTGAAGCGACGGTGTCGGCCGGCGCGCTGGCCGGTGCGACAGGCGTCTTGAGCGTGAACGAAGCCGCTGGCCTGAACAACGCCCAGAGCAATCAGGCGGCGATCGTGCAAGCCCCGAACGGCGCCGCGGGCCTCGCTTCTTCGCAAAGCGCGCGTACTCGAGCACTTGTGCCGAGCGCCCGGGCGAGCATCGAAAGCGGCGCCCTATCGAACGTGTCCGGCGCGGTCATGGTGAATCAAGCGGCGGGCGCAGCCAATCTCCAACGCAACGGCATCGTGATCGGCGCCGCGGCGATAGGAGTCGAGAGCGTCTCGGACGGCGTGCTGTCCGGGGCGTCTCCCAAGCAAGGACGTGTGGATGCATCGGCGATGGCTCAGGGCGAGCGCGCGGTGCGCATCGGCAACGATGTGCTCAAGAACGCAAGCGGCATCGCGCAAATCAACCAGACGGCCGGCGCCGGTAACGCCACGGCGAACAGTTTTGTGCTCCGTCCCCCGGCGGGCACCTTTTTCTAACGCAGCACCCTTTCCCAATCGGAGCGTCATCATGAAGCGCACACTCATCGCGGCAGCAGTGCTGGCAGCAGCATCGGGCACGGCATTCGCACACGGACACGAATTCAAAGACCCGTTCATCTTCAATGCGACGGCCGTCGGCGAAAACGTCGGCATCGACGGCTTCGTCCGACTCTTCGGCTGCGTCACGGTGTCGAGCTCGGTCGGCGCCGTCGTCAACAACAACCAAGCCGTGTGGGCGAGCGCCACGCTCAACCCGACCGCGCAAAGCTACACGATGGGTCAGGTGACCACGTCCTTCAACAACAGTTATCGCTCGGTCGCGGGCGGCGGCTTCCACGTCAGCTCCAGCAGGAGCAGCGAATCGGGCGCGGCAAGCTTCGCGCAAGGGTTCCAAGAATCGTCGGCGTATGCTTATCGGAACCAGAGCAGCTCGATCTCGGGCGGCGGCTACGAGTACAGCAATCAACAAGCAAGCAGCTCGAGCAGCGATTCCCATCACTGGCAAGACGCGTCGCTGACTGTGACGGCAAGCGGCTCCGCCAACCTCGGCTACAGCTATGCCTCCGATCATGATCGCCACGGCGACGACGCGCATGGCTACGGCCGTGTAAGCGTCAGCGGCAACTTGGGCTTGAACGCCTATGAAGCCGGCGGCTCGGACACATCGAGCTCATCGAACAGCCGGAGCGCGAACAGCGGATCGGGCCAAGGCGCGGCCTGGAAGTTCCATGCCGATCAGGGCTCGGGCGGCCAAGCGTTCGCCGAGCAGTCCTCGGGCGGCGCGACATGGAGCCGATCGCACGAGAAGAGCAATTCGGCGGCGTGGGCGTTCGCCGATACGGTCGACTCGAAGAACGTCTCGGTGACGGGTTCGGTGACGCAATACATCGACACGCAAGCACCCGGCAACTTGACGGCCACGACCGGGTCGGGCGCCGGCAACGGATCCGCCGGCAACATCGGCATCAACATCGCGGAAGGCGTCGACAACGCCCAAAGCAACGATGCCTCGCTCGCTTCCGTCGATACCGGCAATGTGTTCGGCAACGCACAGATCTTCAGCACGCAAGCCTCCGGCGGAACGGCGACGGTCAACAACTTCATGCTGAACGCTTCGCTCGGCGATCACTCGCTGTCCAACGTCTCGGGCAATGTGGGCGTAAACATCGCCGCAGGCGTGGCCAACGTGCAGAACAACAGCCTCGCCGCCTCGACGACGAACCTGAAAGACGGCGCGATTCCGCTCGCCGTCGCCATGGTCGCCACGGACGACAACAGCCAGCAAGCGCGGCTCGAGTTCCAAGGCTCGATCAGCGGCACAGCGATGATCGGCGCCGGCGCGCTGCAAAACTCGACGGGCAACATCGGCGTGAACATCGCCGGCGGCGCCGGGAACTTGCAGCACAACGGCCTGGCCATCGCCGCGACGAACATCAGCGGCCATTGAGCGACGCCGCCGACGGCTAGCCGGCCGCAACGGTCGGTTAGCCGTCGGTTCGAGCGCCTACGCATACCGGCGGAAGGTTGCGGCCGGTATGCACCTCACGAGGGATAGCAGCATGTCACGACATGCCAGCTTCGCGGCATGGCGGCAGATCGCCGCGCTCGTATGCGCCGCGATATGTGCGCCAAGCAACGCGCAGTCGACCATCGATACGTCTAACCTTCTTGGCGTGCCATTCACCAAGACGGTCCGCTCCATGCGAGACATTCGATACCGCCATATCGTCGGTCAGCGCTACGACTACAGTTGCGGCTCGGCCGCGCTTGCGACGCTGCTCAAGTACGGCTACGGCATCGATATCGCCGAGCCCGAATTGATTCGCCGAATGATGGCTTTCTCGAGCCCCGAGATCGTCGTCAAGAACGGCTTCTCGATGCTCGACATGAAGCATTTCGTCGAAACGATCGGCCTGCGCGGGCGCGGCTTTCGCGTGAACCTCGATGCGCTCTATCACCTGAGAATCCCCGTGCTCGTGCTGCTCGACATCGGCGGCTATGAGCACTTCGTCATCGTCAAGCATGCGGAACACGGCCGCGTATTCATCGCGGATCCCGCACTCGGCAATCGCATCATGCTCGACGAGGACTTCGTCGCGAGCTGGAACGGTCTCGTGTTCGCGGTCCTCGGCAAGCCCTTCCGGGAGGATTCCCCGCTGTTGCAGGACAACGTGTCGCTGGCGTTGCAACTGCGCGAGCGTGCGCTCGCCGCGAGCACCGCGACGACCCCTTTCGTGGATTACGGATTGTCTAGGGCAGACTGGTTCTGAACCGTCATGAGGCACCTACTTTTCTCACCCCTTCCCCTCGCGATCGCACTGACGGTCTGCGAATTCGGAAACAGCGCCTACGCCGCGGAGCGGCCCGCCGCCGCCCCCGAATTCCTGTCCGCCTCACGCGAGGCGCGCTGGCAAGCCGTCGGCGACGACGTGCTCTCGCATCAAACGGGTAAAGGCGCAGGCGGCACGATGGTGTCCGGCCTCGTGCTCGAGTTGCTGTCGCAATGGCAAATGCCGAACGGCGCCTCGGCGAGCGCACGCGGCACGCTCACCGTCACGACGAATATCGACAACTCGCTTTCCACGCAGGTGACGACGTCGGCGCAGGCGACCGACGGCGGCCTGCACGGCAACGGCAACGGCAACGCCAATGGTGCCGGCAACGCTGGATATACCAACACCGCAACGCCAGGCATCGCGTCGGCAGGCAACGGAAGCGGCAACGGGGCATTCGGTGCGACCGGCGCGCCAGGCGCGACGAGCGCCGCGACCGGCACGGCCGGCACAGGCGGCAATCCGCAAGCGATCGCGACCGGAGGGCAAAACATATCGGTGAACGGCGTCTCGCAGATCACGCAAGTCGCCGGCAACGGCAACACGGGCATGAACTCGACGGTGATCGACTTCAACGGTTCGAGTGCTTCGAGCGGTTCGGGCAGTTCGGCGCTCGCCGGCAACGCCGGGCCTAACACGGGGCAAGGCACGGGCTCGGGTGCGGGTGCGGGTGCGGGTGCGAGTTCGATCGCCGTCGCCGGCGCGGGCCATCCGGCCGCCACTGCGACGAGCGCATCGGGCAACGTCCAGGCCGGCATTTCGTTCGCGAACGGCGGCGTTTCGGTCACGCTGCAGACGCCGGCCGGCGTCGCGACGCAAACGATCTCGCCGTCCATGACACAACGCGCAGGCTCGATCGCGCAACTGCTGCAAATCGCGGGCAATGGGCAGGCCGTCGTCAATCAGTTGAAGCTGACCGTGCAGACGCTGCCCATGTCGAGCGCATCGATGCGGCAACTCGGCGTGCTACAGGCATTGCAGAACGCTGCGCTGGGCAGGCATTGAAGCGTGGCAGCCGCCAGGCCAAGGCGGCTAGACGAGATGGTGAGGGAACAAGAAAGAACGGAACGAATCGACCAAGTAGCGAGTGCGGCGAGCGACGAGGGAGCTGGGTGCTTTCCGCACACACGCAAGACCGGGGGAAATAACAATGTCCAAGATGTCATCGAGGCTCGCGCACGGCGCGCGAGGCGCCTGCCGCATGCGGCTCGCAGCGATACCGGCCGCGCTGCTGGCCGTATGGATGCCGCAAAGCGCCTCGGCACAGGCCCTCTCGGAGCAGTCGGTCGAACAGCGGCTGACGACGCTGATGCGCGTCGTCGACGAACAGCAACGCCAAATCCAATCGCTCGAAGCGCAAGTGACGCGTCTCGCCATGGCACAGCGGGGCCGCGGCCTGACGGGCAGCGCGGACGGCGAAGCGGCCGCCGCGCCCGCAGGCGCCGATGGGCTGCCCGTCCCGCTGCCGCCACTCGCGCAAATGACCCCGGGCTCGCCGGGGCCGACGAGCGGCGCCTCGACGGCCACCGGCGTGCCGACGACCTCGACGCTTCCCGAACCTGCGGGGGGCGTGGAAGGCGGCTCGATCGGCACGACGCAAAAAGCCGCTCAGCCCGTACGCACGGAAGCGGAGAACGCCGTAGTCCAGCGCGAACATGCGCCGCTGTTCGATCGGAAGCTGACGCTCGATTGGGGTATCAGCGACACCTACTACGACCGTCGACAGCTTCAGCTCTCGGGATTTCTCGCCCTCGATGCGATCTTCCTCGGCAACATCAATCTAGGCCAAACGAAGTCTCATCAAGTGATGGCGGACCTCGATGCGCGTTACGGCCTCACCGATCGCATCAGCTTCGACGTCGACGTGCCTTACGTCTATCGCCACAGCAACTTCATCGTCGGCGGCGCAGGGGGCTCGGCAAGCGCGCTGTCGGATGCATCGGGCAGTTCGAGCGCGATCGGCGACGTCAACTTCGGCATCTACTACCAGTTGCTCAAGGAAAGCGGCAACTGGCCCGACGTCGTCGGCAGCCTGCGGATCAAAGCGCCGACGGGCACGTCCCCCTTCGGCATCAAGCTCGTGCAGGTGGACCCGAACAATACGAGCCTCGTCGCGCCGACCAAACTTCCGACAGGGACGGGTTTCTGGAACGTCACGGCGGGCCTATCGGTGCTCAAGACCTACGACCCTGTCGTACTGTTCGGCAGCTTGTCGTACACGTACAACCTCGCGCGTTCGTTCTCGGACGTTTCTTCCGTCGAAGGCCAATCGACGCCCGCGAAGGTGAAGCTCGGCGACGTCATTCAATGGGGCGCCGGCGTCGCCCTCGCTTTCTCCGAAAAAGATTCGGCGAGCGTCTCCTACACCATGGCCATCGAACCCGAGAGCGAGACGCAGGCGCCCGGCCAAGGCTGGCAGAAAGTGGCCGGCAGCGAAACCGTCGCCGCCGCCGTGAATTTCGGCTTGAACCACGTGGTGAACAAGCACTTGACGATCAACGGTTCGGTCTCGATCGGGCTCACGCCCGACGCACCGAACTTCGTCGTGGGCGTGCGGTTCCCGTACACCTTCTGATGCTCGACCATACGGGGGCACCATGCGCGATACCTCTCATCTGACATCCATCGGCCCGCTCGCGGCCAATGGCACGACCATGTCGCTCGCGCATGACAACCGCGACGGCGAGCGCGAACGCGAACGCGGAAACGACACGCGCATGCTGATCTATTTGTCGCGTGCACCGGAAGACAGTCTCGTGGCGCATCTGAAGTCGCGTGGCTGGAACGTCTCGGTCGCGCGCACGAGCGCCGATTGCGGGCGCGTGCTGCGGCCCGACGTTCCTTATGCCGGCATTCTCGATTTGTCACGCTTCAGCGCACGCGAGCTCGGCGCACTCGAGGCGAGCTTGCGTCAGCCCCTCGTCGGCTGGGTCGCGCTCGCGAGTCCCGACCGGCTCGACGATCCCGAAGTCCGCCGTTTGATTCGCAGCTATTGCTTCGATTACGTTAAGCAGCCCGTCACCTCGCAGGCGATCGACTATCTGCTAGGCCATGCGTTCGGCATGGTGTCGCTGACCGACCTCGACTTGGCCGCCGGTGTGGCGAGCGCCGGCGACGACGAGATGGTCGGCACCTGCGAATCGATGCAACTGCTGTTCCGCACGATCCGCAAGATCGCCAACACCGATGCGTCGGTCTTCATCGCCGGCGAATCGGGCACCGGCAAGGAGCTCACGGCGGTCGCCATCCATGAGCGTTCGCCGCGCCGCAAAGAGCCGTTCGTCGCCATCAATTGCGGCGCGATCCCGCATCACCTGCTGCAGTCGGAATTGTTCGGCTACGAACGGGGCGCGTTCACGGGCGCGAATCAACGCAAGATCGGCCGCGTCGAAGCAGCCAACGGCGGCACGTTGTTCCTCGACGAAATCGGCGATCTGCCGTTGGAAAGCCAAGCCAGCCTGCTGCGCTTCCTGCAGGAAGGCAAAATCGAACGGCTGGGCGGACGCGAATCGATTCCGGTCGATGTGCGTGTGATCTCAGCGACGCACGTCGATCTCGAAGGCGCGATGCGCGACGGCCGTTTCCGGGCGGATTTGTTTCATCGTCTGTGCGTGCTGCGCATCGACGAGCCGCCGCTTCGCGCGCGCGGCAAAGACATCGAAATCTTGGCGCATCACGTCCTGCACAAGTTCAAGACCGACAGCGCACGCAAGATTCGCGGCTTTGCGCCCTCGGCGATCGAGGCGATGCACAAATACGGCTGGCCCGGGAACGTGCGCGAGCTCATCAATCGCGTGCGGCGTGCGATCGTGATGGCCGAGGGCAAGCTCATCAGCGCCGAAGATCTCGATCTCGCCCTGTTCACGGATCAAGAGACGCTGACGCTCTCGCAGGCGCGTGAAGCGGCCGAAAAGCGCGCGATCGAGGCCGCGCTGCTGCGGCACCGGCATCGGCTCAACGAGGCGGCAACCGATCTCGGCATCTCGCGCGTCACGCTTTATCGGCTCATGGGCGCGCATGGACTGAGAGATCCGGCAGGACCGGACGACAAGGGAAGCGATGCAGGCGACGGCAAGACCGACAGCGAGTGAGGCGGAGGGCTGCAAAGAAGGAAGGCTGTAGGGCTGTGAGGCTGTAGGGCTGTGGGGCTGTGGGGCTGTGGGGCTGTGAGGCTGTGAGGCTGTGGGGCTGGGAGGCTGGGGAGCTGCGGAGGTGTGTAGCTGTGAGTTGGCGAGGCGTTGGCCGATGCGCCCGCGCCGTCGCGTAGAATCGGCGATTCGACTCATCGCCTCTTTCGCTTTCTTCGCTTCATCGCCTTCGACCATGACGACACTGACCATCATCGTCGCTCGCGCCCGCAACGGTGTGATCGGCCGCGACAACCAGTTGCCTTGGCATCTGCCCGAGGATCTCGCCTTCTTCAAGCGCACGACGATGGGCGCGCCGATCATCATGGGCCGCAAGACTCACGAATCGATCGGCCGCCCATTGCCGGGCCGACGCAATATCGTCGTGACGCGCGACGCCGAGCGACGCTATGAAGGCTGCGAAATCGCGACGAGCATCGCACAAGCGCTGACGCTCGCGGCCAAGGACGGCGCGCCCGAAGCCTTTTTGATCGGCGGCACGCAACTGTATGCGCAAGGCATCGACGCTGCAGACAAACTCGTCGTTACGGAGATCGACGCGGATGTCGAAGGCGATGCGACGTTCCCGGCACCGGACCCGGCGCAATGGGAGGCGGTTTCGCGCGAGGCGCATCGAACGGACGCATTCGACTACGCACGCGTCGTCTACCGGCGCATCGGCCGCGCGGATCGATAAACGGTAGGTTTCGCAACCGCGCCGACACCGGCATTTGGTGCGCTCGGACTTCGCACTCCGAACTCCGCACTCCGCACTCCGAACTCCGAACTCCGAACTCCGAACTCCGAACTCCGAACTCCGAACTTCGCACTCCGAACTCCGGCTTTTGGGGTTGCGCGGGGCTTGCGCCCCGCTGCTTTATCGCGCCGCCGCCTTCATTGCCCGGCAATCGTCATGCGCTCGATCAGCACCGAGCCCGTCTGCTTCGTCCCGCGCACGATCGAATCGGCGCCGATGGCTACGATATGGTGGAACATCTCCTGTAACGTACCGGCGACCGTAATCTCCTCGACGGGATATTGAATCTCGCCGTTCTCCACCCAGAAGCCCGACGCGCCGCGCGAGTAATCGCCCGTCACGTAGTTCACGCCCTGCCCCATGAGTTCGGTGAGCAAAAGCCCCGTGCCGAGCTTCTTGAGCATCGCCTTGAAGTCGTCCTCGGGACGCGTCTCGCTGCTCATGAGCGTGAGATTGTGCGAGCCGCCCGCGTTGCCCGTCGTCTGCATGCCGAGCTTGCGCGCCGAATAAGTCGAAAGGAAGTAGCCCTCGACGACGCCGTCCTTCACCACCGAGCGCTGCTTCGTGCGCACGCCTTCCTCGTCGAACGGGGCGCTGCCCATCGCCCGGGGAACGTGCGGGTCTTCGACGATTTGAATGTGCGGCGAGAACACCGGCTTGCCGAGGCTATCGACGAGAAACGAAGTCTTACGATACAGCGCGCCTCCGCTCGTTGCCTGCACGAACGCGCCGAGCAATCCGGCCGCGAGCGGCGCCTCGAACAGCACCGGCACCTTGCGCGTGTCGAGCCGGCGCGCGCCTAGCCGTGCAAGCGCCCGCTGCGCGGCATAGCGACCGACCGCTTCGGGGTCGGCCAAGGCCTGCGCGCTGCGCTTGGACGAGTACCAGTCGTCGCGCTGCATGTTGCGTCCACTGCCCGCGATCGGCGCGCAGGCGACGTAATGACGCGAGTAGGGATAGCCCGCCAGGAAACCGCGCGTCGTCGCAAGGACGAACTGCGAGTGCTGTGCCGACACGCTAGCGCCTTCCGAATTGCGGATCATCGGATCGGTCGCGAACGCGGCATCCTCGGCGCGCCGCGCGATGTCGACCGCTTCCTCGGCCGATAACTGCCAAGGGTGGTACAGATCGAGATCGCGCGGGCTCGTTTCGAGGAGCTCGGCTTCGGCCAAGCCGGCGCAATCGTCTTCGGCGGTGAATCGGGCGATGTTGTAGGCCGCGGCCACCGTGTCGCGCAACGCTTCCTTCGAGAAATCGGAGGTGCTCGCGTTGCCGCGCTTCGCGCCGATGAAGACGGTCACGCCCACCATCTTGTCGCGATTGTGCTCGATCGTCTCGACTTCGCCTCGGCGCACCGAGACCGACAAACCGTCGCCTTCCGAAATTTCGGTGGCCGCGTCCGTGGCGCCCAGCGATTTCGCGTGCTTGAGAATGTCCGACGCGATTTCCTTCAATTCGTCTTGGGTATGCGGGAAAAAGCGTTGTGGGGTGTCCGTATCCGCTGCCATCGTGATTGCCGTCCGGTAGAAAGCTGTCTGTTGAGCACGGCTCGGGCGAAGCCGGCCGACGCGGCGCGCGGCGCATGCCCGATCGTTCGCATCCCGCGATCATAGCAAGGGTTGCGAAGATGGTCGCGCGCTACAATGGCGCCCATGACACGCAAAACCCGCATTCAACCCATCGAGCACGACGTTTCGGTCGATCCCGACGCAGCCGACGAGCGCCCGAGCAAGTCCCAGCTGAAGCGCGAAATGCATGCGCTGCAAGCCCTGGGCGTCGATCTCGTCGAACTTCCGAAAGACGCGCTCAAGCGCATGCCCATGCCCGAGGACCTGGCCGACGCCATCCGCGAGGCGCGCCGCATCACCGATCACGAAGGCAAACGCCGGCAAATCCAGTATGTCGGGCGCGTCATGCGTTCGCTCCGAGAAGAGGAAATCGCGGCGCTGCGCACGGCGCTCGATACGCACCGCGGCGTGAACAAGGCCGAGACGGCCCGGCTTCACTGGATCGAGCAGACCCGCGAGCAATTGATCGCCCACGACGACGCGCTCACCGCATTTTTGCGCGCGCATCCGGGCGCCGACGCGCAAGCGGGCCGCACGTTGATCCGCAACGCCCGCAAGGAAGCGCAGCAAGGCAAACCGCCGCGCTACTTCCGCGAGCTGTTCCAATGGATCAAAGCGGCAAGCGGCGGCCCGGGCGAAGATTCCGGTGCGCCCGATTCGACGGAAGAAGACGATGACGAAACCAACGCGTAACCACCCGGACGAACTCGTCGTCGGCCTTGTTTCGATCAGCGACCGGGCATCGGCTGGCGTCTATGAAGATAAGGGGCTGCCCGCACTGGAAACTTGGTTGGGACAAGCGCTTGCATCGCCCTGGCGCGTCGAAAAGCGGCTCGTCGCCGATGAGCCCGCCACGATTTCCGCCACGCTGATCGAGCTCGCCGACACGTTCGGTTGCGATCTCGTTCTCACGACGGGCGGCACGGGCCCGGCGCGACGCGATGTGACGCCGGAAGCCACGCTTGCCGTAGCAACGAAGGAGATGCCCGGCTTCGGCGAGCAAATGCGCCAGATCAGCCTCAATTTCGTGCCGACGGCCATTTTGTCGCGCCAGGTAGCCGTGATCCGCGAAAGCGGCGACCACGCAGCGCTGATCGTGAATCTGCCGGGCCAACCGAAATCGATTCAGGAAACGCTGGAAGGCTTGCGTGACGACACGGGCGCCGTGAAGGTGCCGGGTATTTTCGCCGCGGTGCCCTATTGCATCGATCTCATCGGCGGGCCGTACGTGACGACGAACGAGCAAGTCGTTGCGGCGTTTCGGCCGAAGAGCGCGCGGCGGACGCCTTCCGCATGAAACGGCGCGGCCGGCGACGGGAGACGCCGCCGGCGCCGGCCGGTAGGTGAGGATGGGTGAACTAAGCGCCTTCGGCGGGC
The DNA here is from genome assembly GCA_966212325.1 of uncultured Burkholderiaceae bacterium. GTDB lineage: Bacteria > Pseudomonadota > Gammaproteobacteria > Burkholderiales > Burkholderiaceae > Trinickia. Next base: position 3,408 of record CBIHRA010000017.1, on the reverse strand, counting down.
GCGGTGCTCGGTGCGACGAGGAAATGCTGGCGGTAGTACTTGAGCTCGTCGATCGATTCGTGGATATCGGCCAGCGCCGTATGCATCGCACGCTTTTGGAACCCCTTGTAGATGGCGGGTTGCCAGCGGCGACACAGTTCCTTGAGCGTACTGACGTCGAGATTGCGGTAATGGAAGAACCGTTCGAGTTCGGGCATCCAGCGCGCCATGAACCGGCGGTCCTGGCAGATCGAGTTGCCGCACATCGGCGATTTGCCGGGCGGCACATAGTTGCCCAGGAAGGCGCGGATCGTTTCGACGGCGTCTGCCTCGCTTACGGTCGAGGCGCGTACGCGGTCGATGAGCCCGGAGCGACCGTGGGTGTTCTTGTTCCAATCGTCCATCTTGGCGAGCGTCTCGTCGCTCTGATGAATGGCGAGCACCGGGCCCTCGACGACCTTCTCGAGCGTCGAATTCGTCACCACCACTGCAATTTCGATGATGCGGTCGGTATCGGGCTCGAGCCCGGTCATTTCCATATCGAGCCAAACGAGGTTCATCTCGCTGCGTGCGAGCGTCGGCTCACCGACGGCTTCGAGTAAGTCAGTCATGAAAGCAATCCGTTGAGTGATGCAAGGCTCGAAGGGGCGGCAATCGAGCGAAATAGCGCTGCGCGGCCTCGGGCACGCCCGTCCCCGCCGCGAAACTTTATAATTCTCGCATAGTTACCTTGGAACTCCCGATGCCCGCTCTCGACTTCACCATCCTGTTCGCCGTCATGGTGGTCGCGATGGTCGCCACGAAACTGTGGCTCGCCTCTCGCCAAATTCGCTTCGTCGCGGCGCACCGGGACGCGGTGCCGAGGCAATTCGCGGAAACGATCCCCATCGCGGCGCATCGGCGCGCGGCCGACTACACCGTCGTTCGCACGCGCCTGTCGATGCTCGAAATCGTCGTCGGCGCCGTGGTGCTGATCGCACTGACGCTGCTCGGCGGCGTGCAGGCCATCGATCGCGCCGTAACGGGCTGGCTGGGCGGCGGATATGCGGGACAGATCGCCCTCGTGGGCGCCGTCATCGCCGTGACGAGCATCGTCGATCTGCCGTTCGACTACTATCGGCAGTTCGTCGTCGAGGAGCGTTTCGGCTTCAATCGAATGACGCGGGCTATCTTCTTTGCCGACATGGCGAAGGGCGTCGGTCTTGGCGCCGCGTTCGGCCTGCCGCTCGTGTTCGTCGTGCTCTGGCTCATGGATCGGGCCGGCGGACTGTGGTGGCTGTGGGCCTGGGCGGTCGTCGTGATCTTCCAAATGCTCGTTCTCGTGTTGTACCCGAAACTGATCGCGCCGCTCTTCAATAAGTTCGAGCCGCTGACGGACGAGGCACTGACGCATCGGATCGACGCGCTGATGAAGCACTGCGGCTTCGCGGCGAAAGGCCTGTTCGTGATGGACGGCAGCCGCCGTTCCGCGCACGGCAACGCCTACTTCACGGGCTTCGGCGCGGCCAAGCGGATCGTTTTTTTCGATACGTTGCTTGCGCGGTTGTCGGGAAGCGAAATCGAAGCCGTGCTCGCTCACGAGCTTGGACATTTCAAGCGCCGCCACGTCGTCAAGCGCATGGTCGTGATGTTCGCGATCAGCCTGGGGCTGTTTGCCCTACTCGGCTGGCTGGCCGGGCGCACCTGGTTCTACGAGGGTCTGGGCGTACGTCCGTCGATGGCGGGCAGCAACGACGGGCTCGCGCTCGTGCTGTTCTTCCTTGCGTTGCCTGTCTTCATGTTCTTCGTCACGCCGCTCGGCAGCTTGACTTCGCGCAAGCATGAATTCGAGGCCGACGCCTTTGCGGCCAGCCAAACCGATGCGCAAGAGCTCGTCAACGCGCTCGTCAAGCTCTACGAAGACAACGCGGCCACGCTGACACCCGATCCTGTCTATACCGCGTTTTACTATTCGCACCCGCCCGCGTCGCAGCGGATCGAACGGCTGCTGCGCCACGCATGAGCGCACGCACCGCCAAGCCCGCCGCGCTCACGCGGCGCGCAGACGCCGAGCGCCTGCACGGTCTCGTCATTGCGGCGCACGGCCGTCATTACCTCGTCGCCCCCGAGCACGATCCGCATGCGCGCTTACAGTGTTTCCCGCGCGGCAAGAAAAGCGAGGTGGCGGTAGGCGATCGCGTGATCTATGAGCCCACGTCGAGCGACCAAGGCGTGATCGTCGAGATCGGCGAGCGCCGAAACTTGCTTTACCGCTCCGATCAATACAAGTCGAAGCTCTTCGCGGCAAATCTGGACCAGCTGTTGATCGTGCTGGCCACCGAGCCGTATTTCAGCGAGGACCTGCTCGGCCGTGCGCTCGTCGCGGCCGAAGCCAACGGTTTGAAGCCGTTGATCGTGCTCAACAAGACCGACGTCACCGCAGCCTTGCCAGCGGCGCGCGATCGCTTGGCCCCTTACGGCGCGCTCGGCTACGAGCTACTGGAGCTGTCGATCAAGACACGACCCGATGAAGCGCGGGCCATTTTGCTGGAGCGGCTGCAAGGCCATGCCACGCTACTGCTCGGCCAATCGGGCATGGGCAAATCGACGCTCGTGAACCTAGTCGTGCCCGACGCCGATGCGGCGACGCGCGAGATTTCGACGGCGCTCAACAGCGGGCGCCATACGACGACGTTCACGCGGCTTTACCCGCTGGCCGGCGGCGGCGCGTTGATCGATTCGCCCGGCTTTCAGGAATTCGGCCTCTACCATCTGACCGAAGGTGTGCTCGAGCGCGCGTTTCCCGAGTTTCGCCCGTTGCTCGCGCATTGCCGGTTCTACAATTGCCATCATCTGCACGAGCCCGGCTGCGCGATTCTCGCGGCACTGGCCGACGGCCGGGTGGCGCGCGAGCGACATGCGCTTTACGCGCAACTCGTCCACGAGGCCAGCCAGGTGGTGAGGTAGAAGAGGCAAGCGGCTGCGCCAGCAACCGCGCAAACGGCTGCGGGCATCGGCGAGAAGATCGCAGGCCGCCCGCAACCAAACGAGAACGTTCACATGCTGAAGCTCACCCGTGCGCCTAATGCCGTCATCGGCCAGCATTGGATCAACTTGCTGGCTGCGGCCGGGATCGACTGCGAACTGCATAACCGCTATCTCACCGGTGCACTCGGCGAGATTCCGGCCGATCAGTGCGCACCCGAGCTGTGGCTGGTCGACGAGCGAGATGAGATATTGGCCCGGCGAATTTTGGCGAACGCGCAAAGCGGGCCACCGCCAGGTGCGATGCCCTGGCGATGCGGCGCCTGCGGCGAGACGTTGGAACCGCAGTTCACCGCATGCTGGCGCTGCGGCGCTGCGCGAGCGGAACACGAAGGCGGCAACGCCGTTTAGCCGTTTAGCCGTTTAGCCGTTTAGCCGTTTAGCCGTTTAGCCGTTTAGCCGTTT
>CBIHRA010000016.1:0-129704 GCA_966212325.1 uncultured Burkholderiaceae bacterium | reverse complement strand
GGTAGCTCAGTTGGTAGAGCAGCGGATTGAAAATCCGCGTGTCGGTGGTTCGATTCCGCCCCAGGCCACCAGCAGTATCCAACCCCAAGAATCGCAAGGTTCTTGGGGTTTTTCTCATGGCGCCGTATCGGCAGGCGAAATAGGCGAATAGGCGCGCAGCGCCGAGCGCAAGGCGCGGTTCACTACTGTGCGGTATAAGCGCAGGGCAGACCTGCCTCGCTGACGCGAGGCATATACTGCAAGCACCGCGCGGTAGGCCCGCAGGCCGTTGCGCCGCCTCGGGTGCGCCGCGCCCTCTTGATCACGTCCACGGAGTTTTCACGGTGATTCGGACAGACGCTAAGCACGGCGCGCTCGTGTTGTTTTCGGGCGGCCAGGATTCGACCACCTGCCTCGCCTGGGCGCTCGATCGCTTCGAGACGGTCGAGACGCTCGGCTTCGACTACGGTCAACGTCACCGGGTGGAGCTCGAATGCCGCGAAGGCGTGCGCCGAGCCATCGTCCGCCAATTCCCTGCTTGGGCCGAGCGGCTGGGCGACGATCACACGATCGACTTGTCCGTGCTGGGTTCGATCAGCGAGACGGCGATGACGCGCGAGATCGAAATCGAGACGGCGGCGAATGGATTGCCGAACACGTTCGTCCCCGGGCGCAACTTGATGTTCATGACGATCGCGGCCGCGATCGCCTACCGCCGGGGCTTGTCCGTGCTCGTCGGCGGCATGTGCGAGACCGATTTTTCGGGCTACCCCGATTGCCGCGACGATACGATGAAGGCGCTGCAAGTTGCGTTGAATCTCGGCATGGACAGCCGGTTCGTCGTCGAGACGCCACTCATGTGGCTCGACAAAGCCGACACTTGGCGCCTTGCACGCGATCTGGGCGGCGATGCGCTCGTCGAGCTCGTGCGCGTCGAGACGCACACCTGTTACGTCGGCGAGCGCGCCGAACTGCATGCGTGGGGCTTCGGCTGCGGCGAATGCCCGGCCTGCCGCTTGCGCAAGCGCGGGTATGAGGCTTTTTTGGCCGGCGAAAAGGTGGCTCAGCCGGTCTAACGGCGGCTGAGCGTCGAGGCGGGTTCGTCGCGTCGGCCCACGGTGAGAATGGAAGAATCGAGCGCAGCATGACGTACGCGGTCAAAGAGATTTTTTACACGTTGCAGGGCGAAGGCGCGAATGCCGGTCGCCCGGCCGTGTTCTGCCGGTTCGCCGGCTGCAATTTATGGTCGGGGCGCGAAGAGGACCGGCAGGCGGCGGTTTGCCGTTTTTGCGATACGGACTTCGTCGGCACGGACGGCGAGAACGGCGGCAAGTATCGCGATGCAGCCGCGCTCGTCGAGCGCATTGCTTCGCTTTGGCCGGGCGGCGAGGGGCATCGGTTCGTCGTCTGTACCGGCGGTGAGCCGATGCTGCAAATGGACGAGCCGCTCGTCGACGCGCTGCACGCCGCCGGGTTCGAGATCGCGATCGAGACGAACGGCTCGCTGCCTGTGCTCCCGTCGATCGACTGGGTGTGCGTGAGCCCGAAAGCCGATGCGCCGCTCGTCGTGACGAAAGGCAACGAGCTCAAGGTGGTCGTCCCTCAGGACAACCAACGCCTGGCCGAGTACGGCGAACTCGACTTCGACTACTTCCTGGTGCAGCCCATGGACGGCCCTTCGCGCGAGCTGAATACGCGCCTTGCCATCGACTGGTGCAAGCGCCATCCGCGCTGGCGGCTGTCGATGCAGACTCACAAGTATCTGAACATTCCCTGATTCGCCGTGCTGACGATTACCCGAAAACTCGAATTCGACGCGGGCCACCGCATCCCCGACCACCGCAGTCAGTGCCGCAACCTGCACGGACATCGCTATGTGCTCGAAATCACGCTGCGCGGCGATGTCGTGGAGACCGAAGGCGCGCCCGATCGCGGTATGGTGATGGACTTCGCCGACGTCAAGTCGCTGGCCATGACGCACCTCGTGAGCCGCTGGGATCACGCATTTCTCGTCTATGAAGGCGATACGCGCGTGCGCGAATTCCTCGAGTCGATGCCCGAGCACAAAACAGTCGTCCTGGATCGCATCCCCACCGTCGAGAATCTCGCGGCCGTCGCGTTCGAGATGCTTTCGCAAGTCTATGACGCCCACTACGGCGTCAATTTGCGGCTGCAGCACGTGCGCCTGTACGAAACGCCGAACTGCTGGGCCGATGTCGTGCGCGAGGAGCGCGCCTGACCGTTCGGACATAAGGCGCGTCGCGCCCGGGCTCGCCGCCCGATGACGTCGCCCCTCCCGCTGCCTTTTGTCGGGGTATGATCGTGTCAAGGCCGGCTCCGGCAGCGATGCGGACGCGGGCGACTATTCCAAGGAGCGAGACATGCCCGGCGCCGCGTCTGCGACCAGCTCAGTGCGTTCAACGTTTGCGGCACGCCCGCGCGGAGCGCGCCGATGAGCGCATTCACCAATCCCCTCAAGCAGCGTCTGCAGGAAAGCGAGCCGCTGTATGGCCTGTGGCTGTCGCTGGCCAGCGCCGATGCGGCCGAAGCGCTCGCCCATGCGGGCTTCGATTGGCTTTGCATCGACATGGAGCATGCGCCGAACGATTCGGCCGATGTCGCCGCGCAATTGCGCGCGATCGCAGCCGCTCATTTGCCGAGCGAGCCCATCGTGCGCGTGCCGGCTCGCGAGGGCTGGCTCGTCAAGCGCGTGCTCGACGCCGGCGCTCGCACGATCATGTTCCCGAACATCGAATCCGCTGAGGATGCGGCCCATGCCGTGCGCCTCACGCGCTACCCGGATGCCGCCGCGCCGGACGGGCTGCGCGGCGTGGCGGGCGTCGTGCGCGCAGCCGCATTCGGCGCGCGGCGGGACTATGTGCAAAGCGCGAATACGCAGATCGCCACGATCATTCAAATCGAATCGGCTCGCGCGCTGGACGAGGTGGAGGCGATCGCCGCGACCCCGGGCGTCGATTGCCTCTTCGTGGGGCCGGCCGATCTCGCCGCGAGCCTCGGCCACCTGGGCGATTCCAAGCATGCCGACGTGCAGGCGGCAATCGCGCGTATCGTCGATGCAGCCGGCCGCGCGGGGATCCCGGCCGGGATCTTTGCGCTCGATACGGCGAGCGCGCGTCAGTATCGCGAAGCGGGCTTTCGGGTGATTGCGCTGGCTTCGGACATGATGTGGCTCGTGCGCGCGACGCGGGCCGCGTTGCAGGAGGTGAGATCGTGAGACAACCTGAGACTATGCTGCGAGCGCTTTGCTCGCTCGCGTTCGCCGCAGCATGCATAGCGGCGAGCGGCACGCTCGCAAGAGCGGCCACGCCGGCGCAGGCCGAAGCGGATGCCGATCCCGAAACGCAGACGGCGGTTGCCGATTACAACGCGGGCAACTTCACCGCGGCGCTCAAGGAGTTTCGCGAGGCGGCCGGCCACGGCAATCGCCTGGCGCAATTCGATTACGCGATGATGCTGCTGAACGGCGAAGGGACGACGGCCGATGTCGACGAGGGCCGGAAGTGGCTACGCAAGGCGGCCGACCAAAACATGTCCCACGCCCAATACGTCTACGGCCGGATGTACGACGATGGCGACTTCGTGACGCGGGACCCGGCGCAAGCGCACCAGTGGTTCCTCAAGGCGGCGCAGCAAGGCCACGTACAAGCGGAGCTTGCGCTTGCCAATCAATTCCTCGATGGCCGCGGTACGCCCCGCGACAACGCGAAAGCGTTCTTTTGGTACAAGAAGGCCGCCGAGGGCGGCGACATGACTGCGCAGTACGTGACCGGTTCGTTCTACGAGCGCGGCGGCGACGGCGTCGAGCGCAACCTGAATGTCGCGCGCGCTTATTACGCGGCGGCTGCCGCCCAGGGCGATCCGGCGGCGCGGCTCAAGTATCAGGACCTGAGCCGCGAGCTCAAGGACGAGCTCAAGAAACAGCACGCGAAGTAAGTAGGGAACAGAAATAGAAATCGGCGCGGCGTCTCAGCTCTTCATGAGGCGCTTTTGCCGGCCGACGCTCATGATGAGGCCGACTGCGACCCCGAGCGTCGCCAGCGCCGTCCCGCCGTAACTCATGAACGGCAGCGGCACGCCGACGACGGGCAATATGCCGCTCACCATGCCGACGTTCACGAACGCGTACGTGAAAAACGCCATCGTCAACGAGCCGGCCAATAGACGGCCGAACAGCGTCGCGCCATTGGCCGCGATATAAAGCCCGCGCGCGATCAGTGCCGTATAGAGCGTCAGCAGCACGAGCTCGCCCACGAGCCCGAACTCTTCGGCGAACACGGCGAAGATGAAATCGGTGTGCTTCTCGGGAATGAAGTCCAGGTGCGCTTGCGTGCCTTTGAGCCAGCCTTTGCCGAGCGTGCCGCCGGAGCCGATCGCGATGACGGCTTGGATCGTATGGAACCCCTTGCCGAGCGGATCGGAAGTCGGATCGAGCAGCGTGCAGATGCGGTGCTTCTGATAGTCGTGCATCAACGGCCATTGCACTTCCGGCTGGCAGATCTTGTTTTGGAACGTTGCCACCAGGCCGATGCCGATGACGGCTGCGATGAGCACCGGCACGATCAATTTGAACGAGAGCCCCGCCAAATAGATGACGAAAAGGCCGGCCGCGAAAACGAGCACGGCCGTGCCCAGATCGGGCTGCTTGGCGATCAGCCCCACCGGCACCAAAAGAATGGCGAAACCGGCGACGAAGTCGTACCAGCGTATCGAGCTCTCTCTGCGCTGGTAGTACCACGCCAGCATGAGCGGTGTGGCGATCTTCAAAATCTCGGACGGCTGAATGACGACGCCGACGTTGATCCAGCGTTTTGCGCCCTTCTTCGTGATGCCGAATAGCGCGACGGCCACCAGTAGCGCGACGCCGAACGTATAGAGCGGGACGGCGAAGCGCATCAGCGTCGTGGGCGGGACCGTCGCGAGCACCCACATCAGCACGAACGTGAGCACGATGTTGCGCAACTGATCCTCGACTCGCCCGGGCACGTCGATGCTCGCGCTGTAGAGCGTGACGATGCCCACGCACAGCAGCAGAAAGACCGTGAGCGCCAGCGGGCGATCGAAGCCCATGAACATCTTCTTGAAACGTTCGAGCCAGGCGCGCTTATCGTTAGGCATGCCTTTCTCCGTTAATCGTTGGGACCGGCAGCGGCCGGCGAAGCCGCCGACGCCGCGCCCGCGCGGTTCGCACGCGGGTCGGCCAGCGCATCGCTGGATGCTTCGTCCGGGGACGAGCGACGCTTGCGCGGGGCGCCGCCCAATGCCGCGCCCGAAGCCGCTCTACGTAGTCGGCGGATCGCCTCGGCAGCCGAAGCCGGCGGCGCCGACGCCGTGGAGCGGGCCGCGGCGGCGGCGCGCGTCGAGGCAGCCGGCGCTTTCGCCTGCGCTCCCGCCGCGTCCGATGCCTGCGGCGACTCGGCCGCGCGTTCTGCTGCGACGACGTCCGACGCGATCAGCGGCGCCGAGGCGTTGTGCGGCGCCGATGCTGCTCCGACGGGCAACGGCAAGGCCTTGAAACCGGCGGCGACCTTCACGGGCACCGCCGAACGGTCGCCGGTGTCGGGCTCGCCTTCGACGGGCGCCGACGCGGCTTGTGTAGCCGATGCCGCCGCCGAAACCGCTGCCTGCAGCGCGCCGGGTTTGCCGCGCTGAAGCAGGTAGTAATCGAGCACGCGGCGCACGATAGGGCCGGCGACGCTGGCGCCCCAGCCGCCGTTCTCGACGATCGTGGCCACGGCGATGACAGGGTGATCGGCCGGCGCGAAAGCAATGAACAGCGAGTGATCGCGCAGATGCTCCGCGAGTGCGCCCCCGTGGTACTTCGCGCCTTGCAGCGAAAACACCTGCGCCGTGCCCGTCTTGCCGGCGACGGTGTAAGGCGCGTTGCGGAACACCTCGTACGCGGTGCCCGAAGGATTGCTCGTCACGTTCACCATGCCGCGCTTGACGACGTCGATGTCGGCCTGGCTCACCGCGATGCGGCCGCTCTCGTGCGGCACGGTGAGCCGCATGTCGCGCGTAATGGGATTTTCGATTTCCTTGACGAGGTGGGGGCGCATGATGACGCCGTCGTCGGCGAGGGTCGCCGTCGCATGCGCGAGCTGCAGCATCGTGAACGAGTTGTAGCCCTGGCCGATGCCGAGACTGATCGTTTCGCCTTCGTACCAGCGCTGCTGTTCGGGCTTGCGGTACGCCTTCTTCTTCCATTCGGTCGACGGCAGAATGCCGCGCGCTTCGCCGGCAATATCGATGCCGGTGATTTGCCCGAAGCCCCACGGCTTCATGAAATTGGCGATGGCGTTGACGCCCAGATCGTGCGCGAGCATGTAGAAGTAGGTGTCGTTCGACACCATGATCGCCCGGTTCATGTCGATCCAGCCCTGACCTTGCGGCACGTCGTTGCGGAACGTGTGCCCGCCGAACGTATAGAACCCCGGATCGTGAAAGCCCCACTCCGGCGTGCGCTTGTGCAGCGTCAGCGCCGCGAGGGCCATGAACGGCTTGTAAGTCGACCCGGGCGGATAGGCGCTGTGCAGCGGCCGGTTCAGCAGCGGGTGATCGGGCGAATTGTTCAGTTCGTCCCAGGTTTGTTGATCGATGCCGTCGACGAACGCATTCGGATCGAAGCTAGGCGCCGACACGAACGCCAAGACGTCGCCCGTCGACGGCTCGATCGCGACGAGCGCGCCGCGCCGCCCGGCGAATGCCTGTTCGGCCACCTGCTGCAGGCCGATGTCGAGCGAGAGCACGAGATTGTTGCCGGGCGTCGCTTGCGTGCGCGATAGCGTGCGCACGGGGCGTCCACCTGCCGTCACTTCGACTTCCTCGAAGCCCGTCAAGCCGTGCAGTTCGGCTTCGTAGCTTTGCTCGACGCCGATCTTGCCGATGTAATCGGTGCCCTTGTAATTGTTCGCATCGAGGCGCGGATCGTAGTGGTCGGGATCGCTGTCGTTCTGGTCGCTGGCGGCGTCTATCTTCTCCTGATCGCGTCGTGAAATGCGTCCGATGTAGCCGATCACATGGGCCGCCGTCGTGCCGAGCGGATATTGCCGGAACAGCCGGGCGCGCACGTCGACGCCCGGGAACCGGAAGCGCTGCGCCGTGAATCGCGCGACTTCCTCGTCGGTCAGCCGCGTGCGGATCGGCAGGCTTTCGAAGTTCTTCGAATCTTCGAGCAGCTTTTTGAAGCGGCGGCGATCACGCGCGTCGATGGTGACGACGGTCGAGAGTTTGTCGATGACGTGCTCTAGCGAATCGTCGAGCTTTGACGGCGTCACTTCGAGCGTATACGCAGAGTAGTTGCGCGCGAGAACGACGCCGTTGCGATCGGTGATGATGCCGCGATTGGGCACGATCGGCGCGACCGAAATCCGATTTTCATCGGCCTGCAGCGAGTACTTGCTGTAGTGCCAGACTTGCAGAAACAGGAAACGCACCACGAGCAACCCGAAGCAGACGAGCACGAACAGCCCGGCCGCCGCGACTCGGAAGCGGAACTGCATGAGCTGTTGCTGGGTATTCTTGAATTCGGTCATGCGTCGGCGCCCGAGGCGGCGCTCATCAAATAGGCCGCGTGTCGTCCGGATCGGCCGGGCGGCGTTGCGGCATCAACAGCAGCGAGCACGCGAGCGGCCACAGCGCCGCCTCGACGAACCCATGCACGAGCTGGCCCCAGCCCGGGAACGCCGCGCCGGTCAGCAAGCGCGTCACGAACGGCACGAGCTGCGCCACGACGAGCAGCGGCGCGACGGCGAAGACCTGCAGGCCGCGCGGCATCCACAGCACGCGCCGGTGGATGGTGATCGCGCCGTACGAAAGCAGCGTATAGGCGAGCGCGTGCTCGCCGAGCAGGCTCGCGTCGTGAACGTCCATCAAGAGGCCGAGGAAGAAGGCGATCCCCATGCCGACCTTGCGCGGCTGATGGACGTTCCAAAACAGCAGGACGAGCGCGACGAAATCGGGAATGCCGATGAGCCGGCCCCACGGCATCAGGTTCAGCAAGAACGCCGCGGCGAGGCTGAACGCGATGAAGTACGGATTCACCGGCAGCAAGATGTACTGGGGGCGATTCATCGCGCGGCCCCCGATGCGGCGCGCGCCGCGCTCGCGCCGTGACTCTTGGCATCGGCCGTTTTTTCGCCTGCGGGCTCTGACGTTTTCGCGGCCTTGTCGGCGCTGCGCTTGCCATCGGCCTTGTCGGCCGGTTTTTCGGCCGCTTTGGTCGCCTTTTTGCCCTTCGCCTCTTTTTGCGGAGCCGGGGGCGACTCTTCGGGCCGCGGCGGGGCGTCGTTGCGATAGTGCAGCACGAGCACGTCGCGCGCGCCGCGCACGGCGGCGATCGGCTTGCAGACCACGCGGGCGAACGCCGTATCGGCTTGCTTGTCGACGCGCACGACCTTGGCCACGGGCAGCCCTTGCGGGTAGACGCCGTCGAGCCCGTTCGTCACGAGCTCGTCGCCCGCGACGACGTCGGCGCTGATCGGCACGAAGCGCAATTCGAGCGTATCGCCGGTGGGCGTGCCGTAGACGACGCTGCGCAGGCCCGTGCGCACGATTTCGACGGGCACGGCTTGATCCTTGTCCGTCAGCAGCGTGACTTCCGACTGCATCGGGAAGACGCGCGTGACCTGGCCGATCATTCCGTCTTCGCTGACGACGGGCGAGCCGTTCTGGACCCCTTGCTGCGAACCGCGCCCGATGACGACCTTTTGCGTGAACGGATCGCGCATGCCGTACTGCACTTCGGCCGGTATCGATTGCGTCGCGACGTTGCGCGACAGATCGAGCAGCGCGCGCAAATGCTTATTTTCGGCCGTGAGGGTCGCGACCTGATTCGCTTGCAGCGAAAGCTGTAGATTCTTGGCGGCGAGCGTCTGATTTTCGCGCCGCAACGTATTGTTCGTCACGGCGAACTCGGCTGCGCCGAGCGCAAGGTCGCGCGGCAACAGCGCAACGCGCTGCAGGGGATAAAGCCCCGCGTCGAGCACGGCGCGCACGATTTCGAGCGTCTTGAAGCGCGCATCGGAGATGAGCAGCACCAGTGAAAGGACGACGAAAAAGATGAGCCGCGCAAGCGCGGAAGGGCCTTGCTTAAATAGAGGCGGCGGACTGTATTCCATGGTCGACGCCGAAAGCGTGAACGTTGGCGGGTGCCGGTGGGGCGCGCATCAGCGCTCGATCGGCGACGAACGAGCGGGGCGCGCCGGCAACACGTGCAACGTCACTCGTACGAGAAGATGCTGCCGAGCTTGTCCATACGCTCGAGCGCCATACCGGACCCGCGCACGACGCACGTGAGCGGATCCTCGGCAACGAGCACGGGCAGGCCCGTTTCCTCGGCGAGCAGGCGGTCGAGGTCGCGCAGCAGTGCACCGCCGCCCGTGAGCATCATGCCGCGCTCGGCGATGTCGGCGCCGAGTTCCGGCGGCGTTTGTTCGAGGGCGATCTTGACCGACGAGACGATCTGGTTGAGCGGATCGGTCAGCGCTTCGAGGATTTCGTTGCTCGAGATCGTGAAACTGCGCGGGATGCCTTCGGAGAGGTTGCGCCCCTTCACTTCCATTTCCTTGACTTCGGACCCGGGGAACGCCGAGCCGATTTCCTTCTTGATGGCTTCGGCCGTTTGCTCGCCGATCAGCATGCCGTAATTGCGGCGGATGTAGTTGACGATCGCTTCGTCGAACTTGTCGCCGCCTACGCGCACCGACCCTTTATAGACGATGCCGCCCAGCGAGATGACGCCGACCTCGGTCGTGCCCCCCCCGATATCGACGACCATGGAGCCTGTCGCTTCAGATACCGGCAGGCCCGCGCCGATCGCGGCCGCCATCGGCTCTTCGATCAGGTAGACCTGCGAGGCGCCCGCGCCGTGGGCCGCTTCCTTGATCGCGCGGCGCTCGACCTGCGTCGAGCCGCAGGGCACGCAGATGATGATGCGCGGCGACGGCGAGAACATGCGCGATTCGTGGGCCGTTTTGATGAACTGCTTGATCATCTGCTCGGTGACCGTGAAATCGGCGATGACGCCGTCTTTCATCGGGCGGATCGCCTCGATGTTGCCGGGCACCTTACCGAGCATCTGCTTGGCCTCGCGGCCGACTGCCTGGATGGTTTTCTTGCCGTTGGGGCCGCCTTCCTGCCGAATCGACACGACCGACGGCTCGTCGAGCACGATGCCCTTGCCTCGCATGTAAATCAGAGTGTTGGCGGTGCCGAGGTCGATGGCTAGGTCGTTGGAGAAGTAGCTGCGCAAAAAGCCGAACATGAAATCCTGTCTCGCGGGAGAGGCCGGGCTTCGCCATCAAGGCGCCGCGCGGCGGCGGAAAAAAATAAAAGCTTCGGGTTCTGAGCGGCTGCCGTTCGAGCGCCGCCACGCGAGCGCGAAGCTGCAATGAATTCGACCGGAGGCCGCGGCACACGAGGCGGCGGCTTGATGTGAGCGCCGAGTGGCCTGGGGCAGGGGCGGTCCGGGTTTGGTTCGAACGCGTAATGATACCTTATAATTTCCACCTATTTGTAGTAAGCGGGCGGTCCTTTTTGCCGTTTCGGGCCCCATCTGCGAGGGACCCGTCCGGTGCCCTAACCCTCTGGCGCGACACTGTTTTTCCGCGTTGCGCGTGCTTAAAGTTTCCGGTGAGACGCATGGCTTTGACCTTGATCGATGTGAAACGCATCGCCCATCTCGCGCGGCTCGAATTGGCCGATGCCGACTGCGAGCACACCCTGGCCCAGCTCAACGAGTTTTTCGGGCTCGTCGAGCAGATGCAGGCCGTCGATACCTCCGGCATCGCGCCGCTCGCGCATCCGATCGAGCAGATCGAAGACGTCGCGCTGCGGCTGCGCGAGGACGCCGTGACCGAAACGGTCGAGCGCGAGGCCAATCAGCGCTGCGCGCCTGCGACGCAAGAGGGGCTGTATCTCGTCCCGAAGGTGATCGAGTAACGGTCTTCGAGCGCTTCACGATTCGGGATTTACGGGAAAGTTAACGACATGTACGAGAAAAGTTTGAGTGAGCTCTCGGCTGCGCTCGGCGCAAAGGCGATTTCCGCCGTCGAGCTCGCGCAGCTGTATTTGCAGCGGATCGAGGCCGAGCGAGACCTGAACGCCTTCATCCAAGTCGACGCCGAGCGCACGCTCGCGCAAGCGCGCGCCGCCGATGCGAGGCTCGCGCGCGGCGAAGGCGGCCCGCTGACAGGTGTGCCCGTCGCGCACAAGGATGTGTTCGTCACGCGCGGCTGGCGTTCGACGGCGGGCTCTAAAATGCTCGCGAACTACGAAAGTCCGTTCGATGCGACCGTCGTCGAGCGTCTCGAGCAAGCGGGCATGGTCACGCTCGGCAAGACGAACATGGACGAGTTCGCGATGGGCTCGTCCAACGAAAACTCGGCGTTCGGCCCCGTGCGCAACCCCTGGGACGAGCAAGCCGTCCCCGGCGGGTCCTCGGGCGGCTCGGCCGCGGCCGTCGCCGCGCGCTTGGCGCCGGCCGCCACGGCCACCGATACCGGCGGCTCGATTCGTCAGCCCGCTTCGTTCTCGGGCGTCACGGGCATCAAGCCGACGTACGGGCGCGTCTCGCGCTACGGCATGATCGCATTCGCTTCGTCGCTCGATCAGGGCGGCCCCATGGCCCAAAGCGCGGCCGATTGCGCACTGTTGCTGAACGCCATGGCCGGCTTCGACGAGCGCGACTCGACGAGCCTGCAGCGTCCCGACGAAGACTACACGCGCTACCTCGGTCAAGGCTTTCAGGCCGACGCCCCGGCGGGCAGGCCGCTCGCGGGCGTGCGGATCGGCTTGCCTACCGAGTACTTCGGCGCAGGCCTCGCCGGCGACGTGCGCGCGGCCGTCGACGCCGCGCTGAAGCAATACGAAGCGCTAGGCGCGACGCTCGTGCCGGTCTCGCTACCGAAAACCGAGCTTTCGATCCCCGTTTATTACGTGATTGCGCCGGCCGAGGCTTCGTCGAACCTGTCGCGTTTCGACGGCGTGCGCTACGGCCATCGGGCGAGCGAGTACCGCGATCTGCTCGACATGTACAAGAAGTCGCGTGCGCAAGGGTTCGGCCCCGAAGTGAAGCGCCGGATTCTCGTCGGCACCTACGTGCTGTCGCACGGCTACTACGACGCGTATTACCTGCAGGCGCAAAAAATCCGCCGCATCATCGCGCAGGACTTTCAAGAAGCCTTCAAGTCTTGCGATTTCATCATGGGCCCGGTCGCGCCGTCCGTCGCGTGGGACATCGGCGCGAAGGGCGACGATCCCGTCCAAATGTACTTGGCCGACATTTACACGCTCTCGGTGAGTCTGGCCGGGTTGCCCGGCATGAGCGTGCCGTGCGGCTTCGGCACGGGAAGCGGCGCGAAACGCCCGGTCGGTTTGCAGATCATCGGCAACTATTTCGACGAAGCCCGTATGCTGCAGGTCGCCGATGCGTTCCAGCGCGTGACGGATTGGCACACGCAAGCGCCGCAAGCGGCTTCGCGGGAGGCATGAACATGGAGTGGGAAGTCGTTATCGGTCTCGAGACGCACGCGCAGCTTTCGACTGTCTCGAAGATTTTTTCCGGCGCATCGACGCGTTTCGGCGCCGAGCCGAACACGCAGGCATGCGCCGTCGACTTGGCGTTGCCGGGCGTACTGCCCGTGATGAACCGCGGCGCAGTGGAGCGCGCGATTCGTTTCGGGCTGGCGATCGGCGCCACGGTTGCGCCGCGCAGCATTTTCGCGCGCAAGAACTACTTCTATCCGGATCTGCCGAAGGGCTATCAGATCAGTCAGTACGAAATCCCCGTCGTGCAAGGCGGCACGATCAAGATTCAAGTGCCGGCGAACGAGAAGGCGGGCGTCGCGGCCTATGAAAAGACCATTCAACTGACGCGTGCGCATCTCGAAGAAGACGCGGGCAAGTCGCTGCATGAAGACTTCGCCGGCATGACCGGCATCGATTTGAACCGCGCGGGTACGCCGTTGCTCGAAATCGTGACCGAGCCCGACATGCGCAGCGCCGCGGAGGCCGTAGCCTATGCGAAGTCGCTGCATGCGCTCGTCGTCTGGCTCGGCATCTGCGACGGCAATATGCAGGAGGGCTCGTTCCGCTGCGACGCGAACGTCTCCGTGCGGCCCGTCGGCCAAAAGGAGTTCGGCACGCGCGCCGAAATCAAGAACCTGAACTCGTTTCGCTTCCTCGAAGAGGCGATCCACTACGAGGTTCGCCGCCAGATCGAACTGATCGAGGACGGCGGCACCGTGGTTCAAGAGACGCGGCTCTACGATCCCGACCGGCGCGAGACGCGATCGATGCGCAGCAAGGAAGACGCGCACGATTACCGCTACTTCCCCGACCCCGATCTCATGCCGCTCGTGATCGACGCGGCTTGGATCGAGCGCGTGAGGGGCGAGATGCCGGAATTGCCGGCGTCGATGCAGCAACGCTTCGTCGAGCAATACGGCGTCACGCCCTACGACGCGACCGTCCTCACGTCGAGCAAGGCCATGGCGGGCTACTTCGAGGCCGTCGTCGCCAAGGCCGGCCCGGCACAGGCGAAGGCGGCCGCCAACTGGCTCATGGGCGAAGTGTCGTCGCAACTGAACCGCGACGGCCTTGAAATCGATGCATGCCCCGTTTCCGCAGCGCAACTCGCGCTGGTCTTGCAGCGGATCGCCGACGGCACGATCTCGAACAAGATCGCGAAGGAAATTTTCCTCGCCATCTGGGACGAAAAGGCGACCGACGAAGGCGCAGCCGATCGCATCATCGAGGCGAAAGGCCTGAAGCAGATTTCGGATACGGGCGCGCTCGAAGCGATCATCGACGAAGTGCTCGCGGCGAATCAGAAATCCGTGGACGAATTCCGCGCCGGCAAGGAAAAAGCGTTCAATGCGTTGATCGGCCAAGCGATGAAGGCGACGAAGGGCAAGGCCAATCCGCAGCAAGTCAACGAGTTGCTCAAGAAGAAGCTGTCCTGATTCTTGCTGCAACGAGCGGTATGACGGCCGGCCGGCGCCATGATGCGCCGGCCGGCTGCGTTCAATGCAAGCCTAATGCGAAAGGGCACGAGCGGCATGGCCAAGCGAGCGCAGTTAGACGATTTTCGGGTGCCGTTTCATGACGGCGGCAAGCGCGGGAACGCCTTCTCCCTGGGCGATTTCGACCCGTCCGCCAAGCCGTTTTCGGCGGGCTCGAAGAAAGCGGATAGAGAGCGCTTGATCGCGTATGCCGCGCGCCTCGACGAAATGCAGGAGCGGTTGCATGCGCAGCGGCGCGAGCGTGTGCTGCTCGTGCTGCAGGGGATGGATACGAGCGGCAAGGACGGCACGATCCGCGCCGTCTTCCATGAGGTCGATCCGCTTGGGCTGCGCATCGCGACGTTTCGCGTGCCGTCGACCGACGAGGCCGCGCACGATTTCCTTTGGCGTGTGCATCGGCAGGCGCCGGCGGCCGGCGAGTTGACGATCTTCAATCGGAGCCATTACGAAGACGTTCTCGTACCGCGTGTGCGCGGCGATCTCTCGGACGCGGAGATGGAGCAGCGATGCGCCCATATCCGCCACTTCGAAACGCTGCTGGCCGATTCGGGCACGGCTATTCTGAAATGCTTCCTGCACATCTCGAAGGATGAGCAACGCGAACGTCTGCAGGCGCGCATCGACGACGAAACGAAGCACTGGAAGTTCGACCTTGCCGATTTAGAGGCGCGACGGCAGTGGGACGACTATCAAGCGGCCTACGCCGGCGCACTGGCGGCCACGTCGACGGAAAGCGCGCCATGGTATGTGATTCCGGCCGATTCGAAGTCCCATCGAAATTTGATGGTGGCCGCGCTGCTGCTGCGCGTGTTCGAAGGTTTGAATCTCGAATATCCGCCGGCGAAGGAATCGCTGAAGGGGCTTTCCATTACCTGATCATCGAATCGTATGACAGACCCTGCGTGCGACTCGCGCAAGTCAGGCGACCCATGCGACGCGCAAGCCGGGCACGTTCCGCGTGGATCGCGCGGATCGATTTCACTAGACCAAGGACGACTCCATGCTGCGAGTGATTACGGCCAATTTGAACGGCATCCGTTCGGCCGCAAAGAAGGGCTTCTTCGATTGGTTCGGCCAGCAAAGCGCCGATATCGTCTGCGTGCAGGAAGTCAAATGCGCTCAGGACGACATGACTCCCGAATTTCTCGCGCCGCACGGCTTCAAGGGCTACTTCCAGCATGCCGTGAAGAAGGGCTACAGCGGCGCGGGGCTTTACACGCGCCATGAGCCAGACGACGTCGTGATCGGCTTCGGCAGCGAAGAGTTCGATCCCGAAGGCCGGTATGTCGAGGCGCGTTTCGGCAAGTTGTCCGTGGTCTCGGTCTATGTGCCGTCCGGCTCGAGCGGCGAGGAACGCCAGCAAGCGAAGTTTCGGTTCATGGACGAGTTCATGCCGCATCTGGCCGCCCTGCGCAAAGAGCGAGAGGTGATCGTCTGCGGCGACGTGAATATCGTCCACAAAGAGATCGACATCAAGAACTGGAAGAGCAATCAAAAAAATTCGGGCTGCTTGCCCGAAGAGCGCGCCTGGCTCACGAAGCTGTTCGACGACATCGGGTACGTCGACGTGTTTCGACGGCTCGACCCGCGACCAGAGCAGTACACGTGGTGGAGCAACCGCGGCCAGGCTTATGCGAAGAACGTCGGGTGGCGGATCGACTATCAAATCGCGACGCCCGGCATCGCCGAAACGGCGAAGGCCACCTCGGTCTTTCGCGATATCAAGTTCAGCGATCACGCGCCGCTGACGGTCGACTACGCTCACGACTTGAGCAAATGAGCCAACCGCCGCGGCGCCCCGCCCGTAAAGATCATCGATTGCGGTGATCGGGCAGCAGCGGGTTGTCGGCGTAGTACCTGCGCAAGAACGAGTGCCGCGGCGCCTCCTCGTCGGTGATGGTTTTCGTCTCCACGGCGATCTGCTGGCGTAGCAGCCCGCCTCGTTCGTCGCGCGCGGGCGGCCAAGCGGGCAGCGACGGATCGTTCGGCGTTCCCGTCTTCACGAAATGGGCGACATAGCCGGAGAAAATGCGCGAGACGGCATGGTCCTCGGGACGCCAGGAGAAGCGATTGGATAGCCCGAGCGTGCCGAGCGCATACTTGATTTCGCTGCTATGCACCGCGCCGTCTTCGGGCAGTTGATCCGGTCCGGGGTTTCGCTTCGGCGGCCGCTGGTGCGTGTAGTAATAGAAGTAGACGGGAGAGCCGCCGGTTTCCCGGTGTGCGTCGACCCAACGGCGCGTGGCGTGGCTGATGAAAATATCGCTTGCGAGCGAGCCCGCCGATCGCCGTACTTCGTCGTCGTCGTTGCCCGGATAGAGGGCGAGCACGTCGGTGGCGTAGCGGCCGAATACCCGCTTGAGCGCCGCCCGCCAATTTTCCGGCGTGGGCGGCTGCTCGTTGAGGACCATCGTATACGGCGCCTCGTGCGAATTGCTGCCGACGAGGAGCGGCACGCGCGCTTGTGCGCCGGCCGCGAACGTCGCTTCGAGCGACTTGGTCAAGAAGTGGCCGTCCACGGACGGCCAAAAGAGGAACTGCGGGTTGTCCTTGGGGCCGGTGCCTTCGAGCAGGGCTTCGGCGGGCATCGCGCGAAGCGCGCTCAGCGATGTTGCGTTCATCTTTCGAACGAAGCCTTCGGACATCGCAACCGCGTCTTGACGCGTCCATAAAGAGAGCGGACCGAAGGCAGCGCCACTTTGGCCGATCGCGCGTGCGAAAAACCCGCGCGAGAGCGTCGACGCCATATGGGCGCTGACGGAAACGGAGCCTGCCGATTCGCCGCCGATCGTGACCTTATCGGGATCGCCGCCGAACCTGGCGATGTTCTCTCGCACCCAGCGCAGCGCGGCGTGCTGATCGAGCAACCCGTAATTGCCGGCACCGCCATGGGCTGATTCGCGCTCCATTTCCGGCAGCGTGAGGAAACCGAACACGCCCAGCCGATAGTTGACCGTGACGGTCACGATGCCGCGCGAGGCGAGGGCGGTGCCGTCGTACCTCGGCTCCGAGCTGTCGCCGGCGGCGAACCCGCCTCCGTAGAAGTAGACGAGTACCGGCAGCTTTTCGCCGGCGGTGCGCGCCGGTGTCCATACGTTCAAAAAAAGGCAGTCCTCGCTCATGCGGCGCGACCGAATCTCAGCGTGAAACAACGGCAACTGCATACAGTGGGCGCCGAACTCAGTGGCTGGCCGCACGCCTGCCCACGCCGTGAGCGGCTGCGGCGGCTTCCACCGCAGCTCACCGACGGGCGCCGCCGCATACGGCACGCCCCGGAAGACGCGCAACGGCGTGTCGTTGAAGGATGTTCGCGCGCCTTCGATCGCCCCCGTGGGCAAGGCGATTTGCAACGGGGGGTGATCGACCGCTGCGTTCAGTGCATTCGGCGCGAACAAACCGACGGAGGCGGCGATGAGCGCCGCTGCGGCGGTGCGATGGCGCGACAAGCGCGCGAGACGAATGCGTTGAGTCGGTGCCGATAGAGTCTTCATTTTGATCCTCTTAAGTCATAAAGGAATGAGCGCGGACCGCATTTCGCATTGAAGACGCGAATAAATCATCGACGCCATTGCGTGAATGGCGTAATGAGCATGCTGCTGAATGATTGAATATCGGACTGATTTAACCTGACGCCGGTATCAGGACAACTCCTCGCTGACTGGCGAGGGCGTGGGAGGGATTCTGATGTAGATTGTGCCGGTAATTGGCGTAAATTTTTTAAATCAGACCAACGGAATCGTGCTTGGGCGATTAAGCCCGCCCCACCGGATCGTGCGGCGTTCGTTGGTCTGATTGAAGAGCCGCGTTAATGCGGCTAAAGCAATGCAAATCGCATTGCGGCGTCAATCGCGTGCGCGCCAAGGCGCGATCTTCGGCAACAGCAGCATGCCCGGCGCAGCGAGCACGGCACAAGCGAGAAAGTAGTCGAACCAGCCGATTTTCGCGACGATGAAGCCGCTCGCCGCGGAAGCGAGCGTGCGTGGGACGGATGCCAAGCTCGTGAAGAGGGCAAACTGCGTGGCCGTATAGCGGGGATCGGTCGTGCTCGCGATATAGGCGGTGAACGCTGCCAGCGTGAGCCCTGTCGCGAAGGTCTCGAATCCGTAGATCAACGCCAGCGCCGCCGGCGAGGGGCCGATCTTGGCGAGCCAAGCGAACCCGAGCGTAGAGACGATCTGCACGATGCCGAAGATCCAGAGCCCGCGCGCGATGCCGATCTTCACGAGCCAAGCGCCGCCGATGATGCCGCCCGCAAGGCTGGCCCAGAAAGCCGTCGTTTTCGCGATGACGCCGATTTCCGTCTTGTTGAAGCCGATGTCGAGAAAGAACGACGTCGAAAGCGTCGTCGCCATCGTATCGCCGAGCTTATATAGAAAGATGAACGCGAGAACGAGCATGGCTGCGGCCAGGCCGTCTCGCGTCACGAACTCGGCGAGCGGCTGGACGATGGCCTCGCGCAGATTTTTCGGCGGCGTGCCCGGCACTTGGGGCTCGCGCACGACGAGCGTCAGTACGAGACCCGGCAGCATGAACGCCGCGGTGGCGGCGAATACGGTCGTCCAGGGCAGATGATCGGAGAGAATCAGCGACAGGGAGCCCGGCACGAGCGCGGCGACTTTGTACGCGTTGACGTGCACGGCGTTGCCGAGGCCCTGCTCGGTATCGGTGAGCAGTTCGCGCCGGTAGGCGTCGATGACGATGTCCTGGCTCGCGCCGAAGAACGCGACGAGCGCGGTCAGCGCGGCCACGGTCCAGATCGATTCGCGCGGCGAGACGAACCCGAGCGAGGCGATCGCGCCGGCCACGAGCAACTGAGTTGCGAGCATCCAGCCGCGGCGGCGCCCGGGGCGCCAGAACGGCAGTCTCGGCACATAGCGGTCCATCAGCGGCGCCCACACGAACTTCCACGTGTAGGGGAATTGGATCAGCGCGAACAGCCCGATTTCCTTCAGATTGACGCCTTCCGAGCGCAGCCACGCCTGCACGAGATAGACGAGCGTAAACAGCGGCAATCCCGACGTGAAGCCGAGAAAGATGCAGATCAGCATGTGCCGGTTGAGAAACGCTCGCCAGCCCGGATGCGCCTCATGCGCGCTCAAGGCGGCGCTTTCGCTGCCGTGCGGCGAGGGCGGGATGTCTCGTTTGATGGTCGACCTCTTCGATGCGGCGCGTTCAGCCCACCGCGGCCCCGCTCGGGCCGCGCCTGACGCGGTAGACCGCAAGACTACCACGCCAGTTCGCGCCCCAACGCACCGCGCGGCCGCCGTGCAGCACGACGCGGTCGAGAATCTCGATGCCGACTTCAGGTGCAAGCGCCTCGAAATCGCGAATCGTCAGCACGCGCACGTTCGGCGTGTTGTGCCACTGATACGGCAGCGATTTCGAGACAGGCATGCTTCCGCGCAGCACCGACAACCGGTGAGGCCAGTAGCCGAAGTTCGGGAACGACACGATGCACTCCTTGCCGACGCGCACCGTCTCGCGCAAGATCGCGGCCGTTTGATGGATCGTCTGCAACGTCTGCGAGAGGATCGCGAAATCGAAGCTGCCGTCCTCGAACAGCCGCAGGCCGTCCTCGAGATTCTGCTGAATGACGTCGACGCCTTGTTTGACGCACGCGAGCACGCCTGCGTCGTTGATTTCTATGCCGTAGCCGGACACGCCGAGCTCCTTGGAGAGCAGCGCGAGCAGGGTGCCGTCGCCGCAGCCCAGATCGAGCACGGTCGCATTCGGTTCGACCCAGCGGGCGATCGCCCGGAAATCGGCCCGCGCGGCGAGCGAATCGATGGCGGCTTGGTTCATGCGCCGACCTCCTCGGCAATACGTTCGTAATAGGCCCGCACGACGTTGTGGTAGCGCGCGTCGTCGAGCAGAAAGGCGTCGTGCCCGTGGGGGGCGTCGATCTCGGCGTAGGTCACGCGCCGCTTGTGGTCGAGCAGCGCCTTGACGAGTTCGCGCGACCGTGCGGGCGCGAAACGCCAGTCGGTCGTGAAGCTCGCGATCAGATATTGCGCGCGCGTATGCGCGAGCGCGGCGGTGAGGTCGCCGTCGAACGCCTTGGCCGGGTCGAAGTAGTCGAGCGCGCGCGTGATCAAGAGGTACGTGTTCGCATCGAAGTAGTCCGCGAATTTGTCGCCCTGATAGCGCAGATACGATTCGACTTCGAACTCGACGTCGAAGCTGAAGCGATAGTCGTCGTCGAGGCCGCCGGGCCGGCGCAGCGCCCGGCCGAACTTCGTCGCCATGTCGTCGTCGGACAAGTACGTGATGTGGCCGATCATGCGCGCGACGCGCAGGCCGCGCCGCGGCTTGACCCCATGCGCGTAATAGTCGCCGCCGTGGAAATCGGGATCGGAGAGAATCGCGGAGCGCGCGACTTCGTTGAACGCGATGTTCTGTGCGGACAGCTTCGGTGTCGAGGCCACGACGATGCAGTGACCCACGCGGTCGGGGTACATGAGCGTCCAGGCAAGCGCCTGCATGCCGCCGAGGCTGCCGCCCATCACGGCGGCGAACCGCTCGATGCCGAACGCGTCGGCGAGACGTGCCTGCGCATTGACCCAATCCTCGACAGTGACGACAGGAAAACGCGCGCCGTAGGGCTTGCCGGTAGCGGGATCGAGACTCATCGGGCCCGTCGAGCCGAAGCACGAGCCCAGATTGTTGACCCCGATCACGAAGAAGCGATTCGTATCGAGCGGCTTGCCGGGGCCGACCATGTTGTCCCACCAGCCGACGTTCTTCGGCTCGCCTTCGTAGACGCCCGCGACGTGATGCGAGGCATTGAGCGCGTGACAGACGAGCACGGCGTTGGTGCGCGCGGCGTTGAGCGTGCCGTACGTCTCGACCATGAGGTCGTAGCCGTGCAGCGTCGCTCCGCTTTGCAGCGCAAGCGGCTCGTTGAAGTGCATGCTTTGTGGCGCGACGATGCCGATCGATTCCATGTGCTCCGCCTTCTAACAGGGCGGCTAAATGGTGTCGGCGATGCGCGGGACGGCGACAGTGCGCGGCTGACGACCTCTTTAGCCGCATTTATAGTGAACCGCAGCGTTCCGTGCTGAGGTTCGCGCGCCCGCAATCGAGTCGACAAATCGGCGCGCTGCCTTGCGCAGTCCTGATCGAACACAGCGAGCACGGGGCGCACCGGCGGTCAGATTCGCTCAAGGCAATGGAGCGCAAAGCATAGCGGAAATCGCGATGATGCGCCATCGGCGATTGCGGGCGGTGGGCGGTGGGCTGTGGGCTTCTCGGACCGCGCCGAGCTTGCGTTTTCGCATCGCGCGAGCCGCTGCGCAACGCGCGCGCCAGCGTAACTGCCCCAATTTTCGCCATGAACGGCTATTCCTTCCCCTTGGATTTTTTCACGGCGGCGTCGACGATGTCGGAGCCGAATTCGTCCTTGATGGACGAGA
This sequence comes from uncultured Burkholderiaceae bacterium, assembly GCA_966212325.1. GTDB lineage: Bacteria > Pseudomonadota > Gammaproteobacteria > Burkholderiales > Burkholderiaceae > Trinickia. The sequence continues at coordinate 108,271 of CBIHRA010000016.1, read as the reverse complement.
CGATCTTGTTTCCTTTGCTCGCCAAACGCGCGACTTTGTCGGCTGCGGCGCGTGCGGCAAACCCCCTGAACGTCGTCTTGAACAACGCTTTGGCGCCTTTGCCCACATAGGGAACCAATTCAAAGCCTAGAAATACGATCGCCTTTTCATATTCCGCGTTCACGACGGCTTTCGCGACGTCATAGAACGGAATGAAACCGAGTAACCGGTTGATTAGCCTATCCCCCGGCGTCTCGTTGATCACCAACTCTGTCATGTGCCGCATCGTCCCGCTGATGATGGGGTTGATGGTATGAAAGACGGCGCCGCGGAGGGTATGGCTAGGGTGAGGGATATTCCTGGCGTCTTCCTCGACGACCGAGAACGTCGATCCGCTAGGAAACGCGCTCGGGTTGCTGAAGAACAACTGCGCTCCCAGCGACGCCAGCCACGTACGCCCCTCTTCGGAGTGCGGGTCGGGGACCGCGATGACCATATCCGGGTGATGAGGCGCGATCGCGAGATACCTATCCGGCGCTCCCGATATTTTGACGATGGTGCCGAGCTCTCCCCTGATCGGGTTTCCCGTGTTTGCCCGCACTCTCGAGAAGTAGGGCGATTCGTTGATTGGTTTTGTGACCGTGACATGATAAAGCGTTGCGCGATGCTCGAGAAAAAGTCCATGCTCGCAGTCGAATTTTTCTCCGATCGCGTGTAAGCCTTGGCTTTTTAATTTGGCCTTGAGCGGATTGAGCACCTCTTTGGCGAAGAAGTTATGTTCTCCGTGTCTTCCCTTTTCGGTGATGATGCGTTCCAGCTCGCGTCCCCGACTCGACAGCGGTTCGTACGCGATTCCCTCGTTTCCTGTTGCCGTGAGATACATAGCAAAATCGGCCGCCGTGATTTTTGTGGGTGCTATGGATAAATGCTGCGTGCCGGAGATTTTTTTTTGGACATCTATCATCTCGTCCGGTTCGAATCCGATCTCACGCAATGCCGGTCCGAACAATGAAGCAACCGATTCGACGGAATTGATGAGATCTTTCATCCAAGGACTCAATCTCTCCTCGGGATAGACGATCGCATCTTTTAACGGGTCGGGCGTTGCTTCGACGTGACGGCGCTGATGACGGCGGCGGTGGCGGCGGCGATGATGGTGGTCATGATGACCGTGACCATGACGGCGGTCCAGCGCGTGACCGGAGGAATGACGATAGCGAAGGCTGGCGCTTCTCTTCGCGCGTTCTCGCCTCGGAGCCAACGCGTTTTCCGGTTGCGTCGCCGCGCTGCCTGTGAAAGGCGCTTGTTCATCCCCTCTGGCCGTGGCGAAGCGTTTGTACAGATCGTTCGTCGAATAAGCGGGCCCATCGTCGGGTTTATGCGTTCCGGCGCCATACGACTGCCCGAGCGGCACTTTCGGCAAACGATACGGTTTTTCCAACGTCCTCGCGTAAGCGCCTGTGAAGAATGCGGAAATCAGCATGAGGAAGAAGGACCAGCCCCATGCGTCCAAGTTGGGCAGGCCGAGCGACTCCTCCTGCAACCCCTCCCGCAGCGCGCAGGCGGCATCGAACTCTGTGAACTGAAAGAGGTTCCGATACCAGAGTTGCTGATTCAAGGACGGCTCATGAGGCTCAGGGCCGGGGCGTTGCAGCCCCATCGCACGACGCGCTCGCTTGCGCTGCTTCTGCCGAGACTTCCTGGTGTTCCTTACACCCATGACGACGAGCCCTATCGTGATTCGACCGCCCGTGCTTGACTGTCAATGGTGCTCGCCGACGTTGTGCTTATGCATGGAGCGAGCTGGGCGTTGCATGACTGGGCGAACGTCGGTCTCTTGCGTCTTGGCATGCCCCGAGAAAGTGCGCATCGACTCCCCAACGACCCCGCCATGACTCCGGCAAACGGAACGAGGCGCGCTATAGCGTAGCGGATGCACACCTGCTCCGCCTAACGACGATTCGTGCCGAACGGCGTCCGGTTCACATAGTGAGTCGCGACCGAATCGCGGCCGACGAAAGAGCCGGCTATTGCAAGATGAGCCGCAACTGGGCATCGGCATGTTCCGCCGGCCCGCGCGTGAAGCCGCTCCTCGCATAGCGGTGCCAGCGGCCCATGACGTAGCTCACCAGCAGGTTGGCCCGTATGGCGGGATCGTAATCGGCCGGCAGCGTGCCGGCCGACGCGCCAGGGCCGCGCTTTAGCCCCTCTTCTTCGCGCTCGGCCTGGCGCGCATCCATCAGTGCCATGCGCAGGCTTTGCTTGATGGATGCCTCGACGCGCTCGAGCATCTGTCCCACGCGCTCGGCGAGCCGCGCATGCTCGCCCACGAGCGCTTCGCCCGTCAGCACCCGCGTCATGCCGGGGTTTTTTTGCGCGAAGTTGAGCAGCATCATGCCGATAGCGCGGGCCTGCAGCACGCCGTTCGGCTCTTTTTCGGCGATTTGGTTGATGAGCCCGAAGAAGGTGCCTTCGATGAACTCGATGAGCGCTTCGAACATTTGCGCTTTGCTCGCGAATTGCCGGTAAAGCGCCGCCTCGGACACGCCGAGCCGCGCCGCGAGCGCGGCCGTCGTGATTTTTTCGGTTTTCGGCGTCTCCAGCATTGCGGCGAGCGTATGGAGAATATGCACGCGGCGCTCGCCCGGCTTCATGCGCGGTGGGCGCGCGCCGCTCGCTGCTTGCGTGTCGCGGTCTAATTGCGCGTCTTGCTGCTGCTCTCGAATCGGCTCCATCTGCGCCCCGCCTCGTGACCCGGTCGAAGCGATTTTAGCGAACGAATGCGACGATCGACATAGTGAGGGCGTCCGCTGCCGGGCATTCGCGTGGGACGGCCGTCTTCGCGCCGCGGCGCGGGCAGATGCCCGACGATCCAGACGGTGCCGATGCCGAGCCGCCGGTAGCGCTTTAGATGCGAGCGGGTGTCCTCGACGAGGATCGCGTCGGCCAGCGGCACACGCGCGTCGCGCAGCACGCGCCGCAACATCGCGAGATCGGGCTTCGCGTGCCAGGACCGGCGCCGGCGCATGTGCTCGATCGCGATGACGCGCTCGAAAAGCCGCTCTATCCCGATATGCGCGAGCACCGCGCGGGCGTAGGTTTCAGGCGCGTTCGTCAGAATGATTTTGCGCCCCGGCAGCGAAGCGACGAGCCGCGCGATGCCGCGCTCGGCGCGCACCATGTCGGGTAAATCGGGGAAGGTATGAACGACCCTCAGGAAATCGTGCGGGTCGATCGGATGGTGGCGTGCGAGCCCGAGCAGCGTCGCGCCATAGCGCTTGACGTAGCGCAGCCGCAGGCTGTCGGCTTCGGCGGTTTCGACGCTGAGCGCATCGACGATATAGCGCGTCATGGCCGCGTTGATCGCGGGGAAGATGGCGTGCGAGGCGTGATGCAGCGTATTGTCGAGATCGAAAAGCCAAACCGGGCTGCCTGCGCGCGGGCGCGCGCGGCCTTGCCTGCGGGGCGGCGGCAACGAGGACATCGGCTTGTACTCCGAAGCGGCGCCCGGCGGCAAGCGCTGGCGCTCGCCGGCCCCGGCGCCGAGAAGCTCAGTGCGAGCGGATCATCGTGCCGAACGGCTGTTCGGTCAGGATTTCGAGCAGGACCGAGTGTTCGATGCGTCCGTCGATGATGTGAACCGAGCGCACCCCGCTCTTGGCCGCGTCGAGCGCCGACGCGATCTTGGGCAGCATGCCGCCCGAAATCGTGCCGTCCTCGAACAGCGCGTCGATCTCGCGCGCCGATAGATCGGTGAGCAGATTGCCCGATTTGTCCATGACCCCGGGGATGTTCGTCATCATGACGAGCTTTTCCGCGTTAAGGACGACGGCGAGCTTGCCGGCCACGAGATCGGCATTGATGTTGTAGGACAGGCCGTCTTCGCCGAAACCGATCGGCGAGATGACGGGGATGAACGCATCGTCCTGCAGCGCGCGCACGACCGCCGGATTGATCGATTCGACTTCGCCGACTTGGCCGATGTCGACGTACTGCCCCGGATTGTCGCGGTCGGGCATCATCAGCTTTCGCGCGTGGATGAGGCCGCCGTCTTTGCCGGTCAGGCCGACGGCATGGCCGCCGAAGTGGTTGATCAGCGTGACGATGTCCTGCTGCACTTCGCCGCCGAGCACCCACTCGACGACTTCCATCGTTTCTTCGTCGGTCACGCGCATGCCTTGGATGAACGTGCCTTGCTTGCCGATCTTCTTGAGCGCCTGATCGATCTGGGGCCCGCCGCCGTGCACGATCACCGGGTTGATGCCGACGAGCTTGAGCAAAATCACGTCGCGGGCGAAGCCCTGCTTCAGACGCTCCTCGGTCATTGCATTGCCGCCGTATTTGATGACGACGGTTTTGCCGTGATATTGGCGGATATAGGGCAATGCCTCGGCCAGAATCTCGGCTTTCAGCGTAGGCGCGATCTGGGCGAGGTCGAGGGGCTCGGACATGGCGGCAAGCTCGGCAGGCAACGGTTCAAACGGGGGGGCGAAAACAGGCGCCAATTGTACAGGAGTGAGAAACGCAGCCGCGGTTTTTGGCCGCAGTGCCGGTATGACGCGCCGATTCTTTGATACAGATGCATGCGCCGTGCCCCGAAGGCTGGCATCATCGATTCGACCGTGTTGTTTTTACGACATATTTTCTTGCTTTTCGTGACGCTGTCGTCCATGGATGCTTCTGACCGCCTGCCGGGCGCCGTGTCGCGTTCGAGCGCGCGTTGCCCGCGTTGCGACGTCGCGTTCGATTGCGGCAGATCGACGCGGCCGTTCGACTGCTGGTGTGCGGGCATGCCGCCGCTGCCGGACGAGGCGCGGCCGGCGGGGACGCCGCTTTCGAGGTGTCTGTGCCCCGCCTGCTATGCGGATGCGCTTGCCGCCTCGAGCGGCCGTGGCGGGGCGGGCGATGCCGGCCCTGCCGGGCGATGAAGGCGATCACTTCACCACTGAACCGAGATGCATCGTATTACGAATACCGGCCGCGTGAACCTCGGCCACCTTTTTTGGCTGCGCTGCCTGGCGATCATCGGTCAGCTCGTCACGATCGCCGTCGTCCAGCAGTTCTTCGGCGTGCATCTGCCCTTGCCGGCGATGCTCATCATCATCGCCCTCGAAGCGATCTTCAACGCGGCTACGTGGCTGCGCGTCGCCGGCGCGCGCCCCGAAACCGATCTGGAGCTGCTCGGGCAACTGTGGGTCGATCTGGGTGCGCTCTCGGCGCTGCTGTTTCTATCGGGCGGCACGACGAACCCGTTCGTCTCGCTGTACTTGCCCTCGCTGGCGATTGCGGCGGCGGTACTGCCGTGGCGGCACATGATTTGGCTCGCGGTATTCGCAATGTGCTGCTACATCGCGCTCGGGTTCGATTCGGTCCCGCTGAACATGGACAATCCCGCGAACCTGTTCGACTACTACCGGACCGGCATGTGGGTGAACTTCATGGTGAGCGTCGGGCTCATCGCTTGGTTCGTCGCGAGGATGTCCAGCGCGCTGCGCCAGCGCGACGCCGCGCTCGGCGACGCCCAGCAGCGGCTCTTGCGAGACGAGCGGGCCGTGGCGCTCGGCGTGCAGGCCGCGACGGTGGCGCACGAAATGGGGACGCCGCTTTCGACGATCGCCATGTTGACCGAGGAGTTGCGCGACGCCGCACGCAGCGACGCCGCGCTTGCCCCCTACGCCGACGATTTCGCGCTGCTCGAACAGCAAATGACGCTGTGTACGTCGGCGCTGGCGCGGCTGCGCACCCGCGCGTCGGTGTCGCCGGCTCGCGAGCGGCTCGACGCATGGCTTTCGAGCTTCGGGGAACAATGGCGCTTGCGCCATCCGCATGTGAAGTTCGTGAGGACCGGCGATGCGGCCACGGATGCCTGGCTCGACGAAACGGCCGCGGTCGGGCAAATCTTGACCATCTTGCTCGACAACGCCGCGCGCGTGAGCCCGGATCGCGTCACGCTTGCCGCCGCCGTCAGGGACGGTTTCATCGAATTCGAGGTTTGCGACTCGGGGCCGGGCATTTCACCGGCGCTACGCACGAAACTCGGCAGCACCCCCGTCGACAGCACGCAAGGCGGGCACGGTGTCGGGCTGTATCTCGCGTTTGCGGCGGCTTCGCGCCTGAACGGATCGATCGACTTGCTCGACGGCGAGTCGCGCGGCACGCGGGCCGTGCTGCGCGTGCCCGCGGCCAAGGACGACGGACAACCGCGGCACGCCGCGCTCTCTTCATCGGATAAGGAGAATCAACCATGAGTGGCAACAATTTTCTCGTCATCGACGACGACGAGGTCTTCTCGGGCATCTTGGCTCGCGGGTTGACCCGGCGCGGCTTCACGACACACCAGGCGCACAACGCCGAGGAGGCGATCGCGCTCGCGAACCATCATAAGTTCGACTTCGTCACGGTCGATCTGCATTTGGGCAGCGATTCGGGCTTGAGCCTCGTCGCGCCGCTGCGCGACCTGCAGCCCGACGCGCGGATGCTCGTTCTGACGGGCTACGCGAGCATCGCCACGGCGGTGCAAGCCGTGAAGGACGGCGCCGACAACTACTTGGCGAAGCCGGCGAACGTCGAATCGATTCTGGCCGCGCTGCAGACAGAAGCCAGCGCGGCGCAAGCCGAGGCGGCGATCGAGCACCCCGCGCTGCTTTCCGTCGCACGGCTCGAATGGGAGCACATTCAGCGTGCGCTGGCGGAGAACGGCGGGAACATCTCGGCCACCGCGCGCGCGTTGAACATGCACCGGCGCACGCTGCAGAGAAAACTGGCGAAGCGGCCGGTGAGGCAGTGAGACGGTGAGAGGAACGTCTTACCGATGCCCCGACGCAGTCCGGCCGCCGCGGCCGCGGCGGCCGTGGAAGCGCCTAGGCGCTCGCCCTAGCGTGTTTTACCGAGCGAACGAGGCCGTGCCGCCGGAGTTCGGTTCCCCGGCGGCTTGCTGTTGAGCGAGATCTTGCGGCGATGCGGGTTGGTCCCGGACCGAGCGCGTGTTCTCGCCGACGAGCTGCAGCAGTGTCCCTTGATGATCGACGCGGACGGCCGGCCAGCTAGGCACCGAGCCGGCATTTCGGGGTTGCGGCTCGCTGGCGGACGGGCCATCGTTGCCGGCCTGGCCGCCGTTCGGATCCCCCGTTTTGACGAATTGCTCGAGGTACCGCGAGAAGACGCGTGACACGTCGTAATCGGCCGCGGTCCAAGCGAAGCGCCGCTGTCCGTCCAAGTTGCCGAGCGAATACGGCACCTGCGCGTCATGAAAAGCGCCGAGCATCGGCGGTTCGGCCGTGCCCGCGGACGGTGCTGCATCGGCTGTCGCCGCTTCGTGAGCTGTCGTTTTGGGCGGCATCTCGTGCGCATAGCGGTAATAAAACACCGGCGCCTGGCCCGTCTGCCGGTGCGCGTCCATCCACCGATGCGTGCCGAGGCTGACGCTGGCATCGCCGGGGTAGTGGGCGAGCGTCTCATCCACTCGATCGACGAACTTCGTCAGACGTTCCTTGAGCGATATGACGCGATGTTCCTCGACCGGCGCGGTAACCGCCTGGGCCGGCGCGTGCGCGTTGGACCCGACCATCAAAGGAACGTGCGCTTGCCCGCCGCGTGCGAACACCTGCTCGGGCGACTCTGTCAGAAAGTACCCGTCGATGCTCGGCCGGAACGTCACAGGCTTATCCGATCGCAGCGGCTGCGCGGTCGCTGCGAGCAACGTTCGCGCCGGCAGCGACCGCAGCTGTTGCAGCGACGAAGCGCCGACTCGAGCGGAGAATTCCTGCGCCGCGCGCTCGGCCTGTTCGCGCGTCCATATGGCGTTCGGCGCGAAGGCGGCGCCGCTTTGACCGATCGCCCGCGCGAACAAATCGCGCGAGAGCGGCGAGGCCATGTGCGCGCTGACCGCATCCGCGCCGGCCGAATTGCCGGCGATCGTCACCTTGGACGGATCGCCCCCGAACTGAGCGATGTTATCGCGCACCCAGCGCAGCGCCGCGACCTGATCGAGCAGCCCGTAGTTGCCCGCCGTGCCGTGCGACGACTCGCCGGCAGCCCCGGGCGGGGCGAGGAAGCCGAAGGCCCCTAGCCGGTAATTGACGGTCACGGCGATCATGCCTCGCGACGCGAGGTTCGCGCCGTCGTAGCGCGGTTCGGAGCCATCTCCCGACACGAATGCGCCCCCATGAAAATAGACGAGCACCGGGAGCTTTTGGTCGGCGCCCTTCGCGCCTGTCCAAACGTTGAGGTAGAGGCAGTCTTCGCTCATGGCAGCCGATCGGAAATCCGGCTTGCCTGCGACGGCCGACTGCATGCAGCGAGGCCCGAACTGTCGCGCATTGCGCACGCCGGCCCAACGCGCGACGGGCTGCGGCTCTCGAAACCGAAAGTCTTCTATCGGCGGCGCTGCATAGGGTATGCCGCGAAAGACGCGCACGTCTTTGTGCTTGCCTCGCAACTTCACGCCTTCCACGATGCCGTCTGCGAGTTGAACCTGCGGAGCCAGCGGGGCGCGCGCGGCCTGCGCCGCGTTCGCCGACAGACCGACATACAAAAGCGATGCGGCGGCCGCAATGACTGACCGAACGTGATGCTTTGCCGCGCGGTTGAATGAAACGCTCACGGATTTGCCTCCTTTCAGAACGAACTGCGGTTGACCCACCGTGCGGTGGGGACTCGATCATCGACGCCAATGCGTCTCAAATCGCGCTGTTCGTTTGAAATCAGACGAGATCCCGTTATCGCGACCCGTATCGGTCGTTTATCGAGGCTTCGCGCCGCAGGCTAATCGTCGGTTTCGATCGCAATCTTGATATCGACGATGGGCGTGCCGTCGATCGCTTCGATGGGGCCGACGCGCAGCCGGGTTCCGTCGATTTCGCGCACCGTTACGCGATGTAGTCCGACGGGATTGGGGCGATGCGGTGCGCGCGTCGCGAAGACGCCCGTCAATGGGCGGTCGCGTTCGGCCCGCGGATGCACGGCGAGTTTCGTGCGGTCTGCGAGGTGAAACCATGCGAGCACGATGATCTCGTCGCCGGCCGATAAGCCTTGCAATCCTTGGGCGTATTGCGGATCGAGTTCGATCCATGCATCCGGTGCGCCTTCGCGGCCTTGCCGAGGGGCGATGGATAGATCGTCGAGTGCGGATCGAATGTGGCCGATCGGCGTGAGCGTGAATGCGTCGGACGGCTGCGGCATCGGCGGTTCTCCTCGGTGAGGGCGATGCCGCATTTTAGTGGACGGCCGCCGACGGTGCAGCGAGCCGAGGCCGGAAGTCCGAAGACTCCGGCCGAGGCTTGGACAGCGACGCTAGAGCACGTACCGCGACAAATCTTCGCTTTGCGCGACTTCGCCGAGCGCGCGATCGACGTAGGCGGCGTCGATCGTCACCTTCTGGCCGGCATGGTTGCCGGCCGCGAACGAGACTTCCTCGAGCAGCTTTTCGATGACGGTGTAAAGCCGGCGCGCACCGATGTTTTCGGTACGCTCGTTGACGGAGAAGGCAATCTCCGCCATGCGCTTGATGCCCTCGGGGGCGAATTCGAGCTCGACATCTTCGGTCGAGAGCAGCGCCTGATATTGCTTGACGAGGCTCGCATCGGTCGCGACGAGGATCGATTCGAAATCTTCGACGGACAGCGAGTCGAGTTCCACGCGAATCGGGAAGCGCCCTTGCAGCTCGGGGATCAGATCGCTCGGCTTCGACAAGTGGAACGCCCCGCTCGCGATGAACAAGATGTGATCGGTCTTCACCATCCCGTAGCGCGTATTGATCGTCGTGCCTTCGACGAGCGGAAGCAAATCGCGCTGCACGCCCTGGCGCGATACTTCGGCGCCGCCCGCTTCGCTGCGCGAGGCGATCTTGTCGATCTCGTCGAGGAATACGATGCCGTTTTGCTCGACGTTCTGCACGGCTTTGGCTTTCACTTCCTCGTCGTTGAGCATCTTTGCGGCTTCCTCGTCGGTCAGCACTTTCAGCGCTTCCTTGACCTTGAGCTTGCGGCGCGTCTTCTTGCCGCCGCCGAGGTTCGCGAACATCGAGCGAATCTGCTCGGTCATGTCCTCCATGCCCGGCGGCCCCATGATGTCCATGCCTGCCTGCGGCATTTCGACGTCGAGCTCGATTTCCTTATCGTCGAGCTGACCCTCGCGCAGGCGCTTGCGAAACGTCTGACGCGTTGACGTGTCGCTGCTCGACGCTTCGGTCGCGGCGCCGAACCCGACGGGACGCGCGCTCGGCAGCAGAATGTCGAGGATGCGGTCTTCGGCCTGGTCCTGCGCTTTCGAGCGGACCTTGCGCATTTCGGACTCGCGCGTTTGCTTCAGCGCGATTTCGATGAGGTCGCGAACGATGCTGTCGACGTCGCGGCCGACATAGCCGACTTCCGTGAACTTCGTCGCTTCGATCTTGATGAACGGCGCGTCGGCGAGCTTGGCCAGGCGCCGGGCGATCTCGGTCTTGCCGACGCCCGTCGGGCCGATCATCAGAATGTTCTTCGGCGTGATTTCCTGGCGCAGCGGTTCGGCCACTTGCTGCCGGCGCCAGCGATTGCGAAGCGCGACAGCGACGGCTTTCTTCGCCTTGTTCTGGCCGATGATGTGTTTGTCGAGTTCCGAGACGATCTCGGCCGGGGTCATGGTGCTCATCGGTTGCTTACCTCACTCACTCGATCGTCTCGATGACGCGGTTATGGTTCGTGTAGATGCACATGTCGCCGGCGATCGCGAGCGACTTCTCGACGATCTCGCGCGGCGACAGCGCGGTATTTTCGGCAAGCGCACGCGCCGCCGCCTGCGCATAGGCACCGCCCGAGCCGATCGCGCAAATGCCGCCTTCGGGGTCGAGCACGTCGCCGTTGCCGGTGATGACGAGCGTCGTCTGCGCGTCGGCCGTGATCAGCATCGCTTCGAGCCGGCGCAGCATGCGGTCGGTGCGCCAGTCCTTGGCGAGCTCGACGGCGGCGCGCGTCAGATTGCCCTGATGCTTTTCGAGCTTGGCCTCGAAGCGATCGAGCAGGGAGAAGGCATCGGCCGTGCCGCCGGCGAACCCGACGAGAACCTTACCGTTATAAATGCGGCGCACCTTCTTGGCGCCGCCTTTCATGACGATGTTGCCGAGGGTCACTTGGCCGTCGCCGCCGAGCGCAACTTTGTCGCCGTTGCGCACGGAGACGATCGTCGTGCCGTGATATTGCTCCATGGTGCATTCCTCGAGGATACGGAAGGGGCTCGGCGGCGCTTCGCCGCGCGAGCGGAAAACGGGTGGCGTCACGCGCAAGCGTGTGCTCGAGCGTGCCCTGATGCGCGAGCACATTGAGCCCATTTTAGGGCGTACGCGGGTTTATCAAGGGGCGGCGTCTGCGTTCGTCGGTACGAGCGGGCCGGCGCAGAGGCGAGGCGTGTCGAAGGGCCGAATCGTCGGCAAACATCGGTAAGCTTTGCCGAATCCATGCCGGCGCCGCGCCGGCGGCGGCGACGTCCGCTCGATGTGCGGAGCGGACGGATACCATCTGCCCGGGACGGCCCGCCCATAAAACAAAAAGCGCGCGGAGTACCGCGCGCCTCATGAGAAGCAGCGTAAATGCGCGCGGCGCGAGCGGCCGCGCTTTGAGCGCTTCAGTCGCCGAACAGCTTCTGGCGCAGCTCGCGGCGCTCTTGCGCCTCGAGCGACAGCGTAGCCGTGGGCCGTGCGAGCAGACGCGGAATGCCGATCGGCTCGCCCGTTTCCTCGCACCAGCCGTAATCGCCGGAATCGATGCGCGCGAGCGATTGCTGCACCTTCTTCAGCAGCTTGCGCTCGCGGTCGCGCGTGCGCAGCTCGAGCGCATGCTCTTCTTCGATCGTCGCGCGATCGGCCGGGTCGGGAACGATCACCGTCTCGCGCAGGTTTTCCGTCGTTTGCCCGGCGTTGCGGAGAATTTCCGCCTGCAGCTGTTCGAGCCTGTTCCTGAAGAAAGCGAGCTGATCTTCATTCATGTAATCCTTATCGCTCATCTTCAGGATTTCGGCTTCGGTCAAGAGTCGTTTCGTCGTCATCTGCGTGCTTCTTCAATGTGAGGCAAAACCCATACATATTGCCCGCACTTTCGTATTGCCCGCAAGCGGTGCCTTGAAGGCGCTGACGCCCGCGGCCCGGTGGCCGTCAAGACGCCGTCGCGCCGATGCGGGGCCGAACTCCTCTGGAAACCGATCCTCGGGTGCTCCTACCCATTCGATACGGCATTGCAGCACCGCTGCTCGCGAATTCGAACACGAGCTTCGATGCGGCGTCTTTCGGTGTCTCTTTGGTTTATGTTTCGGCCTTGCCCGGATAAGGTTTTCCGGCGCCGTTCCATTACCCGCCGCCCTGGCGGCGGGGACGTATTGTAACTGAATCGATCTTGGGCGCCGCAACAGAGAAAACCCTGCCGGCGCGCCCCTAATATCACGAAAATATAGCGCGCGCACGCTCAAAAAGCGAACGTTGGGGCGTGCGTCCGCGTGCGCCATCCCACGTGGCGGGCCGATCTTACGCGAGGCAGGCGTCCAGGCCGTCGGTAATGAGATCTTGCGGCAGATCGATGCCGATGAAGACCATCTTGTTGGTCTTCTTCTCGGCCGGCAGCCATTTGGCCGCGAGGTCGCTTCCCATCATTTGATGCACGCCCTGAAACACGACCTTGCGGTCTACGCCCTTCATGTAGAGCACACCCTTGTAGCGAAGCAGGCGCTCGCCGTAGATCTGCAGCACGCCGCCCAGGAAATCCTCGAGTTTGTTCGGGTCGAACGCGCGGTCGTTGCGATAGACGAACGACTTGATGCGATCGTCGTGATGCGCGTGATGGTGGTGCGCATGGCCCTCGTGGGTGCATTGGCCGTGGTCGTGATCGCAATGCTCATGGCCGTGCTCGTGATCATGGCCGTGGTCGTGGCCGTGATGCGCGTGAGCGTGGTCGTCCTCGGCCAGGAAGTCCGGGTCGATCTCGAGCTTGGCGTTCAGATTGAAGCCGCGCAGATCGAAGATTTCCTTGATATCGGCTTCGCCGAAATTGACGACCTTGATCGCCGCTTTCGGATTCATGTGGATCAGGCGGTGCCGCAAATCGGCCAGCACGGCTTCGTCGACGAGATCCGATTTCGTGATGAACAGCCGGTCGGCGAAGCCCACTTGGCGCTGCACGACCTCGTGCTCGTCGAGCTGCGCGTTGGCATGCTTGGCGTCGACGAGCGTGATGATCGCATCGAGCATGAATTCGTCGGAAATCGCGCTATCGATGAAGAAGGTTTGCGCCACCGGGCCGGGATTGGCCAAGCCCGTCGTTTCGATCACGACACGGTCGAACGCGATCTCGCCCGAACGCTTGCGTTCGGCGAGATCGCCGAGCGCGCGCGCCAAATCGCCGCGAATCGTGCAGCAAATGCAGCCGTTGCTCATCTGCACGATCTGCTCGGCCTGATTTTGAACGAGGATCTCGTTGTCGATGTTCTCCTCGCCGAACTCGTTTTCGATCACGGCGATCTTCATGCCGTGCTTTTCGTTGAGGATGCGCTTGAGCAGCGTGGTTTTGCCGCTGCCGAGGAAGCCGGTCAAGATGGTGACGGGAGTCATGTTCATCGCCTATGGGTCGAAAATCAGGGACGGTTCAAGCGAGCCGGCCACGAAAATATTGAAGCATACCGGCGAGCGCGCGTTCGCGCCGGGCGCCGCTTGCCATGGCTCACGCCCCTAGGGAACGCTTAGCAAGCTGCGGCCCGGACCGACCGAGCCGCGGCTGCGGGCCGCCGGACGAAAGGCGTCATCGCAAGATGGGGGCGCTCAGACGATTTGCAACAGCAGGCCTTTCAAGTATTCGCCTTCCGGGAAGGCTGCCAGGAGCGGATGGTCCAAGCCGGCGCCCAAGCGCTTCAGGATCCGCGCATCGACGCGCGCGTCGGCCGCCGCGCCGGCGACGATCTTTTGGAACAAGTCCGCATCGATCGCGCCCGAGCACGAATAGGTGAACAGCAGCCCGCCCGGGCGCAGCAGGCGAAAGCCGGACAAATTGATGTCCTTGTAGGCCCGTGCGGCGCGCTCGACATGCTCGCGCGCCGGCGCGAACTTCGGCGGGTCGAGCACGACGAGGTCGAACCGCTGGCCTTCGTCGACGAGGCTGCGCAGCGTGCGAAACGCATCCGCGTCGAGCCATTGCGCCCGCTCGGCATCGAACCCGTTGGCTTTGACGTTGGCCCGGGCGAGGGCCAGCGCTTCGCCCGATGAATCGATCGAGACGACGCGATTGGCGCCGCCGCCGAGCGCCGCGAGCGAGAAGCCGCCCGTATAGCAGAAGCAGTTGAGCACGTCGCGGCCGGACGCGTAGGCTTGCACGAGCGCGCGGTTCTCGCGCTGGTCGACGTAGAAGCCGGTTTTGTGTCCGGCGCGCACGTCGACGTGGTAACGCACTCCGTTCTCTCGCGCGATGAGCGTGTCGGGTGGTGCGTCGCCGGCCAGCACGCCCGTGGTTTGCGCGAGGCCCTCCTTCTCGCGGATCGACACGTCCGAGCGTTCGTAGACGTTCGGGCAGCCGGTCGCGCCGACGAGCGCCGCGACGATGGCCTCCTTCCAAGCCTCCACGCCGGCCGCCATGAACTGACAGACGAGCTGGCCGCGCGCGGCGCCCGCGGGGGCATCCTCTACGTAGTGATCGACGATGAGGCCGGGCAGGCCGTCGGCTTCGCCGAAGACGAGCCGCACCGCGCCCGTGTCGCGCACGAACGCTTGCCTGTGCGCCAGTGCGCGTTGCACGCGCCGTTTGAAGAACGCATGGTCGATCGGTTCGCCCTCGTCGAAGCTCCAGACGCGCAGGCGGATCTGCGAGTGAGGGCTGTAGGCCGCGCGAGCGAGAAATCGGCCGTCGTGGGCGCGCACGACGACGGTGGCGCCTAGCGCGGGCTTGCCCTCGATGCGTTCGATAGCGTTCGCATACACCCACGGGTGGCGGCGCAGCAGCGATTTTTCCTTCGAGGGCTTGAGCGTTACGGTGTTCATCGGTCAGTCTGAGAAAACGAAGTAGAGCGGCGTCGACGCGGCGCCAGCGAGGCCCGCATGCGGCGCGGTTCGGCTTGCGCAGCGAGCGCCGGCGTCAGCGAAGCCAAGCGTCAGTTGCGCTTCTTGGCGCGCGGGTGGGCCGTATCGTAAATCCGCGCGAGATGTTGAAAGTCGAGCGACGTATAAATTTGCGTCGCGGCTACGCTCGCGTGGCCGAGCAGTTCTTGAACGGCGCGCAGGTCGCCGCTCGATTGCAGCACGTGCGTCGCGAACGAATGGCGCAGCACGTGCGGGTGAACGTTCGCGGGGATGCCGGCCCGCAGCGCGGCGCGCTTGACGCGCTCGCGCACGACGTTCGGCGACATGCGCGCACCGCGCACCGATAGAAAGAGCGGATGCGGATCGGCCTTGACGAATTGGCCTCGAACCGAGAGCCAGGCGGCGAGGGCCTCCATGGCCTTGCTGCCGACGGGCACCGTCCGCCGCCGTTGGCCTTTGCCGAGCACCGTGACTTCGGCGGATTCGCGATCGAGCCAGCCGGCGGAGCGATATCCGTCGCCTTCGGCGAAGACCGCATCGAGCCCGACGAGTTCGGAAAGCCGCAGCCCGGACGAGTAGAACAACTCGAGGATCGCGTGGTCGCGCAAGCCTTCGGCGTTCTCGGCCGCGCTCGCTTCCATGAGCGCCGTGGCATCCTCGACCGATAACGCCTTCGGGAGCCGCTTCGGCTGCTTGGGCGCGCGCACCGCCGCGACCGGATTGGCCGGGAGCTCCGCGCGTTCGGCCAGCCAGCGGTAGAACGCCCGCCAGGCGGAGAGGCGGTGCGCGATCGACCGCGCGGACAGGCCGCTTCCATGCGCTTTCGCGACGGCGCCGCGCATGTCGGTGGCCGAGAGGCTGGCGAGCGGCCGGCCGTTCGCCAACTGCACGAGCATTTCCAACTCGTGCGCGTAACTGCGCAGCGTGTGATCGGACAGCCGGCGCGCATGGGCGAGGCCCGCCAGGTATTGCGCGATCAGTTCGGAGTCGGGCGAGGACAAGGTCGGATCGCTCTCGTTGGGATCGGCAGCGCGGGCCGCGAACCGGCCGCGTTTATCGCGCGAGCAGGCGGGACAGCGCCGCGCTCGCCAGCGTGCCGATCTGCAGAAGAAAATCGGTCGCCATGCCATCGTGGAAGCGGCGCGGATCGGGCGAGCCCATGACCAGCAGGCCGAACGCCGGGGCGCTCGATGCCGTCGTCGCGCCTTCCTCGTCGCCTTGCGCCGCGCCGCCGCCGGCCGCGCGAGGCTCGCGCAGGGCGAGCAGCGCGACCGATTGGACGCCGGCGCCCTCGCTTGCCGCCGTTGCGTCACCTGCCGCGGCGGCGCCGGCATACTCGCCCGCATTCAACCATTGCGCCGCCTCGAAGCCGGTATTCGCGCCGCAATACGGCGCATCGAGCCCATTCGCGAACAAGCGCACTTCCTCGCCCACTTGCCGCGCGAATTCGGCGTCCCGGTAGGTATCGGCCACGTCCCATAGGCGCAGCGCGGCTTGCGGCACGTCGAACACTTCCATCAAGCCTTGCGAGACGGTGCGAGGCAGCGCATGCGCGTCGCGCTCGGCGATCACACGGGCCGTCCATCGGTTGAATTTGGCCGCGATGCCGTCGTTCTCGTGGCCGTAGCGCAAAAGCTCGGCCAGGCGCCGCTCCAGCAGCTTGTTCTTCTCGCGCAGCATGTCCATTTGGCGCTCTTGCAGCGAGACGGCGGCTTTTCCGTGCGGATTCGCGAGGCGAATGGCCGCAAGCAACTCGGCGTGCTGGGAGAAGAATTCGGGATTGGCGAGCAGATAGTCGGCGACTTCGCGATCGTTCATGGTTTCGGCAAAGGGCGAGCAAACAGCGGGTGAGCGAAAAGGGCGGCGTATCGGTATCCGCGGCGGCATTAGCCGGCGAGGTCGATTTCGCCTTCGAAAACCGTGGTGGCCGGGCCCGACATCAACAGCGGCGACGCCTCGTCGCGCGCGCCGTCCCATGCGATCGTCAGCGTGCCGCCGAGCGCATGGACCGTGACGGGCGAATCGAGCAAGCCGCGCCGAATGCCGGCCGCGACGGCCGCGCAAGCGCCCGTTCCGCAGGCGAGCGTTTCTCCGGCGCCGCGCTCGAACACGCGCAGCGCGATCTCGTGGCGCGAGCGCACTTGCATGAAGCCCGCGTTCACGCGCTGGGCAAAGCGCGCGTGATGTTCCGTTTTCGGGCCGATTTCGGCCACGGGGAACGTACGGACATCATCGACGACTTGCACGGCGTGGGGGTTGCCCATCGACACGACCGAAATCCAATGCGTGTCGCCGCCGATCTCGAGCGGCCACAGCGTATCCGCGCCTTCCGGACGGCCGGCGAGGCCGCTCGTATCGAACGGCACGCGCGCCGGATCGAACACGGGGCGGCCCATATCGACGACGACTTCGCCGTTCTCCTGCGTCGTGAGGGTAATGAGGCCGCCGTGGACCTGCACGCGCACGCTGCGCTTGTCGGTCAGTCCCTTATCTTGGACGAATTTGACGAAGCAGCGGGCGCCGTTGCCGCAATGCTCCACTTCGCCGCCGTCGCAATTGAAGATGCGGTACTTGAAATCGGCGCCTTCGACCGTCGGACGCTCGACGAACAGCAGTTGATCGGCGCCGATGCCGAAATGCCGGTCGGCCAGGGCGCGCGCCTGCTCGCTCGTCAGGGCGAGCGGCCGGCTGTAGCCGTCGAGCACGACGAAGTCGTTGCCCGCGCCGTGCATCTTGGTGAACTTGAGCTTCATGATGGCGCTATTGTAAGGGACGCCCCGGGCGCCGACTAATCGTAGACGCTCGGCATGCCGGGCGGGCGGGTCTTGAACCGTTTGTGCACCCAGTAGTACTGCTCGGGCATGTGCGGAATCTGCTCTTCGAGGAACGCATTCATGCGGCGGGCGTCGATGTCGTCGTCGCCGGTCGGAAAATTGTCCCAAGGTTTGAAGACTTTCAGCCGATAACCTTTGTAGTTCGGCAGCACTTCCCCGATGAACGGCAGGACTTGCGCATGGCCGACCTTCGCGAAACGCCCGACGGCCGTGAGCGTGCAGGCCGGAATGCCGAAGAAGGGAACGAACGTCGAGTTGCGCAAGCCGTAGTCCATGTCGGCCCCGAGCATCACGGGTTTGCGTTCGCGCAGCCAGCGCAGGACGACCCGGGCGCTCTCGGCACGGCTCGCCATGTCGGCGCCGAACCGGCCACGCGCCTCTTTGGCGACTTGCTCGAGTTCGGGATTGGACATGGGCTGGTAAAGCGCGGCGCACTGGCGTTGCAGCGCGACGTTGATGAACACGGAGCCCGCTTCGATGCCGACGAAGTGAAATCCGAGCAGCAGCGTCGGCGGCATGTCGGGATCGGTCAGATCCACTTCGCTATCGACCTGGACGAGCTTCTTCAGCTTTTCGAGGGAGCCGAACCATTGGACGCTGCGCTCGACGTAGCTGCGAATCGCGTGCCGAAAGTGCTTCTGCGCGATCTCCTCACGCTTTTGCTCGCTCCATTCGGGGAAGCAGAGCCTAAGGTTCGTGTGGACGATGCGGCGCCGCTTGCTCGGGATTTGGTAGAGCAGCCAGCCGAGGCCGTCGCCGAGGCGGGCGACAAAGCCGTAAGGCAAGATCGCCAGAAACTTGAGCAGGCCGATGGCGAGCTTCGTGCCGAGGCGGTTCAGCATGGTGCTGCCTCGGCCCGGCTTGCGCGCCGGGCCGCTCGTGCGGACGGCGGCGCCGAAGGTTGCGACGTCGCTCGATGCGACGAATAGGACGGGTAAAGCACGGCAATTCGCTCTGTGACGTTTTCGAGAAGCCGCTATAATACGGGCTTCGCCGAGTTAATAGACAACTTGCGGGGCGAAGCGCCGAGCGCCAGCAGCGCCCGACGATATTGGAAATCCGCTAAAGCGTCGCCGCTTCAGGCTCCCGAAGCTGGCTACGTGAACTCAACACCGTAACCAAGGAGTCTGCAACGTGGCAAACGACTACCTCTTCACGTCCGAATCCGTTTCCGAAGGCCATCCCGACAAGGTCGCCGACCAAATCTCGGACGCCATTCTCGATGCCATTCTCACGCAGGACAAGTACTCGCGTGTCGCAGCGGAAACGCTGTGCAACACGGGTCTCGTCGTGCTGGCCGGGGAAATCACGACGACGGCGAACGTCGATTACATTCAGGTCGCGCGCGATACGATCAAGCGCATCGGCTACGACAACACCGATTACGGCATCGACTATCGCGGCTGTGCGGTGCTCGTCGCCTACGACAAGCAGTCGCCCGACATCGCGCAAGGCGTGGACCGCGCGCATGACGACAACCTCGATCAAGGTGCGGGCGACCAGGGCCTGATGTTCGGCTATGCATGCGACGAAACGCCCGAGTTGATGCCGCTGCCGATCCACCTCTCGCACCGTCTGGTCGAGCGGCAAGCATGCCTGCGCCGCGATGGCCGCCTGCCGTGGCTGCGTCCCGACGCGAAATCGCAGGTCACCGTGCGCTATGTCGACGGCAAGCCGCATTCGATCGACACGGTCGTGTTGTCGACGCAGCACGCGCCGGACATCGACTTGTCCGCGTTGCGCGAAGCCGTGATCGAAGAGGTCATCAAGCCGACGTTGCCGGCCGAGCTCGTCAAGGGCGACATCAAGTTTCTCGTCAACCCGACGGGGCGCTTCGTCATCGGCGGCCCGCAGGGCGATTGCGGCTTGACGGGCCGCAAGATCATCGTCGATACGTACGGCGGCGCCGCGCCGCATGGCGGCGGTGCGTTCTCGGGCAAGGATCCGTCGAAGGTCGACCGATCGGCGGCTTACGCGGGCCGCTACGTGGCGAAGAATATCGTGGCCGCGGGCCTCGCTTCGCGCTGCTTGATCCAAGTGTCGTATGCGATCGGTGTGGCGCAGCCCACGTCGGTCATGGTCAACACGTTCGGCACGGGCCGCGTGTCGGATGCGACGATCACGGCGCTCGTTCGCGAGCACTTCGATCTGCGTCCGAAGGGCATCATCCAAATGCTCGATCTGCTGCGTCCGGTGTACGAGAAGACCGCGGCATACGGCCACTTCGGCCGCGAAGAGCCGGAATTCTCGTGGGAAGCGACGGACAAGGCGCTCGCCTTGGCCGAAGCCGCCGGCACGGAGCCGGTCGCCGAAGTCGCCTAAACGAGTTCCCGCGCAAAAGCGCAGGCCGTAGTAAAAGACGAAACCCCGGTCGCAACCGGGGTTTTGCTTTTTTGAGCGCCGATACGGCGCGCGAGACATCCGTTCGCGACGTTCGCTATGTCTATTGGCCGGCGCGGTTTCGCCTTACGCAGTCTTCTTCGAAGTGCAAAAAGACGAGTATCGCAAGCGTCGACTTGTGCTGAGAGTCCCGTCCGCCTATCTGTTGGGCCGCGGATTGAGCAAACGCCAGACGCAGGCGAAGGAGGCAACGTTTGAGACGCTCTCGAGAGCGACTTATCCCGGACGCAAAATTCGCGGATGAAAAAGCCAACGGCCACGCATTGGTGGCCGTTGTATGCGGGACTCTCCGTGCGTCAAGCTGCCGCCCGCATACCTTATCCGTACGGCGCAGCGCCTAGATCGATCATGCTTTTCAGTCAGGCTGCGTGCCGCCGATACAGTGCCAGCGAGCCGGCGAGCGCGACGAGCATCGCGCCGCACACGCGTTCGAGCCATCGCGCGCCAGCTTGCTTCAGCAAACGAATCGCGCGGGCGCCGAACATGGCATAGCCGAACATGATCGACAGATCGAGCAGTGCAAACGCCACGGCCAACGCGGCATATTGCGGAGCCAGCGATGCCGACGGCGAAACGAACTGAGGCAGGAACGCCGAGAAAAACAAATAGCCTTTCGGATTCGTCACCGCAGTCAAGAAGCTCTTCAGAAAAATCGTGCGGTTGCTGTCCCCGCTCGTATCGGACTCATCGGTCGCGGCGTCGAACGTGCCTTTGGACAGCAGCAATCGAATACCCACATAGGCGAGATAGCACGCGCCTACCCACTTCACGACGTTGAACCAAAAGACCGACGCTGCGAGCAATGCGCCCAGCCCGAGCGCCACGGCGAAGATCAACACGAAATCGGAGGCGACAGCGCCGGCGAAACCATAGGCGGCGCGGCGCATGCCGTAACGCGAGCCGTTGGTCAACGCAAGCAGCACGGTAGGCCCCGGCATGGCGATGCTCACACACGAGACGGCAGCAAATAGAAGCAGCGTGCTTTCATGCATGACGGCAGTCCTCGCTGTGGTCGCGGTGGTTCGGGTCGGATCGACCGAGTATATCGAAGTCGACCGACGCCCCGCGAGGGGCCGTTTCGTAGTCGTACAGCCGGTACAGCCGCTCGCTCGAGCGCGAACTCGCTCGCACGGGCTCGCTCGCACGGGCTCGTACGGGCTCGTGCGGCCCCGAGCGGCCCCGAGCGGCGCCGCCGCGCCGCTCAACCGTCCTCGCCGACCTCCGCCGGGTTGGGCAGATCGGGAAGGGGCTTCTCGGCCGGCCGTTCGGGCTCGCCGCGCGGGCTGTTCGGGGGCTGCGGCGCGGGCTCCTTCGGAGTCGATCGATCGGGATTGTGCGATTGCCCCGCGCCGCCGTTGCCTTGCACGGCGCAGCGAAGCGCGCCGGATTCTTCAAATGCAGGTGTCGTCATCGAACGTTCCTTCGTCAAACGGATGCGGACGACTGTTTCGCGCAAGCTGCGTGCCCATGCCGGCGATACGCATCGAGGCACAGGGAACATTCCGACGAATAGGCCGCCGCAAACGAACACGTTGGACGACGGCGCTCGGTACCGCATTCGGAAACGGGCGCCGGAACGGGCTCTGAAACGGGCTCCGAAACGGGCTCCGAAACAGGCTCCGAAACAGGCTCCGAAACAGGCTCCGAAACGGGCTCCGAAACGGGCTCCGAAACAGGCTCCGAAACGGACTCCGAAACCGGCTCCGAAACCGGCTCCGGAACCGGCTCCGGAACCGGCTCCGAAACCGACACGGCGGCGCGCTTCAATCCCAGCAGTTTCGGAATGCGACCGCGGCGATGACGGGCACGCAAAGGACCAGCGGAATCGCGAAGTACGGGACCTCGAGGTCGGTTTTCCAGCTGTAGACGAGCCAGCCGACGCCGGCCGCGAGCGTCCCGACGCCGACGAGCGCGGTCAGCACGTTCAGCGTGCGCTTGGACGGGCTCTTGCGCGCGTGCTTTTCGGGGGAAGGGGTATTCATTGCAGCGTGGCGGCGTATGACGGCCGAAGCGATCGATCGAAACGATTCGATTTTACGCCCGCCATTTCGCCGCGGCGCGCATTGCCGCGATCGGTGACCGGGGAATGGGCATGGCCCTAGCGGGCGGCGAAAGCAAACCAGCCGGCGCTGGCCGACAGCCGGCGCGGCCGGCGATTGCCTGCGGGGATGGCGCGCTTGGCGCGGGCGAGCGCCGCGCGCCGGACCGTCGTGCGGCGCAGCAGCCTGCCGAGCAGTAAGCGCCGGGCGCGCGTGCCTGTGCGCAGCGCCGCGAGAACGGCATGCAGCCACGTGCGCAGCAAGCCGCCCCCCGCATCCGTGGATGCGGGAGCCGCATGTCGCGGCGAAAGGCCCGCACGCGCGGCATGGTGCCGCAGCGAGCGCATCGAGGTGCGGCGAACCGTACGAGCGGGACTCAGCGTCGTGCGGTTATGACGGGAGGCGAGACGTTTATGCATGGCAAGGGGAAAGCGTTGATCGGCCCCGCGGCGAGGACGAGGCGGCCACATCGATGCAGCAAGCGTGCCAGCCGATTCGGGCCGGGCGCCAGCCGCGCCGCGCGGCGACAGCGAAAGAGGGGAGTACGGCAACGGCGGGCGGTCGGAAGCGCTGCCGCAAGCTGCGGAAAAACAAGATCGACATGCGAAGCAGCCTACACGCGAATGATGACGCGCGTAAGTCGTGCGGACCCTGCTCGAGCTCGGTGCGCAGACGCACCGAACGTGGCCGCCGTAAAATAAAACGTTTCCGCTTCGAGCGGCCCTTCAGCAAGGAAAGTTTCATGTCGGCACAATCGAAAAAAGAACAAGTGCAAGTCCTGCGCGAGCACGGGTACGTCGTCGTCAAAGGACTCGTGCCGCCCGAGCGCTGCGCGGCGCTCAAAGCGGTTGCGGTGCAACAATTGGCGGAGGCGGCCCAACCGCTCGAGTACGAAGCCGATTTGCGCTATCCGGGCGCGCCCGAGTCGAAGCATGCCCCGGGCGGGCATACGGTGCGGCGTCTGCTCGATGCCTACGCGCGGCACGCGCTTTTTCGCGAGTGGGCGACGGCGCCCGAAATCAAGGGATGGATGGAGCTGTATTTTGGAGAGCCGCCTCATCTTTCGCGCGCGCATCACAACTGCATGATGACGAAACACCCCGCCTACGGGAGCTTGACCGGATGGCACCGCGATGCGCGCTACTGGTCGTTCGAGCGTGACGATCTCATATCGACTTGGCTCGCGCTCGGCAAGGAAACCGTGGGCAACGGCGCGCTTTGGTTCGTACCGGGCTCGCACGCAATGACGTTCACGTCGGAACGTTTCGACGGGCAAAAGTTCTTCCGCTCGGACGTGCCCGAAAACGAGCCGTTGATCCGCGCGGCCGTTTCGCCGGAACTCGACGCCGGCGATGTCGTCTTTTTCCATTGCAACACGCTGCACTCGGCCGGGCAGAACACGACCGACGACGTGAAGTTCTCGCTCGTCTTCACGTACCATGGGGCGAGCAACGTGCCGCTGCCGGGCACGCGCTCGACGTCCAAGCCCGAAGTCGCACTTTGAGCGCGCGCGGCCGGCGCCTATCGCTTGCTGGACGACACCGTCAATCCGACGATGCCGGCCAGTGTCGCGACGATGCCTCCGGCAATGAGCCAAATCGTCTTGTTGGTCGGCGTTCCGGTGAAGGCCCGGGACACATCGTTGACGAACGAGTGGTAGGACTGGCCGCCGAAATACAGCAGCACGACGCCACCGGCGATCAACGCCGCGGAAATCGCTTTGATCATGGACGCTCCGGTCGAGGGTAAGCAGGCGGCAGTGTATGAAACTTGCCGGGCAAGTGTCCATCGGTGATCGACCGTCGTTGCCGCGCGCCGCGCGCTTGCAACGACCCTAGCCATACACTCGATGAGGATCCTCATGGCCTACGAAGCAGCATCCACTCGCTATTCGGACATGCAGTACCGCACATGCGGCCGCTCGGGGCTGAAGTTGCCCGCGCTGTCGATCGGCTTGTGGCATAACTTCGGTGACACGACGCCGCTCACGACCCAGCGCGAAATTTTGCGCACGGCATTCGATCTGGGCATCACGCACTTCGATTTGGCCAACAATTATGGGCCGCCTTACGGCAGCGCCGAGACGAACTTCGGGCGACTGTTCAAAGACGACTTCCGGCCATATCGCGACGAGCTCTTGATTTCCACGAAAGCGGGCTGGGACATGTGGCCGGGGCCGTACGGCCAGGGCGGCGGTTCGCGTAAATACGTGCTCGCGAGCCTCGATCAGAGCTTGCAGCGGATGGGGCTCGATTACGTCGACATTTTCTATTCGCACCGGTTCGACGCCGATACGCCGCTGGAAGAGACGGCCGGTGCGCTGGCAAGCGCGGTGCATCAGGGCAAGGCGCTATACATCGGAATCTCGTCGTACTCGGCCGCGAAGACGCGCGAGATGGTGTCGCTACTGCGCGAATACAAAGTCCCGTTGCTGATTCATCAGCCTTCGTACAACATGCTCAACCGTTGGATCGAGGCGGAACTGCTCGACGCGTTGGACGAGGTGGGGGCGGGATGCATTGCATTTACGCCGCTCGCACAAGGACTGCTGACATCGAAATATCTGAACGGCGTGCCGGCCGATGCGCGAATCAACAAGCCGGGCGGCGGCTCGCTGCAGCAAGGTCACCTCAGTGCGGAAAACATCGAGCATGTGAAAAAGCTGAACGCGATTGCCGAGCGGCGCGGCCAAAGCCTCGCGCAAATGGCGCTCGCTTGGGTCTTGCGCGATGCGCGCGTCACTTCGGCGCTCATCGGCGCGAGCCGCGCGGAGCAAGTGCGCGAAAACGTCGGCGCGCTGGCGAACCTCGCGTTCTCGAACGAGGAGATTGCCGAGATCGATCGCTATGCAACCGAAGGCGGCATCAACCTTTGGGAGAAGCCTTCGACCGATCAACGCATCTGAGGCGCAGCCGGCGCGCGAATCCTCGCACTTGCGCGGCGCCGTGACGCCGCGTAAGGCGAGCGGAGCGAACGGCGCCTATCCGGCTGCCCGCTACATCAACGCCGGCAGCCCTTCCACGAGCACGACCGCGAAGACGACGCCGATCAGCGCACCGAGCACGCGCAGGACGTTGTGCAGCGCTCGGGAGGATGTCGGAAGCGCGCCCAAGAACAGCGCGCCCGCAAGCGCCATGGGAATGATCAGGATGAAGTCGCTGATCGTAAAGGTTGCCATCATGCCGTCCCCCCCTTCTTTCGTTGCGGCGCAAAGTGATCGGCGAGCGCACGCGTTGATCGAGTATAGGAAACGCGGCGCTGTTTGAGTGGAGGGATTACACGGCGAGACGCGAGGCCGCGTGGTCCGGATGCGGCGATCCTCCTTCGGCCCGCGGCCCGCGGGGGCGTCAAGGCTGACGCGCGGGAGGGGATTGCTGCGCCGCGGCCGGCGGGGCGGTGCGGTACGCCGTGGTCGCGGTCGGTTTCACGTCGTCCAGGCCATGTTGCGCACATGCGCCAAGCGCGAGCGCGAAGGCGCCGGCAAAACATGCGGTCAATGGCGCCGACGCGCCGCGGACCCATTGCCGCCCGTGCGCACGGCGAAGGCCTAACCAAAGCAGGTTCATCGATCGTTCTCCCTCTTCTGCTGGAACGGATGGAACGCTTCCGGCATGGGTTGCACTCCATTGTCTGCGCGCAATCGGTATGCCGTGAGGCCTAGCGAGCGCAAATCGACGCTGCGCATGTTGCGGCGCGGCAGTGCGCTTGCCTTCGCGCGCGCTATGCTTCGACTATAGCGCTCGCGCGCGTCGGTCGCCGCGAAAGCGCGCCGCATTGCGCCGGCTCCCGAGATATGGCGCCGATCGAGCGTTAGTCAGTATGTTGTAAGGATGATCGTGAGAAATAGCGCCCAATAGGTCATCACATTCGGCTTTTCTCGATCGCCCTTTCGGTGAAGAATCGAGGCATTGCTTAACACCCTGGGGGGGAATGCATCATGGAAGTCGGTTCGATCGTCAGGTCCGTGCATATGGCCGTGCCTTCGGGTGCGCGCGGAATCGTCATGCGCATACTCGGCGATATGGCGATGGTCGTTTGGTATGCCGGCGAGCCCGGCTCGTCGCTGCAGTTGAATACGGAGCCGTTTTTCCTGGAAGATCTGATCGATACGGGCGAGCTCGTCGCGCGTCCGGCCGGTTCACTCGTGCATTGACGCCCGGTTTCGCCGGAGCCTGAAAGCGTTTGAGAGCCGGGCCGCGCGCCGATGCGGCACAATGCCGGCATGAACGAGCCTTTTTCTCCCGATTCCCCCGACGTGCGCGTGCCAGCGGCCGCGCATCCCGCGCATCCCTTCACGCAGCTCACCCCGGAATGTGTGCTCGACGCGCTCGACAGCGTGCTCGCCGCTACGGGCGTGCGCACCGACGGCCGCCTGCTTCCGCTCAATAGCTACGAGAACCGCGTCTATCAGGTCGGCGTCGAAGACGGGCCGCCCGTTGTCGCGAAGTTCTATCGGCCGCAGCGCTGGTCCGACGAAGCGATTCTCGAGGAGCACGCGTTCGTTGCAGAACTCGTCGAAGCCGAGATACCGGCCGTCGCGGCGCGCTCGATCGAAGGACGCACGTTGCACACGTTCGACGGCTTCCGGTTCGCCGTGTTCGAGCGGCGAGGCGGGCGCGCGCCCGAACTGGACCGGCGCGACACGCTCGAGTGGATGGGGCGTTTCATCGGCCGCATCCACTCAGTGGGTCAGCGTAAGCCTTACGTGTCCCGGCCGACGCTGGACATCGCATCGTTCGGCTACGAGCCGCGCGATTTTTTGCTTGCGCACGACTTCATTCCGCCTGAATTGCGCGCTTCCTATGAAGCGGCGGCGGCCCTTGCGCTCGAAGGCGTCGAGCGGGCGTTCGACGCCGCCGGCGATATCGCTCGCTTGCGGCTGCATGGCGATTGCCACGCGAGCAACGTGCTTTGGACCGACGCAGGTCCCCACTTCGTCGATTTCGACGACAGCCGCATGGGTCCCGCCATCCAGGATTTGTGGCTGTTGTTGCCCGGGGATCGCGCCGATGCCTCGCGCGCGTTGTCCGATCTTCTGGCGGGCTACGAGGACTTCTGCGAGTTCGAGCCGCGCGAGCTGCATCTGATCGAGGCCTTGCGCACATTGCGGTTGATCCACTACGCGGCATGGCTCGCGCGGCGTTGGGACGACCCCGCGTTTCCGGCCGCATTTCCTTGGTTCAACACCCAGCGCTACTGGGAGGCGCGCGTGCTCGAGCTGCGCGAACAGATCGGCGCCATGCAAGAAGGGCCGCTGTGGCCCGTCTGACTCCGCAGCCTTGCCCTGGTATCGGCTGCAGAACTCGAACGTTCAGAACTTGAACATCAGCCCCATGACGGCGCGAAATCGGCGTCCGTAAGGCGGCAGCAACAGCGCGCGCGCATTCAGGCGCGGCTGGAACAGCACGGGCTTCATCTTCGAAAACGTCGCGAAGCCGTCGTAGCCGTGGTACGCACCGATTCCGCTCGCGCCCACGCCGCCGAACGGAAGGCCTTCACAGGCGATATGCAACAGCGTCTCGTTGACGGCGACGCCGCCCGACACGGTTTCGTGCAGCACGCGCTCGACCGTGCGGCGCTCGTCTTCGAACAGATAGAGCGCGAGCGGCCGCGGCCGCGCGTTGACGTAGCGAATCGCGTCGTCGATGGTGTCGTAGGCGACGATCGGCAGCAGCGGCCCGAAGATCTCCTCTTGCATGACAGCGGAAGTATCGGGCGTATTCGACATCGCGCACGGCGGGAAATACCGGCGCGACGCATCGGGCTGGGCGTCGGTCAACGGATGAACGGCCGCGCCGAGCGAAGCCGCTTCATGCGCGAGCCTTTGCAATCGCATGAAATGCCGATCGGACACGATCGTCGTGTAGTCGCGATTGCGCGCGAAATCGGGGTACAGCCGCGCGACGCACCGGCGTGCTCGCTCGATGAAGGCTTGCTCCTTGCCGCGCGGCACGAGCACGTAGTCGGGCGCGATGCAAGTTTGGCCGGCGTTGAGCGTTTTGCCTGCCATGATGCTGTCGACGGCGGCGTCGAAGCGGGCATGCGGTCCGACGATCGCCGGCGATTTGCCGCCGAGCTCGAGCGTGACGGGCGTCAAATTGGCCGACGCCGCGCGCATGACGTCTCGCCCCACCGCGGTCGAGCCCGTGAAGATCAGATGATCGAACGGTAGCGAGCAGAACGCCGCGCCGACTCGGGCGTCGCCGGTCACGACGGCAACGTGCTCTTGCGCGAACGTACGAGCAATCAACTGCCGAAACAGTTCGGCCGTGCGTGGCGTCAATTCCGACATTTTGATCATGGCGCGGTTGCCCGCGGCCAACGCGCAGATGAGCGGACCGACGGCCAATAGGATCGGATAGTTCCAAGGCGCGACGATGCCGATGACGCCGAGCGGCTGCGGCATCACCTTCGCCGTGGCGGGGCGCAGCCATATGCCCGTGGCGCGCCGCTGGGGCCGCATCCAGCGTTTGCCGTGCTTGAGCGCCGAATCGATCTCGCTCTTCGCGAGCCAAAGCTCCGATAGCATGAGCTCGGCCTTCGACCGCTGGCCGAAGTCGGCGCCGAGCGCATCGGCCAGTGCGTCGGCGTGATCGAGCAGCATCGCGCGCAAGGCGCGCAGATGTTCCGCGCGCCGTTCCCAAGCAGGGTACGGCTCGCGCGCGTGCGCCTGCCGTTGCGCGCGCAGGCATTCTTCGAGCGCCGTCGCGCCCGGCAAGTCGTTTTTCATCGAATTGTCTCCCTGGTGTTGGTCTGCCTCTCGTCACCGTTCGTCGGCCGTCGTTCGCCGGTCGGCGGCGGGCGGCTTACCCGCCGTCCGTCGTCCGCCGCCCGCCGCCGTTCACGCGACGAACGCGTGCGCGACGATGGCGCTGTGATCGAACGACGTAGGCAGCGTGCCGTAGACGCGTCCGCTGGCGAGCGCCGCGCCGGCGTCGGCGAGCCGCGTCGCGACGAACGCTTGCGCGTGCGCCGCCGGCGCGCAGCGCAGCAGCAACACGGCTTGCGCGCAGAGCACCAGTTGCTGCGCGAGCCGGCGTGCGCCGGCTTCGCGCAATTCGGGCGGTGCGGCGAGCGTCGCTTCCAAAGCGTCGAGCGCCGCGGCGAGCGGGGGGCATTCGAGCGCATCCGCGCGCCATTGCGCAAGCAGCGCATGAGCCCCTTGCGTATCGCGCTCTATCGCGCGCAGCACGTCGAGGCACATCACGTTGCCCGAACCCTCCCAAATCGAATTGACGGGCGCCTCACGGTAGAAGCGCGCCATCGGGCCTTCTTCGACGTAGCCGTTGCCGCCCCAGACTTCCATCGCCTCGCCGGTAAATTCCAATGCGCGTTTGCAGACCCAAAACTTGGCGGCCGGCGTGACGATGCGGCGCCACGCGCGCTCGGCATCAGGTTCGGCAGAACCTTCGCGCTCGGCGGCCAAATGCGCGTCGAAGGCCCGCGCTAGGCGCATGAACAGCACTGTCGCGGCTTCGCTCTCGAGTGCGAGATCGGCGAGTACGTTCCGCATGAGCGGTTGATCGACGAGCGGCCGCGAGAACGCGACGCGGTGACGCGCGTGATGCACGGCCTGGACGAGCGCCGCACGCATGAGCGCCGCGCTGCCGATCACGCAGTCGAGCCGCGTGTAGTTCGCCATTTCGATGATCGTCGGCACGCCGCGGCCTTCGTCTCCGATCATGACGCCGTAGGCATCGAGGAATTCGACTTCGCTGCTCGCGTTGGAGCGATTGCCGAGCTTGTCCTTCAGGCGCTGCACGCGGACCGCGTTGCGCGCGCCGTCGGGCGAGTAGCGGGGCACGTAGAAGCAGGAGAGCGGGGCGTCCTCGCTCGTGCGGGCCAGCACCAGATGGGCGTCGCACTGAGGCGCCGAGAAAAACCATTTGTGACCCACGAGCCGGTACGCGCCGCCTCGCCCCGATCCGCCGCCCGATGCCGCCGCACGCGTTTGGTTCGTGCGCACGTCGGAGCCGCCTTGCTTTTCCGTCATTCCCATGCCGATCATCATCGAGCGCTTGTGCGACAGCGGTGCATCGCTCGGGTCATGTTCACGGGTGTACAGCTTGTCGGCAATCTGTTCGAACAGCGCGCGCTCGCGCCGCAAAACGGGAATGGCGGCGAAGGTCATCGTCAGCGGGCAGAGCGAACCCGACTCGAGCTGAGCATGGAGGAAATACCCGGCGCAACGCGCGGCCATCGCGCCGGCGCGCGGCGTATCGAACGGCAGCGCATGCAGCCCTTCTTGACGCAGCAACGCGAGCAATCGATGCCAGCTCGGATGAAACTCGAGCGCGTCGATCCGTTCGCCGCGCGGACTGAACGTGAAAAGCTCGGGGACGTGGCGGTTCGCCGCGCCTGCGAGCGCGATGACCTCCGGCGTGCCGAGCAGCGCGCCGTCGCGCGCGAGCGCTTGCGCATGCCATTGCGCATCTTCCCGGGCCACGGCTGCCGTGAGCGTCGCGTCGCTTTCGAAGAGGTTGTAATGCTCGAGCGGCGGGACCTGATTCGTGACTTCGTGCGTGGCCGGCGGGGCCTGCGGTTCCAGCATGAGCGTCTCCTGAGCGGGATTGTGCGTGCGCCGCGTTCGGCGTGGCGTTCGATATTCGGTGCGCGAGCCGCGTGGGGCCGGCGAGCAGCGCGGCGCCGGCGTTCGAACCGTGCGCGCGAAGGCCGCGCGCGCATGCGCGCTTGATCCAATGATAGGTTCGCGCGCGCTGCGCTGTTTAGAGGAATCGCTCTGCCGTGCATGTGTCGCGCGCGTTACCGTGCTCTCTACAATGCGCGAAAACATGAGAAAAGCCGAATGGCCGGGTTGGCCCGATCGGCCCGGTTGGCGCGTTGGCGCGGTTGGCCGGGTTGGCCGGGTTGGCCGGGTTGGCCGGGCCCGCCGCGCGCTCGCCGCGACGGAGCGAAGAGGAGGCATGGATGCAATACGACTACGTCATCGTCGGCGGCGGGTCGGGCGGCGCCGCACTCGCGGCGCGGCTCGCGCAGCGGCGACCCGATGCGGCGATCGGCTTGATCGAAGCGGGGCCCCATACGGCGCGTAACTGGCTCGTCAACACGCCGCTTGGCATTGCGGCGCTCGTACCGTTCAAATTGAAGACGAACTACGGCTATCGCACGGCGCCGCAGCCCGGATTGGCCGGCCGCAGAGGCTATCAGCCGCGCGGTCGCGGCCTCGGCGGTTCGAGCGCGATCAACGCCATGATCTATACGCGCGGTCACCGGCTCGATTACGACGAATGGGCGGCGCTCGGCTGCACGGGATGGAGCTGGCAAGACGTGTTGCCTTACTTTCGCCGGGCCGAGGACAACGCGCGCGGAGAAGACGAATGGCACGGGGCGGGCGGACCGCTGGCGGTCAGCGACTTGCGTTTTCGCAATGCATTTTCGACGCGCTTCGTCGCGGCGGCGATAGAGGCCGGTTATCGTCCGAACGACGATTTCAACGGGGCCGAACAGGAAGGCGTCGGCTTTTATCAGGTCACGCAGCGCGACGGCCGGCGCTGCAGCGTGGCGCGTGCGTATTTGTACGAGCCGTCGGGCGCCGACGCGGGGCCGCCCGCGAATGTGGACATCATCGTCGGCGCCTGCGCGCTTCGCGTGCTGTTCGACGGCGAGCGGCGCGCAATCGGTGTGCAGATTGCGCGTGAAGGCCGTGTGGTCGAGGTGGCCGCGCGCGCAGAAGTGATTCTCGCCGCGGGCGCATTCGGTTCGCCGCAATTGCTGATGTGCTCGGGCATCGGCCCGCGCGAAACGTTGCACGCGTTCGGCGTGCCGATCGTGCACGAGGCGCCGCACGTCGGCAGCAATCTCATCGACCATATCGACTTTACGTTGAACGTGCGCGTGGCGTCGACCGAGCCCGTCGGCTATTCGCTGCGCGGTTTTGCGAAGATGGCCGCGCAATTGCCCGCTTATCTACGCCGCGGCGAGGGGATGTGGTCGAGCAACGTCGCCGAGGCCGGCGGCTTCATCAAGACCGATCCGTCGCTCGACCGGCCCGATCTTCAACTGCACTTTTGCGCTGCGCTCGTCGACGATCACAGCCGCAAGCCGCACTGGGGCCACGGTTACTCGGTGCATGTCTGCGTGCTGCGCCCCAAGAGCCGCGGCACCGTTTCGCTCGCGAGCGCCGACGCCCGCGTCGCCCCGTGCATCGATCCGCGCTTTCTATCGGATCCATACGACGCCGGCACGCTGCTGGCCGGCGCACGCATCGCTCAACGCATCGTGGCCGCACCGTCGCTGGCGCAGCAAGGAGGCCGCATGCTGTACGTGCCGCCGCACGCGACCGACGAACAGTTGCGCGAGGTGATCGCACGGCACGCCGATACGATCTATCACCCGGTGGGCACCTGCCGTATGGGCGGGGATGCGCTGGCCGTCGTCGATGCGCAGCTTCGCGTGCGTGGAGTGTCGGGCTTGCGCGTGGTCGATGCGTCCGTGATGCCGACATTGATCGGCGGCAACACGAACGCGCCGACCGTGATGATTGCGGAGCGCGCCGCCGATTTCATCGCTCCATTGCCCGGCGCGCCTCAAAAATCGCCCGATGCGTCGCGGACGTTGTCCGAGCGCGTGTAGACGAAGTCGTCCCCCGGCTGCCCGGGCAGGGTCTGCCGCGCGACGTCGAGCCAGGCGCGCGCGGCATGCGACAGGTAGCCGCTTTTGCGCCAGGCGATCGCCATTTCCCACCGAATTTCAGGCTCGACGACGGGCCGGCAGGTGAAATGCCCCGGGTCGAGCCGGCGGCAGTACGGCGCGGGCAAGAGCGCGATGCCGACGCCCGCGTGCACGAGCGCCGCCATGAAATCCCAATGGCTACTGCGCGAGACGATTTGCGGAGCGAAGCCGGCGTCGCGGCAGGCGCGCGTGACGACGTCGTTCAATGCCAGGCTCTCGCCGTAGAAGACGAACGGCTCGGAAGCGAGATCGGCCAAGCGCACCTCATCTAGCGTGTCGAAACGCGAGCCGTGGCGCGCCACGACCCATAGCAGCTGACGCGACATCGGCAGCACGTCGAACGTCTGCGCATCGACGGGCAGCAGCACGCCCCCGAATTCGAGCTCGCCTGCCACCAGCGCGGCCTCGATTGCGCGCGAGCCTTGCTCGAACAACTTCAGTTCGACCTTCGGGTAGCGTCGGCGAAACGCCGCAATGACCGGAGTGAACAGCGAGCCGCCCATCGGCGGGATGCCGATCGTCAAGGCGCCGCGGCCGAGCGTACCTACATCGTCGAGTTCGGCCTGCAGTTGGGCATAGGTGGCTAGCACATCCTGTCCACGCTGAAAAACGATGCGGCCCTCGTCGGTCAGCACCATCTGACGGCCGTCTCTCAACAGCAGCGGCGCGCCGATCTCTTCTTCGAGCGCCTTGACCATTTTGCTGATGGTGGGCTGAGTGACGAACATGCGCTCGGCCGCCAGCGTAAAGCTCTGCTGCCGGACGACTTCGACGAAATAACGCAGTGCGCGCAGTTCCATGGCGTACCTCGAGAGTTCCAAATTGGAATGACGGCGATGAGTTTAAGTCATTTTATTTATGATGAGGCGAGTCTTACAATTTGGTCATGAAGTCAATAGGGAGTTTTGCCATGACGACGAGATCGATCGAGCGCTTGGGCCATGCGGCCCGTATCGTCGCGCAAAGCGCGCTGCTGGCCGCGCTTTGGTATGTGGCCGATTTTGCGTCGCGGCACTTCGATCTGCCGATTCCCGGCAGTGTCATCGGTCTCGCGGTGTTGCTTTTGCTGCTGCTCGCGGGCGGCGTTCGGCCGCGATGGGTCAAGGCGGGCGCTGACTGGATGCTCTCGGAATTGCTGCTGTTTTTCGTCCCTGCGGCCGTTGCGGTCGTCCAATACGGGGGGCTTTTCAAGTCCGACGGATGGCGCCTCGCACTCGTCGTCGTCGCCGGAACGTTGACAGTCTTGGTGGCGGTCGCGCTGACCGTCGACCAGGCGGTCCAGCTGGAACGGCGGCTCGCGATGCGCCGCGCGCTCGCACGAGCGGCCGCTTGAACGCGCCCTAGCGGTTGAACCGCTTGGGTGCTTGAGCGCTCGAGCGGCGCCGAGCGCAACGCCGCTCATTGCGCACGCCTGGCTACAGCTACAGCTGAGCCCACCCGAGCACCCCTGACAACACCCTAGAGCGAGGAATACGTCGATGTCGGTTTCGTCCATCCTGTCTTGGCCCGTGAGCGAGGTTCGGCCGCAATGGGTGGCCGCCGCATGCTTCGTGTTGACGATCGCTTTTTATGCCGTGGGCAAGCGCCTGTATGCCCGCTTCAAACGGCCTTGGCTCACCCCGCTCGTGATCGTGCCCGCGATGCTCGCCGTCGTGGTGCTTGCCATGCGCATCCCTTACTCGGTTTACTTCGCCGACACGCGCTGGCTCATGTGGCTGCTCGGTCCGGCCACCGTGGCGTTCGCCGTGCCGATCTACGAGTATCGCGACCTGATGCGGCGTCATTGGATTTCGCTCACGGCCGGCGTGATCGTGGGGATCGTGGTGGCCGTGAGCGGATCGTTCGCGCTCGCGAAGCTGCTGCATCTCGCGCCCGATGTCGCGCGCAGCCTCATGACGCGCTCGGTATCGACCCCCTTCGCGCTGGCCGTTTCCGATCAGATTCACGCGCCGAAGCAGTTGACCGCGCTGTTCGTGATTGCGACGGGAGTCTGCGGGATGCTGCTCGGGGAGCTCGTGTTGGCGTTCCTGCCTCTGCGCAGCCGATTGGCTCGCGGCGTCATGTTCGGGGCGGCCGCGCACGGCGTGGGTACCGCGAAGGCACGGGAGCTCGGCAGCGAGGAAGGCGTGATTGCAAGCCTGACGATGATGATCGCCGGCGTCGTCATGGTGCTGCTCGCGCCGCTGCTCGGCGCGACGCTCGGGTAAGGCGTCCGGCCGACGTTCGGGTGCGCCTTTCGGGTGTGCCTTTCGACGGGCGAAGGCCGCTTGCGCCGCAGTGTTGGGCCGGCGCCGCGCTGCGCATTGATGCTACAATGCCTGCCACTTCCGAGGAGCGTTGCGACGGGACCACCCGCCAGGCTCGGAATTCAATTGGACTGCATGCCGCCGCTGCGATAGCGATAGCGCGGAATGCCGGCCCCATCGAACGGCGCTCACGTCAAATTTTTCTAGAACTCATTTAGAAAAGGAGGGCGTGATGAACGCCGCAGTTATCGATTCGAACAAGCAAGATTTCGTCGTCGCGGACCTGTCGCTGGCCGATTGGGGCCGCAAGGAACTGACGATCGCCGAGACCGAAATGCCCGGTCTCATGCAAATCCGCGAAGAGTACAAGGGCGCGCAGCCGCTCAAGGGCGCGCGCATCGCGGGTTCGCTGCACATGACGATCCAAACGGGCGTGCTGATCGAAACGCTCCAGGCGCTCGGCGCGCAAGTGCGCTGGGCCTCGTGCAACATCTTCTCCACGCAAGATCACGCCGCGGCCGCCATCGCCAACAACGGCACGCCGGTATTCGCATTCAAGGGCGAATCGCTCGACGAATACTGGGAGTTCTCGCACCGCATTTTCGAATGGCCGAACGGCGAGTTCGCCAACATGATCCTCGACGACGGTGGCGACGCCACGCTGTTGCTCATCCTCGGCTCGAAGGCCGAAAAGGATCGTTCGGTCATCGCCAAGCCGACGAACGAAGAAGAAGTGGCGCTGTTCAAGTCGATCGAGCGTCATCTCGGGATCGATCCGACCTGGTACTCCAAGCGTCTCGCGCACATCAAGGGCGTGACGGAAGAAACGACGACGGGCGTGCATCGCCTCTATCAAATGGAAAAGGACGGCCGCCTGCCGTTCCCGGCCATCAACGTGAACGATTCGGTCACGAAGTCGAAATTCGACAATCTGTATGGCTGCCGGGAGTCGCTCGTCGACGGCATCAAGCGCGCGACCGACGTCATGATCGCGGGCAAGATCGCCGTCGTGGCCGGCTACGGCGACGTGGGCAAGGGCTGTGCGCAATCGCTGCGCGGCCTCGGCGCGACGGTGTGGGTCACGGAAATCGACCCGATCTGCGCGCTGCAGGCGGCGATGGAAGGTTATCGCGTCGTCACGATGGAGTACGCGGCCGATAAGGCCGATATCTTCGTCACGGCCACGGGCAACTATCACGTGATCAATCACGATCACATGAAGGCGATGCGCCACAACGCGATCGTCTGCAATATCGGACACTTCGATTCCGAAATCGATGTTGCCTCGACGCGCCAGTACACGTGGGAAAACATCAAGCCGCAAGTCGATCACATCATCTTCCCGGACGGCAAGCGCGTGATCCTGCTGGCTGAAGGCCGCCTCGTGAACCTCGGCTGCGCGACGGGCCACCCGTCGTTCGTGATGTCGAATTCGTTCGCCAATCAAACGCTCGCGCAAATCGAGTTGTTCACGCGCGGCGGGCAGTACGAGAACAAGGTCTATGTGCTGCCGAAGCATCTCGACGAAAAGGTCGCGCGTCTGCACCTCGCGCGCATCGGCGCGAACTTGACCGAGTTGTCGGACGAGCAGGCGAGCTATATCGGCGTCGAGAAGACGGGGCCGTTCAAGCCGAACCACTACCGTTATTGATCGGCGCTCGCGGCGCCGGGCACGCCTTCGCATGACGCGAGGCGACCCGGCGTCCGCGCGTTTGTAAAGACGACCGCTCCGACTCATCCGACCAACCCGACCATCACGAAGGAGTCGCCATGACCGTGCTGCTGACCTGGGTGATCAACGCGCTCGCGCTGCTCATCATCACTTACCTCGTGCCGTCGATTCACATCCGCAGCTTCGGCACCGCGCTCATCATCGCGATCGTGCTCGGGCTCATCAACGCCGTGCTTCGTCCGGTGTTGATTCTGCTCACGCTGCCCGTGACCATCGTCACGCTCGGTCTGTTCATCCTCGTCGTCAATGCGCTGTGCTTCTGGCTCGCCGCATCGTTGCTGAAGGGCTTCGAGGTCTCAGGATTCTGGTCGGCGTTCTTCGGTTCGATCTTGTACAGCATCGTGTCGTGGCTGCTGTCGGCGCTGATTTTCGGCAATCGCAGCTTCGGTTGATCGCGGCGCGGCCCTGAGCGGAGCGGCTCCGCCCCAGACGGCCGGTCCGACGCGGGCCGGCCGTTTCTTTGTATTCACCGCACTGAGCGGAACATGAATCCCATCGAAATTTCGTTCGAATTTTTTCCGCCGAAGACGCCCGAAGGCGTCGAGAAACTGCGCGCGACGCGTGCGCAGCTGGCGTTGCTCAGACCTCAGTTCGTCTCCGTGACGTTCGGCGCCGGCGGCTCCACGCAGCAAGGCACGCTCGATACCGTGCTCGATATGGCGTCGGAAGGGCTCGAAGCCGCGCCGCACCTCTCGTGCATCGGCTCGTCGAAGGAAAGCCTGCGCACGATTCTCGAGCGTTATCGCTCGAACGGCATCCGCCATATCGTCGCGTTGCGCGGCGATCTGCCCTCGGGCATGGGGGAAGTCGGCGAGTTGCGCTACGCGTCGGAACTCGTGGCGTTCATTCGCGCCGAGTACGGCGACTGGTTCCGCATCGAAGTCGCCGCTTACCCCGAGTACCATCCTCAAGCGCGCTCGCCGCGGCACGATCTGGAGAACTTCGCGCGCAAGATCAAGGCGGGCGCCAATGCGGCCATCACGCAGTACTTCTACAACGCGGACGCCTACTTCCGCTTCGTCGAAGACGCGGGCAAGCTCGGTGTGGATGTACCGATCGTGCCCGGCATCATGCCGATCACGAACTACTCGCAGCTGATGCGGTTTTCGGACATGTGCGGCGCCGAAGTGCCTCGCTGGGTGGCCAAGCGGCTCGAGAGCTTCGGCGACGACAAGGAGGCCATTCGCGCCTTCGGGCTCGACGTCGTCACGCAGTTGTGCGAGCGGCTCATCGAGGAAGGGGCGCCCGGGTTGCATTTCTACACGCTCAACGGAGCGACGGCGACGAAGGCGGTTTGCGAGCGGCTGGGCTACGGCCGACGCGCATAAAAAAGCGCGAGGCCAGGCCATCGCGCACTTGCGGTTTCCCGCATGGTGTCGAGGACTGCCGACGTTCGCGACGGTGTCGCGTAACGCCCGCGGTCCTCGTCATCGTATACAGCCCGATCAATACCCAAACGCTTCCCCCGCCGGCCGCCGTTCGTCGTTCGCGCCGTAGAAGTACCCCACGCGCACCTTCCCGCCGACGGCCGAATCATTGCCCGAGCTTTGCGACGCATCGGCCGCGAGACCCGGCAGCCCCACCTCGATCAACTCGGCCGCGCCCCACGGCGTTTGTTGAACCATCTTGTAGCCTTGGTCCTTGAGGATCTTCAGTGTGTCCGCCGACAAGCCGTACGGCTCGTAGTAGACGACGTCGGGCAGCCATTGCTCGTGAATGCGCGCCGCATCGACGGCTTCTTGCGGCTCCATCCCATAGTCGATGATGTCGATCGCCGTCTCGAGCGTCGTCGTGATGATGCGCGAGCCGCCCGGCGAGCCGATCACGAGAAACACCTTCCCGTCCTTCGTCACGATCGTGGGCGCCATCGACGACAACGGACGCTTGCCCGGCGCGATCGCGTTGTTCGGCCCTTGCACGAGACCGAACATGTTCTGTGCACCGACCTTCGACGTGAAGTCGTCCATTTCGTCGTTGAGGAAGAAGCCCGTGCCCGGCGCCATCACGACGGCCCCGAAGCGGCCGTTGATCGTGTAGGT
The DNA here is from genome assembly GCA_966212325.1 of uncultured Burkholderiaceae bacterium. Classification (GTDB taxonomy): domain Bacteria; phylum Pseudomonadota; class Gammaproteobacteria; order Burkholderiales; family Burkholderiaceae; genus Trinickia. The sequence continues at coordinate 69,285 of CBIHRA010000016.1, read as the reverse complement.
CGTCGATACCGCGTTGCCCTGCTTGTCGACGATCGAGTAATGCGTCGTCTCCTTCTTTTCGGGCAGCGAGGCGGCGTCGGCGAGCTCCATCGAAGGCGTGGCCTTATCGGGTTTGATCGACGCGCGAATCTGCGCAGCGTACGACTTGCTCAGCAGCTGATCGAGCGGATTGTTCACGAACGCAGGGTCGCCGAGCTTCGTGTTGCGATCGGCGTACGCGTGGCGCATCGCTTCCGACATGTAATGCACGGCTTGCGCCGAATGCCATCCGAAGCCCTTGAGGTCGTAGCCTTCGAGCGTATTGAGGATTTCGCACATCGTCGTGCCGCCCGAGCTCGGCGGCGGCGCGGAGATGAACGTGTAGCCGCGGTAGTCGCAGGTGACGGGCGTCATCTCGGTGGCGCGGTAATTCGCAAAATCGGCAGCCGTCAGCACGCCCCCGCCTGCCTTCGAAGCCGTTTCGATCGCATGAGGGATCTTGCCTTTATAAAACGCGTCGGGGCCGTGCTTGGCGATGGCTTCGAGCGTATTGGCCAACTCCTTCTGCACGAGGCGATCGCCGGGCTGCAGCGGCGTGCCGTCCTTGCGCAGGAAGATGCTGGCGATATGCGGATCTTCCTTGAAGCGCTTGATCGTGGTGTCGAGAATATCCGTGTCGGCGCGTGTGAGCACGAACCCTTCGCGGGCGAGGCGGATGGCCGGCGCCATCACTTGCTCGCGCGTGAGCCGTCCGTACTTGCGCTCGGCCAGGTCGAGGCCCATGACGGTGCCCGGCACGCCCACGGCGCCGTAGCCGAACAGGCTCGCGCCTTTCTTGATGTTGCCCTGCGCGTCCAGATACATGTTCGCGGTGGCCGCCGCCGGGGCCGTTTCGCGGAAATTGATGAACGTGTCCCGGCCGTCGGCAAGATGAAGCGTCATGAACCCGCCGCCGCCGATGTTGCCGCAGCACGGATTGACGACGGCTTGCGCGTAGCCGACGGCGACGGCCGCGTCGATCGCGTTGCCGCCCATCTTCAGGATGTCGACGCCCACCTGCGAAGCCAAGTGCTGCGACGTCACGACCATACCGTTCGCCGCCTCGACGGCGGGGCGCGACGCGGCAACGGCGGGCTGCGCCGCCGTGCCCGCGACGATGAACGCAGCGGCGAGCGCGGCGGCGAGAGGAGAGATCTTGTTCATCATGTTCGCTCTAAGAGCTCCTGTATCGGTGGGGGGAATGATCGGCCGGTTACGCGTCCTCGGCTACGCGCCCGGCTCTTAATGCTTCGATGCGTTTCAATCGGGTCGTCGCCTCGACGGGCAGGCGATGCACGAGCGCGGCGACGAGCGATTCCGTTTGGGCGAGCGCCGGCACTTTCGTATCGAACGGCGAGCTGCTCTGAACGAGCGAGACGAGCACCGCGTCGGCGAAGCCGGCGATCGGCGAGCGCCACTCGTCGGTCAACAGCACGATGCGCGCGCCCAGTTCGTGCGCCGCGCGTGCGAACTGAACGACACTGTCCTGATAGCGGCGGTAGTCGTAGACGACGAGCACGTCGCCGGCTTCCAAATCCGCCAACGCCTCGGAGCCGCGTTCGAGCGACGGCTCGACATGCCGCGCATGCGGGCGCAACTGGCTCAGCAGCACGACGAGCCACGAGGCCAGGAAGCGGCTCGCACGCCCTCCGCAACTGAATACCGTTCGCTGCGTGTCGGCCAACAGCGACACCGCTAGCTCGAAGTCCTCCCGCGACGCCCGCTCGGCGGTCTTGCCGATGGCGAGCGTCAGCGAGCGGAGCATCGCTTGCTGCGTGTCCTGCGCATGGTGCTCGTCGGCAAGCGACTCGAGCCGCGACAACGGGGAATTCATCCGGACGTCGACTTCGTCGAGCAGCGCCCGTTGAAACTCGGGATAGCCGTCGAAGCCGAGCTTCAAGACGAGGCGATGAACGGTCGGGTCGCTGACGCCCGCTTGTCCGGCGAGCTGGGAGATCGACGTGAGGCCGGCGCTGGGGTAATTGGCGAGGAGCACGGCGGCGACGCGCCGCTCCGAGGCGGTGATCGTTGCTTCACGCTGCTTGAGCAGCACTCTGACGGGGGGGCGCACCACGATGCCTCGTTCGATGAAAGCCTCGACTCCACGAGCGGCGGTGAGCACGCTGTGTAATGTCTGTTACGTGAAACCGATCCTAACAAGCCAAAATCAGGCGTCAATGCCATGAGGTGTCGGTGTTTACCCGCTACGTCACTGCGTAGAACCGGTGTTTTCCGAATAATGGCGTGATAAACGTTACATGCGCGCGAGCGGCCTCGCTGGAGCGCCGTGCTACGCTTGTTCCGCCAGTCATTGAGGGAGCGCATATGCCGGTAGGACGTCCGCTTTTCGCTGTTCGTTTGACTTCGTTCATCATCGCCGCAGCCGGCGCCGCGGCCTGGGTCGGGTCCGCGGACCACGCCGAAGCGGCCGAATTACCGGCGAAAACGCTCGTTTATTGTTCCGATGCGAGCCCCGCCGGTTTCGATCCCGCCCAATACACGACGAGCGTGGAATTCACGGCGGCGGCTTATACCGTCTACAACCGTCTCGTCGAATTCGAGCACGGCGGCACGAAGATCGAGCCGGGCCTTGCGCAGTCGTGGGAGATCTCCGACGACGGCCGCGTCTACACGTTCCATCTGCGTCACGGCGTAAAGTTTCATACGACGTCTTATTTCAAACCCACGCGCGATTTCGATGCCGACGATGTCGTCATGACGTTCGAGCGTATGCGCGATCCGAACAACGCACTGCATCTCGCCTACCCGGCAGTGTTTCCGTACTTTCACGATCTCGGTCTCGCGAAGAATCTCGCCAAGGTCGAAAAGATCGATCCGTATACCGTGCGCATGACGTTGCACGCGATCAGCGCGCCGTTTCTCTCCGAGCTCGCCATGCCGTTCGCGTCGATCCTGTCGGCGCAATATGCCGAGCAACTCATGCATGCGGGCAAGGCGGCGGACTTGAACCGCTATCCGATCGGCACCGGCCCGTTCGTTTTTCATAGCTACGAGAAGGACGCGACGATTCGCTTCGACGGCAATCGCGACTATTGGAAGCCCGGCATCGTCCGCGTGAGCAAGCTCGTGTTCGAGATCACGCCCGATCCGGCCGTGCGCGAACAAAAGCTCAAGGAAGGCGAGTGCGAGATCATGAGTTACCCGCGCCCGGCCGATATTGCCGCGCTGTCGGCCGACCCGAGCCTGCAGGTGCCGCATCAGGTGGGGTTCAATTTGGGTTTTCTTGCTTACAACACGACGCATGCTCCGCTGACGAACGTCGACGTGCGGCGTGCGCTCGACATGTCGATCGACAAGCCCGCGATCATCAAATCGGTGTACCAAGGCGCCGGCCAGGCCGCCGTCAATCCGATGCCGCCGACGCAGTGGTCGTACGATGCCGCGCTCAAGGACGCGCCTTACGATCCCGAGCGGGCGAAGGCACTGCTTGCGAAGGCCGGCTATCCCGACGGCTTCGAGCTCACGCTCTGGGCGATGCCGGTGCAGCGCCCATACAACCCGAACGCGCGCTTGATGGCGGAGATGATCCAGGCCGACTGGGCGAAGATCGGTGTGCGCGCAAAAATCACGACGTTCGAGTGGGGCGAATACGTGAAGCGGGCCCACGCCGGCGAGCACGACGCGATGCTCATCGGCTTCACGGGCGACAACGGCGATCCCGACAACTGGCTCGGCGTGCTGCTCGGCTGCTCGGCCGTGAACGGCAGCAACTTCTCGAAGTGGTGCTACAAGCCGTTCGACGATCTCATCGTCAAAGCGCGCGAGACGAACGACGTCGCCGAGCGCACGAAGCTCTACACGCGCGCTCAGGAAATTTTCAAGCAACAGGTTCCTTTCACGCCGATTGCACATTCGACGGTGTATCAGCCGCTGCGCAAGAACGTCACCGGTTTCAAGATCGATCCGTTCGGGCCCACCCAATTTTGGGGCGTAGGCCTCCAATAGCCGGCAACGCCACCGCGGGCGAGCCCGCGGCCTGCCGTTCGCGCCCGATGCCGATCGCGCCTTCAAGGGGCACCTGTTGAAACGGCACAACTTTCCGCTCGCCTCCCGGCGGCGCGGATTGACAAACAATTTTAGTGCCACTAAACATGTGCGGGGCAAAAGTCAACGCGAGAAATTGCTGAGCGTTGCCTTTTCCCGAACGCTTGTTCGGGTAATCAAAGCTCAGTAATATCCGCCTACGCTGGCTCCGGCCGGCCTCAGATCTGGAGGAAATATGAAGCAAAACAAACTGTTGCGCGCTGTGCGGTTGAGTGCGATCGCGGCCGCCACCGCGACGGTATCGCTCGCTGCGACGATGTGCCACGCAGCCGACATCCCCAACAAAACCCTCGTTTACTGCTCCGAGGGAAGTCCGGCCGGCTTCGATCCCGCGCAATACACGACGAGCGTCGACTTCACCGCCAATACGTTCACCGTCTACAACCGCTTGGTCGAGTTCGCGCGTGGGGGCACGAAGGTCGAGCCCGGCCTCGCAGAGTCATGGGATGTTTCGCCCGACGGCAAGACCTACACGTTCCATCTCCGCCATGGCGTGAAATTCCAGACGACGGAATTCTTCAAGCCGACGCGGGAATTCAATGCCGACGACGTCGTCTTCACGTTCGAGCGCATGCTCGATCCGAACCAGCCGTTCCGCAAGGCATACCCGGTGACGTTCCCGTATTTCACCGACATGGGCCTCGATAAGCTGATCACGAAGATCGAAAAGGTCGACCCGTACACCGTGCGCTTCGTGCTCAAGGACGTGAACGCGCCGTTCATCCAGAACATGGCGATGGAATACGCGTCGATTCTCTCGGCCGAGTACGCGGATCAATTGCTCAAGGAAGGCAAGGCGGCGGACATCAACCAAAAGCCGGTCGGCACGGGCCCGTTCATCTTCAAGAGCTATACGAAAGATGCGACGATCCGCTTCGAAGGCAACCCGGACTACTGGAAGCCGGGCGTGGTGAAGATCAAGCACTTGATTTTCGCGATCACGCCGGATGCCGGCGTGCGCGTGCAAAAGCTCAAGCGCGACGAATGCCAGGTCATGAGCTATCCGAAGCCCCAGGACATCGCGCCGCTGAAGGCCGATTCGAACGTCGAGATGCCTTCGCAAGCCGGCTTCAACCTCGGCTACCTCGCCTACAACGTCTCGCATAAGCCGCTCGACAACGTGCAAGTGCGCGAAGCGCTCGACATGGCCATCAACAAGAAGGCGATCGTCGAGTCCGTCTACCAAGGCGCGGGCCAAGCCGCCCATGCGCCGATGCCGCCGACGCAGTGGTCGTACGACGGGAGTCTGAAGCTGCCGAGCTACGATCCGACCAAAGCGAAGGACTTGCTTGCGAAGGCGGGCTTCCCGAACGGCTTCGAGATCACGCTCTGGGCGATGCCCGTGCAGCGGCCCTACAACCCGAACGCGAAGCTGATGTCGGAGATGATCCAGGCCGACTGGGCGAAGATCGGCGTGAAGGCGAAGATCGTCACCTACGAGTGGGGCGAGTACATCAAGCGCGCGCACGCGGGTGAAGACGACACGATGCTGATCGGCTGGACCGGCGACAACGGCGATCCCGACAACTGGCTCGGCACGCTGCTCGGTTGCGAGGCCGTGAAGGGCAACAACTTCTCCAAGTGGTGCTACAAGCCGTTCGACGACCTGATCCAGAAGGGCCGCACGACGACGGGCCAAGACGCGCGCGCGAAGATCTACACGCAGGCGCAGCAGATCTTCGCAAAGCAACTGCCGTTCTCGCCGATCGCGAACTCGACGGTCTATCAGCCCATCAGCAAGAAGGTGGTCGACATGCGGATCGATCCGCTCGGCTATGCGCGCTTCGACGGCGTCAGCGTGAAGTAACCGCGATGCGGTACGCTCTCCCGGGTGCACGCCGGGAGCGCTAGCACGTTTTCCGGCGACAGGGGCACGGCGCTCCGGGCGAGGAGTTCATTCCTTGCACGGGGCGCGGCCCCTCGTCGCCGGTCGCGTTTTTTCTCTCGCAAGATAAAGGGACGAACCATGTTCCGATTCGTTTTACGCCGCGTCGGAATGGTGATACCGACGTTCATCGGCATCACGATTCTCGCCTTCGCGCTCATCCATTTGATTCCCGGCGACCCCATCGAAGTCATGATGGGAGAGCGCGGCGTCGATCCCGCCATGCATGCCGCCGCATTGCATCGCCTCGGGCTCGACGAGCCGTTGCCGATGCAGTATGTCCATTACGTGTGGCGCGCGCTGCACGGAAACCTCGGCGATTCGATCATCACGAACACGAGCGTCATGGGCGAATTCCTCGCACGCTTTCCGGCCACCGTCGAACTGTCGATCTGCGCGATGCTGTTCGCGCTCGTCGTCGGATTGCCGGCCGGCGTGTTCGCTGCGCTCAAGCGCGGGACCGTCGTCGACCACGGCGTGATGGGCACGGCGCTTGCCGGCTACTCCATGCCGATCTTCTGGTGGGGCTTGATCCTCATCATGCTGTTTTCCGTCACGCTGGGATGGACGCCCGTGTCGGGCCGTATCGCCGTCGAATACGACATCCCGCATGTGACCGGCTTCATGCTCGTCGACGCGCTGCTCGCGCCCGACGAAGGATCGTTCAAATCGGCCGTGAGCCATCTGATCCTTCCCGCGATCGTGCTCGGCACGATTCCGCTTGCCGTCGTCGCACGCATGACGCGCTCGTCGATGCTCGAAGTCTTGCGCGAGGATTACATCCGCACTGCCCGCGCGAAGGGGCTTTCGCCGGTGCGCGTCATCGTCGTGCATGCGCTGCGCAACGCGCTGATTCCCGTCGTCACGGTGATCGGTCTGCAAGTGGGCACGCTGCTCGCGGGCGCGGTGCTGACCGAGACCCTGTTCTCTTGGCCCGGCATCGGCAAATGGCTCATCGATGCGATCAGCCGGCGCGACTATCCGGTCGTGCAAGGCGGCATTCTCATGATCGCCACGCTCGTCATCGTCGTGAATCTGTGCGTCGACCTGCTCTACGGCGTGCTCAATCCCCGCATTCGCCACACGCGCTAAGGAGCCCGCAATCATGGCAGATATTCAAAACGCGGCGCCTCAGCGCGTCACGCCGCCAAGCGGACGCGCGCTGGTGCTGCGCGAGTTCTGGCGCAATTTTTCCCGTAATCGCGGTGCGGTGGCGGCCGGAGCCATCGTCTTGACGCTCGTGATCGTCGCGATCCTCGCACCGCTCATTGCCCCGCATAGCCCGATCGAGCAGTATCGCGATTACGTCAAGATTCCGCCCGCCTGGCTCGAGGGCGGCAATTGGCGGTTCGTGCTCGGCACCGACGAAGCCGGCCGCGATATCCTTTCCCGTCTCATGTTCGGCGCGCGCATGTCGTTTTGGATCGGTTGCGTGTCCGTCGTGCTCGCGCTGATTCCAGGCATCGTGCTGGGCCTTTGCGCCGCGTTCTTCGGATGGGCCGACACGCCGATCATGCGCGCGATGGACGTCCTGCTCGCCTTGCCGTCGCTGCTGCTCGCGGTGGCTGTCGTCGCGATCATCGGCCCGGGGCTGACCAACACGATGTTCGCGATCGCGATCGTCGCGCTGCCCGGCTATGTGCGGCTCACGCGTGCGTCGGCGCAGGGCGAGCTGCACAAGGAATACGTGACGGCGTCGCGCGTGGCCGGGGCGGGCACGTTGCGGCTCATGTTCTCGCAGGTGCTGCCCAACTGCACCGCGCCGCTGATCGTGCAAGCGACGCTGGGTTTCTCGTCGGCGATCCTCGATGCGGCCGCGCTCGGCTTCTTGGGCCTCGGCGTGCAGCCGCCGACGGCGGAGTGGGGCGCCATGCTCGCATCGGCGCGCGACTACATCGACAATGCCTGGTGGATCGTGACCATGCCCGGCATGGCGATCCTCATTTCGGTGCTCGCGATCAATCTGCTCGGCGACGGGCTGCGCGACGCGCTCGATCCGAAACTCAAACGGATGGCCTGACTATGAATCCATTACTGACCATCCGCAATCTGGCCGTCACATTCGGCGGCGCGCCGGCGGTCGACGGCGTGAGCCTTTCCATTGCCCCCGGCGAAGTCGTGGGCGTCGTGGGCGAATCGGGATCGGGCAAGAGCGTGACGATGATGGCGCTGATGGGCCTCATCGACGCCCCCGGCGTCGTGACCGCCGACGAAATCGCGTTCGACGGCAACGATTTGCTGAAAGCCTCGGCGAAAGCGCGCCGAAAGATCATCGGCAAGGACATCGCCATGGTCTTCCAAGATGCCCTGACGAGCTTGAACCCGAGTTATACGGTCGGGTATCAGATCAAGGAAGTGCTCAAGCTGCACGAAGGCCTACGCGGCGCCGAGCTCGATCGGCGCGCGCTCGAACTGCTCGATCAAGTCGGCATCCCCGACGCGAAGAACCGCATCTCCGCGTTTCCGCATCAGATGTCGGGCGGCATGAACCAGCGTGTGATGATCGCGATGGCCGTCGCGTGCAACCCGAAGCTCTTGATCGCCGACGAGCCGACGACGGCGCTGGATGTGACGATCCAGGCGCAGATCATGGATCTGCTCGTCAGGCTGCAGAAAGAGCGCGGCATGGCGCTCGTGCTGATTTCTCACGATTTGGCCGTCGTTTCCCAGGTGGCGCAGCGCGTGGCTGTCATGTACGCCGGGGAAGTCATAGAAACGAACCGGGTGCCCGACATCTTCGCGCGGCCGCATCATCCGTACACGGAGGCGTTGCTCGCGGCCATTCCCGAACACAACCGCGGCGCGAAGCGGCTCGCGGCGTTACCGGGTATGGTGCCGGGCCGGGACGACCGGCCGAGCGGGTGCCTTTTCTCTCCGCGCTGCAAATACGTCGTCGACGATTGCCGCAAGGGCCGGCCGCAGCTCGATCCGCCCGACCCCCGCAATCCGCTTGCCCGAGCCCGCTGCATCAAGCCGTTGAACCTCGATGCGACGGACATGACCACGACCGGCCACGGAGGCGCTAGATGAACGCAGTACCGGAAGCGCCGCGCGTGCCGCGGCATGACGAGGAGCTCGTGCTGATCGCCGAGCAATTGACGAAGCACTATCCCGTGCGCCGGGGGATGTTCGGCCACGGCACCGTGAAGGCGCTGAACGGCGTTTCGTTTTCGTTGGCGCGCGGGAAGACGCTGGCTGTCGTCGGCGAATCGGGGTGCGGCAAATCGACGCTTGCTCGCCAGTTGACGATGGTCGAGCCGCCCACCTCGGGGCGCTTGCTGATCGAAGGCGAAGACGTGGCAGGGGCCGATCGGGCGAAGATCGACGCGTTGCGCCGCCGCGTGCAGATGGTGTTTCAGAATCCGTTCGCCTCGCTCAATCCTCGCAAGACCGTCGAGCAGACGCTGGCCGAGCCGCTCGTCATCAACACCGAGTCGAGCCCGGCCGACCGCGCGGGGCGCGTGGCGCAGATGATGCGCACGGTCGGGTTGCGGCCGGAGCATGCGAAACGGTACCCGCACATGTTTTCTGGCGGACAAAGGCAGCGCATTGCGATTGCTCGTGCGATGATTCTGGATCCGCGCATCGTGGTGGCGGACGAGCCCGTTTCGGCGCTCGACGTTTCCATCCAAGCGCAGATCCTGAATCTTTTTATGGACTTGCAAGCGCAGTTCAAGACGAGTTACGTCTTCATTTCGCATAACCTGGCCGTCGTCGAGCATATTGCCGACGACGTGATGGTCATGTATTTCGGCGGTGTGGCCGAGCTCGGGGACAAGAAGACGATCTTCGCCCACCCGCGCCATCCGTACACGCGTTCGTTGATGTCGGCGACCCCGGCGATCTTCGAAGCCGACCGGCGCACGCAGATCAAGCTCCAAGGCGAAATGCCGTCGCCGCTCAATCCTCCGTCGGGCTGCACGTTCCACCAGCGCTGCCCGTACGCGATCGAGCGGTGTCGTGTGGAAGAGCCGAAGCTGAGGGAGGTCGACGGACGTCTCGTGTCGTGCCACCGCGCCGAGGAGGTGGGGGAAGTGGATGCCTGAAGCGCGGGCGGCGCGTAACGGTGCGCGCCGTTTGCTCGGGCGCGCTGCTACGGCCGCTTTCGTGCGGCGCGTGCGGGCCTTCGTCCTTACTGTCATCTTTACGCTGGCGATCGATCCGCGTTCCGGCGGCTTGATCTCGCCGGCATTCGCCGGCCCCGCCGCGGCGCCGGTGACGCAAGCAGCCCCGCGCTCGCCTGCGGGGCCGGCTTCGCCGAACGGGCCGATGAGCTCGAACGCGGCGATTCCGGGGTTTCACGGGCCGCCGCCCGACTTCGGCGGCACGAGTGCGAGCGGGCCTGTGCGGGCGGAGCCGGCGCACATGCCGTTCTACGTGGCTACTCGAGGCACGACGACGATCTATCTGCTCGGCACGCTGCACGTCGGCGATCCTTACGATTACCCGAGCGGCCAGCCGTTTCGGCCGCCGATTCTGGCGGCGCTGGCGGCGTCGTCCACGCTTGCGCTCGAAATATCCCCGGACGATCTGATCCAATCGCAGGACGACGTATCGAAGTACGGCGTCTGCGCTTATGAGTGCTTGCCCCGTTTGTTGCCCGAGGCGCTGTGGCGCAAGCTCGCCTTGCGGCTGCGCGGCAATCCGGCTGCGCTGGAGGAGATCAAGAAGACGCGGCCGTGGCTCGCGGCGCTGCTCGTCGAAACCTACGATTCGATTGCTGCGGGCTTGCAGACCGAATACGGAACGGAAGCCCAGTTGCAAAATGTTTATCTGCGCACGCACGGGAAAATCGTCGGGCTGGAGACGCTGGCCGAGCAGATGCGTGCGTTCACGCACCTGACGTTGGCTCAGCAGCGGGAGATGCTCGGGCAGGATCTTGCGCAGACATCGGCGCAGAACATCGACGACGTCAAAATGCTGCACCGGTTGTGGCGAGTCGGCGATGCCGACGCGATCGCGGCGTGGGCGACGGCGAAGTCCGAGCGGCTGGCTCGGACGCCGGCCGTCGCGCGGTCACTCGATAATCGGATCATCTATGACCGCAACAGGCGGTTCGTCGCGCGGATGACGGCGATCACCGCGCCGAACCGGCCTGTTTTCGTCGCAATCGGCGCACTGCATTTGGGCGGGCCGAAGGGCGTGCTCAATTTGCTGCGGCAGCGGGGGTTTGCCGTGGAGGCGGGGTAGGGCGTTATCACCTGAACATCAACACATTCAACAAAACGATGTTCAGCATCAGCAGCAGCGCGCCGGTTGGCGCTTGCGCCTTGATGACGGCGTTCTTATCGGGCAATTCGAGCAGCGCGGCGGGCACGATGTTGTAGTTCGCGGCCATCGGCGTCATCAGCGTGCCGCAGTAGCCCGAAAACATGCCGATCGCCACCATCACGGCCGGGTCCCCGTGAAACGCGCTCGTCTCGATTCTTCGCATGCCGTTGCGCCTTGAACTCGGCGGCTTCAATGCGCCAGCGCGGAGGCCGCGCTCACGCCGATGCCGTTGACGTCGAGCGTGCGGCGCAGTTTCTGCGCGAAGGCCAACGCGTGCGGGCCGTCGCCGTGCAGGCAAAGCGTGCGCACGTCGAGCGGCACCCAGCCTCCCGTCACGGCGCGCACGCGCTTGTCGCGCACCATCGACAGCACGTGATCGAGCATCTCGTCCTCGTCGTCGATGAGCGCGCCCGGCTCGCTGCGCGGCACGAGCGAGCCGTCGGCGCGATAGCCGCGGTCGGCGAAGCCTTCTTCGACCGCAATGAGCCCCGCGTCGCGTGCGAGCCCGATGAAGCGGCTGTTGGCAAGCCCGAATACGGCCACGGACGGATCGAAATCGTGCACGGCGGAGATGATGGCTTCGGCGATCGCGGGATCGCGTGCAGCTTGGTTGTAGAGCGCGCCATGCGGCTTCAAATGCGCCACGCGAGCGCCCTCGGCCTGTGCGATCGCCGAAAGAGCGCCGAGTTGATAGAGAATGCCCGCATAGATGTCGTCGGGCGGCAGATGCATTTCCTTGCGCCCAAAGTTCGCCGGATCGTGAAAGCTTGGGTGCGCGCCGATCGCGACCCCCCGTTGCGCCGCCAGCCGCACGCAATCGCGCATCGCGTTCGCGCCGCCCGCGTGCCATCCGCACGCGATGTTCGCCGAGCTGACGAGACCGAGCAGCGCTTCATCGGCGTCGCCACCTTCGCCGAGATCGGCGTTCAAATCGATTTCCATGACAACCTCGTTCTCAACCTTCAAGCGGCGCGCGCCGCGCGCTGCAGCCGCTCTTCATGCATCGCGATCGCGGCGTCGATCTGCCGCAGATACGCGTGTTCCTCCGCCAGGGCGTGGCGCGCTTCTTCGCGCGTCGAGCGCACGAAGCGCACGGCTTCGCCGAGCCTCACCTGTGCGAGCTTCCAAAGATCGGCGGCGATGACGACGCCGATGCGCGGATAGCCGCCTGTCGTCTGCGCGTCGCTCATCAAGATGATCGGTTGGCCGTTGCCGGGGACTTGGATGGTTCCGGGCAGCACGGCGTGCGAGAGCAACTCGCTTGCGCTTGCGCGTTCGCGCGAGAGCGGCGTGCCCGACAAACGGTAGCCCATGCGATTGCTGTTCGGCGTCACGCTCCATTCGTCCGACCAGAATGCCGTGCGCGATTCGTCTTCGAACGTGTCGTGCTCGGGACCGCGAAGCACTCGGATCGCTATCGCGCGCTCCGCGCCCGCGGGATGCTTGCCGCGGCGCACGGGTTCGTGCGCGACGTCCGCGAAGCGGCACCATTGGGGGGCTTTGACGCCGAACGCAGCGGCATCGACGGCCATCGCGCGGCCTTGGCCCGCCGCCGCGCCAATGGGCAGGCGATCGCCGTCGCGCAGCTTGCGCCCGCCGAGGCCGCCGAAGCCTGCGCCGATATCGGTGCTGCGCGAGCCGAGGACCGGGACGACATCGATGCCGCCGCTCACGCAAACGTAGCCGCGCATGCCGCGCGCCGGGCCTTGCAGGACGAGCTCCTGTCCCGGCCGCACCGGCAGACTCCACCAGGTGTGCACGGGCGCGCCGTCCAGCGTGGCTTGAAACTGCGCGCCGGTGATCGCAACACGCACCGCCCGGTTCAAGCGCAGCACCGCGGGGCCGAGCGTCACTTCGATCGCGGCGGCTTGCGGCTCGTTGCCGACGAGCCGATTGCCGACTTCGAGCGCGAGCGCATCGAGCGCCCCGGCTTTCGCAACGCCGAGGTGCCGATACCCCGTTCGGCCCAGATCCTGCACCGACGAAAGCACGCCGGCGCGAAGCACGTCGATCATCGAGCGGCCCCCAAGGCGGTGAACCGAACGCGATCGCCGGGCTGCAGCAGTGCCGGCGGATTGCGGGACGGATCGAACAGCGCTACCGCCGTTCGGCCGATCAATTGCCAGCCGCCCGGCGAGGCGGCCGGATAAACCCCCGTTTGCTCGCCGCCGATGCCGACCGATCCAGCCGGCACCTCCAGCCTGGGCACCGAGCGGCGCGGCGTGTGAAGCGATGCATCGAGCCCGCCCAGATAGGCGAAGCCTGGCTGAAAGCCGACGAAAAAGACGACGTATTCGGCGCTCGCATGGCGCTTGACGACCTCATCGACGGAAAGGCCGGCGTAGTCGGCCACGGCTTCCAAATCCGGCCCGTCCTCGCCGCCGTATCGGACGGGAATGTCGATCTCTCGCGTAGACGGGTTGAGGCCGACGGCCTGATCCCACGCTCGAGCCATCTCGCGCGAGAGCGCCTCGAGGTCCCCCCGCAGCGGATCCACGACGATCGTCAGATTGTTCATGCCCGGCACGACCTCGACGACGTGCGGCCAATCGCACGCCGCCCGCGCCAGCGCCCAGATCCGCTCTTGGCATGCGAGCGTAGCGGGCGGCGGCGCCTCGCAGACGAGGGCGCTATCGCCGAACGGATAAATTCGAGGTTCTGTCATTCTCAGCGCCCTAGTCGGATACGCCGCCCGGCCGTTGCCGAGCGCGCGAGGCGAAGCTCCGTGTAGTAGTCGAGTCGCATTCTCGATAATTTATCGACATTTTACCAATAAGCGTTATTGCTAGTGCTGGCCGTAGACCCGGCGGCGTAAACTGCGCGAACTCTTTCTCATCGCCAGCTGCAACCCGCCATGTCGCGTCATCCGACCAAGATCGTATCTTCGGAACATCTCGTCTCCGAGACGAGCGTCGAGCTCTCGGAATTCGAATACGGGCTCATCATGGCGAGCAACGCGTTCAACCGGTGGATGGTGCGATGCATGTCTGCGGCCGGCGCCAAGGATATGACGGCCATCGAAGTGTCGCTGCTGCACCATGTCAGCCACCGCGAACGCAAAAAAAAGCTCGCCGACATTTGCTTCGTGCTCAATATCGAGGACACGCACGTCGCCACATACGCCTTGAAGAAGCTCGTGAGTAGAGGGTATGTAAAAAGCGAAAAGACCGGCAAGGAAGTCTTCTTCTCCGCCACGCCGGCCGGGCGGGAGCTGTGCCAGAAGTACCGCGAAGTGAGAGAGAGCTGCCTGATCGCCGCCCTCAAGGAGAGCGGGCTGGCCAACGAGCAGATCGGCGACGCCGCGCAGTTGATGCGAAATGCATCGGGTCTCTACGACACCGCCGCCCGCGCCGCGGCTTCGCTCTGAACGCCGCTCGAGCGCTCGTTACGGGCGTTCGAACGCATGCGTGTGGGCAAACAACCCGGCATCGGAGACGATCGCATCGAGCGGCACGTCGTGCAGCTCGCGCGGCAGCGTAGCGCGGCAGGCTTCATAGCCGATGCCGATCGTGACCGGCTTGGACGTTCCCTCCCACGCCGCCAATGTGCGGTCGTAATAGCCGCCGCCATAGCCGAGGCGGTAGCCTTCGTCGTCGAATCCCACGCACGGAATGAGCAGCAAATCGGGCAAGAGCGGCCGCGCATCGGCGGGCTCGGGAATGCGATGGTGGCCGATCCGCATCGGCGCATCGGGCGCCCAGGCGTGAAACTGGAGGGCGCAGCCTTTCATGGCGACAACGGGCAACGCGGCCTGGCGCCGCACGTCTTGAGCAAGCCATTCGCCTATGATTGCGCGCGCATCGAACTCACCTGCGAGCGGCCAATAGAATCCGACGGCATGCGGCCGGTAGTGCGCGAGCGCCTCGCGCACACGAGCGGCGACCAAATCGTCGGCGCGTCCCGCCGCGGCCGTTTCGCCGCGCACCCGAAGCAAGCGTTTTCGCAGCTCGGCCTTCGATTCTTCCGAGGGGTTGCGTGCTATGCTTTCGCTCAATTTTCGCTCCACGAACAACGATGTCGAAACGCTTTGCCCGAGTATATCGCGCGGCCGCTTTGGCCCTGGCCGCCGTTGCGCTCGTCGCCTGCGGCACGGCCTCCGCCGGACGCCATGCACGCCCCACCGCGGCGCTCACCGACGATCAGATTTTCGTGAGGTTGCGCGAGGCGGCCCGGAACAACGACGCGGCGCGCGCGGCGCAGCTCGCGGCGATGATCCCCGACTATCCCGCGCCCTCGTACCTCGAGTACTTCCAGCTCAAGCCGCAGCTGTTCGACAGCGGCGGCCATGCACGTCTGGACGCGCCCGATCAGCCGGTGCTTTCGTTCTTGCAGCGCCACGACGGCGAAGCGATCGCCGATCGCCTGCGCAACGACTATCTAGTCGTGCTCGGCGCGCGCCACGATTGGCGCAACTTCGACTTGCAGTACCCGCGTTTCGTGCTGAACGACGACACGCAGGTCAAATGCTATGCGCTGGAGTCCCGCGCGGCGCGCGGCGAGAACGTCGCCGAGGCGGCGCGGGCTTTGCTCGTCGAGCCCCGGTATTACGGCGACGGCTGCGTCGATCTCATCACCGCGTTGGCCGCGAACCGTCAGTTCACCGACGACGACGTCTGGCA
Organism: uncultured Burkholderiaceae bacterium; assembly: GCA_966212325.1. Classification (GTDB taxonomy): domain Bacteria; phylum Pseudomonadota; class Gammaproteobacteria; order Burkholderiales; family Burkholderiaceae; genus Trinickia. Next base: position 53,427 of record CBIHRA010000016.1, on the reverse strand, counting down.
ACAGATTCGCCAGGCGTACGAGCAAAACGCGACGAGCGTCGGCAGCAAGCTGTTCGATGCGCTCGGTCCGACCCGGCCCGACCCGAAGCTGACCGACGAAGCGACGAGCGCGCCGCCGCTCGTGCTCGCGCGCGGCGTCGGCCCGGATTCGGCCTCGCATGCGCTGGCGCTGCTCGCGATCACGGCGATGGCGCGCAACGATCCCGTTACGGCGGCGGCGACGTTCGCCACGATCGCACCGTCGCTCTCGCTGGCCGAACGCGCGATCGGGTGGGGCACGATCGGTTATCAGGGCGCGGTGCGCCGCACGCCCGGCGCCGTCGATTGGTACCGGCTCTCGGCGAACGCGCCGCTCTCCTATCCGGCCTACATGTGGCGCACGCGCGCGGCGTTGCTCGCCGGCGATTGGACGATGGTGCGCTGGTCGATCGAGCAAATGCCGAGCGCGCTGCGCAATCAGCCCGCGTGGGTCTACTGGCACGCGCGTGCGCTCGAGCAAGTCGGCGGGGCCGATGACAAGGCCCAGGCGAATCAAGAATTCGCGAGCATCGCGTCGGGCTATAACTTCTACGGGCAGTTGGCCAGCGAGGAACTCGGCCGAAAGATCACGGTGCCGCCCAAGACGAGCGTGACCGACGCCGAAATCGACGCAGCCAGCCGTACGCCGGGCTTCGAACTTGCGCGGCGGTTCTACGCGCTGAACTTGCGGCTCGAAGGCAATCGCGAGTGGAATTGGCCGCTGCGCGGCATGTCCGATCGCCAATTGTTGGCCGTTGCGCAGTACGCGCGGCGCATCGAACTCTACGACCGGACCGTCAACACCGCCGACAAAACCCAGACGGAGCACGATTTCTCGCTGCGCTACCTGTCGCCGTTCCGCGACATCGTCGAGCGCGACGCGAAATCGACGGGCCTCGACGTCGAATGGGCATACGGGCTCATCCGGCAGGAATCGCGTTTCATTATCAACGCGCGTTCCGAAGTCGGCGCGGGCGGCTTGATGCAGCTGATGCCCGGCACGGCGCAGATGGTGGCGCGCAAGATCGGCCTGGGTTCGCTTTCGCGCGAGCAGATGAACGACATCGATACGAACATCCTGCTCGGCACGAGCTATTTGTCGATGATCTACAATCAGTTCGACGGTTCGGCCGTTCTGGCGACCGCGGGCTACAACGCAGGCCCGGGCCGGCCGCGCCAATGGCAGGCGACGTTGCAGCGTCCCGTGGAAGGCGCGATTTTCGCGGAGACGATCCCGTTCAACGAAACGCGCGACTACGTCAAAAACGTCCTGTCGAACACGGTCTACTACGCGGCGCTGTTCGAAGGCCGTCCGCAATCGCTGAAGGAGCGGCTCGGCGTCATCCTGCCTCAGTCCTGATGTGAGGCGAAGCGAGCCGTGCAGGGCGTGCGGCTCGCGCGAGCGGCGCGCTTCGCGCATCACTAACCGGGCGCCGCCCGCGCCGTCGGCCTGCCGGCCGGCGACGCCGCGGCGGCCGCTCGCAGGGAGGCGAACATGCGACATCAATCGATCGCGCTGATCGGCGGTTCCGGCTTCATCGGCAGTCATCTTGCGAACGCGCTCGTCGCCGCCGGCAAAAACGTACGAATCGCTACACGCAGGCGCAGTCATGCCGCGCATCTCACGTTGCTGCCGCTCGACGTCATCGAGCTCGATGTTTTCGATCCCATAGAGCTGGCCCGCTTCGTCGAAGGCGCCGACGCGGTCGTCAACCTGGCCGGCACGCTGCATGGGCGGCGCGGCAACCCCTATGGGCCGGAATTCGCGAAGCTTCACGTCGAATTGCCGTCGAGAATCGCCGCCGCTTGCGAAGGCAAGGGCGTCCATCGGCTCGTCCATTTGAGCGCCATCAACGCCGATTCGAACGGGCCGAGCATGTATCTGCGCTCGAAGGGCGACGGCGAGAAGGCCGTGCTTGCGGCGGCGCAGCTTGCGACGACGATCTTCCGGCCGTCGGTCGTGTTCGGGCCCGAAGACCGCTTTCTCAATACGTTCGCGGCGCTTCAACGGTATTTTCCCGTGTTGCCGCTCGCGAAGGCCGAGGCGAAGTTTCAGCCCGTCTATGTCGGCGACGTCGTCAAGGCGATTCTCGGCACCCTCGATCTCGACGCCGCCCATGGGCGAACGTACGAACTCGGCGGTCCCACCGTCTATACGCTCGAAGCGCTCGTGCGATATTGCGGTGAACTGATCGGCCGTCATGCGCGCATCGTGCGGCTGCCCGACGCGCTCGCCTACATGCAGGCGCTGTCCTTCGAGACGCTGCCGGGCGAGCCGCTCATCACGCGCGACAACCTCGATTCGATGTCGCGCGACGCGGTGCTGAGCGGCCCGCTCGCTCCAGAACTCAATCTCGAACCTGTGGCCGTCGAGGCCATTGCGCCGGCTTATCTGAACGAAGCCGCCCTGCGCTCGCGCTTCAGCGCATTTCGCGCCACGGCGCGGCGTTGATGGCAATAGCGAAGGCCATCGATTGCCCTGGGCGTGCCGCGGCGCCATGCCATGGCATGAGGCGTGCGCCGCTCGCCGCACGCCTTCGCTAGTCGTGGCACTATTTGCAATCGTCCAACAACGTCTTTGGCGGTGACGCATGAAACTCATCATCGGTAACAAGAATTATTCGTCGTGGTCGATGCGCCCTTGGGTCATGATGAAACACGCTGGGATCCCTTTCGAGGAAGTGTTCATCCCTTTGCGCGAACCCGATACGAGCGCGCGTATTCGCGCCCATTCGCCGTCGAGCAAGGTGCCGTGCCTCGTCACCGATGAAGGCGAGGCGGTCTGGGAATCGCTTGCGATCCTCGAGACGCTGGCCGAGCGCTATCCGCAACATGCGTTGTGGCCGCGCGATGCTGCAGCGCGGGCTCATGCTCGCGCCGTTTCCAGCGAAATGCACGGGGGCTTCGGTCCATTGCGCACCAAGATGTCGATGAACATTCGTGCGCGCTGGCCCGGCGAAGGGGCGACGCCCGAGGCGCTCGCCGATGTCCGGCGCATCGACGAAATTTGGCAGGATTGCTTGGCGCGTTATGGCGGCCCGTTCCTATTCGGCCAGCAGTTTTCGATTGCGGATGCGATGTATGCGCCCGTCGTCATGCGATTCGTCACCTACGCGCCCGCGTTGTCCGATCAGGCGCGCGGCTATGTCGAGCACATGCTGTCGGTTCCCGCCGTGCGCGAATGGATAGAGGGCGCGGCTAAGGAAACGCTCATCGCCGAACTCGAACAACCGGCATGAAGATCTACGCGGTAGGCGGGGCGATCCGCGACGCACTGCTCGGCGTGCCGGTGTCCGACCGCGACTACGTCGTGGTCGGTGCGACGCCCGAGCAGATGGTCGCGCAAGGCTATCGCCCCGTGGGCAAGGATTTCCCCGTTTTTCTGCACCCCGACACGCACGAGGAGTACGCGCTCGCACGCACGGAGCGCAAGACGGCGGCCGGCTATCACGGGTTTCAGTTCTACTACGCGCCGGACGTCACGCTCGAGGAGGACCTCGCGCGCCGCGATCTGACGATCAATGCGATGGCGCGGGAAGTGCGGCCCGACGGTGAGCTCGTGGGGCCCATCGTCGACCCGTTCGGCGGGCAAGACGATTTGCGCGCGAAGCGTTTCAGGCACGTGGGGCAAGCGTTCGTCGAAGATCCTGTTCGGATCTTGCGCGTGGCCCGTTTCGCCGCGCGTTTCCATGATTTTTCGCTGGCGCCGGAAACGCTGGCGTTGATGCGGACGATGACGCAGGCGGGCGAGGTCGATGCGCTGGTGCCGGAACGGGTCTGGCAGGAAATTGCGCGGGGGCTGATGGAGCGCAAGCCGTCGCGGATGTTCGCGGCGCTGCGCGAGTGCGGTGCGCTCGCGCGCGTGTTGCCCGAAGTCGACGCGATGTTCGGCGTGCCGCAGCGGGCCGATTACCATCCCGAAGTCGATACCGGCGTGCATGTGATGATGGTCGTCGATTACGCGGCCTCGCGCGGTTACGCGTTGCCCGTGCGGTTCGCCGCGCTGACGCACGACCTGGGCAAGGCGACCACGCCCGACGACGTCCTGCCGCGCCACATCGGGCACGAGGTGCGCAGCGTCGATTTGCTCAGGCCGATGTGCGAGCGGCTGCGCGTGCCCAACGAGTGCCGCGACCTTGCGTTGCTAGTCGCGCGCGAGCACGGCAACATTCATCGCGTGATGGAGATGGGCGCGCAGGCGCTCGTGCGGCTTTTCGAGCGTTGCGATGCGCTGCGCAAGCCCGCTCGCTTCGCCGAGGCGTTGCAGGCTTGCGAATCTGATGCGCGCGGCCGGCTCGGGTTCGAAACGCGCGAATACCCGCAAGCCGAGCGGCTGCGCGTCGCGCTGACGGCGGCGCGCGGGGTCGACGCGGGCGCCGTGGCGCAGGCTTTTGCGAATGCGCCGGCCAAAATCAAGGAGGCCGTCCACCGGGCGCGGGCGCAGGCCGTGGCGGCGGCGTTGGACAGCGAGGCGTAAAACGGGGGTAGCCCCGGCTGCGGACACGCCTCGGCCGGCCCAGGCACCCTACAGCGTATGCGACCGGTCGCCCCGAGCGAATGCATCGAGCGTATCGTCGATGCCGCGCGAGAACGCGATCACCTTGAACAGCTCGCCCATTTCGGCTTCGGACAGCAGCTTTTGCACGGCGTTGGCGGCGGGCAGGAAGCGCGTCGCATCGGCCGGATCGATTTCGCTCAGTACGTCGGTAATGCCCGCATTCATCAGGAAGCGGGCCTGCGACGTATAACCGAGAAGATCCGCCCCCGTTTCCACGCCCGCCTCGGCGATTCGCGTGAATTCGACGTGCGCGGTAATGTCCTGGAGCCCGGGATAAAGGAACGGATTGCCGTGCGCGTGGTGCCGGTAGTGGCACATCAACGTGCCCTGCGTGCGCTGCGGGTGATAGTACTCGCCGCGCGGAAAGCCGTAATCGACGAACAATGCGGCGCCGCGCACGAGCATCGAGCAGACGGTGCGCGTAAAGGCGGCCGCGGCCGCATGCGTTTCGGCGATGTAGTCGGCCTCCGGGCCGATGTCGGCGTCGATATCCGCCAGCAGCGCGGCGTCTTCTTTGCCGATTTGCACGCCAGGCGCGTCCAATTCGCGATCGTCGAAGCGAAAGGCGCCGTTTTGATCGACGGACACGCCGCGCGCGCGCCAAACGCCGGACGTCCGTGCGTAGAGCTGAATCGGCATCGCATCGAGCACTTCGTTGCCGAGCGCCACGCCCTCGAATCGCTCGGGCAGCGCATCGAGCCATTGCACGTGCGAGAGAAATCCGCCGCCCAGTGCGGCGATCGTTTCGTGCTGGCGTGCGCGCAATTCGCCGGATAGATCGACGATCGCATAGCTGTCGATCCGCACGCCCAGCGCGTCGAGCGCGCTCAGGATGCCGGCCGCGAGCCTTCCCGTGCCGGCGCCGAATTCCACCAAGCGGCGCGTGCCGCTTGCCGCCAGCGCTTGCGCGACCGCGCGCGCCAGCGTCTGCGCGAACAACGGGGAAAGTTCGGGCGCCGTGACGAAATCGCTGCCGTCGTCGGCTCGGCGGCCGAACTTGCGGGCGCCGCCGCTGTAGTAGCCGAGGCCGGGCGCGTAGAGCGCGAGCTCCATATACCGATCGAACGGCAGCCAGCCGCCGGCCTGCGCGATCTCGCCCCGGATTTTGGCGGCCAGCGCGGCGCTGGCATCGAGCGCATCGGCGGCCGGAACAGGTAAACTAGCGGGTTCGTGAGCATTCTGATTCATTCCGGCATTGTAAATGACCGCTTCTTCCGATCCTTCGTATGACGCCGGCGCGCCGGCGAGCGAGCGCGTCGTCCTCGTGACGGGCGCGGCGCGGCGCATCGGGCGGGCGCTGGCGCTCGGCTTCGCCGCCAAGGGGTGGGACGTGGCCGTTCATTACGGGGCGTCGCGGGGCGAAGCCGATACGCTCGTCGCGCAAATCCGTGCCCTGGGCCGCCGGGCGCAGGCGCTCGGCGCCGATCTGGCGCACGAGCGCGAGGCCGCGGGGCTCGTCGCCGCCTGCACGGCAGCGCTCGGGCGGCCCGCTTGCATCGTCAACAATGCGTCGCGCTTCGTCGAAGATACGGCGCACGACGCCGGCTACGCGTCGCTGCTCGAGCACATGGCCGTCAACGTCGGCGCGCCGCTCGTGCTGGCGCGTGCGCTGTATGAAGCGACGCCGGACGCCGCGCGCGAGGACGAAACGCTACGCGGGGTCGTCATCAACGTGCTCGACCAAAAGCTGTACAACCTGAATCCGGATTACTTGTCGTACACGTTGTCGAAGGCCGCGTTGCAAACGGCGACGGTGACGCTCGCGCAGGCGCTCGCCCCGAAAGTGCGCGTGGTGGGGATCGCGCCGGGGCTGACGCTGCAGTCGGCCGACCAGACGCCGGACGACTTCGCCCAGGCGCACCGGGTGACCCCGCTCGGGCGTGCGTCGACGCCCGAGGACATCGTCGCGGCCGCTTGCTATCTGGCGGAAGCGGGCGGCGTCACGGGTGCGACGCTGGTCGTCGACGGCGGCCAGCATCTCGTGCCGCTGCCGCGCGACGTGATGTTTTTGACGCGCTGATGCATTGACGCGCCGGCCGGCCCCGGCCGCGCCGGGCCCTTCGCGCTCAAGCAGCGCACTATTTTTGATTGGAACGAACATGGTTGCCGCTCTCTTGCACCCCCGGCTCGCCGATTGCCGCAGGCTGTTCCTGCGCAACTACGAGGTGTACATCAACATCGGTGTGCACGAATTCGAGAAGCGCGGCGAACAGCGCGTCGTCATCAACGTGGAATTGTTCGTCCCGCTCGCGCAAACGACGCCCGTCGAGGACAAACTGCACGAGGTCGTCGATTACGACTTCATGCGGGCGACGATCGCACGACGCGTCGGTCAGGGGCATATTCATCTGCAAGAGACGCTGTGCGACGACATCGCCGGCACGATGCTCGAGCATCCGCGCGTGCGCGCCGTGTCCGTTTCGACCGAAAAACCCGATGTCTACCCCGATTGCGACGCCGTGGGCGTCGAAGTGTTTCGCATCAAAGAGGAATCCGCATGAACGCGCCCGAAAGCATCGCGCCCGAGGGCGCCGCCAAGCCGCTCGACGCCGACGCGCGCGCCCAGGGCGCGGCCGGCGAGGCATCGTCGCTGTTGCCCGAATCGCCCCAATTGCCCGATTCGCCCGATTCGCCCGATTCGCCCGCCTCGGACGAGGCAAGCGCGCGCCGTGCGCTGACGCGCCGCGAGCAAAAGGAAGCGTACGAGAACAACAAGTTGTTCAAGCGGCTTGCTCGTCTCGTCGGCCAAGCGATCGGCGATTTCAACATGATCGAAGACGGCGACAAGGTGATGGTGTGCATGTCGGGCGGCAAGGATAGCTACGCGCTGCTCGACATTTTGCTGCGTCTGCGCGAGCGCGCGCCGATTCACTTCGACATCGTCGCCGTGAATCTCGATCAGAAGCAGCCTGGCTTTCCCGAGCACGTGCTGCCCGATTATTTGACGGGCTTGGGCGTGCCGTTTCACATCGAGAATCAGGACACTTACAGCATCGTCAAGCGCCTCGTGCCCGAGGGCAAGACGACTTGCTCGCTGTGCTCGCGGCTTCGGCGCGGCATCCTCTATCGTGTGGCGGGCGAACTGGGGGCGACGAAGATCGCGCTCGGCCACCATCGCGACGACATCCTGCAGACGATGCTGCTCAATCTGTTCTACGGCGGCAAGCTCAAAGGGATGCCGCCCAAGCTGCAATCGGACGACGGCAAGAACATCGTGATTCGGCCGCTGGCCTACGTCAAGGAAACGGATCTCGAGAAATACGCGCAATTGCGTGCGTTCCCGATCATTCCGTGCAATTTGTGCGGTAGTCAGCCCAACCTGAAACGTGCGGAAATGAAGGCGCTGATCCGCGATTGGGACAAGCGCTTTCCGGGGCGTGTCGAGAACATGTTCAATGCGCTCTCGAACGTGGTGCCGTCGCACTTGATGGATGCGGCGCTCTTTCCGTTCGCCGGGTTGCGCGCCACGGGGCAGGCCGATGCCATGGGCGACATCGCGTTCGACGACGAACCGTGCGCCACCGAGGTGCCGGCCGGCGGCGAAACGAGCGGCGCAAAGACGATGTCGTTCGTTCATTTCGACGATCTTTGATGCGGCCGAGACGGCTGCCGGGCGGGGCCGTGATGCCCCGCGCGGCGGCCTTTTCCCGGTGGGCCGCATGGTAAAATCGCGCCCTCTGTCCTTCTCTTTTTCGCCGATGCCATGAACATCGTCATATTGGCTGCAGGCACCGGCAAGCGCATGCGCTCCGCGCTGCCGAAGGTGCTTCACCCGTTGGCCGGCCGGCCGCTTCTTTCGCATGTCATCGATACGGCGCGCGCGCTCGATCCGGTTCGGATCGTCGTCGTCGTGGGGCACGGCGCGCAAGCGGTGCAGCAGGCCGTCGGTGCGCCCGACATCGCGTTCGCGGTTCAGGCCGAGCAGTTGGGCACGGGGCATGCCGTTCAGCAAGCGTTGCCGCTTCTCGATCCCGCGCATCCCACGCTCGTGCTTTACGGGGACGTGCCGCTTACGCGGCCATCCACGCTCAAGCGTTTGGCCGACGAGGCCGTCGAGGGCCGCTACGGCATTCTGACGGTCACGCTAGACGACCCGACCGGGTACGGGCGCATCGTGCGCGACGCGGCAGGCTACGTGACGAGGATCGTCGAGCAAAAGGACGCGACGCCCGACGAGTTGCGTATTGCCGAGATCAACACCGGAATCGTCGTCACGCCCACGGCGCAACTTTCGATGTGGCTCGGCGCGCTGAACAACGACAACGCGCAGGGCGAGTTCTATTTGACCGACGTCGTCGAGCATGCGATCGAAGCAGGCTTCGACGTCGTGACGACGCAGCCCGACGCCGTCTGGGAAACGCTCGGCGTGAACAGCAAGACGCAACTGGCCGAACTCGAGCGCATCCATCAGCGCAACCTCGCCGATGCGCTGCTCGCAGAAGGCGTGACGCTGCTCGATCCGGCGCGCTTGGACGTGCGGGGGCGGCTCACGTGCGGGCGCGATGTATCGATCGACGTCAATTGCGTGTTCGAGGGCGACGTGAGCTTGGCCGATGGCGTGACGATCGGCGCGAACTGCGTGCTGCGCAACGCCGCCATCGGTGCGGGTACGCGCGTCGAGCCGTTCACGCATGTCGACGGGGCGCAGGTTGGCGCGCATGCCGTGCTCGGGCCTTACGCGCGGTTGCGTCCGGGCACCGCCCTGAGCGACGAGGCGCACGTCGGCAATTTCGTCGAAGTCAAGAATGCGACGCTCGGCCACGGTTCGAAGGCGAATCATCTGAGCTACATCGGCGATGCGGATGTGGGCGCGCGCGTGAACGTGGGCGCGGGCACGATCACCTGCAACTACGACGGCGTGAACAAATTCCGCACCGTGATCGAAGACGACGTGTTCGTCGGCTCCGACACGCAGCTGGTCGCGCCGGTACGCGTGGGGCGTGGCGTCACGATCGCGGCGGGCACGACGGTATGGAAGGACGTGCCGGAAGATAAGCTCGTGCTCAACGAAAAGACGCAGGTGACGCGGGACGATTATGTGCGTCCCGTCAAGAAGAAGAGCTGAACGATCGGCCGCTCGGCCGCTCGTATTCGCGGCCTGGAGCCGGGCGGGTATGACTGCGCATGCGCTCACGCACAGACGCGACCGCCGCCGCGCCGGATGATCGGATAAAGAGGCGCTATAAAAGCGCTGCAGAAGCACTACTCACGAAAGGAATTTGTCCTATGTGTGGCATCGTTGGCGCCGTTGCGCAGCGTAATATCGTTCCCGTCCTCGTCGAAGGACTGCGCCGGCTCGAATACCGCGGCTACGATTCGTGCGGCGTCGCCGTGCTGGCGAACGGCGAGCCGCGCCGCGCGCGCAGCGTCGCCCGCGTGGCCGACCTCGACGCGCAAGTGAACCAAGGTCATCTCGAAGGCGTCACGGGCATTGCGCACACGCGCTGGGCCACGCATGGCGCGCCGGTCACCGACAACGCGCATCCGATTTTTTCCTGCGACGCGGTGGCGCTCGTGCACAACGGCATCATCGAGAACTACGAGTCGTTGCGTGAGATGCTGCGTGGCAAGGGTTACGTGTTCGTGTCGCAGACCGACACCGAAGTGATCGCGCATTTGATCCATAGCCTCTATCGAGGCAGCTTGTACGACGCCGTTTGCGAAGCCGTGAAGCAACTGCATGGCGCGTATGCGATCGCTGTCGTGCACAAGGACGAGCCGCATACGGTGGTGGGCGCGCGGCAGGGGTCGCCGCTCGTGGTGGGTGTGGGGCGCGGCGAGAATTTCTTGGCGTCGGACGCGCTGGCGTTGGCCGGCAGCACCGAGCAGTTCATGTTCCTCGAAGAGGGGGACGTGTGCGAACTGACGCTGGGCGGTGTGCGAATCAGCGACCGCGACGGCAACAGCGCCGAGCGCGAAGTGCGGACGGTGCAGGCTTACGGCGGCGCCGTCGAGCTTGGTCCGTATCGGCACTTCATGCAGAAGGAGATTTTCGAGCAGCCGCGTGCCATTACCGATACGCTGCCCGTCGGCGATACGTTGGAGCCGGCGTTGTTCGGCGAGGCCGCGGCTGCCGCCTTCGACGAAATCGACAGCATTTTGATTCTCGCCTGCGGCACGAGCTACTACTCGGGCTTGACTGCGAAGTACTGGCTCGAATCGATTGCGAAGATTTCGACGCAAGTCGAGATCGCGAGCGAATATCGCTACCGCGAATCGGTGCCGAACCCGAAGGCGCTGGTCGTCGTCATCTCGCAGTCCGGGGAGACGGCCGACACGCTGGCGGCACTGAAGCATGCGCAGGACCTCGGTCATCGTCATACGCTCGCCGTGTGCAACGTCGGCACGAGCGCGATGGTGCGTTTGACCGAGATGAAGTTTTTGACGCACGCAGGGCGCGAGATCGGCGTGGCGTCGACGAAGGCGTTCACGACGCAGCTCGTTGCCCTCTTTGCGCTTGCCGTGACGCTCGGGAAGCTGCGCGGTCATGTGGATGCGGCGAAGGAAGCCGATTACGTGAAGCACTTGCGCCATTTGCCCGCCGCGCTCAACAGCGTGCTGGCGCTCGAGCCGCAGATCATTGCGTGGTCGGAAGAGTTCTCCCGTAAGGAGAATGCGTTGTTCCTGGGGCGTGGGTTGCACTATCCGATCGCCCTCGAAGGCGCGCTCAAGCTCAAGGAAATCTCGTACATCCATGCCGAGGCGTATCCGGCTGGCGAACTCAAGCATGGGCCGCTTGCGCTCGTGACCGAAGCGATGCCGGTGGTGACGGTGGCGCCTAACGATGCGCTGCTCGAAAAGCTCAAGTCGAACATGCAGGAAGTGCGTGCGCGCGGCGGCCAGCTTTATGTGTTCGCCGATTCCGATACGAAGATCGTCAACGAAGAAGGGATGCACGTGATTCGGATGCCGGAGCATTACGGCATGCTCTCGCCGATTCTTCATGTCGTGCCGCTGCAACTGCTCGCGTATCACACGGCATGCGCGCGCGGGACCGATGTCGACAAGCCGCGGAATTTGGCGAAATCGGTGACGGTGGAGTGAGGGGCGGGGGGGATCAGGGGGATGTGGAACGGTGGAATAGATATCGCAAATTTGTAGGGAGAGTCATCGCAAATTTGCGGTTTCTATTACACCAAAATCCTTTGTAAAGCTTTGTTTTAGAAAGAAAGGTGCGTGCGGCGCGGGCTGCCGATATGGCAAGGGTGGCTGTGTCGCGACGCAGGCATCTACCGGCCGACAGTCAGCGGCTCCCCCACTTCTCGCACGCGTCGTGGTTACTACAACTCGATTGCCACGATTCGTGAGCGTTTCGTCGTCAAGCTATCGCTTTTAGATTTCTCCGCCCTGGGCGTGCCTTGAAACGCATGGTTGGTGGCGCATCTTCCTGGCGGTCAATCGCAGCGCTCGAGGAACAGCCGCTGACCTCGTGAGTTCTCGCAAAATATAAAGACGCGGTAAGAGGTATAGCACCGGCCAGAAAGGCTGCGCGCTGAGGGCATTACGCGCATTGAGGGGACTTTGCGGTGACACCCGTGAACGGCACCCGAGCGCACCCCACATCATTAGAAATGGCCCGCATCGTCGATGCCGCTACCGACTCCGCCCGAGTGGATGTCCGGCTTTCAATAGGTCGGGGATGGTAACGCCTAGCGCGTCAGCGATGTCCTGCAGGTCGACGGCCATTGGGCTTGCCGCCTCATTCTCCAACCGTCCCACGTAGGTGCGGAATCGGTGCGCTTTGACCGAGAGCGCTTCCTGACTGAGGCCCGCCTCATTTCTAAGCCGTTTGACGTTGGCTATCACTCGAGCCGTGGCATCTTCGCTGGCCGGTTGCTGTTCCTCGACAGGCCGGTCACAGAAGAAGTCGAGCACATCCACGTCCAGTACATCTGCTAGACGGGAAAGGGTCGAGAGTCGGAGGTTTGCCCGCCGTCCTTGTTCGACGCTCGCGAGGTTCGTGCGAGCCAGCGACGCCCTCGCAGCGAGTTCGTCTTGCGAGAGGCCGGCACGTTTTCGAATCGTTCTAAGTCGTTCGGACAGCCCGTTGGCGACCGCTTCATGGAGCTTCGGCATAGCCGCACAGCATCCCTTGCAGTCGAAAAATTTTCTACCACTCCGTATGTGTACGCTTGAAAAGAATACGCATAAAAAGCTACAATTCGACTCGAGCCGACGGAGCGAGAGCCTCCGTCGCGGACACTTTTCGCACAGTTCGATTGACCCTCCAGCGGAGCAATGGACCGAGGGGGGCGTGCGCTATTGATAAGTCCGTCGTCTCGGCGAGGCGAGCGGCCGACGCAAATTGAAAACCCCGGGCACGCACCGGTAGCTTCCTTCCGAAATGGGACATACATGGTTTTGATTTTCTTCTGCGTCAGCGGCGTTATAGGCGCGATTGACCGACATCCGTCCATCACGACTCGCGAAAACGAGCCTGAGGCTACTCGTTCGCTTGAGTCGGACGCCAGCCTGTTCGCACGGACAATCGAGCCGTTCCCTGGGGCTCTTGTAGTCATTGCAAACGACTGGCCACTGCTGTACGACCTCGAGGTCTTGCGGCAGGAATGCGCGGCGTTCGCGCAGCGCATCGTGAACGCAGTGAGAACTCTCGGCGGCACTAAAGAGGAAGCGGTCTTGGGGTTCTTGTCCTCGCTGTCGGCAGAGTACGTTGTGGTCGCATCGCCGGATTTTGAGTTCAGCGACGTGACGGCGGCGAGGCGTGTGAACGTCGACTCGCAGTTCGGCTTTGACGCTGGTGCGGCTGACCGATTGCGAGTGCTTCTTGAGAAGGCCGCCGAGGCTGCTACGCACCCCGTCTCTGCCGACGACATCATGAGAGCGACTGCTGGCAACCCGTGGGTGCGGCGTTTACAGACCTATCTCGCACATAGCAGGCAGCGAACCATTTGAATGCCCAAATTGGTTACCTCGAGAAGCCGCGAGCTACTGACGCATTGCGAAGGCAATGGCGGTGCTGCCCGTTCAGTTGGATGGCTCGCTGTGGTAGCTCGTGATGGCTGTGCATGCGCCGAGCCTGCAGATTGCGGGCCGCCGCCAAGTAGCGTGGCAATACATATTGACGATGAGCGAGCGGCGAATTCTCTTTCTTGACATTGACGGGGTCCTGCATCGAGGCAACTCGTATGTTGCGGGCCGCCGCATCATTAGCAGCGCTCCCGGGCGTATCGAACTGTTTGAGTTCGTGTCCACGCTGGACGGCGCATTGAACTCGCATCCAGACGTGTCGGTTGTGCTTTCCTCCGATTGGGCCTATCGATTCGGGCTTGACTACACCCGTTCCCAACTGCCGTCGGCATCGTTGCGCGCACGGGTAATCGGCGCGACGTATCAGGGTTGCGAATTCGACGAGCAATTGTGGCCAATGCTATCGAGAGGCGCACAGGTCCTCGACTACGTTCGCCGACAAGGGTGTGAGCGCCTCGAATGGATTGCGATTGATGACCGGACGGATGGGTTCGAAAGTTGCCGAGAGCGGCTGGTGCATTGCCAGTCCGACTATGGGTTAGGGGACCCCGCCGTCGTCGAACTGCTGCGGCGCAGACTACATGAACGCTTCTCATAGTCAGCAGTGGTTGGCGGCACCGCATGATTGAGAGCAAATAGCCTGGTATTGAGGGAGAAGGATGCGAACCAAGGGACAACGCGCCGAGTCAACCAATGGCGGGCGGTACACGCTCGAGCGGATGCTTGCTGATGCTATGGACCATGGTCTTATGCAGGTCCTTGATGCGATGACGCCGCGAGAGTACGTTGCGCTTCGGACGATGTCCCCGTTCGAAATCGGCTACAGGTTCAAGCAGCTGTTGCGCGACGAGCTGTACGAGCGACGTCGGGAAGCGATGAAGAGGCAACGAAACAGAGTGACTACGTTGCCTAGCCGATGAGCGGAAACGCAAATCGTAAAGAAGATTTGCACGGAATACAGTCTCGTACGTAAATAGAATTTATGCCGAAAACCCCCGTCGCGATTTGGCAAATGCCTCCAGCCACCGTTGCGGCTCTCGAGCGTTTGGGCGCAGACCTGGCTGTGGCTCGTCTACGCAGAAAAGAGTCGCTCGTTTCCTGGGCGGCCCGGCTCGGGGTTAGTGTACCGACTCTGATGCGTATAGAAGCTGGCGAACCGGGTGTGGGTATCGGCCTGTATGCGACGGCCTTATGGCTCATAGGCCGGGATGGCGCTCTCGCCGAACTGGCGTCACCAGAAAAAGACCGGGGGGCACTCGAGATGAACGTGCGGGACGCCGTTGAGCTCGGAAAATCTCGGGCAAAGGCGTCTGCTGAGGCTCGACTAAGCCGCGAAGAAAAGCGCATCGGTATTGCAAAGGGGAAGTCTGATGTCCCGGACGACATCGTCAGCATGGGTGACGACGTCCGAAAACACATCGCCAGGTGAGCGCCGAAGAAGCCCTGCGGCGTTACGCGCCAGCGTTGTGCCGAAGCAGTGGCCGCTTCAGATTCGAGCCCATCAACTATCGAACTTTCGCCATGCAGTCCCGCAAGACAGTCGGCTCCCCCGGCCAATTCGGACGGCTTATATCAAAGTCGATGATATAACATAATATCACGTTGTGATGAATCGGGCTGCGCCTGCGCTGGGACGGAGCGACTGCCCCGTTGGCGGTGGCGCTATGTCATTGATTTAAAACAATTGGCCGTGTAAATGGCAAATTTTGATTTCATGCGGCCAATGAGTCTGGCACCGATAGGACTACATTCCCCCCGGAGCCAGAAGATTCGTCGCGGGCATGGACCACGTCTCATGTTGCTTCGCGTAACCTGCGGCAACCGGTGATTCCGCCCGTTGCCTATAGATTTCGGTGGCATGCTCTCTAGCTCAAAACCGACCTGTCTTTATATGTAACGCGCAGTGCATAAAAGAGACGGCGACTTCGTCTGATTTTGCCTGCGGCACTGTGCTCTCGTTGCGTTCTAATCTATGATTTCCGGTTTTCCCGCGAATGTATAACCGGATGCTTGACACCAACTGGCGGGAAGTGGAAATCAGTCGAGATTTGCACGAGAGGCGCGTTCGGAGCGGCCGTCGAATCGGGCAATGGTTAGATAGAGGTATCGCATGAAACGCAATATGCTCGTGTTAGGGGATAGAACGACGGCGGGTGGCATTGTGCAAGAGGGAGTGGCTGCGGGCTTCAATAACGGAACGCCTCTCGCCTATCATGGCGCGCTTGTCCACTGTCCTGCTTGCAAATCGGAGGGCCGCATTGTTGGCGCTGGTCCGTCCTGGCCGATGACTTTCGACGGCAAGCAGGTGGCTTTGGAGAACGACTTGTGCGTCTGTAAGTGTGACCCTCCCCCTCGGATGATTGCCTCCAAGAACGATATGTTCATGACGTTCGAGGGACATCAACTCGCACAGATGGGGTATTCAGCCGACGGTGCCCCCCTGAGCGACCAAGCCATGCATGCCTTTGACGAGCAAGTCCGAATCCTCGATGAGCATGGTGAACCTCTCGCGAACGTTCCGTATCACATCCAAGACCAGTCTGGTAACGAATACCAGGGTTTGACGGACGAGGATGGCCTGTGCCCGCGAGTTTCGACGGCCAGCATCGAAACCTTGTCGATTGCAGTCGGCGTCGCCGCTTTGGAAAAGTGGAAGAAATAATGCCCGCCTATCACTACCGGACACCGACCAACGACAAGGAAGGTTCGCGGCACGATGTGACCGGACACCTCATGCCGGCACGCGCATTCTTCTTCGCGATTGTCGACGAGCCAGGGAAAGACGGATTTCTCGTTCGCAAAATTTACGCCGCACCGGACAACGTGTTCCTGCGGGACATGGGGCTTTCTCCGCTCCAGCAGCTGCAGGAATTGCATCCAGAGAAGTACGGACTGTCTCCCAAAAGTTTCGAAGCCGGAACGAGCGTCGCTGAACACGTGATGGGCAACAATATGTCGTCTTACGTCTCGACGAGCGAGTTGTTCCCCGGTGGCTCACCTCGCTTCGAAGGCCGCAGCATCGTCATCGATATCGCGAAAGCGAAGCGCGCGGGCGCGAAGCTGGTGCAGACCGACGAAATCTTGACGGCTCTTGAGCAATACAAAGCCGAGAATCCGCACCTGGCCAAGCGGGTGTCAAAGATTGCGGGGTATGTAAAGGACATCGACAAGGAGGTGCTTGTTCAGAGTCCCAAGGTTCCGGCATCGGCCATCTTCAACGAAAGGTCGCTCCGGACTGCGCTCGGATTCACGAAGTACGCGCGCGTCGTCCAAACTTTCGGAATCGTGTTCACCGCCTACGACCTCGACGTGGCGGCCGAGCAATCAGTGCAAACAAAGAGTATCCGTCCGATTCGAAGGGAAGCCGTAAGACAGATGGGCGGCTGGAGCGGGGCTACGGCGGGCGCGCGGATTGGGGCAGCGCTGGGCGCGAGCATCGGTGTTGAGACCGGCCCTGGGGCTATCATCACGGGAGCGATTGGCGGGCTTTTGTTCGGTGCAGTTGGGTACTTTGGCGCGGACTGGCTCAACAACAAAATCGACCCACTTTAATCTTCGCCACATGTTCAGCTTGAAAAATGCGCTTATGGAGCGCCGAATCCGAATCGAGCGGAGCAATACCTTCGAGCGATTGCTTGGCCTTGACACGAAGGCTCTGCGGAAAACGTATGGTGACTCAGCGAGCCGGTCGCTGCGTCAGCCCGACGTTGCATATCCCGTCGTGCAGGACCTTGCCGAAGCGGGAATCAGGGCATTTTTTGCTCAGTTCCAGGTTCGTGAATCGGATGCTGCGCCGCTCGTACAGGTGGCGACGCGTGGATATGAGCCAGCGGGCGGAGTTGCCTACAGCAAGGTCGCCGGAGGCGCGCATTTCCATATGCACCTGAGTCGAGAGCCGAAGTTCGGTGGCGTCGTCGTATCGCTCGTTTCAGACGATGCAGAGGTGTTTCACCATATCGCAGAAGGTAGGTTCTCACCACCTCCGCCGTGGACCGTGTTCCCACACCTGGACCCGCTGGGGTTGGGCGCGCTGCAAGGCGATGTTGCGTACTGGTGGCGTCAGTTTTGGAGTCCCTTCTGGAATAGCCTGGCGCCTACCGAACGAGATACGTACTTGGTATCCAACAACGCCAGTGCCGATTGGGCTGACTGCCTCAGGCTTCACTCGATGTAGCTCGATAGGATATTGCGTGTGTACGTGCAATGCGCAAGCAAGGCCGCCGAAAGGCGGCCTTCCGCCTTTCGCGTCAAGAGGCGCGCTCTCAGTAGTACTTCTTCTCCGACAGAGCGTTGCAGTCCCATTTGCGGTGGAGGATAGCCTTATAGAGCATTCCGACCGTCATCGTTTCTCTCTTTAGCGAATGGGGCCTTCGCAAGATGAATTTTTGAAAGAGGTGTGAGATGAGTCCCTCACCTTCCATGAAGAAGTACCGGCGAAAGTCGTAGTCGCCACGGTCCACTTCGAAAGTATCGAAGTACTTCTCCATGAACTCATCGGCGTCGTCTCCATGTTGCCCCAGGGAATAGACGACATCCATGTCATCGGTGATGGGCTTCTTGGGAGATATGCAAGCCTCTTCACGGATAAAGGCCACGAGGTCATCGCGAGTGTATTGTTGCATCAGAACACCCTGTCCTCAGGCTTAGCAATCCGGTTGTACTTCAGGACTGTCTCGTAGCCAATCGTGGCGACATCTCTTGCCATCAAGACCCAGCCGACACCCGGCAACGTTCTGCCAATGAATACGCTCAGCTTGTGCGTCAGGACCCACCTGAATGCCTTCATGCTTTCGATGGTGAAGGTCGGCAACACACGCTTTCTGAATTTGTACTTGAACAGCGAGCGGGACATCACAGATGCGACCGACGTACCCGGGGTCGCGCCAGCCGGTTTCCCACGTGTCGGCAGAAAATTGAATCCGCAAAAGATGAGTATTAGGTATTCGACGTCGTCAATCCCGAGTTGTTCGCTCGTTTCTTTCATGGCGATGAACAAGAATAGTTCGGGTGGTGTCAGGTCTTTGTGTCCATTGTATCGATATACGTTGCTCATTTCGGCCCTCTCTTTTGTTTGTTTTTCACTGCGCGAAGCGCTGGCTATGCTATCACGGCGACGTTGCTTGGCGAGTAAGTCGCGCCGGTTATGCCTCGGTTCGAGTGTGCTCTCGCATGGCCGGAGCCGTCGCATAGTCTTCCAGCAAATGTCTTCTTGGCGTCACAATGTGGTGTAGCGGACTATGTGCCGTCGTGGCATAGTGCGTCGAAATCGTTTTCTTGAGAGGAACTCATGCCCACCCTGGAAGCAATCGAGACGAAGATTCGCCGCCTGCAAGAACAAGCTGAAGCGATGAGAGCCAAGAACGCTGCGGTTACGCTCGACCGCATCGTCGAACTCATGAGTAAGAATGGGATTTCGGTAGCTGACATCGAGGCGTATGTCGGCAACAAGAACAGCGGAGCACGGCACGGTAAGCCCGCGACCACGCGCACCTCGTCGGTCGCTGTGAAATACCTGGACCCGAAGACTGGGGCGACCTGGTCTGGCCGTGGCCGCGCGCCGGGGTGGATTGCAAATGCGAAGAACCGCGCCCGCTTTCTTGTTGATGGAAATGCAGTGATTCCTTCGGCGTCTGCGGTCAGCAAAGTGAAAAAGCAGGGCAACTATGTCCGAGGGCCGCAGCCGGCGAAATACCGCGACCCTAAGACCGGCGCGACCTGGTCGGGCCGTGGTCCGGCGCCAGCCTGGATTGCAAATGCGAAGGACCGCTCGAGGTTTTCGATTGATGCCGACGGCGCTGTCGGTGCAATACCTAGGACGGCGAAAGGCAAAGCAGCAACCACTGCTGCATCGCGGACTCGGAAGGGACCTCAGACAGGCAAGCAACCCGCGAAATATCTCAATCCGGAGACTGGCGCGACTTGGAGCGGACGTGGCCCGGCGCCAGCTTGGCTCGCGGCTACCGGCGACCGCTCTCAATTCCTCATTCGCCAGGACACGGCGCAGGCAAGTACCGCCTAAGCAATGTGGCGTCGGTCGCGGTCGTCGATAGCCAGTCGACGGCCGCAGCATTGTCGGCTTCGCTCTTGACTACCTTTGCCGCTGTCGGTTATTTTTGGCGCTCTCGCATTTCCTTGCGAGCTCTTTTATCCCGCTGTAGCAGCGAATCCTTTTAAGACCCGAGCGGCATCGTCGCCGGCCTATGGATTCGTTCGCACAGAGGTACACATGCAGAAGAGCTCAGCATCTGGCAACTCCCACCGTCGTAATCTTTCGACTACCCCAAACCGTCGCGTCATCTGGGCCAGCCACCCGTTTGTAGGCCAGCTCGGCACATACATCGGCATTGCACTCGAATCGTCGCGACTGTCGGTAGCGATACATACGCCCAGTGGCCCGCACTGGGTCCCCGCTGATAGGGCGCTTGCCCCCGCCGAAGCTGACGCGTGGGCTGCGTCGGGATTCAACCTCAATTGAGGCAGGCACCTCCCCCTCGCGCTGCGCGAGGGGGAGGTGCGCATTGATGACGCTTTGCGGTGGACGGGTGGTTCGCTTGATTCTGAGTCGCTGACGTGCGTGTCATCGCAAGCGCTAGCTACGTCTGAAACGCTCGATTTCCGTAGGACGCTGGGAATATGAAAAACACCACGAAACTCATTAGAGTCGACATCGCGTTCCTGTTCCAACTGGCGGACATGACCGTTGGCAGTGAGACGCCCGCAGACCTTCAAGCGAAGGCGTTCTCGGCCTACCAGGCAGCGCACAAGGCGGTCGCAATTGATTACGGCAAGCTGGCCTCCGCTCGCAAATCAGACGGCTCCCCAGCCTACCGCCTAGAAGCGATTGCGGGTCTCGCGGAACCGCGAGACGGCGCCAAGGTATTTGCTCTCTGGTTTTCAAGCACTGATGACTTTTCTCGTCAGGCACGGGTCGAGCTGGCCGCGCTATGCGGACGGTGCGTGTTTGACGCCGCGTACGAACTCGACGTCAACAGCACGTTTTACGGAGCACGCCAATGTCGTAAGTTCGAATCCGTTGAATGGGCCGACATCATGTAGTCAGCGGTCGGCGCGACAACTAGGAAAGATAGCCCGTATCGTGATGCGGGCGCATATCGAGGCGGGCGGGTGCCGTTAACGGCGTCACTCGTCAATGGCGCCGTCGCCCGTCCCAATGACGACGGCGAGTCCCGAACTATGCGTGGACGGACGTCCCTCTACTTGGTCAGACTCGGCTCGGTAACCGTCGTCAGCGTCCTTGCCGCTTGAGCTGGCATGCCGTCAGTAGTGCCGGCACTTGCGTCGTTCCGGACTACTTGCGGCTCATCAGATTTTCCGAAGGACACGGTGATAGTTTCCGGGTAGGCGTATTCTGCTCCGGTCGCGTGGTCAATGGGAGCTGCGATAGCTGTGCCGACGAGCCCGAACATCAGCAGGTTGCCGGCTACGAAGGCTCCCTTGCGCGTCGACGACTTGATTGCCGTTGCAACGTCGCCTTCTCCGTCCTTCGTGCAATGGATATTGAGGTCGTCCTTTGCCCGATGGACGCTGACGGTGCCGGGCGTGGTTACCGTCCAGTTCCCCTTCGAATTCGATAGCGCACAGTTTGCTCCTGCGACGTCTGTCGCGTCCTTCTGTGTCCTCACCGACACAGTTTGCGTGGTCCCCCCCGTTACTGTTGCGCAACCGGTCGTCAGCAGTGCGAGAAAAGTGAAGGCGGTCAGCGCCGCGATTTGCCGATGTTTCACGTTGATTTGTCCCAGGTATGGTCGTGAATCTTTCCCGCCGAGCGCTAATACACGCTCAGCGGTGCCTTAAAAATGGGACGTGTCCTACTGAAGCGAGCTCGTATGGCGGCGCGTGCGCCGACCCAGCGCCGAATCAGCGCTCGCCTCAGTCGTTCCCGTCATCGGAGACGACGGGAACATGTCGCAATGGAGGTACCGCGTGGCAGCACCTCGGGCGGTTCCAGGCACGCGACTCAGGGAACCCAGTAGCCCTTCAATGGCCGCCAGTATTCGCCGTCGTGAATTTTCATGTACAGCTGCTTGAAACTCTCGGGGGCATCCAGGAAGTTATGCCCGAAGTCCCAGTAGATGTTCGTCAGCTCGCATTCGTCCTGCTTGTCTCGATGGCAAATTGCCATTGCCTTCCGCACTGCGGTGTTCGTGTCCGGGTCCGCATATGCTGACCAGTAGTGATTCTGAGCGGACACAAGAGCAATGACAGCCGGGCCGTCGAAAGTGGCGATTGATTTGCAGCTACCCCGAAAGCGGTCCTCGAAGCTGTTGTCCTCCACGCACTCCATCTGTGCTTGGGCCGATGCCTTGCCTTTGGTTGGCCAAACGCCGGACACATAGAATGTGTGCGAAAAACCATGTTGGTTATTCTCGATGTAGGGGCCCGAGACAATGTCGGTCCACGCATACGTCGCCGGCGAGGCGATGGCTAGCAAAGCTGCGGCGAGCGCAGAGGCCGCGACAATCCCCGATTTCTTCATGTTTTCCCCGTCTGTCCAAATGTCGACCGACGTCGCGCCGCTCGGTCTTGAGCTCGGCCACGGACGCCGATGCATGGGCGAAATATCGCCGGTCCGCTGGCAGGAGTCAGCTTCCTTTGATTTCAGCAGGTACCCGAGACGGGCTCGCGGCGACATATCGCCGGCGCGCCGTTCGTGGGACGACTGCATGCTTTTGTGGATGAATGGGACTAATCTGTTGTTAGTCTACAGATTGGAACCTTACCAAACCGCTGCCGCCAACTCAACATTTTTATGTGTCTCTCCACAGGTTGAGTTGAGTAATGGCTACAAGCCTCGCGTCGGTCATTGGCCGGAACATCGCATCGGTTCGGAAGCAGCGCAGGCTGACGCAGAGCGCCGTCGCGGAGCGAATTGACGTCGACGCTGAGACGGTTTCGCGATTCGAGCGAGGGGCGGTGATGCCGGGTATTGCGACGCTTGAGAGGCTCTGCTCGGTTCTCGAATGCTCGTGGGTGGAGCTGTTGGAGGGTGGTTCCTCGGACGCACAGCAAGTCGCGCACGATATCGTGCGTCTTCTTGAGCCGCTCGCCGACGACGACCGCCTGTTCCTGCTTGAGCAGGTGAAGGTCTGGACTGGCAAACTGCGTGAAAGATGCCCTTCGCCCAGCCGGCGCACCCGTTCGAGCGGCGCAGGTTAAGCGTTGCTCTTAGCGGTTCTGCCGGGATTTGCCGTAGTCATCCCAGCGCTTTAGCATTCCCAAGAACTCGATTTGCAGGTGGGCGGACGTGGAGATGCTCGTCTTTTCCCCACCCTGCCATACGCATCCGTCTTTGATGTGGTAGGTCCATCGAGAAATTTGCAGTAATCCTTCCCGGTCATCAACTTTCACGAACGTGTTCCGGCGAGCGGTATGTTCGAATAGAACGATTAGTGGAAGCCGTTTGCTTGTCTCGAGAAATGCGGCAAATGCTTCCTCTTCCGGAAAATGCGTGTGAACGACTTCAATCGCTATCCAGGGCCGCCGTACCGACATAGCCAGGTCTGGCGATTGTCCGAAAATATCGTGCCGCACGATGGCTTTCTCATCCAGAATTCGGTGAGTCTCTTTGCCCCAGCCATACTGCGGAAGTTGCAGGATTTCGTGATGGTCAATGTTTCCTGTGGCTTTGTCCTTTGTCGTCAAGACGAGCGCCCATCTATCCAGTGCCTGTAGTTTGTCATGCAGCTCCTTGACACGATTGTTATGTGTTGGGTCATCTTCGCCGCCGAAGACCCTACGAGTACGCGATGTGATTTCATAGAAGTGCGGCACACCATTCTTCGACAGGCGTGGCGCCACCCGAACTTGCTCGCTTGCATCATAAAGCTCTCGGCTTCTCGCTAACGCCAACTGCTCGTTGTCTCGTAGGCTTGACGCCCACAAACGGACTCGATTTCCTTGGTCGTCGAAATAGACTGCTACGGGATGTTCAATGTCAGGCATAAAATTCTTCCAAGCCATAGGCCACATAACCACACCACGTGATTACGACGCAGCAAGCAAAAACTTGAGAGCCTGCGTGCTTTTGCACTTGCCCTGGCCACGCACCATCACTCATATTGATGGTTGTTCCGCGAAGCCAGCAAGAAATTTTCTCGGAAGCTGTGGGAGTCGTGAGAAGTCAATATCTTCGTTGAGATGAGAGGCGTCGATGTCCAACTGCAATCCGACGGCGCGTCGCAAGCCGCTTGCACCGATAACCCCGAGCGGGCGTAGGCTCACGACCGAGTCCTACAAAACGCTGCGTGACCGGCTCCTGAACGACTACCCGGAAGTGCAGCATAAACTCGCGAGAGCGGTTTCCTTGCTGCCAAAGTCCCCTCTTGACGTCAAGGCCGTTTGGGACGCATTTGGTTCAAAACCACTGTTCTCAAACACCAAGTTAACGTCGGCGGAACAATATACAAAGGCTTGGCGCAATCAGCTTTTTCCCTCAGTGGAGGAATTTCTTCTGCCAGATTGGGAAATCCGTTATGTCCCAATCGCTAAGAGGGGATGGCGGTCCAACTCGTGCTACACGTACAACGAAAGACTCGTGGGCGAACTGCAAAAGAAGTTGAAGCAGGAGGGATGTCCGGGCGTATCCGTATCGCGGCTCCACGCCATGAGGAGTTCCGCGCTCTGGCTTCGTCAGCGAGTCAACGAAGTCGGTGACATGGGCAAGCTCATCGACCTCAGTTTCGACGACTGCACGAGCCCCGAAGCATTGTATGATGCGGTCGCTCCCCTCTGTCGTGCACTCGGTATCGGGTGGGGACAAACAACGGTGTTCCACGCACTTGTTGATGCGGGGTTTGATGTCGTAAAGCCGGATATCCATGTAACGCGCACGCTGGCGTTCTTTAACGAACTGCCGAAGAGCGACGCAGCGTGCAAAAAGACGCGCAACTATCTTGCGCTGCCTTACGGGCCGGCGCGAGTCGTTCACTCGGCGCGGGCCCTGGCAAAATCGATTGAACCGCTCGAGAGCAGCAACGGGAACGCGTATCGTGAGGTCGATATTGTTCTCCTGTATGCAAGCGCTACGAATTTGCTCGCGACGCTTTGACCGACCTTGGCAGTTCGGGGCGATTACGCGATAACATGCCGTGCAATCGGCTCATGCCTGCTTTTGGCAGTCGCATTGCCTTCAGGGTCACGGCAGACGCTATCTTGTCAGCCACCGGCCTCCAAGTCATTAACTGAGTGCGAGTTATGGCGATTCGTCTGCGACAAAATCTTCTGTCGGGCATGGTCTTTTACGAAAGCTTGCTGTCGGAGCCAACGTTGGCAGTGCGGACCGTAGAAAGCATTGCTCGCTCTCCGAGGGCTCCGGAGTCAATAGCCGTAGAGCAAGCCTACATCGATACACCGGAAGACATAGTGCTCTTGCTGAATCGGGTCTTCTTTCGGAACGAGGCTCACCACGACCTAGCTAGTTGGGCACTCATGCGCTGTGTCGGCTACGCGGAGCACCAGGTGATACAAAACGCCACCCGCATCTCTGTTGGTGAGGAGCACATCACCGGTCAGTTCTTCCAGGCAATCCGAGACGCGTTGGCCGGCCTACGGTTCCAAGTTCGAGACGCTGACGCCGTTCCACTCTCATTTGCCGACGCGAACGTGACCGGAGACAGGGCAGAAAGGCTTACAGGCGGCGACATGGGGCTTATTGTTAGAACGGTAGACAACGCCGGCAATAGCATATTCAAATCTGCAGTCATCCAAGCGAAGAAGGCGGACGCCGATGGGTTCGCAAATTGTCGCCACACTACACGGTCAACGGGCGTTCAACAGATTGCGCGACTTCGAGCAGTACAAGGGCTGGGGCACTACATCTTTTACCACGTGCGGAACGCAGCGGGTATCGTACTTCCACCGACAATGTGCTCGGCCGACGCTGTCGCAGCTAGCGGTGCAATACAGCGATTCAATGCCACGTCCGAACCGACGGTGACCGCTGCCGCGTACATCGCATACATGCTTGCAGGGCGCGAGGATTCGCAAGTAGGTGCTTTGACCTTCAGCCCCGAGGACGCCGCAAGGAGTGTATTCGCGGGCCTAGAGGAGCCCCATGCTGCAGCGAATAGAGTTACAGTCTTCGATACGTCCACGACGGGGCGGATGTCCTGGGACCAGTGGCGGCAATATCTTGCCGAAGCGCAGCAACGCGAGCAACACTTGAGAAGCCTCACTCCTCGCATAAATCGCAGCCCCGGCCAGGACAGCGGGCAAACCGGCTATGACCCTTAGAAGGACCTGGGAGACATCGTTGAATGAGGAGGTCATTCTAATGCGAGGCTAGCCTCGATTCCATCTAGGGACCTTCGCACTCTGTCAATATCTTCGCGAATGTCCCGTCTCAATGCGCTACGAGGGGCCTCGTTCGTCGTCGCGTCGTCTATGCTCGCCATCCTTCGGATTCTAATGATGCGAAGTTCTTTCATAAACTTTCGTTCCAGCTTGCTAAGACTGCGTGTGGCAATGCTGCCGTTATCGATGTTTTCCGGCAAGGTCAAGACAAGAAGCGAACCGAGAAGACTGGCGGAAGCGTGGTGAAACTCATCAACGGGGTCATCCTCGGTGCGCAATCCTCGCACGGAGAAGTATCCTTCATTCGAAAGTTTTTGTAGCATCCTTAACGCCGCTTCATACTCTTTCATAGGATTTGCGCGCCCAGAGAGAGTCGCTCGGTGTTCCCAAAGTTTTAATATCGTGTCGCAAGTCTCTTTCTTCGTTGCCTCAGCGAGGGTTGAGGTGGTTTCTGTCTCGGCCTTCGCAATCAACTCAGCAATGTAATGCATCATCCAAGCGGTAAGGGTGTCCTCACTGCCTTCGCCTGTAACCGCCTCAACCAGTAGCTTTCCAAGTTCCAATGGGTCCGTTGGCATCTTCGATGCCGCCTCCGTTGCGAAGGAGGAGGTAGCGGTTATAGTACGCGCTTTGCCCCTCTTCGCTTTCGCTGTGCCGGTGCTCTTCATACTCTTTCCTGTAAGTCTGTACTTTAAGTAAAAGGTCGTATCGTTCTTGCTGCAGAAGGCGCGCGATTGCGCTCAACGTACAATGCAGACGTTCACCCTTTGAGCGAACGCAATCGGTTTCTCTCCAGTAGCGGCGCTCGGTAATCTTGTCCGCCCATTGTTCCAGGTAGAACACGAGTTCAGAAGATGCTTGATACTCCCAGCCGAAAAGAAAGCGGCCGCTTGGTTTCAGCTTCAAGGACTTGCGAACGCGTTTCCCTGGTTGAGCCACCCTGGGAGACATCTCTTCCGCGAAATCGTCTTTCGAATCTATCCCTGTTTGTCCCTCCAAGCGTTTGAGCCACCCTTTGAGCTTGAACGGGGAAAAATCGATTTCGTTTTCCTCATCTCCAGCGCGCGGCAAATAGTGAGCGTGGACGTCCTTTGAAGACTGAAGCGCTTTCAGCAATGCCGGAGCCGTCGCAGGACTGACTAGGCATGAACTCACATGCACGGTCTCGTGGAGGCCTAGCCAATATCGGTCGTAGTCTCCATCAACGATGCACCATCCGGTTCCGCCCGTAAGCCCGAGGAGCTCCACAATATCCTGCACGGAAGGCTCCTCAGCCCACTTCGTGTCCCGGGGTGGCGGCAACCAGAATCTTTTCTCGAGCGGTTTGGGGCTTCGAAAATCCGAAGCCCAGAGGGTCGGCCCAACGATTGTCGCTGATTGAATTTTCTCCTGCAGGCGGTCATCTCCATACTCACTCGTCGCCAGCGGATGCGACTCGAGAAGTGCGCCAGTGGCGCACCACATTCCATGCCACTCCAGGTGCGTACTGAAACGCTCGATAGTGGGCAACGAGCCGTGGCTGTGACTCACTGCATACGGACGGCGCTCAATTTTTGCCCTTCTTGGTTCTTCGTCCCATCGCCACGGATTAGCATCGATGCCCCATGTTTCGACAATCCACCGCTCGACCTCGTCTACGAATTCCGATAACGATACATCGGCGAACAGGTGCGCCATTCCCGGAAACCAATATCGCAGCGTATCAAGTGCGTCGAAGCGAAAGCGACGCTTACTTTGAAATCGCTCCTCCCTGTCGTCGTGACGGTCGAGCTCTCGCGGCCGCCGTTTCTTAGTCAGCGTTGAGCAGTCAACTGTGGCGAGTTGGCGGTCTTGCTTTGATGTGAGGCGAAGTACCCCCGAACTTTTCAGCGCCAACAATCCCTGCTTCGCGAGCGCCATGATTGGTAAGTGTGGGAACTGGTGGTCGCTTACAGCGGAAAGTAGATAATCAGCATATCGAACAGCGTACGATGGCCTATCATGGCATGCACGGGAAATGGCGATGATTAGCCACAAGCGAGCCGCTAACCAGTAGAAGGGGGCGCCACTGGCACGAAAGCTTCTTTCCGAAACAACCTTATACAGAGACACCAACTCGTCAATGACGGCCGTTGCCTCGAACCAAAAAAGGCTGCGCGCGGCATGCGCGGCGCGCCATCGAACGGTTAGGTCGATATCACTTAGGTAGGCGTAAAGTAGCCTGCCAACCGCTCCGTCAACGGAACGAGGAATGTCCTGAGAATCGAATTTGTCGTCGGACTTGACGCGTGCAAGGAGCCGTTTGGCGTAGCCGCTGACGACGGTAGCAACGTCAGCTGCGGCAACCAAGCCAACAATGACCTCGACGAGGTCGTAAATTTTAGGTGCGTCGAATTCTTCCAGATTGTCGGCCAATCCCACCAATAACGCGTCGTACAGGCTTTCCGTAGAAACACGCTCGGCGTCAATCAATCTCATCAAAGGTGGTTTGTTATGCAGCGTGAGCATGAATGCCGGCAGCTTGGCAGAAATGATGGTGGGCAGACTCGAGGCGCACCAATCACGAACTGCTAACGATGTCGAATACCAAGCGTCGATGCCGTCCACTAGAGCTTCCGCGATATCGGAGCTAAAGCCCTCAAGTGAAAGCAATTCTCCAAGTGCTGCTAGGTGCTCACTGCGGCGGTGCACTGGCACAGCATCCCGCATGCGTCGATAGAGCTCTTGGTCGATAAGGTACAGCGAACACTCATCTCTTGCGCGCGCGTACGCGCGGGTTGAAAATTCCGAGATGTTGGTAGCCGAATCGAACGTATTGTTCTGCCACTCTAGATTCTGCAGGAAGTTGTCCAGCTTTCTTTGGCGGTCTTCATCGTTCTGGTGGCTATCCGTTTCGGAATCGGAGCGAAATCCAACCGCTCTCAAGTAACTGCGTTTTTCGCTCAAGTATGTGACCCATCGACGTCGCTCCTCTGGTGTCACCCCTTCTACGATTGCTGCCTCGATTTCGGGCCGAGGATTCGGGTCGGACCGAAGGGCTTCACATTCGGCTAGTATTTCGCGGACCGTCACTTGGTCGCCCGCGTCCAGCGTCGTTGAAGCTCGCAAGACTTGTGATAGGAGGCCCTCGGGAGCGTTCGCAAACAGGTAGCAACAAGCTGCGGCATATTGTGCGGGGATAGCACCAGCGTTTAACCCGGTTCTGAGCGCATGTTGCAGCGTTTCCTCAACGCCTGCCAAGTTCTCGTCGTCCCATCGAGCAGTGGCGGCCAACGCCACTGGGGCGCTGAGGTGCGTCACGGCGCGCGTCAGCTTGTGCCACGGAAAGTGGTCGTAGTCGCGCAGGCGGAACGCAACTGCAGTCCCATAGGACGCCAACGCGACAGCGGATTGATGTGCCTCTGCATCGTCAACCGCAGGCGCCGCTACGCTTGTGAGTTTGTCAAAAGCGCTGAGCAATCGCATCTCGTTGGTGTCGATGTCGCCCAGTATCAGAACCGCCGCATTGAACAAGCTTGCCGAGGTAGCCGGACTGCAATCAAAAAGAAGCCTCGACAGCTCCAAGAGCGCCGACGCCTTCTCCGACGAACTTGTTTTCAAATCGGATATTTTGGACTGCTGTTCCTCAGCAAATTCCGTGAGACAGCCGTGCGCTTCTGTCCGCCAGCTAAAAGGTCGGAGTACTTCAGCCTGACGGTTGCCGAACGTGGTTTGTTCCGCTGTGACAAGTTCTGCTGCTAACTCAAATAGGTGCGCGACATGCTCGTGGCCGAAGGCGATGAGGCTGCTAACTGACTCCGCTGCTATGTACCGCATGCCTTGCGTACCACGCCGTGCGCTGGAAAGGGTCGCATAGCGCAGTTTTTCCAGCCAAGCGACCTTTTGCTCTCCGGAGAGACCGGCGATACAACCAGTCTTGATGTATCTCGCGCGCGCCTGATAGAAGGGGAGATAGGCAGAGAAAAAGCTGAGGACGTCCGACTGACGTTGGTGGTCTTCATACGAGATGCCACTGTCGGAACTCCAACCGGTGGTTTTCGTGGCTTCGATGTGGAGGACGGCCTGTACATCCAGCGCCTTACCGTCGAGTTCGGCGAGCATCGACTGAGCCCTCAGGACCGCATCGATTTGTGCATGATTGGACAGCTCGATGTTTTTCCAACCCGGGGACTCAATCTTGGCAATCTCCATAAGGACCGCTCGCACGACCTCGATGTTGGTACCCGGCCGAGCAATAAGTTCGCATACGTCCAAGGCGCTGGTTCGTAGGTACGCACTGTTCCGCCTGCGCTGACTCTCTGCCCAGAACGTCCCCCTGGATTGCAATCGCTTCAGCAAGGCAGCTATCTTGTCGGAATCAACCTCTCCCCCAGCCTTTGCAAGCATTGCGGCAATGCTAAGCTTGGTGCCCGACGGTATAGAGTCCTTCCACAGCGCCTCCCGCAATACAGTCATATCACCTCGCCCAAGCAACTGAGAGGCAAGCTCTGGCGCGACGGAGTATCGGCCTCTCCTAAGGCGGCGAAGAGTTGTTAGTGTTGAGTCGAGCCCGGAGGTCGCGAGTCTCGCGCGGCAGAAGGCAGCGATGTCATTCGCTGTCAGCTCCTGCGAGTGCTGTCGGTACGTGTGCGAGTCTCGCTGGCGTGACCACCATGCAGCAAACAGTCGGTTTGAACGCTCGGCTTGCGCGAAAAGGCCCTTCTTTGCATCCTCCGCCATATAGTGGCAGAGAACCGGTCCGTGCGCCTCGACGTACTTTTCGTCGGAAAGAACGAGCCTATCGAGAGACTCCCTGGCATATCGTGATGCCAGGTCCGGATTGCGCGCAAGTTCTCTGGCAATCGCATCGCTAGTTCTGAGAGCCTCTGCTCCCGCGAGAAGTGTCAGTAAACCGTCGACAGTGTTGCCTGTTTGACGGCAAATACGGAGGGCGCTGCGCATCCGCTCAAGCTGACATAGACGGCGCTCGACGGGGTCCGGAAACAACGTGGAGTCTGGCTCCTCCTTGGTGAGTTGTAAGGCTTCATGCTCTCGCCCGGCTGCAATGAGCGCTTGAACTGCGTGACGCGCCGCATAGGCGGTGACGCGAGCCCTGGCAAACAGATGGTCTGCAATCCGGGGTTGGACGTGGCTTTGCTCGCTGCGCGCACGGTCGCTTACGAAGTCTTCAAAGTCCTCATCCGCAAATGAAACCAGCTCATCTCTAATCACTAGAGTCGGGGCGAGGTCTTCGCATAAATCCTTCGTTCGAGTCAAATCGCTCGCAATTGCATACGCGAGTTCGTCCAGTGGGACTGGGCGAGGAAGCGATATCAAGGCGGCGCACAGGAGGTCGATAGGTCGCAACTCGCCGGCCTTCCTCCACGCAAGCTGAACGCTTTGCTCGAAGATATCACCTAGACCCTTACCGTTGGGCCGCAAGAATTGAATCGCTTCCTCTGGGTGCGTCGATAGTTCGAATGCGTAAGCTTGCACGCGAGGGACTCCTCGCGTCAGGTCGTGAAATTCTCTTACCCAGTTGTCGTCAGGTGATGCGATGAACCTTCGAACGTTGGCCAACGTCTCTTCAGGGCAGAACGGTTGTATCTCCAGATGCGAGAAAGTCGGCGGAAGACGTAGGTCAGGGAGTCGATGCGTCCTCGACGAGAGAACTATCCTAACGTTGCTCGGAAGGTCCACCATAGATGCCAACTGTGGAGCGAAGCAGTGTTCGCCCTGTCCGGCAGCAGCGAACACTGCGTTATCTGCGGCGTCCACTGCAATTAGGAGCAGTGCTTCCGGGGCGCTCTCGCGCAGGATTTCCGCCGCGAAGTCGAGTCGCTCCTTGAATGCGCGTGCCGGGTTTCCGGCGTCAGATGTGCGAAGAAGCCTTGGAACGCGAAGTCGGGTTGCCAGCTCATTGGAAAGCTGGGTGAACGCCTCAAGGGGTCGGTGGCGTGGTTTGCTGTCATCAAGGTAACTACCCCCACCATAGCAGTCGTATTGGACGCACACACTGCCTGCTGGCAGCATGGCTGAAACCTGCATAATGGCCGTCGTCTTCCCGCAGCCAGCGCCTCCGTGTACGGCGAGTCGTTGGACGCCGCTAGCAAGTCTTGCGACGATGCTTCTAGTGACCTCGCGCTCAATGACGGAGGAAAGCGGTTTAACGAGGTTGGGACATGGGTAAAGCGCATAGTCCGCACCGATTCCGAGGCGTGCAAGCAGGGTTTCCTCTGTGATTGGCTCTCGGCTCCCAGAGGGCAACATGGTGTCGCTGATAAATCTGAGCAGTTCGAGATGCCATGGACGCGAGTCGCCCTCAATCAAACGGTCGAGCGCTCGAATCGCCAGCCGTTCCTGCTGAAATAGCAAGTCCGCTCCGCACTCCGAGAAGTCGAGCAACGATGAAAAGTGCTTAAATTGCTTAGCAGTTAGACCCGTCGCTCGACGAATCGTCTCCCCGTCGACGGCGGCTTTTCTTCTAGCAACTTCCTCGGAGGAGGTGGATTGCCCTAACGCCAGAAATAATTCCGCTCCGACAGGCTGATTGCTTACCAGCCTTATGCTATAGGAGAGGTCTGGATTGTCACTCGACCTGACGGCTTCCGCCGCCTTGTATAGGTCTGCGAGCCTGCGCGCGACGGAGTTGTTCCCTTTCTTAGCGGTACTGTGAGATAGACGCGCCGTTGTCCACGGTGACTCAGGACTTGCGGAAGAGTATTTCAGTTGAGCAAACTCGGCTCGCCGTGCGTTACTGAGGCTTCTTCCCCCAGACATCAGACAAACATCTACTGCCGTCCAGGACTCAGAGGAGTGGTGCAAGTCGGACTCGGGAATTCCTTCGACGGTGACGGCTTCGTATGGTGTTCCCGGCTCCAGCAGCGCGAGCGCCTTACGAAGCGCCCACAGTTCATGAAACCGGTCCCCGGCATTGGAAGCTCGCGCTCCCAAGACGTCGTTCTTGGCGATTTTCACCATCTGTTCTTTCACCTTGGGTACACAGATTTGCCCGCGATGCCACTGCCACTCATGCTTGCGCAGAACGGTCCGTTCAGCGAACGTCTTTCAAAAAAGTCAAAAGCCGTGGTGAGCCGAAGGCCGAGCCAGTTCGTATTGCGTCGCAGCATTGACGCTCACGAGTTGCGTACAATAATAGATGTTTTGCAAGCCATTTTTACAGCGAGGGTGCCCGGGCAACAACGGGGGAGTCGTCAGCAGTGCCGCGCCGCACGCGCCGAGCGTTGCGCATTTGAACCATATGCTTCGCAGGCAACTGCCGGAATTGCTGCGCTAACGGGGGAATGCTTTGAACGAGCTCGGGGATATCGTTGTGCCTGTGCGGCCTGCCGAAAAGCGGCCTGTGAGGGAGCTGCTGGAACTTGTGGGCATTGATGTAAGCGACTGGGCCTACACCAAGGACGGCGAAGCTCGTGAGAACCCGAATAACAATATCGGAAGAAACACCCGGTGGGCTTATGTCGGAAGTAGGGACGAGCCAATCGTGCTGTGCTTGTGGTACGACCACATCGACTGGGTCGCGACTCCACCAGTTTATCGGGGCAACGAAGAAATCTACCAGCGGCGACTCATCGCGCTAGCGGGAGCCCGTTCTGGGAGCGAAGGACTCGGTCGCTTAAACTCCAAAATTTCTCGCGCGCGCCAATTGCAGCAAGCTGTATATGAGGCATTTGCCCGCAAGCGTCGAGTCCATCTGATATTGGTTGATGGCAAAGAGGTGGCGCTGGAGGACTCTGCGGACAAGGCCTCGATTGTGACCGCAAGGTCGCTTGACATCGAGCCCTGGTATGTACATGAGTTCGATGCTGAATCCGGGGACTTCAAGATGGTGCGGGGCGAAGAGCCGCCGCCTAATGGCTCCCTGTCAGACGAGCAAATCATCGACCCAGCCAGCGACCCCGCGTTTCTCCGATTTGTTGAGTCGCTCAACGACACCGAACGGGACGCGCTCATCAAAACTCGCGTTGGTCAAGGGCCGTTTCGAGATGGCCTCATCAACCGTTGGGGCGGATGCTCGTTGACGGGCTGCAAGCATCTCGAACTCCTAGTCGCAAGCCACATCAAGCCGTGGAGCAGATGCGAGAGCGCGCGAGAGCGACTGGACGTGGCGAACGGCCTCCTTCTAGTGCCCAACGTCGACAAGCTGTTCGACAGGGGACTCGTCACCTTCGACGACGATTTTAAAATCGTCTTAAGCGATGAACTGAAGGACGGTGTTGCGAGAACCTTCAACATCGATAGGCACGCGCGATTAGCCAATCGCACCTTCTTTGACATGCGCCCATACCTGAGCTGGCATCGCGAAAATGTATTCAGGCATAGTGACGCGTGAGAAGAACTCGGCTGCGCCTAGCCTATCGATGGTCGCTAGAAGGCCATCTCGCGTGTGGCATGCAGTAAGGTTACGGGGACGATAATGAAACTCGAACGAGTTGCAAAGATTCGCGAACACCGCATCTTCAAGGATTTCACGTGGCCACGAGGTCTCGAGGACTTCGGTCGGTTCAACCTTATCTACGGATGGAACGGTTCTGGGAAGACCACGTTATCTGGCATTCTTAGAGCCATTCAAACATCGACAGCTATCGAGGAAGGCGACATCGATTTCGTTTTCGATGGCGCGCAGGTGTCGGGCAAGAGGCTCGGCTCAGCCGCCTTGCCGTCAGTCCGTGTGTTTAACCGAGAGACGGCGGCGCGAACCGTCTTTGAGAGTAGCGGCGGAACCTTCGGTCAACTCCCTCCGGTATATGTGTTTGGCGAGGACAGCGCGGAAAAGCAGCGTCAAATGGACGCGCTGAAATTGGAATTGCCGAAGCTGGTTGCGGGCGCCACAAAGGCGTCCGAGGACGAAGCGCGCGCGCAGAAACTCGTCAACGACTATTCAACAAACACCGCCCGCGCTATCAAGAACCTGTTGGTCGCTCCGGGCGGTGCGTTCAACAACTACAATGCGGCTGACTTCAAGGAGCGAATCTCCCGTTTCGGTCAAACGCCAACGCCTGAGTTGGCGCCGAAAACCCGAGAGACATTGCTTTCTTTGAAGGATGCAACGCCTTTACCGAGTATCGTGCTTCTCCCCGTCGATATTCCGGATGCATTGGACCTCCGAAACGAGGTTCGGGACGCGCTGTCGAGAACTGTTGTATCGAGCGTCATTGAGCAACTCGCTGCTAGCCCAGCGGTTGGCGAATGGGTTCGCAATGGATTGACTCTTCACACACATGGTGAAGACGCCACGACGTGCAAGTTTTGCGAGCAACCGTTACCTGCGAGCCGGTTGAGGCGGCTTGAGGCACATTTCAACGATGAGTTTCGGAGATTCACCCAGCACCTTCAGAATTTGGCTGGGCGCATCGAAAGTGCTGCCAACCAACTTGAGCAAACCAATCTTCCGGACGCTAGGGACTTATATCCGGAACTCCGGTCCGATTTCGAATCTGAGCGGAGGAACTATGAGCTCAACCTCGGCAATCTCCGCCAAGGCTTGCTGGCGCTCGCCAACGCCGTGAAAGTAAAGCAATCTCGCGTATTCGAGTCGTTGGACCTAGAGGGGCTTCTCCTGGGGAGCGATGGCATCCCAGTGGAGGACCGGTCACTCCTGAGCACTTTCATGCGTATTCTGAGCGCAGGAGCCCCTGCGTTGAGTGAGTTCGTCGGTAAGCAAAAGTTCGCGCGAATTGAAGAGATTGTGGAGAGGCATAACGCGAAGACCCACTCGTTTGAGGAGAAGGTAAAGTCCGCTCGCGAGAAATTGCACGACCATGAACTAGCAGTCGCTTTACCGGAGTGGTGCGAAAGGCAGAAGGAACTGGAATCAGCTACGAACGCCCGTGTCTCTGCCAATGAAGCGAAGGAGAAAGCTGAGAGGGAGATTCGTGCACTTGAGGCCGACATCTTGAAGCACCAAGAGCCTGCGGATGAACTCAATCGCGAGCTGCGCGCATACCTCGGACACGATGACATTCAAGTCTCAGTCGAGGCCACCGGTTATAGGTTGGTTCGACGAGGCAACGCAGCTACAAATCTCAGTGAAGGCGAGCGAACTGCAATCGCATTTCTCTACTTTCTGAAGTCCCTTCAGGACCGGTCATTCGACCTGAAAAATGGTATCGTTGTCGTGGATGACCCTATTTCGAGCCTCGACTCTAACGCTCTTTACAGCGCGTTCGGTTTCATGAAGCGTCGGCTATGCGATGCCGGTCAGCTATTCGTGCTAACTCATAACTATACCTTCCTACGACAGGTTAGGAACTGGTTCGGCTACATGAATCGGGGCAAGGGAAAACTGGGTTTTCCTGCTCGTTTTTACATGCTGCGTGCCTCCTACGTGGGCGGTCACCGAAGCTCGGCTATCGAGGCGATGGACCCATTCCTGCGGAAGTACGAATCGGAGTATCACTATCTCTTCAAGCGAATTGTGGACGCGAGTGCGTTTCCGGGAGGAGGGCCTCTAGAAACGTACTATGAACTGCCGAACTTGGCGAGGCGCTTGCTCGAGGCGTTCCTGGTCTTCAAAATTCCAGACGAGGATACGCTGCATGCAAGGCTCGAAGCTATCGATTTCGACGGTCCCAAGAAAACGCGAATTCTGCGGTTCCTCGATACACATTCTCATAGCGAGCAGATTGCAGAGGGGCACGACGACGCGTCAGCTCTCTCTGAAGCCCCAGACATACTCAAGGACCTGCTCGAACTGATAGAGAAGTGCGACGGGGAACACTTCGGAAGGATGAGGCAAGCGCTTACCACGTAACGAATTTATCCGCTAGGTCGGTCGCAACCGTCAGCGACGAATCACAGCGCGCTGCGAGCCCCTCGCGCTGCAACGGCTTCGAGCGAGCCACCGTACGATTTCGTCGCCCGCATTTGCTTTTTGAGCGGCGGTGATGGGGCGCTGCTCTTGAAGACCGTCGTTATCACCGGACACCGTGTTGCTCGTCTCGGAGCGATGAGTGACCAACTGTTAAAGCCGACTTACAAGGAATCGCATGAGCATAGTCATTCCCAAATTGTTGACCGCCCCGGCAGTTGTCCTCATTGTCCGTCCGAGGGATAGCCAGAATGCCGAAGTTCTGGCGGAGCTACTTGTCGAGCGTCGCGAAGAGGACCCCTTCGAGGGGAGAGGTGGTTCGCAGGACAGAAAGCTAACCCTAAAGTATGTCTTGGTAGGTGGATGCCGGCTTAATCGTCATGTCCGCAAGGGAGCATTCCACGCTTCTTACGACTCGGGGATGAAGACGGTTTCACTGACGTCACACGCGCTCTATAACGGGGCGGTCGACTTGACGCTACCGGGTCTCGAAGGTAACGGTATAGGGTCCTACCTGATGAATGTCATCGTCTCTTGGGCCAAGCAGTTCCCAACTGACGCTATCGTCAATACCATCACCCTCCTTTCCGTCCAGGCTGTCGGTGCCAACAAGGAGCGGCGCAATAAATTCTACGAGCAATTCGGAATTGTATTTGACTACGACGACCCTATGACTCGAGCGGCAGGGAAGTCGCGTGACATGTTGACAAGCGCCCTCATTCCTCGCGAAAAGTGGAGCGACAACATCGAGGAGCAGGACGTTGCGGAATATGTGCGAAAGCGCAACCTAGCATGCGGAGCTGCCGAGGAGCGCGCAAGACTCGCCGATGCGGAGGTGGAGCGCCTCCGTCGTGTCCTTGCAAAAGAACGAGTAACGACGGAGAAACGCCATCACGAGCGGGCCCGGCAACTAGTGGTTCGTTTTATTTTGGGCGCGACGATTGCCAGCATGGCCGCCGCATGGATTACATCGAGGGCCTTTTCCTAGATAGGCGCTTCGCGGGCGGAAATAGAACGACTTCAATATCGACGTCGGCCATCGACTTGAGCGCTACGGAAGGAGCTTGCCGCAAAGGCGTCCTTCAAGGGCGTCTGAAGGCGGGGACTGTGTCACATAGGCAGCGCGGCTGACGATGCAGTGTTCAAGAGCAAGAGAATGAAAGACGATTCGACCACACAAGACGTTATTGAACAGATTCCCAATGGTGTTCACCTCTATAGGATTCGAGAAGCCTTGGAAAGCGGCCACGCAGCGGTGATGGTCGGAGCAGGCTTCAGCCGAAACGCGGAGCACGGGAATCGGCTACCAACGTGGTCAATGCTGATGGATGCCCTGCTCGCAGACTTGTATCCATCGGTTGACGGTAGACGTATGGCCGCCGAGCGATTCGGTGGTATCAGCGGCATGCTTCGGTTGGCAGAAGAATATGCGGTAGCGCGAGGACGGGCGCAGCTCGACGCCAGACTCCATCAACTCCTACCTGACGCAGGTGTCATCAATCCAGGGCGACTTCATACCAAGCTTCTGTCCTTGCCCTGGGCTGACGTCTATACGACGAACTACGACACGCTCCTGGAGCGAGCGCTTGACCAGGACCGGGGGGAGTTTATTCCACAAATAAAGCGACGATATCAAGTGGTGGTTGCCGCCCAAGAGGTCCCGTTTTCGAAGAGCAATGGGAGGCCGCGCGTCGTGAAACTACATGGGAGTTTGCGCAGCGGCTCCCCTCTGATTTTGACCGAAGAAGATTACCGGTGTTACCCGAGTCGGTTCGCGCCGTTCATGAATACCGTTCAGCAGGCAATGCTGGAAAATGTGTTCTGTCTCATCGGGTTCTCTGGAGACGACCCGAACTTTCTTCAGTGGACCGGGTGGGTCAGAGACCGACTCGGTGCGCAGACGCCACCGATATACCTCATCACTGTCGGCGCGGTTGCGGACGGCCAACGGCTCATTCTTGAGCGACGCAACATCTTTCCGATTCCCATCGAAGAACTCGGCAAGAAGGAAGGACGGATAGACTACGCTCAGGCCTTCGAAAAGCTCTTCGAGTTTTGGACTCCGCCGGCCACCCCCCGTCGGGCGCTATGGCCTTATGAATACCCTCCCGCACCAAGAGCATTGAACTTTAGTGGCCAGGAATTACTTGCCTGGGCACGTTTCTCTAAGTCGAATAGAGAGCAATACCCGGGGTGGCTTGTCGCCCCCGAGCGCACCAGAGACCGCCTCAGCCAACGGTCCGGCTTGCCGACCACAACGATGAGCTACCGAAAACTTGTAGGCGAGTTATCGTCAACATTCCGGCTTGTTCTTTTGTTCGAGGTCGTGTGGATACTCGGCGTCGCGCTCGATGACATAGACGAACCGCGCGCCATCGATATTGAGCAAGCGCTGGAAGCGGAGTCGACTGTTGACAGTGAATCCCAAGGCGTGGGGAGTGTTGATAAGACGGATTTGGAGTCTTGGAAGGACCAGGTTGAGTTTATTCGAGGCTTTCTGACCATTGCGGTATTGAGGAGCGCGAGGCAACGCGGTGATACCGAAAAGTTCAGAAAGTGGCAACGTGAGCTCGAGAGCTTACCGGCCCACGCGAGGAACCCCGAGTTAGAGTGCCAAGCCCTCTACGAGCAGGTCCTGTTCCATATTGAGCGACTGGAACCGGAACAGGCGATGCAGGTCCTAAAGAAACTAGCGGTCAGCGCTGAACGCGCTGACTTGTACTGGAAAATTCGGGTCGGTGCAATCTTTGGAGAACTCGGTGTAATTCGGCGCGGACGAGAAATTGTTCGGGACGGCCTACATCAAATCCGGGAGGCCATACAGGCGCAAGGAGAAACGCTGGCCCTAGTGTCCCGAGAGCATTGGGCTGAACGTGTATTAAACGCAATGTCAGCCGCTGTCGACACCGCAGAAAGAGAAGCGGCTCGCAAGGTAACCATGGGTCCACCACTGAACCCAGGCAAGGAGCAACAAGCCCGAACACCGGATGTGACACTGCATGACTTGATTCCCCGAGAGGAAGTCTACTCGACAAGACGGGAAAGCGAAGAGCCTATTAATCGCGATGAGAATGCGCAGGACCATATTGAGCACCCCAATATGCAACTGGACCTTCT
Organism: uncultured Burkholderiaceae bacterium; assembly: GCA_966212325.1. Lineage (GTDB taxonomy): Bacteria > Pseudomonadota > Gammaproteobacteria > Burkholderiales > Burkholderiaceae > Trinickia. Next base: position 13,645 of record CBIHRA010000016.1, on the reverse strand, counting down.
CTCCCGAGAAATTGAGAGAGCGTCGGAAGTAGTCGAAGCGCTATCCGTCAAATTCGACTCGCGTTTTGTTGCTGAAACACGATGGAATGTGCCGCTCGACGGCGACGCTGTGTTGGCCGCGAGAGCATACGTTCGGCTGACGGAGGAAGTAGCCTATGTGCCGGCTGTCGGCCCCGTGTCGTTGTCTGCGGGGCATCTAGTCTCGAGTTTCAGAGTTCTATCGTTTGTGTATCCCATATCGGCGTGTCTCAGAAATCTCATTCGCGCCAATAGTGGCAGTGTATACACATCGCTAGAACCGCTAACGCGCGCGCAAGTCGGGCGCCTGAGCGAAGGGCGCGCGGCGCAGCTGTACGAACTTTCGATTCGCGGGGTGGATGCATGCATGAATCGCTTGTCGAGGGACTGGGACCGTCGAACCGAGACGTCAGTTCGGTTTTATTTGGAGCTAGCGTCAAGGGTGCTACTGAGGTTAGACAGCGCAAAGGCCGATAGTGCCATCAAGCGTGTGATGGGGTGGCATGAGAACGAAGCGTTTCGTGAGAACACGGGCTTGCACAGAGCATTCGCAAGCTTTTTTAAGCGAGTTGTGCAACTGCTGACGTCGGAAACGCTGCGAAAACGTAGTCTTGACTTGCTCAAGCTAAACCCTGACTCTGCTTTACTAAAGCGATTCCGTGATTGGCCGACAGCCGTCGCGTCTCTTCCGTATGAATTGGATGGAGTATCAGCAGAGCCGGGATGCTCGGAGGCAGTCGACGTAGTCCTAGCCCAATGTCGCCGGTCTAAAGTGGACGATGAAGATGCGAAAGCCTTCCATTTGGAACGACTCGATTGGCTTTGGCGCAATGGCGCGATGTCTGCGGACCAGGAGCGAGCGTTCGCCGAATTCGTGTGGAAGAGCATTCCTAACGACACTCTCCCGAACTATGTCGGCTTCTATCGCGGTGCCGTGCTAGCGTGGCCTTCACCCCAAAGAGCGGATGTTGAGTCGTCATTTAGGAAATGGCTGCTGAACGAGCCATTTCCGAATCTTGTTACAACCGCCCCCGACCTAGCCGGGAAGCCGCAGCAGTCAATCGGAGGTACAACGGAATCGCTCCTTGGAAACATCTTGCTGACCGGAAATCGCAATCTTCGATTCGCGTGGTCACCCAACGACGCCTCGACTGTGATGTTGAAGCTCAGGGCCTGGTGGGAAGCGGAGGGGCGAGCTTTGACCGACAAATACGCAGGCAAACCGAACGAACAGTTTGGCGCACAGATAGTCGCCAATCGATTGACTCTCATGGCACACGCTGTACATCGAATTCTCGCCCCAAACCTGTCAAAGACCGAAGCGGACGCATCGGACTTGTCTGGTTGGCTTGCCGAGATGTGGTCCGCTGGATTGCGGTTAGGAACAGCTCTCGTCCCCCTGCTGTTCACCGGACTTTCGTGGTGGCCGGAGCGCGAGGACGTCGTCATTCAGATGACCGCCAATGCCGTTCGACATGGCGAGGATGCGCAGGCGGTCAGTTTCGGATTCAACGCGGCGGGGTTTTGGTTGCTTCGCCTTTCGTCACCAACAATTGGTTCTCGAAGCTACGTCGCATTTCTGTTTGAGGTCTTGGCGTGGCGAAGCCGCCCGCACACACCGCTCGCTCTCGAGCATATTGCAGAGCTCCTTCGGCTTGGAGCCGCCGTACACTTTCAAGAACAGGCACATCGGTTTGCTACCGAGCTTCTGAGTTTGATGTTGCAGTTCTCCGACTGCGAACCTGGCGACGATATTGCGGAATTTGAATGTCGTCCAGGAATGCGACGGGCCGCCGCAGTCTGTTTGGCCGCACTGGGACAACAGTTTGCCGACGTCCGGGAAAGCGAAAACTGGAAGCAGGCGATGACTCTTGTGCGCATGGATGCGCTGCTTGATATACGGAGCTGTGGGGCCAACTTCGCTTTGGCGTAGGCAGCGGACCTCTTGACTGCTGCGGCCTGCGAGCGGCCCGTTCTCTGATGGGCCTCGCTCGCCGCCAGTCCTAGCGCTCGCTCCCTATGGTTCCGGGGGTATCTGCCCGAGCGGCCAGTTGCAGCTTGGTTACCTTAGCGGCGCTCATAGCCCAAAGGGTCGTCACCGCTCCGGTAACGTACTCGCGCTAGAGGCCTGCTGGAGCCAACGTCGGAATCCTTGTCTGGCGAGCATCCAGTCACGCCCTCGTCTTTCTCTGCGTCATCGATGAACTTGATATCGGTCGAAGTGTTGCCGGCTCTGGCGACGGTGGGTGGAAGTTGCGGCGTCGAGACGTGTGTTCTGCGCGCGCTGTTGGACGATGCCTAACGCGATTCGCAGCGTTTTGTTGTGCGAACGCAACGCCGACAAGAGAAACATTTCGGAGTTCTAACAGCAGCTTTTCGGCAACGCACATCTTTCGACAGCGACGGGGCAAGTTATCAATTCAAAGTTGGTTTCTTCCTTGTTTTGAGGTCGCTCACAAGAAAACCTAAAAAGAGGATGGCTGGTGGCTCTATTATCAATTGAAGTTAGCAATTTCGATAAGACATTTTTCAATCCTCATTATATACATTGGGAGCGGGCCTCCGGTGTTGAGGCGTGTTGCGCATTCATCGGAAATCGTCCTAACATTCGTATCGTCTGACAAACGGGAATATCTTGGTGTTCGAGCAAATTTTTGGATGGTCGCAGAGGACTCGAGAAGTCGAGTCGGCGAAAACCAAGGTTGCTGAATGAGTCTTGCTGGCTTGAATCATCGGAGAGTTTATTGGTGGATGCGTCGTCTGCTGAAAATCAGCTGCTGGAAAAAATTCCTGAAGTTCCCGACCGCGCGTCGGCTTTCACGAAGCTGTTGACGGTGCCCGAGGACCGGGAGAGCGACTTCTACTCCTGGTCTTACACAATGCGACGCGAGTGGCTGGAGCGGAACAACGAAATTTTCATCCCCAACGACCAGCACATAGACGCGCTGCAAGATATCGTTAGCCTCACTCGCCACTGTTTGCACAAACGGAACCCCGCGAATCCGCAGGTTCAAAGGCATCTCATGCGTGTGTCAACGCTACGAGAGGAAGATTGGCGCAGCAATAGAGCGGCATCAATCCTGTTGCGTACCAGTCCGTCGGGTGGTGGCACCTACGGTCGGACGGTCATTGGCCCTACCGGGACCGGAAAGACGAGTTTCGGCGACCGAGTGCAAGCCGTGTACGGTGGAGAGAAGCCTATCGAGCTCGACTATCTCGGTGGCCACCGGGGAACTTGGAAGCAGTTGCCGATGTTGAAGGTCGAGGTCAAGCGAAAAGACGGATTGAAAGCCCTTTTCGAGAGCATCCTCGAGAGGGGAGATGACTTGCTCGATATGGACTACGGTTTGTCCTCCCGTCGGACAGGTACCCCGCTGTGGAGATTAATCTCGCAAACATATCGGATGGTGACGAACCATTTTTTAGGAGTCCTTATCGTTGATGACTTGCAGCGATTGAAGGAGTTCGATGACCATACGGAGGACGTGCTTCAACAGTTGACCGCGTTTATGCAGGCTTGCGGGGTCCCAGTTGTTTCAATGGGTACCTATAAGCTGACCAAGCTATTTGCCGCTCATCAGCAAGAAGGGGCCAAGCTGATGGCGCAAGGGATATCGCGAATCGACGCCTTACCTAACGACGCCAGTTGGCGTCGGCTATGCAAGATTTTTTGGAAGTACCGTATCAGCCATAGGCCCTTGGAGGTGATGCCGCCGTGGTTTCCGGATGCATGTCATTTTTGGACTCAGGGGATTCCAAGAATGATGGCGCTGCTTACCAGCCACCTCTTCAAGCGCATGGCAAAGGACGAGGACTATAGCCAGTCCTGCACTCTCGAAAATCGACGCTCCGACACGATTGATGAGGCATACCTAGCCGTCAGCGGGCAGGAGGCGCTGGAGCAATATCAGGATGGACTTAATGTATTGAGGTTGCGGGCGGTCGGCACGCGAATCGACAGCGCGACAGCGGAGAAGTGGGAACATCTCCTCCCCCCACAGGCGCATGAGGCCGTCAAGCCTGCAACGCCCCAGAAAAAGAAATCGCCGATTGCGAGCAGTGATGACTCTCCGAGTGTTCCGAAAGAACCGGCGACGAACCGTGCCGATGAGCGTAAGGCCAACGGGAAGCTCGACAAAAAGCCCAAAGCAACAGGGCGAAAGAATTCCAGAAAACCGGCCGACTTGGCACAAACGATAGCAACCGCCAAAGACCCACTGGAGGCTGCCGCAAAGCTCGGCGTGCTGGGAGATTTTCAACTGTGACCTATCTACTCTATCCCCCGCCGTTCCCGGACGAGACAATCGGTAGCGTCGCACGAAGAAGTGCCATCGTTTCACCCCATCAATGCGACCGTGGGTTTCGCCGCGTTGTCCTCGGGCAGCCCTGGCGTGGTAACGACGACAAACTTGTCAGCCCGATGATGTCATTCTACAGAGCGTTCGGGCGTGACTTTATGTCGATGCGGGACTGGCTCGAGCGCCATTCCTTCTACGACTACTATTCAATCGGATTGAATGTTGAAAGACGACGCGAGCTGCTGCGTCGAATCCTCCATGGATGTAAGGGGCCGCTGTATCCAGTACGCGAACCCAACAGCCTCTGGCCCGCACCTCGGTCGTCCAGGCGCTGTCCAGAATGCGACCGCGAGTCCGAGTTGTTGCACGGAATCCTATATGTGCGCCGCGCTCATATCTCGCCGTTTGTCACCCGCTGTCCGTGGCATGGCGCTTTTCTACCTGACGCGTCGCGAGAGGGGGCTGTAGCAGCAGTAGTATCCGAGCGTTGGTCTTCCAGTGATGACCGAGGGCGGATTGCCAACGCAAAACGCTATGCGGAGGCATCAAAGAATGCAATTCTGCACGGCCTTCCGGAGTTCGCCACTGTCCAGACTTGCGAAGCGAGAATGCGAGAGCTCGGGTACGTGTCGCAGGACAAGCTACGTTTGCAGCGACTGTCTCTTGACGTCTGCAAGTACTACTCGGCCGGATTCGAGGACCTCGCCATGTCTTCACTTATCAGCACCCCACAAGCAGCGGCGAAATGGCTCGAGAGAGCTTTCAGGCGACGGCGAAGCATCCACCCTGCATTGGCGATTCTGCTCGACGGGTTCATCGCGCAAGCGGAGCCCGTGGTTCCGGCGAGAAGGGACGCAGTCCCAAGACGTGCTCCCCAAGTCACTGCTGCGCAATACAGAGACGCACTAAAAGCCCATCCGTCGCTCCGAAAAGCCGCGAAGGCACTCGGTGTTAGCGTTACAACGGTCTCCGCAGCAGCAGGGCAGCTTGGGTTATCAGAACGCCTACGCAAGCGAGCAAATGACCGCGTAGACGACGAACTACTTATGGGGCTTCGGAACGCGCGTCCAATCGCCGAACTGGTGGTCTCCTCTGGTCGGTCGCAGGCCTATATTTACAGATTGCTTCGAAAACACCCCGATGCTGTTTCCGAGCGGAACAGCAAGCTGGAGAGCGCAATGCGGGACATGCACCGTGACCGCTGGCAATCTCAGTGTGCGGCCCATCCGGGCGCTTCTGTGACACAACTGCGCACGACTTGTGCGCAGACATGGGCATGGCTATACCGCAATGATAGGGACTGGCTGAGAGCAAGCAGCCCCAAAGCGCCGCGAGCTGAGGCAAACAAGGTTCGACTTGCGGGCCGAGAAGAACTTGAAAGAGCCATGACGACCGCCACGTCAATTTCGGCAGATTTGTTTCATGAACGCGGTCGCCCCCGTCAGGTCACGCGTGCAAGAGTCGCCATGCTCGCCGGTCTAACCGACCAATCGCTTAGTCTCGTCAATAGGATGCTGAATCACCGGGGAGAACCTTTTGGTGAGCAGCGCGCTGACTTCGCTAAAAGACGGCTGGCATGGGCTCGACAGGGACTGCCACCCGATGAAAGGGCTATCGTTTGGCGACTGGTTCGGAAGGCGTCGCTACGCAAATCGTCAATCGACCGATTGCTCGGTAGTTTGCCGAGGGCGAGCAACGACGCGGGACTATGACACGCTTATTCTTGCCGCCGATTCAGGAGGATGAGTCAATAGTCGGCTACATCATGCGGATTGCCCTCCTGAATGGGCTCCCATTCTATAAGGTCGTCAACGATTTGCTCGGACTCCAAAGCGTTAGAGCGAATTCGCCGGCTAAGAAGGCGCTTATGCCATGCCCGCCTCTTTGGCTCCCGTATGGCCTCGATTCATTGGCAGTGGCAACGGCACCGATGTTCGAGTCCGCAAACGATGCAATATGCGGCCACACTTTGTTTCCGGTGGTGTCCCCATTCCTGGAGTCGTCGCGCCAGCCGAAGGTGCTAAAGGCGCTTGCGGGACCGCGCGAAGAAGTTGGCCCATACCTTGCCACGCGGATTGTGGCGACGGCGGAAAGCGTCCGCATGATGTGGTGTCCGGCGTGTGGCGATGAGGATGACGCCAGAGTTGGATTTCGATATTGGCGTCGCTTTCACCAGTTGCCAAACTTGGCGTACTGTCCTGTGCATGGAGCTCCTTTGCAATCGGTCTGTGGCGGATGCGAGTTCTCAGTACGGTCGCCCCACCATAAATTCCTTCCTGGCGATTGCTGTCCGTGTGGGCGGCCCGCACAAGGTATCTCGGCCTCGGTCCACGAAAACACGTCGGACAGATTCGCGAAGAAGCTGGCGACGATGCTGCTGCAATTGATTCGTGTACCGCTCGGGGAAAACGTATGCTACGAGGACATCTCGCTAGCATACCGGACACGAGTAGCAGAACTCGAGCTTTGCAACCACGGAGTTGTTGCGACCGAGCGACTGCAAGAACTGCTGCAATGTCACGACGCGCAGGAATTGTCGTCTGTGCGCGCGTCCCAGTATGGGAGCAGTTGGCTGGTACGAGCTCTTGAGTCTAAGAAGCCAGTTGCAACGACTTACCGAAATTTGGTCATGGCGACTCTTCTGTTCGATGACATCGACCACCTCGGTAGCGCAATCAATTCGGTAAGACGCGAGCGCAAGGGGCATTGCGGAAGCGTAAGTGAAGGTAGGGTAAAGAGCCGGGCCAGTCGAAACAACATCGAGCGCGCCAAGGAACTGTTGAGCGAATATCTACAACGAAATCCCGCCGGCACGAGAACCGAATTCACACGGCTGTACGAGCGCTACGCTCGGGCCTTGAAACTGTTTGCACGGGAATGGTATGAGGACCAAATACCGAAACTCACACGCGACATGAGTGCAGCGCACGTCGCAAATTCGACGCGGTTGAGTGCCCGTGTGAAGTTGCGTGACAAAGAGGTCGCTGCCCTTGTCGAGCTGCGTCTCAAGTCATGCCAACAGAATTTATCTAGGAAACGGCGGATTACGTGCGGGGGACTTCTCTCCGGTATCCCCGACCGTGAGGCGATACGTCGAGGAGGAGAGATGGCATATCCCCTTACCTACGCGCTACTGAAGCCTTTCGCGAAACATGAGCAGGTGTCGCGCAAAGGCAGCGCGGCTGCAGCGAAGTGATGAAGCAACAAGTCAGGACGTGACGGTAACCTACGGAGCGCGAATGAGCGAAGCAGCAAGAATCTTTGAGACAAGCGAAGTTTACCGAAGGTCTCCAACTTTTGAACATAGCGGAATCCAGAGAATTCTTTGCCCGGACATGCCCTGTTACGACGAGCGAAATATACCGCTGGGGCGGATGTACCGACCATTTATTGAGGCGAAGGACACGACCCTCGGCGTAGGTTTTTCCGTGCCAGGCGTGAAGACGGCACGCACCCACGAATACCTATCGCTCTTGGAGAGAAAGTTGCACTTTCTTCTTGAGCTGAGACACGGAGTAGTCGACTTCAGGGAACAGTATCCGCTCTACGATATCGATAAGATTCGGTCAATTCTTGGCAACAGTCCTAATCCTCCCCGCACGTCGGTGATGACTATAGACGTCCTTGTGACGGAGACGACGTCCGGATGGAAAGACCACCGCCACACCGGTCTATCGGTCAAATACAGTAACGAACTGACTGGGCAGACAACGTGGCGACGGTTGATTCGGGAGAAGGAGTTCTGCTTGAAGCAAGGGTGGGGATGGTCACTTGTTACTGAGCAACACATCAACGAGATGAAGTGGCGCATGTCTCGGCGAATCTGGCGTTGGATGAAGAATTCTGACGGAGCGGCTCTCGCGGACGACGCGGCGAGAATCGCCTCTGTTCTGAATACTGGCAATCTCGGCTCGGCTACTGCGGACACGCGGCTATCGGATGCTGCTGCAAAGATGGGATGCGGCCTTAACCATGCATATCGCTCGTTAGGCGTTGCAGCGGTGCTTGGTTACGTGAGCATTGATACTACTCAGCGCATCGGCCCGCGATGGCCGCTAGCTGTTGCAGAGGGTGCGGCATGGCGCTAACCGTCGGCACATTGTTGAAAGAAAAGCTGCCCGGTGGTGGCGCGCGGTACCACAGAGTCACTCGAATCGTTGCTGCGGCCGATGACGTATTCTTGTTCGAGGCGTCCGAGAAGCCCAGGGATTCGACAGGGAAGCCGGTAAGGTTCGGGCTTCGTTGGCTCGAGAGTCGAATGGGCGACGGACGTCGGAAGCGTTTTTGTATCGTCAAAGACCACATTCGGCTTGCAACAATGAAACTTCGGGAAGACGAGCTCAGTGATGAAGTCAAGGCGGCCCGGGATGTACGTTGGGAACTGCTAAAACCGTTTTGGGAGCCGTGGCGCGACGCAGAAGGCGGCACGCAACCGAGTCGGGAGCCGGAACTGTACGAAAGAAAAACATTCGCCAAAGTCGTGCGAGAGGTTGCCCTGAAAGGTGGTTTGAGCGAGACGGCAGCAAGAAAGTTATTCGCGCATGTTTGGAACTTCGGCTGCGACCAAAACGCCTGCATCACCCTCCATGAGAGGCGCGGAGGCCCAGGAAAAGACCGTACCGGCGCGGATGTCAAGGCCGGAAGAAAGAGCAGTCTCGAATTGCGGGAGGGCTTTGTCGGGCGGTCCTCTAAATTCGACGACATCCGCATCTTCGAAGCCGCATTGACTGAGTTCTGGGCAAACAGGGGGCTATCCCTTAACAAGACATACGAACGTATGAAGCAGGACTTGTACGTCGTAAGCAACGGGATGCGCGATATCGACGGGAATCTGCTCAAATTTTCGGTCGATGGTAGGCTTGTCCCCACGATACATCAGTTCAAAAGACGGGCGCCGAAAATCATAGAACGATTGGACTTGCTCAAAATTCGCGTTGGTCAGAAGGCAATGCGAGAGCAGTACGGTGACCGCGTTGGCCATTCATCGGACCTCTCGGACGATGGTCTTGACGTGTATGACCTTGACGGAACGCTCCACCCGATGCACCTTTTGGGTGGATGGGACGGATGGACTCACGTCAATAACCCGACCGTTATGCTGGCAGTTGACAGGAATAGTCATGCAATTGTGGGATTCTACGATGGTCTTACACACGAGAACTGGGATGCATACCGTTTGTGTCTGTTCAGTGCGTTTACTCCTAAGGACAATTTGCTGAAAGAGCTAGGTCTGCCAGCCGACGCGTGGCCGCTTCACGGACGTTGTGCGGCCGCGTACTTTGACAGGGGGCCGGCCATAGCGGAGTCTGCGAAGCAGGCGCTTTGCGATGAATTGAAAATTGAGCGAGTCCTTGCACGTCCGAACACGCCGACCGACAAGGGGTTAGTAGAATCGATTTTGAAAAGGACTCAAGAACTCATGGCGGAGCATGAAGGCTCCGTGTCTACAAGCAAGGACATACGAAATCGGGAGAAACGAAGAAAACTCAAGAAGAAAGCGCTCTACACCCCGAAGGAATTCCGCTATTTTCTTGTGTTGGCTATTATCGAGCACAATACGCGGACGACGCTTCCGCAAAGATTGTTGGACGACGAAATGAGAGAAGATGAATGTGTTCATACGCCTCAATCTGTATTCATCTGGTACTCCAATGAGCGCCGGGGCGACCATGCGGCGGAAATGTCTGAAGACGAGATTTATAGAAAACTTCTTCCGCGCAAGCGAAGGACTGTGCGTCGTGATGGTATTCGAGTCGAAAATGTCTTCTACAGTAGCCAAGCTTTGCGAGAGCTTCGATATAGACATCTGAGTCGCGCCGGACTAAAAGCTAAGAATCCAATAATTGTGACATTGCAGGACCCCGTCCGTCCGGGCGTGATTTATTGGGCTCGCGAAGATGGCGACATTGAACCACTGTACCCGTCGCGCGGCGTTGTCCATCTGTTGCAGAATCAAACCTGGCTGGACGTGCGCAACCGTAGACTCGACTACCTCGCGGAGGCACAAGAGCGAAACAACCAACCCTCCATCAGGAGGCGCGCTGGGAGGCTTAAAGCAAAGCAGCAGAACATGCTTTACCGTTACACAGGGATGAAGCGGCCGGCCGCGCGGTTTCCGCGTCCAGGAGAGGTTTCGATGGCGCGCGCATTCGAGCAACAGGTCGCTGCTGCAGATATGCGCGAACGGACGTCCGGCTTTCTTCCCGAAAGTCCGAGTCATTCTTCGGCGTCCACGTCCACCCATTTGTCTGCCGACGGGGGCATCGAATCCGCGCGCAACGTCGAGCATGCGCAGAGTATGCCTGACGAGTTGGACAGTCTATTGTCGAACCTGCTAGGTGAGCCCTGATGCAGAAACGGTAGAGCCGTATATGTGGAGGGATGTGCAAGCATCTCCCATGCGGCAAGGCCAGCAAGGCAGCGATAAGGCGATTGGGGGGGCGGCCTGTGCGGCGCTTGCTACGTGGAGGTGGTAAGCGCCCCGAAATTTGCGACGTCTATTTCACCGTTGTGTTCACCCTACCCCACCGTCGCCTAGTGCTGTTTGCGCGGAGCGATGGGATGCTTTCTGGCACGGGACCTATGTGACGAATGTGCCCAGACTTCAATGCCCGGCAAGGCCTCCGGGCTTTTTTTGCGGTTCTGAGGCATGCAAATTTGCGGTATCTATTACTCCAACCCAGATGTAGCAACTTCGAATAGTTTCGCTTAAAGCGGGCCGCAAAGTTTCACTTAACGCACCATGGAGCGCCCCCAAACGCCCGCGGGGCGGGGCTTAAGTGAAACTGTTCGAACAGCATTTGGAGTGGTCGACGCGCGGGATGTGGCGGAAATTTGGGGCCCTGCCGCGCGGTCGAGGGTCGTCTCGGCGCCGCCATCGTTGACGGCTGGCGGTCAGCCTGGCAGTTCAGAACACACTGGACTGACATGACCGGGGTTTCCCACCAACAACCACTCGACCGCCCCCTCTGGGTACTCCTGCGGCCAATTCGCTGCGAGCACCCGAAGCGCCTCGCTAGTTTGTTCCCAAGCCTCGCCGCCGCTGTTTCCAAGCAGGCGCTTTCGCTGTGCATCGAGAATCGCTTGTGCGCAGTTCATCCTGTCGAGCGCACGCAGCAGTCGTTCCAGCATCTCTTCTCGCAAGCCAAGCTCCCGTGCGACCACGTCAATGTCGGTGGCAACGTCTGCTAGCAATAGTTCCAGCAGCGGACCGAGAGGGGGCGCCCGCGAAGAAGACCGTGCGGAGCGTGCGCTGACGTTGGCTGATGGCTTATCCATCGGTCGTGTAGGCCGCTCTGTTTATACGATTGGATGCGCGCTGGGGGGCACCTGATGCCGGGCGCGGACGCCCAATGGCGTCCGGCGCCTTACTGGGCGGGGGTGCCTGAATGTTCCCCGAAACAATAGCTAGTTGTGGTGTGACACTGAGAACCCGTCAACTCGCAGCCACGAATGGAGAACACCATGGCTAATCCACGCACGGTCCGCGGCATTTTCACCGCAGGGAACGACCACTATCATGGCATGAAGTCCGTCGCCGAAAACGGCGCTCTCGCTCACGCGAACAAGTTCGCGCGCATCCTGCTCCGCGAAGGCAAGGTGGCGAGCGAAGAGGAAGCGTTGTCCATCGCAAACTACGAGGTCCAGCGCCTGCGCTGGAACGTCGAGGGCTTCCTGGGTAATCGTATGGCTCGCGAAGAACTGCGTCGCGAAGGCGAGGACCACGCCATCACCACCGTGAGCCTGGCGAACGCGGCGGCGTAGTCAGTCCAATAGCCGGGAGCCGCTCCGACCGGCGATAGTTGGTCGGAGACCACTTAAGACCTCAGAAAGCTCAAATACCGTCATGCCTCGCCCACAGACCCCATATCGCACTCCGGACCTCGAGCTCGTCAAGAGGAATCTGTCCGGCATCCTTTCATTGAGCGCAGACGTCGTATCGAAAATGTTGCAAAGCGAGTATCCAAACGACGTTGTTCCTCTGGCCACAACATTCAGGGCGGTTTCTTCGGACGTGCCCCTGTGGCAGGCCGCTGTGCTCGCACAGGTGCCAGAGACGGCTTGGGTGGAGGGGCCACGTGGCGTACTACATATCCGGCCAGAGGAAGCCGCGTCGATGCGATTTCTGTCGCACGAGGTACCGGACGAAGACGCCGAACAGGAGCTGGCACAGGTGCATGCAAGGAAGGTTCTCTTTGAGAAGTTGCTCGACGCGATGCCCGCCGCGAGCAAACTCGCTTACAGGGACATGATGCACTGGGTGGACTACAAAGAGCACCCGGACCCGAAGGTCTGGTCGTTTCCGCTGAGTTCGGACAGCGCCTTCGGTTACAACCTTTTTAAACTAGAAAGCCTGATGTCGGACCAGTTGCGTTTCCACGAGACGAAGTGTCGCGACCTGCTCAATATGCCGGAGAGTCAGACCACACCTGCCAAAGTCACGTTCGCATGTTTGCGTGCTGTGGAAGACGACATGCGCTACCTCATTCAACGCTGGAGTGCGGTGAACGACAGCGAGGAGCTCGTCCCCGAATGTTTGCTGGCGCAGGTTAGCGCGAACCTCTCGGTCAATCGTGCGTTGTTGGAGTTGGCGGCGATGGAGGCACGCGGCAAGGAAGCCGAAGAAATGTGCGTTAGCTTCCTGCACGAACTCAACCGACAGGGCTTGGCCTCGATACCAAAGGAGGTTGACGAGTGGGCTGACCAAGAGTTTGAGCGTGAGCTGAGACGGCTGCTGACGCAATGGTTTGGTCAAGGAGGCTCAATGCTTCAGTCCAAGCTGTTTTCACGAGGCCCGATGAGCGACGCAGACATCGTTATGGTCGACCTTTGGAGTCGGGACCTTCAGCAGAGGTACATGCGAGTGCGCGGTGCGTCCTGTAAATTCAAGCAGGCAAAAGACGCGCATGGGGGGCGCCACAACAGATTTATCTTCGCACTGGCGATGGTTGGCGCCTACTACACCAAGACGACCACAGTGTGGGAATTCACAGGCCATAGTAATCCCAGATATGCGGTATTTCCCGCGTCTAACGAGGCTTCAGTGGGCAACCGCGAAGCTGCGGCGACCCACGCGGCGCAGGTGCTGCTTCAAGCCTACGGCATGATTTTCTACGCGAATAGCGATTGGAATCTTTCAGGCACGCGTGTGCGCGAGTATGCCGAAATCGCCAGCGTTAAGCGTTCGTACCACCAGGCCATGCTGCGCTTCGCGGTCAAGGGACGTTCGTCAAAGGAGCTGTTGAGCTTGCATAACGTGCTGGCAAGCTCAGTCTCGAGCTAAAGTCGAAAGTGGTGTACGGGGGAGTTGAGGCGGGAAGTTGAAGGCG
>CBIHRA010000015.1:0-133994 GCA_966212325.1 uncultured Burkholderiaceae bacterium | reverse complement strand
TCACCTACGGCACCAACAACGAGTTCGGCTTCGACTACCTGCGCGACAACATGGTCTACGAGACCGGTGCGCGCGTGCAGCGCTCGCTCAATTTCGCCGTCGTCGACGAAGTGGATTCGATCCTCATCGACGAAGCGCGTACGCCGCTCATCATTTCGGGCCAGGCGGAAGATCACACGGAACTCTACGTTCGGATGAACGCACTGCCGCCGCTGCTCGAACGTCAGATCGGCGAAGAGCGCGCGGACGGCACGGGCGTCGAAAAGCCGGGCGACTACACGCTCGACGAAAAGGCGCGCCAAGTGTTCCTGACCGAGTCGGGCCACGAGAAAGCCGAACGCCTGCTGGCCGAATGGGGCTTGATCGGCGAAGGCGAAAGCCTTTATGCACCGCAAAACATCACGCTGATGCATCACGTGTACGCCGCACTGCGCGCGCATACGCTGTTCTTCCGCGATCAGCACTATGTCGTGCAAAACGGCGAAGTGGTCATCGTCGACGAATTCACCGGCCGGCTCATGGCGGGCCGCCGCTGGTCGGACGGCCTGCATCAGGCCGTCGAGGCGAAGGAACACGTCAAGATTCAAAGCGAGAACCAAACGCTCGCGTCGATCACGTTCCAGAACTACTTCCGTATGTACGCGAAGCTGTCGGGCATGACCGGCACGGCCGATACGGAAGCCTACGAGTTCAACGAAATTTATGGGCTCGAGACGGTCGTCATCCCGACCAACCGGCCGCCCAAGCGGATCGACAAGCAAGATCAGATCTATAAAACGGCAAAGGAGCGCTACGACGCCGTCATTCGCGACATTCGCGAATGCTACGAGCGCGGGCAGCCCGTGCTCGTCGGTACCACGTCGATCGAAAACTCCGAGCTGCTGTCGCATTTGCTGACGCAGGCCGGATTGCCCCATGAAGTGCTCAACGCGAAGCAGCACGCGCGCGAGGCGGCGATCGTCGCCGAGGCGGGGCGGCCCAAACGCATCACCATCGCGACGAACATGGCCGGCCGCGGTACCGACATCGTCCTCGGCGGCAATGCCGAGAAGCAGGCCTCGCTGATCGAGCTCGACGAGTCGATTTCCGCCGACGACAAGGCGCGCCGCATTCAAGCGCTGCATGACGAATGGCAGACGCTCCACGATCAGGTGAAGGCTGCCGGCGGTTTGCACATCATCGGCACCGAGCGCCACGAGTCGCGCCGCATCGATAACCAGCTACGCGGGCGCGCGGGCCGTCAAGGCGATCCGGGGTCGTCGCGTTTCTATCTGTCGCTGGAAGATCCGCTGCTGCGCATTTTCGCGGGTGACCGCGTACGCTCCATCATGGATCGCCTGCGCATGCCGGAGGGCGAGGCGATCGAAGCGGGCATCGTCACTCGATCGATCGAATCGGCGCAGCGCAAGGTCGAAGCGCGCAACTTCGATATTCGTAAGCAATTGCTCGAGTACGACGACGTCGCCAACGATCAGCGCAAGGTCATTTATCAGCAGCGCAACGAGTTGCTCGAAGCGCACGACATTACGGAAACGATCACGGCGATGCGCCACGCGGTCATCACCGACGTCGTCCACGAGTTCGTTCCGGCCGGAAGCATCGAAGAGCAGTGGAGCGCACCGGAACTCGAGGAAGCGCTGCGCAAGGACTGGCAGCTCGACCTCGCCGTGCAAGAGATGATCAACGAATCGCAGTCGCTCGACTCCGATGACATTCTCGAAGCCGTGCTCGGTGCCGCAGACGACGCCTACGAGGCGAAGGTCGCGCTCGTGGGCCGTGAGGCGTTCAGCGCGTTCGAGCGCTCGGTCATGCTGCAGACGCTCGACCGCTGCTGGCGGGAGCATCTCGCAGCGCTCGATCATTTGCGGCAGGGCATCCATCTGCGTGGCTACGCGCAGCAGAATCCGAAGCAAGAGTACAAGCGCGAAGCGTTCGAGTTGTTCGAGGCGTTGCTCAATATCGTGAAGACGGAAGTGACGCGCATCGTCATGAACGTGCAGATTCAGTCGCCGGAGCAGCTCGAAGAGGCGGCCGAGCAATACGAAGAGCAGGGCAGTCACGTCGAGAACGTCGAGTTCCGTCATGCCGAATTCGCCGAGGCGGCCGCGGTCGCCGCGCCCGCCGCGATGGCGGCGGCCGACGCCGCCGCCGATATGATGGGTCAAGCAATGAGTCACAGCGGCAACGTCAGCGCGGCTGCCGCCGGGGCGGCTTCCGCGGGCGGCATGCCGAAAGTGGGCCGCAACGATCCATGCCCCTGCGGCAGCGGCAAGAAATACAAACAATGTCACGGTAAGTTGGCATAACCGGATTCGCGACCATGGCCGTTAATTTCCCCTCGATCGATCCCTCCCAGCTTCATCCCGTCGCCGGCGTGACGTTGGGGTATGCGCAAGCGAACATTCGCAAGCCGAATCGTAAAGACGTGCTCGTCATCTCGCTGGATGAGGGGGCGACGGTGGCCGGCGTGTTCACGTCGAACCGCTTCTGCGCGGCGCCGGTTACCGTCTGTCGCGAGCACCTCGCGCACGCGCGCGACGGGGGCAAGGGCATTCGCGCACTCGTCGTGAACACGGGTAACGCCAATGCCGGGACGGGCGAGCCGGGGCTCGCACATGCGCGCGAGACCTGCGTCGAGTTGGCTCGTCTCGCCGGTATCGCGCCCGAGCAGGTGCTGCCGTTCTCTACCGGGGTCATTCTCGAGCCGCTGCCGATCGATCGCCTCAAGGCCGGCTTGCCGGCGGCGCTCGAGCGCCGTTCGGCCGCACAGTGGTTCGACGCGGCTCAAGCCATCATGACGACCGACACGCTGCCCAAGGCAGCGTCCGAGCAGGTGACGATCGACGGGCATACGGTCACGCTGACCGGTATCAGCAAGGGCGCCGGCATGATCAAGCCGAACATGGCGACGATGCTCGGCTTCCTCGCGTTGGACGCGTCTGTCGCGCAACCCGTGCTCGATGCGCTCGTCAAGGATGTCGCCGATCGATCGTTCAACTGCATCACGATCGACGGCGATACGTCGACGAACGATTCTTTCATCCTGATCGCCACGGGCAAGTCGAGCCTGCCCGCCATTACGTCGATGGATTCGCCTGCGTATGCGGCGCTTCGCGACGCGGTCGTGCGCCTGGCGCAGACCCTCGCGCAACTGATCGTGCGGGACGGGGAGGGTGCGACGAAGTTCATGACCGTCCAAGTCGAGGGCGGCGCAAACGAGGGCGAATGCCGTCAGATCGCCTATGCGATCGGCCATTCCCCGCTCGTAAAAACGGCGTTTTATGCGTCGGACCCGAACCTCGGCCGTATTCTTGCGGCGATCGGCTATGCCGGCATCGCCGATCTCGACGTCGCGAAGATCGACCTCTATCTGGGCGACGTCCACGTGGCGACGGCAGGCGGGCGCCACCCCGCGTACCGCGAGGAAGACGGTCAGCGCGTGATGAAGGAAAGCGAAATCACGATCCGAGTCCTGCTCGGGCGGGGCAAGGCCGCCGCGACGATCTGGACCTGCGACCTATCGCACGATTACGTCTCTATCAACGCCGATTACCGTTCCTGACGCGCGCTGCATCGGCGGCATCTTGAATTCTCGATCGCATCGCATCGCACCAGCCGGTGCGGTGCTCGACGCTCCATACCGCTCATGGACAAACTGGAACAGTTCCTGACCCGGGCCGAGGCATTGCTCGGCCGACTCGAAGCCATGCTGCCGCCGGCGGCGCCCGATGTCGATTGGTCCGCGGCCGTCGCATTTCGCTGGCGCAAGCGTCAAGGCCGGGGCTATTTGCAGCCGGTGCCCGCCATTTCGTCGATCACGCTCGCGGATCTGCGCAACATCGATCGCCAAAAGGCGTTGATCGAGCAAAACACACGGCAGTTCGTGGCCATGCAGCCCGCCAACAACGTGTTGCTCACCGGCGCACGCGGCACGGGAAAGTCGTCGCTGATCAAAGCGTGCCTCAATGCCTACGCAAAAGATGGCCTGCGCCTGATCGAAGTCGATAAGGACGATTTGCACGACCTGGGCGACATCACCGAATTGATCGCATCGCGGCCGGAACGATTCATCGTGTTTTGCGACGATCTTTCGTTCGAGGAAGGCGAGTCTGGGTACAAGGCGCTGAAGGTGGCGCTGGACGGCTCGGTGTCCGCGCAATCCGATAACCTGCTCATTTACGCCACGTCGAATCGGCGCCACTTGCTGCCGGAGTACATGAGCGACAACGAGACGTACAAGCATACGTCCGACGGCGAAATCCACCCGGGCGAAGTCGTCGAAGAAAAGATTTCGCTGTCCGAGCGCTTCGGGCTGTGGGTGAGCTTCTACCCGTTCAAGCAGGACGACTATCTTACGATCGTCGGTCACTGGCTTCATCACTTCGGTTGCAGCGACGACGAGATCGCCGATGCGCGCGGCGACGCGCTCGTGTGGGCGCTCGAACGCGGATCGCGGTCGGGCCGTGTGGCTTGGCAATTCGCCCGCGATTGGTCGGGCCGCAGGGCGCAAGCATGACGGCCCAGTCGAATGACGTTCCGGCCGCCGACCGTTCGCCGACCGGCCGGCCCGTGACGGCCGTCGCGGTGGGTGTGCTCGTGCAGCCCGATGGGCGCTATCTGCTCGCCCAGCGGCCCGCCGGCAAGCCTTACGAAGGGTACTGGGAGTTTCCGGGCGGCAAGCTAGAGGCGGGCGAAACGGTAGAGGCCGCGCTTGCTCGCGAATTACACGAGGAACTCGGCATCGTCGTGACGGCTTGCCATCACTGGCACACGCTCGAGCATGACTATCCGCATGCGTATGTGCGGCTGCATTTTTGCAAGGTGACGGGATGGACGGGGGAACCGCACGGCCGCGAAGGCCAGGCTTTCAGCTGGCAGCGACTGCCCGTGGACGTGTCGCCGTTGTTGCCCGCGGCGATACCGGTGCTGGAACTGCTTGCGGCCGACGAGCCTTGACCAAGTCCTGCACTGAATAGCGGACACAGCCTGCGTCGATCGACGACTCGCCGCGCAGCGGTGCGAGCTCGCCTTGACGCGGCCAGCCATCACCGCCTGCTTCCCATCAGTTCAGATCGCCGTGCTTATCCTCGTCCGAGGGCGGCTCTTCGTCGGTACCGCCGATCCGGTACTTTTCATTGGCCCATGCGCCCAAATCGATCTGTTTGCACCGCTCCGAGCAGAACGGACGAAAGCGGTTTTCAGGGATCCAGCGCACGTCTTTCCCGCAAGTTGGGCATTTGACAACGGTAACCATACTGTCGAGCAATCGTTTTGGAGCTGCCGTAAGCGGCCGAGCGTGGCGCCGGTCGACGGCGGATAGCCTTGCACCGGCCTAAGCCGATGCGTCATGTCACAGGCTGCAAAGCGTCAGTTGGAACGGCACGTCTACATCGACGGCCCGCGGGCGCAGATCGCTTTCTTGCACCGTAAAGCGCACCCATAGCATGTACTTGTTGGCGCTTGCCTCCGGGATGACGCGCAGTTCCGGCGAAACGCGCACTTGCATCAGCTGGTATGTGCGGCCCGACAGCATTTGCTGATAGCTGCCTTGCATGGCCATGACCTTCGATGCCTGACCCGACTCCCGCGCAAGCCGCAGTACGATCGAGGCGGCGTCGCGCAGCGGGAGCAGCGGCGTAATCCACTTCGCGATGTCTTGTCGGCGCTGATCGGGATGCGACTGTTGCCACGCGTAGTACGACGGCAGGTCGAACTCGCAAGTTCCGCCGGGAATGATGGCGCGGCTGCGGATGCTTGCGAGCCATTCGTTGTCGGTCAGATGTTGGCCCGTCTTGCCCTGCATTTGAGCTAAGCCCGCGAGCGTCTGCTCGATTTCGCCGAGGACGGCCTCCAAGGCGTTTTGCTCGATGCCGGGATTGCCGCGGAACGGCGCGAGCGTTTGGCGTTGCCGCTCCAGCTCTTTCATCAAGTCGGATTTCAGATCGGCGCGGCCCGTGACTTCCGCGATTTCGAATAGCGTCGTCAGCGCGACGTGGTGCTCCCTCGCGTCGTCTTGGTTCAAAAAGAAGGTGAAGCGCTCGAACAAATCTTCGAGGCGCAGCAGCGTGCGAATTCGCTCGTTGAACGGATACTCGTAAAGAATCAAGCGCGCTCGCCCCTGGCGTCGTCGGTGGTGGGATTGCAGGACATTCTAATGCCGTGGATTGCCCCCCGCAATCGCGGAATCGGGCACTTTTTACTGCTTTTTGACTGAACGAAGCCTGTTGAGCATCCACGCGCTCATCGGCGACGCCTATTTCGAGACTGCGCATGCATTCCGGCGCACGTTTGCGCGGCCCCGCTCGACGCTACGAGATTCAACGATTCAACGCGACGCCGAGCGCGCGAGCGTGAGATAACGCCGGTGCAAGCGCCGTACCTCCTCCGACAATCGTTCGAACGGCGTGTCGTCATTCACGATGACATCGTCGGCTGCCGCAAGCCGCGCCTCGCGTGTGGCCTGCCGCGCGATGATGGCGAGCACCTGCTCTCGGGAGAACGCGTTACGCCGCATGACGCGTGTGATTTGTGTCTCGAGACTGCAGTCGACGACAAGCACGCGATCGACGCGGGACTTCCACGTGCCCGATTCGACGAGCAACGGCACGACGATAATGACGTAAAGGCCGGTGGCTGCCTCTCGCTCGCGTTCTGTTTCAGCACGGATAAGGGGGTGCGTGATCGCTTCGAGTTCGGCTTTGGCCGCATCGTCGGAAAACACGAGCGCGCGCATCTTGGCGCGATCGAGCGCGCCGTCGGATGCAATGAACTGCGCGCCGAATGCTTGTTCGATCCGCGGCATGGCGGCGCCGCCGGCCGCCGTGATGCGGTGCGCGATGATATCGGTATCGACGACGGAGACACCGTGCTTCGCGAATAGATCGGCCACGGTCGTCTTGCCGCTGCCGATCCCGCCTGTGAGACCAACGGCGAACATGGCGTCAGCTTCCCAGCAAATGAAAGAGCGGAGTTCCGGCGAACAGCGTCACGATCCCGCCCAGCGCCAAGAACGGACCGAACGGCAACGGCTCCTCGAATCGCAGGCGACCGGCCCACATCGCGACGATACCGGCGATTGCGCCCGTGACGGCCGCAATCAACACGACTTGCGGCAATGCCGCCCATCCGAGCCAGGCGCCCAGGGCTGCGAGCAGTTTGAAGTCTCCGTAGCCCATGCCCTCGACGCCCCGTGCGAACCGAAACAGCCAATAGATGCACCAGAGGAAGACGTAGCCGGCAATGGCGCCCGCGACGGCGGCGCGCAAGGTTGCGAATGTATCGCCGAAATTCACGATCAACCCTGCCCATAGCAGGGGCAACGTCAGGGAATCGGGCAACAGGCGGGTTTCTGCGTCGATTGCGCTCATCGTGATCAAAGCCGCCGTGAGTCCGAACGCCGCGAGCCCGGTGCCGGTCGGGCCAAATGCCGCAAGAGCGCCGGCCGCTGCCGCGCCCCCCGCGATTTCGACGAGCGGGTAGCGTACGCCGATCGGCGCCCGGCAGGCCGAGCAGCGGCCGCGCAGCAGGACGTAACTGAGCACGGGGACGTTCTCGTAAGCGCGCAATACGTGACCGCAATGGGGGCACGCACTGCGCGGCACACAAACGTTATAGCGGGACGGGAGGCTATCGGCGCCGGCGGCGATACCGGTTGCTTCGCTGATTTCGAGGCGCCACGCGCGTTCGAGCATGATGGGCAACCGGTGCGCCACCACGTTGACGAAGCTGCCAATGGCTAGGCCGAACGCGATGGCGAACGCGAACTGCCAGAGCGACGGCAGGGCGCCGAACGCCGCGCCGATGTCGCTGGAGACGCGCGCGAACGGGGCGCTGATGAAGGATGCATACACGGACGGGGTAGCGATCATGGCCAAGTAGCGAATGGGGGGCATGCTACACCACGTTGCCCAGTTCGATGACGGGCAGATAAAGCGCGACGACGAGCGCGCCCACGGCAAGCCCCAGAACGATGACGACGAGCGGTTCGGCGCAGGCGGACGCTATCGCCAACTTCTCGTCGACTTCGCGTTCGGCGAGTGTGGCGCAATCGAGCAGCATGGCGTCGAGCGCGCTCGCCTCTTCGGCGACGGCAAGCGGCTCGACGAGCGTCGCAGGGAAACAGCCGGCCGCGCGCAACGCCTGCGCGAACCGTTCGCCGCGTCTTAGGCGGGCCTCGATTTCACCGTTTGCTGCGTCGAATACGGCGTTGCCCGTCACGTGCGCGAGGGCTTGCAAGGCGTCGGCGAGCGGCGTGCCCGCAGTGAGAAGCGTGCCGAGCGCACGCGACCACCGCGCCGCCGCCAGCGCCCGTACGAGTGGGCCCGCAGCGGGCGCGGCGAGCAACAATCGATCGCGCAGGGCGCGGGCGCGGGGCAGATGGCGAACGAGGCGAGCGAGCGCGAGCCCCGAGGCCCCGCTCAGGGCAGCGACGAGCGGCCCCCAGCGGCGGATGGAGTCCGATAGCGCCATGACGGCGCGCGTAGGCGCCGGCAGCGCCGCGCCGAAAGTATCGAAGACCTGCTCAAAGGTGGGCACGACGAACACGAGCAGGGCGGCCGTGACGCCGATTGCCAGCAAGAGCACCACGCTTGGATAAGCCAGTGCCGCCCGCAATTGCGCACGTTGGGCGGCGGCTCGTTCTCGGTGTTCGGCTAGGCGCGACAGCATCTGCGCCAATGTGCCGCAAGCTTCCCCGATCGCCGCCAGCTCGCGGTACAGCGGGTCGAACTGAGCCGGATACTCGGCGAGCGCCGCGGCGAACCGCTCGCCGCGCGAGACACGGCGGGCCAGTCCCTCCGCCACGCGGGGTATAGCGCCGCGCCGCGACGTTCTGCCGAGAAGCTCGAGCGCTTGCACGAGGGGCAGTCCCGCGCTCAGCAGGCTTGCGGCCTGCCTCGTGAACGCCGTGATTTCGCGTGCCGTCGCCGCCGGCGTCATGCCGGATCCGTCACGGCGATGGCTTCCGCCAGGCTCGTGACGCCCTCGAAGACGCGGCCGAGCGCCGCTTGACGCAGAGAGACCGCGCCGTCGGCTTTCGCTTGGCGCGCGATCGCCTGCATGCTCGCGCCGCCGCTCAAAAGGTCGCGAATGGCGCCGGAGCCGGGCATGATCTGATGCAAGCCCATACGCCCGCGGTATCCTGTCCCCTCGCAAGCAGCGCATCCGCACGGCGCATAGGGTGTCCACGCGGCCGGCGATTCGCCCGTGAAACCGGCGGCAGTCAGTGCCTCGGGAGAAACGGGCGCCGGCACGCGGCAATGCGCGCACAAACGCCGCACGAGGCGCTGCGCGGTTACGAGCCTGAGCGCGGCGGCGAGGGTGTAAGGCGCTACGCCGAGATCGATCAGACGGCCGATTGCGCTGGGCGCGTCGTTCGCGTGCAGCGTCGCGAGCACGAGATGCCCCGTTTGCGCGGCCTTGAGCGCAACGTCCGCTGTTGCCGCGTCGCGAATTTCTCCGACCATGATGATGTCCGGATCTTGCCGGAGCAGCGCTTTCAACACCGTGGCGAACGTGAGACCGGTTTTCTCGCGCACCGCGACTTGATTGACGCCGGCGAGCTCGATCTCGACGGGGTCTTCCACGGAGCAGAGGTTGCGAGAACCCTCGTTGAGCATCTGCAGAAACGTATAGAGAGACAGCGTCTTGCCGCTTCCGGTCGGGCCGGTGACGAGGACGAGCCCGTGCGGTGCGCGGATTGCCGCTTCGACTTGCGGCCTTTGCGATGCGTCGAAGCCGAGCGCGTCGAGCGACAAATCGGGCGATAGCGCTTCGAGACGGCGTAGCGCGAGCTTTTCGCCGTGCACGGTGGGCAGCGTGCTCACTCGATAGTCTTCGATCTTGCTCGGTGCGACTTCGACCCGCAGGCGCCCGTCTTGCGGCACGCGCCGCTCGGCGATGTCCAAGCGCGCGAGCACCTTTACGCGTGTGACGAACGCATCGCGCAAATGGGCCGGCGGTTCCGGCATTTCATGCAACGCGCCATCGACGCGCAGCCGGATGCGCCAGCCGCGCTCGCCCGGTTCGACGTGGATGTCCGACGCGCCTCGCCGTACCGCTTGATCGAGCGTGCGTACGAAGAGGCGGGCAGCCGGCCCTTCATCGAGGGCAGCGGATTCGGCGAGGTGAGGCGGCGATAGAAGGCTGGACATCGGTGCGCGGCCCGTAGCCGCCGTCGAACACGAAGCGGCGATCATCGCTCGCGCGGCGGCACCGCGCCATTAGGCCGCTCGGCTAGCGCCGTCCAAGCACGAGGCTGTCCAAGCTCCTCGCACCAGTACCCCTATTGGCCTGACGTCCTTGCGGCGATACGCTGACGCGGCTTGAACAGCTTGACGGTACGCACGGCCTGATCGTCGCTCTGCAGCACTTCCAGTTGTACGTCTCGGATTTGCAGACAGACGTCTCCTTCGGGAATTTCCTCCAGGGTTTCGAGGATCAATCCGTTCAGTGTTTTGGGTCCGTCGGTGGGAAGGCTCAACTGGAGCCAGCGATTGAGCTCGCGCAACGGCATGCTGCCGGCGACGATGCATTCGCCGCTCTCGGTCCAGCCCGCGCGGGTGCTCGCGCTGCGCGGAATGGAGGTGGTGAATTCGCCGATCAATTCCTCGATGATGTCTTCCGGGGTCACGAGCCCTTCCAACTCGCCGTACTCGTTGACGACGAGCGCCGAGCGATGACGCGTTTCCTGAAAATATTGCAGTTGTTGGAAAACCGGCGTGCCCGACGGCACGAAGTACGGTTCGGTCAGCAATTCGCGCAACGTTTCGCGCGTGAGTTCCTGGTTATGCAGGGCAGCCAGCGTTTTGCGGACGTGCAACACCCCCAGCACGCGATCGATATCGCCTTGATAGACGATCAGTTTGTTGTGGTAGCAGGTTTCGAGCTGATGAAGGATTTCTTCGAATGGCGCATCGAAGTCGAGCGCTTCGATCCGGCGACGCGGGATCATGACGTCGTCGACGGAAATGTTTTCGAGATCGAACAGATTGAGCAAGATGCTGCGGTGCTTGGTCGGCATGAAGCTGCCGGATTCGAGCACGATTGCGCGCAGTTCCTCGGTGCTGAGCCGCTGCTCGCGGCCGCCCTTCGTGTTGATGTGCAGGATCAGTAAGATCGTGTTCGAAAACAGGTTCACGAACCAAACCGCCGGTTTCAGCGCGCGCATCAGCGGCGAAATGATGAGGCTCGCCGGCAGGGCGATTTTTTCCGGGTACGTCGCGCCGACGATCTTCGGCGTGATTTCGGCGAATACGATGATGAGAAACGCGACGATGCCCGTAGCGACCGACAGCACGAGATTGTCTCGCCCGAAGGTGCGCAGGGCGATCGACGTGGTCAGGACGGGAATGATCGTGTTCAGCAGGTTGTTGCCGATCAGCACGACGCCGAGGAGCTGGTCGGGGCGTGCGAGCAGGCCCTGGGTCGTTTTGGCGCCGAATGCGCCTTTGCCCACGAGGTACTTCAAACGATGGCGATTGAGCGCCATCATCGCCGTTTCCGAAATCGAGAAAAAGCCGGAGCAGAAAAGCAAAAGGAAGACGGCGCCGATTTGCGCCCACAGGGGTATTTGTTCCACGCGTCGTGCCGATATGGCGATGAAAGGGATGCCAAGAATATAGCAGAGCGCTCGCCTGGCCCTGCCGCGGCACGGCCTCGGAGCGCGACGGGCAGCCGGACAGGACTGTCTATATCCGACGAGACGGGTGCGCCTGGAAACTCATCGCGCAGCCGTTCGGCCTAGCGTTGGTGATTGCGCCGCAACGCGCCCGATGCGATTCCCGTGGCGGTGATAGGTGGCTCGCGGTGACGGGCGAGCGGGCACGTCGAGGGCTTGGCGGCGATATGCTTGCGGACGCGCTGCGCCGTATTGCCGCGGCATCGCGTAGCGTCGGCATGGGGGGCGTCCTTGTGCACGCGAAAACGGACGCGGCCAAACGATTTTATGTGGGGCGCGCGGAATTCGTCGAATACCCGGCGGACAGCCGCACCTTGTCTCTGCCGATCGACACCGTAACGGCTGCGTTCGGCTAAGCGGCGCGCGGGATATGCGAGGGCTTGCTTCCGTCCGTCGAATCGCGAACCCGCGCGGCAACGGTGTCTGAACGGTTCAGACACACGCGGGCCAACGACAACGAAACGATGCCTCGCCGCTGCAACCCTCAAAACAAAAAACCGCCCAGCAAGCTGGACGGTTTCGGCCTTGGTTCACAAGCGAAGCACAAGGAAAATTCTGGTCGGGGTGAGAGGATTCGAACCTCCGGCCTCTACGTCCCGAACGTAGCGCTCTACCAGGCTAAGCTACACCCCGAATTTGGTACTGCTGGACTTCGAGAGCCAATCAGTCTAACTCAAGACTGGCGGGCTGTCGAGTAAAAACATAATTCTAGCAGGCTTTCTTTGTAAATGGAATCGGGAAACGAAGAAATTGCTTGGGCAGCGGCTTGCGCCTCGCGTTTCGCGCACTCGAGCGTGTGGTCGAGCGCGCCGGAACGCGTGATCGCTTCGAAAATCGTATCGAAGCGGTCCGTGCCCCCTTGTTCGATGGCCTCGCGCGCGAGCGCCGATTGTTCCGGCGTGCCGCGTTCGATCAGATAGATCAACGGCAGAGTAGGTTTGCCTTCGCGCAGGTCGTCGCCGGCGTTCTTGCCCATCGATTCGGCCGTGCCCGTATAGTCGAGCCAGTCATCCATGATTTGGAAGGCCGTCCCGATCCGGCGGCCGAATTCCGCCGCGGCTGCTTCCGTCGGCGCATCCACGCCCGAAATGACGGCGCCCAACTGCGCGGCCGCCTCGAACAGCTTGGCCGTCTTGTAGCGGATCACCTGCATATAGCGCGCTTCATCGACATCGGCGTCATGCATGTTGAGCAACTGCAGCACTTCGCCTTCCGAGATGATGTTCGTCGCCTCGGAAAGGATTTCCATGACGCGCATCTTCCCGATCCCGACCATCATCTGGAAAGAGCGCGAGTAAAGAAAGTCGCCCACCAGCACGCTCGCCGCATTGCCGAACAGGGCATTCGCCGTTTGGCGGCCGCGGCGCAGATCCGATTCGTCGACGACGTCGTCGTGCAGCAGCGTGGCCGTGTGGATGAATTCGACGATCGCCGCGAGTTCGTGCCGATGTCCCGTCGTATCGCCGAGCGCGCCCGCCGTGAGCAGCAACAACGCCGGGCGCAGCCGCTTCCCGCCGGCGCCGATGATGTATTCCGAGATCTGGTTGATGAGCATCACCTCGGAGGCCAAACGTTGCCGAATGACGCGATTGACCTGCTCCATGTCCCCCGAAATCGGGGCGAGCAAGTTGGCGGCGCTGGGGGTGGAGGTGGCGGTCGACGACATGATCAAAAAAATGTGTGGTGCCGCGGATTATAAAGGGTTATGCGGCTCTCCGAGAGGCGTGCGCGAGCGTTTGCGCCGGTTTGTCCCTGCTTGTCGAGCGCCGCGGCCGGCGCAAGGCTTTGACCTCGTGGCTAACCCCATGTATAATCACGCGTTTTCACGCACGATGTGTGGAAAGAAGTAGGGTAAGAGCAGGGCAAGGAGCAGCTTAGGACGCCGGCCTAAAAGCGAAGATTTGAAGCAGCGAAGCTTTGAAGCAGCGAAGCTTTGAAGCAGCGAAACTTTGAAGCAGCGAAACTTTGAAGCAGCGAAACTTTGAAGCAGCGAAGCTTTGAAGCAGCGAAGCTTTGAAGCCGGGGCTTCATAGCAGGCTCAGGCAGCAGGCCCAGGCAGTAGGCAGGTTTGAAAAAAGCGTCACGTGCAGTGGCGCACACAGAGTGAGGTTCTCAATGTACGCGGTCATAAAAACCGGCGGCAAGCAGTACAAGGTTGCTGTCGGCGAAAAATTGAAAGTAGAACAGATACCGGCAGACATTGACGCTGAAATCACGCTCGACCAGGTTCTCGCGGTAGGCGAAGGCGAATCGATTAAGTTCGGTACGCCGCTGGTCAGTGGGGCTTCCGTCAAGGCTACCGTCGTATCGCATGGGCGGCACGCCAAAGTGACGATCTTCAAGATGCGTCGCCGGAAGCACTACCAGAAGCATGCAGGGCACCGCCAGAACTATACCGAACTGCGCATCGACGCGATCAACGCGTAAGCGCGCCGGTTAAGGAGCAATCAGATGGCACACAAAAAAGCAGGCGGGTCTTCCCGCAACGGGCGCGACTCCGAGTCGAAACGCCTCGGCGTCAAGGTGTACGGCGGCCAGGCGATCAACGCCGGCGGCATCATCGTCCGCCAACGCGGCACGCGCATGCATGCCGGCGATAACGTCGGCATGGGCAAGGACCATACGCTGTTCGCATTGGTCGATGGCCACGTCAAGTTTGCGACGAAAGGCGCCGACAAGAAGCATACGGTCAACGTCGTCCCGGCCGCGGTCTGAATTCGATCAGACACGGGAGCGACCCAGCAAAAAGGCCCCGCGTAGTTGGCGGGGCCTTTTTTCTTCTGTGCGCCCGGCTGGCGCACCGGCATGGTGAAGCTGCGCCGCAAGCGGCAAAATACCGGAAGAACACCGGACGGAGCGATACATGAAGTTCATTGACGAAGCGCGGATCGAAGTGATCGCCGGCGACGGCGGCGACGGCAGCGCGTCGATGCGCCGCGAAAAATTCGTTCCGTTCGGCGGCCCGGACGGCGGCGACGGTGGCCGCGGAGGCAGCGTCTACGCAGTGGCCGACCGCAATATCAACACGCTGATCGATTACCGTTACGCGAAAAAGCATCAGGCGCGCAACGGCGAGAACGGTCGCGGCTCCGATTGCTACGGCAAGGGCGGCGACGACATCGTTCTGCGCATGCCGGTCGGCACGGTCATCAGCGATATGGAAACCGGCGAGATCATCGCCGATTTGACCGAACACGAGCAAACCGTACTCGTCGCCAAAGGCGGGGCGGGCGGCCTGGGCAACCTTCATTTCAAATCGAGCACGAACCGCGCGCCGCGGCAGAAGACCGACGGCAAGCCGGGCGAGCGCCGCATGTTGCGGCTCGAATTGAAAGTGCTCGCCGATGTCGGATTGCTCGGCATGCCTAACGCTGGCAAATCGACGTTCATTTCGTCGGTGTCGAACGCCAAGCCGAAGATCGCCGACTACCCGTTCACCACACTCGCACCGAATCTCGGGGTGGTGCGCGTGGGGCCGAGCAAGAGCTTCGTGATTGCCGATATCCCCGGGCTGATCGAGGGAGCGGCCGAGGGTGCGGGGCTGGGCCACCAGTTTTTGCGCCATTTGCAGCGAACCGGGTTGCTGTTGCATCTCGTGGATCTCGCGCCGTTCGATGAGAGCGTCGATCCGGTTGCCGAAGCGAAAGCGATCGTCGCGGAACTTCGCAAGTACGACGAGGCGCTTTACGAAAAACCGCGCTGGCTCGTGCTCAATAAGCTCGACATGATCGCCGAGGACGAGCGCGAAGCACGCGTGGCCGCTTTTCTCGAGCGGTTCGAATGGGACGGGCCGGTGTTTCAGATTTCGGCGCTGACCGGGCTCGGCTGCGAGAACCTCACCTACGCGGTGTACGACTACCTGTCCGAGCATTCCGACGCGCATCGCGCGGAACGTGCGGAGGACCTAGCGGCCGACGTGCGCTTCAGGGACGCCCCGCCGGCGGGCGATCCCGCTGCGCCGTAAGCGTGGCGGCCGGCGTAGCGGGCGTCGGCATATCGGGCGTCGGCATATCGGGCGTCGGCATATCGGGCGTCGGCATATCGGGCGTCGGCATATCGGGTGCCGGCATATCGGGTGCCGGCATATCGGGCGTCGGCATATCGGGCGTCGGCATATCGGGCGCCGGCATATCGGGCGTCGGCTCAGACCGGCGGCCGGCGTCCGCTGCCGCGCGAGAGCGGCTTACCGATCACTCATGGAGACTTTCGCACGATGCGCTCTGTCATCGCGGATTCGAAGCGGTTGGTTGTGAAGGTGGGATCGAGCCTCGTGACGAACGACGGCCGCGGGCTCGATCAGGCGGCCATCGGGCGGTGGGCGGCCCAGATCGCCCAGTTGCGCGAACGCGGCAAGGAGGTCGTGCTCGTCAGTTCGGGCGCGATCGCCGAAGGCATGCAGCGTCTCGGCTGGGCGAAGCGTCCACGTGAAATCGACGAGTTGCAGGCGGCGGCGGCCGTCGGCCAAATGGGGCTCGCGCAAGTCTACGAGAGCCGCTTTGCCGAGCATGGCATTCGCACTGCGCAGATTTTGCTCACCCACGGCGATTTGGCCGATCGCGAGCGGTACCTGAACGCACGCTCGACGCTGCTTACGCTGCTGCGCCTAGGCGTCGTGCCGATCATCAACGAGAACGACACCGTCGTCACCGATGAAATCAAATTCGGCGATAACGACACGCTGGGCGCGCTCGTCGCGAACTTGATCGAAGGCGATGCGCTCGTCATCCTCACCGATCAGCCCGGCTTGTTCACCGCCGATCCGCGTAAGGACCCGTCGGCCGAATTCGTTCGCGAGGCGGACGCTGGCAAGCCCGAACTGGAAGCGATGGCCGGCGGCGCCGGTTCGGCCATCGGCCGGGGCGGCATGCTCACGAAGATTCTCGCAGCCAAGCGCGCCGCCGGCAGCGGCGCGAACACGGTGATCGCAAGCGGTCGCGAGACCGATGTCTTGATTCGGCTTGCAGCCGGGGAGGCGATCGGCACGCAGCTGATCGCGCGCACGGCTCGGCTGGCTGCGCGCAAACAGTGGATGGCCGACCACCTGCAGGTGCGCGGCCACGTCGTCATCGACGACGGTGCGGTCGAGAAGGTGACGGTCGGCGGCAAGAGCTTGCTGCCGATCGGCGTGTTGGACGTGCAGGGGGTGTTCGCGCGCGGAGAGGTCATCGCGTGCCTCAATAGGGCGGGGCGGGAAGTCGCACGCGGAATCACCAACTACACCAGCGCCGAAACGAAGCGGATAGCGCGTCATGCGAGCATCGACATCGAATCGATTCTCGGCTACATGCTCGAACCGGAACTGATCCACCGCGACAATCTGGTCGTCGTCTGATTCTCGCGGTGGCGTCCGCGGTCGTTGCGCCGGCTAGTGAAGCTGCGATGAGGCCGTGCGGTGCATGCGCAAGTTGGCGACGATATCCTTCGCTTTTCCGGCCGGCATCTTGCTCGCGCAGAAGTAATCCTGATAAAGCGCGGCATGGTAGGCGTTGAGTTCGCCGTTTTCGATCCGGGTCCAATCGTTGGCGACCGTGCGGTCCCAGCCGTCGTGATCGGCGTTCAGGCCCGCATACAGCCGCCACTCGTAGTTCTCGCAGCGGATGCCTTCGTAATTGACGTTGTGCGCGCCGCTCGGGCTCGTGATGACCACCGTGTAGCGCACGACGCCGTCCGAGCCTACGGTGAGCGAATCGGCGTCCACTGCGAAACGCAGCGGGGTGTTCTGCGACACGTCGAACGCAATCAGATTTTGCTCGCGCGGCAGCGGCGGCAGCGTATCGACTTTGTTCTCCGTCCACTCGGCAGTGCGATCGAGCAAGTAGTGGAAGTTCGGGTCGTCTTTCGGATTAGCCGGCATGTGCGAGCAGCCAGCCAGGATGGCGCTGCCGGCCAGGCAACTCAGTGCGAGAACGATCGCTTTCAATATGGGTACCTCGATAAGGGGCGCGAAGATTCGAAGAACCGAATGATAGCGCCCGCGGGTGCGCTCGCGGGCACGATGTGCAGTCGCCGGTCATGCGCAGCATGCCGCCGCCGGGCCGGTAAAAGCACCGCCAGCGGGCGGATAGGCGCGCAGCCGCACGGGCCGCGCGCCGCCGCCGGCGGTTTCAACCGTTCGATCGCTTCAACCGGGTAGGATGAGAGTGGGCGAGGGATAGGGCGGGACGTCGGCGCTGTCTTCGGGCGAGGCCATCGGCGCACCGTTGGGCGCCGGCGTTTGCGCGGATGGCGAAACGCGGGGATACCGATGGCCGTGATGCGGCATACGCGGCTTTTCTGTACGCGGGGCGGCGCGCCGCAAGAAGCGCGACAACTCGGTCAGCGCCAACTGATAGACATCCCGCTTGAACTCGATGACCGCGTCGAGCGGCACCCAGTACTCGTTCCAGCGCCAGGCGTCGAATTCCGGATGATCGGTCGCGCGCAGGCAGATGTCGCAGTCGCGGCCAACCATGCGAAGCAGGAACCAGATCTGTTTCTGGCCGCGGTAGTGGCCGCGCACTTCGCGCTTGATGAACTTGTCGGGCACCTCATAGCGCAACCAGTCGCGCGTGCGACCGATGATCTTGACGTGTTCCGGGCGCAGGCCGGTTTCTTCGTGTAACTCCCGATACATGGCTTGCAGAGGGGTCTCACCGTACTTGATGCCCCCTTGCGGAAACTGCCAGGAATGTT
Organism: uncultured Burkholderiaceae bacterium; assembly: GCA_966212325.1. Classification (GTDB taxonomy): domain Bacteria; phylum Pseudomonadota; class Gammaproteobacteria; order Burkholderiales; family Burkholderiaceae; genus Trinickia. The sequence goes on along the minus strand of CBIHRA010000015.1, from coordinate 115,645 downwards.
CACGCAGCCGCTTACCCCAAAACACCTCGTTGTGCGCGTTCAAGAGGATGATGCCGACGTTCGGGCGAAAGCCTTCGCGATCCAGCATACAACCACCTTCGAATCCTTTAAAATTGCTTTGATTATAAACAGATAACGAGCCTTTGGCACCGGCATGCACCAGAAGGGTTCCGCACGTGGCATCAATCGTGCCTCGTTGCCGCCGGTGACTGGTCTGATGAATCGTGTCGCGCTGCGCTAGCCTACGGCTTGCGTACGGCCGCGATTTCTCGCGGATGTCCCATAATCACTCGTTCCCCCTTTCGGCGGCTCGTCGCGGGCCGCCGCTTTTGGAAAATTGTTGATGAAAGCCTCCCGTTTCTTTATCGGCACCCTGAAGGAAGCTCCGGCGGACGCAGAAGTCGTGAGCCATAAGTTGATGTTGCGCGCCGGCATGATCCGGCGGGTCGCCGGCGGCATTTACAGCTATCTGCCCATCGGCTTGCGCTCGATCCGCAAAGTCGAGGCAATCGTGCGCGAGGAAATGAACCGCGCCGGCGCGTTGGAGTTGCTGATGCCTTCGGTGCAGCCGGCCGAACTGTGGCAGGAGTCGGGGCGCTGGGAGCAGTACGGGCCCGAGTTGCTGCGCTTCAAAGACCGCAAGGAGACCGATTTCGTTCTCGGGCCGACGCACGAGGAGGTGGTGACCGACATCGCGCGCAACCAAATCAAGAGCTACCGGCAGATGCCGGTGAACTTCTATCAGATCCAGAACAAGTTTCGCGACGAGATCCGTCCGCGCTTCGGGGTGATGCGCGGACGCGAGTTCACAATGAAGGACGCGTACTCGTTCGACAAGGACATGGCGGGCTTGGAAGAGTCGTATCGCAAAATGTACGAAGCCTACGTCCGCATTTTCACGCGGATCGGGCTCGAATTTCGCGCGGTCGCGGCCGACAGCGGCGCGATCGGCGGCAACCGCTCGCAAGAATTTCACGTGATCGCGGCGACGGGCGAGGACGACATCGCTTACTGCCCTACCTCCGATTTTGCGGCGAACATCGAAGCCGCTGAGGCGCTACCGCTTTACACGGAGCGCGCCGCGCCGCGTGAAGCCATGCAAAAGACGGCCACCCCCGGCAAGGCCAAATGCGAATCCGTCGCCGAATTTCTCAACATCCCGCTCGAGCGCACGATCAAGTCGATCATCCTCGCGACCGACAACGAGGGCGGCGAGCCGACGATTTGGCTGTTGATGCTGCGCGGCGATCATGATCTGAACGAAGTGAAGGTCGGCAAGCTGCCCGGCCTGGCCGGTTTCCGGTTCGCCACCGAAGCCGAGATCGTCGAATGGTTCGGCACGCCGCCCGGCTATCTCGGGCCGATCGGCACCAGAAAGCCGGTCAAGGTCGTGGCCGATCGCACCGTGGCGAATATGAGCGACTTCGTCGTCGGGTCGAACGACGTCGATTACCACACGACCGGCGTGAACTGGGGGCGCGACTTGCCCGAACCCGTCGTGGCCGATATTCGCAATGTGCGCCCCGGCGATCCTTCGCCGGACGGCAAGGGGACGATCGAGATCTGCCGCGGTATCGAAGTCGGGCATGTATTCCAGCTCGGCACGAAGTACTCCGACGCGATGCGTGCGACGTTCCTCGACGAAACGGGCAAGCCGCAGGCGATGGTCATGGGTTGCTACGGCATCGGGATCACGCGCATTGTAGGCGCGGCCATCGAGCAAAACTTCGACGATCGCGGGATCATTTGGCCCGAAGCGATCGCGCCGTTCGAGGTCGTGCTTTGCCCGATGGGATACGAGCGCAGCGAAAGCGTGCGGGCTGAAGCGGACAAGCTCTATGCGCAGCTATCGGAAGCCGGCATCGACGTCATCCTGGACGATCGCGGGGAGCGCCCCGGCGTGATGTTCGCCGATTGGGAGCTGATCGGCGTGCCGCATCGTCTCGTCATCGGCGAGCGCGGACTCAAGGACGGGAAGGTCGAGTATCAAGGGCGCCGCGATACCGAAGCGACGCTGCTGCCGATCGGCGAGGCCGCCGGATTTGTCGCGGACAAGGTACGCGCGGCACTCGCCCATCCCGGCCAAGCGCGCTAAGCGCTTGGCGGGCCGCCGCCGTTTGGGGGCGGCCCCTCGACCGCGACCCGCGTCGCACTAGAGGTACTAGAACGGAACGCGCGTCGCAGCTTATGCGGTAGTCAAGCGCCGTCGGTCAGTGCGCGGATCGACGGCAAATTGCGCCAGTAGCCTTTGGCGTCCATCCCGCAACCGAACACGTAGCGGTCCGGCACTTCGAAGCCGCAGAAATCGGGGCGAAGCGGCTTGGCCTTGGCGATTTGCTTTTCGCAGAGCACCGCGCTCAAGAAACTTTTGGCGCCCATCGCCAAAATGCGGTCGCGTATCGCGGCCATCGTCTCGCCTTCGTCCAGAATGTCGTCGAGCACGAGCACCACGCGGTCCTTCACCGACTCGGCGGGCGCCACGCGCCATTGCATATCCGCGCTGCCCTTGGTGGTATTGCGGTAGCGCGTGAGGTGGATGTAATCGAATTCCAGCGGGAAATCGAGATGCGGCAGCAGCATGCCCGTGAAGACGGCAGCCCCGCCCATCACGGACAGCAGCAGCGGGAAATCTTCGCTGATTTGTGCGCGGATGGCCGCTGCCATGCGCGCAATCGAGGCGTTCACCTCGGAGGCCGAGACGATCTCTTCCGAGTGACGAAAAATATGAAAGGCTTCTTCGCGGTTCATGGCATTGGGCGATCGGTGACTTCGACTGGATAGACCGTATACATAGTGATGCGGCGCGCGCACGCGCGCCACGGCATAAACCCTTCGCTTACCGCATGCCTGGAAGCATACCCTTCATGCCGCGCATCATCTTCTGCAGATTGCCGCCCTTGAGCTTTTTCATCATCGTGCGCATCTGATCGTATTGATTGAGCATCCGGTTCACCTCCTGCACTTGCACCCCCGCACCGGCGGCGATGCGGCGCTTGCGCGTCGCTTTGATGAGCTCGGGCTTGGCGCGTTCGGCGGGCGTCATGGAATTGATGATGCCCTCCATGCGGCGCATCTGCTTTTCGGCTTGGCTCATGTCCGCGCCGGCCGCCGCCTGCTGAAATTGCGCGGGCAGTTTGTCCATCAGCGTGGATAGGCCGCCCATGTTCTTCATCTGCGAAAGCTGAGCGCGGAAGTCGTTCAAATCGAAGTCGCCGCCTTTCTTGACCTTGTCGGCGAGCTTCTGCGCAGCTTTGACGTCGACGTTGCGCTGCGCTTCTTCGACGAGAGCAAGAATGTCGCCCATGCCGAGAATGCGGTTCGCCATGCGCTCGGGGTAGAACACCTCGAGCCCGTCGAGCTTTTCGGCCACGCCGACGAACTTGATCGGCTTGCCCGTCACATGGCGCACCGACAGCGCCGCACCGCCCCGCGAGTCGCCGTCGAGCTTGGTGAGCACGACGCCCGTCAGCGGCAGGGCATCGTTGAACGCCTTGGCCGTGTTCACGGCATCCTGGCCGAGCATGGCATCGACGACGAACAGCGTTTCGACAGGCTTGACCGCGGCGTGCAGCGCTGTGATTTCCTGCATCATCGCTTCGTCGATACCGAGACGGCCGGCCGTATCGACGATCAGTACGTCATGGTAGTGGCGCTTGGCCCAATCGAGCGCGGCGAGCGCGATGTCGACGGGCTTTTGGTTCGCCTCCGACGGGAAGAAATCGGCGCCGACCTGCTCGGTCACGGTCTTGAGCTGTGCGATCGCAGCCGGACGGTAGACGTCGCACGAGACGGTCAGCACCTTCTTCTTGTACTTTTCGCGCAAGAGCTTCGCGAGTTTGCCCGAGGTCGTCGTCTTACCGGCGCCTTGCAGGCCGGCCATCAGAATGACGGCGGGCGGCGTGACGGCCAGATCGAGTTCGGCGGCGCGGCCTTCGTAGTCGCCGCCGATGACGGCCGTGAGTTCGCGCTGGACGACGGCGACGAGCGCTTGGCCCGGCGACAGGCTCTGCAAGACTTCTTCGCCGAGCGCCTTTTCCTTGACCTTGGCGACGAAGTCGCGCACGACGGGCAGCGCCACGTCGGCCTCGAGCAGCGCGAGACGCACTTCGCGCAGCATTTCCTGCGTATTGGCTTCGGTGAGGCGAGCTTCGCCGCGCAGCGTCTTGACGACGCGCGCCATCCGTTGAGTGAGAGTGTCGAGCATGGGGAGCGGTTGGGCGCAAGGGTCGCGGCTCGCCCCGCATGCGAGCGGGGCGGGTTCTGCGGCCTAGTGTAAACTTGGGACATGGATATTGTACTGTATGCCCTCACCGCGCTTCTCTACGGCGGTCTCGCCGTGGCCGGCTGGCGCGCGCATCGGACGCAGAGCGCTCCCTCGATGCTCTCGAGCGTGCCGCCCGTGCCCGCCCCGGCGCGCTCGCCGTCCGCCTCGGCGACGCACGCCGGCCGAGCGCTGCTGTTCGCGGCGCTGGCCGCGCATGGGCTGCTGCTGCATATGACGATCTTCCCGCACGACGCCATGGTGTTCGGCTTCGCGTTCGCGCTGTCGGCGATGTTTTGGCTCGGGGCGTGCATCTACTGGATCGAGAGCTTTTTCTTCCCGCTCGAAGGGCTCGGGCTGCTCGTGCTGCCGTTCGCCTGCATTGCTTCGCTCCTGCCGCTGGCGTTCGGCGGCGTGTACGTGTTGTCGTACGCGGCCGCGCCGTTGTTCAAGATGCATTTCATCATTGCGAACATCGCTTACGGCCTCTTTGCGATCGCCGCTTTGCATGCGGTGCTGATGCTGTTCGCGGAGCGGCGCCTGCATATGCTGCGCGGCGCCCTCGAGCGCAACGGCGGCGGTTGGCTTGCCAGTTGGCTCGATACGCTGCCGCCGCTCCTGACGCTGGAAAAGCTGTTGTTCCGTTTGATCGGCGCCGGCTTCGTGTTGCTGACGCTGACGCTCGTATCGGGCATTCTCTTCAGCGAGCAGTTGCTCGGCCGTCCGTTGACGTTCGACCACAAGACCGTGTTTGCCGTCCTGTCTTGGGTCATGTTCGGCGCGCTGCTCACCGCGCGCAGACTCTCGGGCTGGCGCGGGCGCGCGGCGCTGCGCTGGGTGCTCGCATCGTTCGTGGCCTTGCTGCTTGCCTATGTGGGCAGCCGTTTCGTGTTCGAGGTCTTGCTCCACCGTCCGGTGGTTTGATTCCCATGCGACAGATTCTTCTTCTCGTCGTGTTCGTGCTGGCGGCCCGTTGGCTCGTCAAGACGATGCGCGCTGCTCAAACCCAGGCCGCGATGCGCGGCGCTTCGCGTGCGGGCGCGGGTGCCGGCGCCCGCGCGGGTACCGCCGGCGGCGCGCGGGCGCGACAAACTCAGCAGGCGCCGCGGCAGCTTGCCGAGCCGATGGTCCGTTGCGCCGTCTGCGGCGTCCACGCGCCCAAGAGCGACTCGGTTTCGGCGGGGGCGCAGTACTTCTGCAGCGCCGAGCACGCGCGCCGCTATGCGGCGCGGACGGGCGGCAGCCGCGACGGCCGATGAACGGCTGCAATCTTGTCGTCGACGACGACGGTTGGGTGCGCGCAGCGCGCGCGCTGCCGTCGCCGAACTTCGAGGCTCGCCCCGCCGGCGCCGCGCCGACGCTCGTCGTCATCCACAACATCAGCCTGCCGCCCGGCGAGTTCGGCGGCAGTGCGATCGCCGATCTTTTCCTGAACCGCCTCGATTGCGGCGCTCACCCTTACTACGACGCGCATCTGCGCGGCCTGCGCGTCTCGTCGCATTTCGTGATTCGCCGGGACGGCGCTCTCGAGCAGTTTGTCTCATGCGAGCAGCGCGCGTGGCACGCGGGCGTGTCGAGCTTCTTCGGGCGCGAGCGTTGCAACGATTTCTCCGTCGGCATCGAACTGGAGGGTTGCGACGCGCAAGGGTTCGAATCCGCTCAATACGAGACCCTCGCCGCGCTCGTCGGGGCCCTCGCCGCGCGCTATCCCATCGAGGCGCTCGCTGGGCACTCGGACATTGCGCCGGGCCGCAAGACCGATCCAGGGCCGCATTTCGATTGGGCTCGTTTGCAGCGCGACACGGCGCTCGCCGATCGGTATTTCCCCTATCGTCGAGCTTGACGCTGGCTGTGCGCGCCCTCGTGGCGCCTCTCGCAAACCCGTGCGGCGCTTGCGTTTGCGGTAAGTCCTTGTCCCGGCTCGGTTAATGAAAAGTCAAGCGGTCGACCCCAAATAAACCGTTTTGACATGGCCCAGTGGTCCACTATACTTGGTAGCACTGCGACACAATTGCACTAGATATTGTGTCGGCACGCCGGGGCGTCCTAGTGTAAAGGCGGGCGCCGAGACCGCAGAAAGCGGCGTGCAAATCATGCGGGTCGAACGCCGGGCGATGCTCGGCGTTCGAACTTCGGGGAAAAACGGGCGAGCCAAAGCCGCAAACCAATGACGAAGACCATCGTCTTTTCCGACTCGCGCTGCCACGCAGCCCAATCGCACCGTTTCTTCTTCCGCACCTCATCGTTCGCGCTCGGGGTGGCGCGGCGGTTCTTCAAATCCGCGGTTTGACCGCACATCCAAGATCAGGAGCTTTGCACATGCAAACGACCGACAACATGACGAGCCAGCACGAAGGCGCGCAGACCGGGCGCGCCGTCAGTGGGCAGGGTGCGTACGCGCAGCCGCTCGCGCCGCAGGCGACCTTCGCGGACTACAAAGTGATCCGCCGCAATGGCAGCGTCGTGTCGTTCGAGCCGTCCAAGATCGCGATCGCCGTGACGAAGGCGTTCCTGGCCGTCAACGGCGGGCAAGGCGCCGCGTCGGCTCGCGTGCGCGAGCTGGTGGAGCAACTGACGCAAAGTGTCGTGCGCGCGCTCGTGCGCAGCCGCCCGAACGGCGGCACGTTCCACATCGAAGACATTCAAGATCAGGTCGAATTGGCGCTGATGCGCGGCGGCGAGCACAACGTCGCGCGCGCCTACGTGCTTTATCGCGAAAAGCGCAATCAAGAACGCGGTCACGCCCCTGAAGAATCGCTCGCGCCGTCTACCGGCCTGAACGTCGTCGACAACGGCGTCACGCGGCCGCTCGACCTGCCGGCGCTGCGCGCGCTGATCGCATCGGCCTGCGATAACCTCGGCGACGCCGTGAGCCCGGAGCCGATCGTCGCCGAAACCGTCAAGAACCTCTACGACGGCGTGCCGATGAGCCAGGTCTACGACTCGGCGATCCTCGCGGCGCGCACGATGATCGAAAAGGACCCGGCCTATAGCCAAGTGACGGCCCGCATCCTCTTGCATACGATTCGCCGCGAGATTCTCGGCGAGGAAGTGACGCAGGGCGAAATGGGCGAGCGCTACGCCGAGTACTTCCCGCAGTTCATCAAGCGCGGCGTCGAAGCGGAACTGCTCGACGACAAGCTGCTCCAGTTCGACATGAAGCGCCTGGGCGCCGCGCTCGACGCTGGCCGCGACTTGCAATTCGGCTACCTCGGCCTGCAAACGCTGTACGACCGCTACTTCCTGCACGTCGAAGGCACGCGCATCGAGATGCCGCAGGCATTCTTTATGCGGGTTGCAATGGGTCTCGCCCTGAACGAAATCGACCGCGAAGCGCGGGCGATCGAGTTCTACAACGTGCTTTCGACGTTCGATTTCATGAGCTCCACCCCGACGCTCTTCAATTCGGGCACGCGCCGCTCGCAGTTGTCCTCGTGCTACCTCACGACGGTGGCCGATGATCTCGACGGCATTTACGAAGCGTTGAAAGAGAACGCGCTGCTGTCGAAGTTCGCGGGCGGTCTCGGCAACGACTGGACGCGCGTGCGCGCGCTCGGCTCGCACATCAAGGGCACCAACGGCAAATCGCAGGGCGTCGTGCCGTTCCTGAAGGTCGTCAACGACACGGCCGTGGCCGTGAACCAGGGCGGCAAGCGCAAGGGCGCCGTCTGTGCGTACCTGGAAACGTGGCACCTCGACATCGAAGAATTCCTCGAACTGCGCAAGAACACGGGCGACGACCGTCGCCGCACGCATGACATGAACACGGCGAACTGGATTCCCGACTTGTTCATGAAGCGCGTCATGGAAGGCGGCGACTGGACGCTGTTCTCCCCGTCCACCTGCCCCGATCTGCACGACAAATTCGGCGCCGAGTTCGAGCAGGCTTACACGGCGTATGAAGAAAAGGTCGCGCGCGGCGAGATCAAGCTCTTCAAGAAGATCCCGGCGGCGCAGTTGTGGCGCAAGATGCTCGGCATGTTGTTCGAGACGGGCCACCCCTGGATCACGTTCAAGGATCCGTGCAACGTGCGTTCGCCGCAGCAGCACGTGGGCGTCGTCCATTCGTCGAACCTATGCACCGAGATCACGCTGAATACGAGCGACACCGAGATCGCCGTCTGTAACCTGGGCTCGGTCAACCTCGTCGCACACCTCGTGAAGCAGGCCGACGGCAGCTATGCGCTCGATCACGACAAGCTCAAGCGCACGGTGAGCGTGGCGATGCGCATGCTCGACAACGTCATCGACATCAACTATTACGCCGTTCCCAAGGCGCGCAACTCGAACCTGAAGTACCGTCCGGTCGGGATGGGCATCATGGGCTTCCAGGACTGTTTGCATCTGCTGCGGCTGCCTTATGCGTCGGGCGAAGCGGTCGAGTTCGCCGACCGCTCGATGGAAGCGGTTTGCTACTACGCCTACTACGCATCGACCGAGCTCGCCGAGGAGCGCGGCCGCTATTCGAGCTACCGCGGTTCGCTGTGGGATCGCGGCATCCTTCCGCAGGACACGCTGAAGCTGCTGGCCGAAGCGCGCGGCGGTTACGTCGAAGTCGATACGAGCGAGACGATGGATTGGGCGACGTTGCGCTCGCGCATCGCCACGTACGGCATGCGCAACTCGAACTGCGTCGCGATCGCGCCGACGGCGACGATCTCGAACATCATCGGCGTATCGGCTTGCATCGAGCCGACCTTCCAAAACCTCTACGTGAAGTCGAACTTGTCGGGCGAATTCACGGTGGTGAACGACTACCTCGTGCGCGATCTGAAGGCGCGCGGGCTCTGGGACGAGGTGATGGTTGCCGATCTCAAGTATTTCGACGGCACGCTTTCGCGTATCGACCGTGTGCCGGCCGATCTGCGCGCGATTTATGCGACGGCGTTCGAAGTGGATCCGAAGTGGCTCGTCGAGGCCGCCTCGCGGCGCCAGAAGTGGATCGATCAAGCCCAGTCGCTCAATATCTATATGGCGGGCGCGTCGGGCAAGAAGCTCGATGAGGTCTACAAGCTCGCGTGGGTGCGCGGCTTGAAGACGACCTACTATCTGCGCACGATGGCGGCCACGCACGTCGAGAAGTCGACGGTCGCGCACGGCGCGCTCAATGCGGTGCCGTCGGCCGATGGCGGCGCGAGCGGCGGCGCGGGCGGCTTCGGCGCAACGGGCGGTGCGATGGGCGGCGTGGGATCGTCGGCAGGCGGAATGAACGCAGCGGCGCAGAGCGCGGCTGTCGTGCAAGAGCCGCCGCAAGCGGACGGTCCGGTTTGCATGATGCGTCCGGGCGATCCTGGCTTCGACGAGTGCGAGGCTTGCCAGTAACGACATCGTCCAGCGAGGGCGCGCGACAGACAGAACGACAAACGCGCGCCCCGCGAGGAACGATGTGAGTGAAATCGCGCGACGCATCGAGCGTCGGCGAAGCGGTGAGGCAGGGGGCGCGGGACATCGAGCGTCATCGATCGATGCTCGGTTGTCGTTCTCTTCGACGAGAAGACACCGCAATCAGACCGCCCTCGACGAGTCATCGACGATCGTGTGAGTGCGACTTGACGAACAAAGTGTTGTATCGAGGTCGCAGCACGAATCGAAAAACAGGGATTTTCGTGAGCGAACCCTTTTATCGCTCGTGAAAAGATGGTACAAACCGATCTAAATTGATGGTGAGAATTTATGCTCAACTGGGATGACGAGACGACTGCCGTAACTCCCTCGAGCGGTTCGCAACTGAATGCGTTGCGCAACCCCGCAGGGCAGGCCGTCGGAACGCAAGCAGCGACGCAAGCTCGGCCCACGCAAAACATCTTCGCGGACGACTTCGCCGTCGCTCCGTATGCGGCTGCATCGGCCGACGAACCAGTCGCTGCCTCCGAAGCGCGCGTGAACGTCGCGGACAAGCGGATCATCAACGGCCGCACCGACGTCAATCAACTCGTACCGTTCAAGTACAAGTGGGCGTGGGAGAAGTACCTCGCCGGCTGCGCGAACCACTGGATGCCGCAGGAAATCAACATGTCGCGCGACATCGCGCTTTGGAAAGACCCGAACGGGCTGACCGAAGACGAGCGCCGCATCGTCAAACGCAACCTCGGCTTCTTCGTGACTGCCGATTCGCTCGCCGCGAACAACATCGTGCTCGGCACCTACCGGCACATCACGGCGCCCGAGTGCCGCCAGTTCTTGCTGCGGCAGGCGTTCGAAGAGGCGATTCACACGCACGCGTATCAATACATCGTCGAATCGCTCGGCTTGGACGAAGGCGAGATTTTCAACGCCTACCACGAGGTGACCTCGATCCGCGACAAGGACGAGTTCCTCATCCCGTTCATCCATACGCTGACCGACCCCGCCTTCAAGACGGGCACGCTCGAAGCGGACCAAAAGTTGCTCAAGTCGCTGATCGTGTTCGCCTGCATCATGGAAGGACTGTTCTTCTACGTCGGGTTTACGCAGATCCTCGCGCTTGGCCGTCAAAACAAGATGACGGGCGCCGCCGAGCAGTATCAATACATCCTGCGCGACGAGTCGATGCACTGCAACTTCGGCATCGACCTCATCAACCAGATCAAGCTCGAGAACCCGCACCTGTGGACGCGCGAATTCCGTGAAGAGATTCGCGAGCTGTTCAAGCACGCGGTCGAGCTCGAGTATCGCTACGCCGAGGACACGATGCCGCGCGGCGTGCTGGGTCTGAACGCGTCGATGTTCAAGAGCTATCTGCGCTTCATCTGCAACCGGCGTTGCCAGCAGATCGGTCTCGATCCGCTGTTCCCGAACGAGGAGAACCCGTTCCCGTGGATGAGCGAGATGATCGACCTGAAGAAGGAACGTAACTTCTTCGAGACGCGAGTCATTGAATATCAAACGGGCGGTGCGCTGTCTTGGGAATGAAGCGTGCTGGCCGATGCAATGAATGTTGATGGGGCGCCGCCGCGACGAACGCCGCGGCGGATAAGGTAAGGAGCAAGAACGCCTAATGCAAAGCGTGTCCGGCGGTGTGACCGTCCGCAAACATGACAGGCACTTTGCGAACCCTTCGGTGGGATGGGCGAATTACCCCCTGAAAAAGCCGGCGGCATGGCCGCCTGCTTGTCACGAGCGAATATCGGGCAGCGCGAGCGCATGGCGCTCGACTGCCGAATCGATCCGGCGTGCTGGGCCTTCGGGCTCGGCACGCCTTACCGCATTCATTAGCGTAAGCACTAGGTTTTTGCGTACGCCGATGAATAGCCCGCTTCGCAGCGCGCGCCGGCCGATTGACTACCGGCGCGCAGCGGGAAGCGGGTTTGAAGAGGGTGTAGTTCGAAACTTACTCATCTGAAAACCTGAAGGAGAAAACAATGGCAACAGCCAAGAAGAAGCCCGCCGCTAAGAAAGCAGCTCCGGCCAAGAAGGCGGCAGCGAAGAAAGTTGCGGTGAAGAAGGTCGCGGCGAAGAAGGCCGCTCCGGCGAAGAAGGTTGCAGCGAAGAAAGTCGCCGTGAAGAAGGTTGCGGCGAAGAAGGTTGCAGCCAAGAAGGCAGCGCCGGCCAAGAAGGCAGCGGTGAAGAAGGTCGCAGCCAAGAAGGCGGCGCCGGCCAAGAAGGCGGCAGTGAAGAAGGTTGCGGCGAAGAAGGCAGCGCCGGCGAAGAAGGCTGCGGCGAAGAAGGCCGCACCGGCGAAGAAGGCTGCGGCGAAGAAGGCCGCACCGGCGAAGAAGGCTGCGGCGAAGAAGGCCGCGCCTGCCAAGAAGGCTGCGCCTGCGAAGAAGGCTGCCGCCAAGAAGGCTGCCCCTGCGAAGAAGGCTGCGCCTGCCAAGAAGGCCGCCCCTGCGAAGAAGGCTGCCGCCAAGAAGGCTGCGCCCGCTCCCGCTGCTGCGCCTGCGCCTGCTGCCGCTTCGACGGCGCCTGCGTCGACGGTGAAGACCGCGCTGAACCCGGCCGCTGCATGGCCGTTCCCGACTGGCAGCCGTCCGTAATACGACGGTGTAACGAGTGCGGGGCGCCGTGTCGCGCCGCGTTCGAAACGCTAGCCGAGAAAAAAACCCCGTCACCGGTTCGCCGGCGGCGGGGTTTTTTATGCGCTGGCGAGTGCGTCAGTGCGTGACGCGCGTCACACCGGCGCTCGAGAGCAATCGCACGCGGTCGCCGGCACGGAAGATCTCGCCCGTCGCCGATTGTGTGATTGCGCGTAGGTCGCCATTGTCGAGCCGCACGGTGATTTCGACGCCCTGACGCTTGGCCACGCCGTTTTCCACGGCATTACCGGCCACGGCGCCCGCGATCCCGCCGATGATAGCTGTCGCGATCGATCCTCTGCCGCCACCGATCGCACTGCCTGCGACCGCACCGAGTGCGCCGCCGCCGAGGGCGCCGACGCCGCTCGGTTGTCCGTCGTTCGACGAGATCGTCACCGCGCGCACGCTTTCGACGGTGCCTAAGCGAACCGTTTCTTCACGCTGTGCTTGCCCTGCCGTGTAGACGTCGGGCGAACTGCTGTTGTACGCGCACCCCGTTACCGCCAGCGATCCGGCCAGCAGCATGGCTAGCGTGACACGAGCCGATGTTTTCATTTTCCGTTGCTCCACGAGAGTATTACCGCAGGCTATACCCGAAGGCCTGCTTGAAACGTTGATCGATCTCTTGCCCCGTCGGCGTGTAGGTTTGCGGCCCGGGCTGTTCGATCTTCAGCGAGCCCATCAAGCTCGCCAAGCGGCCCGTCGTGGCCCAATCGAGGCCACGTTCGATGCCGTACAGCAGCCCGCCGCGGAACGCGTCGCCGCAACCGGTCGGGTCGACCACTTGCGAGGCCGGTACGACGGGGATATCTTCGCACCGGCCGGCGTGATGAATCTGCGCGCCCTGATCGCCGCGCGTCACGATCAGCGCTTGGACGCGCTGTGCGATTTCCCCGATCGACCACCCCGTCTTGTTGCTGACGAGATTTGCCTCGTAATCGTTGACCGCCACGTAAGTGGCGAGTTCAATGGCGCGCCGCAGCGCTTCGCCGCTGAACAGCGGCAAACCTTGACCCGGGTCGAAGACGAACGGCACGCCGGCGGCTGCGAGCTTTTCGGTATGCTGCACCATGCCTTCGTAACCGTCGGGTGCGACGATCGCGAGCGTGATGTCGCTCGCTCGATCCGCGTGGTTCAGATGCGACTGCATCATCGCGCCTGGATGGAAGGCCGCGATCTGGTTGTTATCCAGATCGGTAGTGATCATCGCTTGCGCGGTGTAAGCGCCCGGCACGACGCGCACATGGTCGGTTGCGAGCCCCAGGCTCTTGAACCGATCTAGGTACAACTGCCCGTCGACTTCGCCGAGGGTCGCCATGATACGTGCATCGCCGCCCAGCAAGTTCAGCGAATAGGCGATGTTGCCGGCACAGCCGCCGAACTCGCGGCGCATGGTCGGCACGAGAAAGCTCACGTTCAGGATATGGACCTGTTCGGGCAGGATGTGCTCGCGAAAGCGCCCCTGGAAGGTCATGATGTTGTCGTAGGCGAGCGAGCCGCAGATCAGCGTAGCCAAGGCAAGAATTCCTATGCGTGTCGTGTAAAGGGGGCGCCCTACGAAAAACGCCGCGCGGTCGGCGCGGCGTGCTTCGTCGGTGCGGGTGCGGCTTACTTGAGTGCGTTCAGGGCCGCGTCGTAGTTCGGCTCATTCTTGATCTCGCCGACGAGCTCCGTGTGCACGACTTTGTCGTTCTCGTCGATGACCACTACGGCGCGAGCCGTCAGGCCCGTAAGCGGGCCGGATTGCACGTCGACGCCGTAGGCCTGCGCGAACTCGCGGCCGCGGAAGGTCGAGGCCGTCACTACGTTTTCGATCCCCTCGGTCGTGCAAAAGCGCGTTGCGGCGAACGGCAGATCGCCTGAGACGACGATCACCGCCGTGTTCTGCAGCTTGGCCGCGGCTTCGTTGAACTTGCGCGTCGACGTTGCGCACGTCGGCGTATCGAGGCTCGGGACGATATTCAGCACTTTGCGCTTGCCGGCGAAGTCGGCGAGCGTCACCGGCTTCAAATCCTTGCCGACGAGCGAGAACTCGGGCGCCTTTTGGCCCACCGACGGAAACGTGCCACCGACTTCGATCGGGTTACCGCCCAGCGTGACTTGACTCATGTTAGCTCCGGAGATTGGGTTTCGTGTTGTCGCGAGTGCGAAAGAGGGGCCCGTGCGTAAGATGCCGGCGTGCCCCGGGGGCGCTACGGATAAAAGATTTGCACGCGGAAGTTCGTGGCGATCGCATTGCCGCTATCGAGCCGCACGATCATCGTTTGCGTTGCATGCGCGGGCAGGCCCGCGGCGATCGGCGTGCCCGGCGCGACGTAGTCTTGCGGCCACAACACGCGGCGGATCGCGATGTCGTTCTTATTGTCGGTCAGCGTCAGCTCGATCGCCGGGTAGGCGAGCGCAATGCCGTAGCGGTTGCGCAGCGGCACGCGCAGTTCGAGACGGTGCGGGCCGTCGACTTGGCGCAAGTCCGACGCTTCGACTTGCAACCCGTCGATGTCCCGCGGCGGCGAGAGCTGGCAGCCCAGACGCGCGCAAGCGCGCGCAAATAGCGGCTGCGATTCGGGCCAATAGACCATCACGGCTTCCCGACGCCACCACGCGAGTTGGGCGATGAGCACGACGAGGAGCGCGAGGGCAATCACCGATCCGATCACGTATCCGACTACATGGCTCGATCGCCGCGGGCGCGCTTCCCGCGTCACCGCGAAATGGCGCTCCTCGTCGGCGGACGCGGGCGGTTCGGGGAAAATCGGCGGCGCGCCGACGGTTCGCATTTGCGCTTCGTCTGCAAAGGCCCCGAAGCGAGGCTCCGCTTGCCCCTCGTCTTCTGCTTGGCCTTGCAATCGCGCGCGAAGGTGCGGTTCGAGATGCGGTTCGTCGTCGTCCACTTCGCTTGCCGGCGCTTCGACGCGGGATTCAGCCGGGCTCGGCGCAAATTCAGGTTCGGCTCGCGTATGCGGCTCCGGTTCCGGCGCCTGGTCCGGGGCCGCCCGCATGGCCTGCGAAGGTATGAAGCGCGGCTCGACGTCGACCTCGGACGGCATTTGGCCGTTCAAGCGCGGCTCGTCGTCATGCCAATGCAAACCGTGCTGCTGCCGCTGTGACTGGGCGACGGCGCTCGCATGTGGATCGGGCTCGGGTTGGATCGGCCCTGCATCCTTGGGGGCGGTCGAGGGGCCCGCGGTAGCCGCCGCTTCTTCATGCGAGCGCGGCCCGAATGGCTCGTCCGGCTCCGCATGTTCCCGTTGCTCGGCTTGCGGCAAGCGCTCGGGCTCATGTGCGGGCTCGAGCTCGTGCTCGGGGAGGTGTTCCTCACCGGCAGGCAAAGGTTCGGGTTCGGGCTGAAGTGCTTGCGCCCCCGGCGCGTGCTCGAACGGCTCTTCCGAGCGCGCCGATTCGGCCTCGCGCTCGTCGGCTTCGGGCAATGGTTCCGATCGAATTTCGCCCTCGTGCGCTCGAGGTTCGGCAGCATGTTCGGGCGCGAAGATCGGTGCGACGAGTGGCGGAACCTCCGCGCTTAGCGGTGGTTCGTATGCGAGCGGCGGCTCAGGCTCGAAGGCAGGCGGCTCGGAAGCGGGCGGCTCGGAAGCGGGCAGCTCGGAAGCGGGCAGCTCGGAAGCGGGCAGCTCGGAAGCGGGCGGCTCGGAAGCAGGAAGCTCGGAAGCAGGAAGCTCGGAAGCAGGAAGCTCGGAAGCAGGAAGCTCGGCTTCACGACTGAATTCGCTTTTGACTGCGGCGTGGCCGACATCGGCGTCTTTTTCGCCGACAGGCGGCTGCGTGCGGTCCTCGTCGTGCGTCGCCCCATGGGCGGCACCCCTCTCGGACCGGGTGGACTCGAACGCTTCATCGGCATCATGCGCCCCCGGGTGCGGGTCGAGCAGATTGCTTCGAGCGTCGAAGACTTGCTGGCAGTGTCCGCAGCGCGCGAATCCACCGGAGCCTGCAAGCATGGCTTCCTGCACGCGGAAAACCGTTTCGCAGTGGGGACAGCGGGTGGCTAGAACCATGGTGAGCGCAAATACCGGCGGCAAGGCCGGTGCATCGATCGATACGCGGTATTCTAATAGCTTCCCGCGCTGTCCTCGCTTGCATTCGATGTGCCATCGCGTGCGTCGTTACGCCTGACGCCCGTTAGGCACACCCATCCCTCGTGCTCACGCCAAACGCCGATGTCGATCCACGGCCGGTATGCGTCCGCGACTTCTTCGGCTTGCCGCGCGAGCACGCCCGACAACGCAATGCGGCCGCCGGGCTTGACCTTGGCGCTCAGCATCGATGCCATCAGCTTGAGCGGATTCGACAGAATATTGGCGACGACCACGTCGAATTGCCGGTCAGGGCAGGCATCGGGCAGCCCGTACGTGACCGCGGCACCGTTGCGCTCAGTGTTGAGCCTCGCCGATTCGACGGCCTGCGGGTCGATATCGATGCCGACGACGGGCGCTGCGCCGCACTTGCTGGCCAGAATGGCGAGAATGCCCGAGCCGCAGCCATAGTCGAGCAACGACTGGCCGGGCGCGACCGATTCTTCTAGCCACTCCATGCACAGCCGCGTCGTCGGATGGCTGCCCGTGCCGAAAGCGAGTCCCGGATCGAGTTCGAGAATCAGTGCCTGAGGGTCGGGCGCATCGTGCCACGAGGGCACGACCCAGATCCGCTTTCCGATCGAGATCGGCTCGAACTGCGATTGCGTGAGCCGCACCCAGTCTTGCTCGGGCACGTCGCGCAGGTGGAACGCCGGAGTCGAAGCAAGACCAATCGCATTGGCGGCCGCAGCGGCGATCAAAGCGGGCTCTTGGTCGGGCGCAAGCAGCGCCACGACGCGCGAGCGCTGCCAAGCCGTTTGCTCGGGCGTGAGGCCGGGCTCGCCGAACAGCGGTTGCTCGTCGGGCGTATCGGCATCGGCATCCTCCACCGAAACCGACAGCGCGCCGAGTTCGATCAGCGCATCGGACAGCGCTTCCGCGCGCGCCCGATCGAGTTCGACGATCAATTCCCGGTAGTTCATTACGTTCAGGCTTCTTCCGGCGCGGCCTGTTGCTTTTCCGCGAGCCGGTGTTCGAGATAATGGATGCTCGTGCCGCCTTCGACGAACCCGCCGTCGAGCATGAGCTCGCGGTGCAGCGGAATGTTCGTCTGAATGCCTTCGACGACCATCTCCGACAAGGCGATGCGCATCCGGCGAATAGCCTGCTCGCGCGTCGCGCCGTAGGCGATCAGCTTGCCGATCATCGAATCGTAGTTCGGCGGAACGAAATAGCCATTGTACGCGTGCGAATCGACGCGGATGCCGGGGCCGCCCGGCGTATGCCAGGACGTGATCCGGCCTGGCGACGGCGTGAAGCGGAACGGGTCTTCGGCGTTGATCCGGCACTCGATCGCGTGACCGCGGAACACGATGTCGCGCTGACGCAGCGCCAGTTTTTCGCCGGCGGCGATGCGGATTTGCTCCTGCACGATATCGATGCCCGTGATCAATTCCGTGACGGGGTGTTCGACCTGCACGCGCGTGTTCATTTCGATGAAGTAGAACTCGCCGTTCTCATACAAGAACTCGAACGTGCCGGCGCCAAGGTAGCCCATCTTCTTGCAGGCGTCGGCGCAGCGATCGCCGATCCGTTCGATCAGGCGGCGCGCGATGCCGGGGGCCGGCGCTTCCTCGATCACCTTTTGGTGGCGGCGTTGCATCGAGCAATCGCGTTCGCCGAGCCAAAGCGCGTTCTTGAACGAATCCGCCAGCACTTGGATTTCGATGTGACGCGGGTTCTCGAGGAACTTCTCCATGTACACCTGCGGATTGCCGAAGGCGCGCTCGGCTTCTTCGCGTGTCATGTTGACGGCGTTGACGAGCGCCGCTTCGGTGTGCACGACCCGCATGCCGCGCCCGCCGCCGCCGCCCGCCGCCTTGATGATGACGGGATAGCCGATCGACCGCGCGATCTTGACGATCTCCTTCGGGTCGTCGGGCAGCGCACCTTCCGAGCCGGGCACGCACGGCACGCCCGTCTTGATCATCGTCTGCTTCGCCGTGACCTTGTCGCCCATCAGGCGGATGGTTTCGGGGCGCGGGCCGATGAAGGCGAAACCCGATTGCTCGACACGCTCTGCGAAATCGGCGTTCTCCGAAAGGAAGCCGTAACCGGGGTGAATCGCCTCGGCATCGGTCACTTCTGCGGCGCTGATGAGCGCCGGCATGTTCAGGTAGCTCTGCGGGGACGGCGCCGGCCCGATACAGACGGCTTCGTCGGCGAGCTTCACGTATTTGGCGTCTTTGTCGGCGGTCGAATAGGCGACCACCGTTTTTACGCCGAGCTCGCGGCACGCGCGCTGGATGCGCAACGCAATTTCGCCGCGGTTGGCAATGAGGATTTTTTCAAACATGGCGATGGTTCGACGCATTAAAGGGCTCGTGCGTCGTGGGGCCGCGAAGTGTCGGCGGCGCACGGCATTCGAGCGGAACGGCTGTGCCCGTGGCGCGCAGCGCACGGGCCCCTTTTGCGATCAGCCGATGACGAACAGCGGCTGGCCGTATTCGACGGCTTGGCCGTTCTCGATCAGAATTTCCTTTACGACGCCGGCTTTATCCGATTCGATTTCATTGAGCAGCTTCATCGCTTCGATGATGCACAGCGTCTGTCCTTCCTTCACCGTGTCGCCCACTTGGACGAACGGCTCGGCGCCGGGGGAGGGCGAGCGGTAGAAGGTGCCGACCATCGGCGAGGTGACGACGTGGCCTTGCGGAGCTGCGGCCGGTGCGGCTGCCGCCGCCGCGGGAGCTTGCTCTACGAGCCCGGCGCTCGCAGCTGGAACCGCGGCCGATACTTGGGGTGCGAACGAGGCGGACGGCTGGACGTAAACCGGCGGCGCATTTTTGACGATGCGGACTTTGCCTTCGCCCTCGGTCACCTCGAGCTCTGAGATGCCCGATTCGGAGACGAGGTCGATCAAAGTTTTCAGCTTACGTAGATCCATAAGGAATCCCCTCTTTTAATGCGTGAGGCGCCGCCGGAGACGGTGCCAATTTGATGTTCTGGAATCAGCCGCGTGCGCTGGGCGACGCAAGCCGCTCGAGCGCGAACTCGAGTGCGTATAGATAGCCCTTCCAACCGAGCCCGCAGATGACGCCTTCGGCCAGATCGGAAAAGTACGAGTGATGCCTGAACGGCTCTCGGCGATGTACGTTCGACAGATGGACTTCGACGAACGGGATGCCGACTCCCGCCAGCGCGTCCCGGATAGCGACGCTCGTATGCGTATAGGCGGCAGGGTTGATCAAGACGTACTCGATCGATTCCGCGGCGGCCGCTTGGATGCGGTCGACCAGCAAACCTTCATGGTTGCTTTGAAACGTGAGCAACTCGACGCCCGCCTGCTGGGCGCGCGCCGAGAGCGTCTGGTCGATCTGCTGGAGCGTCACGCGTCCATAGACCTCGGGTTCCCGCGTGCCTAGCAGGTTGAGGTTCGGGCCGTGCATCACCAGCAATCGTTTCATGGTTCGCTTCTGTTTCCGCGGAATTGCGCGCACTTTAGCGCCGTTTCCCGAAACTTGTCTAGCAGCGTATGAAAAAGACAGAGGCGAAGCGGCTGCGTTTTGGCGGTCGTGGTTAGCAAAATCCGGCAACGTCGATCAATTTAGCGAGAACCCGGGTCGATCCTCGCTCATTCTCTTTGTTCTTGGTTCGGTGAATCAAAGGGCGTCGAGCGTCTTGCTTAGCTCGGCTGGGGCGATTTGTCCTAATTTTGTCGACCGTACGACGCCGTTAGCGTCAATTACCACGGTGAATGGAAGCGCCCCCGCCGCATTGCCGAGACTGCGTGCGAGGTCGGTCCCGCCGAATCCGCTGACCAAAATCGGGTAGTCGACGGGTACCTTCTTCAGGAAATTCTGAACGTTTTGGGGCGAGTCGACCCCGATTCCGACGAATTGGATGCCCTTGCGGCCGTAGGCGTCGTTGAGCCGGACAAGCTCCGGCATTTCAGCCACGCACGGCCCGCACCAGGAAGCCCAAAAATTGACGACCAATACGCGACCCTCGTAGCGGGCGAGCGTTTGCGGGTGCCCGGTCACATCCTGTAGCGGCGTGCTCAGCAACTGCGCGACGGCCCCGCTCGCGGGCGCCGTCGTCGCCGCTGCCGGTGCCGGATTGCCGCCGGTTTCGGGGCTGCCCAAGCCGGCGCGCATCCGGTGAACGGCGGCGAAGCCGAGCGCCGCCGCGATCGCCGCCGCGAGCGCGGCGGCGAGGAGGAATTTCGTCTTCATGTGAGGGTGTCGATTCTCGGTCGGTCAATTGTGGAGCGCGGCGCCGCCGCCTTCGGCCAGCAGGGCCCGCACCGCGTCCGCGCTCGCGCGCGCCGTACGCCCGCGCGCGTCGGCGCGTACGGCGCCGCGCAGGTCGTCCGTATCGTAAAGCGCGATATGAATGCCGACAGGCTCCTCTTCACGCGCGGCACGCCATAAGAAGCTCAGTGTTTCGACATCGCCGCGGCCGCCGAAATGCCGGGTTTCGGAAACGTCGTACTGCACGTTCGCATTGAGCAGATAAATGGCGACTTCCTTCGAGTTGTCGCAAAACACTTGGAGGTGGATATCGGAATGCTCGCCCGCGGTGCCGTTTAGCACAGCACCCGTCAGATACGGGGTGAACGGCGCGAGCCGCTTCATCCAATCGAGTGCGATTTCACGCAGGCGGCGCAGCACCGCCGGCTGCGTGTCGGCTTGGAACAGCGATTGATACTCTCGAATCTCTTCCTCGATTTGATCGTTATCGGGCAGCCATTCGCCCGCGACGCGCGTCTGCCCGACCACTTGCCGCGCCGCCTTGCGCTTGGCGCTCGCGTAGTCGAGCCCTTCCTCCGCGATCAGCCGCGCCGCGGCCATCGCGATTTCTTCCCGCACACGCTGCGGGTCCACAACTGTTTTGCGCACCATCCGGCAATCATACTAGATCGTCCGGCAGCGCCCATCGCGGCCGGGCGGCGCGAGCGCGTCGGGTACAATAGCGGGCCTCGCGCGACTCGCCGGCCGGCGTTCGCGTCCCTCCATGCATGCGCGGCAAGCGCAGCACGAGCACGATAGTTTTATGCATATCCACATCCTCGGCATCTGCGGAACGTTCATGGGCGGCCTTGCCGTTCTCGCGCGCGGCGCGGGACATACCGTGACGGGCTGCGACGCCGGCGTCTATCCGCCGATGAGCACTCAGCTCGAGGCTCAGGGCATCAAGCTCATCGAGGGCTACGGCGCCGAGCAACTCGACCTGAAACCGGACTTGTTCGTCGTCGGGAACGTCGTGTCGCGCGGCAATCCGCTGATGGAGGCGATCCTGGACCGGGGTCTGCCGTACGTTTCCGGGCCGCAGTGGCTCGGCGAGCACGTGCTTGCCGGCAAGTGGGTGCTTGCCGTGGCGGGCACGCACGGCAAGACCACCACGAGTTCGATGCTGGCCTGGCTGCTGGAAGACGCCGGTCTCGAGCCGGGCTTTCTGATCGGTGGCGTGCCGCTCAATTTCGGCGTGTCGGCGCGGCTTACCGCGTCGAACTTCTTCGTCATCGAAGCCGACGAGTACGACACGGCTTTTTTCGACAAACGTTCGAAGTTCGTTCATTACCGGCCGCGCACGGCCATCCTGAACAACTTGGAATTCGATCACGCGGATATCTTTCCCGATTTGGGCGCGATCGAAACCCAGTTTCATCACCTCGTGAG
The DNA here is from genome assembly GCA_966212325.1 of uncultured Burkholderiaceae bacterium. GTDB lineage: Bacteria > Pseudomonadota > Gammaproteobacteria > Burkholderiales > Burkholderiaceae > Trinickia. The sequence continues at coordinate 93,681 of CBIHRA010000015.1, read as the reverse complement.
GACGGTGCCTTCGATCGGTCGGCTCGTGGTCAACGGACGGGAAGCGGCGCTCGAGCGCGTGCTTGCCCGAGGCGTCTGGAGCGAGGTCGAACGTTTCGGCGTCGAAGGCGGCTGGGAGGCATTGCCTTCGGCCGACGGCGAGCCGATCGACGAACGCTTTGCCGTTTACTGGCGCGGCGCACGGGTGGGCGCCGTCGACTGGCAGGTGCAGGGCGAGCATAACCGGCTCAATGCGCTCGCGGCCATTGCGGCGGCGCGCCATGTCGGTGTGCCGCCCGCGCTTGCGGCTCAATCGCTCGCGCAGTTTCGCAACGTCAAGCGGCGCATGGAAGTGCGCGGCAGCGTGGACGGCGTGACCGTATACGACGACTTCGCTCACCACCCGACGGCCATCGAGACCACCATCGCCGGCTTGCGCACGCGCATCGGCAGTGAGCGCGCACGCATTCTGGCGGTGCTCGAGCCGCGTTCGAATACGATGAAGCTCGGTGCCATGAAAGCGCAGTTGCCGGGTAGCTTGGCCGGCGCCGATCTCGTTTTCGGCTACGGCGCCCCGACCGGGCGCGACGCGCTCGGCTGGGACTTGAGCGAGGCGCTTGCGCCGCTCGGCGAGAAGGCGCGCGCCTTCGACGATCTGAATGCACTCGTCGCCGCCGTGGCGCACGCGGCCCGGCCCGGCGATCACGTGCTCGTCATGAGCAACGGCGGTTTCGGCGGTGTCCATCAGCGGCTGCTGGACGCGCTTGGCGCGCAGGCGCGAGGCGCGGCGTGATTCTTTATCTGCACGGGTTTCGCTCGTCGCCGAAATCGTTCAAGGCACAGCTGCTCGCGGCGCGCTTGGCCGAACTCGGCCAGGCGCGGCAATGGCGCTGTCCGGCATTGCCCGTTTCGCCGCTCGAGGCTGTCGCGGTAGCCGAAGCGCAGGTTGCCGCCGCTCTGTCCAGCGGGCAGGCGCCGCAGGACATCACCGTCGTGGGCAGCTCGCTCGGCGGCTACTTCGCGACACATCTGGCCGAGAAGCACGGATGGCGGGCGGTGTTGCTCAATCCCGCGGTATTGCCGCAGCGCGATCTATCGGCTTATCTCGGCGAGCAACCGCTCTGGCACGGCGGCGGCAGCATCGTCGTGGAACCGCGCCATTTGGACGAGCTCCGTTCGCTCGCGGTGGCGGCCATCACGCGGCCGCAACGCTATTATTTGATCGCCGCGACCGGTGACGAAGTGCTCGATTACCGGGAAATGCTCGAGCATTACCCCGGCGTGAAGACCAAGCTGATTCAAGGTAGCAATCACGCGATCAGCGAGTTCGCCGACTACGTCGACGACGTGCTCGCGTTCTGCGGCGTAACGCCCGCCGAGCGCGTGTAGCGCCTCGGCCGCGCGCGGCGCCCGCAAGCGGGGCGCCACTGAACAAGATCAATCGGCAGCGGGCGTGCGGTTTGCGGCGCAAACCCGCTGCGAGGGCCAAATTCGTAACGAGAGTGTCGAGTGAACGTTTTCTTTGAGGAATCCGGCGGTTTGAAGGCGGGCAGCGTGCTGTCGCGCCAAGGTGACGCATTGCAAGTCGAGCTGCCCGGCGGACGCCGCGCGAAAGTGCGCGCCAAGGATGTGTTGATCGAGTTCGACAAGCCGAGCGCGGCGGAACTGATGCAGGAAGCCGATACGGCCGCACAGCAGATCGATCTCGATTTTTTGTGGGAGTGCGCGCCCGCCGACGAATTTGCGTTCGCCTCGCTGGCCGACGAATATTTCGGCGCACAATCGAGCCCCGTCGAGCGCGCCGCACTCGTGCTGCGCATGCAGAGCTCGCCCGTCTATTTCCGGCGCAAGGGGCGGGGGCAGTACCAGCGTGCTCCGGAAGAACAACTAAAAATGGCGCTCGCGGCGCTCGAGCGCAAGCGTCAGCAGGCACTCGTGCAGGCGCAATACGAGGAGGAGCTCAAGGCCGGACGATTGCCCGACGCCCTTCGCGGCAAGGCGCTCGCCCTGCTGACCAAGCCCGACAAGAACGGCATCGAATATAAGGCGCTGGAGGGCGCGGCCGCCGCCCGCGGCATGTCGACGGCGCGCCTCATGCTCGAGTGCGGGGGCATCGCCTCGGCGCGGGCGCTGCACGAAGCGCGCTTCTTGTCCGAGCATTTTCCGCACGGCACGGGATTCCCGCCCGTGACGCCAGGGCCGGTTCCGGCGGATCTGCCGACGGCCCATGCCGAGGCTTTCTCGATCGACGACATCACGACGACCGAAATCGACGATGCGTTTTCGGTCGAACGGCTCGCCGAGAACCGCGTTCGCGTCGGCGTGCATATCGCCGCACCGGCGCTCGGCATCGCCCGAGGCGACGCCGTGGACGCGATTGCTCGCGCGCGGCTCTCCACTGTGTACATGCCCGGCGACAAGATCACCATGCTGCCCGATGAGGTCGTGGAAGCCTTCACGCTGAAGGAAGGCGGACTGCGCCCGGCGCTCTCGCTCTACATCATCGTCGATCGCGCCACGCAGGAAATCGTCGCAACGGAGACGCACGCCGAGCTCGTCTATGTGAAGAGCAATTTGCGTCACAACACGCTGGACGCATACGTGACCGAGGAAGCGCTCGCCGCCGGTTCGGGCGACTACCCGCATAAGGACGAGATCGCTGTCCTTTGGCCGCTCGCACAGGCGCTGTTCGAAAAGCGGCAGGCCGCACGGGCGGGCTACGGCCTCAGGCGTGAGGTACCGGGCAACACCGATTACAACTTCTATGTCGAGGGCGAGCACGTCACCATCACGCCTCGCCGTCGCGGCTCGCCGCTCGATCTCATCGTCGCCGAACTGGCGATTCTCGCCAACTCCACGTGGGGCGCGCTGTTGCACGATCACGGGGTGCCGGGGATCTATCGGACGCAACGCACGTTCGCGGCGGCAGGCCCGAAGCGCACGCGCATGCAAACGAGTGCCGCGCCCCACGAAGGGCTCGGTGTCGCGCAATATGCCTGGAGCACCTCGCCGCTGCGCCGCTATGTCGATCTCGTCAATCAATGGCAACTGCTCGCTTGCGTCGAGCACGGCGTCGCGGCCAAGCTCGTCGCGCCGTTCAAGCCGAAAGACGCCGATCTGTTCGCCGTCGTTCAAGGCTTCGACGACACCTACACGGCGTATGCCGACCACCAGCGGCGCATGGAGTATTTCTGGTGTTTGCGCTGGCTCACTCAGGAGCAGAAGAAGGAAGTCGTCGCGAGCGTCGTCAAGGGCGATCTCGTGCGGCTCGAGGAGGTGCCGTTGCTGCTGCACGTGCCGGGGCTCGGCGTCCATGCGCGAGGCACGCGCGTGGTTCTCGAGGTGATGTCGGTCGATGAACTGACGATCGAAGCGTCGGTGCGCCCGCTTCGCGTGCTCGATGCGCCCGGCGCGGCTGCGCAGGACGAAGAAGAGGAAGACGTCGAAATCATCGATGCCTCCGACGAATCGGCGCAGAGCGAGGAGGAGGCGCGCGCCGAGACGGAGCAGGGCGACGACGCCGATTCCGTCGGCGCCGCGGGTGAAAGCGATGCCGACCGCGGCGATGCCGGTCACGCAAAGGCGGACGGCGGTGCCGACTCATCGAACGTATCGAACGCGGACGATGCGCATCGCGGATCGCCGCGTCCGGCACAGGTGACGGAATGAGCGCAACGAGCGAACCGGCGCCGCAGGGCGGCGATGCCATTGCACCGGCAACGGCCGGATGCGAACTGTACGCAGTGATCGGCAACCCGATCGCCCATAGCAAATCGCCGATCATTCACGCGCGCTTCGCCGAGCAGACAGGCGAGCGCATCGAATACCGGCGCTTGCTCGCTCCCGTCGACGGCTTCGTGAACACGGTCCGCGCTTTCGTTGCCGCGGGCGGGCGGGGCCTGAACGTCACCGTGCCGTTCAAACTGGAAGCGCACGCATTGGCCGACCGGCTTTCGCCTCGCGCCGCAGCAGCCGGCGCGGTGAACACGCTCCGGTTCGACGCAGGCGGCATCTATGGCGACAATACGGACGGCATCGGCCTCGTCACCGACATCGAAGCGAATCTCGGCGTGCGGCTGGCCGGCGCGCGCGTGTTGTTGCTTGGCGCCGGGGGCGCGGCCCGCGGGGCGGTGCTGCCGATGCTCGAGCGCGCGCCGCGTGCGCTGACGATCGTGAATCGCACCGCGCACAAGGCGCAAGCGCTCGTCGAGCAATTCGCGTTCGCGGCACGCGAGGCCGGCTGCATGCTCTCGGGAGGCGCGCCCGATAAGATCGAACCGACGGCGTATGACGTTGTCGTCAACGCCACCGCGGGCTCGTTGACCGCCGCGCTGCCCGAATGCGACGATCGCGCATTCGGGGCCTGCACGCTCGCTTACGACATGATGTACGGCGCGCAGCCGACGGTGTTCATGCAGCACGCGCGGTCGCTCGGGGCGCGCGCTTCCGATGGGCTCGGGATGCTCGTCGAGCAGGCGGCGGAATCGTTTTGGGTGTGGCGCGACGTGCGGCCCGACAGCGCGCCGGTCCTCTCGGAGCTGCGCGCCATGCTGGCGGCGTCGGCCTAGCCTTGCATCGTGCGCGGGACGACGATGACGAGCGCTTAGGGGATGCACGGGGCCGCGCGCCGTTCCATACGATGATCGAATGCGCGAACGACACGACGCAACGATGACGAGATCGAAAAAACGGACGGGGAAAGGGATCGCAGGTTGGGTCTTTTACGCGGCGCTCGTGTGCGCGTTCGCGTGGATCGCGACACAAGCCTATTACTTCGTGCAAATCGCCGTTTGGGACGTCGTCGATCCGCGTTCGACGGCGTTCATGCGCGCCGATGCATGGCGTCTCGCGCAGGACAGGCCCGACCTATCCATTCAACGCGAATGGGTCCCGTACGACCATATCTCACGCAACCTGAAACGCGCGATCATCGCATCGGAAGACGCGAACTTCGTCAGCAACAACGGCTACGAAACCGAAGCGATTCTGCAAGCTTGGGAAAAGAACAGGGCGCGCGGCAGGATCGTCGCAGGCGGTTCGACGATCAGTCAGCAACTCGCGCGCAACTTGTTTCTGTCTCGCCAGAAGAGCTATCTGCGCAAGGGGCAAGAGCTCATCATCACGTGGATGCTCGAAACGCTGATGGACAAGCAGAGAATTTTCGAGCTCTATCTGAACTCGGTCGAATGGGGCAACGGCGTGTACGGCGCTCAGGCGGCCGCCCGCTACTACTACCGGAGCTCGGCCGCACGATTGACCGCTTGGCAATCGGCGCGGCTTGCCGTCATGCTGCCGCGCCCCAAGTACTTCGATCAACACCGCTCATCGGCTTATCTGGCTCAGCGCGCAGGTGTGATTGCGAGGCGCATGGGCGCCGCGCAACTGCCGCAGTGAGCGGCGGCTCCGGCAATCGATCATTCCGGCGGCGGGGCGCTCCGTTGGCTTAGTTGCCGTCCCAGTACGACATGCTCTCGCTTTCACGGGATACGAACCGAAACCCTTTCGGCCGTTCGCCGGGCGCCCCGGTGAACTCGGCCAGTACCCCGAACTTGCCCGAATCGGGATATTCCGCAATTTCCGGCAGCGTCTTCGTGCTGACCGCCAGGTATCTGAGTTCGACGTCCCCTGTATTCGAGATCTGATGCGCGCTTTCCGGACCCCCGGGCGGGCAAGCAATGACGTCGCCGGCGCGAATCGGATAGACGGCTTCGCCGATACGCACCTCGCCTGTCCCCTCCAGCACGAAGAACATTTCCTCGTTGACCCGATGGTTGTGAAACGGAAACGCGCGTTTTCCGGGCGCCACGGCGGTGACGTTGTAGCCCAGCTTTTGCGCGCCGATGCGCGCGCCGATCGCGCCCATGCGCGGGGCATAGCGGTCCGCCATCGAGTCTGGCGGGGCCAGGCCGGCCGGTAGTGGGGACAATTCGACGGCGTCCAAATTGATGATGGGTTTCATAGGTGCAGCCCTCGGTCGAAGTGGGGGTGAATCCGCACGCGATCTTGCCATGGCAGCATCGAGGGGTGGTTTTTCCCAAAATGTGGGCGACACATTCAAAGTTTGGAACGAAACGCAAGGCGTGCCTACAATCCGTCGCGAGCGGTCGAAAGAATCGGCCGTGCAGCGCAGCACGAAAGAAATCCAGCGATTCGAGAGCGAAGCATTCGAACGAAACGGAGACGCGCCCGATGATTGCCCCTGAAAACGACTTGGCCCCTTCCCCCGCGACGAGCGACGTGTCCGAGCCGCCGCTCGGCGTGCGTCCGAGCAGCGTGGCGCCCGAACCGCCCGCGATCGGCGGGTCCCCGCTCGATATGGCGGATCTGCCTGCCGGCACGCAAACCTTGCTGCGTGGGCTGGCCATCATCGAGGCTTGTGCGCGCGGCGCACGCGACATGCGGGCGTTCGCCACGGCGCTGGGCACGACGCGCAGCACGACGCACCGTCTCGTGAGCAGTCTCGTGCAGGCGCGCTATCTGCGTCACGTCTCGAACGGCTATCTGCTCGGCCCTAAGCTGATCGAGCTGGGCACGGTGGCGCTGGAGCAAATGCCGCTGACCGCGGTGGCCCGTCCGCATCTGGAGCGTCTTGCGCAAGCGACCCTCGATACGATCCACCTCGGCGTGCGCGACGGCGAGGACGTGCTCTATATCGACAAAATTCCCGGCACGCGCGGCCTCGAAATGCGCTCGCGCGCCGGCCATCGCATGCCGCTCGCCTCGACTGGAATCGGCAAAGCCTTGATGCTCGATTTGTCTCCACAGACATGGAGCTCGCTGTACGACTCGGCGCAACGTGCGCTCCAGGGCGTGCGCTTCGAGCAGGACAACCGGCCGGACAAGCCGATGTTCCTGCAACGCATGGTGCGTTACTCGGCCGGCGGGTTTTCGTTCGACCTGGAAGAGAACGAGCCGTCGATCCGCTGCGTGGCCGCCCCCGTGCGCGATGCGACGGGCGCGATCGTCGCGGCTGTTTCCGTCGCCAGCACGATCCCCTACATGCCGCATGAGCGCATGGACGAACTGATTCCCATCGTGCAGCGCGAAGCGCGCGCGATTTCCGAAGAACTAGGCTGGAGTGCGCCCGGGGCGCGCCGTATCAAACGATGAGCGATGTACAAACTTTCGCCGCACAGCCGGCGCTGATCGGGCTCGACTGGGGCACCACGGCGATGCGGGCGTATCTGTTCGATGCGCTCGGCAACGTGCTCGCCACGCGCGCGTCCAGCGACGGCGTCATGCGCTTGCCGCAGCCCGGCGGGTTCGATGCGGCGTTCGAGGCGGCCTGCGGCGATTGGCTCGAATCCTCGCCGAATCTGCCTGTCATTGCGGCGGGCATGGTCGGCAGCGCGCAGGGCTGGCGCGAAGCGCCTTATGTCGACACGCCTGCCGATGCGTCGGCGCTCGTTGCAGGGATCGTGCGTGTCAAAACCGGCCGCGGCGTGCATGTGCATATCGTCCCGGGTGTCATCGAGCGCGGCGATTTGCCGAATGTGATGCGAGGCGAGGAGACGCAAATCGTCGGAGCGCTGGCTAGCGCGGCGATCGGCGGCGAAGCTCGCTCCCTCGTGGGTCTGCCGGGCACGCATGCGAAATGGGCCGTCGTGCGAGGCGAGCGCATCGAATCGTTTCATACGTTCATGACGGGCGAGCTTTATAGCGCCTTGCGCGAACACACGATCCTCGGCCGCACGATGGTCGAGCCGCCGGCGCCCGATACGCAAGCTTTCCTGCGCGGCGTGACGGTTGCCAAACATGCGCACCACGCGGGGCTGCTAGCGACGATTTTCAGCACGCGCACGCTCGGCTTGACCGGCGCGCTGCAAGCGCAGCAGCAGCCCGATTATTTGTCGGGGCTTTTGATCGGCCACGAGCTTTGCGGCTTGGCGGCGCTGCTGGAATCGCGCGCAGCGACGCTGGCGGGCGAGGCGCCGCGGCTGATCGGCAGCGCCGCGTTGTGCGAGCGTTATCGATTGGCTTTGACGGAGTTCGGCTGCCTGCGTGCACACACCGTTCAAGCGGCAGCCGAAAGCGGGCTGTGGCGGATCGCGACGCAAGCCGCGCTCGTGCAGAGCGGCGCGGCGGCCACGCGGGCACAAGCGGGCGCCGAAATGAAGCGGTGAAACGACGACGCGCTCGGGGCGAACGAAAACACGCCGAGGCCGCGTCGACGTCGACGCTTTGCGAACCGCGCAGTGCGAATTGAATCGACTCCTTAGCGAGTCCCTACCAGTTTCAGCTAGTACGCCATGCAAACCGAATTCGATCTACCGAAGCCGTACCGCCCGCACGCGCGCTTGATCGGCGCTTTCGAAGCGTGTCCCTTGATCGCGATCCTGCGCGGCGTGGCGCCGGACGAAGTCGTCGCTCACGGCGAGGCGCTGCACAAAGCGGGTTTTCGCATCATCGAGGTGCCGCTCAATTCGCCCGATCCGCTCGCGAGCATCGCCGCGCTGCGCAAGGCCCTGCCCGATGAAGTCGTCGTCGGCGCGGGCACCGTGCTGCGCACCGCATTCGTCGAAGACGTCGCGCACGCGGGAGGCGAACTGATCGTCATGCCGCACGGCGACACCGAGATCATCGCGCGCGCCAAAGAGCTGGGTCTGGCTTGCGCACCGGGCGTCGCTACGCCGACGGAGGCGTTCGCCGCGCTCGCGAGCGGCGCGGACGTGCTCAAGATGTTTCCCGCCGAGCAACTCGGCGCGACGGTCGTGAAGGCCTGGCGCGCCGTCATTGCCAAGCGAGTGCCGCTCGTGCCGGTCGGCGGCGTGACGCCCGAGAACATGAGCACGCTCGTTTCCGCTGGAGCGAACGGCTTTGGCCTCGGCTCGGCGCTTTACCGCGCGGGCCAGGACGTCTCGACGACGGCCGAGCATGCGAACGCATTCGTCGCAGCCTGGCGCGCGCTGAGCGGCGGAGCGCTGCGGTGAACCGGCTTGCGGGCAAGGTCGCGCTCGTGACGGGCGCGGGCCGCGGAATCGGCGAAGCGATCGCCCAAGCGTTTGCGAGCGAAGGGGCGGCGGTCGTGCTGGCCGAGCTCGATCTCGACGCCGCGCAAGTTGCGGCGCAGCGGATCGAGGCGGCCACGGCGGGCGCCCGGGTGCTGGCCGTGCGGACCGACGTCACGCAGCCGCAGCCCGTGACCGACGCTTGCGAGGCAGCCGAGCATGCATTCGGGCCTATCGACGTGCTCGTCAACAACGCCGGCATCAACGTCTTTTGCGATCCGCTCGCGATGAGCGATGCCGATTGGCGCCGCTGTTTCGCGGTCGATCTCGACGGCGTGTGGAACGGTTGCAAGGCGGTGCTTCCGGGTATGGTCGAACGCGGCCGGGGAAGCATCGTGAACATCGCATCGACGCATGCGTTTCAGATCATTCCGGGCTGCTTTCCCTATCCGGTCGCCAAGCACGGGGTGCTGGGACTGACGCGCGCGCTCGGCATCGAGTACGCGGCCAAGCAAGTGCGCGTGAATGCGATCGCGCCGGGGTACGTGGAAACGCAGCTCACGCACGATTGGTGGAACGGACAGCCCGATCCCGACGCCGCGCGACGCGCGACGCTCGAATTGCAGCCGATGAAGCGTATCGCCCGGCCCGAGGAGATCGCGATGACGGCGGTATTTCTCGCGTCGGACGAAGCGCCGTTCATCAATGCGACGTGCATCACCGTCGATGGCGGCCGCTCGGCGCTGTACCACGATTAGCGGTAACGAAAGATGGCTTTGATCGCCGTGCGGCAGCCCCGCGCGGCGATGTTCGAACCGGATGACGCACTGGCCGCGTGAGTCGTCCGACACAGATAACGCGGCCGACAACGCTCAATCAGACAGGAGACAAACGTCATGAAGCGCAGAATTTTCCTCACGCTGGCTGCCGCTGCGGTGACTTCGATGGTGGCAGGGGTGCCGGCCGCCCAAGCGGCGGATCCGGTCAAGATCGGCTTTCTCGTGAAGCAGCCTGAGGAACCGTGGTTCCAAGACGAATGGAAGTTCGCCGAAACGGCGGCGAAGAAGGACGGCTTCACGCTCGTGAAGATCGGCGCGCCGTCGGGCGAGAAGGTCATGAGCGCGATCGACAACCTGGCTGCGCAGAAGGCGCAAGGCTTCATCATCTGCACGCCGGACGTGAAGCTCGGGCCGGGTATCGTCGCAAAAGCCAAGGCCCACAACCTCAAGATGATGACGGTGGACGACCGCCTCGTCGACGGCAGCGGCAAGCCGATCGCCTCGGTGCCGCATATGGGCATCTCTGCGTACAACATCGGCCAGCAGGTCGGCAAGGGGATCGTCGACGAAATCAAGAAGCGCGGTTGGGACATGAAGGATGTCGGTGCGATCGACGTGACCTACGATCAATTGCCGACGGCGAAGGATCGCACGCAAGGCGCCACCGATATCCTCGTTGCTTCCGGCTTCCCGAAGGCGAACGTCGTCGCGGCTCCGCAAGCGAAGACCGACACGGAAAACGCGTTCAACGCCGCCAACATCGCGATCACGAAGAACCCGCAGTTCAAGCATTGGGTGGCCTACGGCTTGAACGACGAGGCCGTGCTCGGCGCGGTGCGCGCGGCCGAAGGCCGTGGCTTCAAGGCCGACAACATGATCGGCATCGGCATCGGCGGCTCGGATTCGGCGCTCAACGAGTTCAAGAAGCCGAATCCGACGGGCTTCTACGGTACCGTCATCATCAGCCCGAAGCGCCACGGCGAAGAAACGTCGGAACTGATGTACGCCTGGATCACGCAGGGCAAGGAACCGCCGAAGCTCACGCTGACGACGGGCATGCTTGCGACGCGCGACAACGTCGCCAAGGTGCGTGAAGAGATGGGTCTGGCTGCGAAGTAAGGCATAGCCGCAGCTTTCCGAGCCGGCCGCGTGCGCGCGATGCCCGCGGCGGCTCGGGCGATCCTTCAGTGCGAGGTAAAAGAGATGTCAGCAACGTTGCGATTTGACAATATCGGCAAGGTCTTTCCGGGCGTGCGCGCGCTCGACGGCGTGTCGTTCGAAGTCGAGGCCGGCCAAGTGCACGGGCTCATGGGCGAAAACGGCGCGGGCAAGTCGACGCTGCTCAAGATCTTGGGCGGCGAGTATCAGCCCGATTCGGGCCGCATCATGATGGACGGCGAGGAAGTGCGCTTCCCGAGCGCGGCGGCTTCGATCGCTGCCGGCGTCGCGGTGATCCACCAAGAATTGCAGTACGTCCCCGATCTCACGGTGACGGAAAACCTGCTGCTCGGCCGTTTGCCCAATGCGCTGGGATGGGTCGACAAGCGCGGCGCCAAGCGCTTCGTGCAGGAGCGGCTGCAGCAGATGGGCGTCGATCTGGACCCTAACGCGCGGCTCGGACGCCTGTCGATCGCGCAACGGCAGATGGTCGAGATCTGCAAGGCGCTGTTGCGCAACGCGCGCGTGATCGCGCTCGACGAGCCGACGAGCTCGCTTTCGCACCGCGAGACCGAAGTGCTGTTCAAGCTCGTGCGGGAACTGCGGGCCGACGGCCGCGCGCTGATCTACATCTCGCACCGCATGGACGAAATCTATGAGCTGTGCGACGCCTGCACGATTTTTCGCGACGGGCGAAAAGTGGCGTCGCATGGGGCGCTCGCCGAGGTCAAGCGCGAAACGATCGTGGCCGAGATGGTCGGCCGCGAGATCTCGGACATCTACGGCTATCGGCCCCGCGAGCTGGGTGAGGTGCGGTTGGCCGTCGACGCCGTCGAGGGCCACGGCCTTAGCGCGCCGGCGAGCTTCACCGTTCGCGCCGGCGAGATCGTCGGCTTTTTCGGGCTCGTGGGCGCGGGACGCAGCGAACTGATGCGCCTCGTCTATGGCGCCGAGAAGCGCCGTGGCGGGCAACTGACGCTGGACGGCAAGGCGATCGACGTCAAGAGCCCGGGGCAGGCTATCCGCAGCGGCATCGTGCTGTGCCCCGAGGACCGCAAGGAAGAAGGCATTCTCGCGACGGCCTCGGTGGCCGAAAACATCAATGTCAGTTGCCGCCGGCACGACCTGCGCGCCGGCCTCTTCCTCAATAGCGCGAAAGAGGTCGAGACGGCCGAGCATTTCATCAAATTGCTCAAGATCAAGACGCCGAGCCGCCGGCAGAAAATCAGGCTGCTCTCGGGCGGCAATCAGCAAAAGGCGATCTTGTCGCGCTGGCTCGCGGAGCCCGAGTTGAAGGTCGTCATTCTCGACGAACCCACGCGCGGCATCGACGTCGGCGCCAAGCACGAAATCTACAACGTGATCTACGAGCTGGCCGAGCGCGGTTGCGCCGTGGTGATGGTGTCGTCGGAATTGCCCGAAGTGCTCGGCGTTTCGGATCGCATCGTCGTCATGCGCGAGGGGCGAATCTCGGGCGAATTGTCGCGCGAGCAAGCCAACGAGCCGGCCCTCCTGGAGCTCGCGCTGCCTCAAGGCGCGCGAGCGGGAGCGGACGCGACGCGCGAAGCCGCTTGAGCGAGGAGCCGCCGTCGAGCGGCATCGGAAAAGAGAAACGGATGCAATGAAAACCCGTCGCGAACGGGGTGAAGGAGTCACGACATGCAAGCAAGAGAAAACCTAGCGCAGGCAAGCGCAAAGCGAGCGGCCGAGGCGCTGATCCCGCAGCCGAACGATCGGCAGCGTTGGTGGCAGCAAATCACCGAGTACAGCCTCATCCTGATTTTCGCCGTCATGTTCGTGACGACGTCGCTGACCGTCGATCACTTCTTTTCGATCGACAACATGCTCGGCCTCGCTTTGTCGGTCTCGCAGATCGGCATGGTCGCCTGCACGATGATGTTCTGTCTGGCCTCGCGCGATTTCGATTTGTCGGTCGGCTCGATCGTCGCGTTCGCGGGCGTGCTCTGCGCCATGGTGCTCAATGCGACGAACAACACGTTTCTCGCGATCGTCGCAGCCGTTGCGGCCGGTTCGGTCATCGGCTGGGTCAACGGCGCCGTCATCGCTTACCTGCGCATCAACGCGCTGATCACGACGCTCGCGACGATGGAAATCGTGCGCGGCTTGGGCTTCATCGTCTCTCACGGGCAAGCCGTGGGCGTGTCCTCCGACACGTTCATCGCGCTGGGCGGCCTGACGATGCTCGGCGTTTCGCTGCCGATCTGGGTCACGCTCGTGTGCTTTATCGCATTCGGCGTGCTGCTCAATCAGACCGTGTACGGACGCAACACCCTCGCGATCGGCGGCAACCCCGAGGCGTCGCGCCTCGCGGGGATCAACGTCGAGCGCACGCGCGTCGTCATCTTTCTGATCCAGGGCGCTGTCACGGCGCTGGCCGGTGTGATTCTTGCCTCGCGCATCACCTCGGGCCAGCCGAACGCGGCCCAGGGCTTCGAGCTGAACGTGATTTCGGCGTGCGTGCTCGGCGGCGTGTCGTTGCTCGGCGGCCGCGCGACCATCTCGGGCGTCGTGATCGGCGTGCTCATCATGGGCACCGTCGAGAACGTCATGAACCTGCTCAACATCGACGCGTTTTACCAATACCTCGTGCGCGGTGCGATTTTGCTCGCCGCCGTGCTGCTCGACCAACTCAAGAATCGCGGCTCGCGCGACTGAGCGATCGACCTCCCGCAGCGTCCGCGCTCGTACGCGGACGCCGTTCTTTTTCGGAGACACTTCACGATGGCGCTTCCCGATCATCCGCAATTGGGCCCCTATGCTCGCTATCCGAGCCTCGCGGGCCGCACCGTCTTCATCACGGGCGGCGCGACCGGCATCGGGGCTTCGTTCGTCGAGCATTTCGCTCGGCAAGGTGCGCGCGTCGCGTTTTGCGACATCGACGCGAGCTCGGGCGAGGCGTTGGCCGACCTGCTTGGCGACGCGCCCGCTAAGCCGCTCTTTCTCGCCTGCGACGTGACGGATATCGATGCGTTGCGCGGCGCGATCGCCGATGCGCAGGCGGCGTTCGGCCCCGTCACGGTACTCGTCAACAACGCGGCGAACGATGTGCGGCATGCGCTCGCCGACGTGACGCCCGGCTCGTTCGACGCGGGCATCGCCGTCAATCTGCGGCATCAATTCTTTGCGGCGCAGGCCGTCGCCGAGGACATGAAGCGCGCGGGCGGCGGCTCGATCATCAATCTCGGCTCGATCAGCTGGATGCTCAAGCAAGGCGGCATGCCCATCTATCTGACGGCGAAAGCGGCGATCGAAGGACTCACGCGCGCCTTGGCGCGCGACCTCGGCCCGTTCGGCATTCGGGTGAACGCGCTCGTGCCCGGCTGGGTGCTGACCGAGAAACAGCGCCGGCTGTGGCTCGACGAGGCGGGCAAGCGCGCACTGAAGGAAGGGCAGTGCCTCGACGGCGAATTGATGCCCGAGGACTTGGCGCGCATGGCGTTGTTCCTCGCTGCGGACGATAGCCGCATGATCACGGCGCAGGACTTCATCGTCGACGGAGGCTGGGTATGAACGAACAAGTCTTTGGTGCGTCGCTGGTGGTGCCGGCGCAGTGTGCGCTGGGCGAGGGGGCGACCTGGTGCGAGCGCACGGGCCGCTTTTACTGGACCGATATCGAAGGCGCGTGCTTGCATCGGTACGATCCCTCGACCGGCGAGCGCACGAGTTTTGCGATGCCCGAGCGGCTCGCGACGTTCGCGCTTTGCGCTAACCCCGATCATCTGCTGCTGGGCTTGGCGACGCATCTCGCGTTCTTCGATCTGAACACGCGCGAAATGCAACGCATCGTCGAGGTCGAACCCGGCCTCGATACGCGTCTCAACGACGGGCGCTGCGACCGGCAGGGGCGCTTTGTCTTCGGCACGAAACACGAAGGCGCCGATTTGCAGGCTGTCGGCGGCTTTTACCGGCTCGGCCACGACTTGTCGCTCGAGCGGCTGCCGCTGCCATCGCCGGCCATCTCGAACAGCATCGCGTTCAGCCCGGACGGCGCGACGATGTATTTTTGCGATTCGCCCACGCGCGAAATCCTTGCCTGCGACTACGGCGCCGATGGGACGATCGCCAATGTGCGTGCGTTCGTCCGGCTCGCCGATTCCGATGGCGTTCCCGACGGCTCGACGGTCGATGAGCAAGGCGGCTTATGGAATGCGCAGTGGGGCGGCGCTCGCGTCGTGCGCTATGGGCCGGACGGCGTAGAAACCGATCGCGTGAGCGTGCCGACGAGCCAGCCGAGCTGCGTCGCGCTCGGCGGCCCGGATCTTTCCACGCTCTATATCACGACGGCGCGCGTGGAACTCGATGCGGCGTCGCTCGCGTCCGAACCCGGCGCAGGCGGCATCTTCGTCGCGCCGAGCGGGCGGCGCGGGCTGCCCGAGCCGCTGTTTCTCGGAACGTGGCGGTAATCGCCAATGCGATCGCGTTAAACGGAAACAGTCGGCACGAATCAAAGGCGGCAAAAGACACGCCATCGCATCATCTCTGCCATGCCGGCGCGTAGCCGGCGGGGCGCCTCTCGACGGAGCTCAATATGACCGCAGCGAATACCGATGCCATCGCCACGAGCGGCGCTCGGGCGTCCGAGCGACATCGTCGACGCCCGGCCGAGGCGCGCAACGCCAAGCTGGCGGCGCTCGTGCAGCCCGTTCAGCCGGGCCCCGCCACGTCCGTCATCGCGCGAGGCGGGGCCGGCGTGCGTCAGGGCGCCGCGCTGACGCTGACCAACGATCAACTGAGGGTTGACTTGGCTCCCGCGCTCGGCGCAGGCATGACGCGCTTCGAGTGGCACGGCGATGGCGGCGCACCCACGCCGATCTTTCGAGCCTGTCCCGCAGCCAATGCGGACACGGACCCGAACGCGCTCGCTTGCTACCCGCTCGTTCCGTATTCGAACCGCGTCGGCGGTGCGCGTTTTACGTTCGAAGGGCGCGAGGTGGCGGTGCCGCGCAATCGGGCCGCCGAGCCGCTCCCGATTCACGGCGACGGTTGGCTGCGTGCGTGGCGGGTCGTCGATCGCGGCGCCACGCATGCGACGTTTTCACTCGAGCGCGAACGCGCGAAGCCCTTCGCTTACCGCGCCCGGATCACTTACGCATTGGACGATGCGACGCTTTCGGTGGCCCTTGCCGTCGAGAACGCGGGGCGCGAACCGCTGCCGTTCGGCCTCGGGCTGCATCCGTTCGTCTCGCGCGACGACGATACGCGGCTGTCGGCCGCCGCGGCCGGATTGTGGGTGCCCGGCGCCGATTGGCTGCCGGTGCGTCACGTGCCGGCGCCGGCGGCGTGGGCATTCGGCGTCGCCTATCCGCTGCCCGATGCGCTCGTGAACCACGCATTCACGCAATGGAGCGGCCGGGCCTCGGTCGTCTGGCCGCGCAGGCGCCTTTCGCTGAAGATCGATGCCGATGCCGGTTACTACGTGCTCTATACGCCGCCGGGAGAGGATTTCTTTTGCTTCGAGCCTGTCGACCATCCGATCAATGCCATGAACCTGCCGGGCGGCGCGGCCGAGCACGGGATGACAGTGCTCGCGCCGGGTGAAGAGCTTGCACGCGAGTTTCGATTCACGGTCGAGCCCGTCGGCCGCTGAGGCCGGCGGCGGCCGCGTGCACAGGTAGAATACGGGCCTTTCCCGCCACCGGCACGTACCGCGCTCTCGTCATGTCCACTTCCTATTCGTTCGTCCGCTCGCTCAACGACGCCTGGCAGCGCACGGGTTCGCTTCTGTGCGTCGGGCTCGATCCCGAGCCGTCGCGTTTTCCCGGCGCGCTCGCCCATCGCGCCGATAAGATTTTCGAATTTTGCCGCGACATCGTCGATGCGACGGCGGCCTATGCGAGCGCATTCAAGCCGCAGATCGCCTATTTCGCCGCTCATCGCGCGGAAGACCAGCTAGAAGCGCTGATCGCGCACGTGCACGAAAAGCACCCGGGGCTGCCCGTCATTCTCGATGCGAAACGCGGCGACATCGGCAGCACGGCCGAGCAATACGCGCGCGAAGCATTCGAGCGCTATCGAGCCGATGCGGTGACGGTCAACCCGTACATGGGCTTCGATTCGATCGAGCCGTACCTGGCGCATGAAGGCAAGGGCGTCATCGTGCTCTGCCGCACGTCGAACCCCGGCGGCTCGGACCTGCAATTTCTCGAAACGGGCGGGCGGCCGCTGTATCAGGTCGTCGCCTCGCTCGCCGCGGAAAAATGGAATGCGAGCGGGCAACTCGCTCTCGTGGTCGGCGCGACGTTTCCGAAGGAAATCGAAGTCGTGCGCTCGATCGTCGGTGAAATGCCGCTCTTGATTCCGGGCATCGGTGCGCAGGGCGGCGACGTCGAGGCGACCGTGCGGGCGGGCCGCACGAGCGCGGGCACAGGCATGATGATCAACTCATCGCGCGCAATTTTGTACGCAGGCAAGGACGAGCATTTCGCACAGGCCGCTGCGCGGGCCGCGCAAGAAACGCGCGACAAGATCAACGCCTATCGTTGATGCGCGTCGCGGGGCGACCGCTCGCCGCGCGCTGGCGGGCGCCCTTGGCGCCGTCTTCTTACCGCTCGTTGTCGTCGATGTGCTTGAGCAGCCCGCGCAGCGCGTGCGCGGCGGCCTGCACGCGGATCTGCTCGCGGTCGCCCTTGAATACGAGCGTCTCGGCCGACGTTTCGAGCCGGTTGCTCCAAGCGAAGCAGACCATGCCGACAGGCTTGGTCTCCGTGCCGCCTCCGGGTCCCGCCACGCCCGTGATAGCGAGCGATACTTGCGCGCGGCTGTTGCGCAGCGCCCCTTCGGCCATGGCGCGCGCCACCTGCTCGCTCACGGCGCCGTGTTTATCGATGAGTTCCGCGGGCACGCCGATCATCTCGGTTTTCGCCTGATTCGAGTAAGTCACGAAGCCCCGTTCGAACCACCCGCTGCTGCCCGAGATGTCGGTGACGGCGGTGGCGACCATTCCGCCCGTGCAGGATTCGGCGGTCGTGAGCAGAAGGCGCGTTTCCCGCAGCTTGTTGCCGGCGCGGACGGCGAGTTGATGAACGACTGAATCGGTGGTCATTGCGATGGTCTCGTTGTCTTGTCAATCTCGGCGGGATCGAACAGGCTCGGTCATGTTCGAAACCGCAAGGGGATCAGATCGTCGTGCGCCACAGAGCAATCACGAGCAGCGTAAGAAACGCGGCGACGAGGTCGTCGAGCATGATGCCGACTCCGCCCTTCACGTGGCGGTCGAAGTAGCGGATCGGCGGCGGCTTGACCATATCGAACAAGCGGAACAACAGGAAAGCCCATAGCTGGCCCGTGAACGTTTCGGGCGACACGAACAGCAGCACGAGCCAGAATGCGACGATTTCGTCCCAGACGACGGGGGAGGGATCGTCGATGCCGAGCTTGCGCGCGCTGAAGCCGGTCACATAGATCCCTCCGACAAAACCGGCGACGATCAGCACCGCCCACTCGACGACAGTCAAGCGAGCGTCGAGCGCGGCGAACGACACCCATGCGAACAGCGTCCCCATCGTGCCCGGCATGATGGGCGAGAGCCCGCTGCCGAAGCCAAGCGAGAGCAGATGCAACGGATGCGAAAGCATGAAGCGCGCAGTTGCGCGGCGTTTGGGCGGCGGCGGAGGCGACGAATAGGAAGATGACGTGGGGGAGGACGGCGGGCGGCTCTCGCCCTCCAGTGTCGGATCAGTTTGCATCGAAATGGTCGAAGCCGTGCAGCGTCAAGGAAAGCTGCGTATGCGAAGCGTCGTGCCAAACGATAGCCGGCTCGTCCGCCGCATGGCGCAGGGCGCTTATTGTACCGATGCGCGTGACGGCAACGTTCGCACGCGCGCCGGCGTCGGCAATCGCCTCGCGCGAGCGTGGCGGGGCCGTGAAGAGCAATTCGTAATCGTCCCCGCCTGCGAGCGTGCACTGGCGCTGGGCCTCGGGCGGCAACTTGCGCACCGCGCTCGAGCGCGGCACGGTGTCGACGTCGACGTGCGCGCGCATGCGCGAGCGTTCGAGAATATGCAGCAAGTCGCCTGCCAAGCCGTCGGAGACATCGAGCGCCGAATGTGCGAGGCCGCGCAACGCGAGCCCGAGCGCGACGCGCGGCTCCGGCCGATCGAGCGCGCGATGCAGCGAGGCCCGTTCTTCTTCGTCGAACGCATTCGCCGCCCATTCCCCGTGCAAAAGCCCAAGGCCGGCTCGCGCATCGCCGAGCGCGCCCGACACCCACAGGTCGTCGCCGTCGCGTGCGCCGTCACGGCGCAAGGCTGCCTGCGCGGGCACGTCGCCGAAAACGGTCACGCATAGGTTGAGCGGCCCGCGCGTCGTGTCGCCGCCGATCAGCTGACAATCGTAGCGATCGGCGAGTGCGAACAGGCCCTCGGCGAACGCCGCCAGCCAATCTTCGCGAGGCGCCTGCATGGCAAGCGAAAGCGTGAAGGCCCGAGGCTTGGCGCCCATCGCGGCGAGATCCGACAAATTGACCGCGAGCGTCTTATGGCCGAGCGCACTCGGATCGACGTCGGGCAGGAAGTGGCGCCCTTCGACGAGCATGTCCGTCGACACGGCGAGCATTTCGCCCGGCGCGGGCGCGATGAGGGCGCAGTCGTCGCCGATGCCGAGCTCGGCTCGTTGCGGGCCCCGGCGGGCCCGCTCTGCGAAGAAGCGTTCGATCAGCGAGAACTCCGAAAGGGACATAAGTCGATTGCCGTAAAGGAAAGCCAAAGCGAACGTGGCGATAGGCGCGCAAGCCCCCGGAAGAGCCGGCCGGACGGATGAGGCCGCCGGGGCGGGGGGCGATTGGCGCTACAATGCCGTCGAACATTCATTCTAATCCGCGTAACAAAGACTGGACCTTCGACTCATGTCTACGAACCCCGCTGCCGCCAAGGCGAAGCTGCGCGAAGCCGCGCTCGATTATCACGAATTTCCTTCGCCGGGCAAGATCGCCATCGCGCCGACGAAGCAGATGATCAATCAGCGCGATCTCGCGCTGGCGTATTCGCCCGGCGTCGCGTTCGCGTGCGAGGAGATCGTCGAAAATCCGCTCAATGCGGCCCGTTTCACGGCGCGCAGCAATCTGGTGGGCGTCGTCACGAACGGCACCGCGGTGCTCGGCCTCGGCAACATCGGCCCGCTGGCCTCGAAGCCCGTCATGGAAGGCAAGGCCGTGCTGTTCAAGAAGTTCGCCGGCATCGACGTGTTCGACATCGAGCTGAACGAATCCGATCCGCATAAGCTCGTCGACGTGATCGCCGCGCTCGAGCCCACGTTCGGCGGGATCAACCTCGAAGACATCAAAGCGCCCGATTGCTTCATCGTCGAGCGCGAGTGCCGCAAGCGCATGAAGATCCCCGTCTTCCACGACGACCAGCACGGCACCGCCATCGTCGTCGCGGCGGCGGTGACGAACGGCCTGAAGGTCGTCGGCAAGGACATCGCGAACGTCAAGCTCGTCGCCTCGGGCGCCGGCGCGGCCGCACTCGCCTGTTTGGACCTGCTCGTCGATCTCGGCTTGCCGCTCGAGAATATTCTCGTTACCGACTTGGCCGGCGTCGTCTACAAGGGCCGCACCGAACTGATGGATCCGGACAAAGAGCGGTTCGCGCGCGAAACGACGGCTCGTACGCTCGCCGAGGTGATCGAAGGCGCCGACGTCTTTCTCGGCCTGTCGGCCGGCGGCGTTCTGAAGCCGGAGATGGTGAAGAGCATGGCCGCGAAGCCGCTCATCCTCGCGCTCGCGAACCCCACGCCTGAAATCCTTCCCGAGCTCGCACTCGAAGTGCGGCCCGACGCCGTGCTCGCCACGGGCCGCACCGATTACCCGAATCAGGTCAACAACGTCCTGTGCTTCCCGTTCATCTTTCGCGGGGCGCTCGACGCGGGAGCGACGACGGTCACGAGAGAGATGGAAATCGCGGCCGTGAACGCAATTGCCGAGCTCGCGCGTCAGGAGCAAAGCGACATCGTCGCCACGGCGTATGGCATCCAAGATCTTTCGTTCGGCCCGGAATACCTGATTCCGAAGCCGTTCGATCCGCGCCTGATCGTCAAGATCGCGCCGGCCGTCGCGCAAGCGGCGATGGATTCGGGCGTCGCGACGCGTCCGATCGAGGACATGGAAGCCTATAAGCAGCATCTGCAGCAATTCGTCTACCACAGCGGCACGACGATGAAGCCGATCTTCCAGCAGGCGCGCAGCGTCGAGCCCGGAAAGAAACGCATCGTCTTCGCCGAAGGCGAGGAAGAGCGCGTGCTGCGCGCGGTGCAGATCGTCGTCGACGAGAAGCTCGCCACGCCGGTCCTCATCGGCCGTCCGGCCGTGATCGAGCACCGCATCGAGCGGTACGGCTTGCGTCTGACGCCGGGCGTCGATTTCACGGTCGTCAACACCGAACACGACGAGCGCTATCGCGATTTCTGGCAGACGTATTACAAGATGATGGCCCGCAAAGGCATCAGCCAGCAGTTGGCGAAGGTGGAGATGCGCCGCCGCACTACCTTGATCGGGTCGATGCTCGTTCAAAAGGGCGAAGCCGACGGCATGATTTGCGGCACGATTTCGACGCCGCACCGACACCTGCACTTCATCAACCAAGTGATCGGCAAGCGCGAAGGTTGCACGGTGTTCGGCGCGATGAACGGTCTCGTGTTGCCGGGCCGCCAGATTTTCCTCGTCGATACGCACGTGAACGTCGACCCGACCCCTGCCGAGCTCGCGGAAATCACGATCATGGCCGCGGAGGAGGTGCGCCGGTTCGGCATCGAGCCGAAGGTAGCGCTCGTCTCGCATTCCAATTTCGGGACGAGCAACGCGCCGTCCGCGCAAAAGATGCGCGACACGCTGGAAATCCTCAAGCAGCGCGCGCCCGAGCTGCAAGTGGACGGCGAGATGCACGGCGATGTGGCGCTCGATCCGGCGCTGCGCCGCGAAGTGTTGCCGGAGTCGACCCTCGAAGGCGAAGCGAATCTGCTCGTCCTGCCGAACATCGACGCCGCTAACATCGCGTACAACCTGCTCAAGACGGCTGCGGGCAACAATATCGCCATTGGGCCGATCCTGCTCGGCGCCGCGAAGCCCGTGCATGTGCTGACCGAGTCCGCGACGGTACGCCGCATCGTCAATATGGCGGCGCTGCTCGTGGCCGATGTCAGCGCGGCGTCGCGTTGAGCGCGCTTGCTCGCGATGCCCCGGCCGCGCGACGGTCGGCGGCAATCCGAGCGGTAAGCAGACGGCATAAAAAAAGGCGTGCCCATTGCGGGCACGCCGAGGGCGAAAAGAGAGGCTGCCGCCCCAAATGCGTGAAACGACGATGTCCGATTACCTGCCGCGGTGAGGAGGCAAAGACTCACCGCATCGGGCCTCGTCGAAAAGAAGTTTATCTCTCAGAAGATAAATTTATCGTTTTTGCGAAAAAATCAGACGAACGGCAAGTTTCCGGGGCGCACTCCCGGGTCCATGCCCGGTCCCATTTCGCCGTTTTTTTACGGATTTCGCCCTCGCTCCGGCACCGCGCGACGCTGTTCCAGCTAGCCCTGAAAACGCGCTAAACCTTTCATTTTCCACACAAAGATTGCGTCTCAGGGCCGTTAGCGATACCCTTACGCTTTTCGTGGTCGTCATATCTGATCGAGCAGCAGGAACTCTGGCCGATGGCACGCGCGGGAATACGCGAACGAGCTGGTAAATGGCTTCGTCACGGTGCGCTCGCGGCGTCCGTGGCCGCAGCCGGCTGGGCCGGTGCCGGTTTGACGGGCATGCCGGGCGCAATGTCCGTTGCGCTGGCGCGCGAGGCGCCGCCGGCTGGCGCGGTCGCCACGATCGAGCGGGCGCAATTGCCGCCCGAGGCGGTGACCACCTTGAACTCGATCGCGGCCGGCGGCCCTTATCCCTATGCAAAGGACGGCGTCGTGTTCGGCAACTTCGAGCGGTTGCTGCCGCCGCATCGGCGCGGTTACTACCATGAGTACACGGTCCCCACGCCGCGGGCGAGAAACCGCGGCGCGCGTCGCATCGTGTGCGGCGGCCCTTTGAAGCGGGTCGACAACTGTTTTTACTCAGACGACCACTACAACAGTTTTAAACGCATTGTTGAATGACATCGGGATGAACGGCATGAGCGACAACGTCTACGCGCACGACACCGCAGCCGCGACGGATCTGTTCGCGGCCGGCGACGGCAATCTTTTTCAGCGCGTCATGCAGATGCGCGCGGCCGAGCGCGGCCAGAGCGTGCAGGGCGATGCGGCGCCCGGACATCCATCGAGCGAGGAGCCTATGAGCCTTTTCGCGACCGTGCGACCGAACATCGTTCAATCGATTCGGGCGTTTCGCGTGCAGGACCTCGCCGACGAAGCGCAGCGGCTTGAGCAGCACTTCCTTTACGCCTACTGCGGCCAAGCCGCATCGAAGCAAGAGGTGCTTGAAACGATCGCTACGTCGTTCCTGTTTCCGAAGCACTTCGGCAAGAACTATGACGCGCTGTACGACTGCCTGACCGATCTCGTGCATAAGGCCGGGGCGCAGCCGGGCTTCGTCATCGTCCTCGAAGGACTGCCGATCGCGCAGAAGTTCGACAAGGAAGGGCGCGAGACGCTGCTCGACGTATTTCGCGAGGCGGCGGAATTTTGGGCCGAGCGCAAAGTCGCGTTTCGCGTCTTTTATTCGTTCGCTTAATCGGCGTTGATCGGCGGGCCTGCCGCACGGCGGCCATGCCCGCTTGCGCGCCCCCGGTCCCGGTCTCGGCGCTTTTTTGCGGCCCGCCGCGCGGGCCTTCGTTCACCATCCTCCCCAGCGAGCGGCCAGTGCGGCCAGCACCGCGATGCCGGCCGTCTCCGTGCGCAGCACGCGCGGGCCGAGCGAAAGCGGCGTGAATCCGTGCGCAATCGCCGCATCTTCCTCATCCGGCGCGAGTCCGCCTTCGGGCCCGATCAGTACGGTGACTTCCGCGCTCGGCGCGGTGCGCGGCAGCGCGTCGAACGCGATCGTCGCCCGTGGCGAAAGCATGTAACGCAGTGCGGCGCGATCGTCGTGCGCCGGCAGCGCTTCGAGCCACTTCGCGAGATCCCGGGCGGGTTCGATCTCGGGTAGGCGATTGCGCCCGCATTGCTCGCAGGCGGCCCGGGCAATGCCTTGCCAATGCGCGTGGCGCCGGCTTGCGCGCTCGGCCGATAGGCGCACGACGCCGCGCGCCGTCACGAGCGGTGCAACGCGAGTCACACCGAGTTCGATCGCTTTTTCGACGAGCCAATCCATCTTGTCGCCGCCCGCGATCCCTTGCGCGAGTGCGACCCGGTAGGGCGGCTCGGCTTCGACGGATTCGAACGGACCCACTTCGACGAGCGCGCTGCGGCGCCCGACTTCGACGAGCCGCGCCGTATGTTGACCGCCTCGGCCGTTGAACAGCGTCAGTGCCTCGCCGGTTTGCAGGCGTAGCACTTGGACGTGCCGGGCGACTTCCTCGGGCAGCGAGAGCACATCGCCGGTTTCGTAGGCGGCGTCGACAAAAAAACGAGGCATAGCGCGATTTCGAAAAACGGAGAGGGCGGGTGCAGCAATGGCTAACGGCTAACCGCTGACGGCCGATCGCCAAGGGCTCGCGGCGGCCGCGCGTCGCTGCGCGGGCCGGCCGCCGGCTAACGCAGCTTGTCCCGGAGCTCGCACGGCAGCGCGAACAGGGCCGGATGCAGCGCGGCGTCATAGTAGCGCAACGAGCCGATACCGCGCGCGGTCAGCCGTGCAGCGACGTCGTGCTTGAACAGCGAAGCGGCATCCAGCGTGTCGCTCGCAAGCGCCATGAGCCAAAGCGAACCGTACAGGGGCACGTACGCCGACATGACGTCGACATAGGAGAAACTCGCCCGCAAGCCTTGTACGAGCGCCGTTGCCCTGTCGAGGTGAAATTGCGCGGACCCCAGATGCATCGACAGCATGGCGCGCGGCGCCAGCACGCGCTTCAACCTGGCGTAGAAGCCGGGTGTGTAAAGCTGCGCCGCCGGCGAATCGGGCGGCGTCAGATCGAACACGACGAGGTCGACCCGCTCGGTCGACGTTTCGACGAAGCGGGCCGCGTCGCCGATGGCGACGTGCACGCGCGCGTCGTCGAAGGCGCCTCGATGCACATCCATCAAATGCTCGCGCGCCATGGCGACGACGGCTTCGTCGAGCTCTGCGACGACGATGCGCTCGATGCTCGGATGTGCGAGCAGCTGTCGCGCGGCGCCGCCGTCTCCGCCGCCCAGCACGAGTGCGCTGCGCGGCTCGGGGTGCGCCAGCGCGGCCGGGTGCACCATGCATTCGTGGTAGATGAACTCGTCGCCGACGGAGGTCATAGGCCGCCCGTCGAGCGTGAAGAGCCGCCCGAGCTGCGGCGTGTCCCACACCTCGATGCGTTGATGCGGCGAATCGACATGCGCGACGCGGCGCGCACCGGGAAAGCCGTAGACGGCGCCGGGCGCGGGATGAAATAAAAGCGGCGGATCGGTGCTGGAGAACACGAGGCAGGCAAAGATCGCGATCGGTGCGCAACGATTGGATTATAGAGCGGCGCAATGGCGCTTCGAGCGGCCTTCGCGGCGCGCCGAGGCGGAAGGGGGCGGTCGCCATCTGTTAGAATGGCATGCTTTGCAGCCCTGTCCGCTTGCTCTTCCCGCCTTTGCCGCGGCGCGTGTCCCAGCCGCGCGGGCGGCGGTCCGATACGAGCAGCGGTCCACCGCGCGCACGCTTTCTCGACTCGTTCTCCGGACTCGACATGACGACCTCGTCCAACGCTCCCACCGCTCTCATGGCGAACGCGATTCGCGCGCTCGCCATGGATGCCGTGCAACAAGCGAACTCAGGCCACCCCGGCATGCCCATGGGCATGGCGGAAATCGCCGTCGCCCTTTGGGCGCGCCACCTGAAGCACAATCCGGCCAACCCTCACTGGCCTGACCGCGACCGCTTCGTGCTGTCCAACGGCCACGGCTCGATGTTGCTGTATTCGCTGCTGCACTTGACCGGGTACGACCTGCCGCTAGCCGAGCTCAAGAACTTCCGGCAACTGCACTCCAAGACGCCGGGCCATCCCGAGTACGGGATCACGCCCGGCGTCGAAACGACGACCGGGCCGCTCGGCCAAGGCTTGGCGAATGCGGTGGGCATGGCGCTCGCCGAATCGCTGCTGGCCGCGGAGTTCAACAAGGCCGACGAGAAAATCGTCGATCACCATACATATGTTTTCCTCGGCGACGGCTGCTTGATGGAAGGCATCTCGCACGAAGCCTGTTCGTTGGCCGGCACGCTGAAGCTGAGCAAGCTGATCGCGCTGTACGACGATAACGGCATCTCCATCGACGGCCACGTCGAGTACTGGTTTGCGGACGACACGCCGAAACGCTTCGAAGCGTACGGCTGGAACGTGATTCGCGCAGTGGACGGCCACGACGTGCAGGCCGTCGACGCCGCGATCGCCGAGGCCAAGCAGTCGGACAAGCCCACGCTGATCTGCTGCAAGACCGTCATCGGCAAGGGTGCGCCCACCAAGGCCGGCGGCCATGATGCGCACGGCGCGCCGCTTGGCGCGCAGGAAATCGCAGCGACGCGCGAGGCGATCGGCTGGAAGTGGGAACCGTTCGTGATTCCGCAAGAAGTCTATGCGGCGTGGGACGCCAAAGAAGCCGGCGCTCAGCGCGAAACACAGTGGAAAGAGGCGTTCGCGCAGTACCGCGCGAAGTACCCGCAGGAAGCGGCCGAATTCGAGCGCCGCGCTGCGGGCAAGTTGCCGGCCGATTGGGCTGCAAAGGCGCAAGCGATCATCGCCGGCGCGAACGAGCGCGCCGAAACGGTCGCCACGCGCAAGGCCTCGCAGCAGGCCATCGAAGGCTTGGCCGCCGTTCTGCCCGAGTTGCTCGGCGGCTCGGCCGATCTGACGGGGTCCAACCTGACGAATTGGAAGGCCAGCAAGCCGGTGCGCGCGGGCGAGCACGGCGTCGAGTGGGGCAACCACATCAACTACGGCGTGCGCGAATTCGGCATGAGCGCCGCGATCAACGGCCTCGCGCTGCATGGCGGCTACAAGGCGTTCGGCGGCACGTTCCTGACGTTTTCGGACTATAGCCGCAACGCATTGCGCGTCGCGGCCCTGATGAAGTCGCCGTCGATCTTCGTATTCACCCACGATTCGATCGGTCTCGGCGAAGACGGCCCGACGCACCAATCGATCGAGCACATCGCCAGCCTGCGGTTGATTCCGAATCTTCACGTCTGGCGTCCGTCCGATACTGTGGAAACGGCCGTGGCTTGGACGCAGGCCGTCGAGCATCAGGGTCCGTCGTGCCTGATCTTCAGCCGCCAGAACCTGCCGTTCTCGGCGCGCAGCGACGCGCAGATCGCGAACATCGCGAAAGGCGGGTATGTGCTGCGCGACTGGAACGACGAGATCGTCGCGCGCAAGATCATCCTGATCGCCACCGGCTCGGAGGTCGAGCTTGCATTGGCGGCGGTGGAGCCGCTGGCGCAGCAAGGGATCGCGGCGCGCGTCGTGTCCATGCCGTCGACGACGGTCTACGACCGCCAAGACGCCGAGTATCGCGAGCGCGTGCTGCCCAAGGGTGTACGCCGCGTCGCGATCGAAGCCGGCGTGACCGACTTCTGGCGCAAGTACGTCGGCCTCGAGGGCGGCGTGGTCGGCATCGATACGTTTGGCGAATCGGCTCCGGCCGGCGCGCTGTTCAAGCATTTCGGCTTCACGGTGGAACACGTTGTCGCAGCGGCCAAGGCCGCGCTCGAGTGACGATAGACTCACGCAAGACGCAATTCGGCTTCCGGGCGCCGTCGCCCGCATGAGCGCCCCTCGCGGGCGATGCAACCGGAAGCGTGAGGTACGACAGCTTTTTTCAGCCCAAATATCAGGAGAACCAACATGACGGTACGCGTTGCAATCAACGGGTATGGCCGTATCGGCCGCAACACGCTGCGTGCGTTCTACGAGAGCGGCAAGAAGCACGATCTCGAGATCGTCGCGATCAACGACCTCGGCGATGCAAAGACGAACGCCCACCTCACCAAGTACGACACGGCCCATGGCCCGTTCCCCGGTGAGGTCGCGGTCGAAGGCGAAAACCTCGTCGTCAACGGCGACAAGATCCGCGTGTTGGCGAACCGCAACCCGGCCGAGCTGCCGTGGGGCGAACTGGGCGTCGACGTCGTGATGGAGTGCACGGGCTTTTTCACGTCGAAGGAAAAGGCGAGCGCGCACCTGGCCGGCGGCGCGAAGAAGGTGCTGATCTCGGCGCCGGGCGGCAAGGACGTCGACGCGACCATCGTCTACGGTGTGAACCACGACACGCTGAAGGCCGCGCACACGGTCGTGTCGAACGCATCGTGCACGACGAACTGCCTCGCGCCGCTCGTCAAGCCGCTGAACGACAAGATCGGCCTCGAGTCGGGCCTGATGACGACCGTGCACGCCTACACGAACGACCAAGTGCTGACCGACGTCTATCACGAAGACCTGCGTCGCGCTCGTTCGGCCACGCATAGCCAAATCCCGACGAAGACGGGCGCGGCCGCTGCGATCGGCCTCGTGCTGCCCGAGTTGGCCGGTAAGCTCGACGGCTACGCCATCCGCGTCCCGACGATCAACGTGTCGATCGTCGACCTCTCGTTCATCGCCAAGCGCGACACGACGGTCGAAGAAATCAACGCGATCATGAAGGAAGCCGCCGAGGGCGAGCTGAAGGGCATCCTCGGTTACAACACGGCGCCGCTCGTGTCGATCGACTTCAACCACAACCCGGCGTCTTCGACGTTCGATGCGACGCTCACGAAGGTCGCAGGCCGTCTCGTGAAGGTCTCGAGCTGGTACGACAACGAGTGGGGCTTCTCGAACCGCATGCTCGACACGGCGATCGCGCTCGCGACGGCCAAGTAAGCACGGAATCGAACGGTGCGGCTCGTCGTCGAGCCGCCCAGCAGCCGAATCGTCAGGCTGTCAGTTGAAAGAGCTGCCTTCGAAAGGAGGCGGCTCTTTTCACTTCTGCGGCGGCGCGCCGCTCGGTCGGGTCGGGCCGGACAACCGAGCCGGACGTTGGCAGGCGTTGGTATGTCGACAGAGGGGACGAGGCTGCGGCCCCCCGGCGAATGAGCCCGAGGCCGTCAATGCTTGCGATGCGGGCAGCCTTCCTTGGTGCAGACGCCGTAGAGCGCGAGCGCGTGCTCCTGGAGCTTGAAGCCGCGTTCTTCGGCAATCCGTTGCTGGCGCTTTTCGATTTCAGGGTCGAAGAACTCCTCGACGCGGCCGCAGTCGATACAGACGAGATGGTCGTGGTGCGAGCCTTCGTTGAGCTCGAAGACGGCCTTGCCCGACTCGAAATTGCTGCGCGAGAGCAGGCCCGCTTGCTCGAACTGCGTCAATACGCGATAGACCGTAGCAAGCCCGATGTCGAGCTCCTCGCTCAGCAGACTACGATAGACGTCTTCGGCGGTCAGGTGCCGCACGGCGCTGCGCTGGAAAATTTCGAGGATTTTGAGGCGCGGTAGGGTCGCCTTGAGCCCGATATTTTTGAGATCGGTCGGATTGGTCATGGCTAGGCATCCCTAGAGTACAATGCACGATTCGAATAGTAATGGGTTTTTGCTGTTCAGGTCATCTTCGGTGAAACTCGCGCGGCTCGACGATACGCAAAACGGGGCCCGCACGGTTGGGTGAAATGAGTCCAAATTTTCTTATGAAGCGCGGGGGGAGCCACGTGCGCAACCTGTTGATCGCTGCCACGACGGTTGCGCTCGTTGCGGGATGTTCGACCTACGACAGCCTCACGCAGCGCGTCGCGCAGAGCATTACGCCGTATCGCATCACCATCGTGCAGGGCAACTTCGTTTCGAAGGAAGCCGCCGCGAAGATGCACGTGGGCATGTCGCGCGACGAGGTCAAGGCGGCGCTCGGCACGCCCTTGCTCACCGACATGTTCCATGACGAGCGCTGGGATTATGTCTTTTACTTCAAGCGCGGCTCCACGGCCGTCGTGCAGCAGCGCGATTTCATCGTCAACTTCCAGGGCGACCGTGTCGTGAGCTGGTCGGGCGGCGACGATCTGCCGTCCGAGCTCGAACTGCTCGCCGATATCGACGGCGACAAGCTCGGCAAGAAGGCAAAGGCGAAGGCATTGGCGGCCGCGTCAAGCGCGGCGCAGGCTCAAGCTGCGTCCTCCGCGGCGCCGGCGAGCGCGCCGAGCGCGAGCGCAGAGAATGCGACGAGCGCGGCGAACGCGGCGAACGATGAGGCGGCCAATGCTCAGGCGGCGCAGGCGGCCAATCGCGCCACGAACCAAGTGCCGGCCAAGCCATCCAAGCCGGCCGTGCGTTCGGCCGCGCCCACGCCGTCGGGTGCGTTGCCGCAGGCTACGCCGCAGTTCCAGTTCCACCGCGAGCCGCAACCGGCTTCGCCGGATCAAAGCAATCCGGTCGGCCCCACGGGATCGCCGTCCAGCAGCAACGGCGCCGGTAACTCGTCCGTGTCGTCTTCGCAAAGCGCCCCGAGTTCGGGCGGTTGATCGTTCTTTCTCCTCGGGGCGGGCCGTGTCAGACACCGCCCGCCTTTGTTTTTTGGGGCGCTCGCGCAGCGCCGCCGGCCGGCCGTCGACGGGCGGTCCGTCACTGAAGAAGAGGTATGCATGTTGCCGATGAAAATCGCGATCGCCGGCGCATCGGGCCGAATGGGCCGGATGCTGATCGAGGCCGTCCTGAACGATCCTGACGCGAAACTCGCCGGTGCGCTCGATCGGACCGGTGCGCCCCAGCTCGGCGAAGATGCCGGCGCCTTCCTCGGGCAGCGCACCGGGGTCGTGCTCACCGACGACGTCGAGCGCGTGATGGCCGAAGCCGACTGTCTCATCGATTTCACGCGGCCCGAAGGCACGATGGCCTATATCGATGCGGCGTTGCGTCACGGCACGAAGCTCGTGATCGGCACGACGGGCATGAACGAGGGACAACGCGACGCCGTGCGCTCGGCCGCCGAGACAATCGGCATCGTTTTCTCCGCAAACATGAGTGTCGGCGTCAACGTCACGCTCAAGCTGCTCGAATTCGCGGCGCGCCACTTCGCCACGGGCTACGACATAGAGATCATCGAAGCGCATCATCGCCACAAGGTCGATGCGCCTTCGGGCACGGCGCTCGCGATGGGCGAGGCGATCGCCGGCGCGCTCGGCCGCGATTTGAAAGAGTGCGCCGTCTACGGGCGCCATGGCGTGACGGGCGAGCGCGATCCGTCCACGATCGGCTTCTCCGCCATCCGTGGCGGCGACATCGTCGGCGATCATACGGTGCTGTTCGCCGGCACCGGCGAGCGCATCGAGATCACGCACAAGTCGGCAAGCCGCGTTTCCTATACCCAAGGAGCGCTTCGGGCCGCGCATTTCCTGGCCGAACGCGGCGCCGGCCTCTACGATATGCAGGACGTACTGGGTCTGCGCTGACACCGGCGAACGCCAGCGCGGGCAATCGCTCGAGCTTGCGTTTTCGCTCTCGTTTTCCGATTCCCATGCAAAACACCGGCATCGTTCACTACTTGCAAGCAGGCGACGCGCTGACGCACGCCGTTGCCTATCTGCTGCTGGCCATGTCGATCGCCAGTTGGTGCTTTTTGATCGTGAAGGGTTGGATGCTCGGCCGTGCTAAGCGCCAAGGGCCGCGCGCGATCGCACTGTTCTGGCGGTCGGCGACGCTCTCCGAGGGCGTCCTCGCGCTGCGCAGCGCCGATCGCGAGCAAATCTTCGCGCCGCTCGCGGAAGCGGCGCTCGCTGCGTCGGAGGTCCATGCGCCGTCCGCCATGCTCGCGCGCGTCGAACGCGGCGAGCGCGTTTTGCGTGCGTTGCGCGAGGCGTTGCTCGCGTCGCAGCGGCGGCTCGAATTCGGCCAGGTGCTGCTTGCCTCGGTCGGCAGCACGGCTCCGTTCGTCGGCTTGCTCGGTACCGTCTGGGGCATCTACCACGCACTCGGCAGCATCGCCGCGAGCGGGCAGGCAATGATCGAAAACGTGGCGGGACCCGTCGGCGAGGCGTTGATCATGACGGCTTTCGGGCTCGTCGTCGCGATTCCGGCTGTGTTGGCCTATAACGTCCTCGGGCGGATGCAGCGGCAGTTGTCCGAGGAATTGGACGGCTTCGCGCACGATCTGCACGCGTATGTCTGTGCGCCGCAAGCGCACGCGAGCGGGACGGGCCTCGACGCCGATCCGGCGCACGGCGCACAGGAGCGGATCGTCGGCGCACCGGCCCCGGCGCGAGCAAGCGGCACCGCGCATAAGGCTCGCGCATAAGGCTCGCGCATAAGGCTCGCATAAGGCCCGCATAAGGCCCGCATAGGGCCCGCATAGGGCCCGCCTGTGAGGCGCGCGTGTGAGGCCCGCATATGAGGCCCGCATATGAGGCCCGCATGGCCGGACGGCAACAGCACACACGGCAACGGTAGTGAATAGATAAGCGAGGAGCGGCGAACGTGGCATTCGGCGGATTCGACAAAGAGCGTGCGGCCGCGCCGATGGCCGACATCAATATGACGCCGCTCATCGACGTCATGCTCGTGCTGCTCGTGATCTTCATCATCACGGCGCCGCTTTTCACGCACGCGATCCGCCTCGACTTGCCGAAGGTCGCCGCCGCGCCGGCGCCTCAAACGCCGAAGACCATCACCTTGTCGATCGACGACGCGGGCCGACTCTATTGGGACGGTCGCCCGCTTTCGCTCGATGCGCTGCGCGCGGCCCTCGCCGACGCGGGCAAAGCCGCGCAGCCGCCGGAGCTGCACCTGCGCGCGTCGCGCTCGACGCGCTACGAAATCATCGCGCAGGTGATGGGCGCGGCGCAGCAAGCGGGGCTCGATCGCATCGGCTTCGTCACCGACCCGCCGCGCACGGACGAATCGCACGCGGCGCCCGTCAAGCCATAAGCACGAGCCGCAGCGCCCCGCGTGCGGTTGGACCGTCCGCGGGCGGTATAATCGACGTTTGCCCCATTCGCGGGGAAACCGCATCCGACGCATCGCCGCGCCCGCGCCGTTAGGCGTCAAGACAGCCAAGTCCGAACCATCGCTATGCAAGAAAAATACTTACCCGCCGACATCGAAGCCGCCGCCCAGGCAGACTGGCGCGCGTCCAATGCCTACCGCACGTCCGAAGTCGCCGGTAAGCCGAAGTTCTATTGCGTGTCGATGCTGCCGTATCCGTCGGGCAAGCTGCACATGGGCCACGTACGCAACTACACGATCAACGACGTCATGTACCGTTATCTGCGGATGAACGGCTACAACACGTTGATGCCGATGGGCTGGGACGCGTTCGGGATGCCCGCCGAAAATGCGGCGATGGCCAACGGCGTGCCGCCCGCGAAGTGGACGTACGACAACATCGCGTACATGAAAGGGCAAATGCAGTCGATGGGTCTCGCGATCGATTGGTCGCGCGAGGTCGCCACTTGCGATCCCAAGTACTACAAGTGGAACCAGTGGCTGTTCTTGAAGATGCTCGAAAAGGGCATCGTGTACAAGAAGACGGGCACGGTGAACTGGGATCCGATCGATCAGACGGTGCTCGCGAACGAGCAAGTCATCGACGGGCGCGGCTGGCGCTCGGGCGCGCTCGTCGAAAAGCGCGAAATCCCGATGTACTACATGCGCATCACGCAGTATGCCGACGAGCTTTTGAACGATCTCGACGGCCTCGGCTGGCCTGAGCGCGTGAAGATCATGCAGCAGAACTGGATCGGAAAAAGCTTCGGCGTGAACTTCGGCTTTCCGTACGAGCTCGACGGCGAACGCCATTTGCTGCGCGTGTTCACCACGCGCGCCGATACGATCATGGGCGTCACCTTCTGCGCAATCGCGGCGGAGCATCCGCTTGCGGCGCGCCTCGCGCAAGGCAAGCCCGAACTGCAGGCGTTCATCGACGAGTGCCGGCATGGCGGCGTGGCCGAAGCCGAAATCGCGACGATGGAAAAGAAGGGCATGCCCACCGGCTTTTACGTCACGCACCCGCTCACGCAGGCGCGCGTGGAAGTGTGGATCGGCAACTACGTGCTGATGAGCTATGGCGAGGGCGCCGTCATGGGCGTGCCCGCGCACGACGAGCGCGATTTTGCGTTCGCGAAGAAATACGGTTTGCCGATCAAGCAGGTGATCGCGAAAGCCGGCTGCGAATACTCCACCGACGCTTGGCAGGCTTGGTACGGCGAAAAGGAAGGCGTCGCTTGCGTCGATAGCGGCCGCTACGACGGCATGGGCTACGAGCAGGCGGTCGACGCCGTCGCGGCCGATCTGAACGCGCTCGGCCTGGGCGATAAGCAAGTCACGTGGCGCCTGCGCGATTGGGGCATCTCGCGTCAGCGCTACTGGGGCACGCCGATTCCGATCATCCACTGTGCCCACTGCGGCGACGTGCCCGTGCCCGAAAAAGATTTACCCGTCGTGTTGCCCGAGGATCTCGTGCCGGACGGCACGGGCAATCCGCTTGCGAAATCGGCGGCATTCGTGAACTGCACGTGCCCCACATGCGGCGCACCGGCCAAGCGCGAGACGGATACGATGGACACGTTCGTCGATTCGTCCTGGTACTTTTCGCGCTATACGTGCCCCGATGCCGAAACGATGGTCGACGCGCGCACCGATTACTGGATGCCGATGGATCAATACATCGGCGGCATCGAGCACGCGATCCTGCACTTGCTGTATTCGCGCTTCTGGACGAAGGTGATGCGCGACATGGGGCTCGTGAAGTTCGGCGAGCCGGCGAAGAACCTGCTCACGCAGGGCATGGTGCTCAACGAAACCTTCTACCGCGAGGATTCGTCCGGCAAGAAGACGTGGTACAACCCGGCCGACGTCACGGTCGAGCACGACGACAAGGGGCGCCCCGTGGGCGCGACGCTGAACGCCGACGGCTTGCCCGTCGTGCTGGGCGGTGTCGAAAAGATGTCGAAGTCGAAAAACAACGGCGTCGACCCGCAACTCTTGATCGATCAGTACGGCGCCGATACCGCGCGTCTGTTCACGATGTTCGCCGCGCCGCCTGAGCAGCAACTCGAGTGGTCGGGTTCGGGCGTCGAAGGCGCGAGCCGGTTTTTGCGCCGCGTATGGGCCTTCGGTCACTCGAATCGGGCCGAGCTCGTCGCGCGCGAGAAGTTCGATCCGGCGCAACTCGCCGAAGCCGACAAGACGCTGCGCCGCGAGATCTACAGCGTGCTCAAGCAGGCCGATTTCGACTATCAGCGTCTGCAATACAACACGGTCGTATCGGCCGCGATGAAGATGCTCAATGCGCTCGAGAATGCGAAGCTCGCGCGGCCGAGCGTCCTGCGCGAGTGCTACGGCGTGCTGCTGCGCGTGCTCTACCCCGTCGTGCCGCATGTGACGCACGCGTTGTGGCAGACGCTCGGCTTCGTCGACGAATTCGGCACGCTGCTCGACGCGCCGTGGCCGAAGGTCGACGAGCAAGCGCTCGAGCAAGCGGAGATCGAACTCGTGCTGCAGGTGAACGGCAAAGTCCGCGGCGCGCTGACGATCGCCAAGGATGCCCCGCGCGAAGCGATCGAAGCGGCTGCGGTTGCCCATGAAATGTTCGCGCGTTTCAGCGAAGGCAAGAGCCCGAAGAAGATCATCGTCGTGCCTGGCCGGCTGGTGAATGTCGTCGTATAAGGCGCGATGTACGGCGGTGCTTCGCGCGCGTCGTGAAGCCGCCTCTTGCAAGAGTAACCAAGGAGCCAATGTGATACGCCGATCGTTTCTCGCGCTCGCGTGCGGCACGATGATGCTCGCCGCCTGCGGCTTTCAACTGCGCGGGCAGCAAGACTACGCGTTCAAGCGGCTCGCGATCGTGGGTGCGCCGCCGGCCGTCGCCGCGCGCTTGACCCGCATGATTCAGGGCGGTAGTGACACGGTCGTCGTTTCATCGCCGGACAATGCCGATGCCGTGCTGAACGTGAGCGAGGGACGGGGCTCGAGTGTGCTGACGCTCAATTCGCTCGGTGTCGCCGCCGAATATCAGCTCAGTTACACGCTCGGCTATTCGCTCGCAAGCGCGGACGGCGTCGTATTGATTCCGCCGAGCTCGATCGCGCTCAACCGTGCGATGACATACAGCACGCAGTATTCGCAGGCGAAGACGCAGGAGTCCGAACTGCTTTACACGGATATGCAAAACGACGCGGTCGATCAACTGACGCGGCGTCTCGCCGCCGTCCATTCGCTGCATCCGGCACCGGGTCAACGCACGCCGGGCGTCGCGCCGCGTGCGCCGTTGCCGCCGCCTCCGCTCTGACGGGGCCGCTTGCTCATGCAATTGCGACTCGACGCGCTCGACGCGCATCTGGCGAAAGGCCTGGCCGGCCTTTACGTCGTCTTCGGCGACGAGCATCTGCTCGCGCAGGAGGCGTGCGATCGCATTCGCGCGTGCGCGCGTGCGGGGGGCTTTACCGAGCGCAACGTATTCACCGTCGAGCGCAGCTTCGACTGGAGTTCGCTGCTCGGTGCGACGCAGTCGATGTCGCTGTTCGGCGAACGGCAACTGATCGAGCTTCGGATACCTTCGGGCAAGCCAGGCAAGGAGGGCGCGGAGGCGCTCAAGGCGCTCGCGGCCGCCGATAATCCGGACGTCTTGATCCTCGTCACGTTGCCGCGGCTCGATGCCGCGACGCAAAAGTCGGCATGGTTCACGGCGCTTGCCGAGCGCGGAGTGTCGCTGCGCGTCGATCCCGTCGAGCGCGCGCAATTGCCGAATTGGATCGCACAGCGGCTTGCACAGCAGAGCCAGCGCGTCGCGCCCGGCGACGACGGGCGGCGCGCGCTGCAGTTCATCGCCGAACGTGTCGAAGGCAATTTGCTGGCAGCTCATCAAGAGATACAAAAGCTGGGGTTGCTGTATCCGCAAGGCGTGCTCACGTTCGAGCAGGTGCACGATGCAGTGCTCAACGTGGCCCGGTACGACATCTTCAAGCTCAACGAGGCGATGCTGGCCGGGGACGTCGGCCGGCTCTCTCGCATGCTCGACGGTCTGAAAGGTGAAGGCGAGGCCGCCGTGCTCGTGTTGTGGGCGTTGACCGAGGAAGTGCGCACGCTGCTCAAGATCAAGCGCGGCGCGGCGGCCGGCAAACCGCTGGCGACGTTGCTGCGCGAGAACCGTGTTTGGGGGCCGCGTGAGCGGCTCGTCGGGCCCGCGCTGTCGCGTGTGACCGAGCCGTTGCTCGAAGAAGGGCTCGCGCTCGCGGCGGCGCTCGACCGGCAGGTCAAGGGACTGACGGGCGCCGTCCCGAGCAGCCGCCGGCGTACGGCGTTGCCGCCAGACCCATGGGAGGGCCTGTTCGAACTGGCCGCGCTGGTCGCAGCGCCCGGCAAACGCGGCGCGGTGCGCGCCGTCGGCACCTAACGGCGCGCGCCCGCTCGACATTCCCGACCCGGGGCGCGAGCGGCTAGAATCCAAGGGTTGGCGCTTGACGCCGCAGTCAATCAACGATTGTGACCGCCTAGACGGCGCCGCGTGCGCCCCGAAAGAGAATCAAGATGGAAATCGACGAGTACATGACCGGCATCGGCCGCCGCGCCCGCGCCGCTTCCCGCGCGATGGCGCGCGCCGCGACCAAAGCCAAGAACGATGCGCTTGAAGCCATCGCGTGCGCGATCGAGCGCGAGCAGGGCGCGCTGAAAGAAGCGAATGCGCGCGACGTGGCAAAGGCGCGCGAAAAGGGCATGGACGCCGCGTTCGTCGATCGGCTGACGCTATCCGACAAAGCGCTGAAGACGATGATCGAAGGCCTGCGCCAAGTCGCGTCGCTTGCCGATCCCATCGGAGAAATCAGCAACCTCAAATATCGGCCGACAGGCATCCAAGTCGGACAAATGCGCGTGCCGCTGGGCGTGATCGGCATCATCTACGAATCGCGGCCGAACGTAACGATCGATGCGGCTGCGCTGTGCTTGAAGTCGGGCAACGCGGCCATCTTGCGCGGTGGTTCCGAAGCCCTCGCGTCGAACACGGCGCTTGCCGCGCTGATCGCCGAGGGGCTGGCGGCGGCGGGCCTGCCGCGCGATGCCGTGC
Organism: uncultured Burkholderiaceae bacterium; assembly: GCA_966212325.1. Taxonomy (GTDB): domain Bacteria; phylum Pseudomonadota; class Gammaproteobacteria; order Burkholderiales; family Burkholderiaceae; genus Trinickia. The sequence goes on along the minus strand of CBIHRA010000015.1, from coordinate 55,752 downwards.
AAGTGGTCGAGACAGCCGATCGCGCGGCCGTCGGCAAGCTCATCACCATGACCGAGTACGTCGATGTCATCGTGCCGCGCGGCGGCAAGGGCCTCATCGCGCGGCTCATCGAAGAGGCGCGCGTGCCGATGATCAAGCACCTCGACGGCATTTGCCACGTCTATGTCGACGATCGCGCCGATCTTTGCAAGGCGCTGGCTGTCTGCGACAACGCGAAGACGCATCGCTACGGCACCTGCAATACGATGGAAACGATGCTCGTGGCGCGCGGCGTCGCGCGCGCCGCACTGCCGCCGCTTGCGCGCGTTTTCCGCGACAAGGGCGTCGAGTTGCGTGTCGATGCGGCCGCACGGGCCGTGCTCGAAGCCGCACCGTGGGACGCCGATGCGCCGCCGCTCGCGCTCGTGGACGCGACCGAGGAAGATTGGCGCACAGAGTATCTCGCGCCGGTGCTCGCGATCAAAATCGTCGACGGGATCGACGCCGCGATCGAGCACATCAACGCCTACGGCTCGGCCCATACCGATGCAATCGTCACCGAGGACCACGACCGTGCGATGCGCTTCCTGCGCGAAGTGGATTCGGCCAGCGTGATGGTGAACGCCTCGACCCGGTTTGCCGACGGCTTCGAGTATGGACTCGGCGCCGAGATCGGCATTTCGAACGACAAGCTCCACGCTCGCGGCCCGGTCGGGCTCGAAGGGCTCACCTCGCTCAAATACATCGTGCTCGGGCACGGCGAGATTCGGCAGTAGCCGGCAGCGCAATGATCGGCGCTCGGCGCATCGCGCGGGCGCGATCGCCGCAGCATCGACACCTATTTCATTCACCTCGCACGACGACACATACGATACCGATGCTCTGGGTCAAAACCTTCCACATCGTTTTCGTGGCCTCCTGGTTTGCGGGCCTGTTCTATCTTCCTCGAATCTTCGTCAATCTCGCCATGGAATCCGCGCCGCCGGCCGTTGCGCGACTCGTCGCGATGGCGCGCAAGCTCTATCGCTTCATGACGATGATCGCGGCGGTTGCGCTCGCGTTCGGGCTCTGGCTTTGGCTAGGCTATGGTATCGGCCAGGGGCAGGGCTGGCTTCATGCCAAGCTCGGCGTCGTCGTCCTGCTGATCGCGTATCACGCCTATTGCGGCCGCTTGTTGGCCGCATTCGAACGCGGCGAGAATCGACGTTCCGACCGCTGGTATCGGATATTCAACGAACTGCCCGTGCTCGGCCTCATCGCAGCCGTCGCGCTCGTCGTCGTCAAGCCGTTCTAACTCATCCCTTCCTATTCTTGCGCGACGTCGATCCGGCGCCGCGTGATCGCTTTTTTCGCTCGCCCGAGCTTGTCGACGAGCTCCGGGCCGCGCTCGAGCGCCACGCCCACCGCCAGGATGTCTCCGATCGCCAAGTGCGAAACGCGGGACGTCATCGGCGAAAAAATATCGGTTTCTTCGGCCACGTTGGCAAATAGGCTGACGGTCGCGAGTTGCGCGAGCGGGGAGTTGCTGTTCGTGATCGCGACGACTTTCGCACCGCATCCGAGTGCAGCGCGCGCCGCCTCGACGATATCTCGCGTGCGCCCGGTATTCGAAATCGCGACGACGACATCGCCTTCGCCCAGCAGCGCCGCCGACATCGTGTAGGTGTGCGGGTCGGCATAGGCTACGCTCGGTATGCCGAGCCGGAAAAACTTGTGTTGAATGTCTTGCGCCGCGATGCCGGAGCCGCCCGCGCCGTAGAACTCGATCCGAGAGGCGTGCGCCAACAGATCGATGGCCTTCGCGACGCTGTGCGCGGACAAGCTGTTCCTGACTTCGATCAGCGCGCCGATCGTGCGATCGAACACTTTCGCCACGACGCCGGACGCCGGCTCGTCGGGGCGAACGTCTCGGTACACGGACGGCAGGCCCGGCGCGATGCTTTGCGCGAGCCGGATTTTGAACTCGCGGAAACCGCCGCAGCCGAGCGCTTGGCAGAAGCGCGCAATGGTGGGTTGGCTCACGCCCACGCGTTGGGAGAGTTCGGTCATCGCAAGATCGAGCACCTCGCGCGGCGCCTCGAGCACGTAATCGGCCAGCTTGCGCTCCGACGGGCGCAACTGCGTGCGCATTGCTTGGATTCGAGAAAGCATCGGAAGGACACCTCGATGGGGTGTATCGTTTTCTATGGGTGGCGACAGTATGGCCGGCAATATGTAGAAAAGCTACACGTATTTTCTACCGAGATGCCGAGGCGATTTAGGCGAAGACTTAAGTATTTAGTGGAGATGGCGGCTGATCGGCATTGCTGTCTTGTAGTTTTTCTACTAAACTTGCTCCGCCAAATTCGAGCTAGCGGCCTCATGGCCGCATCGCGCCACCCGTTCGGCGCCCCGTGCGCCGGCTTTCAGGAAGGAGCGTTTTCCCATGGTTTCGCCGCATCCCACGCTGACCGAAGTTACCCGTCGCATCGTCGAACGCAGCCGCGCCACGCGTTCCGCTTATCTCGCGCGCATCGACGCGGCGCAGGGGCGGTTTCCGGCTCGCGGCGCGCTGTCGTGCGCGAACCTCGCGCATGGCTTTGCAGGCCTCGAAGGCAACGACAAGCTGGCGATCAAGGCGATGCGCGAGCCCAACATCGGGATCGTGTCGTCTTACAACGAAATGCTGTCGGCCCATGCGCCGTACAAGGATTTCCCCGACATCATCAAGCGCGCCGCGCGCGAGAACGGCGGCGTCGCTCAATTCGCCGGGGGCGTGCCGGCTATGTGCGACGGGATCACGCAGGGCAATGCGGGAATGGAGCTCTCGCTGTTTTCCCGAGAAGTCATCGCCATGGGCACGGCCGTCGCGCTCACGCACAACATGTTCGATGCCGCGCTGTGCCTCGGCATTTGCGACAAGATCGTGCCGGGGTTGCTGATCGGCGCGCTGCAGTTCGGCCACTTGCCCACGATCTTCGTGCCTGCGGGGCCGATGACGAGCGGTCTGTCGAACGACGAAAAGGCCAAGATCCGCCAGCAGTTCGCGACGGGGCAGGTGGGACGCGACGCCCTGCTCGAGGCCGAATCGGCTGCCTATCACGGGCATGGCACATGCACGTTTTACGGCACCGCGAACAGCAACCAGATGCTGATGGAAGTCATGGGATTGCATCTGCCGGGGGCGGCGTTCGTCCATCCGCACACGCCGTTGCGCGACGCCTTGACGGCCGCCGCGGCGCGCCGCGTGCTCGATCTGACGGTCGAACGCGGTCAGTACACGCCGATCGGCCATGTGATCGACGAGAAAGCGATCGTCAACGGCATCGTCGCATTGCTCGCGACGGGCGGATCGACAAACCATACGCTGCACCTCGTCGCGATCGCGCGCGCGGCCGGCATTCTCATCGACTGGAACGATTTCGACGGTTTGTCGCAAGTCGTGCCGCTGCTCGCGAAAATCTATCCGAACGGCAAGGCCGATGTGAACCACTACCACGCGGCCGGCGGCATGGCCTTCCTGATCCGCAACCTGCTCGACGGCGGGCTGCTGCACGAGGACGTCACGACGGTCATGGGCAAGGGCTTGCGGCGGTACACCGAGGAGCCGAGGCTCGTCGATGGGCAACTCGCCTGGGTGCCGGGCGCCGAGCAAACCGGCGACGCGAAAGTTTTGCGGCCGATCGGCGAGCCGTTCCAGGCCGACGGCGGCCTGCGCCTCATGCAAGGTAAGCTGGGCCGCGGCGTAATCAAGATTTCCGCCGTCGCGCCCGAGCATCGCACGGTGCGCGCGCCGGCAATCGTGTTCGATTCGCAAGAGGCCGTGCAGGCGGCGTTCGACAAAGGGGAGCTCAAGCGCGACTTCGTCGCCGTGGTGAGGTTTCAAGGCGCGCGCGCGAACGGCATGCCGGAACTGCATCGCTTGACGCCGTTGCTCGGCGTGCTGCAGGACCAGGGCTTTCATGTCGCGCTCGTCACCGACGGACGCATGTCGGGCGCATCGGGCAAGGTGCCCGCCGTCATCCACGTTTCGCCCGAGGCGCTGCTCGCCGGCCCGCTCGGCAAGGTTCGCGACGGCGATACGATCGTCATCGACGCCGAGCGCGGCATCCTCGACGTCGAAACCGACGAGGCGCAGTGGAACGCGCGCCCCGTCGAAGCACCCCAGCATCAGGCCGAAAACGAAGTCGGCTTCGGCCGCGAGTTGTTCGGCGTCTTTCGGGCGGCCGCGGCGCCTGCCGAGATGGGCGCCTCGGTATTCGGCCCGCTCGTCGGCGAAAAGGGCGAATTCGGCGAGCGAGCGCACCCGGTCCACGCAAACCAGCAATAAGGAGCCAGCATGAAAAAGGTTGAAGACATCGTCCGCCTCGGTCCGGTCATTCCGGTGCTGGCCTTCGACACCGTCGAGCAAGGCGAACACGTCTCGCGCGCGCTCCACGCGGGCGGGGTCAAGGTTCTCGAAATTACGTTGCGCACGCCGGCCGGCATCGGCGCGATCGAACGCGCGGCGCAACTGTCTTCCGACATCGTCGTCGGCGTCGGCACGATCACGAAGCCTGAGCATTGTGCTCAGGCGAAGAAGGCCGGCGCGCAGTTCGGCGTATCGCCGGGCCTCACGAAGGATATCCATCGCGCCGCGCAGGACGCCGGTCTACCGCTGCTTCCCGGCGTCATGACGCCGAGCGACATTCTGCTTGCGCTCGAGCTCGGCTACGAGACGGTCAAATTTTTCCCGGCGCAGCAGGCCGGCGGCATCCCGATGCTGCAAGCGTTGTACGGACCGTTCCCGACGCTCAAATTCTGTCCGACGGGCGGCATTACGACCGAGACGGCGCCGAGTTTCCTTGCGCTGCCCAACGTCGTCTGCGTCGGCGGTTCGTGGCTCACGCCCAAGGCCGCATTGGCCGCGCAGAACTGGGACGAGGTCACGCGTCTCGCACGCGCCGCCTCAGAGCTCGCCGCTCACCAGCATTGACCTGCCGGGTCACGGCGCGCGGCTTGCTGCGCGCCGCGGCTGCGCGTTTTCGCCGTTGCCGCTCGACGTTCATGCCTATCCCGTATGCGTTCTCACCTGCGGCTTCGCGCGGGAAGCATACGGGTTTTTGTTGATGGAACCGGTTCTATCGCCGAGCGGCCGCGCCGTCTACAATGCAACGTCCATGTAGGAGCGGCGAATCCTGCCGCGCCTCCCGCATTCGTCCACCTGCCTTCGTTTCAAACAAGTAAAGGAGACTTTTTATGGGATCGGTCCACGGCGGGCTCTTGCTGGTCTACGCGCTGATCGCGATCGCGGCGCTCATCCTGCTCATTGCGCGGTACAAGGTCTATCCGTTTCTGGTCTTGATCATTGTGTCGCTGCTGCTCGGGCTGGCGTCCGGGATGCCTATCGGGCAGATCGTCAAGGCGTTCGAGACGGGTAACGGCGGCACGCTCGGCCATATCGCCATCGTCGTGGGGCTGGGGACGATGCTCGGCAAGATGATGGCCGAATCGGGCGGCGCCGAGCGTGTCGCGACGACGCTCATCCGCTGGTTCGGCGAGAAGCACATTCATTGGGCGATGATGTTCGTCGCGATCATCGTCGGCTTGCCCGTGTTCTTCGAAGTGGGCTTCGTGCTCTTGATCCCGATCACATTCAACGTCGCGAAGCGCACCGGCAAGTCGCTGCTGCTGATCGGCTTGCCGATGGTCGCGGGCCTGTCGGTCGTCCACGGACTGATTCCGCCGCACCCGGCTGCGCTGCTCGCCGTGCAGGCCTACGGCGCCGATATCGGCAAGACGATCGCGTACGGCCTCATCGTCGGTGTTCCGACGGCCATCGTCGCGGGGCCGCTCTTCGCGCTGCTCGTGCATCGGCACGTCCAGTTGCCCGCGAATAATCCGCTCGCGGCGCAGTTCGTCGAATCGCCGGAGGAGGAAGCGGCCCAGCACCGGCGCGACTTGCCGAGCTTCGGCATCACGCTGTTCACGATACTGCTGCCGGTGCTGTTGATGCTCGTCGGCAGTTGGGCCGATCTTTTCTTCGCGCCGAAGTCGACGGCGAACAATCTGCTGCGTTTCGTCGGCAACTCGGACGTGGCGCTGCTGATCGCCGTGCTGGTCAGTTTCTGGACGTTCGGTGCGCAGCGCGGTTTCACGCGCGAGCAGATTCAAAAGTTTTGCGGGATTGCCTCGCGCCCATCGCCGGGATTACGCTGATCGTCGGTGCGGGCGGCGGTTTCGGCGGCGTGCTGCGCGAGAGCGGCATTTCGCAGCAGATCGTGGCGGTCGCCACGCAGGCACAACTTTCGCCGCTGCTGTTCGGGTGGTTCGTCGCCGCGCTGATCCGTCTTGCGACGGGGTCTGCCACTGTCGCGATGACCACGGCCTGCGGGATCGTCGCGCCGATCGCCAAGGCCGGCGCGATTCAGGTGCAGCCCGAATTGCTCGTGCTTGCGACGGGCTCTGGCTCGCTGATTTTTTCGCACGTGAACGATGGAGGCTTTTGGCTGATCAAAGAGTATTTCGGCATGACGGTCGGGCAGACTTTCAAAACGTGGTCGCTATGCGAAACGATTATTTCGCTGCTCGGCCTTGGACTGACGTTCGCCCTTGGGACCGTCCTGTGACGAGCTAGAAACTGGAACGGCAATGATTGTGATCGTGATGGGCGTCTCGGGCGCCGGCAAGACGCTGATCGGCGAAATGCTGGCCGAGCGCATCGGCTGCACCTTCGTCGACGGCGACGTGTACCACAGTGCCGCCAACAAGGAGAAGATGGCGCAAGGCATCGCGTTGACGGACGACGACCGCTGGCCATGGCTGGCGGCCATTCGTGCGGCCATCGAGGAAAAAGCGGGCGCGGGTGAATCGCTCGTCGTCGGCTGTTCGGCGCTCAAGCGCGCCTATCGCGACGTGCTGCGCGGGGGTGCCCAGGGCGACGGCCTCGTGCGTTTCGTGTATCTGAAGGGCTCGTATGAAGTCTTGCACGAGCGCCTGGCCACGCGCGGCCGGCATTTCTTCAATCCGTCGCTGTTGCAAAGTCAGCTCGATACGCTCGAAGAGCCGAGCAACGACGAAGCGATCACGATCGGCATCGAGCTTACGCCGGCGCAAATCGTCGATCGCGTCGTTTCGGACTTGAATGCGTAGGCGTAGAAAGCGCCGGACGTAATAAAGGGCACGCAGCCCGCAGCCGATCGGCTGCCGAACTGCGCGCCCTTTTTTCTTCGGCGAGCGGGTGACCGGCGTTCAACCGATGCGCTTCGCCAGTTCGACTGCCTTGCCCGTATACGAAGCCGGGGTCATGGCGATCAGCAGCGCTTTTGCGTCGTCCGGAATGGCGAGCGAAGCGATGAACTGCTGCAGCGCCTCACGCGTGATGCCCTTGCCGCGGGTGAGTTCCTTGAGTTGCTCGTACGGATTTTCGATGCCGAAACGGCGCATGACCGTCTGCACCGGCTCGGCCAGCACTTCCCAGCATTGATCGAGATCCTCGTTCAGGCGAGCCGGGTTGACTTCGAGCTTGTCCAGGCCGCGGATCAGCGCGTCGTAAGCGAGCAGCGAGTAGCCGAGCGCAACGCCCATGTTGCGCAATACCGTCGAATCGGTCAGATCGCGCTGCCAGCGCGAGACGGGCAGTTTGTCGGCCAGATGGCGCAACGTCGCGTTGGCGAGCCCCAGGTTGCCTTCCGAGTTTTCGAAGTCGATCGGATTGACCTTGTGCGGCATCGTCGACGATCCGATTTCGCCGGCCTTCGTCTTTTGCTTGAAATAGCCGAGCGAAATATAGCCCCAAACGTCGCGGTCCAGATCGAGCAGGATCGTATTGGCGCGCGCCACCGCGTCGAACAACTCGGCCATGTAGTCGTGCGGCTCGATCTGGATCGTGTACGGATTGAACGTGAGCTTCAGGCGCTGTTCGATGACGTTGCGCGAGAACGTTTCCCAATCGAATTCCGGGTAGGCGGCCAAGTGCGCGTTGAAGTTGCCGACCGCGCCATTCATCTTGCCGAGGATCTCGACGCGGGCGATGCGGTCGATCGCGCGCGCGAGCCGCGCGGCGACGTTCGCCATTTCCTTGCCGAGCGTCGTCGGGCTGGCCGGCTGGCCGTGCGTGCGCGAGAGCATCGGCTGCTCGGCCAGCGCATGGGCGAGCGCGACGAGGCGGCCATGCACCGAGCGCAGCGCCGGCAGGACCACGTGCTCGCGTGCGCCCGCCAGCATGAGCCCGTGCGACGTATTGTTGATGTCTTCCGAAGTGCAGGCGAAATGGATGAACTCGCTTGCACGCTCCAATTCCGGCTGGCCCTTGACCGATTCCTTGAGCCAGTATTCGACGGCCTTCACGTCGTGATTCGTGACGCGCTCGATCTCCTTGATGCGTGCGGCATCATGCGCCGAAAACCGGCCGACGAGATCGAGCAGGAATTTTTCCGCGGCCTCGGAGAAACGCGGCATTTCGGCAAAGCCGGCTTGCGACAGGGCGATGAGCCAGTGCACTTCCACCGTCACGCGGTGGCGCATGAAGGCAGCTTCGGAGAGCCAGTCGCGCAGCGCTTCGGTTTTGGCGGCATAGCGGCCGTCGAGCGGGGAGAGGGCGGTGAGGGCAAACAGCGTTTCGGCGCGGGTATCGGACATGGGGGAATGCGCGCTCGAAGGCGCGGGTTCGGAGCAGGGGAGAACCCGCGATTTTACCACTGCCCGGATTGCCCGCTGCGCCGGCGATCGAGCGAGCCCTTCGGACCCGCTCGATATCTATCGTCAATCGCTTGCGGCGGCGGCTTGGCCGACATGCGGCGCCTTGCCGAGGACCGCGCTCGCGCCGGCCTGCGTCGCCCAGACGAGCCATTGAGCGCGCAGCACGACGACCGCGAGACACGCACAGGCTGCGAGCGCGCCGAACGTGGCGAACCCCATTTGATAGCTGCCCGTGCTTTCCTTCGCGATACCCATCACGACGGGCAGATAGAAGCCGCCGATTCCGCCCGCCGCGCCGATCACGCCCGAAAGCAGGCCCGTCTTGCCTTTCCACCGGTGCGGCACGAGCTGGAACGTGGCGCCGTTGCCAAGGCCGAACGCCAGGTACAGGCAAACGAGGATGGCGATGCCGCCCGCGAGCGGCGGCATCCAGGCGGCGAACGCGAAATCGGCCAGCGAGATGGCGCCGAGCAGCGCCGTCAGCGCGCGCACGCCCGTGATGCGATCGGCGAGATAGCCGCCCATCGGCCGGACGATCGCGCCAAGGAACGCCAGCAGCGACATGAACAGCCCGGCCTCGAGCTTGGGCATCTGATAGAGCGTCGTGAGCAGCAGCGTCACGTAGGACGACATCCCGACGAACCCGCCGAACGTAATGCTGTACACGAGCATCATGACCCACGTGTCGCGCTCGGTCAGCACGGCGCGATAACGTGCGGGCAGCAAGGCGATGGCGCCGGCCGCGCCGAGCACGGGCAGCAGCAGCACGCCGGTCTTTCCGGCTCCGAACAGGCCCGCGTGCACGGCCAGCACGAGCGCGACGAGGCCGGCGAGCATCGTGGCGAAGCCCGCCAGCGCGCGCGAGGCGCTACCGGCCTTTTCGCCTCGATCGTCGCCCCAGGCGAAGAGCGCCAGACCCGCGATCGCGAGCAGCGGCAGCGCGGCCGCAGTCGCATACTGCCAGCCGAGCGCGTCGGCCACGTGCGGGAACAGGAAGCCGTCGAGCACGGCGCCGATGTTGCCGGCCGCCGCCAAGCCCAGCACGAGGCCTTGCACCTTGGCGGGGTAGCTGCTGCCCGCCATCGGCAAGGCCACGGCGAAACTCGCGCCCCCCACGCCGAGGAATACGCCCAACACGAGCAGCAGCGTGTACGAGGGCGTCGTCGGCCATAGCGGCAGCACGATCGTCGGCAGCGCCGAAATGAAAACGCCCATCAAAGCGACGTAGCGGCCGTTCGCAGACTGATAAAGGTTGCCGAGCGCGACGCGCAGGATCGCCGCCGCGAGCACCGGCACGGCTACGAGAAACCCTTGCTGCGCCGCAGTCATGGCGATGCTCTTGCCGATGAACGGTGCGAGCGGCCCGTAGAGGACCCACACGGTGAAGCCCGTGTCGAAATAGAGAAAGCATGCGAGGAGCGAGCGCCAATTGCCGCTCCTTAGCGCAAGTTGCAGGTTCTTCATGAGGGTCCTCGCGTCGAATGTCGGATGAATCGTTGGTGAGCCGTGAGCGCCGCGCCGCCAAGCTGCGACGTGCGACGGCTCGCCAACGCAAGCCCTATGCCATCGGCATGCCGTTCGCGCGGGTCCCGGGCCGCATCGGTAGACGCCGCGTGCGATTGCGGCATACATCATCCGATTCCGGCTGTGTCGGCCCCGAGCCACGGCGGCCTCTGGCGGCTTGCGCCGACGCACCTGCGTCGAGCGGGCCGGCACTGGCGATGTGCCGGCGCGCGCGTCGATGGTGCGCTGCATCAACGGTGCCACGAGAAGGCGGCGCCCGGGGCGTCGATGCGGCGTTGCGCCGCGCGGCATGGCGGCCGCGTCGCTGCGCGCAGCCCGACGAGGCGAGTGCGGGCGCCCGGTACAATGCGGGCGTCGCCGATGGTTCGGCTCGTACGGCTCGCCTCCCGCATGGAACTCAAGTGGCTGGAAGATTTCGTTTCGCTCGCTGAGACGCGCAGCTTCAGCCGTTCGGCCGAACTGCGCCATGTCACGCAGCCGGCGTTCTCGCGCCGCATCCAAGCGCTCGAAGCATGGCTCGGCACCGAGCTCATCGATCGCTCGGTCTACCCCACGCGGCTCACCCAGGCGGGGGAGGTATTCCACGAGCAAGCGCTCGCCATGCTTTCGCACATGCACGAGTCGCGAATTCTGCTCCGGGGGCATGTCCGCTCCCCGGCGGCCACGATCGAATTCGCGGTGCCGCACACGCTTTCGCTAACCTATTTCCCGATCTGGCTGCAGCGGATCGAGGCGCAGATGGGGCCCGTGCATACGCGCCTGCGCGCGCTGAACGTGCACGACGCCGTACTCTCGCTCGTCGAAGGCGGCTGCGACCTCGTGATGGGCTATCACCACCCGAGCCACCCCGTCGCGCTCGACCCGGGCCGCTACGACATGCTCACGCTCGGCTTCGAGCCCATCAGCCCGTTCTCGGCGCCCGCGAGGCCCGGGCGCGCCCGCTATACGCTGCCGGGTGCGGCCGACGCGCCCGTGCCGTATCTGTCGTACACGCCGAACGCGTATCTGGGGCGAATGACCGAAGTCATCGTCGCCAATGCACCCGAGCGGCTCTATTTGAACCGCATCTATGAAACCGACATGGCGGAAGCGCTCAAGGCAATGGCGCTTGCCGGCCACGGCGTCGCCTTCCTGCCGCACAGTGCGGTGGAAGACGCCGTGGCCGCCGGCGATTTGATCCGCCTCGACCGCTCGGCGTCGCGCGGCCTGCCCGCCGACCGTTTTTCGTTGACGATGGAAATCCGCCTGTACCGCGACAAGCTCGCGGCGGCCGGCGACGATCCGCGCCAACGGCTCGTGCGCCGCCTGTGGCAGGTTGTCGCCGACGAGCTGGGCGTCAAGTCCGCCTAGCCGCTCGCGTTCGTTCGCCGCCTACGGCGTTCCGTACGTTATGCAAGAAATGCATAATGGGATGACCAATCGGCATTGGATTTCAAAATGGGCTTTTTCGACAATGGCGCACATTCAGTGACCGTTGGAGTGTCCATGTCCTCGCAATTGCAGTCCACCACGTCTGCACAATCGATCCCCTCGTACCTTCATGCCGACGATCTCGGCCCCTGGGGAAACTATCTGCGTCAAGTCGACCGCGTCGCGCCATACCTCGGATCGTCGTCGCGTTGGATCGAAACACTCAAGCGTCCGAAGCGCATTCTCATCGTCGACGTGCCCATCGAGCTCGATAACGGCACCGTGGCGCATTTCGAAGGCTATCGCGTTCAGCACAACGTTTCGCGCGGCCCGGGCAAGGGCGGCGTGCGGTATCACCAGGACGTCACGCTGTCCGAAGTCATGGCTCTGTCGGCCTGGATGTCGGTGAAGAACGCAGCCGTGAACGTGCCGTACGGCGGCGCGAAGGGCGGTATCCGCGTCGATCCGCGCACGCTGTCGCGCGGCGAGCTCGAGCGCGTCACGCGCCGCTACACGAGCGAGATCGGCATCATCATCGGACCGAACACCGATATTCCCGCGCCCGATGTCAACACGAACGAGCAGATCATGGCGTGGATGATGGACACCTACTCGATGAACCAAGGCCAAACGGCCACGGGCGTCGTGACGGGCAAGCCCATCTCGCTGGGGGGCTCGCTCGGCCGTCGCGAAGCGACCGGCCGCGGCGTGTTCGTCGTGGGGACTGAAGCGGCGCGCCGCACGGGCCTCGAGATCAAGGGCGCGCGCATCGCCGTGCAAGGCTTCGGCAACGTGGGCGGCATTGCGGCCCGGCTGTTCGAGGAAGCGGGCGCGAAGGTCGTCGCCGTTCAAGATCACACGGGTTCGATCCATAAGTCGAGCGGCATCGACACGCACGCTTTGCTCGAGCACGTGGGCAATACGGGCGGCGTGGGCGGTTTCAAGGGGGCCGATCCCGTTGCGAACGACGAATTCTGGATGATCGAAAGCGACATCCTGATCCCGGCTGCGCTCGAGAATCAGATCACCGAAAAGAACGCCGCGAAGATCAAGACCAAGATCATCGTGGAAGGCGCGAACGGCCCGACCACGACGGCGGCCGACGACATCCTGCACGACAAGGGCGTGCTCGTGATCCCCGACGTCGTCGCCAACGCGGGCGGGGTGACGGTATCGTACTTCGAGTGGGTGCAGGACTTCTCGAGCTTCTTCTGGACGGAAGACGAGATCAACCAGCGCCTCGAACGCGTGATGCGCGAAGCGTTCAGCGCGGTCTGGCAGGTTGCGAGCGACAACAAGGTATCGATGCGTACGGCGGCGTTCATCGTCGCGTGTAAGCGGATTTTGCTGGCCCGCGAAATGCGCGGCCTGTATCCCTGATTCCCTATTCGCCACAAGCGAAGCGGGTTTGCTTTGCCGGCGCGCCCTTCACGGCGTTTCCGGCTTCCCCTGTGCGGGCGGCATCGACAGATGCCGCCCGTTTTCGCCTTCGGCAACTAGTCCGGCGTGCGATCGCGATTTTCTGTCAGTATCATTACGTATGTATTTCAAATACATAACTTTGATACACTGGCGCCGGTTTTGGCCATGGAGATCATCCGAAATGAAGATCAAAAAGACAGCGCTTCTCGTTGCCACGTTGTCCGCACTTGCTGCAGGAAGCGCATTCGCACAGGATTCGGGCACGCTGAAGAAAATCAAGGACACGGGCGTTATCGCGCTCGGCCATCGCGAATCGTCGATTCCGTTTTCCTACTACGACGATAAGCAGCAAGTGGTGGGCTATTCACGCGATTTCCAGATGAAGATCGTGGATGCCGTGAAGAAGAAACTGGGCATGTCGAATCTGCAGGTCCGAAACATTCCGGTGACGTCGCAAAACCGCATTCCGCTGGTGCAGAACGGCACCGTGGACATCGAATGCGGCTCGACGACCAACAATAAGGAGCGCCAGCAGCAGGCGGCCTTCTCGAACACCATTTTCGTCATCGGCACGCGGCTCATGACGAAGAAGGAGTCGGGGGTGAAGGATTGGGCCGATCTGAAGGGTAAGACGGTCGTGACGACGGCCGGCACGACGTCCGAGCGCCTGCTGCGTAAGATGAACGAAGACAAGAAGATGGGCATGACCATCATCAGCGCGAAGGATCACGGCGAGTCGTTCCAGACGCTCGAAACGGGCCGCGCGGTGGCATTCATGATGGACGACGCGCTGCTCGCGGGCGAGCGTGCGAAGTCGCGTACTCCGAACGATTACGTGATCGTCGGCGCGCCGCAGTCGAAAGAAGCCTACGGCTGCATGATGCGCAAGGACGATCCCGAGTTCAAGAAGCTCGTCGACGAGGCGATTGCGCAAGTCGAGACGTCGGGCGAAGCCGACAGCATCTACAAGAAGTGGTTCGAATCGCCGATTCCGCCGAAGGGCTTGAACTTGAATTTCCCCGAAAGCGACGATATGAAGGCCCTGTTCAAGCATCCGAACGATAAGGCCATCGACTAACCGTCTCTCGGCAACAGGAAGTTGAATCGAACGGAAGAAGCGCAAACCCGCTTCTTCCGTTCTTTTCGTTGGAGTTCTTATCATGTCCTATCACTGGAACTGGGGCATTTTGCTTCAGCCGGTTTCCACGGGCGAGCCCACGACCTACCTCGGATGGCTGCTGTCCGGCATGCGCGTCACGGTGACGGTTTCGCTTGCCGCGTGGGTCATTGCGCTCATCGTCGGCTCGCTTTTCGGCGTGCTGCGCACCGTGCAAGACCGCAGGCTCGCTGCCGTCGGCACCGTCTATGTGGCCGTGTTTCGGAACGTGCCCCTCATCGTGCAGTTCTTCGTCTGGTATTTGGTCGTGCCGGAGCTTTTGCCCGTTTCGATCGGAACGTGGTTCAAGCAGCTGCCGCCGGGCGCTCAGTTCTTTTCGTCGTCGATCATCTGCTTGGGGCTCTTTACCGGTGCGCGCGTGTGCGAGCAGGTGCGCTCGGGCATCGAGGCGTTGCCGCGCGGGCAACGTGCGGCCGGCTTCGCGCTCGGCTTGACGCAGTGGCAGACCTATCGATATGTGCTCTTGCCCGTCGCCTTCCGCATTATCGTGCCGCCGCTGACTTCCGAGTTCCTCAACGTCTTCAAGAACTCGGCTGTCGCATCGACGATCGGCTTGCTCGACCTGTCGGCGCAGGCACGCCAACTCGTCGACTACACCGCGCAGACCTACGAATCGTTCATTGCGGTCACGCTCGCCTATGTGCTGATCAATCTTGTCGTCATGGGCGTCATGCGCGTCATCGAGCAGAAAACCCGCTTGCCCGGCTACGTGGGAGGCAAGTGATGCATGCTTTCGATTGGAGCGGTATTCCGGGTGCGCTGCCGACTTTATGGAGCGGCGCCGTCATCACGCTGCAAATCACCGCGCTCGCGATCGTCGTCGGCGTCGCATGGGGGACCGTCCTGGCGCTGATGCGCTTGTCGGGGTTCGCGCCGCTCGGTTGGTTCGCGAAAGGGTACGTGACCGTATTTCGGTCGATTCCGCTCGTGATGGTGCTGTTGTGGTTCTTTCTGATCGTGCCGCAGTTTCTGCAGAGCGTGCTCGGGCTTTCCGCCAACATCGACATTCGTCTCGCGTCGGCAATGGTCGCCTTCTCGCTTTTCGAGGCCGCTTACTACTCGGAGATCATCCGGGCCGGTATCCAAGCGGTGTCGCGAGGGCAAGCGAATGCGTCGTTCGCGCTCGGCATGACCTACGCGCAGTCGATGCGCTACGTCATCCTGCCGCAAGCATTTCGCGCCATGGTGCCGCTGCTGCTGACACAGGCAATCGTGCTCTTTCAGGACACGTCGCTTGTCTATGTGATCGCCCTGGCGGATTTTTTCCGCACGGCGACGAATATCGGCGATCGCGACGGCACGATGGTCGAAATGGTACTGTTTGCCGGCGCGGTGTACTTCGTTGTTTGCACGGTTGCATCGAGCATTGTGAAAGGACTTCGGAAAAAGGTCGCAAGATGATTTCAATCAAGAACGTTTCGAAGTGGTACGGCACGTTTCAGGTGCTGTCCGACTGCACGACGGAGGTCGCGAAAGGCGAGGTCGTCGTCGTGTGCGGGCCGTCGGGCTCCGGCAAGTCCACGTTGATCAAGACCGTGAACGGTCTCGAGCCGTTCCAGAAAGGCGACATCGTCGTCGACGGCCAATCGCTGACCGACAAGCAAACGAACTTGTCGAAGCTGCGCGCGAAAGTCGGCATGGTGTTTCAGCATTTCGAGCTGTTCCCGCACCTGTCGATCATGGAAAACCTCACGCTCGCGCAGATCAAAGTGCTTGGGCGCTCGAAGGACGAAGCGGCCGACAAGGGTGTCAAGCTGCTCGATCGGGTAGGGCTCAAGGCGCAGGCCGACAAGTTTCCGGCGCAGTTGTCGGGCGGTCAGCAGCAGCGCGTCGCGATTGCCCGTGCGCTTTCGATGGACCCGGTCGCCATGCTTTTCGACGAGCCGACTTCGGCGCTCGATCCCGAGATGATCAACGAGGTGCTAGACGTGATGGTCGAGCTCGCTCAAGAAGGGATGACGATGATGTGCGTGACGCACGAGATGGGTTTCGCGAAAAAGGTCGCGCATCGCGTCATCTTCATGGACCGCGGCGTCATCGTCGAGGACGATCGCAAGGACGCCTTCTTTGCGAATCCGAAGTCCGATCGCGCAAAAGACTTTCTCGCGAAAATCTTGCACTGAGCCAAGCGGCGTACGCCGCCCGCCTACGATTCGAAGGCGGCGATATCGTCCGTATCGGCGGCCGACCCGAACGTGGCGGCCGGCATGCGCCTCGGCGCCGATGCGCTCGCATCGCACGCCGGGTTGCGTGCTTTTTCGAGCACGGACGGCGGCACGGGGATATGCGCTTGCGCAGCCACTTCGCCGTCTTGAAACATCAATAAATCGCCCGGCGCGAAAGCGGTCCAGATTTCGTCGTCGGTCAAAGGTTGCGTGGCGATGACCGCGACGCGATCTTCCGGCGTCGTGTACTGTGCGAAATCGATCGACATGTCGGCATCGATCAGATGCGCTGTGGAGAACGGCCAACGCCGCACGATGTAATGAAGGTGCGTGGAGCAATGCGCGAACAGCGCCTGCCCGTTCGACATCAAAAAGTTGAATACGCCGTAATCGGTGATGCCTCGCGTGAGCTCGGCGAGCGTATCGAACAGTTCCTGAAGCGGGGGCTGGGCACCGGGAAACGCGCGACGCAAGCCTTGCATCAATGCGCAAAAGGCCAGTTCGCTATCGGTCGTGCCCACGGGCTGATAGACGCCGTTGATCTCGGGCCGGTAGTCCTGCAGATCGCCGTTGTGCGCGAAGATCCAATGCCGGCCCCAGAGCTCCCGCATGAACGGATGGCAGTTTTCGAGCAGGATGTGGCCCTGCGTCGCCTTGCGGATATGCGCGATCGTGTTCTTCGATTTGATCGGGTAGCGCTTGACCATCTCGGCGATCGGCGATGTGGCCGACGATTGATGGTCGATGAACAACCGGCATGCTTTATCTTCGAAGAAGGCGATGCCCCAGCCGTCCGCGTGATGATCGGTGATGCCGCCGCGGGCAGCGAAGCCCGTGAAGGAGAACGTGACGTCCGTCGGTGCGGCGCAGTTCATTCCGAGGAGTTGGCACATATGACGGCTGGCGATGCGTATGGTCGGGCGGGTGCGCGCGGCGAACCCGCTACAATATGTTTTTTCGAAGCATATACCGAGCCGCCGGCCGAAAAAAGCGAAATCGGCGCGCCGTTGGGCCTGCCCGTTGCGGTTTTTCCACGAGGGCGGGCGGCTGGCTCGGCCCGATGTCGTTCACTCCTTTGCCGTGCGGTGCCCCCGCCGGCTCCGTTGCCTGACTTGCCCGATCGTCGCCATGACCGTTCCCGATTCGTCCCCGAATGCCGCGCTCAAGACCGGCGCGCCGTCCTCGCTCACCTTGGCCCGTCCCGACGACTGGCATTTGCACTTGCGCGACGGCGAAATGCTCGCCGCCGTGCTGCCGCATACCACGCGCCAGTTCGGCCGTGCGATCGTCATGCCGAATCTGAAGCCGCCGGTGACGACGGTCGAGGCCGCTCGGGCTTATCGCGACCGAATCTTGGCGGCGCTGCCGATCGGCTCGACGTTCGAACCGCTGATGACGCTATATCTCACCGACAACACGCCGCCCGGCGAGATTCGCCGGGCGCGGGAAAGCGGGTTCGTTCACGGCGTCAAGCTGTATCCGGCAGGTGCGACGACGAATTCGGACTTCGGCGTGACCGATCTGTCGAAATGCGCGAAGACGCTCGAGGCGATGCAGGAGGTCGGCATGCCGCTGCTCGTGCACGGCGAGGTGACCGATTCGGCGATCGACCTGTTCGATCGCGAGAAGGTCTTCATCGACCGCGTGATGATTCCGCTGCGCCGCGATTTCCCGGAGCTCAAAGTCGTGTTCGAGCACATCACGACGAAAGACGCGGCGCAATACGTCCGCGACGACGGCGGGCCGGCCGGCCTGCTCGGCGCGACGATCACCGCGCATCACTTGCTCTATAACCGGAATGCGATTTTCCAAGGCGGCATTCGCCCGCACTATTACTGCCTGCCCGTGCTCAAGCGCGAAACTCACCGCGTCGCGCTCGTCGAAGCGGCGACTTCGGGGAATCCGCGCTTTTTCCTCGGCACCGATAGCGCGCCGCACCCGAAGGGCTTGAAGGAGCACGCCTGCGGCTGCGCGGGCTGCTATACCGCGTTGCATGCGCTCGAACTCTATGCCGAAGCGTTCGACAATGCCGGCGCGCTCGATAAGCTCGAAGGGTTCGCCAGCTTCTTCGGACCGGATTTTTACGGCCTGCCGCGCAGCAGCGAGCGTGTGACGCTCGCGCGCGAGACGTGGACGCTGCCGGCTGAAATCGTCGCGGGCGAAGCGTCGGTCGTTCCGTTGCGCGGCGGCGAAGCGATCGGTTGGCGATTGCGCTGAGCGAGCACGATAAGCTCGGCATGGAGGCGTGGACTCGGGCGCTCGCTCGCGACGGCGAACCGCCATCGGCGATCGCCGGGCTCGGTCGCATCGATTGGTCCGCGCCCTGGCTCGCGCCTTATGCGCAGCGCGGCTTGCGTTGGCATCAACGCTTGGACGAGGGCGCCGACTTCGTCGGCATGCTCGCGCGCGAAGCCCGCGAGGCGGGCCATTTGACCGGCGACGGCCGCCCTCTTTCGTTCATCGAGCAAGCGGCGCTGCCTGCCGGTACGGCTTACGAAGCCCATATTGCAGCGACGGGCGGCGTACCCACGCGCCATAACCTCCACGATTTCTTCAACGCCCTGATATGGTTTGCCCATCCGCGCGTGAAAGCGACGCTCAATGCGC
This sequence comes from uncultured Burkholderiaceae bacterium, assembly GCA_966212325.1. Lineage (GTDB taxonomy): Bacteria > Pseudomonadota > Gammaproteobacteria > Burkholderiales > Burkholderiaceae > Trinickia. The sequence goes on along the minus strand of CBIHRA010000015.1, from coordinate 36,810 downwards.
ATCAGGCGAGCGCGATCCAGCGGGACGGCATTCGTGGCGCCCGCGGCGCCGCCCGCGATTTCCTGACGCTGTTCGACGAAAACGCGATGCTGTTCGTCTGCGCCGATCCGCTGTTGAGCGCGGCGCTTACTGCGTTCGATTGGCGGCGCTTGTTCGTCGAGGAACGGGCCGCGTGGGGTACGCGCTGCGAGGCGCGTGTGTTCGGCCACGCCTTGCTCGAAAAACTCGTCGCGCCGTATAAGGCGTGCACGGGGCACGCGTGGATCGTTTCGGCCCCGGCAGACTACTTCGGCTGGACGCAACGCGCGCGTGACGAGTGGCTGGACGAGTCCGTGGCGGCGTCGCTCGCCGATCCTGCCGTGCTCGAGAACGTGCGATATGCGCCGCTGCCCGTGCTCGGCGTGCCGGGCTTTTGGGCGGCCAACGCCGACCCGGCGTTCTATGCCGATGCCGCCGTCTTTCGCGCCGGGCGGCGCACAGCGGAACGTCGTCGTGAAAGCACTTCCGAACGGTCTTCGGGCTAGTGTATTGCTGCGGCGTCACGGCAAGCGTGCCGTCGGGCGACGCATGCCGGCATCGGGTGCTTCATAGTGGCATGCTCATGCTCGGCGAGCCGAGGCAGGAGCGCGGTGGTACACTCGCCCGTTGCAAAGCAGGCCAGGCAGCCGCGGCTTTTCCGGGTGACCGGAAAGGGCGAGGAAAGTCCGGACTCCATAGGGCAGGGTGATGGCTAACGGCCATCCGTGGCGACACGCGGAACAGGGCAACAGAGAGCAAACCGCCGATGGCCCGGCGAAAGCCGGGATCAGGTAAGGGTGAAACGGTGCGGTAAGAGCGCACCGCGGCTGCGGCGACGCAGACGGCACGGCAACCTCCACCCGGAGCAATTCCAAATAGGCAGGCACGCGTCTTCGGACGCAAGGCGGGGCCCCCGTCTCGCCTGCGGGTAGGAAGCTCGAGCACGTCAGCAATGGCGTGCCTAGAGGAATGGCTGCCACGTTCGCGGTGCCGTAAGGCGCTGCGAATGCACAGAATCCGGCTTACCGGTCTGCTTTGCCACTCGTACGAAAAAGCCGGCGTCCCCAGGGGCGCCGGCTTTTTTTTGACAGCACGCTGCGCCCAACGCGTCAGGTTTCGACGATTTCGAACGAGTGCGTCAGTTCGGCCGTCTTCGCGAGCATGATGGATGCCGAACAATATTTGTCGTGCGACAGATTGATGGCGCGCTCGACGGTGGCCGGGTTCAGGTTCTTGCCCGTGACGGTGAAGTGGAAATGCACTTTCGTGAAGACCTTCGGATCTTCGCTGGCGCGCTCGGCCTTCAAGGTCACCGAGCATCCGGCGATGTCCTGGCGGCTCTTTTTCAGAATCATCACGACGTCGTACGCCGTACAGCCGCCCGTGCCGAGCAGCACCATTTCCATCGGCCGCGGCGCCAGATTGCGCCCGCCGCCTTCCGGCGCGCCGTCCATCATCGCCAGATGGCCGCTGCCGGTTTCGGCCGCAAAAGCCATGCCGTCGGGACCCATCCAGCTCACTTTGCATTCCATAGCGCGACTCCCGCTGTGTTGACGTACGTTTCCAGTCTGTTGGACTCGCATTGTAGCCCCGCCGGGCGTCCGGCACAGAGCCGGCTCACCGTCCTGTCCGGCTGTCTTGCATTTCGCATTGTGAATTCAATTTTCGTAATGCAAATTTTCTTGCCTATGGCGGCTTCGATCTGTACAATGCGTTTCATTGGTTGTCGTCTTCGACAATCTCCGCATGTCTCCTCCACCCTCCTCCTTAGGTGGATTAAGCCCGAGCCGAGTGTTCGGGCTTTTTTTTGCGGCCTTGCGTTCTTCGGCCCGCCCCGCCTCGTTGTCCGTCGGTTTCCACGGCGCTCGAGGTACCGTGCCGATGGCGTCTCAGGGCGTTTTCCGGCGTCGGCGGCGTTCGCGAGCGGGCGTGCATTGCCGCCTTTGACTCCGCTCGGCAAATTCCTTTATAATTAAGGGCTTTTCCGCATCCATGCCCGCGGAAGAAGAACAGGGAGAGCCTGCACGACGCCTCGACGCGTCACATCCAAGCAGGAAAAAAGAGAAGGGCAGGTCAATTTTTTGGATCGATCATGAAGACGTTTTCCGCCAAAGCCGAAGAGGTGACGCGCGAATGGTACGTGATTGACGCGACGGATAAGGTTCTCGGCCGTGTCGCCAGCGAAGTGGCACGCCGTCTTCGCGGCAAGCATAAGCCTGAGTTCACTCCGCACGTCGACACCGGTGATTTCATCATCGTCATCAACGCCGGCAAGCTGAAGGTCACGGGCAACAAGACCACGGACAAGAAGTACTACCGTCACTCGGGTTACCCGGGCGGCATCTACGAAACGACGTTCGGCAAGATGCAAGAACGCTTCCCGGGCCGTGCGCTCGAGAAGGCGGTCAAGGGCATGCTGCCGAAGGGCCCGCTCGGCTACGCGATGATCAAGAAGCTGAAGGTCTACGCTGAAGCCACGCATCCGCATTCGGCTCAACAGCCGAAGGCGCTCGAGATCTAAGGGGAGCCCACATGATCGGTAACTGGAACTACGGTACGGGCCGCCGCAAGAGCGCTGTCGCTCGTGTCTTCATCAAGGCTGGCAAGGGCGACATCGTCGTCAACGGCAAGCCTATTGCGGATTACTTCTCGCGCGAAACGTCGCTGATGATCGTGCGTCAGCCGCTCGAGCTCACGAACCACGCCACGACGTTCGACATCAAGGTCAACGTTTCGGGCGGCGGTGAAACGGGTCAAGCGGGCGCTGTTCGTCACGGCATCACGCGTGCACTGATGGACTACGACGCGACGTTGAAGCCCGCGCTCTCGAACGCCGGCTTCGTGACGCGCGATGCGCGTGAAGTCGAGCGTAAGAAGGTCGGCTTCCACAAGGCACGTCGCCGTAAGCAATTCTCGAAGCGTTAATCGTTTCGAGGCGCCCGCCCATGGCGGGCCGCTGCCGAAAAAGCCGCCGCTGCATATGCACGGCGGCTTTTTCGTTGGCCTTTCGCTAGGCTTTCGTCTTCGGGCTTTCACGTTCCGGTTCGTGCGAACTCGGTTCGCTCACGCCCGTCCGCGCCCGGTGCTCGGGCCGTCCGGCCTCGTAGCGTGTGCGAGAACCCATTGCATTCATAGGGTTACCGCATCGAGGAGCAGCACGAGTTGGCGAAGGGCCATACAATAGCGCTGAAAGGCTTTTTTGGAGAATTCGAATGAGCGCCGTCACCGATACCCCTGTGACCGAGATGCCGAGCCCCTTCGTCTTTACGGACGCAGCGGCCGAGAAAGTGAAGCAATTGATCGAGGAGGAAGGCAACCCCGACCTCAAACTGCGCGTGTTCGTGCAAGGCGGCGGCTGCTCGGGCTTCCAGTACGGTTTCACGTTCGACGAAGCGGTCAACGAGGACGACACCATCATGAACAAGGCGGGCGTCCAACTGTTGATCGATTCGATGAGCTACCAGTACTTGGTCGGCGCCGAGATCGACTATAAGGACGATATCAACGGCGCCCAGTTCGTCATCAAGAATCCGAATGCCTCGACCACGTGCGGTTGCGGATCGTCGTTCTCTGTTTGACGGGCGTCGTAGCTGACCGGCGTACCGCTTCATTGCTGTGCGTCGGACCGCGCCGCTAAAACGGGCTTCGGCCCTAATGCCGTTCGGTTTAAGACTGAACGGCATTTTTATTTGGCTGAGACGACCGTCACGGCACACATTGGCGATGCGGCGCCGTTTCTGTAGGGGAGCCCGTTGCGGCTCGGTGCCGTACCTTGTGTCGGACGGAGGCTGAGCGACCGTTGAGCGGTCGACCGTCAGCCGTTGACGGTTAACCGATAACCGTTAACCGTCAACGAGGATAAATCGCCCCCAGCACTCGCTCGCCCGCTGCACCTGTGACTGCCGGCAAATTGCCCGTTGCCCGTTCGACGCACCGCATCGCGAGCCAGGCGAACGCCAGGGCTTCCACGTGATGCGGGGGCACGCCTAGCGCCTCGGTCGTCATGACGGGCACGCCTGTCACCCCTGTTTGATCGAGCGCGCGTTCGAGCGCCTTCAGCAATTCGGGGTTGCGGGCGCCCCCTCCGCAGAGGAACACGCCACGGCAATCGGGTGCGTGCCGCTCGATTTCGCGCGCGATGCTCACAGCCGTCAGCGCAAGCAGCGTGGCTTGGACATCGGCAGGGGCCAGATCCTCGAATCCGGCCAGCTTTGCGTCGAGCCATTCACTGTTGAACAGGTCGCGTCCGGTACTTTTGGGCGGCGCCTGTTCGAAAAACGGCTCGGCGAGCAGGGCATTCAATAGCGGCTGGTTCACGGCCCCCGCGGCCGCAAAGCGCCCGCCTTCGTCGAAGGGCGCCCGCAGGTGCCGTCGCGCCCACTCGTCGAGCAGCACATTGGCGGGGCCGCAGTCGAAGCCGCGAACGAGTTCGTCTTGCGTTGCCGGACCGCTCATGGGCGGTGGGCCGCGCCTTGGCGGTTGCGATGGAGCGGGCGGCAGTACCGTGATATTGCTGATGCCGCCCAGATTACAGACGACGCGCGTTTCGTCGCGCGCGCCGAAAATCTGCGCATGAAAAGCCGGAACGAGCGGCGCACCCTGGCCGCCGGCCGCGACGTCCCGGCTTCGGAAATCGGCGATCACGTCGATATGCGTCATTTCCGCGAGCAACGCCGGATTGTTGATCTGACGCGTATAGCCTTTTTCCGGACGATGGCGCACCGTTTGCCCGTGTACGCCGATCGCGCGAACGGCAGAGGGCGGAACGTTCGCGCTACGCAGCAACTCGTGGCAGCAGACGGCGTAGCGCGCAGCCAGCGCGGAAGCGGCGAGCGCTTCGCGCTCGATCTCGTTTTCGCCGGGTTGCTGCAGTGCGAATAGCGCTTCGCGCAAGCCGTCGGGGAACCCGACGAAAGCGTCCGCCAACACGCGCAGCGCTTCGCCGGCGCGGAACTCGACCGCGATGCCGTCGACGCCGTCCATGCTCGTGCCGGACATCAGTCCGAAGTACACGCCGTCGGCGCCGGGTTTATCGGTGCTTGCCGCCAATTCTTGCTCCTCGTCGTCGTTGCGGGCCTTGCGGCCGCGCGAAAGGAAACGCCTGCGCGCCCCTTCGCGGGACCGATTATCCGCGAGAATCCCCAAACGCGCTAAGCACTGCCCCGATCCGCTAGCGGCCGCGCGAGATATGGGACAATCGAGGCTTTTGCACCGTTCCCCCGCGGGATCAACCGATTTCAAGATGAGCACCGACTCCACCTCCAAGCCCGCCACGCCGCATCCGATCACGGACGAGGTTCGGCACGCACTCGCCGTCGCAAAGCGCGGCGCCGATGAATTGCTGATCGAAGAGGAGTTCGCGCAAAAGCTCGCACGCAGCGCGGCCACGGGTTCGCCGTTGCGGATCAAGCTCGGCCTCGATCCGACCGCTCCCGATATTCACATCGGTCATACGGTCGTGCTGAACAAGATGCGCCAACTCCAGGATCTTGGCCATACGGTCATTTTTCTGATCGGCGACTTCACGTCGTTGATCGGCGATCCGTCGGGCCGCAATGCGACGCGGCCGCCGCTCACGCGCGAGCAGATCGAATCGAACGCCAAGACGTACTTCGAGCAAGCGGCGCTCGTGCTCGACCGAGAGAAGACCGAAATCCGCTACAACAGCGAATGGTCGATGCCGCTCGGCGCCGACGGCATGATCAAGCTCGCGTCGCGCTACACCGTCGCCCGCATGCTCGAACGCGACGATTTCACGAAGCGTTTCCAAGGCGGCGTGCCGATTTCGATCCACGAATTTCTCTACCCGCTGATGCAAGGGTACGATTCGGTCGCGCTCAACGCCGATCTCGAGCTTGGCGGAACCGACCAGAAATTCAATCTGCTCGTCGGCCGAGAGTTGCAGAAGCAGTATGGTCAAGAACAGCAGTGCATTTTGACGATGCCGTTGCTGGAAGGGCTCGACGGCGTCGATAAGATGTCGAAGTCGAAGAACAACTACGTCGGCATCAGCGAGAAGCCGAACGATATGTTCGGCAAGCTCATGAGCATCTCCGACGTGCTGATGTGGCGCTACTTCGAATTGCTGTCCTTCCGCAGCCTCGATGAGATCGCGCGATTCCGCCGGGAAGCGGAGGAAGGGCGCAATCCGCGGGACTTCAAAGTGCTGCTTGCGCAGGAAATCGTCGCGCGTTTTCATTCGCAGGCCGACGCCGAGCGTGCGCTCGAAGATTTCAACCATCGCGCGAAGGGCGGCGTGCCCGACGATATTCCCTCGGTCACGCTGGCCGGCGCGCCGCTTGGGATCGGCCAGTTGCTCAAGCAAGCCGGGCTCGTTCCTTCGACGAGCGAGGCGTTGCGCAACATCGAGCAAAGCGGCGTGCGTATCGACGGCACGGTCGTCTCGGACAAGGCGCTCAAGGTCGAGGCCGGTGAGTACGTGGTGCAAGTCGGCAAGCGCCGTTTTGCGCGCGTCACACTCACGGCGTAAGGGGACAATCGTGCTGATCCCGAACGCAATGGCTCCGTTTCGCGCGCGCCGGTCGCCTGCATGCCGAAAAGAGGGGCGCCGATGATCGCGCTCATCCAGCGGGTTACGCAGGCCAGCGTGCGCGTAGGAGAACGCGTCACGGGGGAAATCGGCGCGGGTCTGCTGGCGCTCGTGTGCGCGGAGCGCGGCGATACCGAAGCGAGTGCCGATAAGTTGCTGTCCAAGGTGCTCGGGTACCGCGTATTCAGCGATGCCGCCGGCAAGATGAACCTGCCGGTGAGCAACATCGATGGCGCAGGGCGTGCCGGGGGCTTACTGCTCGTTTCGCAATTTACGCTCGCGGCGGACACGAACAGCGGCCTGCGGCCAAGCTTCACCCCGGCGGCGGCGCCGGAGGACGGCAAGCGCCTGTTCGATCATTTCGTCGCTTCGGCGCGCGCCGCGCACCCGATCGTCGAGACGGGCGAATTCGGCGCAATGATGCAAGTCTCGCTCGTGAACGACGGCCCAGTCACGTTTTGGCTGCAAACGCGGCCCTGACGGTCTTTTGAGATTCATTGCCGATGCCGACTCAAGTTCTTTTCATTCGACATGGCGAAACCGCTTGGAATCGCATCAAGCGCATCCAGGGGCATATCGACATTCCGCTTGCCGACACCGGTGTCGAGCAAGCGCGACAACTGGCCGAGCGGTTATCGCGCGAAGCACGCGACGGAATGCGGCTCGATGCGATCTACTCGAGCGATTTGCAGCGCGCCCGGCAAACGGCGCAGCCTACGGCGGCGGCGCTCGGGCTTGCGTTGCGGCTCGTCGCAGGCTTGCGCGAGCGCGCTTACGGGGTGTTCCAGGGACACGACAGCGCTGAAATCGCACAACGCTTTCCCGATGACTACGCGCGTTGGCAAACGCGCGATGCGGGGTTTGCGCCCGAGGGCGGGGAATCGGTGCGCGCGTTCTACCACCGTGTGGTTCATGCCGTGACGGAAATCGTGCAAGCCCATCCGGGCGGCAGAATCGCCTGCGTGACGCACGGCGGTGTGCTCGATTGCATCTATCGGTTCGCTCACGGGCTGGAGTTGGAGGCGCCGCGCAACTATCCGCTGCTCAATACGAGCGTCAATACGGTCGAGTTCGGGGAAGCGGGCAAGGCGCGCGTGCTCGAATGGGCCGACATCGCCCATTTGGGCGCAGCGAGCGACGACGATGGGCTCGACAGGCGCGCAGGCGCCGCACACGGTTAGCCGCCATTCGTTTCCCGACCCGCGGCGGCCCGTCGCCGTGCGCGCTTCGAAACCGCATTGACGTGCGCCCATCGGATGAAAGGCCCGACGACTCGCACCCCCGGGCGAGCCATGGCGGCTTGCATGCGCGCGAGCGGCGTGAAGCCCAGCCTCTGCTGCGCCCAGCCGGGCAGCAGGTCCACCGCTGCGTTGAACATCAGGCTTACGGCCGGCCGCATGAGCGGACGGTCGGGCGGGGCCGCATGACGCAGGATGTCGACAACTTGGCAGGTGCGCGGCCCCGCTTCGAGTTCCGGGCGCATGGAAGCTAGATAGTCAGCGACTTGCGTGGACGTTTCCGGCACCTCGGCCGCCCCAAGCAATCTCGCGATCAACGCCACTTCGGCGAAGTACCGGTCCTGTTCCGAGCGCGGCATGGACGGGTTCACATAGCGCAGGTGCGCCGCTAAAAAGCTCGAAACCTCGGCGACGTGAACCCACGTCAGCAGCGCCGGATCGCTGGCGCGATACGGGCGGCCGTCGGGCGCGACGCCTTGCACCGCCAAGTGGATTCGTTTGACGCGCTCGATGAGCGTCAGCGCATCGGCGCGCGCGCCGTAGGTCGTGCCCGCGATGAACGTCGCGGTGCGACGCAGACGCCCGCGCATATCCGTCCGAAACGTCGAATGATCCCAGACCCCCGCGAGTGCGAGCGGATGCAGCGCCTGTAACATCAGCGCGCTGATGCCGCCGATCATCATCGACGTGAAATCGGCGTGCACGCGCCAACACACGGCATGGGGACCGAACAGGCCCTCGTCGCCGGGCGGCTGGCTGTAATCGAGCGTGGGCCCACTGCCGCTCGTCACGCTGAGCACGTTTTGCGAAATCCGCTCTCGCAGGCGCATGACGAACGGTGGAATCGGTGAGCTTTGCCCGTTTCCTCGTTGTTTCGCCGGTTCCGACATGGCGATGGGCCTCCGAGTGGGGGGGGGGCGGGCGAGCGGCAGGGCGCTTACGCGTTGCCCTCGTCGTCCCACAGCGTGCGAACGGCGCTGGCAGCGTCGGGGGCGGCCAGCCCGAAATGACGGTAAGCCGCGAGCGTGGCTACGCGTCCACGCGGCGTGCGTTGCAGGAATCCTTGCTGAATCAGATACGGCTCCAGCACGTCCTCGATCGTATCGCGCTCCTCGCCGATCGCCGCCGCAAGATTGTCTACGCCGACAGGGCCGCCGTCGAATTTATGCAGAATCGCTTCGAGCAGCTTACGATCCATGAGATCGAAGCCCACCGGATCGACGTCGAGCATGGCCAGCGCGGCATCGGCGACCCGCGCCGTGATGGCGCCGTCGGCCTTGACCTCGGCATAGTCGCGCACGCGGCGCAGCAATCGGTTGGCGATTCGGGGCGTGCCGCGTGAGCGCTTGGCAATCTCCAGCGCGCCTTCGGGGTGCATTTGCGCCCCGAGCAGCGCCGCGGAACGCCGAACGATGCGGGCGAGCTGCTCGGCGTCGTAAAACTCGAGACGCGCCACGATGCCGAAGCGGTCTCGCAGCGGATTCGTCAGCATGCCCGCGCGCGTCGTCGCGCCGACGAGCGTGAACGGCTGCAAATCGAGTTTCACACTGCGCGCGGCCGGCCCCTCGCCGATCATGATGTCGATCTGGTAATCCTCGAGCGCCGGATACAAGATTTCTTCGACGACGGGCGAAAGCCGGTGGATTTCGTCGATGAACAGCACGTCGTTCGCTTCGAGATTCGTGAGCAACGCAGCCAAGTCGCCAGCCCGTTCGAGCACTGGCCCCGACGTTTGCCGCAGGTTCACGCCCATTTCCCGCGCGATGATGTGGGCGAGCGTCGTCTTGCCGAGACCCGGCGGCCCGAACAGCAGCACGTGGTCCAGCGCTTCGGAGCGGCGTTTCGCGGCTTCGATGAAGATTTCGAGCTGACCGCGCACCTTTTCCTGCCCGACATACTCGTCGAGCTGACGCGGGCGCAGCGCGCGCTCGAACGCTTCTTCGTGCGACGAGGCGGGCGCGGCGGAAATGATGCGCTCGGCAGCGAGCTTGTCGGTTTCGATCATGCGTGCCATTGTACCGCGCGCGCCGGGCCGTCAAACGCCACCCGGCATGCGCGCGACGTGGCGCGCCTAGGCTTTGGACAGCGCCTTGAGCGCGAGCTTGATGCCTTCGGAGACGCCCGTGCCCGCCGGGACGTTCTTGATCGCCGCGAGCGCTTCCTTTTCCGAGTACCCGAGCGCGAGCAGCGCGTTCAGGATGTCGGATGCATGATCGGACGGCGAGGCGGCGGCCGCGGCCGCGCCGATATCGGCGCCGAGCTTGCCCTTGAGCTCCAGCAGCAGCCGTTCCGCCGTCTTTTTCCCGATGCCGGGCACACGGGTGAGGCGCGCGGCGTCTTGCAGCGTGACGGCTTGCGCGAGCTCTTGCACGCTCATGCCCGACAGGACCGCAAGGGCCATGCGGGCGCCGATGCCGCTGATCTTGAGCAATTCGCGGAACGTCGCGCGCTCCTGAACGGTGCCGAAACCGTACAGCAGATGCGCGTCTTCGCGCACGATGAGCTGCGTGAGCAGCGCGACCTTGTCGCCCGTGGACGGCAAGTTGTAGAACGTGCTCATCGGCACGTCGACCTCATAGCCGACGCCGTTGCAATCGACGAGCAAATGAGGCGGATTTTTCTCGAGCAGAATGCCGGCGATGCGACCGATCATGGCGTGTAGGCGTGAACCGAAAGCGCGAGTGTAGCGTACCGCGGCGCTCGGCCGGCAACCGTGTGCCGATGTGCCGATGTGCCGATGTGGCGATGTGGCGATGTGGCGATGTGGCGATGTGGCGATGTGGCGATGTGCCGATGTGGCGATGTGGCGATGTGGCGATGTGCCGCGGTTGGCGCGGCTCCCTATCCCACGAGACGGCCGCGCCGCACGCGCAGGCCTTTCTTGGCGAGCGCCGGTGCGATCCCGCCGAGCGTATCGAGCGTATTGCCGCCGTGGGCGTGGCAAATGGCCATACCGAGCGCATCGGCCGCGTCGGTGCCCGGCACGCCGGTCAAACACAGCAGCCGCACGACCATTTGCTGCATTTGGTCCTTCGTCGCGCGGCCGTATCCGACGACGGCCTGTTTCAATTGCAACGCGGTGTACTCGGCTACCGGCACGCCGCCGGATACGAGCCCGCAGATCGCTGCGCCGCGCGCTTGCCCGAGCAGAAGCGTCGACTGTGGATTGACGTTGACGAAGACTTTTTCGATGGCCGATTGATCGGGCGCGTGCTGACGGATCAACGCCGATACGCCGTCGAAAATCGTGCCGAGACGGGAGGGCAGATCGCCGTCGCCCGTGCGAATGACGCCGCTCGTCACATAGGTGAGCCGCTGCCCCGTCTGCTCGATCACGCCAAAACCCGTGACGCGCAAGCCGGGGTCGATACCGAGGATTCTCATGAACAAAAACCGGACCAAGTGCCCGGAATACTACAACGAACGAGGCGGCGCGCCTATCGGACGATCCAAGTGCCGCCCTGTCTCCCTCAAAGCCGGCCGCGCGCCTCGATCGGCCAGATATCGACGAGCGCGTCGCCATCGACCACGTGATACCGATCGTATAGGTTGACCGTGGGATCGCAGTGCGGAGTGACGAATTCGATGTGTGCGCCGAGCGAAGGCCGGTGCTCGGCATCGACGGTGAGTTTGCCGTGCTCGTCGCCGAAAAACGCATACTCGGACAGGCCGCCGACCCCACGTGCAGCGACGGGCAAGCCGCTGTCGGTGGCGAAGGCCTTCGTGCCGGCGTCGATCGTGACCCACGACGGCGCCTGCGTGCTGACGACCGTGCTCTGCACGAACAGCGAAGTCTCGAACGGCGAGGCGCGGCCTTCATCGGCCAAGACATGCTCGTACTCTGCGTCCATGAACACGTAGGAGCCGGGCTGCATCTCGGTGAACACACCGGCGGCGGCGTCCATCTCGTGGGTGCCCGTTCCCACGCCTGTCACGATCTCGATCGGCATGCCGGCCGATTCGAGCGACGCGACGAGCGCCGCCACGGTGCTGCGCAGTTGTGCCGCCGCTTCGTCGCGCCGCGTGCGGCCTTCGATATGTTGCAGATGTCCGCCGTAGGCTTGCACGCCACGCAGGTTCAGCGAACCGGATTCGGCTATCGCCCGAGCCAGTTCCAGCGCGGCGCGCTCATCGGCGACGCCGGTTCGGTGATATCCCGAGTGATAATCGATGAGCACATCCAAAGGGACGGCAAGCCGTGCCGCATGCACAGCCAATTCCGCCACGTTGCGGGCGTCGTCCACGACGACCATCAACTGGCGCGGGCCGGCTTCTTCTGCGAGCGCGGCGAGCCGGCGCAGCTTGTTCGAACTGACGATGGGCGACGTGACGAGTACGCCCGGCACGCCGGCTTCGATCATCGCCTCCGCTTCGCCGAGCGTGGCGCAGCTTACGCCGAGCGCGCCGGCATCGATCTGCATATGGGCAATGCGCACCGACTTATGGCTCTTCACGTGAGGACGCAACCCGATGCCGTGGTGTTTGGCCGTGGCCGCCATTTTCGCGATATTGCGTTCGAGCGCGGGGCGATCAAGCAACAGCGCAGGCGTATCGAGCCTATCCCGGCCGCGGGCGACGCCGAGCAAGTAGGTATTCGGACCCAGCGAGGGAAAACGTGACACGAGGACTCCTAAGTTCGCAATCCGACGACTTTATCGAAAAACGTCATGGGCATGTGTTGATGGACGCGCGCGTCGATCAGGCGGTCGCGTATGTTCGCGAAGGGGATGCCGGCCGTCGCCATCTTGTCGGCGATGCCGTGCAACGCTGTGCCAACGCCGCTGTCGGTACCCGGGAGCAATCGCCGCATCACACGCGCGATCGCCTCAGCGTCGTAACCCAGCGCCAGTAAAAAGGCGACCTCGTGCTCGAGGCCGGACAGCCGCCCGATATCGTCGATAACTTCACTGTCCACGCGCTCGATACTGCAACCGCACCCGAACTGAGACCAGTATTCGGGGAACAACGACGTAAATCGAGCTAGGTTGGTCTCATAGGCGCAATAGACGATGCCAAGGATCGATTTCGACGGGCGGTGCTTCAGCAAGAACTTATCGAATACGAGCGCGCTCAGTCCCGTATCGTATCGGTGGATGTTGAGTACCGATTTGAGCGCCGCAATGTTGCCGAGCTCGATCAAGCGCTGGTCCTCGCGTACATAGCAGTCGGCGAACGCCGAGGTGCCTTCGCACGGCATGTCGCGATCCATTCGGCCGGTCACGTCCCGGCCGCACGGCAGCCCGACTATGCGCCCGTAGGAATCGCTAGCTGTGAGATGGCGCGACCGAATATCCTTTGCACCCGCGATGACGCCGCTGCCTGACGATGCGACTTCGATCGTTCGAGCGAACCGTTCGATGAATGACCGATGTTCGTCGGTAAAGTGCTCCGGCTCAACGAGGGAATAGGGCATAGGTCGGATCTCGGTCGTGGCGCGAGCGCTAAGCATGACAGCACGTCTGCCGGTGTAGCGCGCGCACGGGCAAAAACCGGACCGATGGAAGAAGGACAAACGGCTCCCTTCGCACGAGGTTCCGCAAAGTGCCAACAAAAACACCCCAAAGGATGGACCGATGTCCAACTTTTGGGGTGCAGTTCACGAGGCCGGGTTTTTCTGCAGCGATGCGAGGTTGCCGCTCGCTCGAAGGATCGATCCTTCGAGCGTATTCGATCAGTGACGGAAATGCCGCACGCCCGTCATGACCATGGCGATATTGTGTTCGTCGGCCGCGGCGATCACTTCGTCGTCGCGCATCGAACCGCCCGGGTGGATGACGCAAGTGGCGCCCGCCGCCACGACCACGTCGAGCCCGTCGCGGAACGGGAAGAACGCATCGGAAGCCACGGCCGAGCCCTTCAGCGAAAGCCCGGCATTTTCCGCCTTGATGCTCGCGATGCGCGCGGAATCGACGCGGCTCATTTGGCCGGCGCCGACGCCGAGCGTCATGCCCTTGCCGCAGAACACGATCGCATTCGATTTCACGAACTTCGCGACGCGCCAGGCGAACATCAGATCGTCCATTTCCTGCGGCGTGGGATGACGCTTCGTCACCACGCGCAAGTCGCGCGGCAGCACGTTGCGCGAATCGGGCGACTGGACGAGCAACCCGCCGCCGACACGCTTGAAGTCGTACATGTTGTGGCCGTCGCCCAAGGCGATCTCGAGCACGCGCACATTCTGCTTGGCGGCGAACACTTGCTTGGCGGCATCGGTCAGCGACGGTGCGATCAGGACTTCGACGAACTGCTTGACGACGGCTTGAGCAGCCGCTTCGTCTACTTCGCGATTGAATGCGATGATCCCGCCGAACGCCGAAGTGGGGTCCGTTTGGAATGCCTTGGCATAGGCCTGAGCAGGATCCTCCGCCACGGCCACGCCGCACGGATTCGCATGCTTGACGATGACGCAGGCCGGCGCGTCGAACGTCTTCACGCATTCCCACGCCGCGTCGGAATCGGCGATGTTGTTGTACGACAGTTCCTTGCCTTGCAGCTGACGGTAGCCGGCCAGCGCGCCCGCGGGCATCTTCATGTCCCGGTAGAACGCCGCGCTTTGATGCGGATTCTCGCCGTAGCGCAGGTCCTGAACCTTCTCGAATGCAACGTTGAGCGTGTTCGGATAGGCGACGCGCGACGAGTGTTGCAGCGCTTCGGTCAGGCTCGTCAAATAGTTCGTGATCGCGCCGTCGTATTGCGCCGTATGCGCGAATACCTTCGTCGCCAAGCGGAAATTGGTCGTATAGCCGACGCTGTTGCCGTTCGCACGCATTTCTTCGAGCACGGTTTCGTAATCGGCCGGATCGACGACGACGGTGACGTCGCGGTGATTTTTCGCCGCGGAGCGCAGCATCGTCGGGCCGCCGATATCGATGTTTTCGATGGCGTCCTCGAGCGTGCAGTCGTCCTTCGAAACCGTCGCGACGAACGGGTAAAGGTTCACGACGAGCAGATCGATCGTCGGGATGCCGTGCGCTTCGAGCGCGGCCATATGCTCGGGCAGATCTCGGCGCGCGAGAATGCCGCCGTGCACCTTCGGGTGCAGCGTCTTCACGCGCCCGTCGAGCATCTCGGGAAAGCCCGTGTAATCGGCCACTTCGGTGACGGGAAGGCCCGCGTCGGCGAGCAGCTTCGCCGTGCCGCCCGTCGACAGAATGTTGACGCCGAGGGAGGACAGCGAACGAGCGAATTCGACGATGCCGGACTTATCGGAAACGGAAATGAGCGCTTGCTTGATCATGATGGGGACGATGGCCGGAAAGGAACGAGGGTGGCGCGTCACAGCAGGCCGTGCTGCTGCAGCTTCTTGCGCAACGTATTGCGGTTGATGCCGAGATAGTCGGCAGCCAGCGACTGATTGCCGCCGGCCCGCTCGAGCACCACCTCGAGCATCGGTTTTTCGACGCAAGACATCACCATGTCATAGACGTCGTGAGGATTGGCGCCGTCGAGGTCCTGGAAGTACATGCCCAGGCTGTCGCGGACGCATTGTTCGATATTGTGCTTGCTCATGCTGCTAAGGGTTCGTTTCGGTTCGGCTCGCCGCGGCCGGCCGCGCTTTCGGCCGAGGTTTCGTCGTTTTCGTCGTTTTCGTCGATATAGACGAGACGGTCCGACAGCGCCTCTTGCTCGTCGAAGAAGGCGTTGACGGCGACGAGCTGTTCGCGTGTGGTATCGAGCGTGTTCATCCGGTGCCGGAACGCATTGGCGCCGGAAAGGCCGCGAGTGTACCAGCCGATGTGCTTGCGCGCTGTGCGCACGCCTGTGTATTCGCCGTAAAACGCGTAGTGATCTTCGAGGTGCTCGTTCATCACTTGCCGGATTTCGGCGATACGCGGCGGCGGCAGCATCTCGCCCGTCGTCAGAAAATGCTCGATCTCACGGAACAGCCATGGGCGCCCCTGGGCCGCGCGGCCGATCATGACGGCGTCCGCGCCTGTCGCTGCGAGCACTGCGCGCGCCTTGGCCGGCGAATCGATGTCGCCGTTGGCGACGACGGGAATACGCAGGGCCGCCTTCACGGCAGCGATCGTGTCGTACTCGGCTTGACCATGGTAGAGATCGGCGCGCGTACGGCCGTGGACCGTCAACATCGAAATGCCGGCGTCCTGGGCGAGCTGCGCGATGCGCACGGCGTTGCGATTCTCGCGATTCCAGCCCGTGCGAATCTTCAACGTGACCGGCACCGCGCCGGGCCCGACGCCCACCGCCCCGACGACGGCCTCGACGATACTGACGACGAGCGGCTCGTTTTGCAGCAGCGCGGACCCCGCCGCGACGTTGCAGACTTTCTTGGCCGGACAGCCCATGTTGATGTCGATGATCTGGGCGCCGTTCTCGACGTTGTAGCGCGCCGCTTCGGCCATCATGGCAGGATCGGCGCCTGCGATCTGAACGGCGATCGGCTCGACCTCGCCGGCATGATTTGCCCGGCGCATCGTCTTCTCGCTTTTCCAGAGCTGGGCGTTGGACGCGACCATCTCCGATACGGCGTAGCCGGCGCCCAAGCGCTTGCAAAGCTGGCGAAACGGCCTGTCCGTCACGCCCGCCATCGGGGCGACGAAAAGGTTGTTGCGCAGAGTGTGCGAGCCGAGCGTTGGCATCATCGAATGGGGCGGCCGCCCGCGCCGGCAGGGCACGGGCGCGAGAAGGCGACCAGGGAAACGCGTATTTTACCGTTAACGGCGCGGGACGAGCGGGCGGGCCGGTACGAACGACTCGTCCGGGAGCCGAGGCGCAGGCAACGAGGTGCTTCCGGCGGCTCGGTGCTCTAGCGGCGCTGACCGAACATCATCTGACGCGCGAGCGCCATCTTGGCCGGCGGCACGCATTCGAGGGCCGTCAGCGCAAGGCCGCGCAGCATCGCCAGCGGGCCGAAATCGATCGTGAACAGCCGCGCGAGCGTGTCGGTTGCGCCGATCGTCATCTGGCGATCGAGCGTGCGACGGCGAGCGAACGCGGCCAGCGCCTCGGGCGTCGGCCCGCCGTGCGCGAGCGCATCGGCAAGCGCATGCGCGTCCCGCAGCCCGAGGTTCAGGCCCTGGCCGGCGACCGGATGCAGCGTTTGCGCCGCGTTGCCGATGGATGCGATGCGCCCTTCGACGAGCGTTTGCGCGGCGATGAGCCCCAGCGGGAAGGCGGCTCTGCCCTTGATCGATTCGAAACGGCCCATGCGCTCGCCGAACGCTTGCGAGAGTTCGGCCAGCAATTGGGCGTCGGACAGCGCGCTGCGCCGGGCCGCTTGCTCGGGCTTCATGCACCAGACGAGCGCGTAATCGGCCTGACGCACGCCGCCCATCGGCAGCAGCGCGATCGGTCCTTCATTCGTGAACCGCTCCCAGGCGACATGCGGCTCGGGGGCAGAAACGGCGACGGTTCCAACGATGGCCGTTTGGCCGTAGTCGCGCGTGTCGCGTTTGTCAGCGGCGCGCGTGTCGGGCGAAGCGATGCCGGTTGACGATCCCATCTTCCGATGCGCTGGCGCAAGGCCGTCCTCGTCGGCGTGCGAGCCGGCGCGGGCGTGTCCGCCGTTGGCGTTTCCGTTCGCGTCTGCGGCGGCGGCGTCGTCATCTGCACGCGGATGGCGCCGCTTGTCGCGCGGCTGGCTGTAAAGCCCGCCTTCGGCATTGACGAGCACACGGGTTTTGAGCGTGCGTCGCACGTGCGCGCTATCGATCTCGAGCGTGACGAAATCGTCCCCGGGCTCGACGTGCGGCGGTAGCGCGCGGCAGGACGTGAACCAGTGCGTGCCGGTACGGCGTACGGCGAGCGCAAGCGCATGAACGATCGATCCGTAGCGCGCGACGTAGCCGAGCGCGGGCAAACCATGCTCGTTGCGCTCGATCAGCGTTCGGCCGAACCGCCCTCGCTGCGATACGTGAATGCGCTCGATCGAATTCGCGTCGGCGGGCCACGCGCCGAACGGCTCGAGCAGCATGCGGCTGCCCTCGGATATGGCGATGGCGCGCGGATCGCCGGCCGTTGCCTCGGGGTCGCGCGCATCGATGAGCGCCACCGAGAGGGCGGCTGTGCCGCTGCGCCGCGCCAGCCACGCCGCCAGCGCAAGACCGACCGGACCCGCGCCGACGATCGTCACGTCGAACTCGTGCGGGGTGTGCAAGGGGTGAATCTCGCTCATGGGTTTACGGAGAGGGCGATTCCAGATCGGCGTCGCGCATCAGCGCTTCGATCGCATCCGCTTCGACGGGTACGTCGCGCGTGATGAGCACGCAGCCATCCTCGGTGACGATCGCGTCGTCCTCGATGCGAATGCCGATGTTCCAGTAGTGTTCCGGCACATCCGGCGCCGCGCGCACGTAAAGGCCGGGCTCGATCGTGAGCGCCATCGACGGCCGCAGCGTGCGCCATGGCAGCGCACCCGTCGCGTCGGGCAGCGCCGCGCGCTCGCGGTAGTCGCCGCAATCGTGCACGTCCATCCCGATCCAGTGCCCGGTGCGATGCATGTAATAAGGCGCGTACGCCCGCTCGGCGATGACGTCGTCGACCGACGAAAACTTCGTCCGGTCGACGATGCCCGTATCGAGCAGCCCTTGAGCCAGCACGCGCACGGCGGCGTCATGCGGCGCCTCGAAACTCACGCCGGGACGCGTCGCATCGATGGCCGCCTGCTGCGCGGCGAGCACGATGTCGTAGAGCTCGCGCTGAGCCGGCGAAAAACGGCCGTTCGCGGGGAACGTGCGCGTAATGTCGGACGCGTAGCCGTCCAGCTCGCAAGCGGCGTCGATGAGGACGAGATCGCCTTCGCGCAACACGGCATTGCCGGCGGGGTAGTGCAGGACACAGGCATTGGCGCCCGCGGCGACGATCGAGCCGTACGCGGGCGCTTGTGCGCCGTGGCGACGGAACGTGTACAGCAGCTCCGCTTCGAGCTCGTATTCACGCATGCCGGGACGACATGCCTGCATCGCGCGGCGGTGCGCCTTGGCCGAGATGCGCGCGGCCTCGCGCATGATCGCGAGCTCGTGCTCGTCTTTGACGAGGCGCATGTCGTCGAGCATCGGCATCAGATCGACGAGTTTGACGGGCGGCACGATACCGCTGCGGCTTTGCGCTCGGACCGCTTCGAGCCAGCGGCGCACTTGGCCGTCCAGTTCCGCCGAGCGCCCGAAGCCGTAATACAGCGCCGGGGCGTCGCCGATGATGCGCGGCAATTGGGTGTCGAGTTCCTCGATCGGAAACGCGGCATCGAAGCCGAACGCTTCGCGCGCGGCCTCGGGCCCGTAATGGAAGCCCTCCCACGTCTCGCGTTCGGCGTTTTTCGTCCGACAAAAAAGAATGGAGGCCGGCTCGCCCGTTTGCGCCGTTGCATCGAGCACGATAAACGATTGCGGCTCGGCGAACCCGCTCAGGTAGTAAAAATAGCTGTCGTGGCGATACGGGTAGTCGGTATCTCGGTTGCGTAGCGCCTCGGGCGCGGTCGGCACGAGCGCGACGCCCGCGCCGGCGGCGCGCATGGCGGCGAGCACGCGCTCGCGCCGGGCCTGATAGAGGGAGACGGCGATGGGCGGTTCGGTCGGCGTATTCATCGTGCGATTGTACTGCTCAAACGGTGCGGTTTAGCGATGCGAGCCGCCCTCGGCGGCAAGTCGCCAAAAGCGGTGTTGCCTCGGACATATGCCGTTTTGGGCGTCGGCGAAGTTATACTCTTTCTCGCACTGCGGCGGGTCGGCCCCGGCATTTTCGGGCGGATTTCCCGAGCGGGCGCCCCCGCGGGATGGCGGGGAGGCCGGCGCCCGTGCAGCGCATGCGTTCCGCGCGCACGACGCGGTGGACGCAAACGCCATTCCAAGGCGGGGTCCGGCGTTTTCTTGAGAGAAAGACAGATGATGAAATTAATCGGTTCGATCGCGAGCCCCTTCGTCCGTAAGGCGCGGATCGTGCTCGCCGAAAAGAAGATCGACTATCAATTCGTGCTCGAGGATGTCTGGTCGGCCGACACGACCATTCACACGTTCAATCCGATCGGCAAGGTGCCGTGTCTCGTCATGGAAGACGGCGAGGCCGTATTCGACTCGCGCGTGATCTGCGAATATGTCGACACGTTGTCACCCGTCGGTAAACTGATTCCGCAGTCGGGACGCGAGCGCGTCGAGGTGCGATGCTGGGAGGCGCTCGCCGACGGCATGCTCGACGCCGCCGTGCTCATTCGCGTCGAAGGCACGCAGCGCGAGGCCGGCCAGCGCAGCGAGGGCTGGCTCGCGCGTCAGCGGCGCAAGATCGACGAGGGGCTCGTGGCGATGTCGCAGGGCCTTGCCGGCAAGCCTTGGTGCGCGAGCAACCATTACACGTTGGCCGACGTGGCCGTGGGTTGCTCGCTCGGTTATCTGGATTTCCGCATGCCCGATCTGAATTGGCGCGAGAAGTATCCGAATCTCGACAAGCATTTCGGCAAGCTGTCGCAACGTCAATCGTTCATCGATACGAACCCGACTAACTAGCCTCACTAACGAGTCGCCCGGCGAGAGCGCCGGGCGGATTGCCGACGGAGCGTGCCATGTCTCACCAGGATGGCGTTTCCGATCGCGCGGAGCCCGCGATGCGCGCGAGCAGCGATCTCGTAGCAGAGCGGCGGCGCGCCACGGCGGTGGCGGCGCTCCTCGCGCTTGGCGTCGCTGTGGCAATTCTCTGGGAGCTGGCGGCGTGGCGCGGCTGGCTCGATCCGTTCTTTTGGTCCAAGCCGTCGGCCATCGTTTATCAACTGGTCGACTGGTGGCGCGAAGGCACGTCGCACGGGGCGCTCGTTGCGCAAGCGGGCGTGACGTTCGGCGAAGCGGCGCTCGGGCTTGCCATCGGCTCGGCGCTGGGCGGCGCGGTGGGCGGTGCCTGCAACCGCTACCCGGTCACGCGCGATGTGCTGCACGCAGTTCTGACCGCGCTGACGCTCCCGCTTCGCATTGCGTTCGGCGCTGTCTTTGCTTTGGGGCTCGGGCTTGGCGTCGGATCGAAGATCGCATTCGCTTCGGCGCTCGTCGGGCTCGTCGCAGCCGGCGACGCATTGGCCGGGCAACCAGCGTTGACGAGCTTACGGCTGCGTTTTGCGCTGGCGCTCGCCGGCGCGGTGGTCGGGGAAATTTTCATGGCGCAGCGCGGGCTCGGCGTGCTGATCGACGAGAGCGTTCACCACTTCAACGCGAGCGGCGTTTATGCGGCCGTGATCGTGCTTGGCGCCATCGCGCTGGCGGCCGACGGCTTGCTTGCGTTGATCGAGCGCCGCTATGCGCCGCGCGCAGGGAGCGCGGGCGAATCGGCGCGTCGCGATTGAGCTTGCGTGGGCGCTCGCGTGCGCGGGCGGCGGCGCACGACGAGCCGAATCAGTCGGCCGCCAACGCCGCGCCTGTACGCGAGGCGGCTGTCGTCTCGCTCTGCGCCGATTCGATAATGCCGCCGCCCAAGCAGACGTCGCCATCGTAAAGCACGGCCGATTGCCCCGGCGTCACGGCCCATTGGGGCTCGTCGAACGTCAGGGCGAAGCGCTCGCCATCCTCGCCGTCGCAATCCGCTGCTGCTTTCGACGCCTGGAACGTGCAGGCGGCGTCGGCTTGCCGGTAGCGCGTTTTTGCGCCAAAGCGCCTACCCGGTTCGGGGGGCATGCCCGACACCCAGCTCGTGTTGCCGGCTACGAGCGTAGGCGATAGCAGCCATGCATGATCGTGACCTTGCACGACGTAAAGCGTATTGGCGGCCATGTCCTTGCGCGCGACGAACCACGGCTCGCCGCTGCCCGACTTGCTGCCGCCGATTCCGATGCCCTTGCGTTGCCCGAGCGTATAGAACGCCAGCCCCACATGCTCGCCGACGATTTTGCCGTCCGGCGTCTTCATCGGCCCCGGCTTGGTAGGCAGATAGCGGTTCAGAAACTCGCGGAACGGCCGCTCGCCGATGAAGCATATGCCCGTCGAATCTTTCTTTTTCGCGTTCGGCAGACCGATCGATGCGGCGATCTCCCTTACTTGCGTTTTCGGAATCTCGCCGAGCGGAAAGAGCGTCTTCGAGAGTTGCGCTTGATTCAGGCGATGCAGAAAGTACGACTGATCTTTCGTGAGGTCCTTCGCCTTGAGTAATTCGAAGCGCCCATCGACCTCGCGCACGCGTGCGTAGTGTCCCGTGGCGATCGTTTCGGCGCCGAGCGCGATCGCGTGATCGAGGAATGCCTTGAACTTGATCTCTGCATTGCACAGCACGTCTGGATTCGGCGTGCGGCCCGCCGAATACTCTCGCAGGAACTCGGCAAAAACGCGTTCCTTGTATTCGGCCGCGAAATTGACGGCTTCGACGTCGATGCCGATGAGGTCGGCCACGGAGACGACATCGATCCAGTCCTGCCGCGTCGAGCAGTACTCGCTGTCGTCGTCGTCTTCCCAGTTCTTCATGAACAGGCCGACCACGTCGTAACCCGCTTCCTTGAGCAGCCATGCGGTCACCGACGAATCGACGCCGCCCGACATGCCCACCACGACTCTTTGCTTACCCATTGAACGAATGACCGACTGCTTGGCTTTTATGTGCCGTTACAAGGCCCGACCGAGTGCGTGTGCACGAAGTCGAGCGGGAAACGCCGGCCCGCGAGGTAATCGTCGAGCGAGCGCATGACAAGCGGCGTGCGATGACGCTGCGCGCAGTCGCGCAACTCGTCGCGCGTGAGCCAGAGCACGCGGATGATGCCGTCGTCGAGCGCCTGCGGCGTCGCGAGCGGCTCGGGCCGCCCGCAGAATGTGAAGCGCAGATAAGTGGCGCCGCCGGCTGGCCGATCGACATGCATCATATAGGCGCCGACGAGCGCCTGCGGCACGAACGTATGCGCCGTTTCCTCGCGCGTTTCGCGGATGACGGCTTCCGTCAGCGTCTCGCCCGGCTCGAGATGCCCGGCCGGCTGGTTGATGCGCAAACCTTCTGACGTTTGCTCCTCGACGACCAGAAACCGGCCTTCGCGTTCGACGACGGCCGCCACCGTCACGTGGGGCGCCCAGCGTTCCTTTTTCATGGCCGACATTTTACCGTTTGCCGCCGGGGCCTGCCCGAACCGTCCGCACTTGGACCGGCAGGTTCGCGGCCGCCGTGTCGCATGTCGTCTTCTGGCAGGTTTATGGCACTCATTTTTAGTCGACGCGCGAGACTTCGGTTAAAGTGACGCTCAGCGCGCGTGCCGGTGTGAGGCGCGCTGCAAGCCGCAGCCGGGGGTCCCGAACGAAAGCCGCTATGCGGCAGGCGCGTATCGGGGCGAGCGTTGGACTCGCTGCGGCTCGGCGTTTTCGTGCAGCCGTGTAATCGTATTCGAAACGATGGAGTCGGCGCGGCGTCGTCGACCCATCTCGCTTCATTCACGAGCAGGTGAGGAGGAATCAACGATGCACATCGGAGTGCCAGCCGAGACGCGCGCGCATGAAGCCCGCGTCGCCGCGACCCCCGAGACGGTGAAGAAGTACGTCCAAGCAGGGCATCGCGTTACGATCGAGCGCGGCGCGGGCGCCGCCGCAAGCTTTACGGACGACGCTTACGCGGCCGTCGGCGCCGAGCTTGTCGAGGCCGACGCGGCGTTTTCCGCCGATCTCGTTCTCAAGGTGCAATCGCCGAGCGAAACGGAACTTGCGCTCATGAAGCGCGGCGCCGTGCTCGTCGGCATGCTCGACCCGTTCAACGCGGCCAACGCCGAGCGCGTCGCTCAGGCGGGCCTGGTCGCGTTCGCGCTGGAAGCGGCGCCGCGCACGACTCGGGCGCAAAGTCTCGACGTGCTGTCCTCCCAGGCGAACATCGCGGGCTACAAAGCCGTCCTGATGGCCGCCGATCTCTATCCCCGGTTCATGCCGATGCTGATGACAGCGGCGGGCACGGTGAAGGCCGCGCGCGTGCTGATCCTCGGCGCCGGCGTGGCGGGCTTGCAGGCGATCGCCACGGCCAAGCGCCTCGGCGCCGTGATCGAAGCGTCGGATGTGCGCCCGGCCGTCAAGGAGCAAATCGAATCGCTCGGTGCGAAATTCATCGACGTGCCCTACGAAACGCAGGAAGAGCGCGACGCGGCCGAAGGCGTGGGCGGCTACGCGCGGCCGATGCCGCCTTCCTGGCTCGCCCGCCAAGCGGCCGCCGTGCACGAGCGCGCCAAGGTGGCCGACATCGTCATCACTACGGCGCTGATCCCCGGCCGCGATGCGCCGACGCTGCTATCGAGCGAGACCGTGCAGGCGATGCGCCCCGGTTCCGTCGTCATCGACCTGGCCGCCGGGCGCGGTGCGGAACTCGCGGGCCTGCCCGGCGTGCGCGGCGGCAATTGCCCGCTGACCGAGCCGGACAAGGTGGTGACAAAGCATGGCGTAACGATCGTCGGGCACACGAATTTACCCGCCATGGTCGCGGCCGACGCCTCCTCGCTCTATGCGCGCAATTTGTTCGATTTCCTAAAGCTGATCGTCACGAAGGAAGGGGCGCTCAATATCGACATGAACGACGACATCGTTGCCGCGACGCTGATCGCGCGCGACGGCGCCGTCACCCGTAAGGCGGCGTAAGGGGAAGGGGCGATGGAAATCATCAATCACACCGTCATCAATCTGATCATCTTCGTGCTGGCCGTGTACGTCGGCTATCACGTCGTCTGGAACGTGACGCCGGCGCTGCATACGCCGCTGATGGCCGTAACGAATGCGATCTCCGCTATCGTGATCGTGGGCGCGATGCTCGCCACGGGCTTGACCGTAGGCGTTCCCGGCAAGTTCTTCGGCACGCTGGCCGTGCTGCTTGCGGCGGTGAACGTGTTCGGCGGCTTCCTCGTGACGCGGCGCATGTTGGAGATGTTCAAAAAGAAAGAGCCGAAGAAAGCGGCGAACAAGGAGGGCGCGTAAATGAGTATGAACGTCGTCACGCTGCTCTATCTGCTCGCCTCCGTTTGCTTCATTCAGGCGCTCAAAGGCTTGTCCAATCCGCGCAGCGCGCGCGCCGGCAACGCATTCGGGATGGCCGGCATGGCGATCGCGATTCTCACGACGATCGCATTGATCGTGAAGCAAGCGGCGCTGCTCGGCTCGAACCTCGCGCTCGGGCTGGGATTGCTGTTCGCGGCGCTCGTCGTCGGCGGCGCAGTCGGTGCGTATGTCGCGGCACGCGTCGAAATGACGAAGATGCCCGAGCTCGTCGCGGCCATGCACTCGCTGATCGGTCTTGCCGCCGTGGCGATCGCCTACGCTGTGGTCAGCGAGCCGGCCGCGTTCGGCCTCGTGCCACCCGATGCGCCCGACGCCTCGTTCCTGCCGTACGGCAACCGTATC
The DNA here is from genome assembly GCA_966212325.1 of uncultured Burkholderiaceae bacterium. GTDB lineage: Bacteria > Pseudomonadota > Gammaproteobacteria > Burkholderiales > Burkholderiaceae > Trinickia. The sequence goes on along the minus strand of CBIHRA010000015.1, from coordinate 11,731 downwards.
GAGTTGTTCATCGGCACGTTCGTCGGCGCGATCACGTTCTCGGGATCGGTCATTGCGTTCGGCAAGCTCTCGGGCAAGTACAAGTTCCGGCTGTTCCAGGGCGCGCCCGTCGTCTATCCGGGCCAGCATTTGATCAACTTGATGCTCGCGCTCGGCATGCTCGGGTTCGGCATCATCTTCTTCCTGACGCAATCGTGGCTGCCGTTCATCATCATGACGGTCATCGCCTTCGCCTTGGGCGTGCTGATCATCATCCCGATCGGCGGGGCCGACATGCCGGTCGTCGTCTCGATGCTGAATTCGTACTCGGGCTGGGCCGCGGCGGGCATCGGTTTCTCGTTGAACAACGCGATGCTGATCATTGCGGGGTCGCTGGTGGGCTCGTCGGGCGCGATCCTCTCGTACATCATGTGCCACGCGATGAACCGCTCGTTCTTCAACGTGCTGCTGGGCGGCTTCGGCGCCGAGCCTGGCGCAGCGGCGGCGGGCGGCGCCGCGGAGCAGCGGCCCGTGAAGTCGGGGTCTGCGGACGATGCTTCGTTCATGCTCGGCAATGCGGAATCGGTGGTGATCGTGCCCGGCTACGGCCTGGCCGTGGCGCGCGCGCAGCACGCGCTCAAGGAGCTCACCGACAAGCTGATCGAGAAGGGGGTGGACGTGCGCTACGCGATTCACCCGGTGGCGGGCCGCATGCCCGGGCACATGAACGTGCTGCTGGCTGAAGCCGAAGTGCCGTACGAGATCGTTCACGAGATGGAAGACATCAACGGCGAGTTCGGACAGGTCGACGTCGTGCTAGTGCTCGGGGCGAACGACGTGGTCAATCCCGCGGCGAAGAACGATCCGAAATCGCCGATTGCCGGCATGCCGATCATCGAGGCCTACAAGGCGCGCACCGTCATCGTCAATAAGCGGTCGATGGCTGCGGGGTATGCCGGGCTCGATAACGAGCTGTTCTACATGGACAAGACGATGATGGTCTTCGGCGATGCGAAGAAGGTCATCGAAGATATGGTGAAGGCGGTGGAGTGAAGGTCACGCGCCGGCTGCCGCATGTGCGGTGGACGGCTTTCCGCACCGGCGGGCCGGTGCGGGCTTCCTGGTCAGGCGGGTTGCAATTCCCGTAGTGTATAGATCACACGAGCGCCGCCACGCTTGCCCATGCTGCTGCGGCTCCATCAGACCGAAGGAGGGCTTTTCTAGCGGCCTGCCGCGGAGCGCGGCGCAAGCGGCTTGCGGTCGGAAGGGGCTTCGACGCGGCGCAGGTAATCCGCGAGCCTTCGGCCTTCCATGTCGGGAAATGCCTCGTGCTGTTCGACGCGTGTCATTTGCGCGATGTCGAAATTACGGAAGTCGCCGCGCAGCTCGCACCACGCGCCGACGGTCCAGCGTCCCCCCCAATAGACGAGGCTGAGGGGCCAGATTCGCCGCTCGGTGTCCGCGCCTTTACGATCGCGGTAGGCGAAGCTCACGACATGGCGCGTATCGACCGCGCGGTGCAGGGTATCGACCTTGTCCGAGAATTCGCGGTCGATGTGAAACGACGGCGCAAAGACGGCAAGCCGCTCGAGCGTCGCACGCTTGTCGGCCGGCATCGCCGAGGCCACTTTCGCCAATGCGCTGCGGGCGCCGCTCGCGAGCGCCGCGCCACCCCACGTTTCGATCATGCGCGCACCGGCAGCCAACGCCGCCAGCTCCTCGGCCGTGAACGTCAGCGGCGGAAGGCTGGCCGAGCGGCTCAGCCGGTAGCCGATGCCGGCTTCGCCTTCGATCGGAACGCCCGACAACTGCAGATCTCGCACGTCGCGATACACGGTGCGCTGGGAGATGCCGAGCCACTCGGCCAATTGCTGCGCGGTCGTGAGGCGCCGGCCGCGCAGCAGTTCGGCGATTTGAAAGAGGCGATCGGCGCGGCGGGTCATGGCGTGAGTGTAATGCTCAACGCAAGTGGCGCGAATGCAGGCCGATGCGGTTGCCTTCCGTGTCGATGATGAAGGCGATGTAGCCGATGCCGTTCGGCAATTCGACGATCGAGCCGTCGATTTTTCCGCCGGCCGGCTCGATTCGGTCCAAGGTGGCCTGCAGCGTCGGCTCGGCGTTCAGATAGACCGTCACGCCGTCGCCCGTCACCGACGGACGCGTGTCGCGCGGGTTGCAGACGATAGCGCCGCCGGTCGCTTCTTCCTCATGCGAGAAGACGGCCATCCGCACGCCGCCGAAAACTTCGCGATGCAGCGGGGCATCGAGCGCGGCTTCGTAGAAGCGCACGGCACGGTCGAAATCGAGCGCGGGAATTTCGAACCAGGCGACGACGCGCGTGGCAGTAGCAAGAGCAGTCATGACAGTCTCCGTCGAGGGTGACAAGCTGGGGGCAGGCGCCGGATGGCGCGTGAAAGAGAGTCTGCGCCAGCGCTGCTGACACCGTTCTGTCAGCAGCATGTCCCTCTTTTTTGTGGATGACTGTCGGGGCGCGGTAGGGCTATCGAGTGTCGTGGGCGTCGCCGTTGGACTGGCCCGCCCGCGCCTTCACGCTGCCTGCGACGAGATCGAAGCGGAACAAGCGGCATTCCAGCGCGCCGTTGAAGAGCGGCGTTTTCGCGGACTCGCGCAGCCGCATTTGGCCGGGCAGCGAGCGGTCGGCTGTCAGTACGAATGCCCGCCAGCCGGCGAAACGCTGCTTGAGGGCATCGCCGAAGGCACGGAAAAATTCGCCGTCGGCGGCATCGGGTTGCGCGCGGCTGAACGCTTCGGCGCCTGTTTCGCGGTTGCCTTGACGCGGCTCCCGGATCTCACCGCGGGGGCCGCGCCCGCGCACGGCGATACGCTCGCCGTAAGGCGGGTTCGCGACGATGAGGCCCGGCTGCTCGATCGGCGGCACGATCGCGCGCGCATCGAGCTGCTTGAGCCAAAGATCGGGCACGCCGGCACGGGCGAGATTGGCGCGCGCTTTGTCCAACATGTCGCCGGAAATGTCGCTGCCGAAGATCGTCAGGCCCGACTTGTTAGCGCTCGCCGCGCGCTTCGCGTCGATCGCGGCGACCTTCATGGCTTGCCAAGCCGATACGTCGTATTGCTTCAGTTTCTCGAAACCGAAGCGGCGCTCGACACCCGGCGCCACGCCCAACGCGATTTGCGCGGCTTCGGCGATGAACGTGCCGCTGCCGCACATCGGGTCGTACAGCGGTGTGCCGGGCGTCCAGCCCGCCACACGCAAGATGCCCGCGGCGAGGTTCTCGCGCAGCGGCGCGGCGCCTTTGTCGAGTCGCCAGCCGCGCTTGAACAGCGGCTCGCCCGAAGTGTCCAGGTAGAGCGTGCAGACGGTGGCTGTCAGGAACGCGAAGACGCGTACGTCCGGCTGCGCCGTGTCGATGCTCGGACGCGCGCCGCTTACGCTGCGCAGCCGGTCGCAAACGGCGTCCTTGACGCGCAGCGTCGCAAATTCAAGGCTGCGCAGCGGCGACTTGATGGCCGTGAGGTCGACGCGCAGTGTCTCGTTCGCGGAAAACCAGCGCTCCCATTGCTGCTCGGCGGCGAGCGCGTAGATGTCTTGCTCGTTGCGATACGGGCGCTCGGCGATTTTGAGCAGCACGCGGCTGGCGATGCGCGAGTGCAGATTGGCTGCCATCCCCGCGGACCAGCCGCCACGGAAATGCACGCCGCCCGGCACCTGCGCGCCGGCTTCGAAGCGCGCGGAAGACGCATCGCTCGGCAGGCGTTGAGCGATCTCGGCGAGCTCCGCGGCGAGCGCCGCTTCGAGGCCGCGCGGGCAGGGGGCAAAAAAATCGAACGGCGTGGGCGATGACATGGGGACGGGAAACCGAGCGTGCAAAGGCGTCATTGTACGCGGCCTGCCAGGGCGGCACGGCGGCGTGAGGCAAGGCGGCGTGAGGCGCGGCCAAGTAAGGCGTGGCTATGCGACGCGCGGTCATGCGATGACGCGTGGGCCGCGTGAGCCGCGTGAGCCGCGGCCAAGGAGCGTCCGCCCACTTGCGGCGGGCTAAGTGCTCCCGGCTTGTGCGCCGGACTATGACGGTGCGCCGCCTTTGACCGTTTTCGACGGCGAGCCGACCGTGCATTGGTCGGTCGCGACGGTCGGCGTGCCCGCCCCCGACGCCATCGTGCGCACGGTGCCGGCGATCGCATCGGCCAGTTCGCCGACGGCGCGTCGATGTCCCGCGACGAGCGCGTCGAAGCCCGGGCCGACGGTGACGGTTTGCACGGTGCGGCACGTGACGACGGCCTGCGTGCGGAGCGAACGCACGCTCCAGACGGTGTCGAGCACCGCACGAGCGCCGAGCCACGATTCGAAGCGCCGCACGTTCACGGCTACCCGGTACACCGGTACGTTCTCGGCGTGCGGGGAGCCGAAGACATCGAACGTGCCGAGCCGCGCGGAGAGATCGCCCGACAACGCGCGCCGCAATTCGTCCGCCGGCGGGGACGCCCACCGTTCCTGCTCGAGCACGGACACGCGTGTGGCGTCGTCGTGCACGACGAGTTGGTTGCGGGCGACTTGGGCCGGTACGTCGACGGCCGGCACTTCGATCAAATACGCCGGGGTGGCCGGGACAGAATGGCTTTGCCGCGCCGCGTCTTCGCCGGCGCCGAGCGTATAGAACCGGCTCGCCGGCGACGAGGCGCAGCCGGCCGACAACGCTGCGCCGATCAGCGCCGCCCCCACGGCGAACGACGCGAGCGGGCGCCCATGCCGGGCGAATCGATCGAGCTTCATGGTTGGTTAGGGTCCTTGTTCTTGCCGCGCAAAAGCGATTCCGGGTGCCGCTCGAGATAATCGGCGAGCGCGTTGAGGGTCTGCAGCGTCTGCGTGAGCTGAGTCAGCGCTTGGTGCATGTCCGACTGCAGCGGCGAGTCCTGCTGCAGCGTCGACTGCGCTTCGCCGAACGTGCGCTGAGCCGCGGCGAGCGTGTCGCGTGCTTGCGGCGCGAGTTGCGTATCGAGTTGCTTGAAGAGGCTGCTGGCGCTTTGCAGCGTGCCGTTCAAGTTCTTGCTGATCTGGTCGAACGGAATCTGATCGACCTTTCTCGCGATGTCGGCGACTTGCACCTGGAGCTCTTCGAGCGTGTTCGGCACGGTCGGCAGTTCGAGCGGCGTGCGATTCTCGTCGAATGAAACGGGTGCCGCCTTCGGGAATACGTCGAGCGCGATATAGAGCTGATTCGTCAACAAATTGCCCGTGCGCAACTGCCCGCGCAGCCCGTGCTTGACGAGTGTGCTCAGCAGCGCTTTGCCGGCCGTTTCGCCGCCGCGCTCCACCGATTCGCGGAAACGCCGGCCGAGGCGGTCCGGGTAGAGATTCATCGTCACCGGCATCGTGAAGTTACGCGCCTTCGGATCGTATTGCACGCCGATGGCCGTGACTTCGCCCAATTCGATGCCGCGGAAATCGACCGTCGCACCGACCGAAAGCCCCCGCAACGACTGATTGAAGTTCATGACGACGGTTAATGGCGGCCCATCGGGCGCACGCATCGCATCGCTCTCGTTGGCCGCCAACGTGAAGATCGCGTTATCGGGCGCTTCGGCGCCGACAGGCTCGCCGGGCGGCGACTGAAAGGCGAGGCCGCCGATCACCACGGTCGCGAGCGATTGCGTGTTGAGCTTCAGCCCGCTCGAATCCAAGCGCAGATCGACACCGCTCGCGTGCCACCAGCGAGAGTTGACGCCGACGTATTGATCGTAGGGCGCGTCGACGAAAACATCGATCGATACGCCCGTGCCGTCGCGGTCCAGTGCGAAGCCCACGACCTGCCCCACTTGCACGCGGCGGTAGTAAATGGGCGAACCGATGTCGATCGAGCCGAGCGAGGCGCCGTGCAGCGAGAAACGGCGGCCCTTTTGATCGCCGGTGACGGCCGGCGGCTTCTCGAGGCCGACGAAGTCGGACTGCGATTCGTGCGACCGCCCTGCGTCGACGCCGATGTAAGCGCCCGAGAGCAGCGTGCCGAGTCCCGTGACGCCCGTCGTTCCGATGCGCGGCCGCACGATCCAAAAGCGTGTGTCTTCGACCGCGAAATCGTCGGCTTCCTTCGTGAGCTGCACCGAGACGAGCACGCGCGAGTGATCGCGCGAGAGCCGGATCGCCTTGACCGAGCCGATGTCCACATCCTTGTACTTGACCTTGGTCTTTCCGGGCTCGAGGCCCTCGGCCGTCGAGAAGCTGATCGTGATCGTCGGCCCGCGATCGATGACCGACTTGGCCACGAGCGCAATGCCGATGAGCGCGGCGACGAGCGGCACGAGCCAAACGAGCGACGGCAGCCAGCCGCTCTTCGGGGTGTAGATCGGCTCCGGCACGTCGGGCGGCAGTTCGGGGCCCTGCGGCGGGCCGCCGTTCGAGGTGGGAGGCTGTCCTTGTGGGCTAGTCATGTTCTTGTTCTCGTCCAGGAGCGGGAGGGCTGCGGTCTTGGTCGTCCGCGCAGTCCCAAATCAGCCGCGGGTCGAATTGGAGGGAGGCCATCATCGTGAGCACGACGACGGCCGCGAAGGCGAGCGCGCCCGGGCCCGCCGTGATGACGGCGAGCGAGCGAAAGCGCACCAGCGCGACCGTCAGCGTGACGACGAATACGTCGAGCATCGACCACCGGCCGATGCGCTCGACGATGCGATAGAGCTTCGTGCGCTCGAGCGGCCGCCAGTCGGATCGTTGCTGTGTCGTTAAGGCGAGCAGGGCGAGCACGCCGAGCTTGAGCATCGGCACGAGGATGCTGGCCACGAAGACGATGACTGCGAGCGGCCAGTCGCCCGACGTCCAGAAATAGACGACGCCGCTCATGATGGTGTCGTCCTCGTCGCCGAAGAGCGACGCCGTGTGCAGCACGGGCAGCAGGTTGGCGGGGATGTAGAGAATGGCCGCCGCGATGAGCAGAGCCCACGTGCGCGAAATGCTGTTGGGATTGCGCATGTGCAGCGTCGCACCGCAGCGTCCGCAGCGCTGGTGCTGTCCCGGCGCGGCGGCGGTGCGCCCCGATGGCGCCAAGGGCCGGCGTGCTTGAACGTGCCCGCAGGCGTGGCAGCCGATCATGCCCGCGCGGGCGGCGCTCACATATTTCATCGTCATTGGGCCCGCGCGCCTCGATCGGCCTGCGCAGAGGAGTCTCCCTGCGGCCCCGGTGCGCGCCGCGCGCCGATTTCATCGGCGATGTCCCACAGCGCCCGCGGATCGAACAAGACGACGACGGCCAGCATGAGCGTCAGCGCGCCGAATGCGAAGAGCGCGGCGTTGGGAATAACGCGCGCCAGGCTCGTCATTTTGACGATGGTGACGAGGATGCCCAGCATCAGCACCTCGATCATGCCCCACGGCCGTACGAACTGGATCGCTCTCAGCACGAGGTTGAAGTGGGGCGGCACGACGCCCGAGCGGATCGGCATCAGCACGTAAAGCAGCGCGCTCAATTCGATGAGCGGAAAAAGGATCGTCGAGCAGAACACCGCGATGGCCACGAGCTCCATCTGCTCGTTCCATAGTGCGACGAGCGCACCCGCCAGTGTCGTTTGCGACGTCACCCCGTTTACATCCAGTTCGACGATGGGAAATGCTTGCGCAATCAGAAACGTAAACAGCGCAGCCATCGTCAGCGCGCTGATCCGATCGAGCTGCACCGAGCTCGGGCGATAAAGCATCGCGCCGCAACGAGGACACCGTGCGCTGCCCTTCGCGCAATGGGTCGGTTTTTGCAACAGTGCGTCGCAGTCGTGACAGGCAATCAGGTCGTTTCGGTTCATAGGCGTTGCATGTCGACTTCAAGGACCGGAGCTTTCGAAGCGCGAGAGCCGCAAGCAGCGGTACCCCGCAAACCCGCGCCCATCTTACCAAACAGGGCGCTATGCCTTTGCCCTTGGTACCCAGGTAACACGCGGATGATCGCGCCGGTTGCGCCCGAATGGGGCAACTTTCGCGCCACATGGTACGAGGCGCGTTACTGCGGGGCCTGGAAAGGGTGCCGCATGAAATGGCGGCTTGCGGTAGCATGGCGGCCGTACATTTTCGTAGCACTGCAATGGGACACCGCGATTCGTTTACCGTCCGTTACGACGAGACTTACACCTCCACGGCGATCGGCCTGCATTGGCTCATCGCCGCCTTGATGGTTTGCGGCTTCGCGCTTGGCTGGGTGATGACGAGCATTCACGGATTCACGCCTGCGAAGCTGCGCTATGTGTCGTGGCACAAGTGGATCGGTGTGACCGTATTTGCACTCGCCGCGCTGCGCATCCTATGGCGCGCTAGCCATCGCACGCCGCCTTTGCCGCGGGGCATGGCGACGTGGCAGCGCGCGGCGGCGCACCTCGTTCACGCGTTGCTTTACGTGCTGATGATCGCGATTCCCGTCACCGGCTACCTGTTCAGTTCGGCGTCGAACGTGCCCGTGGTCTATCTCGGCATCGTGCCGCTGCCGCGGCTGATCGCGCCGGACCCGACGCTGAAAGTCATCTTCAAGACGGCGCACCTCATCCTCAACTACGGCCTGGCGGCCCTGGTCCTGGCCCATGTAGGCGCCGCGCTCAAGCATCAGTGGATCGATCGGGACGGCACGCTCGCCCGCATGCTTCCGTTCTTGAAATAAATCCGCGCGCCATTCGTTGTGACATTGAAGCCGAGCCATGAATCGGCATGGGCCAACGAAAGAAAAATGAAAGAAAATCGACGTTGAACAGCAAGGATCAATATGAAAGTTTCGTTTTACCGCTATATGATCGCCGCGTTTGCGGCTGCATCGATGGCCGCCACGGGTATTGCGTTCGCGCAGGTCGATGCGGCCAAGAGCACGATTACCGCCACCTCGAAGCAAATGAACGTGCCGGTCGAAGGCAAATTCAGGAAGTTCGATGCGAAGGTGAGCTTCGATTCGGCGAAACCCGCGGCAGGCAGTGCGCAGCTGACCGTGGACATCGGAAGCTACGACCTTGGCGACGACAGCTACAACGAACAGGTGCGCGGCAAGGAATGGTTCGACGCCAAGACGTTCCCTAAGGCGACGTTCGTATCGTCGTCGATCGCGCCGGCCGGCGCGGGCAAGTATACGGTCAACGGCACTCTGACGATCAAGGGTAAGACGCAAAACGTTTCGTTCCCGATGACGGTCGCTCAGCAGGCGGGTGCGCAGACGTTTGACGGTGCCCTGGCGATCAGCCGCTTGAAGTTCGACATCGGCACCGGCGAATGGAAAGACACGTCCACCGTCGCCGACGAAGTCACGATCAAGTTTCACATCGTCGTACCCAAGAAGTCGTAGGGCTGTCGCCGGTAACCGTATGAGTGTCGCCGAGTGTTCCGGCGACAAGGTTACGGCCCGCCGCATCCGCATCGTTCGATAGCCGCTTGATTGCGCGGCTTCCAAGGAGAAACCATTGAAGATTCAAACGCTCATCGCCGCCGCTGTTGCCGCCGCTTCGGTCGCTTCGCTGACGCCGGCCTTTGCCGCCGACACGTATCAACTCGACCCTAGCCACACGTATCCGAGCTTTGCCGCCGATCATTTCGGTGGCTTATCGGTGTGGCGCGGCAAGTTCACGAAGACGACGGGCACGGTCACGATCGACCGCAAGGAAAAGACCGGCAGCGTGAACGTCACGATCGATCCCGCCTCGATCGATACGGGCAACTCGACGCTCGACGAGCACCTGCAAGACGACAAGTTCTTCGACGTCAAGAAGTATCCGACGGCCACCTACAAGGGCACGCAAATCAAGTTCGATGGCGACAAGCCTGTCGAAGTGATCGGCACGTTGACGCTGCATGGCGTGACCAAGCCTGTCAATTTGAAGATCGAATCGTTCAAGTGCATGCAGCATCCGATGCTCAAGCGCGAAGTGTGCGGCGTCGAGGCGCGCGCCGATTTCGATCGCGACGAATTCGGTCTCGATTTCGGCAAGACGTACGGTTTCAACATGGATACCAAGCTCGAGATTCAAGCCGAAGGCATCAAGCAGTAGCAAGTGCCGAAGCGCGGCTGGCCGCGCTTGTACGAGGCTTCGCAGTCCGCAGCTTCGTAGTCGAACCGCCCGCGAGCTTCGCGCTTCGGGCGGTTTTTTTCGTCCTATGAGAACGTTCGCGTTGCATGCGTCATTTTTGCGGGCCATACTTGGCTCCAGCCGCAAAGTCGGGTTGCATTTGGTTGCGTACGCATCTAATTCGATGGACGGCGAAGCGCCCGGCTCAGGGGACTAAGAGGCGCGGAACGCGATAATTTCCTCGGCATACGGAGACTGGCATGAGCGATACGTTGGCGGCAGCATCGATGACTTCCCGCAGCCATGCGTGGCGCGCGGTCGTGGCAACCTCGATCGGCAATGCGCTCGAGTGGTTCGATTTGGTCGTCTATGGCTTTTTCGCGGTCGTGATCGCCAAGCTTTTTTTTCCGGCTGGCAACGACACCGTCTCCCTGCTGCTCACGCTCGGCACGTTCGGCGTGTCGTTCTTCATGCGTCCGCTGGGCGCGATCGTCATCGGCGCCTATGCCGATCGAGCGGGCCGAAAGGCTGCGCTGACGTTGTCGATCTTGCTGATGATGCTCGGCACTGCGATCATCGTCGTGCTGCCGACGTATGAGACGATCGGCATAGCGGCGCCGCTCATTCTCGTCTTTGCACGGTTGATGCAAGGATTCTCGGCTGGCGGCGAATTCGGCAGTGCGACGGCGTTCTTGGCGGAGCACGTGCCGAACCGCCGTGGCTTTTTCGCGAGTTGGCAGGTGGCGAGCCAAGGGCTCACGACCGTGCTGGCGGCGATATTCGGCACGGTGCTGACGGGCTCGCTCACGCCTGCGCAACTGATGTCGTGGGGCTGGCGTGTGCCGTTCGTCTTCGGGTTGCTGATCGGGCCGATTGCTTATTACATCCGCTCGAACGTCGACGAGACGCCCGAATTTCTTGCCGCCGAAACGACGCAATCGCCGCTGCGCGACACGTTCGCCGGGCATAAGACGCGACTGTTGATCGCCATCGGGATCGTCGTGCTGGGCACGGTTGCGACTTACCTCGTGCTGTTCATGCCTACGTACGGCGTGAAGCAGTTGGGGTTGCCGCCCTCCATCGCGTTTTCCGCCGTGGTTTTGACGGGGTTGATTCAGATGGTCGGGTCGCCGTTTGTCGGTCACTGGTCGGATAAGGTGGGGCGAACGGGGCTCATGCTGACGTCGGCGGCGGTGATGCTGGTGCTGATCTACCCGGCGTTCAGTTGGCTCGTTGCAAGGCCGAGCGCCGGAACGCTGATCGCAGTGCAGGTCGCGATGGGCGTCGTCGTCACGGGATATTTTGCGGCGTTGCCGGGCTTGCTCTCCGAGATTTTCCCGGTTGCGACACGGACCACGGGCATGTCCCTCGCGTACAACATCGCCGTGACGGTGTTCGGCGGCTTCGGGCCGTTCATCATCGCGTGGCTGATTCGCGAGACGGGCGAGAAGGTCGCGCCCAGCTTCTATTTGATGTTTGCGGCGCTGTTGAGCTTCATTGCGCTTGTTGCGGCGCGGAAGGTTTTAGGGATGAGGTGAACGCGGCGAAGCGCTCGTTTTTGCTCGAGCGCTTTGTCGGATCGAATTTGCTTCGTTCTACAGCGAAGGGAAAAATCCAGATTTCCAAACAATCCTCGCGTAGAGGGGCGCCATTGTCGTGCCCGGCTGGATACTCGGTTAAAATCGGCCCTCAATAATAGGTATAAGAGAGGGCCGAGGCATGGGGTTCACCGTGCTGTTCGACGCGCTTTTCTATG
>CBIHRA010000014.1:0-134393 GCA_966212325.1 uncultured Burkholderiaceae bacterium | reverse complement strand
TTGCTTCCGTTGCTTCCGTTGCTTCCGTTGCTTCCGTTGCTTCCGTTGCTTCCGTTGCTTCCGTCGCTTCCGTCGCTTCCGTCGCTTCCGTCGCTTCCGTCGCTTCCGTCGCCTCCGTCGCCTCCGTCGCCTCCGTCGCCTCCGTCGCCTCCGTCGCCTCCGTCGCTTCCATAGATCGCGTCGATTCCGGCGCGCGGTTCCATGTTCTCGGCGCACGAGCCGGCGGCACTGTATTCGAGCGAAGCGTCATTCAGCGCCGCCGCTCGCAGCGCAAGCACGTCGGCCACATGCCGGGCTTGAGCGCGCCATTGCTCTTCCAATGCGGTGGCGTGCGCGCGCGCAACGATCAGTAAGTCGTCGACGTCCCGCAAGCGAGCCGCGTCGCCATGACCCAGCGCGGCCTCGCGAGACAACGAGGCGTGCTCCGCGGCCAGCGTCGCAATACGCTCGCGCGCCTCGTCCAGCGAGGGCGGCGGTGCCTCCCGGCCCGCGCTGACGCGCGCGCAAACCGTGTCGAGCAAACCGACGGCTTTGTCGGGCAGCATACGGTCGTTGATGTACCGATGGCTGAGCGACACCGCCGCGCCAAGCGCGTCGTCGAGTATGCGCACGCCATGATGCGCCTCCATCGCCGGCGCAACGGCACGCAACATCGCGAGCGCTTGCGTCTCGTCCGGCTCGGCGATCGAAACCGGCTGAAATCGCCGCGCGAGCGCCGGATCCTTTTCGATGTGCCGTCGGTACTCCGCCCACGTGGTGGCGGCGATCGTGCGCAGCTCGCCGCGCGCAAGCGCGGGTTTGAGCAGGTTCGCCGCGTCGCCCGTGCCTGCCGCGCCGCCCGCGCCGACAAGCGTGTGCGCTTCGTCGATGAACAGAATCACGGGCTGCTGCGCCGACTGTGCCTCCTCGACGACCTGCCTCAGGCGGCTCTCGAATTCGCCTTTGGCGCTTGCCCCGGCCTGAAGCAGGCCGATGTCGAGCGAACGCACTTGCACGCCGCGCAGCGGGGCCGGAACTTCCTGCGCAACGATTCGCTGCGCGAGTCCTTCCACGACGGCCGTCTTGCCGACACCCGCATCGCCCGTCAACAGCGGATTGTTCTGGCGCCGCCGCAACAGGATGTCGACGACTTGCCGGATCTCCGATTGACGCCCGACGATCGGATCGAGCTTGCCCTCGCGAGCCAACGCCGTCAGATCGACCGTGTATCGAGCAAGTGCGTTCGTCGATGCGTGGTCGGCTTGCGCCCCCGCTGCGACGTTCCCCGCTCTTCCCGCGCCCCGGAGCCCCTCGCGGGCGCCCGTCGACTCCGGCGATTGCGTCGACTCCGGCGATTGCGCGGCGATGGCATCGAACGCGCGGGCGCACAGCGATTCTTCGAGACGGCCGAGCGTGGGCGCACAGGCCGTCAGCGATCGGCGCAGGCAAGGGGTAGCGATCACGCCGACGAGTAAATGCCCAGTGCGAACTTGCTGCGCGCCGTACCTCAGCGATGCGTAGATCCAACCTCGCTCGGCGGCCTCCAGCGTATCGCACGACAGATCGACCAGTTCGCCGTCCTCGCGAGGCAATCGTCCGAGCGCGCGCGCCAACTCGCTCTCGATGACACCGGCCTCGACGCCTGCGAACCGTGCGATTCCATGGAGATCGGAATCTTCCTGTTCGAAAATTCGATAGAGCCAATGCACCAGCTCGATTCGCGCGTGTCCAGCCGCTCGGGCAAGAGCAGCGCCCTCTTCGATCGTGCGGTAGGCGATGTCTCCCAACTTGCCGAACAATGCCGCGCGGCTCAGTTCCGTCATGACGTTTTACCCTTGCTCAGTTTCCGAAAAATTCCGTTGCGGCTTCGTGCCGTTAAATCGCAGACGCGGTTCGGCGCCGCCCGCGCCGGGCGAGCCGATCCACGTGTTGCGCGCAAGGCGGGCGTTTGCGCCGAGCCGCATCGCCGGCGCCGCACCGGGCGCGAGTCGCAGCACGATCTCGAAATCGAATGCGGCGCCGGCGTAAAGCCGAACCCACGCGGCGATGCGACGAAATCCCTGCGTGCCTGGCTGCAGCCGCTCGCTTTGCGCGGCGTCCAATGGACCCAAGACCACGCGAAATTTGCTTTGCCGATCCCATGTTCGGCGCCCGAGTACGTACCCGTCGCCCAGCCGGGTATTTTTGCGGGTGCCAAGCTGCGTCAATGCACGCTCCGGCACGCGCAGCCACTGTCCGGCGAAGGGCGATATCGCAACGGGCGCCCTCAAGGCTCCGGCCAACAGGGCCGCGAGGCCCGACGCATGCCGGCGGCAGTCGCGAAGCAACCCGGCGGCGCCCCTCTCGGCTTCCGGGCAGATGACCTCGCCGCAGTCGAGTTCGCGCGCATCGTCGTGCGCGGTGGCGCCGAACAGGCTTGCGACGTACACCGCGAAGCGATCCTCGCCCGCGCGGTCGAGGCCGATCACCGGCTGGCTCGCCGCCCACGCGCGGTAGAACAAGCTCGACATCCGATGGTGGAAGACATCGAGAAAACACTCGAGGGCGCGATCGTCCTCATGACGCGACCTCGACCGCACGTATTCGGTGAAGTGCAGCGGCATCGGACCATGTGGCCCGAGCAGGCCGAAATCCAACGCAAGCCGCGCGCGTGCAGGTCCAGACGCGGGCTCGAACGACGTCACCTGCGCCGACGAGAAGCGCAACTCGGCGTCCTGCGCAAGCCGAACGGGCTCGCATGAGGGCCGCGCATTGCCCCCCAGCCGCGCGGCCGACGGCTGAGCGCATTCGATCATTCGAAGCAACTGGAACGCCTCGAATTGCTTGGCCCGCCGCAAACGGTCATTGCCGGCCGTCATAGGAGCTCGCACCGTCCCGCTTTCGCCGGATAACGCGCGAGAACGCGTCGGCTCGGCGAACGTATGCACGTTTCGGCGAACTGATTGATCGGCATGTAGTCGGCGAGCGCTTGCGCAAGGACGGCCCCGAGCAGCGACGCGCGCGAGCCGGCCCACGCCGCGTCGTCGAACGTCAACGTGATCTCGAGGCCGCGCCCGAACGACACGGGCCCCGCCAACGGCAGGCGCCGGATCACCGGGCGCGCGCTGGCCGCTCGAAGCTGCGCGATTTGGCGCTGCGCCGCTTCGTCCCCCTCGGGACACATCGCCGCTAGCCATTGGCGAAGCGCACGCGCGTCGCTCGATGCGGGCCCCTCGCCGGGCGATGTCGCGGTGCTTACCAATAGCGGCAAGCGACTCGTCGACAGCATGTCGAGCAGGCGCCATAAGCCACGCTCGTCGGTCAACGGGGGCCGCGGCGCGCTGGGCCCCGACACGCACCGTATGCCGTCGATCGCCGAAAGTTCGGCGCCCGCCGTGAAGTCGGCGACGTCGGATCCGACCGGCATCGACAACGGCAAGTCTCGATTCGTGCACAGCGTATCGACGCCCAGTTGCCGCAGTTCGCGGGAGTAAGGCGCATCGTCCGAATCGACGATCGCCACAAATACTTCGGTTCCGGCGTAACCCGAGCGTGCCCCTCGCGCGCGTTCTCGCTCGGTCAGCAAACGCGGCGCTCGCCTCATCTGAAAGTAAGCGCGCTCGCGCGCACCCGGATCGCGTGCGCGATAGAAAGGAGCGAATCGCTGCGGCGCCGACTGGCCCGTCGAGTATCCATCGATGCCTTCGACGGCGAACACTTCGAAATCTAGCGGCCGCGTCCGATCCACGACGACGTGATGTTCGAAACGCCTGTCGTCCACGGCCATTCGGTCGGCGCGCCGGCCGAACAAGTTGATGGCGGGCGTGCAATGCAAAGCGAAGTTCGTCGCCGTCACGCTGGCTTCCAACGCCGAATCGTAGGCGTCGAGCAGCAGCACGAGCTCGAATTTCGTCGTTTCGGCCGCAAACGACGCCTCGCGCAGCCCGCCTAGCTCGACGAACAAAAAGCGCTCGGGAAAGCTGAAATACTCGCGCAGCAAGCGGCACCCCCGAAACGTCGAACTCGATACCGGCAGCAGCGCCTCGCAGTCGTCGAAACCCTTCGCGCTCGCCCGCACCCGGGGCAACGGCGCGTAGCGAGACGCCTGCCCGCCCGCACGGACATACGCGCCGCAGACATGCCCCGTCAGTTGCAGGTACAACCGCTCGGCGAGTCCGTCGTTCCCGCGCAGATACAGCGGCAGGCGATCGAGCCTGCGCATTGCGTCCGGCACGTTCGAATGCCACGCCAATTGCAGCATCAGCGTTGCCTTCGGGGAACGATCGAGCGCACCGCCGACGCCGGACGGCAAACGATCGAACGCCCGATAACGGGCTTGCTCGAGGCACAGCGGCCTCAACGTGACCTCGTGCGCCGTGCGATATTCGCAACGCGTCGTGCCCTCTCGATCGAGCCGGCTGGCCAATGCAGTGCCGCGCGGAACCAGCACGCCGGCAGGCATCGCCGGGTGCGTCGGGTCCGGCTCGAACTGGACGACAGCCATCGACGGCGTCGGCGCGAGCAGCCCCGGGTAAATCATTTCCGCGAGGTGTTGCGTGAAGCGCGGAAACTGCGCGTCCAACTGCAGGCGCACGCGTGCCGCGAGAAAGCTAAAGCCTTCGAGCAGCCGCTCGACGTAGGGATCGGCGCATTCGAAAGCATCGAGTCCCAAACGGGAGGCGATTTTCGGAAACGCGGCCGCGAAATCGCCACCCATCTCGCGAAGATGGCGCAACTCCTCCTCGTAGTAGGCGAGCAGCCTCTCGTTCATCGAACTTCCACCTCGGGAACAGCAGACACATCGCCCATGATCCGAACCTGCCCCGACTCCAGATCCAGCTCCGTCCTGAAGTACAGTCTTTCGGGGTAAGGTTGCGCCCAGAGGTCGCCTTCCACGAGGAATGCGACGGACGTGCACCGCGGGCCGGCGGCGGACGCCAGCGGCGTCACGCGTACCGTCTGCGGCGCGATGCGAGGCTCGAAGCGAACGACAGCGCTCTCGATAGCGCGCGCAAACGCCGATACGTCCAAGCTGGACAACGCCCGGCCGGTGACGTCGCGCAGCCCGTAATTGACGACCGATGCCGCAGCGTACGGATGCGCATCGAGCGACGCGCAGCCGTACAAAGCATGCGCGTTGAGCAAGTTCGACAAGTCGCGCAAAACGCTCGCCCGCATTTGCTTCATCGAAACGACGCGGCGCTCCCGCGGCTCTGTGGGCTCGTTCGGCCTGTCGTCGGACAGCCGATCGAGCAGCACGGGCTGCAGACGGTCGAGACTCGTGAGTTCTGCCATGAGAAGTCAATTCGATGGGGAAGGTTCTCGGCGTCGCGCGCAGCCGGAGCCGCTTGCCGAGCGCAAGGCCGAACCTGGCTTTTTCGCTTAGGACACCTGTTTCTTCAGGATGTCGAAACCCGTCTTTCCTTTCGACACCAGCGCACCCGTCTCCGTACTTTGCGAGAAGTACTCGCGTTCTATCTTCTCGAACGTCAGTTCCATGTGTTCGTTCGTACCTTCCGCGTGGTACGTATGAATGCGTGCATTCGTCAATGTGACGATGACGAACGGTTTAGGCGTCTTTTCGCCATCGGCTTTGTAATCCTTTAGCGTCACGGTGGTGATCGGTTTTCCGCTGTAGAACTGCGCCTCGATCTTAGGCGTCGATCCACAGACCACCTTGCTAACGCTAACGGGCGAGACATACGCCGCACCGCTGCCCGACAACCCAGGACCGCGCCCCTCCATTGGGATAGCGGCGTCGAAGGAAAAGGCCAGGACATCCATTTCCCCTTTGGCGCCCTCGACCTGCGACTCCCCTTCGATACCGGTCATTTTCATCGTTTTGACAACGTTGTCGTAGCTCATTAGGACTCCTATATAAAATTTTGATGCTTTCTTTCTGACGAACGCACAACGCCTGCGCCTTTCGCAGCGGTTAGCTACCTCCGGCAGCGGCGCCGCACGACTAGCCGGCGATCGCCGGCAGCTTACTCACAAGGCGCAACGAAACGGTCAGCCCCTCGAGTTGGTAATGGGGGCGCAGATAGAAACGCGACGTGTAATAACCCGGTCGTCCCTCCACTTCTTCCACGACGACGGCCGCATCGGCAAGCGGTTTGGCGGCCTTCGTAGCTTCCGACGAATGGCTCGGCATGCCGTCGACGTATGTCATCACCCATTGGTACAGCCAGCGCTGCATCTCATCCCGGCTTTTGAACGAGCCGATTTTGTCGCGCGCAATGCATTTGAGGTAGTGCGCGAAACGGCTGCAGGCAAACAGGTAAGGCAGACGCGCCGCCAGCATTGCATTGGCGGTGGCCTCCGGGTCGTCGTATTCCGCGCTCTTGTGCAACGACTGCGCCCCGATGAACGCAGCCATGCCTGAATGCTTCATATGCACGAGCGGCAGGAACCCTGCTTTCGACAGCTCGGCCTCGCGGCGATCGCTAATGCCGATTTCCGTCGGGCATTTCGTATCCAAGCCGCCGTCGTCCGTCGGAAAGACGTGCACGGGCAGTCCTTGCACGGCGCCGCCCGACTCGACGCCGCGAATACGGGAACACCACCCGTGCGCCTTGAACGACCGGTTGATGTTGACCGCCATCGCATACGCCGCGTTGACCCAAGCGTAGCGGCTGCTGTCGCCGTCGGCCGTGTCCTCTTCGAATGCAAAGGCGTCGACCGGATTGCTTGCGGCGCCGTAGGGTGCCCGTGCCAGAAAGCGCGGCAATGCCAGACCGATATAGCGGGAATCCTCCGATTCCCGCAATGCGCGCCAAGCCGCGTGCTCGGGCGTCTGGAACAGTTTCGCGATATCGCGCGGATTCGCGAGCTCTTGCCAAGAATCCATGAGCATGACCGCCGGCGAGGCGCCGGCGATGAACGGTGCGTGTGCGGCCGCGCAAATCTTCGCAATCTGCGAGAGTAGATCGACGTCGGGGCCGCTGTTGTCGAAGTAGTAGTCGGCAACCAAGGCGCCGAACGGATGCCCCCCGAACTGCCCATACTCTTCTTCATACAGCTTCTTGAACAACGGGCTCTGATCCCATGCCGCGCCCTTGTACTTCTTCAGCGTTTTGTGGAGCTCCGCCTTCGAGATGTTCATGACGCGCAGCCTCAGCTGCTCGTCCGATTCCGTGTTGCAGACAAGATAGTGAAGCCCGCGCCAGGCGCTCTCGACACGCTGAAACGCCTGGCAGTGCAGAATCTCGTTGATCTGATCGGTCAGCTTGCGATCGATCTCGGCGATCAGTGCTTCCACCGTTCCGATCACATCGGAGGATATGCAGGCAGTGTCCTCGAGCGCCTGTTGCGCAAGCGTGCGTACCGCCTCCTGTACCGCTTCTTGCGCCTTTTGCGTTTTCGGCTTGAATTGCTTTTGGAGCAGGCTCGCGAAGTCCTCGCCGGCGAGCGCGGCCTCGCTCGCCACCGTGTGTTGCTCCGCAGTGGCGGGGCTGATGTCCGTCATGATTGGGTGTCCTAGATGCGGTGAGGTTAGCCTTGCGCGGGCGGCTCGGCAGGTACGACGGCCGCGGGCGCTTCTTCATCCGCCGAATTGGCGCTCGGCGACGCCGAAAGCGTCCGCATCAACGCCGGATCGGCCAGCACATCGGCGATCAAGGCTTCGGCGCCGACTTTTCCGTCCATGTACGTGAGCAAATTGGCCAAATGACCGCGCGCCTCGAGCAGCCGCCTCAACGGTTCGACACGTTGCGCGATCGCCTCCGGCGAAAAATCGTCCATCGATTCGAACGTCAAATCGATGCCGAGCTGCCCTTGCCCCGTCAAGGTGTTCGGCACCATCGCCGCGACGCGGGGCCGCATCGCTTTTAAGCGGTCGTCGAAGTTGTCGCTGTCGATTTCGAGAAACTGACGGTCGGCCACCGGCGCCTGAGGTTCCGTCGATTGGCCCGACAACTCCGCCATCACACCCATGACGAACGGCAGGCTCACCTTTTTTTCGGCGCCGCGGATTTCGACGTCGTACTCGATCTGCACACGTGGTGCACGCGTGCGCCCCAAAAATTTCTGGCTACTTTCGCTGGTCATGCAAACGCTCTCCATCCGGGTCGGTCATAAAAACTTGCGGCACGGCGCCGTCCTCGTCATTCGCCCTCGGCGCCGGCCCAGTGCCTCGCCTGCTCCAGCCCCGCGGGCGCGAGCGCCAAGACGGCGTCGACGAAGCGCACTCCAACGAGCATGCGCGCGCGCTCGAGTAGAACGGGCACCGGGCTCGACGGTTCGACGCGCCGGTAGTAAGCGCAAAGCTGGTCGAGCGCGTGCAAGACGTCCTCGCGCCCGTCGATATCTCCGAGCCGTTCGGGTTGGCCTCGGGCCGGATGAGTCATAGCCTGAGACGACGTATCGGACGGCACGCCCACGCGAATGGCCGGGTGGCGCGCGAGCTGGGCGCATACGGCTTGGCTCGCGCGCCCGAGCGTTTGCTCTAGCGCGGCTAAAGCAACCGAACGGCGATGTCCGATGCACTCGGTGAGCCGTGCGTCGATTCGTTCGAGCGACGACAGCGCGCTCGCCAGTGCATCGCGTACACGTGCGACATCTTCGAGAGCGGCATCGGCGAAAGCCGCGTCGATCGCGGCGGGAGAATGATCCGATGGCGTCTCGCACGAGCGTGAATCGCCGTCGGCCGCTTCGAGGTCGCGCAGACACACGCGGCCGTGAATTGGCGAATCGACGAGCGGCGACGCGGCGATGTCGCGCACGAAGCCCGACTTGTCGTCGAGCGCGAGTAATACATTGATGCGCGCCGTGGGGTCGTAGTCGTCGGCGGGGTCCAATTGCGGATGAACGCTATCCCAATGCTGCGCAATGAGCCCCTCGACGAGCGCCAAACCGTCGGCCATGCCCGGTATGCCGTGAAGGGCCAAGAGCGCTCGCGTCAGCCATACCGCCAGGCGCAGATCGCGGCATTGCGCGAGCAAGCCGAGCGTCGTCGACTTCACCCTTTTCCAATCGGGCTCGACCGCTGCGACGAGCAGGCTCCCGTATTGGACCTCCGGGCTGCCTTCCAGTGCGCGCACAGCGTCCAGAAACGCCGGCGAATACTCCAGATCCGGCCCGCAGGGTGTCTCGGGATGCACGGGTTGCAGCAGCGTCGAAACGTCGATGAAGGCCATGTCCACTCGCGTCGTTGATGGGAACGAAGCACGCGGTAACGCGGGCGAAGCGGCGCCGATAGACGCACTCGCTATGCTTCGAGCAACGACTCGATTGTTCCCGCTCGCACGGAAGATCTCGCCCCGAAATTTCTCAGAGTGCGGAGTGCGAAGCGCACGACGAACCGACGGCGCCGCAGCCGCGAGCTAGGCCAGGATCAGGTACAAGTCTTCGGTCGCCGCACTGCGCCTCGCCGAAGTCTGCCGAGCGAGCAACCGTGCTTGCGCCACCACGTCGTCGGGCCCCGCCAAAGCCGCCGCGAGTTGGCGCGGAAAGTGGAAGCCCGCCTCCGTCAGGATCTTGTCCGTCAAATAAACGGCCGGGCCGCGATTGGCGAGAGCCTGCCCGGCCGGCAGCTTCTTCAAGCCGGCCATCGCGCAGATCATCTCGTGAGTCAGCTTGCGTTCGAATTCGACCTCGCGCAGGCCGGTCTCGCTGAGATAGCGCAGGCCATCGTCGAGAACATAAATCTTCTTTGCAGGCTCCGTCACGCCATGCTCGCGCGAACCCGGCGAAAGAAGGTCGAACTCGATGTCGCCTTCGAGAACGAACTTCCACGGGTGGCCGCGCGCCGCATCGGCCGCCGGCATTTCGTCGAACATTCGCCGAAATGTCGCGCTTTGCTGATACAACCGTCCGTAAAAATCCATGACGACGATCGCATCGGACGCCAATTCGTTCGTCATCGAGCGATCCTGCACGTAGAAACCGAAGTTCTCGTGAAACTTCGTCTTGAAATCGCTCCAGGTCAGAAAGACGGATTCTTCATCGTTTTCAATGGCGTCCAGAACAGCCTTCGTGCGAACGACCGTCAAACGCGAAGCCACGGGCTCCCCTTCGACGAGCGTCTGCGCCGTCACGGCGCCGCGGTGCGCGTCGACGACCGCGTCGAGATACCGGTCTTCAAGCTCGGCGCCACGCGCCGCCGCCTGCGCGTGGTATTCGACGGTTTGCTCGATTGGCGGATCGGGCCGCACGTTTTCCGCGCGAGACATGATTTGCTCAGGAAAATCGAAACCGGCTTCGCTCAATATTTTTCCGCTCAAGTAGCCAGCGGGGCCGCGGTTCGTCAGATCCAGCCCCGGCGCCGGGTCGGATACGCCCGTCAATGCGCGAACCATCTCGCCCATATAGGCTTGCTCCGGATACATCGTCCGCCGGCCGCCCGCCGACATATACGGGATCGACTCGATGCCGGCGTCGTCGGGCAAGTAGATTCGCTTGTGCGTGAAATCCGTATAAGCCTTGCGCGGCGATCCCAACGGCGCGGCGTTTCCGACGACGAATTCCCATTTCTTCCACGCCGCGCCTGTCCCGTTTCGCGCGCGGCCTTCGAGCTGCGCGTGACGGTTGAACAGCCGACGGAACGTACTGCTCGATTCGTAGGCTTTGCGGTAGAACGCATGCGGGTTCAGGCGGGATGTGTTTGCGGCCGCGGGCGGCGGCAACGCGAATGCATCGGCGAACGCCTCGTCGAATTCGTGCAACGTCGCATCGTTCGCACGCTCCAACAGCCGGGTCACGCCTTGCACCGTCAAGCGTTCGCGCACTTGATCGCGCTGCGCGTAGCGGTCCTCGCCATGCGTTTCGATACGCCGCGCACGTGCTTTTCCGGCCCGTTGGTCTCGTTCGATCGTTGGAGCGTCGCGCAACCGGTGCCCCGTTCTCCAATCGACTTCCACGTAGCGGTCGTCCTCGCGCCGGATCGGTACGATGCGGTCTTCCTCATCCAAATGCACGACGTCGTAATTGCGCCAGCGTACGCTTGCGCCCTCTCTGACCCGTTGCGCCAATGGGCGCAATGGGTCCGGCACATTGGAATCGCGCACGCCGATGTGCGCACGATCGGCCGTCATTTCGATCATCTCGGGCTGACCGGCGAGATTGACGTTGGAAGCATCGATCCGGCCGGCCACTCGGCGCAGCTTCGGCACGATCGGATGGACACCCTCAGATCGCAGCTCGCCGCCTGCGCCGGCCGACATGTCGAAGAAGTCGATGCCGAGAAACAGCAAGCCGAACGCCGCGCGCGCCGCGTCGCGGTGGCGCACGCCTTCTTCGATGTTATAGACCGGGCCGACGACCGGAATCGTGTTCAGCCACGTGTCAAGCCCGCGCTCGAGTGCACGATGCGACTCCGTCTCTGTCAGCAAACCGGACGCGATCTTATCCGCTTCGCCCTGCACGGCCGCCGCCGTCAGTCGTTTCGATTGCGAACGCAGGCGTTCTTTTGCCGTCGCCACGACCCACGGGCTCGACGGCAGCGCCGCGTTGAACACTTCCTCGGCTCGCTGCAGCTCGTCCCGCGGCTTCAGACTCACGTCCTTGCGTGGCCTCATCCAGGCGCCGTTCAATCCGACCCAGTCGGCGCGATCGAGGAATTCGTCGACGAGATCGCCGAACGCTTGCTTATTCAAGTTGGCATTGTCCCCGGAGATCGTGTACCAGCGCGTATCGGACATCGCGTCCAGATCCACGCCGTTGCGCAGCAAAATATCTCTCGCCGCTTCGCGCCGATCGAACGCGGGCGGCGCGCCGTAAGCCGCCAGCAATCGCTCGTTCGCATAGGCGAGCACCGCGGCCTCGCGGGCCTCGAAATCGGCGCCGAGGATCCGATTGGGCGTCAGGATGCCCTTTGCGCGAAGCTCGCGGGCGAATGGCGAGATCGGGCTCTGTTTGTCCGCGGCCTCGCGCAACGCATCGAAAAGACCGAGCAGGACTTCGGTCTGTTCCGCAGGCGCCGCCTCTTTCCATCGCGAGCCCCCCCTGCTCGACCGAGACAAATAGCCATCCAGCCATCGCGCAGGAGCATCATCGCCGCCGGCCATCCGTTCGCTGGCGGGGTCGCTCACGTGGTTCTCGAACAGGAGCCGCAATTGCTCGTGCGAAAGCACCTCGATCGCGCTCGATCTCGCCAGGTGCGTCGCAAACAAGAGCCGCGGATGATAGGGATACGATCGGCCATCCTTCCATGCCGCCTCCCTACGGACGAACGTCTTCACGAGGGTCGATTCGTCGCCGGCATCGGAAGGTGCGGCCCCGCGGTAGAGGTCCATGCGCAGCAGTGCCGTCGCAATCGAATGCGGGATCGAGCCGATTGGAAATCGCGTGGATTCCGCCATCTCCTCGAATTTCTCCGTCAGCAACGCTCGGCGTTCGGGCGCCGTCAGCGACGCGAGAGCCGGAGCGGACCACACGGCATTCGATTCGACGAGATCGTCGAACGACGAGCCTGCGACGTTGCGCAGCGCAAAGCCGTCGAAGTAGGGCGTCGTCTGCCCGAACGTCGGCTCGGGAACGAACAACGCGTCGAGCAAACGCCGCTTCGCGTAGTCTGCGCGCAGCGCGTCCATGAACTTTGCTCGCAAGACCGATAAGCGCGCATCAGCCGGCGGTGCGGCGGGGGACGCAGCCGCGCTGGCCGTGCGGCGCTGCAGCCGCTCGTACAGCACGGCGGCTTCGTCGACCACGCCATCGTCGGAGAGAAGCGAGACATCGAGGGTCTTGGCGAATGAATCCGGAAGGTTCACATGACGATGCTGCGCCACGGCCCGCATTAGTTCGCTCGGCCGCGCTGCGTATGCCCGTGCTTCGTCTTCGTCGACCCACTGCATGATCGAGGCGTGCAGCCGCGCGAGTATGGCTGCCTCCGCGGCTGCGGAGGGCGACGCCTGCGCTCGCTTTGCCGTGGCGATCGACTTGTCCGCCGCGGATAACGCCGTTTCCTGCGGCAATGCCGCTGCCTTCGCCGTCAATGCGCGCGAAGGCGGCGGCTCGACGGCCGCGGCGCGGCGCAAGCGGCGTTCGAGCGGCGTGCCGATGCACTGCCGACCGCTCGCATCCGCGGTGCGTCCGAGCGACGGGTCGCCGCATTGCGTACCGGCGACCGGCTCGTTTCGATGCGCACGGTCAGTGCTTTGCGCCTGCGGCTCCGACGTTGAGATTCCGGCTAGGCCGCTCGGCATGAATCTTCCACTGTCGCTCATCCCCGTGATACGCATATGTCGCCTCCGCTCCCAACTCAGTGTCGTGCCCCGTGCACAAGATCGCGACAATGAGCCCAAAGCGCCAGCGGCGCGTCGACGCGAAGCGATTTCCAGACGAGATTACCTGCACGCGCGGGAGCGCCGTCCAATGCGAACGCTGCGCGAGTCGCCGAGCTAGCGGCGTCCGCTCGGCCTGCCCAGCGCATCGACAAACGCGGTTCCGAGCGCCGAGAGGACAGATCGAGCGCGCGTGATCGCTCGGGCAGTCAGTGACGGATCGGCCAAACGCAGCGCCCGTTCTGCGCAGCCGAGCGGCTCGAGCATGCGTTCGTCCCGAACGAAGAAGGCGGCGGTGCCCGTCAGGCGATGCAGCGCCTGCGCGGCCGGGTCCCATTGCCCCCGGGCAAGTGCGGTATCGAGCGCTAAGCGCTGACATTCGAACTCATCGAAAGCAACCATCAGCAGTGTGCGCAGACCATCTTCTCCGTATAGTTCGCGCAACTCGGAAAGCTCGAACTGACATGCCGCACGGATGTCAGCGGATGGGTCAGCTTCGCGCCGGTCCGTCGTCGGCATAGGCCGCCTCCCCCCGTTTTTCGAGCAGCGATGCGAGCTTCAGCCGCGTGATCGGCTTTGAGAGATAGTCGTCCATGCCCGCTTCCCGACACGCCCGCGCATCCTCGCGCGTCGCGTTCGCGCTGATGGCGACGATCGTCGTGCGCGCGCCGCCTTTGCCCTCGGCACAGCGGATGCGGCGCGCGAGCGTGTAACCGTCCATGCCCGGCATATGGCAATCGAGCAGGACGAGCGCCGGCCGCAGACGCCGCCACGAGGCGTAGCCCTCGATACCGTCCGCCGCCGATTCGGCTGCCGCGCCCAGCGCCCGAAGCTGTCTTACGATGATGTCTCGATTGACGACGTTGTCCTCGATCACAAGGACCGGCTTGACGGCGCCTGACCTTAGGGCAACCTCGTTGTGCCGGCACGCACCGACGGCGTTCCCGGCGGTGAGCACAGCGGATGCGGCGGGGTCCTCGTCATCGGGGCCGAGGCCCACGGAACTCACCGCCTCGGCGCCGTCTAGGCAAGCGACGACCGCATCGGTCAATTCATCGACGGAGCGAATGTCGTGTCGGGTGTCATGGCGAGAACTCACGACGACAGCTCCGCGCTCATCGGCCGTGATCGCGATGTCCGCCAACGCCCGCCCGGCGATGCAACGAATGCCCATTTTCGTCAACGCTGCGCGAATTGCGACGGTCATCGCCGGCACCGGCATGTGCACGAATGCACGCGCCGGCGTCAAACGCGGCCATTCGCGCGCGCTCTCGTCCCATTCGATGGGCAGACGAACGCGTACGCGCGTGCCTTCCCCCACCCGACTCTCGACTTCGATCGTGCCGTTCATGAGATCGACGACGCGCTTGACGATCGACAAGCCAAGCCCCGTGCCGCCATAGCGCCGCGTAGTGCTGCCGTCTTGCTGGGTAAACGGCGTGAACAAGCGACTGCGATAGGCTTCCGAGATCCCCACGCCGGTATCGGTGACGCAGACAATGAGCCAAGTCTGCCCATGCGCGACCTTGCGCCGCACTTCCAGCAGCACGTAGCCACATTCGGTAAAGCGGACGGCATTACTGAGCAAGTTTGTCAGTATTTGATTGATACGCGCCTCGTCGCCGATCAGTCGACGATCGAAATGCGGCATTGCGGCCAAATAGATTGCGCACCCCTTGCGCGCCGCCAGCGGCGCGTGCAATCCGACGGCCGCGGCGGCCAGCGAATAGACGTCGAATGGCGCCGCCTCGAGCGTCAACGCCGCTTGCTCGATCTTGAGATAATCGAGCGTGTCGTCGACGACGCGCAGCATCAGCCGCGCGCAATGCTGCGCAATCGCGAGATAGCGTCTCGGCTCACCGTCCAATGCCATCGTATCGAGCAAATCGAGCACCCCGACCACGCCGTTCATCGGCGTGCGGATCTCGTGGCTCATCATGGCGACGAAGGCCGATTTCGTTCGGTCGGCGGCAAGGGCCTGCTCGCGCGCCGCGTCGGCCTCGTAGCGAGCCGCCACCGCCACGCGCTGCGCCGCCCGCGTGCGCCGGTAGGCCCAACCGAGCGTCGCGATAATGCCCAATGCGACGGCGGCTCCGGCCGACGCTAGCCCGAGCACAGCCTGTTTCTCGTAGCCGAGCACGATCGTCAGCGGCCGTGCTCGGCTAGCGAGCCGCGCGAGTTCGAGCGGACGGTAAGAAGCCAAGTACCGGTCGAGCATCGACGCCAACGCGTGGTTGCGCTCGGCGGCTGCAAAGCCGATTCGCTCGATGCCTGCGATCGCCGGATCGATCGACAGCCGGCCGTGAGCATAGCGGTCGCCCAGTTCTTCCGCGGCGATCACGTTGACCAGCGCGGCGTCGGCATTGCCGGCTAGCACGGCCCGCAATGCGCCGGCGGCATCCGGTCGCGGTACGAGGGCCGCCTCGTCCAATCCCGGCGCCGGCAGCACGCGCTGCATTCGCCATGGGGTCGTCGCGATGCGTTCGGCGCCCGCCTCGTCGCCGCCTTCCACGCGTACGAAGGACCACGGAAACGAGTCGTAAGGCCGGGTGGCCGCGAGCCCCGGCGGTATCCCAGCCGCCGCCAGCGGAAACGATGAAACGAGATCTACGGCGCCGCTGCGCAGCGCGTTCGCAGGATCGAGCGCCGTGTCGAGCGCGACGGCCTCGAAGCGCACGCCGGCAGTCTGCGCGAACTGCTTGAGCAGCGTCGCGCCGAGCCCCTGCCATCGCCCCTGATCGTCGATGAAGTCATAAGGCCGCCCGAGCCGCTGGACGCCGACGCGCACCACCGGATGCGACCGCAGCCACTCGCGCTCGGCATCGTTCAATCGGAACCGGCCTAGTTCCGGCGCGCGATGAATTGCCGTCGGCAGGGGCTGAAAGCCGATTTCATCGAGCGCGGCGGGAGAAAGGCCCGCGACGCCTTGCGCGATCGACGCCGCGAGCGGTTCGTCGCTTTTCCTCGACGCAAGACACAGCGCGATCGACGACGGCAGCGCCGTGGACTCGAGCGTCCCGAGCGCCAGCGCGTTGATCGCGCCGACGTTCAAAGCATGAATGCCGACAAATGCGTCGGCCCGCCCATCGGCAACGGCTTCGAGCGCAGCCCGGCGCGCGGGCGCCTCGATCAGCACGGCATCGCGCAGTTGCGCTCCGAGCATCGCGGCGCCCAAACTGCTCCGAGCCACGACGACGCGTTCGCCGGCCAAGTCGGCCAGCGTCGCGGGCGCCGGCCTGCTCCGTAGCGTCACGACACCGAGCCCCATCGACGCATACGGCGCCGACAATACGCCCTCATCGTTCGGAATGGGATCCTTGCAAGCGACGGGCACGATGTCGACATCTCCGCGATAGAGCGCGGACCAGGCTTCTCCGACAGACGAAAACTGCCGATACGCTAGCGACCAGCCCTCCCGCTGCGAAATAGCTCGCAGGACGCTCGCATTGGGGCCTTGCCGCACACCCGCATGATCGATGTAATCGAGCGCGCTCATGTCGTTGCTGTAGGCCGCTACGCGCAGCGCCGCCGGCGCCGCTTGCCCGGCGATGGACGAGCCGGTCAGGAAGGCGACGGCGAGCGCGCATGCGACAAGCCGCGACAATTGCGACAGGCGCCTTCGGGCCCAAGGGCGGTGCTCCAGCGATATTTGGCCAGCGCTCATCGCTGTCTTTTCGCGAACGATCAATACTGGAACTTTTCTTTCAGAAACAACGCGAGCCCGAGATCGTCCGACACGCGCAGTTTGCGCATGGCGCTGCGCTTATGCGTGCTGACCGTCTTTTTGCTGCGCATGAGACGCGCGGCCGTTTGCGTGACGGAGAAGCCACCGGCAATGTGCCGAAGTATCTCGATTTCAGCGGCGGAGAGATTGTCGTCGCGCACCTCCGGCATATAGGGCTGCACTCTTCCCTGACGCGCGACGAAGAACTTACGCGGCGAAGCGATGGCGATTCGAATGGCTTCCGCAATCAACGGCAGCGGCGTCGACTTTGCGAGAAACGCGTTCGCACCGGACCGGTGACAGACCGACTCCGCGTCACACGGCCGCGCGGCCGATAGAACGACGATCGCAAGGTGCGGCGCCTCGACACGCAAGCGCTTGACGAACGAGCCGCCATCGGGACGCTCTCCGGGCAAATAAAAATCGACGAGCGCGACGTCACATTCCCCGCGTTCGATCACGGCGAAGAAATCATCGATCGTCGTGACGTTAGCGACGAGTTCGAAATCCGCATGATCCCGTAGATAGGTCGCAACGCCGAGCGTAACGATGGGGTGGTCGTCGAGCACCGCAATACGGACTCGATGTTTTGGACGAGACAACAATAAGACTTGCCGGGGAGTCATGCGTTTCATCCTCGCTATTGCCATTGCGACGTGAAAGGACCGCCGCTTTCCTGTAATGAACGTCATTGCGCGGCGACGAAATAATGCCCGAAAGCGATGAAATAGCCTTCCCACCACCCCATATCGGATATCGCACCAACCCCATACGGTTACAGGGAAAGCATGCAGAAAAGTCTTGTTTTATCGATCGACGCGAGCTGCCGAATTACAACATTAACACTGCGTTCCGCACACCTCGCAATGCACCGGCATTCTAGCTCAACGACATAGGACGGACAACGCCGATCGCACTAAATTGACGGAAAATCAGTGAAACCGGCGAACACGCCTTCATTTAGTCCTAAAAATTATCCATAGAATGAAAGGCAATGTCAGTTTGCATCACTCGAAATAATGAGATACCCAATACGCAGAAAATCGACGCGCCATTTCGCACGTCGATGCAAGGCCAGAGCAGCATCATTCACGGAGATCGCCGTCTCACGCGGCCGGGCCCGGGGGCCGGCCAAGTTCGCCGCGCGGGCGACGAACGGCCAGCCGAGAAGATTCAGTGGACTAAGCGAGCCGTCGCGAAGACGAGGCCCGTCAGGGCGATCGCCGTGCCGATGAACCACTTCAGCAACGTGGATTCGAGCGTGGCGACATCGTTTTTTGTCGCTACGTGTACAAACCCAGCCTCGATATGCGCCATGCGCTCGCGGATGTCGGTCGTCATTTGTTCCAGTTCCGTCAGACGTGCTTGAAAAGACACATCATCGCTGGAAAAGGCGAGGGATGGTGCATGGAGGCTGGGAAATCGGACGGATTTCTGCGGGCGACGCAGCGCTTGCGCATTGGACATGATGATGGCGGCTCGAACGTTAATGGATGTGGCGCGGCGAAGTAGCGCGGGCACCGGGAAGGGCCGCGCACCATCCGCAGCGTGCGCCGAGCGCCGACAGCGACGCCCGTTGCAACCATCATCGACCGCGCGAGGAAATCGCGAAAGTAGACCGGACGGCCAAGCGCCCGTTCGCCGCCGCTCGACAATGCACCGCGCCGGCAATTCCAGGATGCAGGCAAGCGGCCGGCCAGCCCGAGGCACGAACGATGCGGCACCGGTGCTACCGGAATGCCAACTCGCGTCAACCATGAAACCTCTGCTCAAGATCTCGTTAGTCTTGCTGGTCGCCATCATGGCGGGCAATCGCATCGCCGACGCCCTTTACGGTGCCCGCGCGAAGCTGCGGCGCACCGGCGCTTGAAAGTGCTCACGAGAAACTGACGCCGCCCGTTTCGACGGGGGCGACGCTCCTGAGAAGATCGCACGGCATGCGTTTGCCAATGGGGCGAACGAGGGGCGAACGAGGGGGCGAACGAGGGGGCGAACGAGAAGAGACTGGGCGGAGCGGCGGCCGGCACATCGAATATATGGCACGCGCCGGCGCGATCGTTGGCCCCCCCACGAGGAATCGAACCTCGATTTCAGGTTTAGAAGACCCGTGTTCTATCCGTTGAACTATGGGGAGGCGAAGCCATGATTGTACGGCGGCCGACCACGGCTGGCCGGGGGCGGCAATTATACCCGATCCCCTCGCCCGTCGGCGGCGCCGGGACTTAGACGGGCTGGCCGTGCGTGATGAACCAGACGAGGCAGGCAGCGCCCGCCAAGATGCAATAGACGCCGAACGACGCTAGGCGGCCGCGCCCCTCGAAGTAGCGCATCAAAAAGCGCACGCTGAGATAAGCCGCCACGGCGGTCAGTACGCCGCCGAGCACGGCGTCGGCCAACTGACCCGGCGCGTGGAAAAGCTTGGGCACCTCGAGCAGCCCGGCCGCGAAAATGATCGGCGTGCCGAGCAAGAAGGCGAATTCCGCCGCGCTTTCCGCAGTCAAACCGGCCGCATTACCGGCAATCATCGTCAGGCCGCTGCGCGAAAACCCGGGAATGAGCGCACCGACCTGAGCCAGCCCCACGAGGAACGCCTGCTTGTAGGTGAGCGCTTCTGGCGGCCGGTGCGCGCGCGCCCGCTGCAGACGATCGCCGAGCCACAAGAGCACCCCATTGACCATCAACGCGAGCGCGACGATTCGCAAGTCGTGAAAAATTCTTTCGAGCCGCTTTTCGAGCAACAAGCCGACGATGCCGGCCGGAATCGTGCCGATGATGAGCGCCCACATCATGTGGCCCTCTTCGCTGCGCCGGCCGGCCAGCGAGCCGAACCATCCTCCGATGAGCGCGACCCAACGCTTGCGGAAGTACCAGAGCAGCGCGAGCGCGGTCCCCAGATGCAGTGCAACAAGAAAGGGGATCAGCTGCGGCGCGTGCTTGTCGATATGCATGCCCAAAAGGGCCGGGGCAAGCAGCGTGTGCCCAAGGCTGCTGACGGGGAAAAGCTCTGTCACGC
This sequence comes from uncultured Burkholderiaceae bacterium, assembly GCA_966212325.1. Lineage (GTDB taxonomy): Bacteria > Pseudomonadota > Gammaproteobacteria > Burkholderiales > Burkholderiaceae > Trinickia. The sequence continues at coordinate 114,478 of CBIHRA010000014.1, read as the reverse complement.
CCTGCAGGACGCTTAGAAAAATCAAAAACCAAAGGCTCACGCGACGATCCTTTCTTTCTTCGGAAACGAGTTTACAGGGAACGTTTCGGTCACCCGGGGGACGGGCGCGACGTCCGATCGGGACCGATTATGCCTACCCCCGCGGACCCCGCCAAGCCGACAAAACATTTTTTTTCAGCCCAAATATCGAGCAAAAACGTCATGGGTCAGTCATAATCGAGCCGGATAATCGCTGCGACGTAAACGTTTCCAGGCCCAGCACTACCGGACTGCATAGAAAGATGAAACACACGATCAAGGATGTCGCCGCTTACGCCGGCTTTTCCATTGCCACGGTTTCGCGCGCGATCAACGCACCTCATACGGTGAACCGCGTCACGCTGGCGAAGATCCGCGAGGCGATCGAGGCCCTGCAGTTCAGCCCCAGCCCGCTCGGCCGGCAGTTGCGCGGCGAGCGCACGCGCCTCGTCGGCGTCGTGTTGCCCACGCTCGCCAACCCCGTCTTCGCCGACTGCCTGCAGGGCATCGACGAACTCGCGGCGGCCCAGGGCTACCGGCTGATGTTGATGACGACCCAATACGACGCCGCGCGCGAGCGCCATGCGATCGAGACGCTGCTCGCGCAGCGCGTCGAGGGACTGATCCTGACCGTCGCCGATGCCGATACGCACCCGCTGCTCGACGAGCTCGACCGCGGCGGCAAACTCTACGTGCTCATGCACAACGACACGGTTCGGCGCCCTTCCGTCTCCGTCGACAACCGGCGCGCCGCTTACGACGGCGTGCGCATGCTGATCGAACACGGTCATCAACGCGTCATGATGCTGGCGGGCACGCTCGCCGAATCCGACCGCGCGCGGCTGCGCTATCGCGGCTATTCGGAAGCGATGCTGCAAGCCGGCCTTACGCCCGCGCCCGCGCTCGAGGTCGATTTCAACGCCGACGAACTGGCTCCTTCGGTCCTTGCGCATCTCACCTCGGGTCCGAACCGTCCCACCGCGCTTTTCTGCAGCAACGATCTGCTTGCGATGGTCGTCATGCGCGGGTTGCGGCGTGCGCATTACAACGTGCCCGAGGACGTCTCGATCCTCGGGTTCGACGGGCTCGCGATGGGCGAACTGCTCTCGCCGCCGCTTGCCAGCATCAGCACGCCCAACCGCGAAATCGGATGCGCGGCGTGGCGGCGTCTGATGGCGCGCATCGAAGGCGCGGACGACGGCGAATCGCTCTCCCTCACATTGCCTCACACGCTGCGCAAAGGCGCGACGATCGCCGCGCTCTCGGGCGCTTCGGGCACCGCGCTGCCCGTGCATCCCGTCGCATAAGCGGCGCGGCTTTGCCGTTTTCGAGCGCCGGCCATCACTGGCCGGCGCTGCATGTCCTCGACGTCCCGATAATGCCCTTTACCGTCCCGCAAGGAGACCATAAAAGTGACACGTCGTATATCCAACCTTCTCGCGCGCCTCGCGCAACTCACTTGCGCCGCGGCGGCGCTCGTCGCGTTCACGGCCCCGTTCGCCTCGGCGGCGCACGCCGAAGAAACCGCCATTTGCTATAACTGCCCGCCCGAATGGGCCGACTGGGCCAGCGAACTGAAAGCCATTCAGGAAAAGACCGGCATTCGCGTGCCCTCCGACAACAAGAACTCGGGCCAGGCAATCGCCCAATTGATTGCGGAAAAGCAAAGCCCCGTCGCCGACGTCGTTTATCTCGGCGTGTCTTCGGCGTTCCAAGCGAAGGACAAAGGCGTCGTCCAACCGTACAAGCCCGCGCATTGGGACGACATTCCGGCCGGATTGAAAGACCCGCAAGGCTACTGGTTCGCGATTCATTCCGGCACGCTCGGTTTCTTCGTCAATAAGGACGCGCTCGAGGGCAAGCCCGTGCCTCAGTCATGGGCCGATCTGCTCAAGCCCGAGTACAAAGGAATGGTCGGCTATCTCGACCCGTCGAGCGCGTTCGTCGGCTATGCGGGGGCCGTCGCGGTCAATCAGGCGCTCGGCGGCTCGTTCGACAACTTCCAGCCGGCCCTCGACTGGTTCAAAAAACTGAAGGCCAATTCGCCGATCGTACCGAAGCAAACGGCCTACGCGCGCGTGTTGTCGGGCGAGATTCCGATCCTGCTCGATTACGACTTCGACGCCTATCGCGCCAAGTACAAAGACCATGCGAACGTCGAATTCGTGATTCCCAAAGAAGGCACGATCTCCGTGCCGTACGTCATGAGTCTCGTCAAGGGCGCGCCGCACGAGCAGAACGGCAAGAAGGTCCTCGATTTCGTGTTGTCCGACGAAGGACAGAAGATTTGGGCGAACGCCTATCTGCGCCCGGTGCGCGCCGGTGCGATGAGCAAGGATGCAGCCGCCAAGTTCCTGCCGGCAAGCGACTATGCGCGCGCGAAGCCCGTCGATTTCGCCAAGATGGCGGAAAAGCAGCAGGCGTTCGGTCAGCAGTATCTGCAAATCATGCATTAACCCCTATCGGGCGTCCGGCTCGGGCAAACGCTCGAGCCGGGCCGTGCGCGCGCGTCGCCTCCTTCGTGCGCACGGCCCGGCGCGCCCATACCGCTTTCTGCTCTACGAGCGGTCATTTATCGTCATGCACGACATTACTTTTCCACTGCGCTGGCGCATCGTTTTGCTGGCTCCCGCGCTCGCCGTCTTCATTGCGTTTTGGCTGCTGCCGATGGCCGTGCTCGTTCATGTGAGCGCCAACGGTCACGCGATCGCAACGTACCGTGCGCTGCTCACCAATGCACGGTATATGGACAGCCTCGTTGCGACGGTTGCGCTGTCGGCCTCCGTCACGCTCGCCACGCTCGTGCTGTCCGTCATTTCAGGCTTGCTGTTGGCCCGCCGCGAGTTCGCCGGCAAGCGCACGCTCGTCGCGCTGCTGACCTTTCCCCTTGCGTTTCCGGGCGTGGTCGTGGGATTCATGGTCATCATGCTCGCGGGGCGGCAAGGCCTCATCGGCGCCGTCACGCAAAAGCTCACGGGCGACAAGTGGGTGTTCGCCTATTCGATGACGGGGCTTTTTCTCGGGTACCTGTACTTTTCGATCCCGCGTGTCATCGTGACGGTCATGGCGTCCGCCTCCAAGCTCGATCGATCGCTCGAGGAAGCGGCGCGCTCGCTCGGCGCATCGTCGTGGCAGATCATGCGCGACGTCGTCCTGCCGGGTCTCGCGCCGGGTCTCGTCGCGGCCGGCGCCATCTGCTTCGCCACGGCCATGGGCGCATTCGGGACGGCGTTTACGCTGGCCACCGACATCGACGTCTTACCGATGACGATCTACACCGAGTTCACGTTGAACGCGAACATGATCACGGCAGCCGGGCTGTCCGTCATTCTCGGCATCGTCACGTGGCTCGTACTGGCGGTTGCACGAAGCGCGACGGGCTCGGCCGTCGCCGCCACTGCGTGAGGCCCGCGATGAACCTGCTCGCCAACGCCGGCGCCGCCAAGCCCGCTCCAGCCCAACGACTCGCGGCGCTCGCCGCCCCGCGCAACCTGCTCGTGCTCGCGCAATGGGCCGTCACGTTCGCGCTGTGCGCGTTCCTCGTCGTGCCGGTCGTCATGTCGGTGTTGGCCGGACTGACGGTCAATTATTTTCGCGGCGTGTCGAGCGGACTCACGCTGCGCTGGCTCGAACAAGTCTGGGCGCAGTATCACGGCTCCGTGCTGCTCTCGCTCGAAATCGCCGCGGCGACGCTCGCCGTCACGCTCGTCACGGGCGTGCCTGCCGCCTATGCCCTCGCGCGCAGCAAGACACGGCTCGCCCGCATCGTCGAAGAATTTCTCGTGCTGCCGATCGCGCTGCCGGGCCTCGCATCGGCGCTCGCGCTCATCGTCGTCTATGGCGGGTTCACCGCGTTTCGAATGAGCATCGCATTCATCGTCGTGGGTCACGTCGTCTTCACGCTTCCGTTCATGGTGCGCGCGGTCGCGGCCGTCGCGGCGAGCGCCGATTTGCGCACTCTGGAAGAAGGCGCGGCCAGCCTGGGCGCCACGTTCGCTCAGCGCTTTTTCACGGTCGTGCTGCCGAATCTGCAGCCGGGCATCGTGGCGGGAGCGTTGGCGGTCGTCACGCTCTCCGTCGGCGAGTTCAATCTGACTTGGATGCTGCACACCCCCGAAACGAAGACGCTGCCTGTGGGTCTCGCCGATACCTATGCGTCGCTTCGGATCGAAGTCGGCAGCGCCTACACGATTCTGTTCTTTGCGATGACGATGCCGCTGCTCGTCGCCATGCAGCGCCTCGGCGGCGGACAAGGCGAGCTCATGCGCGGCGACGGCGGGGCGCGCGGGACGAAAGACAATGACGGCAACGCCGACAAGACGGAATAAATCCTCGATTCACACGTTCAGATGAAACTCACTCCCGTTTCCATCGCGCTCTCGCAGTGCGCGAAGACATTCCACGGCACGCGCGTGCTCGAGCCGCTCGATCTGACGATCGGCGCGGGGGAAACGCTCGTGCTGCTCGGGCCGTCGGGCTGCGGCAAGACGACGACGCTGCGCATCGTCGCGGGCTTGGAAACGCCCGACGCAGGCGGCACCGTGCGCTTCGGCGACGACGACGTCACGCGCTTGCCGATCGAGCGCCGGCAGGTGGGCATGGTCTTTCAAAGCTATGCGCTGTTTCCGAATCTGACCGTGCGCGGCAATGTAGGCTACGGCTTGAAGATCGCCAAGGTCGATGCCGCGCTCGCGCGCAGGCGCGTAGACGAATTGCTGGCGATGATGCGGCTCGAAGCGCATGCGGACAAGCCCATCCACCAGCTTTCGGGCGGGCAGCGGCAACGCGTGGCGCTGGCCCGTGCTCTGGCCCGCGAACCGCGCGTGCTGCTGCTCGACGAACCGCTGACGGCGCTTGACGCGCGGTTGCGCGATACGCTCAGGCGCGAAATGAACGCGCTGCTGCGAGGGCTCGGCGTCACGACCGTGTACGTCACGCACGACCAGGCCGAAGCGATGGAACTCGGCGATCGCATCGTCGTGATGAGCGCGGGTCGCATCGAGCAAATCGGCACGCCCCGGGAGATTTACTATCGCCCGGCCAATCGCGCCGTTGCGCAGTTCGTCGGCACGATCAACCGGCTCGTCGGACAATGGCAAGACGGCGCGCTCGCCACGGCCGGCGGCTTCGTCAGCGCGCCCGCCGCATTGACGCAGGCGGGTGCATCGGAGTTATTTTTCCGGCCTGAGGACGGGCGGCTCGTCGATCCCGCGGCCGCTTCCCTGCGCGGCACCGTGCAAACCGTTTCGTTTCTCGGCGAACGCACGCGCGTGACCGTCGGCGGCGCGGCGCCCGAGCCGCTCGTCATCGACGTCTCGGGCCGCGCGCAATGGACGCCCGGGGCCGAAGTCGGCATCGATATTGCACCGGAAGGTTTGATCGCACTTCCCTGAAGACGGACGCTGGCGCCGCCAACGGACCGTATTGGAGTGACCCCACATGCTGCTGGCTCAAATTAGCGATCTGCACATCAAGCGCCCCGGCGCACTCGCCTACCGCCGAGTGGATACTTCCGCCCACCTCGCGCGATGCATCGCGCGCCTGAATGCGCTCGAACCGAAACCCGACGCGGTGGTCGTCACGGGCGATCTCGTCGATCTAGGCAGCCTCGTCGAATACGAGTCGCTCAAAACACTGCTTTCGCCGCTGACGATGCCTGTCTATCTGCTCGTCGGCAATCATGACGACCGCGCGGCATTGCGGCAGGTGTTCGGCCATCATGCCTATCTGCAGGGCAGCGAGGAGTTCGTGCACTACACGGTCGACGTCGGCCCGCTGCGCCTCATTGCGCTCGATTCCCAAATGCCGAGGCAAAGCGGCGGGTATCTATGCGATGCGCGGCTCGCGTGGCTCGAGACGCAACTCGCACACGCTCAGGGCAAGCCTGTCATGCTCGCACTGCATCATCCGCCATTCGTCTCCGGTATCGGGCATATGGATCGGCAGCGGCTGAATCCCGAGTCGGCGCAGCGCCTGGCTGCCATCGTCAGCCGCTATCCGAACGTCGAGCGCGTGATTTGCGGCCACGTGCACCGCCCAATCTTCACGCGCTTTGCCGGCACCATCGCGTCGGCAGTACCGGCGCCCGCGCACCAGGTTGCGTTGGATTTGCGCGAAAACGCGCCGTCCGCGTTTCGGCTCGAGCCCCCTGCCTTCGCGCTGCATCAGTATGATCCCGAGACGGGCGTCGTCACGCATCACGCTTATGTCGACGAAGGCGAAGGGCCCTATCCGTTCTACGAAACGGACGGCACGTTGATCGATTGAGTCGATAGCCGCGGGCGAGCGTCAATGCCCCGTCAATGCATTGGACAGTTCGAGCGCCGGATGCAGGGTGTCGCCGCCCTGGGCCACGAGCAAATGAATTTGCCCGGGCAGCAACGTGCTCGCCACGCCGCCGGCCGGGACGGTCGTGATGAGCCAATCGGCGTTGTTCGCGAGATCGAACTGGGCCGACTCGTAGATCGGCGCGCTCGTTCCCGCCACCGTCACGATGGCCATGTAGCTTCCGCCCGACAAGTACAGCGAATCCTGCCCGGTCGCCGGAACGGCATTGCCGTACGAAACGCCGGCCATCGTCGGGCTTCTGCCCGACACCGTCGTCGTCCCGGGCGGCACGATATAGACATCGACATCGGCAGCGTTCGGCGAGGCATTGAACGAGCGCACGCGAGCGCTGTTCGAGAGCAACCCCTTGTCGAAAGGATCGTCGATCAAACCGATGCCGTAGCCGTTGCTCGCCGTCAGGCTCGGCAACGCAATGACGGTGTACTCATGGCCGTTCGCGACGTCGGCGAACGTACCGCCGGCGAGCGCGGAATTCGCGCCCGCGCCGGTCACCGCATAGGCCACTTGGGTGCGGCCGGTGCCGATGTTCGCAAAATTCGTCACACCCTTGTACGGCACGTTCGTTTGTCCCGACAACGTGGAGCCGTTGACGAACAGATCGAGGTTCGGTGCGGCCGAGCCGTCCGGAGCGATCGGCACTGCATTGACGAAGTGAATTTCGGGGTTCTGCAACCCCACCTCCTTGCCGACGTCGTCCGAGCCGCCGCCACAGGCTGCCAACAATAGCGCCGTGCTCGCAAGCGCGGCGAGGTTACGCACAGTCTTCATGTCGCACCTCCAACCTCTCGATCCATCTAATGAAATCGAGCCACGCATCGCGCGTGCTCGTGGCCTTTCGGCAGCAAACGGTATGCCGTTCGCCACCTCCGTGCCGGTGAGCCGCGCGACGCTTCGTCGGATGAATGCAGAGGTCCCGCGCTCTCGTGCCGCGCTCTCGTGCCGCGCTCGCCGGCAAGCTCGACGCCGAAGGTGCGACCCGCGAAGGCGTGGAACGCTTGGCTAGGCTGTAACGAGGGTTGTCGCGCGCCGGCTCAAGCCGCGCGCCGCCGATCGAACCAGAACGACAGCGCGACGCTGGCGAGAATGACGCCGGTCGCAACGAGCGTCGAGCCTGTCACCGGTTCGCCGAGCGTCACGGCCCCGAGCGCCACTGCGACGACAGGATTGACGTACATGCAACTACTCGCGACGATCGGGCTCGTGTGCCGAATCAAGAATCCGTACGCGACGTAGGCGGCCATCGTCGCGACGAGCAGCAGATACACGAATGCACACAGCGGACCGATCTCGAGCGCGGTCACGTGCTCGCCGGTCGTAACGGCGATCACCGTCGAAATGGCGCCGCCGAGACCGATTTGCAACGCCGTCGACAAGAATAGGTCCGCCGGCAGCGCGAGCTTGCTTGCGAGATGCGCACCGCCCGCCCAGAACAGCGCGGCGCAGAGAATCACGATGCTGCCGCTTGCCGACGAGCTCGACGTATCGCCGGCATTGAGGATGAAGATGCCGGCCAGACCTAGCGCGACGGCGACCCACTCTCCCTTGGCGATGGGCCGGCCGGCGATCGCGGAAATGATCGTGGCGAAGAGCGGCACCGTCGCCACCATGACGGCTGCCGTGCCGGTGCCGACCGTGCGCATGCCGAACGCGAGAAGACCACTCGAAAAAGCAACGAGCATCGTGCCGACGATGCCGGCGTTGCGCGTTTCGACGAAGGTCGGCCAGACGGCGCCGCGGCGAATAGCGAAGACGAGCAGGCCGATTCCGGCCATCAGATTGCGCAACCCCGACAGCAAAAGCGGCGGGAACGATTCGAGCGCGACGTGCACGGCAAGGTACGACGAGCCCCAAGCGAAGTAGACGATCGCCAGAGCGAGCGCGATAAGCCCGCCCTGAGTGCGTGGCAACCGAAAGCGCTTGAAAAGGTCGAGCAGTGCGGACGGCATCGGTCGGCGCATCAGTCGGCAGCCCGGCACGAGCGAGGCCGGGCGGCGGCGGCGCCTTGCGGCGCCTGGCACGCCATGGGCGAGCGCGACCGCGCGTTGCGGCTGAGACGAGCGAAGCGAGTGATGCTGGCGATATGGGCGATACAGGCGATGCAGGACGGCATTTCAGTCGGCACGCTTCGGCTAGAGATGGAACGCAGGCACGGCGACGAAGCCGCGAGGCAAACGCCGTCATTATGCAACGTCGGCCCAGCAAAGCGTGTGCAAGCCCACCCTGCGACGGGTCGACGCAGGCCGCGCGCACCGCGATCGAAAGCGGTCCGCTCAGTCCTCCCGAGGCAAGCGGGTCGCGGTCAATACCGCACGGGCGGCATGATGCCGTAGCGCAGCAGCGCGTCGTCGAATTGACGCGCGGCGGTGGACATCGGCTCCTTCTGCCAGAGACCGTCCCCGGCTTTCAGCGCCGAGGCGATCGCATCGGCATCGTGCGGCGAGAGCGAGTTCAGCCAATTGACCATTTCCTTTTGCGTCGCATGGCCGTACTTGAAGTACTGCGTGATGAAAGGGCCGGCGCTCGGCGGCGCGCCGTCGAACGACGTCGCATGCTTGGCCAATTGCTCGGCCACATCGGCGCGCACGCCGATCGAAACGAGCGCTTGCTTGTCGTCCCCGTCGTGCGTATGCGAGCTCTCGTAGGCATCGGCCGTCGTCACCAGCAACGCGGCGATCGCCACGGTGGGACCGCCGATGAGGTCCCAGGCGTCGCCCGTCAGACCCAGCACGGTCGCGCCTTCGGGCAACTCCGCGGCATCGATGCCGGAGCCTGTCAGCAGCGTGGCGTAACCGGCGGAATTGAGCAACTGGCCCACGCCCTGAATCGTCTTGCCGTGGCTGAAATCGTCGACCGCTTCCGTCAAACCGAGAATCGCGGAAGCAAGATCCGACGTGTCTTGCATCACGAATCTCATCGACGTCTTCAGCGTGGCGCGCGCGCCGCCGGGGATGTTCAAGCTGTCGATGCTTTCGGCGAGCTTGGCGTAGCTCTTGGCGAGCGGCGTCTCTCCCGAGTCGGGGCGCAGCGACGGCAGCTTGCCGGCGGGAATGCCGGCCGAGAGCGCATAGGAGACGCCGCCGAGTTCTTGGCGAATGGCCGATGCGCCGTTCTGAAATGCGGAGAAGAGCCCGCCGGTCGAGGCTTCGCCGAGCGAGTACGCCGCATTACGGAAATACAGTTGCGCACCGAGCGTCTTGTTCGCGCGCTTCCACACCGACAACGCCATCTTCCCACCCTTCGGCGTCAGCACCGCCTCGGGTCCGTCGGCGGCAAGCGTGCCGATCAAATGCTTGCCGATTTGTTCGTAGACCTTGCGCATGGAACGCTGCAACCATAACGTGTTGGTTGGATCTTGCTTGGCATCCGGGCTCACGATGCCGAGCTTGTCGACCGATTTCAGCGCCGCGACGACATTGGGAGAATCCGACACCGACCACATGTATTGGCCGCTTTGCAACGACTTCGGCACGTCCGTGTCGAAGCCTTGCATGCCTTTGAGCTCGCCGCCGTATGCGGTAACCGCAGAGCGCACGCTGTCGGCCGTCTGTTGCAGGGCGGGAATCTCGGCGGAATCGTCTTCGAATCGCTTGGCTTTGTCGGGATTCGCGGCGAACAGCTTGTCGACGAGCGCCCCCTGCTCGGCCGCCGTGCCCGCGCCGCCCCAGTTCGCGAGCGGCTCGCTCGCGAATTCCCCGTCTTTCGACAGATTCTTCTTGAGCGATTCCACGGTGGAGGCGAAGCCGTCCAATCCTTGCCGCGCACCGTCGAGCGCGCTGCTCGCATAGGCATCGTTGCGATAAAGGCGCGCTTGGGCGCCGACGGCCAGCGCGAGTGCAACATTGCCTTGCCTGCCCGCATCGGCGAAGATTTGTTGCGTGAGCCGCACATTCTGGAAGACGTCCATGCCGCTCGGAGGCGGAACGCCATCGGCTTGCGCGACGATATAGGCGGCGATGCGGTCCACGGCCGCCTTGCCCGTGCCGTTCGTGCCTTGATCGCTTTCGATCGCATGTTGGCAAGCGGCCGACAAGGCCATCAGCACAGGCGTCGGGTGGTTCGCGTCGTCGCCCTTCCACGACGCCGTATCGCGCAGCACTTGCTGCACGAGGCTTTGCATGCGCGAATCCGACATGATCGAGCCGACTTGGCCGATCGTCGCCGTCTGCGGGTCGGTCACGCTCGCCAGCGCTTTCATCGCGGCAGCCGCGCCGTGCTGCCGATAGGCATCGGTCACCGCTTGCACGGGCCGATCGACGAGCACAGTGCGCTGCGCATCGTCTATGCCGTTTTTTACCGCGTCGGCGAAGCGCGGATCCCCGCCTGCGTAGGTCAGATAGACACTCCCTCGCGCCGTGATGTCGCCGAGGGCTTGCGCGCCTTGATCGCCCCCGGCGGTGGCCACGACTTGGTCTCGCACGAGCTCACGCACTTTGCCCAAATCGCCCGATGCCGCAGCGGCATCGATCTTGCCGAGTTGGTCGGCCGTGCGGCCCTGCGCCGCGAGCGTCTTTTGCAGCATGGCCGAAGCATCCGCGATCGCGCTTTGGTAAGTCGTGTCTTGCGGCGCTCGCGCTTGCAACGTCGACGCGAGCCGATCGACGTTCGGCACCGACTGCTGTGTCGATGCGTAAAGGAGCTCCTGATAGACGCTGGCCGTCAGTTCGTTCGACGCGTCGGCGCGCTCAGCCGCAGGGCCTTGCTCGAGCGCTTTCAACTGCGTTCGCTGCTGCTCGAGGTAGCCGAGCCGGGTCGAGTCGAGGACCACGACGCTTTGCCCGATGGGCAGGTGAAAGACGCGGTCCGCAGGATTGGCCGGACGATGACCGAAGGGCTGCCGATCGAGCGACGGCGTCGCGGCCAGATTGGCGTCGAGCAACGCCGTGTCGTCGCCGCCTTGCGCATGATCGAAGACATGCTGCTTGTTCAGGACATCGTATGGATCATCGCCTGCGCCGAGGTCGAAGCGGCTGATGCCCAGCTCGCCGCTTCCCGGCGCGAACAGCCCCACAGCTGCGCGCGCGAGCGGATCGGCCGTCGCGGGTTGAGCCGGCGTCTTCAGCGGGGGCAATGCGCCCGGGACCTCATAACGGGCCTCCCCCGATTGCCAGAGCGTGCGATCGGCCGAACCGGAGGCGTTGCCGACCGTGAGATTGCCGTTCGTTTGCAACGTCAACGCCGCGCCCCCGTGGCCGTCCGTCTTCGTGCTCCATACGTCGTTCTTGCCTGCGACGCACAGCGAATCGGGATCGACCTTGTAGAGCACGAGATTGCCGTCGCGCTGCATGTACGCAAGCGTCGCCCCCGAGGAAGCCGTGTTGCTTGCCCAAACCTTCACATTGGTCTTCAGATCGTATTCGACGAGATTGCCGTCTTGCTGCATCCGCAGCTCGAAACGGCCGTCCGCCGACCGAATCGACTGCCCAGGCTTCAATTTGTCGCCGGCGTTCAGTTGGAAGCGAGGCGCAGCCGCGGGCGCCGCGGTTCGCGGCGCCGGTTGCGGCACGTCGTTCGAACGGGTAGTCGCGGCTGCGTTCGCGGTTGCGGTTGCATTCGCGGTTGCATTTGCACGCTCGATTCCGAAGCCCATAGATCCTTTCCAGAGAAGTCCATGAGCGGTTAGCGTCACACCCGGAAATGACAAACCAGTGTCAGAAGAGCAGCGAATCCGAAGGTCCTACGAACGGCCGTAACGCTTTCATCGGAGATGCCGCCGCTCACTACGAACGATCGCGAGGCCATCGGCAAGATATATTAGGGGCACATCGTCCGGCCGATATCGTACGGCCGGCGGTTGCCAAAGGCGGTCCGCCCGGTGTATCTTCTGCGGTGCTAACGCGGGGGTCCTGCGTCGTACCGTCGCACTCGGTACGCGCGGGTGAGAAATACCCTTTGAACCTGATCTGGATAATGCCAGCGCAGGGAAGCGTACGGGCGTAGCAAGCTCTGCGCATTTCTCCGCCCGACCTTCCTGTCGTCTCCTGCATTAGCGCCCAACATTCGCGCCCCAAGTCAGGAGATTCGCATGAGTGCCAACCCCAAATTCATTTCGTCCGAAGCGCGCGTCGACGCCGCGGCCGTCGCCCCGCTGCCCAACTCGCAGAAAATCTACGTGACGGGCTCGCGCCCCGACATCCGCGTGCCGATGCGCGAGATCACGCAAGCCGATACGCCTACGGGTTTCGGCGGCGAGAAGAACCCGCCGATCTATGTCTACGATACGTCGGGCCCCTACACGGATCCCCAAGCAAAGATCGACATCCGGTCGGGCTTGCCCGCGCTGCGCCAGCGCTGGATCGAGGAGCGCGGCGACACCGAAGCGCTGACCGGCCTCACGAGCCAATACGGCCGTGAACGCGCGGCCGATCCGGCCACCGCCTCGCTGCGCTTTCCCGGCTTGCATCGCACGCCGCGCAGGGCCAAGGCCGGCGCGAACGTGACGCAGATGCATTACGCGCGCCGCGGCATCATCACGCCGGAAATGGAGTTCATCGCGATCCGCGAGAACCAGCGCCGCGCCGAATACATCGAGAGCCTGCGCGCAAGCGGCCCCGCCGGCGCGAAGCTCGCCGACATGATGGGCCGCCAGCACCCCGGCCAAGCGTTCGGCGCCGCCGCATTCGGGGCGAACGCCGCGCGCGAAATCACGCCGGAGTTCGTCCGCGAGGAAGTCGCGCGCGGCCGCGCGATCATTCCGGCGAACATCAACCACCCGGAAAGCGAGCCGATGATCATCGGCCGCAACTTCCTCGTGAAGATCAACGCGAACATCGGCAACTCGGCCGTGACCTCGTCGATCGGAGAAGAAGTCGACAAGATGACGTGGTCGATCCGCTGGGGCGGCGACACCGTCATGGATCTTTCGACGGGCAAGCACATTCACGAAACGCGCGAATGGATCATTCGCAACAGCCCGGTGCCGATCGGCACGGTGCCGATCTACCAGGCGCTCGAAAAGGTCAACGGCAAGGCCGAAGATCTGACTTGGGAAATTTTCCGCGACACGCTCATCGAGCAGGCCGAGCAAGGCGTCGACTACTTCACGATCCATGCGGGCGTGCTGCTGCGCTATGTGCCGCTCACGGCCAACCGCATGACCGGCATCGTGTCGCGCGGCGGCTCGATCATGGCCAAGTGGTGCCTCGCGCATCACAAGGAAAGCTTCCTCTACGAGCACTTCGAAGACATCTGCGAAATCATGAAGGCCTACGACGTGAGCTTTTCGCTCGGCGACGGCCTGCGCCCAGGCTCGATCTACGACGCCAACGACGAAGCGCAGCTCGGCGAACTGAAGACGCTGGGCGAGCTCACGCAAACGGCGTGGAAGCACGACGTGCAGGTGATGATCGAAGGCCCGGGGCACGTGCCGATGCAGCTCATCAAAGAGAACATGGACTTGCAGCTGCAGTGGTGCGACGAGGCGCCGTTCTACACGCTCGGGCCGCTCACGACCGACATCGCGCCCGGCTACGATCACATCACGTCGGGGATCGGCGCAGCCATGATCGGCTGGTTCGGCACGGCGATGCTCTGCTACGTCACGCCGAAGGAGCACCTGGGCCTGCCCAACAAGGACGACGTCAAGGAAGGCATCATCACCTACAAGCTCGCGGCGCACGCGGCCGATCTGGCCAAGGGCCATCCGGGCGCGCAGGTGCGCGACAACGCGTTGTCGAAGGCACGATTCGAGTTCCGATGGGAGGACCAGTTCAATCTCGGTCTCGACCCGGACAAGGCGCGCGAATTCCACGACGAAACGCTGCCCAAGGATTCGGCCAAGGTCGCGCATTTCTGCTCGATGTGCGGGCCCCATTTCTGCTCGATGAAAATCACGCAAGACGTGCGCGATTTCGCGGCCGCGCAAGGCGTGTCCGATGAAGCCGCCCTCAAAAAGGGAATGGAGGAGAAAGCGGTCGAGTTCGTCAAGAGCGGGGCGCAGATCTACAAGCGCCAGTGACCTCCCGATAAGCTAACCGTCGGTCAAGCCGTCGCGCAATGCTCGCGTGACGGCCCATACAAGGGCGCAGCGGCGCCCTTTTTCATTGGGGAGCCACGGGTCGCTTCGAGGCCTTCGGTGGACGGCGAGCCGAACCCCGGCCCGACACATGCTGCCGCCGAAGCAGTCTTTTCTTGTCGTTTCTTGCTGTTTCATGCCGCGCTGAAATATCGGCCGCCGACCCGGTGCTACCATGCATTTCGGGTATTCGATGACATGACAAGCCGCCATAAGCGGCTCACACACACGCTTCGAGATTTTTCATGAAACCTAGCCACGTCGTTCAGTTGCTCGTGCTTGCGGCGCTATGGGGCGCGTCCTTCCTATTCATTCGCGTAGGCGTTGCGCAATTCGGCGTCGCGCCGCTCATGGCGCTACGCGTGTCGATCGGCGCCGCCGTGCTGCTCGTCATGCTCGCGCTGCGCGGCACGCCGCGCGCGTCGTTCGCCACCATGCGCGCACGCGCGTTGCCGTTGCTCGTCGTCGGCATCCTCAATTCGGCCGCGCCTTTCTGCCTCTTCGCGTATGCCGAACTCACGCTGTCGGCGGGATTGACTTCGGTCCTCAATGCGACGACGCCGCTCTTCGGCGCCCTCGTCGCATTCGTATGGCTCAAAGATCGGCTGACGCCCCTGCGCACGCTGGGCATGCTCGTGGGATTCGGCGGCGTGGTGTCGCTCGTCTGGGGCCAAATGGCGGCGCCCCATGGCGCACTCGCGCCGTCGGCGGCCGCAACGGCGCTCGCCGCCCTCGCAGCGACAGGCGCCGCGCTGCTGTACGGCATCGCGGCCAACTACACCAAGCGCTATCTCACAGGCATCGACTCGTTGACGATCGCCACGGGCGCCATGGTCGGCGGCAGCATCGTACTGATTCCGTTCGCTATCGCCACCTGGCCGACCACGGCCGTCTCGTTGGACGCATGGGGCTCGGTGCTGAGCCTCGGGGTGGGCTGCACGGGCATCGCTTACTTGATTTTCTTCCATTTGATCAACGTCGCCGGGCCCGCTCGCGCGATCACGGTGACGTTCGTCATTCCGGTATTCGGAATCCTTTGGGGCGCATTGTTCCTCGACGAACAGATCAGCGCCGGCATGTTGGAAGGCTGCGCCATCGTGCTCGTCGGCACAGCGCTCGCAACCGGCGTCATCAAGCGCATTCCCGGCCTGCGGCAGCGACACGCCTGAACGCGCCGCGCAGACACGCTCATCCGAAGCCGGTTCGTCCGGCTTCTTTTGCGATGGGCTCCGGGAAAACCAGCCCCGCCCCCCTCCTGCGCCCATTCGAGCGTTAGGCGCCGCACGCGCAACGCTCGATTTCGGCGCTCAATCCCGTCCGATCGTCTGCGACCGCACGCTCCCACGCGCCGGCACGACCTTACGCTGGGCGCGTTTATTCCGCTCACAGTTTGTTTTACACTGACTTTTCGCCATATGGACACCGTCCGACATGCCAGATCCTTTCGCTCGCTTCCGGCCGAGGGGCTCGCCGTTCGTACCCGGCACGATCTCTTTCCACATCTGGCACGGCGGCCGGCGCGATCGGCCGCGGCGCGCGGGCGCGCCTCACTCGCTATGTCGTCCAAGCGCGACCTGACCCTCGCCGGCATCTTGCCGCACCTCACGCGCGATGCCGCCGGATGGCGCATCGTGTATCAAGGCGTGACGCTGCGCAGTGCATTTCAGCCCATCGTGTCGATTACGCATAAACGGGTCGTCGGCTACGAGGCGCTGCTGCGGGCGACCAATGCGAGCGGCCAGCCCATTGCGCCCGACCACTTGTTCGCCCGCGCTAAAGCGACGGGCCCCGCACTCGCGCTCGAACGGCTCGCGCGCTGCGTGCATTTTGCGAACTTCGCCGAGCAAAACATCGAAACCGGCTGGCTCTTCGTCAACGCGCTGCCGCAGCTGTTGCGCGCGGGCCCGAACTATCGCGCGTTCATCGACGAGCTTTGCGACTACTTCGGCATCGCGCATCATCGTGTCGTGATCGAAATGATCGAGCAGGCGAGCACGGACGAACCGCATTTCGAGCGCATCGTCGAGTCGCTGAGAGAGCGGGAATTGCTGATCGCCATCGACGATTTCGGCACCGGCTTTTCGAACTTCGACCGTATTTGGCGGATGCGCCCCGACATCGTCAAGCTCGATCGCTCGCTCGTCGCACGCATCGCCGCGCCCGTGGCCGACCATCAGTTCGCCTCGCAACTCGTGACCATGCTGCACCGCGCCGGCACGATGGTGCTGGGCGAAGGCGTCGAGACACAGGACGAGGTCATGACGCTGATGGACGCCGACGTCGATTTCGTCCAAGGGTTTTGGTTAGGCAAGCCGCATGCATCGATTGCGACGGCAACCACCGAGGCGCCCGAGCGCATCGACTCGATGTGGCGGCAATTCGATACCCGCCCGCTTGCACTACCAGGTGCGCCCGTCGAATTCGCGAGCATCGAGGAAGCCGTGATCGGCGGCGCTCGCGCCTACAAGGCGACGAACGATCTCGAATTCGCCGCACAGCAGACGTTTCGCGCGCCGTGGGCTCGGCGCGTGTTCGTCGTCGACCGGCACGGCGATCAGCATCGCCCATCGATCGCGAGCGACGCTCAATCGTACCCGCCGCGCCTTGCACCGCTCTTTCCCGACACGTCGAGCAATTGGTCGCGTCGCGCCTACTTTAAGCGCGCGCTGGCGTCGCCGGGGCGCGTGGCCGTCATGGGTCCGCATTATTCGCTGACCGAGGGCAAGGACTGCATCACCGCGGCCGTCACGGTCGAAACCGACGGCAACCTCGAGGTGTTCTGCGTCGACTTCGTCGCGAACATACAGCAAGCGCCGCGCCAAGGAGCATGAGTACGGGCGACGGACAGAAGGGTGTCTCGCAGCGGATAGCGGCGCATAGCGGCCGCGTCAATCGATCACGCGTGCACGCCCTGCTTTCACGCTCGAACGCCGCGTCTTGCTGTCGAGGCGGCGCGCCGTCGAGGCGCGCGTCGGCCGGGTGGGAATGCGCGGCCGGCGTATCACGCTGACACTCGCGATCAACGCCTCGAGCCGTTCCAGCGCCGCCGTTCGATTCATCTCCTGCGTCCGGTACTCCTGCGATTTGATGACGACGACGCCCTCGCGCGTGATGCGTCGGTCCTCGAGCGCCAGCAATCGCATCTTCAACACGTCGGGCAGCGACGACGCGCGGATGTCGAAGCGCAAATGAATGGCGCTCGATACCTTGTTGACGTTTTGTCCACCCGCCCCTTGCGCACGGACGGCGGTCAGTTCCACTTCTTCGGGCAAGACGTGATAGCGCAGTGTCATCTCTGCTCCTGCATTCGGGCGAGCAGCCCGGAGTCGCGCCGCGTCGGCGTGGCGATGGCGTCCGACAGAACGTCGCGCGAGCCGATCACGCGCACGGTCTTGCGCGCGCGCGTCACGGCCGTATAGACGAGCTCGCGCGTCAATACGCGCCCGGACGCGGCGGGCAGAACGAGAGCCGCGTGATCGAATTCCGACCCCTGCGACTTGTGCACGGTCAACGCGAACGCCGGATCGTGCGGGGGAAGCGCGGCCGGCGTCACCGCCCGAACGCCGCCGTCCGCGGTCCGAAAGTGCACGCGCAAAGCGCCCTCGCGCGTCGGAAGCGCAATGCCGATGTCGCCGTTGAACAAGCCAAGCGCATAGTCGTTGCGCGTCACCATTACCGCGCGGCCGGCGAACCAACTCGTGCCGACGACGAGCGGTACGCGTGCGGCGCGCCGCACGTGCTCGGCCATATGCGCGTTGAGCGCTTCGACGCCGCGTGCGCCGAGGCGCGTCGCACAAAGAATACGAAATGCATTGAGCGCATCGAAAAGCGGCCCGCAATCGGGCTGCGCCGAGGCGAGCGCCGCGGTCAGCGCCTGCACATAGGGGGTGAAGCCGTGCGCCAAGCGCGCAAGGGTCGGTCCGGCCAAAGCCGCCCCGCCGTCTT
The DNA here is from genome assembly GCA_966212325.1 of uncultured Burkholderiaceae bacterium. Classification (GTDB taxonomy): domain Bacteria; phylum Pseudomonadota; class Gammaproteobacteria; order Burkholderiales; family Burkholderiaceae; genus Trinickia. The sequence goes on along the minus strand of CBIHRA010000014.1, from coordinate 96,156 downwards.
CGTCGAGGCGGGCCGGGACGTTCGCATCCGAGCCATCGGCATCGAGCGAGGCGAACAGGTCCCCTTCGGCGGGCGCGCCCTCGTGCCCCTGATCGCGCGCGCCGAGCTCGGCGAGTGCGCCTTGCGCGTCGCCGCGCCGTATCGCCAGCGATAGGCGGCCGATCGCGGAATCGAGGCCGAAACGATAATTGCGCTCGAGCCAAACGACGCAATCGACGAGCGGCGCGTGCCCGTGCTCGTGCTCGTGCTCGTGCTCGTGCTCGTGCTCGTGCTCGTGCTCGTGCCCGCGATTGTGATCGGCCATATGCGCGGGCTCGACGCCCGGTGTCGGCTCGAGCGCGAATACGTTTGTCCGCGCGTTTGGCGTAAGTTCCCGGCCTTGCTCGTTTGCCGCGCTTCCTTCGTTCTGCCGTATCGCCGCCTGGCGGTCGATCTGCCCCTTCGGCGCAGGGTCTCGCCCGCCCGACGCAGGGTCTCGCCCCTGCGAGGCGTCGGGCTCGTCGAGCCCCGCCCAAGCCGAGACATCGTCGAGCGCATCGAGAACATCGAGCGAATCGAATAGATCGAGCTCGTCCTGCCCCGCCGTGAGCGCATTCCCTGTCGGGGCCTGCGCGAGCGCCGCGTCGCTTTCGTTCACGCGCGGCAATGCCGCCCGAACGCGCGCTTCGTCGGCGCCCGTCGCCGCCGCGATGCGGGCAATACCGGCCGCGCCGAACGACGGCCGTGCACTGAGCTCGGCGAATACGGCCCCCGCTTCCACGGCCGCGAGCTGATCCTTGTCGCCCAGCAACACGAGCCGAGTCTCGGCCGATAGCGCATCGAACAATTGGGCCGCCAGCGTCACGTCGATCATCGATGCTTCGTCGACGACAAGCACGTCATAGGGCAGCGGGTTGTCGCGGCCATAGCGCGCACGCATTCCAGGGCCGAGACCGAGCAGCCGGTGCAACGTCTGCGACGTGCGCGGCAGCCGTTCGGCGATCGCCGGCGGCAGGCTCGCGGCCCGCGCGAGCAGCGCCTCTTGCATCCGTTGCGCCGCCTTGCCCGTAGGCGCCGCGAGCGCAATCGTGAGCGAAGGGTTCGCGTCGAGCAAGCAAGCAAGCATGCCGACGACCGTCGTCGTCTTCCCCGTGCCCGGCCCGCCGCTCACTACCGTGAGCCGGCCCGACAAGGACAGGGCCGCCGCCGCGCGCTGCCAATCGACTTCGCCGGCATCGGGCGGACCGAAGAACCGTGCAAGACGCGCCGCGAGCCCGGCGCCGTCGATATCGGGAGCATGGGTCGCGTGCCGCAGCACCGCCGTCGCGAGACGACGTTCGTCGTCGTAGTAGCGGGCAAGATAAAGACGGCCGGCCGCATCGATGACGAGCGGCTTCAAGGCAGCGGAATCCTCGCCCGCGTCGGACACGACACCGCTTGCTCGCAGCGCCGCCGCGGCCGCATCGAGCGGCTCGCCGTAGCGCTGCGCGAGGCGTTCGAACGATACGCAGACGTGGCCGGCACTCGTTGCGCGGCTCACCGCGAATGCGGCCCGGCGCGCCCAACGCACGGCCTGCGACGTCGCGCCTAGACGGTGAGCCAGGGCTCCCACGCGTCGTGCGAAGCCCTCGGCCAGCGCCGTGCCGAATTCGCCGCGCGCGGGGGAGCGCTCTGCCTTCCCATGGCTAACGACGGCCGTCATGACGTGCGCCCCCCGCCCATTGCCGCATCGAGCGCCTCGACGAGCGCGCGCGCGGGCCGGCGCACATGCACGCCGCTCGGCCCATCGGCGTCGCGCCAAGCCGGCCGAACGCCGCGCACGAACAAGTATGCGTAGCCGGCGACATGCGCTTCGTAATCGTAGCGCGGCTGCCGCGCCTTCAAATAGCGATGGAGCGCGACGGTATAAAGCAGCGCCTGCAAGTGATAGGCATGATGCGTCATCGCTGCGTCAAGTGAAGCCGCGCCGTAATCGGCCGGCGTCGATCCTAGATGGTTCGACTTCCAATCGATGATCCAAAAACGGCCTTCGTGCTCGACGACCATGTCGATGAATCCCTTGATGAAACCGGACAGCGTGCCCGCCTCCAGCGCGACGTCGGGGTACCCATGCCGCGTCAGCAGATCGCGCAGTCCGCGCAATTCGAGCGCGGGCGATGCGAACAAGAACGGCCACTCGGTCAGCCTGCGAGACGAGTCGATCGCATCCAGTCTCAAGCCCGGCGCGAGCTGCGTCGCCGTCACGTCGGCCATGAGCCGCGCCATCATCTCGGGCAAACGGGCGGCCGTCTCGGCATCGGCGGCGACGGGGCGCTCGGCGAGCGCGCGTTCGATGGCCGCCGGCCATGTCGCCGGATCGGAAAAGTCCGCCAACTCGAACATGCGGTGCAGGCATTCGCCCGCGGCGGCGCCGCGCGGAAACGCAAGAATATCGCCGGCCGATAACCATTGGGCGGGTGTGGGCGCCAAGCCGGGAGAAATCGCGGGCGCCGGCAGCGCGCCGGGCAATTGAAGCACAGCTTGCGCCTCTTGCTGGGCGGCAGCCAGCGCATCGTGGTCCGGCCTCGGCTCGTCGTCGACCGTCTCGTGGGGCTGCCGCGCGGCGGCTGCGGCAAGCGCGCTGAAGCTCGCGATGCGCCAGGTCTCCGTCAACGTTCGACGCATCGCGCGCGCGGCGAAGCGCCGGCTCGCAGCCCCCTCTCGTTCGAGCGGGACCAGCCGCTGCGGCGAAGGCAGCGGCGCAAGCGTGATCGGTCCGTTTGCGATCGAGGCCCATGCCGCATCGATCGCCTCGTCGCCGGGGGGATCGTCGGCCCAGGCTTCGAACGGGCGGCCATCATCGGCAACGAGCCAGTTCAAGACGCTGCGGCGCGACTCCTTCGTCGAGCGCGACGAGAGATAAGGGCCTGCGACGAGGTAACAGCGGTGAACGGCCCGCGTGAGCGCGACATAGACGAGCCGCGCACGCTCGGCTGCTTCCTCGCGCGCGGCCTCGCAATCGGCGCGGTCCGCTTGCTCTCCCTCGCAACCGTAATGCAGCACGGCACGCGTGCCTTCTCGCGCGTCTTCGTGATATTCGCGGGCGTCGGGCAAACCGGTGCTCGCGCCGGACATCCGCGCGCCGTCCCCGAGGAAAGGGCAAAAGACGACGGCATATTCGAGTCCTTTCGATTTATGGACCGTGACGATCTGCACGAGATCGCGATCGGATTCCAAGCGCAACTGCGCTTCCTCGCCGCCCCCGCGCGCCCTTTCTGCCGCGAGCCAGCGCAGCGTCGGCGCAATGCCCGGGTGCACGGCCGCGCGCGCCGAGGCGAGTTCGGCCAAATGGTTGACGTCGGTAAGCCGACGCTCGCCGTCGCGGCCCGCGATGAGCCGTTCGCCGATGTCGAGCTCGCGCGTCATCGTGCGCCACATCGTTGCGAAGCCGCGTTCGAGCCAAAGCGATCGATAGCGCGCGAATCGTTCGACCCAGGTCGTCGCATCGTCGGCATGCGCCAGCGCGGGGGCGTCGGCGAGCTGCGCAAGGCGCGCGAGCGCCTGTGCATCGAGCCCGAACCAGTCGGCCGCCAGCGCCGCTCTCAGGCGTCGCAGATCGCCGGGCGCGTCGACGGCCGCCAACACGCGCTCCAACTGCTCGGCATCGAGCGTCGCGAAGACGGAAGATTGCGCGAGCTCGACGCTGCCCACGCCCCAGGCGGCAAGCACACGCTTCATGAGGCTGCCCTGCTTGTGCGTGCGAACGAGCACGGCGATATCCGCGGGCGCCAGCGTCGCGTCGCCCAGCGCCACGCCGCCCTCGCGCGCACCGCGCAACAACCGCACGATTTCAGCCGCGCAGGCTTGCGCGGCTTGCCGTTGCGCCTCGCGCTTGATCAGCGTCGCTTCCCCGGAAGGCAGCATCCAGATTCGCAGCGCACCGTCGGCATGCGCCTCGCGCGCAGGGTCGGCATGGTCGATCAACGGCGGACGAGCACGCTCGGCCGCGCGCACCGGCATGTAGTCGAGCCCCTCGAGCACGAAGGCGCGCGGATTGGCGCCGAAAATGCGGTTGCATGCATCGACGAGCGGCGCCGTCGAGCGCTGATTGACGGCCAACGTGTAACGCGCCGTCGCGGCGTGCCGCGCAGCCAAGTAGGTATGGAGATCGGCCGCGCGAAAACTGTAGATCGCCTGCTTCGGATCGCCGACGAGGAAGAGCGGCCCGGGGCAATGATCCGCCCCGGGGCCTGCGAAAATGCGCTCGAAAATGGCGAACTGCAGCGGATCGGTATCTTGGAACTCGTCGATCAGCGCAGCCGGATATCGGGCCCGCAGCGTCTGTGCGAGCCACGGATGCGCCGTCAATGCCGTGTGTAGATTCGCCAGCAGATCGTCGAACGACGCAAGCCGCCGCGTGCGCTTCATCGCCGCGAGCGCCGAAGGCGCGTGCTCGAGCCAGACCGCGAGCAGGCCGAGCCAGCGCACGCGATGCGTCGCCTCCGCCGCCTCGGACGCCGAGGCAAGCGTATCCGCCAAGGCGAAGAACGGATGCTCCGGCGGCGCGAGCTTGACCTTCGTCGCTTTGGTGAGCGCCGTAGCCGTCAGCTTCAGGGCTTCGCGCGGCGGCGGCGCGTGGCAGTCGCCTTCGGCAAAGTACCGGCCCCAGGCATCGAGCGCGGCGCGCACGGCGTCCGGTTTATGCGTCGTCTGTTTCAGCGAAGCCTGGGCGTCCTCGAGCACGCGTTCGATCGCTTCTCGCTCCTCCCGCCAAAGCGCGCATGCGGCATCGAACGTGGCCCGGGCTCGATCGTCGCCTTGCAAGTCGATCGCGGACGGCGCTGCGCCCGATGCGCCCCAGCGCAACTGCGCCAACGGCTTTTTCAAGCGCCGCGCGAGTTGCGCATCGAGTTCCACCGGGCTCGCGCCTCGCGCGACGAGCCATGCGGCGAACGCCGGGTATGCGGCCGCCACCGGCTCGACGCGCTCGCGCCAAAACTCGGCGGCGAGCTCGAACCGCAGCGATGCGTCGTCGGCTTCCATCTCGAACGCGAACGGCATGGCGGCTGCGAACGGCGCTTCCTGCAATGCCCGCTGGCAAAACGCGTGGATCGTGTGGATGGCCGCCTGATCGAACGTCGAGAGCGCACGCCGGATACGCTTGCCGGCGACCTCGCGATCGAGCCCGCCCGGCCCGAGCGTCGTGTCGAGCAACTGCGCGACGAACGGATCGCCGCCGTCGTCGTCGATCTCGATCGCACGGGAAAGCTCGGCCAACCGAGAACGGATGCGTTCGTGCAACTCGGCCGTCGCCGCCTTCGTAAACGTCACGACGAGGATTTGGTCCGCGTTCAGATCGCGTTCGAGCAGCAGCCGCACGTAGAGCGCGCAGATGTTCCATGTTTTGCCGGTGCCGGCCGACGCCTCGATCTGATTGACTCCGGCGAGCTCGCACGTGAAAACGTCGAGCGGCGCGGGCGGCGGCAGCTCGGGCAGCTCGGATGGGCGGCGATCGTGTTCGCTCATGCCTCGCTCCCCGTCAGATGAGCGACCAACGGTTGGAAGACGATTCGCGATAGCGCGCCGAACCGCTCGTCGAGCGATAGATCGACGCCGCGCCACGCGATTTCGAGCACCGCGTCGTCCGATTCCCCGCGCACGCGGTCGTTGATCCAGACGCCGAGCGCGTCCGCATCGCCTCCGTTCGCCTTCGCCCAAGCGCTCTTCGGAAAGAAGCGCAGCGGCAGGCGGCGCCCCGCGACGAACAGCGCGACGAGCGGCGCCAGATGATCGAGCGGCGCCTCGACACGCGAAAACGCGAAACGCTCCGCGGCGCCGTACCAGACCGTCCGGCACGGGCCGTCAGGCTGCACGGCGCAGTAAGCAAGATGCGCGAGCCAAGCGTTGAGATATTCGCGCGCATTGGGGCTCGCGTACCGATAGAGCACCTGGCCCGCGGCCGTCACGCGGTTGAGCGTGCCCTGCAATATCGCAGGCGTGTTCGCCGAATCGAGCAACGCCTGGCGCAATGCCGCGTCGTGTTCGCCGAAGAGCGCCACGCCGCCGGTGTCGGGCCAGCGCGGAACGACCGGCAGCGCAAACGGCAGGCGGGCGACGCCCGAGCCGAGCGCCGCCCGCACGTCGCCCGCGAGGCGCGCGAGCGCGCCGAGCTCGCGCCGCTTGAGCACGTCTCCCGTCGCCCCCGCGGGCAGCTCGGGGCTCGTCTGCGCGATGCGCCAGGCGCGCGCGCGCGCCGCGTCGTCGTCACCCCCCGCATCGATCAAGCGCGGCAATAGCCGATCGGCGAGCGCATCGCGCCCGGTGTAATCGAGTTCGAACGGCTCGATCTCGAGCAGTTCGCCTTGCGTCTTCTCGAGCACCACGCCCAACCGCTCGCGCAGCAGCGAACGCGCGGGATGCTGCCAAAACCGTTGAAAATCGGCGAACGCAACCGGCCCGGCCGGCTCGGGCGGCAGCGGCTCCGAGAAGAACGGCGGCGTACGCGTTTGGTCTGCGACTTCGTCGGCCAATCGCTGCGCCAAGCGCGCGCGCTGCGCATCGTACGTGAAGAGCACGTCCGACCCGTCGAAATAATCGGCCGAGAAAGGCTGCAGCGGATGCTCGACGATGAACGCCCGGCGAGCGGCGTCGACCGCGGCCGGCGCCGCGTCGGGTCCTGCCTTCGCGCGCGCCAGGTGGTCGAGCAACTCGTCGACGAGCGCGGCGGGCGGCAGCGGCGCGTTGTCGCGAATGCTGCGGCCCGTGTAGCTGATGAAGAATCGGTCCCGCGCGGCGAGCAGCAGATCGAGGAACAGGTTGCGTTCGTCGGCCCTCCGTTGGCGGTCGCCGAGCTGAGGCAGCGCCGCCATCAGATCGAATTCGTCTGCGCGCGCGAGGCTCGGCAACACGCCGTCGTCCATCCCGACCAAGCAGATCGCGCGATACGGCAAGCCGCGCAAGCTCGTCAGCGACGAAAACGTCACGCCGCCCCACGGCACACCGCCATGCGCCGCATCGTCCAGGGCGACGGTCAATGCCGCGCGCATCACGGCGGCCGGCGCCGGCGCGTCGCGCGCGCCGTCTCGCATGGCCTCGAGCGCCTGCTCGACGGCATCGCGCACGCTTGCAAGCGCATCGGCGAACGGCGGCGAGGCGTCGAACAAGCGCGCGAGCGCGTCGGCAAAGAGCGCGTTCCAGCCGTCGCAGGTCTGCGGCTCGCGCGTACGCCGCACGAAACCGTAAAGATCGTCGATGAAGCGGGCCAGCCTCCCGAGCAATTCGCCGTCGGCGCCGCGCGCCCCCGCAACGGGCAGCCACGCGTCGACCGGATCGGCGTCGTCGGGCATCGCATAGCCGAGGAAAAGCCGTGTGAGCGCATCGGCGAACGTATGCCGTGCGCCGGAGACGGCAGGCGCGAAAGATTCGCCGTCGCCCGTCGGCGCTTCGGTGGCGAGGCCGCGCCGCGCGCCGGCTGCGGCCAGCCAGCCCTGCACCGTATCGAGCGCTACGGCATCGATGCCGTAGCGCGCGGCGACAGCTTCCGTGCGCAGCCATTCCACGACCTCGGGCGCAGCCACGCCGCGCTCGGCGAGTGCGAGCCAGTCGAGGAGCACGCGGGCGATCGGATTGGCTTGCGACGGCGGCAGCCCGGTGATGCGATACGGAATGCGGCCGCGCTCGTCGCTGCGCGTCGTGCCGAACACGGCGTCGATCAGCGGCGCGGCTGACGCAAGATCGGGACAGACGACGAGCACGTCGGACGGCTGCAAGCCCGGCAATGCATCGCCTGCGCCGCCCCGCGTCTCGTCGAACCAGCCGAGCAGCCGGTCGTGCAGCACTTCGAGCTGCCGCGACAAGCTGTGGCAGACATGGACTTCGATGCCGAGCGCGCCGCGCTCGTCGGGACCGCCATCACCGGCCGCCGCCTCCGCCCCGTCCACGCCCTCCGGCGCTAGATCGAGCATGGCGTTCTGCACGCGGGCCAGCCAATTCGATGCTTCGTTCTGGGCGTACCGTGTCGCCTCGCTGGCGGCCGCGCCTTCGGTCAGCTCGTGCAGCAAATGCAGCTGCGCCTGGGTCTGCCGCCCCCACTGCGCGAGCAGCGGGTGCCCGACTTCGTGAAAATCGAGCGCGTCGGCAGCTTCGAGCGCAAGTGCCCTGCCTTCGGTGACGATGTCGAACCAAAACTGGCGGCAAGGGTTCATCACGTACAACCGAACCTCCATCCAGCGCGAGAGTTCGCGCAGCAGCGCGATGTAAAGCGGTGCGATCGTGGGCAATGCGAACACGCTGACCGAGGCCGGCCAACGCGCGCGCATCACGGCATCGAGATCGAGCGTACGCACGAGTTGCAGAAACCGGTGCGCGGGCGGCGCGACATCGTCCATGCCCGGCGCCTGACTCGTATCCGCCTGCCCGCCGGCGCCCGCGCGACGGCCGGATTCCGCCAGCTCGCTCAGTACCGCACGCCACAACGCCGCTTGCCACGCTTCGTCCTCGCGCGCGGTAAGCGGCGCGTTCGCAGCGCGCGTGTTCGCCACATGGCCCGGCCCGGCCTCGAAGATCGATTGCCCTTGCTGCCAGAGCGCGAGCCATTCGGGGCGATAAGTCAGGTAGTGGTCGAAGACGGTAGCAACGCGCCGCGCGAGTTCGTAGCGCATCGGCGCATCGGCCGCATCGAGATAGGTGCGAAGACGCGGCGAGTCGAGCCATCGATCGCGCGCGGCGGGGGCCTCGCCCAACGCGCGGGCGTTGCCGAGGGCGTCTTCTTCGGCGCGCGCGGCCGATTCGAACGAACCGAACAAGCGGTAGCAACGCCAAGCGAGCCGCTCGACGGCGAGCGGCGAATGGCTCGGCACGTCGATGACGCCGCCGATCCGCGTCCATAGCCATTGCGCCAGATAGCTGAAGTTCACGTTCGCGCAAATCCCTCGGCGCGAGGCGAGCTCGAGCTCGAGCCGGCGACGCACGGCCGCGCTCGGCACGACGATTTCCTCGCTCGTCCAGGGGTCGGACGGCATCGCGGCGAGGTCGTCCGACAGCGCTTGAACGAGCGTCTCGTAGCGGTTCGAATAGAAAAGCTGGAGCATGAACCCTTGGCGATGGACGCGCCTTCGCGCGGCCTAGGTGCGCGAAACGCGGAAACGCAAAAGCGTCAGCATAGCAAAGGCGTCGCGCGCCCCGCACGCTTTGCTCGGGCGGGGCTTCATCGGCGCGCGCAGCCCGTGTCTAGCGCGGTTGAAATACGTTAGACTCCACGCCAGCCCTTTCCCACCCCGCTCCATCCTGCCGTTTCGAGATCGATGCGCTACTCGAAAGAAATCGAAAAATTTCTCTATAGCCAATATTTCTTCGGTGGGCTGCGCATGGCCGTCGGCGTCTCGTTGCCGGCTGTCCTGTGCCTCGTCGTGTTTCATAAGGCCGATCTCGGTTTCACGATCGCCACGGGCGCGCTCGGGGCCTGCGTGGTCGACATGCCGGGGCCGCTCAAATACAAGCACAACGAGATGCTCGTTTGCAGTGTGCTCGGCTTCGCCTCCGCTCTGGCGACGGGGCTCGCGACGTTCAACGTGCTCGCGCTTTGGGTCACCGTCGTGGCGCTGACGTTCGCGCTGTCGCTGACGGTCGTCTACGGCAACCGCTGGCCGCAAATCAGCTTCGCCACGCTCTTCATGATGGTGATGACGCTCGAGGAGCACTTTACGCCGCTGCAAGCGCTGATCAACGCGGCGTGGATCCTGGCGGGCGGCCTTTGGTACACGTATTGGGCGACGTTCGTCTCCCGATGGCAGGCGCACCGGATCGAAAAACAGGCGCTGGCGGAGAACGTTTTTGCCTGCGTCGACTATCTGCTCGCGCGCGCCGATTTCTACGATGTCGACGCGAACCTGGACGACTGCTACCGCAACCTCGTCGACAAACAAACGACGGCAGTGGAGATGCAAGACGCCGCGCGCGCGATCGTGCTGCGCAACCTGCCGAAGCTGCGGCGCGGCAAGCTCGACGCACGCCGCGTGTCGCTGTTCAATCTGTTCATCAACACGGTCGATCTGCATGAGCTCTTCGTCGGCGCGCACACCGACTATCCGCTTCTGCGCAGCACATTCGGCAACGGCGATCTGATGATGTTTTTCCGCGACCTGATTCGCAAGGCCGCGAACGATCTCGAGGAAATCGGCTTGGCCGTGCTGCAGAACCGGCGCCCGCAAGCACGGGTGAACGTGAAGGCCGAGATGCGCGCGATCGAGTACGAGCTCGAACTCATGCGAAAGCAAGGGCTGTCCGAACGCAATTCCGAGGCTTATTCCGCTGCATCGGCATCGTTCCGGCGCATCTGGAGCGCTGTTCGTCTCATCGACAAGATGAAGAAGAGCATCGCGAACGAGACGCCGAACGTGCGCACGGAGATGCGTATCGACCATACGCTCATGCGCTTCTTGTCGGGGCGGCGCGTGCCGCTGCCGCAAATTTTCTCGAACCTGACCATGGCGTCGCCGAGTTTTCGGCACGCACTGCGCGTGACGCTCGCCGTGGCCGCCGGCTTTTGGCTCGGGCGCTTGCTGCCGCTCACCAACGCCTATTGGATCGTGATGACGACGCTCATCATCATGAAGCCTGGCTACTCGCTCACGAAGCAGCGCAACACGCAGCGGATCGTCGGCACGACGATCGGTTGCGCGGCGAGCCTCGCGCTGATCTGGTTCGTCAAGACGCCGGCGGTCCTGCTCGTGTTCATGTTCGCATCGATGGTGATGAGCTACAGCTTGCTGCTGTTCAACTACGCCGGAAGCGTCGTCTTTACGTCGTCGTATGTGCTGCTGCTGTTTCACCTGCTCGCGCCGGGCAGCCTGCGCATCATCGGCGAGCGCGCGATCGATACGGTCGTAGGCTGCGCGCTCGCCATCGGCGCAAGCCATCTTTTTCCATATTGGGAATACCGGCTGATGGGCAAGCTCGTGAACGAGATGCTGGCCGCGACGCGTCAATATCTAGAGAGCGCCTGGTGGTGGGGCAACGCTGTGCGCGCCCCCGCGGGCTTGGGCGCCGCGCCCGCTACGGGCACCGAAGCGGCCGGCGCCGACGATCGGGACTTGCGCTACCGGCTCGCGCGCAAGAACGTCCATATTGCGTTCGCGAACCTGGCTCAAGCGTTTCGGCGCATGATGCTCGAGCCGAAGGCCCAGCAGCGGTTCGTACCCGAACTCAACGACCTGCTCGTGCAGAGCCATGCGCTGGCCGCGCACATCACCGCAGCCGCACCGCTCTTGCGCAGCATGGCGCAGCACGAGCCCGACGGCGCTCAGGCGCTGCAGCGGGCGCTGTCGACGGTGCGCGAAAACGTCATGCGCGCGCAGAACGGCGAAGCGCCTGCCGCCGATCAAGCGGAAACGACCAAGCAGCTCACGCGCGAGCTCGATGCGATGGTGGTCGACATCGAGCGCACGGGCGCGCAGGCGGCCGAATTCGTCGGTGAAATCAAGCTGCTCGCGCTGCAGTGCAAGCAAATGCTGGCCGCGTCTTTCCTCATTCGCAAGGACGCGGGCGTGATTCGACTGCCCGAGGCTTGACCTTGCGCCGCGGGGGCCGCGTTGCCCCGCGCGGCGACGCTCACTGCTCACTGCTCACTGCTCACTGCTTACTGCTTACTGCTTACTGCTTACTGCTTACTGCTTACTGCTTACTGCTTACCGCTTACTGCGAAGCGCCTAGGGCACTGGCGGCCGCCGTGCCGCTGGCGACCTGCGCCGCCGGAGTCGACGACGACGGCATGGCCGCGTTCTGCTCGTCGTATTCGCGCTTGCCCTTCATGGCATTGAAGACGAACGTGCCGATCACGATCAGCACGAGGACGATGACGAGCACCGCAACGCGGGTCGTGGAATTCGATTTGTTCGGATGGCGGGGATCGTTCATAGCAAGAGCCTTGCGGACGTGCGGTCGAGCGGCCGCCGGGCGCGAAGAAAGAAGACGAAAGCCGGCATTCTACGCGCTTCCTCGGCGAGCAAGCGAGCGCGACGCGCGCCTCACCTCATCGCACGGGCAATGCAGTCGAGTATTTGATTTGCTCCATCGCGAAGCTCGAACTGACATCCAGCAGCGGCACGGCGCGAATCAACTGCTTATAGACGCGATCGTAGTCGTCGATATCGGAGACGACGATGCGCAGCAGGTAGTCGGTCTCGCCGCTCATTCGGTAGGCCTCCACCACTTCGGGGATGTCCCGCACGGCCTGAACGAATTTGAGCGCCCACTCTTCCGTATGCTGATTCGTACGCACCGCGACGAACACCGTCGTGCCGACGCCGAGCTTGCGCGCGTCGCACAGCGCGACCTGCGCGCGGATGATCCCTTCCTCTTTGAGCCGCTGAAGCCGTTTCCAGCAAGGCGTTTGCGAAAGATTGACGCGGCTTGCGAGCTCGGCGATCGGCAGCGTCGCGTCGGCCTGAAGCAGCTCGACGAGCTTTCGATCGATAGCATCCATTCCCATTACGATCTCCGAAGAGAAATTTCTTCTACGTTTATGCGAGATCGCGAAATTATAGGGAAACTCTTTTCACAGATAAAACGATATAAATGGGGGCATCCCTGAACTTGGCGGCCGCGATCGCGCGCCGCCGACCGGACCGACACCCATGAGCCAATCGATCGATTCGAGCATGATCGCCTCCGCTTCACCGCTTGGCGCGCCCGCCGCGGGTGCGCGCCGCATGCCGTCCCGGCCGGCGGCGCCGGTGGAAGCCGAGGCCGCCGCCGCCGTCGAGCGGCTGCGCACGGCGCTCGACGCCGCGTTCGCCTCTGCGCCCTACGGCGGCGCCTCCTCCGAATCGCAAGCGGCCCAGTTCGCGCGTCTCATGCGCGCGGCGCTTGCGCAGGCAGCCGCCGAAGACACGCTGCTCACGCCCGCGCAGTGCGAGGGAGCCGCAAACTGTTACCGCCGCCACCTATTGATCGCCGATCCGCAGGGCCGCTACGCCGCGGCCGCGCTCGTCTGGCAGCCGGGTCAAGCGAGCCCTGTGCACGGACATCACACCTGGTGCGGCTACGCCGTGCTCGACGGCGCGCTGCGCGAAACCCTGTACACATGGGACGAAGCTGCGGAGCAAGCGCGGCCGCTGCGCACCCAGGCGCGCGAGGCCGGCGCTGTGTCTTACGTGCGCGCCGGCTTGAGCGCCATTCATCGGCTCGCCAACGAGGGCGCGCGGCCCGCCGTTTCGCTGCACGTGTACGGCGTGGCCGGCGACCATATCGCGACCGGCGTCAATCGGCTAGTGACGGCACGCCATTAGTACGCGACCGTTGCAACGCGATGCACGAAGCGGCCCGCTTCGATTTCGTCGACGAACGCAACGGCGTAATCCTCGGCGGAAATCTTGCTGTCGCCGTTCGCATCGACGATAAGGGAATCGGCGCCCGTGCGGAACGCGCCCGTTTTGGCGCCGGGCGCGATCAGCGCGGCCGGTGCGAAGAAGGTCCAATCCACGTCGGTCACCGTACGATAGAACGACAGCGCCTCGCGATGCGCGAGGGCAACGGCCTTGTAGGCATCGGGAAAGCCTTCGGTGTCGACCAACTGCCTGCCCGGCGCGACTTCCAACGAGCCCGCGCCGCCCACCGCGACCACGCGCTTCACGCCCGCCGTCCGTGCCAGCTCGACGAGGGCGCGCGTGGCCTCGATCACCTTCGACGGTTCGTCGCGCGGCGGCGCATAGGCGCTCGCGATCACATCGAAGCCCCGAATTCGCGCCGCGCTCGCGACAGTGTCGAACAGGTCCGCCGCGACCACGTTCGACGCCGCCAGCCCATCGATGGCCCTCGGCTGACGCACGAACGCCGTCACTTCGTGCCCGCGCGCTATCGCTTGTGCGGCGATACGCGATCCGATCATGCCCGTGGCGCCGAAAAGCGCAATCTTCAAACGTTGCTGTTGCATGGCATTGCTCCCGTTGGATTGATATGTAACCAAAACAATTACATATTTACGTCAAAAAAAGAGGGGACACCCCTCGCTCGTCATATGGGCATTGATTGCCGCCGTCGGATCGGCGACAGACCCATCGCTTCGTTCACTTTCGCTTGCTGTCTCGCACCGCCGCGTTTTCGGCCTCGAGCACGCCGGCCGTCACGTCCGCCAGGGTACGGGCGCCGAGCGAGGCTTCCATCGCGCGTTGCGCATCGTCGACGATGCCCACCAGCACCTGCTGAATATGCCGTCCCACGAGACAATCCGGATTCGGCGCATCGCGGTGAAGCCCGAACAACCGCGCCTCGTCCACCGCGCGATAAATGTCGACGAGCCTGATCGCTGCGGGCGAACGCGCGAGCAGCGCGCCGCCGCCCGCACCCAATTGCGAAGTGGTCAATCCGGCCTGCGCCAGCATCGAAAGCAACCGCCTGATCAATGCCGGATTCGTGTTGACGCTGCCCGCGATGATTTCCGACGACAACGGTTCGCCCTGCTGCAGCGACAGCAGCGCCAAGACGTGAACGGCATAGGCGAAACGACTGCTCGTATTCATTGACGGAAGGAAAGGCAAAACTGTAACCATAATAATTACATTTCACCCGGCCCGCAAGCCCGCAAGCCCGCACCGAACTCACCGAACTCACCGAACTCACCGAACTCACCGAACTCACCGAACTCACCGAACGCGATGGGCGCACGGCGATGCGCGAGTCGCATGGCGGAGGATGATGCCGCCAACGATACCGGCCGCCTATCGTCGCGGCCGCGGAGTACACTGCCCCTTCGTCACCCCGTCTCTTGATGCATGACCTCCACGTTTAGCCTCACTCACTCGAGAAGGAGAACATCATGGCCGCGAAGAAGATCCTGTTTCTAACGGGCGATTTCGCCGAGGATTATGAAACGATGGTGCCGTTCCAAGCGCTGCAGGCGGTCGGGCATACGGTCGACGCCGTGTGTCCGGGCAAGCGAGCAGGCCAGAAAATCAAAACGGCCATTCACGACTTCGAAGGCGATCAAACGTACACGGAAAAGCCCGGTCATCAGTTCGCGCTGAACGCGACTTTCGACGAAGTCGACGCGTCGAGCTACGACGCGCTGGCAATTGCGGGCGGCCGCGCGCCCGAATATCTGCGCCTGGACCCGAAGGTGATCGAGCTCGTGCGTCATTTCGCGCACAGCAACAAGCCGATTGCAGCGATTTGCCATGCGGCGCAACTGCTGGCGGCCGCCGATGTGATTCGGGGCAAGCGCATCTCGTCGTACCCGGCTTGCTCGCCCGAAGTGCGGCTAGCGGGCGGCGAATATGCCGACATTCCCGTCGATGCAGCCGTGACCGACGCGCCGTTCGTGACCGCGCCCGCGTGGCCCGCTCACCCAGAGTGGCTGCGTCAGTTTCTGGCCCTCTTGGGCACACGCATCGAACTTTGAATCAGCTGGAGGCGCCGTCGGCGAACGCCGTCGTGCGCCCCGCCAGCGCGGCGACGACAACGACGAGTTCGAGCGGATCGATCGGCTTGGCCAGGTGCGTTTGGAACCCGGCCAACAGCGCGCGGCGGCGGTCCTCGCTGCGCGCGAACGCCGTGAGCGCCGCCGCGGGCGTGGTGCGACCGCGCTGCACCTCGGACATCCTCAGGCGACGAATGAATTCGTAGCCGTCCACGCCGGGCAACCCGATGTCGCTCACGATGACATCGGGCGCTTGCGTCGCGCACGCGTCCAGCGCCTCCACCGCAGAGGCAAATACGAGCGTCGTCGCGCCGCGATCCTGCAGCACGCGCTCGACGAGCTCCCTCGCATCGGGCTCGTCCTCCAGCACGAGGACGCGCAGCCCCGCAAGCGCGGGCGGTGTATCGAGCGCGAGCGGCTCGCCGTCGCGTTCACGCGCGAGCTCCGCACCCGTCGCCGGCAGCGAGACGACGAACGTCGCGCCGTGACCGGCGCCGCCGCTGCGTGCGGCGATCCGCCCGCCATGCATTTCCACGAGTTGGCGCGCGATCGACAGGCCCAGCCCCAGGCCGCCATGTTGACGGGCGATGCCGGCGTCTTCCTGGCGAAAGCGCTCGAACACGTGCGGCAAGAACTCGGGCGTGATGCCCTGCCCGTTGTCGGCCACCGTCAGCTCGACCTCGCCGTCCGCGCGCCGCAGCGCCACTTCGACGAGCCCGCCCTTGCCCGTGAATTTGACGGCGTTCGACAGCAGGTTCCAGACGATTTGCTGAAGGCGCGACGGATCGCCCTGCACGGCGCCCCCGGCGTCGAGCGCCGAGACGATGCGAATGTCCTTGGCTTGGGCCGCCGGGCCGACCGAGCGAATGACGTATTCGACGATGTCGGCCAAATCGACCCGTTCGGCATCTAGGCGCAGTTTGCCGGCAAGAATGCGCGAAAAATCGAGCAGATCGTCGACCATGCGCGCCTGCGCGCGCGCGTTGCGATCGATGACGTCGAGTCCTTTGCGCAGCGATTCCGACACGCTCGCATCGCGCAGCAGAAACTGCGTCCAGCCGACGATCGCATTGAGCGGCGTACGCAACTCGTGCGAGAGCGTGGCGACGAATTCGTCCTTCATGCGCGACGCACGCTCGGCCTCCGCCCGCGCGGTGCGTTCGGCGGCGAGCAGCGCCTCGCGTTCCTCGGCCAATGCCCGAAAATGGGCCTCCCGCTCCTGCGAGCGTTGCGCCAACGCCAACTCGCGCTCGATGCGCCGCTCGCGCAAAACGCGCTCGATCGCTTCGGGCAGATAGTCGAGGTAGCCTTCGCTCTTGGGGACGACATCGGCCACGCCCGAGCGCAGCGCTTCGATCACGCGCGCTTCGTCGGCAAAGCCCGTGCATAGGATGGCGGGCAAAACCAGCCCCTGCGAGCGCAGGGCACGCAGGAAATCGAGCCCCGTTTCGCCGCCGCCGAGCGCATAGTCGACGACGATCACGTCGGGCGCCGCGGCGTCGATCGCCTGGCGGGCTTGCGCGGTGCTCGCCGCGGTGCTGACGCGGTAGCCGGCCCGCGCGAGCGAGCGCGACGCGAGCCGTAAAAGTCCTTCGTCGTCGTCGACGAACAGCGCACGCGCGCTCATCTAGCGCCCGCGGGCAGCTTCACCACCTGTAAGAAGAACCCGAGGCGGCGCACGGCCTCGATGAAAGCGTCGTACTCGACGGGCTTCGTGACATAGACATTGCAGCCGAGCTCGTAGCAGCGCTCGATTTCCCGCGGATCGTCGGTCGTCGTGAGCACGATCACGGGCAGCGAGGCCGTGCGGCGATCGGCTTTCAGGCGCCGCAATACCTCCAAGCCGTCGATGCGCGGCATTTTCAGGTCGAGCAGGATGACCGACGGCGGCAGTTCCTCGCGCGCGAGCGCCGACGTATCGCTGAAAAAGTAATCGAGCGCCTGCTGGCCGTCGCAAAACCGCGTGAAGCCGTTCGTCAAGCCCGCGCGGCGCAAATTGCGCTCGATCAATGTGGCGTGACCGTCGTCGTCCTCGATCAGAATGATGCTGACCGACTGCCCGGGAACCGGATGGCCCGCCCCGGATTGGCCTGAAGGCCCTGTTGCGTTATGCATGCTGTACTTCCTCGTTTCGTTATGCGGCGACGACCTGCTTGGCCGCCTCCGGTAGCGATAGATAGAACGTGGTGCCTTCGCCCTCCGTCGATTCTGCCCAGACGCGCCCGCCGTGACGCTCGACCATCCGCCTCACGAGCGCGAGCCCGATGCCTTCGCCCGCCGCGATGTTGCCGTGCAGCCGCTGGAAGGCGTTGAACAGGCGGGGCATCGCGCCGGCGGGAATGCCCAGGCCATTGTCCTTCACGTAGAAAATGCGCAGCGAGCGCACGCCGGGCGGCGCCGGCAGCGCGCCGATCTCGATTCTGCCGGGCCGGTCGGGGTCGAGGTAGTTGATGGCGTTGCCGATCAGGTTCGCGAAAATCTGTTCGAGCGCCGTCGGGTCGCCCCAAACGGGCGGCAGTTCCTCGACGACGAGCTCGGCGCGGCACGCGCGGATCGACGCCTGCATCGCATCGAGCACGTGGCGCACGACCGCGCCGACGTCGACCTCCTGGCGCCGGTACTCGACGCGCCCGACGCGAGACAGCCGCAGCAGCGAATCGATGATGTGCGCGGCGCGAAGCACGGCGCTTTGAAGATAGCGCAGCGCCTCGCCGATGTCCTCGTCGATCAGCCGTTCGATCCGCTCGCGCTCGGCCGGCGCAAGCGACGACGCGCGCACCGCCGCGCGCAGATCGTCGCACGAGTGCGTGAGCTCCTTCGAGAAGCCTTGCAGGTTCACGAGCGGCGCGCGCAAGTCGTGCGACACGCTGTAAATGAACATCTCGTTTTCCTGCGTCTGCTGGTGCAGCGTCTCGTTGGTCCGCGCGAGCTCGTCCGCGCGGCGCGCGAGGTCGTTTTGAAAGCGCGCGCCGAGCCGTTCCGATTCGAGCAGCCTTCGGCTCGTATCGTGCAGGATCTCGTCGAGTTGGGCGATTTCGTCGTTGCCCGAAGACGGCGGACCGAGCGGCGCGCTCTCCGCCAAGCGCTCGGCGTTGTCGGACAGCCGCGCCAGCCGGCCGCGCAGGCCCCGCGTGAACAGAAACACCGCGAGCGCCGTCATGACGAGCGAACCGACGACGACCGCCGCCGTCAACTGCTGCTGTTGGGCGAGCGCGTCGGCGGCCTGCACGGCGCGCACGGCGTCCGTGCGCAGCTCTTCGTTTTGGAACGCGGCCACTTGGGCGCGGAACCGGTCGAGCACGTCGACGCCGGCCTGATTGCGGAACCGCTCGAGCACGTCGTCGCGCCGGCCGGTTCTCATGAGATCCTGCACGCGATCGGACCATTGCCGGTAGGCCTGCACCGTCTGGCGAATCTGCGCCGCGCGCTCGACTTGCACCGGGTTATCGGCCACGAGATCGACGAGGCGGTCGATGCGGCGATCCATGTCGATCCATAGCGTGATCGGCGTGGGCGACGTGCGGTCGTTCTTCAGCACGGCGCCGCGCATGCGCACGGACTCGATCAGCATCGGCTCGAGAATGGCACTCGTTTGCCGAAGGACATCCTTGCTGTGCAGCGACCATTGCTCGGCCTGGTCGGCATCGTTTTGCGCTTTCATGAGCCCGGAAAGCAGCGCGACTTCGACCAGCGTCGGAATCGCGATCAGCAATAGCCCTTTGGTCGTCAGTCTCATGCGCGGTCAAAGCGGTTCGGAAGGCCCGGCCGGTCGAACGCCGGCGATTGACGCATTATGTCGGCGTTTTATGAGAATGACAAAGCGTCGTTAATTCTTGAGCCGGTATCCGGTTTTGAATATCCAGGCGACGATGCCCGTGAAAATGGCGAGGAAAACCGCGGTCATCAAGAGGCTCACCGCCACATGCACGTCGGCAATGCCGTAAAAGCTCCAGCGGAAGCCGCTGATCAGATAGACGACCGGGTTCGCGAGCGCGATCGTGCGCCAAAACGGCGGCAGGATGTCGATCGAATAGAAACTGCCGCCCAAGAACGTGAGCGGCGTCACGATCAGCAATGGCACGACCTGGAGTTTTTCGAAACCGTCCGCCCAGATTCCGATCACGAATCCGAACAAGCTGAACGTGACGGACGTCAAGACGAGGAACAGCACCATCCACAGCGGATGTTCGATGCGCAACGGCACGAAGCATGCCGCCGTCGCCATGATGATGAGCCCGAGCATGATCGACTTGGTCGCCGCGGCGCCCACGAAGCTCACGACGAGTTCGAGATACGACACGGGCGCCGTCAGCAGCTCGTAAATCGTGCCGGTGAATTTCGGGAAATAAATGCCGAACGAGGCATTCGTGATGCTTTGCGTGAGCAGCGAGAGCATGACGAGCCCGGGCACGATGAACGCGCCGTAGCTGATTCCATCGATCTCGCGGATACGCGAGCCGATCGCCGCGCCGAAAACGACGAAATAGAGCGACGTGGAAATGACGGGCGAGATGACGCTTTGCATGAGCGTGCGCCAGGTGCGCGCCATTTCGAAGCGGTATATCGCGCGCATCGCGTGGAAATTCATGAGTGCTCCTTATCCTTGACCAGATCGACGAAGATGTCTTCGAGCGAGCTTTGCGTCGTCTGCAGATCCTTGAAGCGGACCTGGGCGTCGTCCAGATCTTTGAGCAGCTTGACGAT
Source organism: uncultured Burkholderiaceae bacterium (assembly GCA_966212325.1). Lineage (GTDB taxonomy): Bacteria > Pseudomonadota > Gammaproteobacteria > Burkholderiales > Burkholderiaceae > Trinickia. Next base: position 76,082 of record CBIHRA010000014.1, on the reverse strand, counting down.
GCCGGCACGCTCTGACTGCGTGTCGTCGTAGGTGTATGTAAGCGAGCCGCCGTCGGGCGAAAGCTCGAGCCGGTAGCCGGCCAAATCGCCCGGCACTTGCGCGAGCGGCGCCTCCAGATGCAACGTCAGTTGCTTCTTGCCGAGCTTGCGCAACAGCTGCGTTTTTTCTTCGACGAGAACGATTTCACCGCGGTTGATGATGCCGATGCGATCGGCCATCTCCTCGGCTTCGTCGATATAGTGCGTCGTCAGAATGATCGTTACGCCCGTTTCCTTGAGCGTGCGCATGAGGACCCACATGTCGCGCCGCAACTCGACGTCCACGCCCGCCGTCGGCTCGTCGAGAAACAGCAGCGCGGGTTCGTGCGACAGCGCCTTGGCGATCAGCACGCGCCGTTTCATCCCGCCCGACAGCGTCATGATGGCGTTGTTGCGCTTATCCCATAGCGAAAGCGCGCGCAGCACCTTTTCGAGATGGGCCGGATTGGCCGGCTTGCCGAAGAGGCCTCGCGTGAACGAAACCGTATCCCAGACCGTTTCGAACGCGTTCGTCGTCAATTCCTGCGGCACGAGGCCGATCATCGCGCGCGCGCGGCGGTAGTCCTTGACGATGTCGTGTCCGTCGACGCGCACCTCGCCTTCGGTCGGCTTGACGATGCCGCATACGGTGCCGATCAACGTCGTCTTGCCCGCGCCGTTCGGGCCGAGCAACGCGAAGATCTCGCCGCGCCGGATTTCGAGATTCACGTGCTTGAGCGCACGGAAGCCCGAGGCATAGGTTTTCGAGAGATTCGAAATAGAAAGGATCGTTTGCATGAATAGGGGGTGCATCGACCATGAAGCATGGGGGTGGACGATAGCAGAAGCACGGAGCCCCTGCCGCGAACCCACGCGAAACGCATGAGAAGCGGCTTTGAGGGAGGGGGCCGCCGCATGCGTTCGCAAGGGGTCCCGAAGCAGCGAACCGGTGAACCGGCGAAAAAAAAAGGCGCCACGTTGCCGTGGCGCCTTAAAGAAGTTCTAGCCATTCCGAGGGCCGTGCTAGAACCTGAGAGACGGTATTTCGAAGGGGTCGCCTGCCGGGAACACTTCACCGGGACGATCCGCGCATCGCTTTCGACACGCTGCTCCGAAATCAGATTCCATTCTTTCGCTTTCGGCTGACGAAGTCAAGATAATTTTTTCCGAATCCCTGACAGGTGCCCTCAAAACGTAAACGATTTCACCCTGACGAATAGGTAAAATTTACCACAATGCACCTGCGGTGGGCTTGGAGTAGACTTCTTCGAAAGGTCATACTTGAAATACGATTTCAAAAAACCGTCATCGTGCCGACACCATCACGCCCGCCCGCGCAGAGTCGGGCCAGCAAGACGAAAGAAGGTTCCAGCGATGAAATCATCGCGCTCTCGCGCGGGCTGACGTTGCTGCGGCGCGTCGCATCCGCGGATGCGCCGATCAGCAACCGCGAACTGGCCGAGCTGACGGGCATTCCGAAACCGACGGTCTCGCGCATCACGGCTACGCTGGTCAGCGCCGGCTTTCTCTTTCAATTACCTGACAGCGAACGATTCGTGCTGACAGCGTCGGTGTTGGAATTGAGCAACGGATTCCTGCGCAACTTCGATATTCGCGCGCGTGCCCGGCCGTTCTTGATCGAGCTGGCGGAACGCACTTCCCTTTCGGTCCACCTCGGCGCGCGCGACCGTCTCGATATGGTCGTCATCGACGCGATTCGGCCCCGCTCCGCCATTCTCGTGTCGCGGCTCGAAGTCGGCTCACGCATGGATCTCACGCGCACGGCCGTCGGCCGCGCCTATCTGGCCGTGCTGGGCGAGCGCGAGCGCGCCTCGCTGATGGCCGGGCTCGAGGCGGCCTGCGGCGACGATTGGCCCCACATTCATGCGCGGCTCGCCACCTCGCTCGAAGAAACGCGTGCGCTCGGGTTCTCGATCGCGACCGGCGAATGGTACGAGGAGCTCAACGCGATCGCGGCCGGTTTCGTCGGGCCGTCGGGCGAACGGTACGCGATCAACTGCGGCGGCGCCGCTCATCTGTGCCCGCGCGAATGGCTCATCGAACACGCCGCGCCGGCGCTGACCCGATGCGTCGAGCAGATCACGCGCGAAATCGGAGGCTCGCCGCGTCAGCGCATCGGCGATTGAGCCGCCGCCGGGTGGCGGGAGCGGCGGCCGGAGCGGTTTCCGGAAGCGGGCCGCGCACGGGCCCGCTTCCGTAACGTCCGTAAAAAACCGAAAGATGCGCAACTGGACTCGCCGCGATGCGGGGACGTAGCATCATGCATCGGCGCACAGGCGGCCCGGCCGCCGTCCGGCCGAGCGCGCAGCGTACCCGGTCCGCCGCATCCGTTTGTTGCGGTTGCCTCGGCACGTTGACGCGTCGGGCGCGCCGCCCCACCCTTCGCCGCTTTGGCATTGCCGCAATCAGACATCGATGGCCGAACAAGAACACCGCCCTCCTTTACACGAAACAGGCACTCAGGCTTGCGTCTCGAGCCCCGATGCGCAGGCCCCCTCCGAGCGTCGGGCGCGCGCTCGCAAGCGTGCGGCCGTCGCTGCGATCGTGATTGCGCTTGCCGCTTTGCTTTTGTGGCATCCATGGAGCCGAACCGGCCCGAGCGGCACGGGCACTGCCACCACCGCGAGCCACTCCGGCGGCCGCCGCGGCGCGATGGGCTCGCAACCGCAACCCGTGCACGTGGCCGCGGCAGCCACGGGGGAGATGCCGATCGTGCTGACCGCGCTCGGCACGGTGACGCCGCTCGCCACCGTTACCGTCAAGACGCAGCTTGCGGGCACGCTGCAGACCGTCGCGTTCCGAGAAGGCCAGCTCGTCAAAGCGGGCGACGTGCTCGCCCAAATCGACCCGCGCCCCTACCAGATCTCGCTCGAGAATGCGCAAGGCGCACTCGCCAAGGACACGGCCCTGTTGCAGACGGCTCGGCTCGATTTGAAGCGCTACGAAGCGCTGCTCGCGCAGGACTCGATCGCGCGGCAGCAAGTGGACACGCAAGCCTCGCTCGTGAAGCAGTACGAAGGGCAAGTGCAGTCGGATCGCGCGAACGTCGATACCTACAAGCTCGATCTCGTCTACGCGCGCATCACCGCGCCCGTTTCCGGGCGCGTCGGCTTGCGTCAAGTCGATCCGGGCAATTACGTGACGCCGTCGGACACCAACGGCATCGTCGTCATCACGCAGTTGCAACCGATCAGCGTCGTCTTCACGACCTCCGAAGACAATCTACCGGCGATCCTCGCGCGCATGCACGCGGGGGCCAAGCTTTCGACGACGGCCTACGACCGCAACAACACACTCGCCCTAGAAACGGGCTATCTCGAGACCATCGACAATCAGATCGATACGGCGACCGGCACGGTGAAACTGCGCGCGATGTTCCCCAACGCCGGAGAAATGCTGTTCCCGAACCAATTCGTCAACGCACGGCTCTTGATCGATACCCTGCACAATGCCGTCATCGTCCCCAGCTCGGCCGTGCTGAACGGCGCGAACGGCGCCTTCGTCTACGTCGTCAAGCCGGATGACACCGTCACGGTTCGCCCCGTCAAGGTGGGCCCCGTCGACGGCGAGCGTACGAGCATTGCCTCGGGACTGGCGGCCGGCGAGCGCGTCGTGACCGACGGCTCGGACCGCCTGCGCGAAGGCACGAGAATCGTGGCCGTAGCAGATGCCGCCCGCCAGGCGCCGGCCGCTGCAGGGGCCCATGTAGCATCGGCAGTTGCAGCCGCGCACGGCGCATCCGGCGCCCGCCATCCTCGTCGCAAGCCGGCCTCGAGCGCCGACGGCGCGCAGTAACGGTAGCCCTGCGCTCGCATGAATCCGTCACGCGCTTTCATCCTGCGCCCCGTCGGCACGGCCCTGCTGATGGCGGCCATCATGCTCGTCGGCCTCGTCGCGCTTCGCTTCTTGCCGATCTCGGCGCTGCCCGAAGTCGACTATCCGACGATCCAAGTCCAGACGTTCTACCCGGGTGCGAGCCCCGAGGTCATGACCTCGGCCGTCACCGCCCCGCTCGAGCGGCAGTTCGGGCAGATGCCGTCGCTCAATCAAATGGCGTCGCAAAGCTCGGCCGGCGCTTCCGTCATCACGCTGCAATTCAGTCTCGATTTGCCGCTCGATATCGCCGAGCAAGAAGTGCAGGCCGCCATCAACGCGGCCGGCAACCTGCTGCCCGCCGATCTGCCCGCGCCGCCGATCTACGCGAAGGTCAATCCGGCCGATGCCCCGATTCTCACGTTGGCGATCACGTCGAAGACCACGCCGCTCACCGAAATCGAAGACCTCGCCGACACGCGGCTCGCGCAAAAAATCTCGCAGGTGGCCGGCGTCGGCCTCGTCAGCATCGGCGGCGGCCAGCGGCCGGCCGTGCGCATCCAGGCGAACCCGCTCGCGCTCGCGTCCTACGGCTTGAACCTCGACGATCTGCGCACGACCGTCTCGAACCTGAACGTCAATACGCCCAAGGGCAACTTCGACGGCCCGACGCGCAACTTCACGATCAATGCAAACGATCAGCTCACCGACGCAAGCGCCTACCAGAGCGCGATCGTCGCGTACAAGAACGGCCGCCCCGTGATGCTGACGGACGTCGCGAAGATCGTCGACGCCGCCGAGAACACGAAGCTCGGCGCCTGGGCCGGCACGGGCCACGCCGTCACGCCCGCGATCCTGCTCAACATTCAGCGCCAGCCGGGCGCAAACGTCATTCAAGTGGTCGACAGCGTGAAGGCGCTGCTGCCGCAGTTGCAAGCCTCGATGCCCGCATCCGTCGACGTCTCCGTCATTACCGATCGGACGACGACGATCCGAGCCTCCGTGCGCGACGTGCAGTTCGAGCTCGCGATGTCGGTCGTGCTCGTCGTGCTCGTGATGTATTTGTTCTTGGCCAATGTCTACGCCACGGTCATTCCCAGTTTGTCGGTGCCGCTCTCCTTGATCGGCACGCTCGCCGTCATGTACCTGTGCGGCTTCTCGCTCGATAACCTCTCGTTGATGGCGTTGACGATCGCAACGGGCTTCGTCGTCGACGACGCGATCGTCATGATCGAGAACATCGCGCGCTACGTGGAGCAAGGCGATACCGCGCTCGAAGCGGCGCTCAAAGGCTCGAAGCAGATCGGCTTCACGATCATCTCGCTGACGGTCTCGCTGATCGCCGTGCTCATCCCGTTGCTGTTCATGGGCGACGTGGTGGGCCGGCTTTTTCACGAGTTCGCGATCACGCTCGCCGTGACGATCGTCATTTCGGCCGTCGTCTCGCTCACGCTCGTGCCGATGATGTGCGCGAAACTGCTGCGGCACACGCCGCCGCCCGAAAGCCATCGTTTCGAAGCCAAGGCGCACGCGGCCATCGACGCGATCATCGACTGCTATGCGCTCGCGCTGCGCTGGGTGCTCGCGCGAGAACGCGCAACGCTCGTCGTCGCGCTGCTGACGCTGGCGCTGACGGCGCTGCTCTACGTCCTGATTCCGAAGGGTTTTTTCCCCATCCAGGATACGGGCGTGATTCAAGCGATCACGCAAGCGCCGCAGTCGATCTCCTACGGCGCGATGGCCGAACGCCAAGAAGCGCTTGCGAACGCGATCCTCAAGGATCCGAACGTCGAAAGTTTGACGTCCTTCATCGGCGTGGACGGCACGAACATCACGCTCAACAGCGGGCGCATGCTGATCAATCTCAAGCCGCACGGCGCGCGCTCGAAGAGCGCCACCGAGATCATCCGCGACTTGACCAGCGAAACGGCGAACGTCCCCGGCATCTCGCTCTATCTGCAGAGCGTGCAGGATATGACGATCGACTCGACCGTCAGCCCCACGCAGTATCAATTCATGCTGACGGACCCCAATCCCGATGAGTTCACCGCCTGGGTGCCCAAGCTCGTCGATCGCCTCAAGGCCGCGCCCGAGCTGGCCGACATCGCGACCGATCTCCAACAAAGCGGGCAGTCGGTTTACGTTCAAATCGATCGCGCCACGGCCGCGCGCTTCGGCATCACGCCCGCCACGGTGGACAACGCGCTTTACGATGCATTCGGTCAGCGCATCGTGTCGACGATCTTCACGCAGTCGAACCAGTATCGGGTGATCCTCGAAAGCGACCCGAAGCTGCAGCACTACACCGACGCGCTGAAGGCGATCTATTTGCCTTCGTCGCAAGGAACCGGGCAGCAGGTGCCGCTTTCGTCGATCGCAAAATTCATCGAGCGGCCGGCGCCGCTGCTCGTCACGCACCTGGGCCAATTTCCGGCGACGACGGTTTCGTTCAATTTGGCGCCGGGCGCTTCGCTCGGCGCCGCCGTGAAGGCGATCGAGCGAGCCGAGCGCGACATCGGCCTGCCCGCGTCGTTCCAAACGCGGTTCCAAGGCGCGGCCCTCGCCTTCCAAGCGTCGCTGCAAAACGAGCTGTTCTTGATCCTAGCGGCGATCGTGACGATGTATATCGTGCTCGGCGTGCTTTACGAGAGCTTCATTCATCCGATTACGATTCTGTCCACGCTGCCTTCGGCCGGCGTGGGCGCTTTGTTGGCGTTGATGATCTCCGGGCACGACCTCGACATCATCGGCATCATCGGCATCGTGCTCTTGATCGGCATCGTCAAGAAGAACGCCATCATGATGATCGATTTCGCGCTGGAAGCGGAGCGCGAGCAAGGCAAGAGCCCGAGAGAGGCGATTTATCAAGCGTGCTTGCTGCGTTTTCGTCCGATCCTGATGACGACGATGGCGGCCTTGCTCGGCGCGCTGCCGCTGATGCTCGGTACGGGCGTAGGCTCGGAGCTGCGCCACCCGCTCGGCATCGCGATTGCGGGCGGGTTGGCGGTGAGCCAGCTGCTGACGTTGTTTACCACGCCCGTCATCTATCTGGGCTTCGACTCGCTCGCGCGGCGCGTACGCGCGCGCTTCGGTCACGACGGCCGCGCATCGAGCGCGGGCGATGCGGGGGCGTAGCGCGATGAATCTTTCGCGCCCGTTCATCTCGCGCCCCGTCGCCACGACTTTGCTCGCGATCGGCGTGGCGCTCGCCGGCATCTTCGCGTTCGTCCGCCTGCCCGTCGCGCCGCTGCCGCAGGTGGACTTTCCGACGATCTCGGTTCAAGCCCAACTGCCCGGCGCCAGCCCCGAAACCGTGGCGACGAGCGTCGCGAGCCCGCTCGAACGGCACCTCGGGCAGATCGCCGACGTTACCGAAATGACGTCGATGAGCGGGGTCGGTCAAACGCGCATCACGCTGCAATTCGGCTTGAACCGAAACATCGACGGCGCCGCGCGCGATGTGCAAGCCGCCATCAACGCCGCGCGCGCAGACTTGCCCACGAGCCTGCGCAGCAATCCGACCTATCACAAGGTCAACCCGGCGGACGCGCCGATTCTCGTATTGTCGCTGACCTCCGATACGATGCGCCCCGGCCAGTTGTACGACGCAGCGTCGACCGTGCTTCAGCAAGCGCTCTCGCAAGTGCAAGGCGTGGGTGAAGTGGACGTAAGCGGCTCGGCGAACCCGGCCGTGCGCGTCGAACTCGAGCCGCAGGCGCTGTTTCACTACGGCATCGGGCTCGAAGACGTGCGCGCGGCGCTGGCCGCGGCCAATGCCAACGCGCCGAAAGGCGCGATCGAGTTCGGGCCGCGGCGCATGCAGCTCTACACGAACGACCAAGCCAAAAACGCTTCGCAGTACAAGGACCTCATCATCGCCTACCGCAACGGCGCGGCGGTGAAGCTCTCCGACGTCGCGCAGGTCGAAGATTCGGTCGAAGATCTGCGCAATTTGGGCCTCATGAACGGCAAGCGCTCGGTGCTCGTCATTCTGTACCGGCAACCGGGCGCGAACATCGTCGCGACGATCGATCGCGTCATCGCCATGTTGCCGCAACTGAGGGCATCGGTGCCCGCCGCCATCGACATTGCATCCGTCGCCGACCGCTCGACCACGATCCGCGCTTCGCTGAAAGACACGGAGCGCACGCTGATCGTCGCCGTCTTGCTCGTCGTCACCGTCGTCTTCCTGTTTTTGCGCAATTGGCGCGCGACGCTGATTCCGAGCGTGGCGGTGCCGATCTCGATCATCGGCACGTTCGCGGCAATGTATCTGCTCGATTACTCCATCGACAATCTTTCGCTGATGGCGCTGATCGTCGCGACCGGGTTCGTCGTCGACGACGCGATCGTCGTGCTCGAGAACATTTCGCGCCATATCGAAGAAGGCGTGCCGCGCATGCGGGCTGCTTATCTAGGCGCACGCGAAGTCGGGTTCACGGTGACGTCGATCAGCATTTCGCTCGTGGCCGTCTTTCTGCCGATTTTGCTGATGGGCGGCATCGTCGGACGGCTCTTTCGCGAATTCGCGGTCACGCTTTCGCTCGCGATCGCCGTGTCGCTTGCCGTTTCGCTGACGGTCACACCCATGATGTGCTCGCGGCTGCTCGTCGAACCGAAGGATGCGCGCGACGTAGGACCTCTTGCGCGTCGGCTGGAACGCGGGTTCGACCGGCTTTATCGCGGCTATGCGCGCTCGCTCGGTTGGGCGCTGTCGCATCCGCGCATCGTCGTCACGATCTTGTTCGCGACGATCGCGCTGAACGTCTATCTGTACGTGGCCGTGCCCAAAGGCTTTTTTCCGCAGCAGGACACGGGCCGCCTGGTCGGGGGCATACAGGCCGATCAAGCTACTTCGTTTCAGGCGATGAAGGTCAAGTTCTCGGAAATGATGGCGATCGTGCAGCGCAACCCGAACGTCACGAACGTCATCGGATTCACGGGCGGCCGGCAAACGAACTCGGGTTTCATGTTCGTGACGCTGAAGCCGAAAAGCGAGCGCAAGGTGTCGGCCGACCAAGTGATCGCGCAATTGCGCGGGCCGCTCGGGCATGTGGCGGGCGCTCAGACTTTCCTGCAAGCCGTGCAGGATATTCGCGTGGGCGGCAGGCCGTCGAACGCTCAATACCAGTACACGCTGCTCGGCGATTCGAGCGCGGACGTGTACAAATGGGCGCCGATTTTGACCGAGGCGCTCAAGCGCCGCCCCGAACTCACCGACGTCAACTCCGATCAGCAGCAAGCGGGCCTCGAATCGTTCGTGACGATCAACCGGCAAAGCGCGGCGCGGCTCAAGATCAAGCCCTCGCAGATCGACAACACGCTCTACGACGCGTTCGGGCAGCGGCAGGTCTCGACGATCTACAACCCGCTCAACCAGTATCACGTGGTCATGGAAGTGGCGCCGCGCTATTGGCAAAGCCCCGAAATGCTCAATCAGATTTACGTGAGCACGTCGGGCGGCAGCGCAAGCGGCTCGCAGTCGACGAACGCCGTGGCAGGCACGTTCGTATCCACCGCCGCGGCCAAGAGCGCGACTGGCGCGAATGCGACGTCCGCCGCGATCGCAGCGGACGCCGTGCGCAATCTCGCGACGAACTCGATCGCGGCCAGCGGCAAGACGAGCGCATCGGCCGGTTCGGCCGTGTCGACATCGATGGAGACGATGGTCCCGCTCTCCGCCATCGCCACCTTCGGCCCCGGCCGCACGCCGATTGCGGTCAACCACCAGGGCCCCTTCGTCGCTTCGACGATCTCGTTCAATCTACCGGTAGGCAAATCGCTGTCCGACGCGACGCGCGCCATCGACGAAACCGCCGCCGAGATCGGCATGCCGGCGACGATCCACGGCAATTTCTCGGGCACGGCGCAAGCCTTCCAGAAATCGACGTCGGACATGCCGCTGTTGATTCTGGCTGCGCTGGCCGCCGTCTACATCGTGCTCGGCATGCTTTACGAGAGTTACATTCATCCGGTGACGATCTTGTCGACGCTGCCCTCGGCAGGCGTCGGAGCGCTGCTCGCGTTGCTGCTGTTCCGGTCGGAATTCAGCATCATCGCGTTGATCGGCGTCATTTTGCTCATCGGCATCGTCAAAAAGAACGCGATCATGATGGTCGATTTTGCCATCGAAGCGTCGCGGCAGGGCATGTCCTCGTTCGACGCGATCCACCGCGCCTGCCTGCTGCGCTTCCGCCCGATCATGATGACGACCTGCGCCGCACTGCTCGGCGCGTTGCCGCTCGCGTTCGGGCGCGGCGAAGGGGCCGAACTGCGCTCGCCGCTCGGGATTTCCATCGTCGGCGGGCTGCTCGTCAGCCAGATGCTGACGTTGTATACGACCCCTGTCGTCTATCTGTACATGGACCGCCTGCGCGTGTGGCGCGAAAAGCGCCGCGCCGGTCCCGCCGCGGCGCCGAACGCATGAGGTAAGGCACCGAAACATTTGTGACCGCGCACGTTATGGCGTTCCGCGCCGCGATCGCCTAGCCTTTGAGAGGTGCGCCGCGAAGGCCGTGGCGCGTTTTTTCGGCGAACAAGGAGTGCATCGTGCGGTGGCTGAACGTTTCCTTCGCACTGGCGGCCGCGGCGTGCCTGGGCGCGAGCGGCGCGGCCCAAGCGCATTGGCGAGTCGGAGTCTATATGGGCGGCCCCGTCTACCCGTATTACTATCCGCCCCCCGTGGTACCGGCGCCCTACTATTACGCCCCCTATCCGCCGCCCGTCGTGCTCGCCCCGGAAGCGCCGGACACGACGTACGTCGAGCGGTCGGACGCGCAAGCTCGAGCCGACAGCCAACCGCCGCAAGGCACGTGGTGGTACTGCGACAAGACCAAGACGTACTACCCGTACGTCAAACAATGCGCAAGCGGCTGGCGCGAAGTGCCGGCTACGCCGCCCGCACCGAGCCGGTGACATCATGAACGCCTCGCCTCCGAACCCTTCCAAACGGCGCGCCGTCTGGCTGCCGCTTGCGGCGCTGCTCGGCCTGTCGGCCTGCACCGTCATGCCCACGGGCCCGAGCGTCATGGCCCTGCCCGGCACGGGCAAGAGCTTCGACGCATTTCGCACCGACGATTACAACTGCCGGCAATACGCGCTCGGTCAAGTGGGCGGCGTGAGCGCCAGTCAAGGCGCCACCGCGGCGGGCGTCGGGAGCGCCGCAGTCGGCACGGCCGTCGGCGCAGCGGCAGGCGCAGCGTTCGGCGGCGGGCGCGGCGCGGCAGTCGGCGCCGGCGCAGGCCTCTTGACGGGCAGCGCAATCGGCATGGGCACGGCGCAAGGCTCGGCCTACGACATCCAGCGACGCTATGACTTCGCCTACTTGCAGTGCATGTACGCGGCCGGCGAGCGCGTTCCGATGCCGGCGGGCATGATCGACAATCGGCCGCCGCGCTATCTCACGCCACCGCCACCTCCCCCACCCGGCTACCGTTATTGACTGCCGAGACAGGCCGAGCGCAGTGCCGCGCGTGCCGTCAATGTCCACGCGCACGCGGCTGCGCGATATGTCGCGGCGCTCCTCGAACGCCGTGCTTGCGCGCTGCGCAAGCGCAACGTACTTTCTCGCTCGAGCGCCGGCCTGCGCCGCAAATTCGCAGCGCCAGCCCTAAAGAATCGTTGCGCCGCGCCGATAATATGGCCTGATAGGAGGTATGGCGCCGGTCGGCCGTCCAATCGACTTCTGTCGGCAGCGAGAACGAATGCAAGCTAAATCAATCGGTGCACCGCGCCGCAGCGCCTGGCGCGCGGCCCTCGACCTGTTGCGCGGGCGCGCGGGAAAGTCGCGCACCCCGCATTGCGCTTACGGCGTGAGCGACGAGCACGACGCCATGAGCTTGCAGCTCGAACACACGCTCGGCGCCATCGACTTCCTTGCCCACGTCGACGACGGCCTGCACTTTCTCTATGTATCCGAGGCGAGCCTGCGCTTCATCGGCTACCGGCGGGAGTACCTGCAAACGGTGACGCTGCACGAGCTCGTACCGAGCGGCGAAACCGCGGCGCTCGACGCGCTGATTGCGCGCGCACGCGAGAGCTTGCGCGTCGAGCGCGGCACCTTGCATCTCATGAAATCGCTGACCTACCCCATCGCCGTGGAGTTGCGCGTCGTCGCGAGCGCGCACCGCGGTAAGCCCGGTTTCGCGATCAGCGCGTTCGACGTTTCGACCTGGCGCGCCAATGAGGAGCGCTTGACTTACGAGCTGCACAGCGACCGTATGACGGGGCTTGCCAATGCCTTGGCGCTGCGCGCCGCCGTCAAACTGGCGCAGGACGCCGCCGACGCGAACGGCACAGGCGTCGCGCTGGTGCTCGTGGACCTCGACGATTATCAGCGCGTGAACCGCGCGCTCGGCTACGACGCGGGCGACGCGCTGCTCGGCGAAACCGCGCGGCGTTTGGAAGCGCTCGTCACGCCCGACGAGACGCTCGCGCGCGTGACCAGCGACGAATTCGCGGTGCTGGTGCGCGCGGGCACGCGCGAGCAGGCGGCGCTCGCCGCGGAAGCGCTCGGCCGGCGCCTCATGACCGCGGTACAGCAACCGTACGCGGTCGACGGTCAGCCGGTGCACCTTTCGGCAAGCGTCGGCATCGCGCTTTATCCCGAGCCGGCCCACGACAGCGGCACGCCCAGTTACCGCGAGCAGTTGCTGCGCCGCGCCGATCGGGCGCTCGTACAAGCGAAGGCGTCGGGCAGCAACACCTTGGCCTTTCACACCGCCGATGCCGACCCGGCGGACGCCGAACGCCTGAAATTGGAAGCGGATCTCTACGACGGCGTGCGCAACGGCGAGTTTTCGTTGCATTTCCAGCCGATCACGAGCAGCCAGACGGGCGGCGTCGTCGGCGTCGAAGCGTTGATCCGCTGGCACCACCCCGTGCACGGCTTCGTCCCGCCGTCGACGTTCATCCCGCTCGCGGAATCGATCGGTCTCATCAATTACCTGGGCAACTGGGTGCTGAAGATCGCGTGCATGCAGCTCGTCCGGTGGGACAGCCAGGGCATTGCGCTGCAATATGTCGCCGTGAACGTGTCGCCGCAGCAGTTCCGCGACCCGCGCTTCATCCAGAACGTTCGCGATGCGCTGAACTTGACCGGCGTCAAGGCGGATCGGCTCGTATTCGAGATCACCGAGTCGCTGCTCATGCAGGATCCGGCCCATGCCACGCTGCTGCTCGAGCAGTTGACGGAGCTCGGAATCCGCTTCGCGGTGGACGATTTCGGCACCGGCTACTCGTCGCTTGCATATCTGCAACGTTTTCCGCTCGCCAAACTGAAGATCGACCGCAGTTTCGTCGAGAACCTGCTAACCTCTCGCAACGACAGAGCGATCGTGTCGGCGGTGGTCGGGCTTGCGCAAACGCTCGAGCTCGAACTCGTGGCCGAAGGCGTCGAAACCGAGGCGCAGCGCGAGCTGCTGACGGCAATGGGCTGCGACCACATCCAAGGCTGGCTGGTATGCAAGGCCCTGCCGTCCGACGAGCTCGCCAAGCGCTTCGAGGATCGCGTGCTGCACCTGCACGAGGCGGCCTGAGGCGATCCGTCGAGAGAACGAGCGAGTACGCGCCCCGCGCGGCACTCAACGATAGACATGGGTATGGTTCGAACGAGATTCACATGGTAAAGGCGGCGCTGCTCGAGAAGTTGTGGGTGCGCATGAGCGAACGCGGCGATTTTCCGATGCTGTCGCAATCGCTGCGCACGACGATGGCCGCCATGAAGAACGACGACCTCGATTTCACGGGGCTCGTGCAGGTCGTTCTATCCGACTTCGCGCTCACGCAGAAGGTGCTGCGCCTGGCGAACTCGGCCATGTACATGGCGTTCGGCGGCAATATCACGACCGTGACGCGGGCGCTCATGGTGCTAGGCATGGACGCCGTCGGCCATCTGGTCGTCGGTCTCAAGCTCGTCGACCATTTTCAGCACAGTGCGCCGCACCGTATCGACGCCAAGCTCGAACTGAATCGGACGATGCTCTCGGGCTGCATGGCCCGCAAGCTGACCGAGGGCGGCGACTTGCGCGAGGGCGAGGAAGCTGTCGTCTGCACGCTGATGCGCCAGGTCGGCAAACTGCTCGTCGTCTTCTATCTGGAAGCGGAGTGGGAGCAGATTCGGCGAAAGATCGCCGCCGAAGGCCTCGACGAAGCGGCCGCGTGCGCCGCCGTGCTCGGCGTGAGCTATGAGGAGCTCGGTCAAGAAGCGGCCACGCGCTGGCGGCTGCCGCAGACCATCCGCGAAGGCATGGGCACCTATGAGCCCGACGGCAAAGAGTCGCACCAGGTCCAATGGCTGCGCGCCGTCACGAATTACTCGACCGAAGTGGCCGACGCGCTGAGCGCCGCCGGCACCTCCGAGCACGCGCGCGAGGCACGCATCGCCGAGCTTGCACACCACTACAGCCGCGCGCTCTCGGCCGATGCCAACGAACTCGCGGCGATGAGCGTCGCGCTCGCACGCGAGGAAGCGGGCGAAAGTTTCATGCGCGAGATCAACGAATTGCGTGCCAACGCCGATGCCATCGCACGGGCCGGCGTCGACGCCGAGGCGCGAATCGAAGCCGGTCTCGAAGATCTGCGCGCACTGCCCTCCGAGAATGCCCTCGCGCCCGTCCTCGCGTTGGCATCCGAAACGGTCCTGGCGGGATTGAATTTCACGCGCACGATCGTGTTCGTGCGCCAAGCGTCGGGGATCTACAAGGCGCGCCTCGGCTTCGGCCGCGATGTGGAAGACGCGCTGCCCACGCTGTTTTTCAAAGAAGCATTCGAGCCCGACGTTTTCCACCTGGCGATCGCCAATTCGGTCGGCATCTTCATCGAAAACGCGCGCGACCCGAAGATGATCGCTCGGTTGCCCCTCTGGTACCGGCGCGCGTTCGACGACGCCCGTTCATTCGTGCTGCTTCCCGTCATCGCCAATCAATCGGCCGTCGCGCTGCTGTATGGCGATTGGTCGCTGGCGCAAGAGTCGCGCAAGATCTCGCAAACGCAGATGAGCGCGCTCAACGAGCTGGCGCGCGAGCTCGGGCGGTTCTTCGCGCATGCGCCGGCGCGCGAGGTGGAGACGCTTTGAGCTTTGCCGGCCGCGGCGCCGGCTGCGATCGCCCTACTCTTCGACGCGCTCGAGCCCCGCGTTGTCCTTGCTTTGATCGGCCGTGCTGGCCCATGCCGCCGCAGTGATCGCAAGCTGGGCCAACTCGGCGGACGTGAGCGGCGCCAACGCGGCGCTCGCGCGATCGAGCGCGTCCCAATCGCCGTGCTCGAGCGCCTCGATCGAACTCAGCAGCGTCCCGAGCTGCCCTTCCCTGCGAAGAATGGCCGCCCGGATATGGTTGGCTAGGGTCAAGGCTTCCAGCGTGTTCTCGAGCGTATCGCCGAATACGGCGTCGACGAGCGAGAACACGCCCGTCAGGAATGCGCCGTCGATTACCTTGCGGTTGGCATGCGCCAGCCGGGCCGAGGCGAGTTCCATGAAGCGGGCCCGCGTCGCAGCGAGCTGCACGAGCGGGTCTTCCTCGAGCCGGACCTTTCGGCCGTCCGCGTAGAGCAGCAACTGCGTCCAGCGCGCAATGCGGTTCGTCCCGGTCGCGTTGATCGCGTCGCGCAGCGTGGCGACCTTGCGGCCGATGCTGCCTTCACCCGAATTGGCCAGCCGCATCAGATGCATGACGAGGACGGGGTTGAGCTTGAGCTCGGCCTCGAGCTGAGCAACGCTGGGATCCGACGAGAGCAGCCGCAGCAGATTGAGCAAAGCCTGGCGCGGCGCGCTGATCCGGCGCGCGCTCTGCTTGCTGCCGCGCGCGAAAAAATACCCCTGAAACAAATCGAAGTGCAGCGCCTTGGCCTGCTCGAACGCTTCGTGCGTTTCGATGTCGAGTGCGATGAGCAGCTTGCCGGCCGACTTGAGCGCCGCGGTCAGGCGCTGGAGCAGTTCGGGCGCCATGCGCGCCGGGGCGATTTTGACGGCATAGACGTAGGGCAGCAGCTTCGCGAACGACTCGTCGGGCAGACGCATGTCGTCGATCACGAAGCGGTACCGCTTGGCATGGAGCGTCACGAGCCTAGCGATCAGATCCGAATCGATCGCTTGGCGAGGCGATATTTCGAGGAAGAAACGGTCTGGAGCGAGACGCGCGATGGCGTCGGAGAAAAGCAGCGGACGGCCGACGTTCAGATAGCCCGGGTGGCCGGCAAGCGCGGTGCGCACATCGCTTGCGCCGAGTGCGGCGAGCAGTTGATCCGCGGCGGCAGCGGCTTCCTGCCCGGCGTCGGGCTCGTCCCCTTCGGCAAAGGGTATGTCACGCAAGTGCAGCTCGAAACCGCGCAGCAAACCGTCGGCATCGACGATCGGCGCTCTCGCGGGATACTGTGCTTGGCGGGCTTGCGCCGGATCCGATTGGGCTTGCGCAAAAGCCACGCCCTGCGCCGAGTCGGACATCGTACCCATCGCCCCTCCCCTTTGTTCTTCTTACGATTAGCGGCGCGACGTCGGTCTAAACGTCTTTATTGCGCGCGATAAAATTTGGGCGATTATAACCGCAAACGTTGTCGGAAAAACGAGGCTCGGCCACGGAGCCGCGCCTCGTCGCCGAGCCGGTCGTCCGCTTACTTCAGGACGACTTTGACGTCGAAATACTTCGCGGCGATTTTGTCGATGGTGCCGTCCGCCTTGAGCGCGGCGAGCGCGCCGTTGAGCTTTTGGAGCAGCGCCTTGTCGTTCTTGCGCACGCCGTAGCCGACGCCCGATCCAAGCAGCTTTTGATCGGAGACGGTCGGGCCGGCAAAGTCGAACCCTGCGCCTTGGGGACGCTTGAGGAAGCCCTTGGACGCCGCTTCCGAATCCTGAAACGCCGCATCGAGCCGCCCGGAAGCGAGATCGGCATAGACCTGGTCTTGCGTCTGATACGACACGACGTCGACGCCTGCGCTCGCCCACTTCGCCTTCGCATAGGTCTCTTGGATCGTGCCTTGCAGCACGCCGACATGCTTACCCTTGAGCGATGCGACGCTCGGCTGCAGGCCGCTGCCCTTCTTGGCGATCAGTTGGTTCGGAATCGTATAAATGGGATCGGTGAAATCGATCGCGTGCTTACGCTGATCGGTGATCGTCATGTCCGAATTGATCGCGTCGAACTTGCGGGCTTGCAACGCCGGAATCAATCCGTCGAAGTCGTTCTCGACCCACGTGCACTTGACGTTGAGCTTCGCGCACACGGCATTGCCGACGTCGATGTCGAAGCCTTGCAGCTGACCTGACGCCGTCTTCGATTCGAATGGGGCATACGACGCCTCGAGGCCGAAGCGCAGTTCCTTGAGATCCGCCGCCGAGACGTTGCCGGCCGCGGCGGCCGCCGCCGCGGCCAAAAGCGCGAGCGACACCTTCTTTTGCAAGTTCAATTTCATGCAGTCGATCCTAGACAGGGTTGGTACCGAAGGGCGATGCCCGCACGCATGGTCCGTGCGCCAAAAATGCGGCTCAAACGGATGAGCGCCGGTTGACGCACCGCACAAGCCCGCCCGGGCCGGCATTGTACGTCGCGCGGCCAAGCGGAATCGGTAAGCCTCGAATGTCCAGGTTGGCAGGGCCGCCGATCCGTTCCGTCCGAAACATGTAATTCGGTGTCGCCCGACGGCAAGGCGCGCGCTGCAACGGTCCTTACCACCGCCCTCTAGACACGCCCCGCATCGGATTGCGGAATCGGCAAACGCACTCGGCACGGTCAACCGGCCTTCGGTTTACCCACCTATCTCGATAAACTGCATCGTCACCGCGCCTGCGCCAGCGCGGCAGCCTCGGAACACGCGCTATCGCGCGCCGCTGCGTCGACCTCCGGACCGAAGAGCGTCTTCTCGACGACGATCGATTCGATGTCGTCGATACCGACGAAACGCAACCATGCCTCGAAATACGGCTTCTGATAGTCGAACGTCTGTGCCGGCGTGATCGACGCTTTGCCATAGTCGAGCCCGCGCGCATAAACCACCACGGCGCGCTTACCCGCCAGCAACCCGCCGAAGCCCACCTGCGGATCGAAAGAAAAGAGCACGTCCTTTTGCGACACCACATCGATGAAGTGCTTCAGCTTGTAGGGAATCGAAAAATTCCACAGCGGCACGGAAAACAACAGCGTCTGCGCATCGTGCAACGGTTTGGCGAGCGCATGAATTTGGTCCCACGCCGCCTGCTGCGACGGCGTCAGCGGCGTGCCGCTGAGCCCCGCATACTTCGCTTGCATTGCATCGCCGTCGAACTCGGGAAGTTCGACCTGCCACAAATCGAGTGTCTCGATCGACGCGCGGGGGTGCGAGAGGCGATAAGCGTCGATGAACGCACGAGCGGCCTCGAGGGATGCCGACCGCTTCTTGCGCGGCGACGCCTCGATATGCAACAGATCAGCCATGTTTCTTTCTCCTTGGTTCTTGGGCGATACGCGGCGGCGTGGGATGAAATCTATCTGAACACATTCCAGTTTGAATTGAAAACGAAGTATCCTTGGTTTATTCAAACCGAAATGCACTGAATAGAGATGTTCGATACCGTCCTGCTGCGCTCGTTCGTCACCGTGGCGCAAGAAGCCAGCTTCACGCGGGCGGCCACGCGCCTGCATCTGACGCAGTCGGCCGTCAGCGCGCATCTGCGCAGGTTGGAAGAGCAAGCCGGCAAACCGCTCGTGACGCGCACCACGCGCTCGCTTTCGCTGACGCCCGATGGGGAAATCCTGCTTGGCTACGCGCGCGCCATTCTGGCCCTGAACCGCGACGCGCACGAGCGCTTGCACCAGTCTGCGGGAGCAGGCGTCGTACGGGTCGGTCTGTCGGACGATTTCGCGCAGCCGCGTGTGATGAAGCGGCTGCATGCGTTCGGATTGAGGCATCCGAGCCTCGCGCTCGACGTGACCGTCGGCATTCCCGGCACGCTGCTGCATGCCATGGACCGCGGCGAGCTCGACTTCGTCATGGCGGGACGGTGCCACGACGATCGTCCAGGGCGCGCGTTGTGGCGAGAGCCACTCGTCTGGACGGCCGCATCATGGCTGACGATCGACCCGTCGCTACCATTGCCGCTGGCCGTCTTTCCCGAGCCGTGCCCGTATCGCGAGGCCGCCTTGGCCGCACTCGCGCATGCGGGCGTCGGCTACCGCATCTCCGTCGTTTGTCCCAGCAGCGGCGGCGTGCATGCGGCCGTGCAAGCCGGGCTCGGCATCACGCCGATGCCCAAGAGCCGCCTGGACGATTCGTTGTCGATCATCCCGGACAGCACGGGCCTGCCGGCGTTGCCCGACGTCGAGTTCGCGCTGTTCGGCGCGCCCAGCCCCACACCGCTCGTGGACGAGCTCTGCGAAGCGGCCAGGCGAGATTGGGGTTGACGGCCGCCGCAGCAAATGGCCGGACGCATTTCGGTAGGCGGAAACGCACGCCTCGAACCGTCGCGTTGATGGCTCTCAATCCCATGACGCCGACGAGCGCCTATCCTTGAGGACAGGAACGACGCATCAAGGGAGAAGGCCATGATCGCAAGAACCTTCGTCGCGCTCGGCGTGGCCGCGCTCGCGGGAATGTCTGCGATCGAAGGTCTCGCGCAGGAGCCGCCGCGCGGCCATGAATCGGCGCGTGGCCCCGCGGCCGCACCGATGCATGCTCCCGGCGCAGGCGCGCCGGGCGCGGCGCCCGGGGGCGTACGCGGCGGGCAAGCGCCGCCGCCGAGGGTTCAGGCGCCCATGCAGGCACCGGCACAACGTCCGGCGCCGATGCCCGCGCCCGCGCCCCGCGTCAGCCCGGGTGCCGGCATGAACGCGGTTCCGGGTCACGGCCCTCAAGCGCCGGGCATCGGGCAGCGGCCCATGGGGCAGGCGCAAGCGCCGTCGGCCGCGCCAGCCCCGATGCCTGCGCAGCGGCCGTTCAACGGTCCTTCCGCGAGACCCGAATACGGCCACCGGCCCCTGGGACAGGCACCGGCGGCCGGCGTGCAGCAGCGCGGACCCGGCAGCATGCAGCCGTTCGATCAGCGCCCGCATGCCGCTCCGCGTGGTCCGATTGCGCAAGCGCCGCGTGCATACGGCGCCGTCCCAGCGCCCTATCGCGGCGACATTCATCGTTTCGTCGATCTCGATGCGCGTGTCTGGCGCGGCGGCCGCTGGCACCACCGGCATCACGACGGGCGCTTCGGCTGGTGGTGGGTCGTGGGCGGCCTATGGTATTTCTATCCGCAGCCGGTCTACCCGTACCCCGATCCGTTTGCGCCGGGCGAAGTCATTTATGAAGAGGGTTCAGCAGACGGATACTGGTACTACTGCGAATCCGCAGGCCAGTACTATCCGTATGTGACGACGTGTCCCGAGGGCTGGGTTGCGGTCGTCCCGGACGAATGAATGCGAGAAGGGCAAGGCCGGCCGCGCCGGCCGTCCCGTCTGACGCGCTAGGCCGTGAGCGCAGCCCATGTCTCGCGCGTCGTTTCGACGACGGTCAAGCCCGCGCGCAACCCCGGCTTCACCGTTCTATTCGGAAACACGATCCGTTCCTCGTCGTGTGCGACGGCA
This sequence comes from uncultured Burkholderiaceae bacterium, assembly GCA_966212325.1. Classification (GTDB taxonomy): domain Bacteria; phylum Pseudomonadota; class Gammaproteobacteria; order Burkholderiales; family Burkholderiaceae; genus Trinickia. The sequence continues at coordinate 55,692 of CBIHRA010000014.1, read as the reverse complement.
TAGCGATATTCGCCATCGCGCGCGAGCACCGCGCCCCTCGAAAACGGCGTGAAGTTCGCCACATCGTCCGCCATCAAAAGCTCGAACGCGTCGCTGTGCTTCGTGATTTGACCGACGACGGTAAACACGCGCGGCAAGCGCGGCGGTGTCGATGCGCGCGCTCCTTCGCGCTCGCCTTTCTCGGGCCCCGCGCTGCCGGCGCCCGCAACGAGCGCGCGCAATGCGTCGTCGGCGCCCGCGAAGCGGGAAAGGTCGTTCTCTCCGAACGCCCGCACTTTTCCGAGTTCGAGCGTGCAAGCATTCGCACCGAACGATTCGGCGGTGAATTGGGAAAACGTCGTCCCCTTCGCCGTATGCAGCAACACGGCGTCGATGCGCGCGCGCGCGAGCCACTCGAACATGGCGCGCGACGGCGCCCCGCCCGTATACGGCAGCAACGCGAATCGCTCGAACACCGATGCGCGGATCGCCGTATGCATGTCGAGGTGCCAACGCTCATGCGGCCCGGCACCGCTGCCTGAACCCGCATCGGTATCTTCGAAGAAACGTCGCGCAGCCGTCTCCAGCGCTCGCGCGCGAGGCGCTTCGCTACTTTGCGGCAACTGCCCATGCCGGCCGCAAAACAAGCGGTTCAAATCGTCGTCGAGGTAACGGCAACCGGCGCGCATCGCCGCCACGTTGCCGAACACGACGCCAACGCGGCAAGCGAGCGGCGCCGCACCGCTCGCAATGTCGGCGATCATCCGCGACAGCAGTTCGATCGGCGCGGTTTCGTCGCCGTGAACGCCGGCCGACACGAATACGCTGCGCAGCGGCTGACCGGCAGGCCATTTCGCCGGTATCAGTTCGAGCACGCCTTCATCGCGCCACGCATAGCGGACGCCGCCCGCACACTCGCCCTGCCCTTCACCCGGGCCCGGGCGCGAGCCCGCCAGCGTGAATGCGAGAAAATCGGCGAGCATCGCCGGCGGGGGCGTATCAGCGCTGGAAGTCATAGAGCGAGCCGAGCCCGAGAATTTGAGTGAGCTCGTCGAGGGCCGTGCGCGATTCGACGAGCAAGGTCGGATCGGCAAGATCCGCCGGCGCGAGCCGGTCGCGATAATGCTTGCCGATCCATGCGTCGAGCCGCGCGAACAGCGTATCGTCGATCCATACGCCCGGATTCACCGCTTCGCGCTCGGCATCGTTCAGGACGACGCGCAGCCGCAGGCAAGCAGGGCCACCGCCGTTTTTCATGCTCTCGCGCAAATCGAATACGAGCAAATCGTCGATCGGGGCCGAGCCGCCCACGAGATCGTCGAGATACGCCGAAACGCGCGGATTCTCGCGGCACTCCTGCGGCACGACGAGCACGTCGCGGCCGTCGGGGCGCGTGAGCAACTGGCTGTTGAAGAGGTACGACGTGACCGCATCGGTTACGCTCACGCACGCATCGGGCACTTCGATGACGTTCAACTGCGCGCCTGTCGCCGCTAGTTGCGCGCGCAACTGGTCGTAGACGGCGTCTTGCTCGACGAATGCCCGCTGATGGCAAAAGAGGGTTTGCCGATTGCCGACTGCGATGACGTCGTTGTGAAAGACGCCCGCATCGATGACATCCGGACTCTGTTGCGCGTACACCGTCCCCGCTTCGCTCAAACCGTGGCGCTGCGCCACGGCGCGACTCGCTTCGAACGTCTGCCGCGCCGGGTAGCGCACGGGCTCGGGCCCGCGCCGGTATTCGCTGCGCCCGTAGACGAAGAATTCGACGCCGCGCTCGCCGTATTGCGAGCAGAACCGCGTGTGATTGGCCGCCCCTTCGTCACCGAGCGCCGGCGTGCCAGGCAACGCCTCATGCACGGCGAAACGCTGTGGATCGGCGAAGATCGCCTCCAACGTGCGGCGTGTCGCCTCGTGCTCGATCGCGCGATGCAACTTGCTCGTGAGATTGGCCGGCGTGAAATGAACGCGCCCGTCCTGCGTGTCGGCGGACGGGCTCACCGTCGCGGCGTTCGCCGTCCACATCGCCGAAGCCGAACTCGCCGCGGCCAGCAATTCGGGCGCCTCTTTGGCCGCGCGCTCGATCACCCTCGCCTCCGAACCGGAAAACCCGAGCTCGCGCAAGAGCCGCAGAGAAGGGCGCTCCTGCGGCGGCAGCACGCCTTGCAAGAAGCCCAGATCGGCGAGTTGCTTCATCTTGCGCAACCCTTGCTTGGCGGCGGCGAGCGGATTGGCGATCGATTTCTCGTTCGTTTGCGACGCGACGTTGCCGAACGAAAGGCCGGCGTAGTTGTGCGTCGGACCCACGAGTCCGTCGAAATTGGCTTCGCGTGCTTGCATCGTCGATCCCTGCTCGATTCTTAGAATTGAAGACCCGGAGACAGGCTCGCGGGCATCGTAAGTTGCGTGCTTTCCACCGAGGCCATCGGGTAGGCGCAGTAGTCGGCCGCGTAGTAGGCGCTCGGACGATGATTGCCCGAGCGGCCGATGCCGCCGAAGGGCGCTGCCGAAGAAGCGCCGTTCGTAGGACGGTTCCAGTTGACGATACCGGCGCGGATCGTCCGGTGAAACTGCGTCCAGAGGGCTTCGTCATCGGCCAGCAGCCCCGCCGACAAACCGTAGACGGTATCGTTCGCACGCGCGATCGCTTCGTCGAACCGCCGGTAGCGAACGATTTGCGCGAGCGGGCCGAAGTGTTCCTCGTCGGGCAAATCCGCGACTTCGGTGACATCGAGGATCGCCGGGCTCACGAAGCCGAGCCGTTCGTCGCGCTGCTCCATCGTCAACACGGGACGCGCGCCGGCGGCGACGAGCCGCGCTTGCGCCGCCACGAGCCGCGCCGCCGCGCGCGCCGATACCACCGCCCCCATGAACGGCTGCGGATCTGCGTCGTAAAGGCCGTACGTCATGCGCGAGCCGACTTCGACGAAGCGCGCGAGAAAGCGGTCGCCGAATGCGCCCAGCGGCACGAAAATGCGCCGTGCGCACGTGCAACGCTGCCCTGCCGACAGAAACGCCGATTGAATCGTGTGATGAACCGCCGCGTCGATATCGTCGACTTCGGCCACGACGAGCGGATTGTTGCCGCCCATCTCGAGCGCGAGCACGATTTCGGGGCGCCCGCCGAACTGCTTGTGCAGCAGCGTTCCCGTATCGGAGCTTCCCGTGAAGAACAGGCCGTCGATTTGCCGATGATTCGCGAGCGCGACACCCGTGTCTTTTTCGCCTTGAACGAGGCCCAGCACGCCCGCCGGCAAGCCGGCCGCTCGCCACAGCTCGACGGTTGCGCGCGCCACGCCCGGCGCGAGCTCCGACGGCTTGAATACCACCGTGTTGCCCGCGATCAGCGCGGGCACGATATGGCCGTTCGGCAGATGGCCGGGGAAGTTATACGGGCCGAACACGGCGACGACACCGTGCGGACGGTGACGCAGGACCGCCGTGCCGTCGGCCATCGCTATGCGCTTCTCGCCTGTGCGCTCGTGATAAGCCGTGATCGAAATATCGACTTTGGCGGCCATCGCGGCCACCTCCGTACGCGCCTCCCACAGCGGCTTACCCGTTTCACGCCCGATCGCGTGCGCCAACGCCTCCTTGCTTTCGGTCAGCAACGCCGCGAAGCGCCGCACGATCTCGACGCGCGCCTCGAACGGCAGCGCCGACCATGACTCGAACGCACGGCGTGCGCTTGCGACGGCACGATCGACGTCGACCGCCGAGGCGCTCTTGCCTTCCCACACCACGGCGCCCGTGCCGGGATTACGCGAGACGAAAGCCGGACCGCCTGCCTCGCACCACTGTCCATCGATGAATAATTCGCTCATGTCTAGTCGATCCTTACTGATTCTTCCGGCTCAATGTCAGCACGCGCACGAGTTCGCCTTCGCCGACCCCGAGCGCCGCCGCATCGTCGGCCGACAGCCGCATCGCACCGCCGGACACCGCACCGGGCGCGATGCCCACGCGAAACCCGGCCAGCGAGGTGTTCGATACGAGCGAGCGAGCGCTCTCGCCGCTTTGCGCTTCTCCGATGGCCACCGGCACGACCACGCTCTCGCGCACCGTGCGCAAATCGTTGACGTGGCATTCGAGCACCGGGCCTGCATCGAAGATGTCGACATGGTTCTGATACCGAAGCCCCTCGGCCTCGAGCATCTTGCGCGCCGGCGCCGTATCGCGATGCGTGAGGCCGATGACCGCCTGCGCGTCTTCGGGTAGCAAATCGGCGTACACGGGATAGCGCGGCATCAGCTCCGCCAGGAACGATTTGCGCCCATGCGCGCTCAGGTAATCGGCCGCGTTGAAATCGATCTGATAGAAGTGCGAGCCAACCGCGCGCCAGAACGGCGAGGTGCCGTCGGCGTCGAAGTGACCGCGCAACTCGGCGCACAAGCGCTCCGGAAAGCGGTCGCGAAACTGCGCGATGAACATGAAGCGCGAACGCGAGAGCAAGCCGCCGACGCCGTGCGCCCGATAGCGCGGCGACAGAAACAGCGAGCACACTTCCGCGTAGCCCGTGAGGTCGTGCGAGATGTTGAGCAGCGACATCTTGGTCCACACGCCGAGCTCCTGGCTCGCATGGACGACCGTGCTCACGCGATAGTTGTAGAACGGCTGCTCGAGCCCGACCTGCACTTCGATGCCGCACACGCCGGCCACGTCGCGGGTGGCCGTGTCTTCCATGACGAAGAAGTAGCCGGCTTCGTGCGCCGCCGCGCGCCCCTCCATCGTTTTTTTTGCCCGCCCGATGCGTGCGGCCAGCGCGTCGCGATCGGGCTTGAACGTCGTCAGGCCGGGGCCCGTTTCCTCGGCGAGCGAAACGAGTGCGTCAAGGTCTTCTGTGTCGACGGCGCGAACGACGATCATCGCCGGTCTCCCGATTGATGGGCGGAAAGGGACGGCGGATAGAGGCCGCCTGCCTCACCGGCCTCACTGTCTTGCGCTATCGCGGCGCCTCGGTGCAGCGGCACGCAGCGCACGGCATCGCCATGCACCGTATCGAGCGCGGCGCGCACCTGCCCGCCGAGCGGGGCTTCGTCGCGGCGCTCTCGGGGCAGCTCGGCGAGCACGCAACGGAAATCGCCGGCGCGATTGCTCGCGACGAGAAAGGCGCAAGCGTCGCGCGCGGCCTTGCCCGCCCCTTCGGTCGCCTCCTTCACGGTGCGCGTTTCGTTGAACGTCACGCATGCGCTGCGATCGACCTGCGCCGTCAGCACCGGGCCCGCGTCGAAAATATCGACGAAACGATCGGGCTCGAATCCTTCCTCGAGATGAATGTCGTACGAGAGCAGCGCCTTCGCGTTCGGCTCGCCGATCACACGCTGCGCCGCTTCGGGCAGCAGCGGCACGTAGATCGGATAGGTCGGCATCACCTCGGCGATGAACGTCCGGCTGCGTCCGCCCGACGCGATTTCGATTTGCGTGAAATCGCGGCCGAAGAACTTGCGGCCCACGGCGTCCCAGAACGGCGACGCACCCGCATCGTCCGTCACGCCGAGCAGCAACGAGAACACCTCGGGCGTGAAACGCCGCCGGTTGGCCGCGATATACATCATCCGCGCGCGCGAAAGCAGATGCGCCGCCGCATCGCCTCGAAGCGAGGGATCGATATAAAACCCCGCGAGCCGGCTCTTGCCCGTCAGCTCATGAGACATCGTCAACGCGTGGATCTTGCGGTTGACGTGTAGCTCGCGCGACGCGTGAATCAGCGCATCGTTGCGAAACACGTAGAAGGGCTCCGAATAACCGGCCGCGGCGACGATGCTCGCGGTGCCGAGCAGTTGGCCTGTCGCGCTGTCCTCGAGCACGAAGAGATAGAACTCTTCGCCCGGGAAATCGACGTCGGCGCGAAACGAATCTTCCGACAGGGCGACCCGCGCCTCCAGCTCGCCACGGTCATGGGGCAGCGAGTGCAACACGGGCCGCGCGGCGCGCGCCATCTGCCCGAGCGCGTCGAGGTCGGAAAGCCTTCCGGGGCGTACGAAGAGCATCATCGTGTCCTTGGCAGTGAACGCGCTTACCGCGCCTGCGTGTCGGCGCTCGCGCGCACGACTTCCTCGATCGCCTTCGTGAGCCGCGCGAAACCCTCGTTCACGTCGGCCTCGCCGATGATCAGCGACGGCGCGAAGCGCAGCACGTTCGGGCCCGCGATCAACAACATGACACCGTGCGCGGCGGCGGCATTGACGAAATCTTTCGCGCGGCCTTCGTATGCCGCCGTGAGTTCCGCCCCGATCAAGAGCCCCTTGCCGCGAACCTCCTTGAACATGTCGAAGCGCCGGTTCAGCTCGGCGAGCTTGCCGCGAATGAGTTCGCCGCGCTGCTTGACGCCTTCGAGCAACGCGGGCGCGCTGATCAGCTCGACGACCTTGTCCGCCACCGCCGCGCCGAGCGGGTTGCCGCCGTAAGTCGTGCCGTGCACGCCCACTTTGAAATGTGCAGCGATGTCGTTCGTCGTGAGCATCGCGCCGATGGGGAAACCGTTGCCGAGCGCCTTCGCCGTCGTGAGGATGTCGGGCGTCACACCCGTATCCATATAGGCGTAGAAAAAGCCCGTGCGGCCCACGCCCGTTTGCACTTCATCGAAGATCAACAGCGCGCCGTGCGCGTCGCAGGCCTCGCGCAGTGCGCGCAGGAACGCCGGATCGCCCGGAATCACGCCGCCCTCGCCCTGGATGGGCTCGACGATCACGGCGCATGTCTTCGGGCCGATCGCCTCGCGCGCCGCATCGATGTCGTTGTACGGCAGGTGAACGATGCCCGCCGGCACCGGGCCGAAGCCTTCGGCGTATTTGGGCTGGCCGCCCACGCTGACCGTGAAAAACGTGCGCCCATGAAACGACTGCTTGAACGAGACGATTTCGATTTTTTCCGGGCCGTGGCGCTCGATCGCGACACGGCGGGCGAGCTTGAGCGCCGCTTCGTTCGCCTCGGCGCCCGAGTTCGCGAAGAACGCCCGATCGGCGAACGTCAACGATTCGAGCCGCTTGGCGAGCCGAAGCACGGGTTCGTTCGTGTAGGCGTTGCTGACGTGCCACAGCGTCTCGCCCTGCTCGCGCAGCACGCGAACGAGTTCCGGATGCGTGTGGCCCAGCGCCGTCACGGCGATCCCGCCCGTGAAATCGACGTAGTCGCGGCCTTGCGTGTCCCACACGCGCGAGCCTTCGCCGCGTGCGGGCATAAATGACGCGGGCGAAAATACCGGCACCATGACTTCGTCGAAAGTCTGGCGGTTCACAGCGAAATCGTTCATGGCGGGTCCTCGTCGAGGTAATAGGGATGATGAGGCTGATAAACGCTAGTTTAGAAAACGATCGTGACGGCGTCTTGCTCGATGGCGACGCGATCTATCGCGTATCGTGCGCCGTTCGCCCAGCCATTCGTCCGTCAAACTTCATCGGGCGGCTCGATCAGCGCGCCCGCACGCGGTTCGCCCGCATAAGCCACGCCTGCTCCGTGCTGCTTGGCGATCCAGTTGCGGCGCTCCTCGCGCGGCGTCACGCCGAAGCGCTCGCGGTATGCGTTCGAGAAATGCGCGGCCGACGAGAAACCGCAAGCAAGGCTCACCTGCACGATCGATTTACCGGTGCGCTGCAACTGCATGCGCGCCTTCGACAGACGCAAGCTCAAGTAATACTTCGAGGGCATCGCGCCGAGGTATTGCCGGAACAAACGCTCGAGCTGCCGGCGCGAGATGCCGACGAGGCTCGCGATCTCGTCGGTCGTCAGCGGATCCTCGATGTTGGCCTCCATCAATTGCAGCGCGTCGTTCAGCCGCGGGTGCCGCTCGCCGGGCGCCGTCACGTAAGGAATGCGCTGGCGCTCTTCCCCGGCCCTGAGCACGCCGACGCCCAGCGCGTCGGCGATGCGTTCCGCAAGTTCCGGCCCGTTCTCGCGCGCGATCATCGCGAGCATGAAGTCGACGCCGGCGAGCCCGCCCGCGCACGTGGCGCGGTCGCGATCGATCTCGAAGATCCGCTGCGTCACGATAGAACGCTCGAATTGCTCCGCGAATTGCTGATACGTCTCCCAATTGACGCTGACGCGATAGCCCGATAGTTGCCCCGCCATCGCCAGCCACCACACGCCGTGATGTATGCCGGTGACGAGCGGCGTGCGTTGCCCGACGCGAGCGAGGCTGGCGAGAAACAGCTTGTAGTCCGCGAATTGCTGAAACCGCTCCGCGATGACGATGAGCCAGTCGCACGACACGCCGTCGCCGAACGCCGCGTCCGCCGGCAGCACGGCGCCGCCCGGGAGCGGCACGGCGCGCCCGTCCCACGATAGGATCTGCCAACGGTAAAGCGCGCGCCCGTCGATATCGTTCGCGAGGCGCAGCGCATCGACGATCGGCCCGATACCCGACAGGGATACGGGCGGCAACGCGACGATCGCGACTTGCGTCGTCTTGGCCGGACCCGGTTGCATGCGTGCCAAGCTCACCCCCACCGGCGCGAGGGCCGAAGACAGCCGAGCCGCTCGGCGGCGCTGCTTCGCTCGTTGCGCGTGCCGCTCATGCCGATTACTTGAGGCTGCCCGAAAGAAATTGCTTCAAGCGCTCGCTCTGGGGCTGCGCGAGCACGACGGCGGGATCGCCCTCTTCTTCCGTTCGGCCTTGGTGAAGAAACATCACGTGATTCGACACGTTGCGCGCAAAGCCCATTTCGTGCGTCACGACGATCATCGTGCGGCCTTCTTCGGCGAGCTTTTGCATCACTTTGAGCACTTCGCCGACGAGTTCGGGATCGAGCGCGGAGGTAGGCTCGTCGAACAGCATGACGTCGGGGTTCATGGCCAGCGCGCGGGCAATGGCCACGCGCTGCTGCTGCCCGCCCGACAAGTGCGACGGATACTGTTTCTCGAGCCGAGGCGCGAGGCCGACTTTTTCGAGGTACATCCGCGCGCGCTCCTCGGCCTCGCGCTTCGAAAGACCGAGCACGTGAACGGGTGCTTCGACGACGTTCTCGAGCACATTCATGTGCGCCCACAAGTTGAAGTGCTGGAACACCATCGCGAGCTTCGTGCGAATGCGCTGCAGCTGTTTATGGTCCGCGACTTCCAGGTTGCCCTCGCGGTCTGCCTTCGTGCGCACGATCTCGCCGTCGACGACGATGCTGCCTGCGTTGGGCCGCTCGAGAAAGTTGATGCAGCGCAAGAACGTGCTCTTGCCCGAGCCGCTCGCGCCGATGATGCTGATGACGTCGCCGGCCTTCGCCGTGAGCGTGACGCCTTTGAGCACCTCGTTGTCGCCGTAGCGCTTATGGATGTCGAGCGCCGCGAGCTTGGCGGCGGCGGATTGAGAAGTCGCTTGGAGCACCATGCTCTCCCGTATGAATCAATGCCGGCCGACGGCCAGATAAGCGAGCCAGTGCCGCTCGGCCCGCCGGAACGCCGCAACGAGTGCGAACGATACCGCAAGATAGATGAGCGCGGCGATGCCGAAGGCCTGGAACGACATGTACGTAGCCGAATTGGCGTCGCGCGCGACCTTCAGGACGTCGGGCACCGTCGCCGTGAACGCAACCGTCGTCGCGTGCAACATCAGGATGACCTCGTTACTGTACAACGGCAGCGCCCGGCGCAGCGCGGAAGGCAGAACGATGCGGCGATACATCGTCCACCTGCTCATGCCGTACGCGCGCGCCGCCTCGACCTCGCCGTGCGCGATGGCGCGGATCGCACCGGCGAAGATTTCCGTCGTATAGGCACCCGTATTGAGGCCGAACGCGAGAATCGCGCAATGCAGGCCGCTGCGGAAGAAACTGTCGAGCGCGGCATGCGCGCGGACGAATTCGAGGCTGTACACGCCGCTATAGATCAACAGCAGTTGGACGTAAAGCGGCGTGCCCCGGAACACGTACGTGTAGCAGCGCACGGGCGTCGAGAGCCAGCGGTTCTTCGACACGCGGGCGACCGCGAGCGGCACCGCCATGCAAAAGCCGATGACGAGCGAGGCGACGAGCAGCCACAACGTCACGGCGAGGCCGGACAGACCTTGGCCGTCGAAATAGAGGAATGCGCGCCCGTATTGGGAAAGGATTTCGATCATCGCTCTGCCCTCCTCACAATTCGGCGTGCCTGACGCCGATCGAGTAGCGCCTATCGAGCCACATGAGCACGACGTTGGACACCGTCGTGATCGCCAAATAGATCAGCGCCGCGACGAGAATGAAGAAAAACATATTGAACGTGCTCTTGCCCGCATCCTGCGCCGCCTTGACGACATCGGCGAGGCCGATGATCGACACGAGCGCCGTCGCTTTGACGAGCACTTGCCAATTGTTGCCGATGCCCGGCAGCGCGAAACGCATCATCTGCGGAAACAGGATGCGCGCGAACACGCGCAGCGCGCTCATGCCGTACGCACTGCCGGCTTCGAGCTGGCCGCGCGGGACGGCGAGAAACGCACCGCGGAACGTTTCCGTGAAATAGGCACCGTAGATGAACCCGAGCGTGAGCACGCCGGCAACGAACGGATCGATGTCGATCTGGTCCATGCCGAGCGCATCGGTCAATTGATTGACGGCGATCTGGATGCTGTAGAACAGCAGCAGCATCAGCACGAGGTCCGGCACGGAGCGAATGAGCGTCGTATAAAGCGTGGCCGCACCGCAGACGGCGCGGTTGCGCGAGAGCTTCGCCACCGCGCCGATCAAGCCCAGCAGGACCGAGACGGCAAGCGAAAGGACCGACAGCTCGATCGTCTTGATCGTACCGGCGAGAAGGATCGGGCCGAAGCCGTAGAGGAACACGGGCGTCTCCATCCATGAATATGATTGCCTGCCGTCGCGGTGACGGGCCACGACGAAAGGCGACAAGCGCAGCGCGAATTCGCACCGCGCGTCCCGCCGGCCGCCGCGTCTCGCCTCCCTATCGCGCGGCTCTTCCGGTGTTTCGCATCGGCGCGGATAGTCGCAAGCGAAAATGTTTTGCTCAAACGGGATCATCTAGATTTGCTGCATCGCAGCATTCCCGCGATCGAGGGGCAAGCTGCGCGCTATTGGGCCGCCGGGTGCAGTCGAGCGCCGCTCGGCGCACTGGCGCGACGCGGCGTTTGCGCAAACTTCGCGTCGCTTTTTCGATATTCCGAAGGAAAGGCAAACCGACAGGCGATGCCGCAAAGGAGCGGCACGGAAGCGGCACAGAAGCGGAGCTATAAAACAGAACCGGCCGTCACGCGAAGTGAACGGCCGGCAATTTCATGGCGCGCGACGCAAAAAACGTCGGCAAACAAGCGGACACTGGCCGAGCGACGTCGTCCCGTGCGCTGCGTCATCGGCCTGCGGCCGCCCGCCCGTGCGTTGCACTTGGCGTTCGATCGCCCCCCGTGGCCGACGCGGCGCTGCGTCGTCTGGTCGTCAATTCGTCTCTGTCTAATTCGATATGACGTGTCCGGTGCACGTAATGTAGGACGAGACGTAGTCCGAAGACAAAGCGTGTTTACACGCATAGGGAACGTCTGAGGATAAACCGAACGCGCTGCGTGCGACGCCGAACCGACGAGCGGTTCAGCGGCTTGATTCGGAAGACTTCCGCTGCGGCGGCGGCGCGTGCCGGGCCGCCACGGCTTGCCTGGCTGGCGCTCGCTCGCCGCCGCCGCGGGCGCGAACGATTTCGGCCAATTGCCACGAGCCGAGCGCAAGGCAACCGAAAATGACTTCGCGCATCCGCTTGACGAGCGCCAGCGAAAACGCCACCTCGCGATCGATACCGAACATCTGAGCGAGCAACACGACGGCCACTTCCTGCACGCCGAGCCCCGCAGGCACCATGAACGCCGCATGCCGCACAGCTTGGGTCAGCGCTTCGATGGCGATCGCCCCGCCCGCCGAAACAGGATGACCGAGCAGCACCAGCGCCCAATACGTTTCGAGCGCTCCCACGAGATAACCGACGAACTGCCAGACGAACGCAGTGACGAGCACGCCGGTGCGCGTCATCAGCGCGTCGATTTCGGCGTCGAGCCGCGCGCCGTCGATCCCTTGCAAGAACCGATGCTCGCTGCCGAGCGCCCGCGCCGCGAACCGCTCGATGGCATGGAAGACGCCCCCGCGACGCAGCAGCAACGCCGTGATCACCGGCAACGGCAGCGACAAGACGAGCGCGAGCGCGATCGTCTTCGCGTGCCCGCCGGCCGTCGCCGCAAGAATGAGCACGACACCCAGCGCCGAAAACGCGTATTGCACGGCGATCGTCACGAGCACTTCCACGATGACCGAAGCGCTGACGCGGCTCGCGTCGGGCACGCGCCAGCGCGCCAGCCGAATCCCGACGATTTCCCCCCCAACGGCCAGCACCGGCAGCAACCGGCTCACGGCCTCGCGCACGGTCGCCACCCACCAAAGAAATGCAAGCGGCGCGCGGCCTCGCAGCAATACGCGCCAGCCGTAGGCGTCGAGCAAGAGCGGCAATGCATGGAATGGCACGAGCCACAAAAGCGCGGGCCCGGCTTGCCCGATCACATGAGCGACGTCGGCCGCCCCCTCGCGCAGCACGAGCGCGATGAAAATGCCGATGCCGACGGGCCATCCGGCCCACTTGAGCCACTTCGTCATAGCGGCGCGCCTCCGTGCGCGGCGTCACCGTGACCGTGTGCATCGCGCGTGCCGTGCGAGCCTTCTACGTCGTGACCGAATACGTCGGCAAATCCGCCGCAAGCCAACCCGGCCGCCGCGATGGCAGCGGCCACGCGCGGCGAAAGCAGCGCCTCCAGCTCGTCGACGTGACGATAGGCGTGCATCGAAGCCGTTATCGGCCCCTCGCCCGCTTCCGCGGGATGGCAGTAAATTTCGCCGACCCCCTCGGCCGGCATGCGAGCCAACGCATCGAGCACGGCGGCTTCGTCCATGCCGCCCGTGTGCTCGATGCCGACGACGTAGTCGTTGTAAGCGATCCCCGCCCGCGTAAGCCGCGCGCGCATCAAACCGATCCACGGCCTGAGCCACCAGGGCGCGTTCGCCTCGAACGGCAGCCGCACCGCACGCAGACCGAACTCGCGCCCGATCGACAACACGAGCGAGAGTACGGTGGGATGCAGATGAAAATGCTTGTGGGCGTTGACGTGATCGAGCGGCAGGCCCGTCGCCGCGAACGCCTCGAATTGCGCTCTGATTTCGCGCGCAAGCGCTTCGCGCACCGCAGGCAGAAAAAAGAAGCGAACGCCGTCGCGCGCCATCGCATCGCCGAACCGGCCGTCCGGCCCGACCAATGCGCGGATGTCCCGCGCCGGCAGCGTGGCGGCCCCGTCGGCAAGGACGAGATGCAGGCCGACGCGCAGGCTCGGAAGGCGCCGCGCACGCTCGACGGCATCGTGCGCGGCGGGCGCGCTCACCATGAGGCTCGCCGCCTTGAGCACGCCCTGCCGGTTTGCGCGCTCGACCGCCGCGTTCACGCGCGGATGCAAGCCGAAATCGTCCGCGGTGACGATGAGGCCGCGACGGCCCGAGCGAAGCACGTTCTTACGCCTCGTGCGCGCGCAGGAAACGGAAGAATTCGACGCCTTCGCGCAAACGGCGCTTCATCATGTCCCAACTCGTCAGCATTTCGCGCACGATTTCCCAGATCTTCGACGGCCGGAAGTAGAACTGGCGGTAGAACTGCTCGAGGTGATGATAGATCTCGTCGCGCGACAAATGCGGATAGCCGATCGCCGCGAGCTGCACGCCTTCCTTGCTCACGAGATTGATCGTCTTGTTCTCTTCCATCCAGCCGTTTTCCACGGCCTGCTTGTAGAGCGTCGTGCCCGGATAAGGCGCGGCGAGCGACACTTGAATCGTGTGCGGATTGATTTCCTTCGCGTACTCGATCGTCTTCTTGATCGTGTCCTGCGTTTCGCCCGGCAGGCCCAGAATGAAGGTACCGTGAATCTTGATGCCGAGCTTCTTGCAGTCCGCGCTGAAGCGGCGCGCGAAATCGGTGCGCACGCCCTTCTTGATGTTGACGAGGATCTGATCGTCGCCCGATTCGAAGCCCACGAGCAACAGACGCAGGCCGTTTTCCTTCATGACCTTGAGCGTCTTGTACGGCACGTTGGCTTTCGCATTGCACGACCACGTCATACCGAGCTTGCCGAGGCCGATCGCGATCGCTTCCGCGCGCGGCAAATCGTCGGTAAACGTGTCGTCGTCGAACATGAGCTCTTTGATTTCCGGCATGTTGTCGCGAATCCACTTCGCTTCCTCGAGCACGTTCTCGACGGAGCGCGTGCGGTAGCGATGGCCGCTGACCGTCTGCGGCCACAGGCAGAACGTGCAGCGCGACTTGCACCCGCGGCCCGTGTAGATCGAGACGTACGGGTAGTTCAAGTAGCCGATGAAATAGTTGTCGATCTTCAGATCGCGCTTGTAGATCGGCGCGACGAACGGCAAAGCGTCCATGTCCTCGAGGATCGGGCGCGCTTCGTTGTGCTCGATCGAGCCGTCCTTCGCGCGCCAGGAGAGGCCCTTGATCTCGGGAAACGGCTTGCCTTCCGCGAGTTCCTTGCACGTGAAGTCGAATTCCTCGCGGCAGACGAAATCGATCGCTTCGGTGGCCGTGAGCGAGTTGTGCGGATCGACCATCACCTTGGCGCCCACCATGCCGACGAGAACCGACGGCTTGCGCTTCTTGACGTCCTCGGCGAAGAGCGCATCGGTCGGGAACGACGGCGTGCTCGTGTGGATGATGATGAGATCGTAGTCGTCGCAGATTTTCAGCGTTTCTTCGACGGATAGGCCGTCGGCCGGGGCATCGAGCACGCGGCTGCCCGGCACGAGCGCGGCCGGTTGCGCGAGCCACGTCGGATACCAGAACGAGCGGATTTCGCGCTTCGCCTGATAGCGCGAACCGGCTCCGCCATCGAAGCCGTCATACGACGGGGCCTGCAAGAACAGCGTTTTCATGGATGATGCTCCGGCAACCTTATGGGGTGATGCAGATGTTATCGAGAACGACGGCGGGTCAACGACGACCGTCGGCCAAAAACGAATACGCGCGGCTCAAGACCCGTCCGATCCTTCGGCCACTCGGGCCACGACCGGCATGCGCGCGCCGCGCCAAACGACGTGCGAGCCGAAGGCCGCGACGAGCCATTGCGCGGCCAGCAGCGCGTCGCGCAGCGGCACGAGCGGCAAATCGCGCCAAAATTCTTCCGTTGCGCGCGCGGCGCGCGCATGCAATGCAATGCGAGCGGCGGCGCCGAGCACCGTCGACGCGGCCAGCACCGTTTCGCGCCCCGCCGCCGCATGGACGCTCAACAGGGCGCCCACGAGCAGCCACGGCGCGGTGAACGTGACGAACAAGAATGCGAAGCCGAGCGGGTTGATCGAGCGGATCGTGCGCAGCCAGCGCGTCTCGCGCAGCCACAGCGCACCGAAAGTCGGCTCGATGACGTCCGTTTCGACGACGACCTCGGACAGCACCGTCGTCATGCCGCGCTGGCGCGTGTGCTCGGCCAGCCAGTAGTCGTCCGCCAGGCAGTCCTTGAGGGCGTCGAAGCCGCCGATATCGGCCAGCACCGACGCGCGCAGCGCGAGCGTCGCGCCGAAGCCGAAGCTGCGGGAGCCGCCCGCGTGGGCGATGCGCACCGAAGGCGCGAACCACTCGTTGATGAACTGCGCGCCCACGCGCGTCCAAAACCCGCCCACGCTCTTCGCGTGATACAGGCAAGTGACGATGCCCACTTGCGGATCGGCGAGCGGCGCCGTCACGGCGTCCAAGTAATCGGGTGCGACGGCGATGTCGCTGTCTGCCAGCACGATGAGCGGATGCTTGGCCTGCGCGGCCAAGTTGATGAGATTGCTCACCTTCAAATTGTGCCCGTGCACGCGGGAATCGACGACGAGCGAGATATCGCGCGAGGGGAACGCCGCCTGCAACCGGCGCACGACGGCGATCGCCGGATCGGCCGACGACGACACCCCGAACAGCAATTCGTAGCACGGATGCGTCTGCTCGCAGAACGTCGCAAGGTTTTCGTAAAGTCTCGGCTCGGCGCCGCAAAGCGGCTTGAGGACGCTGACCGGGCCGGCCGCCGCCCGGCCCCCGTTGCGCGAGGCGCGCTTGGCGAGCGAGCGCGCCGACGGCAGCGCGAGCGCCGCGAGCACGGCATACGCCGTGGCGACGCAGCACAACGCGACGAGCAATCCATCCCAGAGCGCGGCGGGCGAAAACGTCATCGAACGCCACCCGCACGGGCCACGCCGGCCGCTCGGACGTGCCGACGGCGAGCGGGCAACCCGCTGAATGAAACGCTTGCTGGCACGTTGGCTACTCCTTGGTTCTTTTTCGGTGCGCAGCGGCGGCGCACCCCGAGGCGCACCGAACCGGCATCGATCGAAGCCGTCGGCCCGCGTAGGCTTGCTCTGGAAACCGGTAATTGTAGCAGTGCGTGCGGGAAAACGCCGACAGACGGGCGCAAAGCGGCGCCGTTCGTCGGCCGCGAGCAACGGTGCGCCGCCCGGCACGCGGGCGCAAACCCCGTGCCGGGCCCGGCGCCGCCTTGCCCGGACGTCGGCAAGCGCATCCGAGGCGCGAGACGCCCCGATGACGCGACGCAACAAGTCATGTATCTTGCAGGAATCAGGCCGTCGAACCGACGGTACGCGGCCGAGGGCCGCGTTGGCGGACGCCGCTTGCGGTCGCCGGCACGTCGCGTCGGCTCTCGAGCAGGCGCGAGTTTCACGCGAGCGAACTCATCATGAAGAACGTTTTGAGCATTCAACCGCACGTCGTGTTCGGCCATGCGGGCAATAGTGCCGCCGTCTTTCCGATGCAGCGGCTGGGCGTGAACGTCTGGCCCCTCGACACGATGCAGTTTTCGAACCACATGCAGTACGGTCATTGGGCCGGCAGCGCCATCGATGCGCCGCAGATGACCGAGCTCGTCGAAGGCATCGGCGCAATCGGCATGTTGCGTCGCTGCGACGCCATCGTTTCGGGTTATCTGGGCTCCAAGGAGCACGCGCAGGCCGTCATCGACATCGTACGCGCCGTCAAGGCGACGAATCCCGAGGCTTGGCACTTTTGCACGCCCGTCATCGGCGCCGGCGCCGGCGCGAGTGTCGACGAATATCTGTTGGAAACCATGCCGTCGATCGCCGACGGCCTTTCGCCGACGCACGACGCCCTGCAAAAGCTCGCGGGCCGTTCGATCCAAGACGTCGACGAGGCGGTCCTCGCGTGCCGCGAAATCATTCGGCGCGGCCCGCAAATCGTCGTGGTCAAGCAACTCATCGACCGAAACAGCCCGGCCGATCGCGTCAACCTGCTCATGGTCACCGAACGCGAAGCGTGGATGACGCAGCATCCGCGCTATCCGTTCGCGCGGCAGCCCGTCGGGGTCGGTGAACTGACGAGCGCGACGTTCGTCGCCCGCCGCTTGAACGGCGACTCGCTGCGCACAGCCTTCGAGCACGCCGTATCGGCCGTGCACGCCGTGCTGAAGGCCACCTACGGCGCGGGCCGGTACGAACTGGAGCTCGTGGCCGCGCAAGACGAAATCGCCAAACCTCGCGAATGGCTCGGCGCGTGGTCGATCGACACGCGCACCTAGGCCGGCTCGCCCTACGCCGGCCAGCGCTTTACAGGGTCAATCGAGCTTGAACTGCCCGACCGCCGCGGCGAGGTTGACCGCCTGGGTCTGCAGCGCCGAGGCTGCCGCCGCCGATTCCTCGACGAGCGCCGCGTTCTGTTGAACCATTTCGTCGAGCTGCGACACGGCGCGATTGACTTCCTGAATGCCCCGCGTTTGCTCGTCGGCCGCATGCGTGATTTCCGACATGATCGTCGTCACGCTCGACACGTTCGAGACGATCTCCGTCATCGTATCTCCGGCGCGCCGAACTTGGCTCGAGCCCGACGATACGCTGTCGATCGTCGATTCGATCAGCGTCTTGATCTCCTTGGCCGCCTGGGCGCTACGCTGCGCGAGGCTGCGCACTTCGCCGGCCACGACCGCGAAGCCGCGTCCCTGCTCGCCGGCCCGCGCCGCTTCGACCGCCGCGTTCAGCGCAAGGATGTTGGTCTGAAACGCGATGCCGTCGATGACGCCGATGATGTCGCCGACCTTGCCCGAGGCCGATTCGATCGTCCCCATGGTGGTGACGACTTCCGACACCACTTGCCCGCCGCGCGACGCCACGGTGGACGCGGACGCAGCCATTTCGTTGGCCTGGCGGGCCGAGCTCGCCGATTGGGTGACGGTCGAGGTGATCTCTTCCATCGATGCGGCCGTCTGCTGCAGGCTTGCGGCCGCGGATTCGGTGCGGCCCGACAAGTCGAGATTGCCGGCCGCGATTTCGTCGGCCGCCGTTCGCACCGATTCGCTCGTGTCGCGGATCCGCAGCATGACGCCGAGCAGCTTGTCGACGAACGTGTTGAAAGACCGTGCGATCTGCGCCACTTCGTCGCGGCCGTCGGCGGGCAGACGCCTGGTCAGATCGCCCGTACCCGAACCGATCGCGTCCATTGCGTCGCGCACCATCGACAAACGGCGAAAGGCTTTCGACGTGACGGCCGACACGATCAGGGCGGCGAGCACGACGATGACGACGAGCGCAATGGCCGATGTCGTCAAGAACGAGCGAATGCCGGCTTTCGCTTCGCCTTCGTCGAGCGCCACGACGACGGTCCAATCCGTGCCGGGAACGCTCGCGCCGCGCAGTAGGACGGAGCGGCCGTCGGCCGTCGTTTCGAGCGGCCGATCCGCGCCGGCGAGAGAAGCGATGCGCGCGGCGCTCATGCCCGGCATGAGCGCCGAGACATTCTTGAGCGTGAGCTTGGCGTCCGGGTGCGCGACGATGTCGCCTGCTCCGTCGACGAGCATCCCGAAGCTCGAAGGCGTCGGGTGAATCGCCTTCACGTTGGCGATCACGCTGTCCATCGCGACATCGCCCGAGACGACGGCCTTGAGCGAACCGTCGCGCATGATCGGCACCGCGAATGCGACGACGAGCTTGCCCGTGCCCGCATCGACGTATGGCGGCGAAACGACCGGTTTGCCTGCGGCGGCGGCTTGCTTGTACCAAGGGCGGCTCGTCGGGTCGTAGGTGGGCGGTATGCCCGTCGCGTCGCCGAACTTGGCGCTCTTGTCGGGATAGCCCGCATAGACGTTCGAAAACCCGCCGGCGGCCATGGCCTGCTTGAATTCCGGGGCGGGATCGGCCGCGCCGAGCGTGATGTCCTGCAGTGAATCGATGGCGGCCGTTTTGGATGCGACCCATTCGGAGATTCCCGCGTCATGGCCGTTCGCCAATGCGACGAGATTGTTATTGATGGTGTCGTTTTCGTGGGAATTGACTACAAAGAAGTTCAGAGTTGCATTGACGATCAGTGAACCGACTACGATGGCAAGACAAGCTGCGAGCACGCGCGCGCGAATCGACGAAAACATTGAAACCGTTCCTTGAAAAGCAATGGGCTACGAGAATGCGTGGCCTCGTCTCGGTAAACGGCTCGCCGCGTCGCAAACTTGACCCTCACCCCGTAAGGGATTGTGCGGAGTGCGCTTTGCGCCGCATTGCTCATTACGGCGCAAACATACGATTAATACGATGGGACGGCAACACAGACCCGGCATATTCGTCCCGATTGCGCCGTATTTCGGGGCTATGCCGAAATGCGCATAGGAAGCGTCGCGAAAGGTCAAGACGCGACTATATTGGCTTTCTATAGTCCAGCGAACGATCGCTCGGCGCATCCTTGCCGCGTTTCATTCGCCAGGCGATTCGATCAACACACGCCTTTGCAGGAGGTCCACGCCACACGCCGCCTATACGAACAAGAGCCGTGCACCGGCCGCCGCCTCGATCGCGCATCGCGCAATAAAAAGGCGAGCCGGCCGGCATGCACGCCGTAGCAATGAACTCATGCTTGCCGACAAAGGAAACAACATGCGTTTTGCGAAGACTTTCACCCCTGTCGCGGTTGCAGTTGGAGCGCTTCTGGCGTTCGCCCCGCTCGCCTCTCAGGCCGATACGACCGTCAAAATCGGATTTGCCGCGCCGCTCACCGGCCCCAACGCCAACTATGGCAAAGACTTGGAGAACGGCGTCAAGATGGCGCTCGACGACGCCAAGGCGCAGGGCGTCAAGATCAACGGCCAGCCCGTCACGTTCGAGCTCGTAGCCGAAGACGATCAGGCCGACCCGCGTACGGGCGCGCAGGTCGCGCAAAAGCTCGTGGACGAAGGCGTTTCCGTCGTCGTCGGTCACTTCAATTCGGGGACGACCATTCCCGCATCGACGATCTACGAGAAGGCCGGTCTTCCCGACATCGATCCGGCGGCGACGAACCCGATGATCAGCAGCCGCGGCTTCAAGAACGTCTTCATGGTGATTTCGAGCGACGCGCAAAACGCCGGCACCGCGGGCGCCTATGCGGTCGAGGTCACAAAAGCCAAGCGCATCGCGATCATCGACGACCGCTCGGCATTCGGTCAGGGTGAAGCCGACGAATTCGAAAAGGCCGTCAAGGCGAAGGGCGGCAACATCGTCAAGCGCGAGTACACGACCGATAAGGCGACGGACTTCAAGACGCAACTCACGAACATCAAGGCGGCAAACCCCGACCTCATCTTCGTGGGCGCGCTCAATCCGCAGGCGGCCGGGATCATGAAGCAGATGACGCAGCTCGGCATCAAAGCGCAATTCGTCGGCGGCGGCGGCGTGAAAGACATCGACTTCATCAAGCTGGCGGGCGACGTTTCCGAAGGCGCGATGGCGTGGGAATACGGCCGGCCGCTCGACAGCACGCCGGTCGGTGCGAAGTTCGCCGACCGCTTCAAGCAGAAGTTCGGCGAGGACGTGCTCTCCTATGCGCCGTTCGGCTACGACGCGGCATGGGCCGCCATCAAGGCGATGCAGGCGGCCAATTCGACGAAGCCCGACGACTACCGCCCGAAGCTGCAAAGCATCAGCTTCGACGGCATCACCGGCCATATCGCGTTCAACCCGAACGGTTCGTTGAAGAACGGCTCGTCGACCGTCTATCAGGTAAAAGGCGGCAAGTGGGTGACGGTCAAGACGGTGAGCGGTCTCTGATCGGATAAACGGGCCCGCCTGCCTTCGGGCGGGCCTTGGCGCGACGCCTTGCGGGCATCGCGCCTTTTTGTCGTTTCGTTTTTCAGGCAATTGCTTTGGAGTCCTAATGAATTCGAAGATCGTAGTCGTGGGCGGCGGGGTGATCGGCAGCGCCGTAGCGTACTTTTTGCGCAGCGCGGATCCGAGCGTCGAGGTGACGGTGCTCGAGCGCGATCCGAGCTACGCGCGCGCCTCGTCGGCGCTGTCGGCGGCATCGATCCGGCAGCAGTTCTCGACGCCGCTCTCCGTGCAAATGTCCCTCTACGGCATCGAGTTTTTGCGCTCGATCGGCGAGCGGCTCGCCATCGGCGCAGACGCGCCGTCGATCGATCTGCACGAAGGCGGCTACCTGTTTCTCGCGACGCCGGCCGGCGAGACGATCTTGCGCGAGAACCATGCGCTGCAGACCTCGCTCGGCGCACAGATCCGCTACTTGCAGCGCGACGAACTGCAAGCGACCTTCCCTTGGTTGAACACCGAAGATCTCGTCGCCGGCACCTATGGTGTGTCGGGCGAAGGATGGTTCGACGGCTATGGGCTCGTGCAGGCGCTGCGCAAGAAGGCGCAGTCGCTCGGCGCACGGTATCTCGCCACCGAAGCGACCGGACTGCGGCGCGAAGGCCGGCGCGTGCGTCAAGTGCTGACCGCCTCCGGCGACGCCCTCGACTGCGACGTCATGGTCAATGCGGCCGGCCCATGGGCACGCCGCATCGCGCAAATGATGGAAATCGCGCTGCCCGTCTACGCCCGACGGCGCAGCATTTTCAACGTGAGTTCGCCGGCCAAGCTCGAGCGCTGCCCGTTGCTGATCGATCCTACGGGCGTCTACTTCCGCCCTGAGGGCACGACCTATATCTGCGGGACTTCGCCTAGCCCCGATCGCGACGCCGACGACCTGCCGCTCGACGAAGTCGACCATACGCTGTTCGACGACGTGATTTGGCCGACGCTCGCCCATCGTGTGCCGCAGTTCGAAGCGCTGCGCGTCGAGCACGCGTGGTCCGGCTACTACGAATACAACGTGTTCGATCACAACGCGATCATCGGCTACCACCCGGACATCGACAATTGCGTGTTCGCGAACGGCTTCAGCGGCCACGGTCTGCAGCAAGGCCCAGCCACGGGCCGCGGCGTCGCGGAACTGATCCTGCAGGGGCGCTTCGTTTCGCTCGACCTGTCCCCGCTCGGCTTCGCGCGCGTGCTGGAAAATCGTCCCGTGATCGAGCGTAACGTGGTTTGAACGCGCGGCGCCGCCGGCCCCGGCGCTGCCCCTGTCGCGTGCCGCTTCCTCGTGCAGTCATCGACGAAGCACGCACGCGTGGCGGCCTCGCGCCCTTCGCGCCTGGCGTCGCGTGACTCGCAAGCGGTACACCGCTTCCCTGCACCACCACTTGCGCCGATGCATCGCGCTCGATGCGAACGAGGGTGCCTCGCATCGCCTCGAACTCCTTCGGGCTGCATACCTGCTTTCCGAAGTCGGCTTGCATGCGACGCGACACCTGCAGCACGCCGGACAGAGGATCGAACACGTAATGCGCCTCGTAACGGATCGGCGCATCGTCGATCGTCAAGTCCGACGGCACGTAGACGACTTTCACGTCGTTCGCCAATTTGATGGTGCCTTGCTCGACGAACGTTGCGCCGAGGCACACATAGGACTGCGTCCGCGCTGAAACCGACAACCAATCCTGCACTTGGGAGGCGATGCCGCCCCCGAAGCTCGACAACGCGGTGACGGCAGTCACGCCGTCGGGCCAAAGGAAATGTTCGAGCGCGCCCGTCATCGAAACGGCGAAGGGGCCGCTCGTCGCCTCGACATCGTCGGTTTCGATCGCCGCCGTCCCGCGCATGCCCATTTGCCTCAGCCGATCTTGGGCGATCTGCGCAATGCGCGAGCGCGTCGCGCGCCGAAATACGTTCCGTTCGAGCTCCGCCGTAAAGCCTTCGTCCTGCACGCGATAGCCGTAGCGTGCGTCGCCGCGCTCGTCGACATCGAGTTCGACGCGTGCGTCGCGCCAACGCAGCTGCGTCGCCGGCGTACGCGTCAGCACGCCCTCGTCGACGAGCAGTGCCGGCCTGTCCATGACGCTCGGCGGCAAGAAGCCGAAAGCGATGCCGCCGCCCGCCGTCGTGTCGGCGAAGCGCTGAAGCCCGGGCAACCAAGCGATCACATGGTTGATGGCGCCCGCGCCGTAGCCCGGTACGGAAGGCAAGGTATAAACGGAGCCGAGATTGAGCAACGCAGGCTCGCTGCGTATGCCTGCCGCCGCGAGCAGTGCACCGAACAACGCCACATGATCCTTGCAGTCGCCGTAGCGATTGCGAAGAATGTCCGCGACGCGGTGCGGCCTCGCCGCCGTATCGCCGAGAAAGAGTGCGACGTAGCGAATATTCGCTCGCGTCCAATCGTAAAGGCGCTCGGCCTTTGTCCAATCGTCGGGCGCGTCGCGCGTCAGCGCCCGCGCAAGCGCGATTACTTCCGGCGCGCTCGCCGTGGGATCGACCGCACTGTCCCGGTAGCGCGCCGCGAATGCCGCGAACGTCGGCACCGTCGTCACCATCAGCCGGTCGCCGTCGTTCGCAGCGCCCACGGCGCCATGCTCGATCGGCGCAAAGGGCCCGTGCCGATACGTGAACTCGTAAATCGTGCGTCCGTTTTCGGTCACGGGTGCGCGCGCCTCGTACCCGCGCGCGTCGGCATAAAGCGGCATGTCCGCCGGTAGATCGAAGATGAGCCGCTGATCGGACACGCTCTCGCGCGCCGGCTCGGCAAAGTATTCGAATGCGCCGGAATGCACTGCCCGGCGCGATTTGCGGAATGTAAGACGCTCTCGCCATCCGGGCTCGATGCCGGGGAATATCACCGTGCGCAGCACGCCGTCCTGGAAGGTCGGCGCCCCGGCGGCGCGTGGCTCTTCGACGTCGCGTATCGCCTCGGCGCCCACCCGATGCAGGGCGCCTCCCGGATCGATCGACTCGGCCGACAATGCCTCGATGCGATCGGTGTCCTTGTTGAACCAAACGTAGCGCTGCGCGAACGCATCGACGCCCGCCGCCGTATTCACACGCACAACCGTATCGTCGTCCTCGACGACCGAGCCGTCGCGTGCAATCGTAAAACGGTGAACGTCCGATTCGATCGTCGCGGGATCGAGGTCGAGGCCAGGGGCGCTCGGATCGGCCGGCGGCGAAGTCGACGCCGAAGACTGCGCGGGCAGAGACCGAGATGCGGGTGCGGGTGCGGGTGCGTGTGCGCGATCGCCTGCGGCTGCGGCAGCGGTAGCCCCTGCGCCTGCGCTGGCGGCAGCGTCGACGCGATCGACTTCAGCCGCAGCCGCGTTCACCACTAGGCCGACGCTGGCGACAAGACCGATCCCGATGCGCAGCGCGACGAACCGGCACAGCCCTGCGCAACCGCGCGCACCGACGGCGATTCCGGTTCCGCGCTCCATCCTGGCGTCGTCGGCGACGCCGTCGTCGCCGCTCGTTGCCTTCATCGCCTTCATCGCTGCCAGCGGGCGCGATAGACACGCGGCACGACGCCGAATTCCGCTCGGAAGGCTCGATTGAAATTCGACAAGTCCGGAAAACCGCAGTCGAGCGCGACGTCGACGATCTTATCGCGCGTGTCGGCCAGCTCGATCGCCGCCGCACGCAAGCGTGCCCGCAGCACGTACTGATGCGGCGTGACGCCCGTCGCGCGTTCGAAAGTCCGCAAGAAATGATAGGGACTCAACCCTGCCTGCTCGGCCAATCGCTCCAGGCCTAGTTCGGCCTCGGGCTGCGTGTCGATCCATCGCACCGTGTCGACGACGCGGCCCAATGCGCCGGCCTGAACGGGCTTTGGATCGGCTGCCCGCGCCCCCTCGACGAGCCGCACCACGTGCGCGGCAAGCGTCAATGCGAACTCGTCCCACGCCATGTCCGTGCCGGCGGTCACGCCGGTGCTCGCAGCGGCCACAAACGGCGACAGCGCGCGCGACGGTTCGATTCGTGCAACACCGAACGGCCGGCGTCGTGGCGAAACACCGACATCGGCAAGCAAGCGTTCGAAGTATTCGGGCGCATAGCGGAACGCAACGCAGCGATCGCCCGCGTGATGCCGATGGCCGCATTCGAAGCACTCGCCCGCATTGCCGAGCATCGCCGAGCCGGGCGTCATGAGCGCTGCGCCCGTTTCGGAGCGGTATTCGAACGCGCCTGCCGCGACGAGCGCGATGCAGAACGCGCCATGGCGTTCCTCGAACGCGCGATCGCCCGGGCCGCACGTGCAGAGCACGTCGGCCGCTTGCCAGAGCGCCCCGCCCGCGACGATGCGCGGGGCGGTCGTTCCGCGCGCCGCGTCGCGGGCGCGCCGTTTCAGCGCCTGTTCCAGATCGACAGCAATTTTTGCCAAGATTCGCCCCGCCCTGCCGCATAGGATGCGTGTTCCAGCCGCGCGAGCTCGACGCCGCCGGCGCCATGTTCCATCGAACACCGCTACTCCGGACCGCGGAACGGCCCGAAGCGACAGGAGATCGTCATGAAACCATCCGAAAACGAGTTGCCGCAAGCCTTCCTATCCGCCGTCGCCGCGCCGCGCCGTGCAGCCGACATCGATGCCGCCGACGATGTCTACGGGTGGCTCGTGGGCAGCTGGTCGCTGCAGGTGCTTCGCTACCGGGGATTCGACCTGCGCGACGAACGGTTGACCGGCGAAGTCCATGCCGGCTGGACGCTGGAAGGGCGTGCGATTCAGGATGTATGGATTATGCCCGCTCGCGAAGATCGACGCGCGGGCCGCACGGCCCGCGACCCGCAGAACGACATGTACGGCACGACCCTGCGCGCTTGGGACCCCGTGTTGCGGGCGTGGCGCATCGAGTGGAACAATCCGGCGCGAGGCCATCGCGAACGGCAGATCGGCCGGCGCGTCGGCGCCGACATCGTGCAGGTCGGAGCCCGTGAGAACGGACAAGCGACGCGCTGGCGCTTTACCGAAATCACGCCGGACCGCTTTCATTGGATCGGCGAAGCGCTCGACATCGACGGCACGACCTGGCGGCTGGAGGGTGAATTCATCGCCGAGCGAATCGCCGGTTGACCGTGCGCCTTGCGCAGCGACAGCGCGAAGACTTGATATCGCCAAGGCTCGGGCAACGGGGCGCAATGCGCGGATGGCGGGCGCGCGGATCGACGCGATAAGGGAACGCCGCGCCGGCCGGCGACTGCAGGCTCTTTTAGAACAATGCGCGCTGGCGCTGCTGCGCCATCGACACGACGTCCAACTCGTCCAAGCGCTTGCGCGCCTTGGCGAGGTCGTGCACCAGTTGGCGCTGCAACCATGTTTCGGCGCCGCCGCCGAATGCTTTGTCCAGCCGAAGCGCCATTTCCGGCGAAATCCCGGCTTTGCCGCTGAGCAGATTCGTCAGCGCCTGCCGGCTCACGCCCAGCACGGCCGCCCCTTGAGTCACGCTCAAGTGGAAGCGCTCGAGGCAGAGCTGACGCACGATTGCGCCGGGATGGATGGTGTCGGTATCGGCCATGGTGCGACACCATATCGGCGAAGCGTCGGCCCGTCAACAGACAAGCGCCGGTTGTCGTCTGCGCGCATCATAGGGCCGCCCGAGGCCCGGCCGTGCATGGGCCGCTCTTCGGCCGCCCAAGCTCATGCCCTGTGTGGCCGAATGGGCTTCGAACCGTCGAACGCAGCAATGGCCGCAACGTCAGATGCGGCGTAGCGCCTCGTCCATCAATGCCTCGAGCAGCGGCTCGACGCGCGAGGCCAGCGCCTCGTCGTACGCATACGGTCGCACCTCTTGCATGTAGGTGATTTGCGACAGCTCGAGCTGTACCGCGTGAATCCCTTCGTCTGGGCGTCCGTACTGCCGCGTGATGTAGCCGCCCTTGAAGCGGCCGTTCGCGACGGCCGAGTAGCCGCCGTGGCGCGTCACGCGATCGGCCAGCGCCTGTGCCATGCCCGGCGCCGCGCTCGCGCCGTTCGCCGTGCCGAAGTTGAAGTCGGGCAATCGGCCTTCGAAGAAACGCGGCACGTGCGAGCGAATCGAGTGCGCTTCCCAGAGCAGCACGGCGCCGTGCTGCGCCTTGAGGCCTGCGAGCGTGCGTTCGAGCGCCTCGTGATACGGCCGCCAGTACCTCGCGACGCGACGCGCGACTTCGGCGTCGGTGGGTGCGCCGCCCGGGTGATACAGCGGCGCTTTGTCGAACGTGTCGACCGGAACCAGCCCCGTCGTGTCTTGGCCGGGATACAGATTCTCGTTGTCGGGCGGGCGATTGAGGTCGACCACGTAGCGCGCATGCGAAGGGGCCAAGATCCACGCCCCTCGGCGGGCCGCGAACGCGTAGAGACGTTCGAGGTGCCAATCGCAATCGTCGACGTGACGCGCGGTCTCGGTCATCGTCGCCAAAACGTCGTCGGGGATATGCGTGCCGACGTGCGGCATGGAAATCAGGATCGGCAGCGTGCCGGGCCGAACGGAGCAAACATCGGGTTCGTGCGAAGCGTTCATGACTCTATCGATCGATCAACGAAACGTCGTTCAGGTTAACGTGCATAACCGGCAGCGTCACGCCAAGAGTTGTGTGAGCGCCTCGCGATACGCCTCATACGCCTCGTCCTCGCGTTCATGCCGACCGCCTCTTACGACGCAGCGCCCGCCGGTATGCACCTCGACGATCGGCGAGCGACCGTGTTCGCAAAACACGATGCCGGCGAGCCAGCTATCGGGCGAACGCCCTTCGAGGCTCGGGTGCGCGGCGTCGAATACGAGCCAGTCGGCGCGATGCCCCGCCGCCAGCGCGCCCACGGCGCGGCCGCTCGCTTGCGCGCCGCCCGCGAGCGCCGCGTCGAAAAGGCGCTCGGCCACCTGCGGCCGCGCCTCGGAAGCAAGCACGTTGCGTTGCCGGCGCACGAGCCGCTGCCCGTATTCGAGCAGCCGGAGCTCCGACCGCCAGTCGACGGCGATATGGCTATCCGAACCTACGCCGATGCGCCCGTTCGCAGCAAGGTAATCGTGCGCGGGAAAAAGGCCGTCACCGAGATTCGCCTCCGTCGTCAGGCATAGGCCCGCCACCGCGCCCCTAGCCGCGAGTGCGGCCGTTTCGTTCGCATCGACGTGCGTCGCATGAACGAGACACCAGCGCGCATCGACGTCGAAGCGATCGAGCAGCCAGGCAACGGGACGCGCACCGGTGGCGCCGACGCACTCGTCGACTTCGCCCGTTTGCTCGGCGATATGGATATGAACCGGGGCGCGCGCGAGCTGCGCATCGAGTCCTTCGAGCAGCGTTCGAAGCGAAGCTTCCGATACCGCGCGAAGAGAATGCGGAGCCACGCCGTAAGCCAACGCCTCGTGAGCGGGCCGGGCGCGGCGCAGCTTGGCGAGGAGCTCGAGCAACGCTTCGGGCGTATTGAGAAAGCGCCGTTGGTCCGGCCTCGGCTCGCGCCCGCCGAATCCGCTGTATTGGTACAGCACGGGCAGCATGGTCATGCCGATGCCGGCCTGGGCCGCCGCCTCGATGACGCGCTCGCCGAGCTCGGCGGCGTTCGGATAGGGGCCGCCGTCTTGCGCATGATGCACGTAATGGAATTCGCAGACCGACGTATAGCCCGCCTTGAGCATTTCGACGTAGAGCCAACGTGCAATCGCTTCGAGCGCGTCGGGCGTCATGCGAGCGGCGAACCGGTACATCAGATCGCGCCAGCTCCAAAAATCGTCGCCCTCCTGTGCGCGGTACTCGGCGAGTCCTGCCATGGCGCGCTGGAACGCGTGCGAGTGAACGTTCGGCATACCGGGCGCGATCGGCCCCAGAGACCGCGCGACGCCCGCAGGCGGCGGCGTATCGGGAGAGACGGCGGTCAAAACGCCCGAGTCGTTCCATTCGAGCAGCACATCGCGCCGCCAGCCTTCCGGCAAGTAGGCGTGCGTCGCAAAAAGCGCGTGGCGATCGGTCGTCACCTCAAGCTCCTTTCGAGGAAAGCGGCTCATCGGCAACGGCATCGGCGCCCCGGATCCATCGCCGCGCACTCGCCTCGTACACCGTCACGCCCGCGCGAACCACGCGCGCCGCGAGCGGCCGGCCGATCCAATAGGCGAGTTCGGCCAACGTCGCGACGGACCAGGCGACGAAGTCCGCCGGCCGTCCAGGCGCAAGTTCGCCATGACGGTCGCTGCGGCACAATGCGCGCGCCGCATGGCGCGTGACGCCGAGCAACGCTTCCGGCACCGTCAGACGAAACAGCGTGCATCCCAAGTTCAACATGGCGAGCAGCGAGGTGGACGGCGAGGTCCCTGGATTGGCGTCGGTCGCAAGCGCGATCGGCACGCCATGGCGGCGAAGCAGCTCGATCGGCGGCAGTTGCGTTTCGCGGATGAAGTAATAGGCGCCCGGCAGCAGCACGGCCACCGTCCCCGCTTCTTTCATCGCAAGCACGCCAGCCTCGTCGAGAAACTCGAGATGGTCGGCGGACAACGCGCGATAGCGCGCGGACAACGCCGCCCCGCCCATCAAGCTCAATTGCTCCGCGTGCATCTTCACGGGCAGGCCCAGGCGGCCCGCAGCTTCGAACACGCGCTCGCTCTGCGAAAGGGTAAAGCCTATGCGCTCGCAAAATACGTCGACGGCATCGACGAGCCCCTCGTCGGCCAAGGCGGGCAGCATCCGCTCGCACACCTCGTCGATGTATGCATCGGCGCGGCCGGCGTATTCGGGCGGTAACGCGTGGGCGCCGAGAAACGTCGTATAAACGGAAACCGGATAGCGGCGGCCCAGTGCGCGAGCGACGCGCAGCATCTTGCGCTCGCTGTCGAGCTCGAGCCCGTAGCCCGATTTGATCTCGATCGCGCCGACGCCTTCCGCGAGCAACGGTTCGAGCCGCGCCGCCGCCGAGGCGAACAACGCGTCGTCGTCGGCCGCCCGCGTCGCGCGTACCGTCGAGACGATCCCGCCGCCGCGCTGCGCAATGTCTTCGTAGCTCGCACCCGCTAGCCGCATCGCGAACTCATCCGCGCGATGACCGCCGAACACGAGATGAGTATGGCAATCGACGAGGCTCGGCGTCACCCAAGCGCCACCAAGATCCTCGCGCGGCCACCCGGCGAATTCGTACGGCAAGTCGCGCGCGGCGCCGGCCCATGCGATGTTGCCATCGCGCACCGCCAGCGCGGCATCGGCGATCGTTTCGCCGGGATCGCCGCTCGGGCATAGATTGAAATGCTGCCAAACCACATCGCTCATGATGGTCTCGAAAACTTCAGCGACTGCGACGATTCACGCGCAGCATTCATAGGTAGCGAATCGATACGGCGAGCGCGACGCCGTTGCCGGCGACCTCGCAGGCGAGATCGCGCGGCGCATCGAGCACGAGCGTATCCATTGCCGCGAGCGCCGTCTGCCCTTGCTGGGCGCCGGGAAATCGCACGTCCAGCACGCCGCTCGCGCAAAACAGAAGCGCCGCGTCGGCGTCGAGCATGCGCGTCCGAGCCGATGCCCCTCGCCAAACTTCGAGCGTCGCTCTGGCACGGCCGCGCCGCACCATCAAATTGAAATCTCGCGTCGCGCCGTGGAGGAGCTCGGCGTCGAGCGCCGTATCGCCGTCGAACCGTGCGACGTCGAGCGGCTCGGTCAGCAGGTGAGCCGGGCCGTCGCCGCCGCTGCGGTCGACGAGCCGCATGCCCGCGCCGCCGAGTAAAACGAGCGTACGCTCCACGCCGGAAAATCTGGAGAACGGCCCGGCCTGCTCGACGTCGGCGACGCTCACGCGCCAAACGAACGTTTCGAGGCTTGCCCCTACCGGATAGGCCGCGATCTCCCGCGTGACGCCGCCGCCGTTCTTCCATGGGGCGGCGATCAGCGCGTCGCCGCGCACTATGCGCGGCGACGAATGCCGGGGCGGCCCGCCGGCCGCCTTCAGCCGAGCCGCATCCTGAGAGGGTCGGCTCATGGGTATCAGCGTCCGAGCATCGGCAGCTTCAGGCCGACTTCGCGCGCCGTTGCGCGAGCCAAATCGTAGCCCGCGTCGGCATGCCGCATGATGCCCGTGGCCGGATCGTTGAACAGCACGCGTTCGATGCGCCGCGCGGCCGCATCGGTGCCGTCGCAGACGATCACGACGCCCGCATGCTGGCTAAAGCCCATGCCGACGCCGCCGCCGTGGTGAATCGACACCCACGTCGCGCCGCCCGCCGTGTTCAGCAAAGCGTTGAGCAGCGGCCAGTCGGAAACGGCGTCCGAACCATCCATCATCGATTCCGTCTCGCGATTGGGGCTGGCCACCGAGCCGGTATCGAGGTGGTCGCGGCCGATCACGATCGGCGCCTTCAACTCGCCGCGCTTGACCATCTCGTTGAACGCGAGACCCAAGCGATAGCGGTCCTTGACGCCCACCCAGCAGATGCGCGCCGGCAACCCTTGGAACGCGATGCGCTCGCGCGCCATGTCGAGCCAGTTGTGCAAATGAGGATCGTCGGGAATCAAGGCCTTGACCTTTTCGTCGGTCCTGTAGATGTCCTCGGGATCGCCCGACAGCGCTACCCAACGGAACGGACCCTTGCCCTCGCAGAACAGCGGGCGAATGTACGCGGGCACGAACCCGGGAAAATCGAAGGCGTTTTCGACGCCCATTTCGAGCGCCATCTGCCGGATGTTGTTGCCGTAGTCGAGTGTCGCCGCGCCGCGCGCCTGCAGCGCGAGCATCGCCTGCACCTGCCTCGCCATCGACCGCTTTGCGGGCACGACGATGCTTTGCGGATCGGTCTTTTGCCGCTCGCGCCATTCGTCGACGCTCCAGCCTTGAGGCAGGTAGCCGTTGATCGGATCGTGCGCGCTCGTCTGGTCCGTGACGCAGTCGGGCGTGATGCCGCGCGCCACGCATGCCTCGAATACATCGGCTGCGTTGCCAACGAGGCCGACCGACACGGGCTTACCGCTCGCCTTCGCCGCATCGATCATGGCAAGGGCTTCGTCCAGTGTCTTGGCCTTCTTGTCGACGTAGCGGGTCTTCAACCGGAAATCGATCCTCGATTCGTCGCATTCGACGGCGATCATCGAGAAGCCTGCCATCGTAGCGGCGAGCGGTTGCGCGCCGCCCATGCCGCCCAACCCGCCGGTCAGCACCCAGCGCCCTTTCGCGTCGCCGTTGAAGTGCTGATTGGCCACCGCGTAGAAGGTTTCGTACGTGCCTTGAACGATCCCTTGGCTGCCGATGTAGATCCAGCTGCCGGCGGTCATCTGACCGTACATCATGAGGCCCTTGCGATCGAGCTCGTGAAAATGTTCCCACGTGGCCCAATGCGGCACGAGGTTCGAATTTGCAAGGAGCACGCGCGGCGCATCCGCATGCGTGCGGAAGACGCCGACAGGCTTGCCCGACTGAATCAGCAGCGTTTCGTCGTCTTCCAGATCCTTGAGCGACGACAGGATCTGGTCGAAGCAATCCCAGTTGCGCGCGGCGCGCCCGATGCCGCCATACACGACGAGCGCGTGCGGGTGCTCGGCCACTTCGGCATCGAGGTTGTTCTGGATCATCCGATAGGCGGCTTCCGTCAGCCAGCTCTTGCATGTCTTGTCGGCGCCGCGCGGGGCGCGGATCGTGCGGGTCGTGTCGAGGCGCGGGTCGAAGCGTTTCGGGTCGTTCATGAAAGTCCTCTCTATCTGCATGCGTTGCGTTCGGGGCGTCGATGCGGCCAAGGCGAATCGATGCGCCTTCGGCCTCGGCCCACGCTTGGGCGCGAGCCTGGGCCGCCAATCAAAAGTGGCCCGTGAAGCGGTAGCGGCTGCCCGGGTGCCAGAGATCGACGACGGAAGCCACTTGCTCGCGCGACCACGTTCGCCGATGTAAAACCAAACAAGGCTCGCCCTCGTCCATCTTCAACCGGTGGCTCGTCGCAGGATCGGGCTGCGCCGCTTCGATGCGATATTCGACGCGTTGCAACGGCGCGACGCGCATCAGGTACTGGTTCGGCGTAATGCGGGAAAAATCCTGCAGCGCGTACTCGGGCGCCACGGCCGGATTGACCCACCGCGCTTCGAGCTGCACCGGTTCGTCGTTCTCGAAGTGGAGCACGTGCGAATGGAACACGGGGCTACCAGGCTTGAGCTGCATCTCGTCGGCGAGGGCCTCGCCGGCCACGCTCGCGCCGAGTTCGAGCACCTGAGCCTGATACCGATGCCCGCGCGCCGCGATTTCATCGGAGATGCTGCGGATCGCGACGAGCGTCGATTCGTATTTCGGCCGCGCGACGAACGTTCCGGCGCCTTGCACGCGCGTGAGCACCTGCTCGGCGGTCAGCTCTCTCAGCGCGCGGTTGACGGTCATGCGGGCCACCTTGAATTCGCGCGCCAGCTCGTTCTCCGACGGCACGAGATCGCCCTCGGCCCACTCGCCCGAGTGGATGCGCTCGAGGATGAAATCTTTGATGCCTTGGTAGGCGGGACCGTTCATCGGTTTGACGCTTTCCATGACTCAGGCCGCGGCGGTCGCTTCCGAGGCGAACGAAAGCGGGCTGACTTGCGCGATGGCGCCCTCTTGCACGAGCCGCGCCACCGCGGCGATGTCGGGCGCGAAGTAACGATCGAGGTCGTAGTGCGGGACGTGCGCCCGCAGCAGATCCATCACGCGCTGCAATGCGCCGCTCGTGCGGTGCGGTGCGCGCAGGTCGACGCCTTGCGCGGCGGCAAGCAGCTCGATGGCCAGAATGTTCGCGGTGTTCTCCGCGAGGTCGGCGAGCTTGCGCGCCGCAAACGTCGCCATCGACACGTGATCTTCCTGATTCGCCGAAGTGGGCAGCGAATCGACCGACGCCGGGTGCGCGAGCGTCTTGTTCTCGGAAGCGAGCGCGGCCGCCGTCACGTGCGCAATCATGAAGCCTGAATTGACGCCGCCGTCCTTGACGAGGAACGGAGGCAGTCCCGAAAGCGTTGCATCGATCAGCAGCGCAATGCGGCGCTCGGCCAGCGCGCCGATCTCGGCGGCGGCCAGCGCAAGATTGTCGGCAGCGAACGCCACCGGTTCGGCATGAAAGTTTCCGCCCGAAAGCACTTCGCCCGTATCGGGAAAGACGAGCGGATTGTCGGAAACGGCATTCGCTTCGATCAGCAGGACGTCGGCCGCATGGCGCATCTGGTCCAGGCATGCGCCCATTACCTGGGGCTGGCAACGCAGGCTATAGGGATCTTGCACCTTGCCGCAGTCGCGATGCGAAAGATTGATGCTCGATCCGTCGAGCAGCGCGCGATAGGCCGCCGCCGCGTCGATCTGACCGCGATGCCCGCGCAGTGCATGAATGCGCGCGTCGAAGGGCTTCACCGAGCCCGCTGCCGCGTCGACCGACAGCGCGCCGGCCACGAGCGCCGTTCGAAAGAGATCTTCGATCGCAAACAGGTTATAGAGCGCGAGCGCCGTCGACGCCTGCGTGCCGTTGAGCAGCGCGAGGCCCTCTTTCGCTTGCAGCGCAAGCGGGGCGAGACCCGCGCGCTTCAAGCCTTGCGCCGCGCTCATGCGCTCGCCGCGCACGCTGACCTCGCCGATGCCGAGCAGCACAGCCGACATATGCGCGAGCGGCGACAAATCGCCCGACGCGCCCACCGATCCCTTCACGGGAATGATCGGCAGGATGTCCGCGTTGAACAATGTCACGAGCGCGTCCATGACCTCGCCGCGAATGCCCGAATGCCCACGCCCGAGACTCGATAGTTTGAGCGCCATCAGGAGCCGAACGACGGGCGCCGCCATCGGCTCGCCCACCCCCACCGCATGCGAAAGCACCAGATTGCGCTGTAGGAGCTCCAACTGATCGTGGGGGATGTGCGTGCTTGCCAGGCGGCCGAAACCCGTATTGATGCCGTAAGCGGGCTCGCCTTTGGCGGCGATATCCGCGACGGCCTTCGCGCCGGCATCGATGACCGCCCGGCTTGCCGGGTCGAGCGAAAGCGTGACGCGCTCGCGGGCAATGCGGCGCAGCTGGGGAAGCGTCAAATGACCGGGCGTAAGAATCATCATGGAAGGCATCCTGTTTCGTGCTTCGTTTCGTCTGTCGTTTTTTCCGCAGTACGGATTCGCCGCAGCGCGCGGGCTCACGTCGAATCGACCGGTTCGATTGAATGGCAGTCTAGTTCGCCGAGCTTGTATAGACAACTTGTTTCTATCGGCTACAGACTAGGGATTTCCCCTATGCAGCATCATGCGCGGCGTCTGGCTGTAGCCGTGTCGCAAGCAGCGTCGCAGCGTAAGTGGTCATGAAGAGGCAGCGTCTCGCGGAGAACGGCGCCGGGCAAGATCGTCACTTGACTGCGAGCGGTCTTGTCTAGACAAATACGGCTCGGTCCGCGAATGCGACGTTTTTGCAAGGGTGGGCTCGCGATTGCACCACGTCGTCTCACTCAGATGCACCGGCGCGTGCGCCCCCGGCATCAAGCGGCCCGCCCATGCCCCGCGACGGCGCGCGAGAACCGCGATTGCGATGGGTACGGCTCGTGCTTCATGGAGGGCGGGACGAGCGCCAACCGAAGGGCGCACTTCTTCCCGCCACACTGGCGACACTTTCGACGACCATGAACAAGACGCAAGGACAACGACCACAGACGGATCTCATCGAACTAGCACGCGAATCGGGCATGGCGGTCCTTCTCGATGCGAAGATCGGCCGCGAACAATACGTCAGCGTGAGCGGATCGCTCGCCGCGCTCGCGCGCTTCGCCGATGCAGTCCGAAGCGAATCGGAGACGGACGGCTCCGACGACGGGAAAGACCGCTAAGACGCGCCTTCCCCGCAGGCGCGCGCGGACCGACGCGTGCGCCGCACGCTCCGTGCACAGCCGAACCCTTCGCGAAACGCATCCCGCCTGCTCCCCGTCGCTCACGCTGGCGCGCCTCCAACTGCCGCGCCTGCGTTGCGTCCCGCCTGCGTCACTTCCCTGCCTCATTCGGAGCACCCTCGGCCCAAACCCTCGATACCCCCGCCGCGAGCCGCCTTCCAAGTCGGTTCCAAGCCCGCGAATACATGTCCACTCGGGCTGCGCACAGAACGCCTACCAAAGGTGTCAGTTACGGATTCGCATAAGAATGGCTTAAATCCGGCACGACGCAATGCACGCACATCGCCGCATTTCCCCGCCACTTTCGCATGAGGTAGAAGCATGACAACGCCTCTCGTTCGACTTGCGCCGCTCGATCTGATCCGCGGCTTCGTCGCGGTCGGCCGCCGCATGAGCGTTACGCTCGCGGCGGAGGACCTTTGTCTGACCCAATCGGCCGTCAGCCGGCAGATTCACTCGCTAGAAGATGCCCTCGGCGTGTCGCTGTTTCACCGCGGCTACCGGTCGATCTCGTTTACGCCCGCCGGCGAGCGCCTATTCCGTACGGCCGACGGCGTCGTACGTCAGCTGCAAGAGACGTGCGCCTCGATCATGCAGCCGGCGCAGCGCCAGCCCGTGACGATTACGGCCGGCATCGGCGTCGCCGCGTCATGGTTGCTGCCGCGCTTGCCCGATCTGCAGCGTCGCTATCCCGAGCTCGACGTCCGCGTCGCAGCCAACGACAAGGTGCTCGATCTGCGCACGGAGGGCATCGATCTGGCGATCCGTTACGGCAGCGTAGCCGGAGCGCCGTCAGGCGCGATCCGGCTCTTCGACGAAGCCGGCGGCCGCGCAAACGGGCATGCTTACTGGCTGATCAAGGCCGATTCAGGCGCACGGCAAGAGGTGCACGACGTCGCGCAGTGGCTCGCGGAGCAAGCGCGCACGGCGGCACCGCCAGCCGATCCGGCCGTGCAGGCCCAGACTTTCGAGCCTGCGGCCTCGCCCATGCCGCCTACCTGCGCAGCGCCGAGCGCGAGCGCATACCCCGGCAACGTGCGCGCGGGGTCGGCGCTGGCGGCAGCGGAATCGGGCTCCGGCGAGCGAGTCGCACTGTCGTGAGCAGGTTCCGCAAGACGCGTCAATCCCACTATTTGTGGTAGTTGCCGCGCCCGTGCGCTGCGGGTGAAATCGACGGCGTTTGCGTAGACGCGCGGGCAAGCGCGCCTAACGACCCGGAGGTGACACCCGATGCGCATGCCCCTGCTGCAAATCGAATCGCTCGCCGCCGGCTACGGCAAGAGCCCTGTACTCGACGACGTTTCGTTCGCCCTGACCTCGGGCACGCTTGCCTATGTGCTGGGCGCCGGCGGGGCGGGCAAGACGACGCTGCTCATGACGATCGCGGGGCTATTGCGGCCCAAGCGCGGTGCGATCCGGCTCGACGGCGAAGACATTCGCCGCAAGCGTCCGAACGAGCTGCTTGCGCGCGGGATCGCCTATGTCCCGCACAATCGATTACTCTTCAGCTCGTTGTCCGTCCGCGACAATCTGCTCGCCGGGGTCTGGCGAGAGACAGACAGGCCGCGCATCGAGGCGGACGCCGAGCGGCTCGCTCAACGTCTGCCTTTTCTGAAGACTCACGAACGGCAAAGTCCCTGCCGGCTGACGAACGGCGAACGGCAATTGCTGGCGATCGCTCGCGCGCTCATGTCGCGACCGCGCCTGCTCCTGCTCGACGATCCGTTCGACGCGTTGGCGCCCGGAGAAACCGACGCGGTGGCCGGCCTCGGCTCGGAGCTCGCCGCTGAAGGAACGGCTATCGTGATCGCGCAACGAACGGCATCGACGGATAAATCGCCGAGCCAGCATGCCTATCTGCTCGACGGTGGGCGCCTACGCCGATCGAGTGCATCGAGCGCGTCGAGCGCATCGAGCGCGTCGCCGGCCCGTGCGGGGCGGGCTGCGTCGCACTGAGCGCATCGCCCCACGATGGGCCGCCCGCATGGCCGATGTCACACGGTCATAGGAGCAACCCGAGCATGGCCGCGCGTACGACCGCCGCCGTTTTATTTGCCGTCTTGAGTTTGGTCACCGCGTTCTTCACGTGAAAATTCACGGTGTCGACCGAGATCACGAGAATCTTGGAAATTTCGCCCGACGTCTTGCCGTCCGCGGCCCATTTGAGCACTTCGACTTCACGATCGGTCAGCCCGCGTTCCGGGTCGGCCATCAACGTGGGCATGAGCACACGCTTGAGCGACAAATGCGCAGTGTTGACGAGCCAGCGCATCTTCACTTCCTTCTCGGCCAATTCGTCTTGGCTGAGCGGCCGGCTGGAACGCGCGAGCGTCAGCATGCCGCCGACGCCGCAACTGTCGAACGCCGATTGCGCCCAGCCGTACCGCAGCCCATGCGACTGCGCTTCCCGCCACATTTGCGGCACACCGGCGAACAGCGCATCGCTCCAAACGATCGGCGACTGCGACCGGCGAGCATGCTGAACGGTCGGGTCGATATCGAAGTAACGGGCTTCCTGGTAACGCTTCTTCCACGCCTCAGGGTAGTTGCTCAGCAAGCGTGTCTTCGGCTTGGACAGCGGCCACGGCGCCCGCAAGCCGTACGCACAAAATTCGAAGCCCAGCCCGCGCGCCGCCCCTTCGATCGTGGTGAAAATCTCCGTATCGGAGACCGTGCGATTCAACTCGTGCAACAGTTCCTCGGCCCAGCTTTTCATTTATGCCTCCTTGTCGTCGCGCAAGCCCTGCGAGCGACCTGCGCGATACCGAAACGGCCGCTTCCGCGGCCGAAGTATCGACATCCTGGTATGCACCTCCCGCGGCTCGGCGAACGCCGAGCCGCGTCTCTCGATGAGACGCATGCCAAAGGCTCTTCTTTATTTCACTGCTGAAATTTCGATCGACTGGATTCAGTGCGGTCGTTTGCCGTTCGATTCGGCACCCGCCCGAGCGCTGATTCAAGGCACCGCAATCATCGCACATTTTCGTCAGACGAAAATCCGAGGCAAACCTCGTTTAACGGGCTTATCGATTCGAGCCGAAATTAATACCGGCGACGCTCGAGCACAGCGGCGATGCGAGCGTCATATTTACGCGAATTTGGCGCGCCAATGGAGTCCGTGCGGGTGCATGCGCCCCACTGCCGACCGGCGATCGCCGATGGGCGTGCGCATTGCTCACACCTTTTCCGTGGGAGAACGCCCGTGCGGGACCGACGGCGAGCCGGGGAGACACTGTTGTGCGTGCGCGAAAGCACACGATCTGCTCTGCACAGTCGTTCGGCGCACGATTACACTAGTACGAGCGTCGTCAGCGCGCTATTGCGCCACGACGCGATGACGCACAAGCGGCCGTAAGCCGCGGCGGCATCGCGGCGGCGGCGGAAGGCGATCGCGCGCCCTCGGGGCGACGCCGCCCAGGAGCTTGACCATGAATCGCCCGCTCGCCCGTCTGCCCTTGCGCTACATGTCGACGATGTCGCCGGGCGCGCGATGGAAATGGCTCGCGTTCGTCGGTATGGCCGCATTGATCGGGGTGCTCGCCTACGCCGTCTCGCTCGAAATGCAGACATCGAGGCTAGAGGCGCGCTACTTCGCGAACATCGGTCGGCAGATATCGTTTTCAGTGGCGCCGGGGGCCAGCGACAGCATCCGCTTTCCGTCGCCCGGCGGGCCGTACGACTTACGTTTGGGTTACGCCCGCATACCCGACTTCGAGGCGCGTCTGCGAGAGCGAGGCTACGTCGTGACGAGCCAAGCGCGCGATTCGTCGATGATGCGATCCGTCGCCGACCGGGGCTTGTTCATCCCCTACGCCGAAAAGGACCAAGCCGGGCTGCAACTGTTCGACGCGCAAGGCGCGCCGCTCTTCAGTGCGCGATACCCGTCGCTCGCCTATGCCGATTACGATTCGATACCGCCGCTCGTCGTCGGCGCGCTCACGTTCATCGAGGATCGGTATCTGCTCGATGCAAGCCAGCCGGATCGCAACCCCGCGATCGACTGGGGACGATTCGGGCGCGCGCTGTGGGACCAGGCGCTGCGGCTCGTCGATCGCCACCAGTCCACGCCCGGCGGGAGCACCCTCGCCACGCAAACCGAGAAATTCCGTCATTCGAAGGGCGGGCGTACCGCGACGCCGCCCGAGAAATTGCGGCAAATCGCGTCGGCCTCGTTGCGCGCCTACCTCAACGGCGAGAACACGACGGCGGCCCGCAAGGCGATCGTCGTGCATTACCTGAACACCGTGCCGCTTGCCGCCCGAGCCGGCATCGGCGAGGTCGAAGGACTGGGAGACGGATTGACGGCGTGGTACGGCCGCGACTTTGCGCAAGTCAATCGCCTGCTCTCGCAAGCGAGCGCCGAAACCGGCAATGGCCCGCTCGCGCCCGGCGTGTTGGCCGACGAGGCGTTGGCGTTCAAGCAGACCCTTTCGCTGTTGATCGCGCAGCGCGCGCCGTCGTATTACCTGATCCGCAATCATCCGGCGCTCGAGCGGCTGACCGACAGCTACATTCGCGTATTGGCCGCAAACGGCATCATCTCCGCGCCGCTTCGCGACGCCGCACTCGCCGCGTCGCTCGAGTTGCATAAAGCCGTGCCGCCCAAGCCGGTCGCCTCGTTCGTCACGCGCAAGGCCGTGACGCTCGTGCGCTCGCAGCTGCAGCAAGCGTTGGGGGTCGACAGCTTCTACGATCTCGACCGGCTCGACGTCGCCGTGCATTCGACGTTGAACGACGCCGTGCAGCGCGTCGTCAGCGAACGGCTCGCGCAAGCCGCGACCGTCGATGGCGCCAAGGCCGCGGGCCTCTATGGCTACGAGATGCTGCGTCCGGGCGACGACCCCTCGAAAATCTCGTTCAGCTTTGCCCTGTTCGAACATCGCAACGGAGCCGATGTCGTACGCGTGCAGACCGACAGCGTCAACCAGCCGTTCGACATCAACGGCGGCGCACGGCTCAATCTCGGGTCGACGGCCAAGCTGCGTACGGTCATCACGTATCTGCAAATCGTGTCGGCGCTGCATGCCCGTTACGCGCCGCTCAGCAATGCCGAACTCAAGCATGTGGCCGTCGACCCGCTCGACGGCCTGTCGAAGTGGGCCGTGAGCTACCTGTCGCACACGAACGACCGGTCGCTGAGCGCCATGCTCGATGCCGCTATCGAGCGCAAGTATTCCGCGAGCCCCGGCGAAACGTTCTACACCGGCGGTGGCGCACAAGCATTCTCCAACTTCGACAAGTCCGACAACGGGCGCATTCTCACGGTGCGCGAAGCCTTTCAGCATTCAGTGAACCTGGTGTTCGTGCGGCTCATGCGCGACATCGTCCACTATGAGATGGTGCAGACGGCTGGACCGTCGGCGCATTGGTTCGACGACCCCGCCGTGCGCCGCCGTTATCTCGATCAGTTCGTCGATCAAGAAAGCCTCGTCTACTTGCATCGCTTCTACGTCAAGTACCAAGGCAAACCAGCCGAGGATGCGCTCGACACGCTGATCGCCGATATGCGCAAAAGT
Organism: uncultured Burkholderiaceae bacterium; assembly: GCA_966212325.1. Classification (GTDB taxonomy): domain Bacteria; phylum Pseudomonadota; class Gammaproteobacteria; order Burkholderiales; family Burkholderiaceae; genus Trinickia. The sequence continues at coordinate 14,327 of CBIHRA010000014.1, read as the reverse complement.
CCGCCCAAGCTCGCCACGGCGCTGCGCAGCATTGCGCCCGACGCCCCGTTCGGCTGGTTCGCGCAGCATATGCGGGCCGCGCTCGCACATACGCCGGGCGCGTCGCTCTCGGACGAGGATCTCGCCAAGCTCTATACGAAGTACGGCGTGGACAAGTTCAATCTGAACGATCGCGGCTACATTTCGGGCGTCCATCCGATCGCGCTGTGGATGCTCGCCTATCTGCGCGCCCACCCGAATGCAACCGAGGACCAACTGCGCAAGGCAAGCCGCGATGCACGATTCACCTCTTACGCCTGGCTTTACAAGACACGTCGTCATGCAACGCAGGACCGGCGCATCCGCCGCATGGTGGAGTTGCAAGCCTACGATGCGATCGGCAAGTCGTGGCGTGCGCTCGGCTACCCGTTCGAAACCGTGACGCCTTCGTACGCCGCCGCGATCGGCGCCTCGGGCGACCGGCCCGCGGCTCTCGCCCAGTTGATCGGCATCTTGGCCAATGACGGCAAGATGCGCACCGCGCGGAGCGTCGACACGCTTTCGTTCGCCGTCGGCACGCCGTTCGAGACGCATTTCGCTCATGCGGCCAATACAGGACGCGAAGCCGTTTCGCCCGAAATCGCTTCGGTGGCGCGGGGACTTCTGCACGACGTGGTCCAAGGCGGCACCGGTGCGCGCCTTGCCGCGGGGCTGCCGCTCGGCGACGGCCGCACGCTCCCGGTCTACGGCAAAACCGGCACGGGCGATCAACGCCTGAACGTCTACGCGCGCGGCGCGCGGCTCATCGAATCGCGCAAGATCAACCGGACGGCCACATTCGTCTTCGTCATCGGCGACCGTTTCTACGGCACGCTGACCGCCTACACGCACGAGCCCTATGCGGCTCGCTACGACTATACGAGCGCCATGGCCGTTCAACTGCTCAAATCGCTCGGGCCGTCGCTTGCACCGGTCCTTCAAGCGAACGACGAACAGGCGCAAGCCGCCGCGGTGCGCACCGACGCCGCCACCACGCGGCCTGAATCGACGCATTCGTTCTGACCCCGGCCGCGCCTGCGCGGCCGCCCGTTCCCGCTCCCTCCCTCTCGCCGCCCGCGCTATGCCGTGGGGGCGGGCACGTGCGTTGCAGCTTGATCGACGTCGCACGTGCGGCATACCGCAAAAGGAGCTCATATGAATAAGGACCAAGTGAAGGGCGTCACGGAAAAGGCGAAGGGCAAGGTGAACCAAGCAGTCGGGAACGTCGCGAACGATCCGGCTCGCCAAGCCAAGGGCGATCTCCAGGAAGCCGCGGGGGACATCCGCAAGGGATATGGCGACGCCAAGGAAGACTTGAAGGATGAGCTCGACCGCGACCGTGACGTGAAAAAGCACTGATTGCCATTCACGGGCATCTCCGGCCGCACGCGGCGTCAAGGCGCGTGACGGCCGACGGGGCGGACTCGGCTTTTGTCAGCGGGTCCGCCCCGTTTTGCTCGCTTGGGCCAGGATGAAGTCGACGAAGGTCGCCGCAGCGCGGGTTTGGTGTCGATCCGGCATGTAAAGCAGATACATGTGCGTGCCGAAGATACTGAGCCGCCACGCGTCGAGCGTCGTGACCACCTCGCCGCGACGGATATCCTCCTGCACGACGTAGTCCGGCACGATCCCCACGCCCAGCCCCGCCAGCACGGCCTGACGCAGAAAGAGAAAATTTTCCGAAATGAGCGTCGGTTCGAGCAGCACCTCGTGCCGCTCGTCGTCGAGATAGGCCGCCACGCGCAATTGGCGCCCCACTACGGTGGCCGTGATCAAAGGCGTCGTGCGCAACGCATCGAGCTCCGTGGGCAGACCATGCTCGTTCGCGTAGGCCTTCGATGCGCAAGCGACATAGCGCACGGCCCCCATATCGCGCGCGATCAAATTTTGCGGCGGCTCCGACATCACCCGAACGGCGATGTCCACTTCGTCGCGCAGCAAGTCTTCCACGCGGTTTTCGAACATCACATCGAGGACGATGCCTGGATGCAGCCGCTTGAACTCGAGCAGCCAGTCGGCCATCACGATCTGTCCGTAACCGCTCGGCACCGATAGGCGGACGCGGCCCTGCAGCGTACGCCCGAGCGTTTCGACCGTTTCCTGCGCCGCCTCGAGCGCCCGCCGAATCGCGCGGCCATGCTCCACGAGCCGCAGCCCTGCTTCGGTCGGCTCGACGCGGCGAGTCGTGCGGCGCACCAATTGCAGCCCGAGGCTGCGCTCGAACTGGTTGAGGTGGTAGCTGACGTTCGCTCGCGTCATCTTGAGACGGCGTGCGGCTTCGCTGAGATTGCCGGCTTCGAGGATTTCGACGAGCAGCGAAAGCGAATTGAGGTCCATGGCGTCGCACGCGGCCGGTTTGTCGATTCGTCAAAAGTGACTTGACAGTCTGTCAATGCGCGCATGGATTGTCAATTGCGGCTCGCCCCCCGACAATCGCACGATGCCCACTCCCGCTCGCGTCCGCCCATGACCTCGCCCCAATCTACAGTCGTTTCCCGTCATCTTCACGGCAACGTCCTCGTCGTCACGATCGATCATGCGCCCGTCAATGCCTTGAGCGTCGATGTGCGGCGCGGCTTGGTCGAGGCAATCGACGCGGCCGAGGCCGAGGCCGCAGTCGCCGCCGTGCTCATCGTGGGCGCGGGCCGCAACTTCATTGCGGGCGCCGACATCCGCGAGTTCGGCAAGCCGCCGCTGCCGCCGCTGCTCCCGTCGGTTTGCAATCGGATCGAGGCGTGCCCGAAGCCCGTCGTGGCGGCGATCCATGGCGCCGCGCTCGGCGGCGGGCTGGAAGTCGCGCTTGCCGCGCACTATCGGCTCGCGGTGCGCGGCGCCAAACTCGGATTGCCCGAAGTTCAATTGGGCTTGCTGCCCGGCGCCGGCGGCACGCAACGCGCGCCACGTCTTATCGGCGCCGCCGCCGCGCTCGATTTGATGCTTTCCGGCCGCCATGCGCGCGCCGAAGAAGCGCTCTCCCTCGGGCTCGTCGATCGCCTCGGTACGACCGACGACGTCCTCGGAGAAGGGCTGGCCTACGCGCGCGAATTGCTCGCCGCCAAGGCCGGCCCGAGGCCGACCCGCGCCGCCACTGCGCTCGCCGACAGCGAAGCGAATCGCGCCGCCGTCGACGCTGCGCGCAAGGAAACGGCCTCGCGCGCGCGCGGGCTTTTCTCGCCGATGAAGATCGTCGATGCCGTTCAAGCCTCCCTCACGCTGCCGTTCGACGAAGGCCTCGCCATGGAACGCCGGCTGTTCGTCGAGTGCCTGGAAAGCCCGCAGCGTGCAGGGCTCATCCATGCGTTCTTCGCCGAACGCGAGGTGGCGAAGGCCCCCGAGACGAAGGCGGCGGCGCCACGGCCCGTCGCTTCGGTCGGCATTATCGGCGGAGGCACGATGGGCGCCGGCATCGCGGTGGCCGTGCTCGATGCGGGACTGCCCGTGACGATGGTGGAGCGCGACGACGAAGCGCTGGCACGCGGCCGCGGGCACATCGAACGAGTTTATGACGGGCTCGTCGCGAAGGGACGCATCAAGGCCGAAGCCAAGGACGCCGCCCTCGCCCGTTTCACGGGCAGCACGTCGTACGATGCGCTCGCCGCCGTCGATCTCGTGATCGAGGCCGTGTTCGAGGACATGTCCGTGAAGCGGGCCGTGTTCACCGAGCTCGATCGCGTCTGCAAGCGGGGCGCCGTCCTGGCGACGAACACGTCCTATCTCGACATCGACGAAATCGCCGGCGCCACGTCGCGCCCCGGCGACGTCATCGGGCTGCACTTCTTCTCGCCGGCCAACGTCATGAAGCTGCTCGAAATCGTGGTGCCGGCCCGCGTCAGCGCCGATGTCGTCGCAACGTCGTTCGAGCTCGCGAAGCAGCTGCGCAAAATACCCGTGCGCGCCGGAGTCTGCGACGGCTTCATCGGCAACCGCTTGCTCGCCGTCTATCGCACCGCGGCGGATTACTTGATGGAGGACGGCGCATCGCCCTATCAGATCGATCGCGCAATGCGCGAGTTCGGGTACCCGATGGGCCCGTACCAAGTGGTCGACCTCGCAGGCGGCGACATCGGTTGGGCCGCACGCAAGCGGCGCGCGCCGACGCGCGATCCGCGCATGCGCTACGTCGAAATCGCCGATCGCCTTTGCGAGCGCGGCTGGTTCGGCCAAAAAACGGGACGCGGGTTCTATCTGTACGAGCAAGGGTCGCGCAACGGCAAGCCCGATCCCGAAGTCGAAGCCATCGTCGAGGCCGAGCGCGTGCGCGCCGGCATTGCGCCGCGTAGCTTCACCGACGAAGAAATCGTGCGCCGCCTCATGTGCGCGGTCATCAACGAAGCGGCGAACGTCGTGCGCGAGGGCATCGCGCTGCGCCCGCTCGACGTCGACATCGCTTTGATTTACGGCTATGGCTTTCCGCGCTACCGGGGCGGCCCGATGAAATATGCGGACATGCTAGGGCTGCCGACGGTGCTGGCCGAACTCGAACGCTTGTCGCAAGAGGACGCCTTTTTCTGGCGCCCCTCCCCGCTGATCGTCGACCTCGTCGCGCGCGGCGCCGATTTTTCGAGCTTGAACGGCACCGCGGCATAACGCGAGCCGACGCTCAGATGCGCGGGGGTCGACGGGCTGCCGGCGTCCCTCACTCGATCGATCCGAGGACGAAGCGATGGATTTGACCTTCACCGAGCAGGAAGAAGCGTTTCGCGACGAAGTACGGCGCTTTCTCGATGAGCGCCTGCCTGCGCGCACCGCACGCAAAGTCAAGAACGGTCTGCGGCTCACGCGCGACGACATGGCCGAATGGCATGCCGTCTTGAATGCACGCGGCTGGCTCGCGAGTCACTGGCCACGCGAGTATGGCGGTACCGGCTGGAGCGCCGTCGAACGGTTCATCTTCGATAACGAATGCGCGCTGGCCGGCGCGCCGCGCATCGTGCCGTTCGGCGTGAACATGCTTGCCCCGGTGTTGATCAAATACGGGAGCGAAGCGCAAAAGCGTCATTGGCTGCCGCGCATTCTCGACGGCAGCGATTGGTGGTGCCAAGGCTACTCGGAGCCCGGCGCAGGATCGGACTTGGCCTCGCTTTCGACGCGCGCCGTGCGGGGTTCGGACGCGGACGGCGAACATTACCTCGTGAACGGCCAGAAGACGTGGACCACGCTCGGCCATTACGCGAACATGATGTTCTGCCTCGTGCGCACCGCCACCGACGTGCGCAAGCAAGAAGGCATCAGCTTCCTGTTGATCGACATGCGCACGCCCGGCATCGAAGTGCGCCCGATCGTCACGCTCGACGGCGAACATGAAGTGAACGAAGTATTCTTCACCGACGTGCGCGTGCCGGCCGAGAACCTCGTCGGCGAGGAAAACCGCGGCTGGACCTACGCGAAGTATTTGCTGACGTACGAGCGGACGAACATCGCCGGAGTCGGCTTCTCCGTGGCCGCGCTGGAGCGGCTCGAACGTGCCGCGGCGCGGATCATGCACCGTGGGCGGCCCCTTTCCGAAGATCCGCTCTTTGCCGCTCGCATAGCGCGCGTCGCGATCGACTTGGACAATATGAAGACGACGAACTTGCGCACGATCGCGGCAGCAGCCGGCGGCGGCGCGCCGGGTGCGCAAAGCTCCATGCTCAAAGTGCGCGGCACGCAGATCCGGCAAGAAATCGCTGCCCTGATGCGCCGCGCGCTCGGCCCATATGCTCACCCGTTCGTGGACGAAGCGTTCGACGACGGATACGAAGGCGATCCGCTCGGCCCGTACGATGCACCCGACGCCGCCAAGAGCGACTTCAACAACTACAAGCTGTCCATCTTCGGCGGATCGAACGAGATCCAGAAGAACATCATCGCGAAAGCGATCCTTGAGCTCTGACAGGACCCGACGATGAACTTCGATTTGACCGATGAACAGCGCATGCTCGCCGACACGCTTGCGCGCTTCGTGTCCGAGCAGTACGGGTTCACCGTGCGCGAGCGTATCGCAGGTTCGGCCGAAGGCTTCGACCGTGCGATGTGGCGGCGCTTCGGCGAGCTGGGCGCGATCGGCGCGCTGTTTGCGCCGGAGGACGGCGGTTTCGGCGGAACGGGCGACGACATCGCCGTCGTATTCGAGCGGCTTGGGCGGGGTCTCGTCGTCGAACCGTTCCTCGGCGCGCTCGTGGCCGGGCGTGCGATCGCGTCGGCCGGTAACGCGACACAGCGGGCAATGCTTGCGCCGCTCATCGAAGGCGAAACGGTCGTCGCGCTGGCTCACGGCGAACCCGGCTCGCGCTATGAACTGTCGCGCGTGGAGACGACGGCGGAGACCACGGCCCACGGGTGGCGCTTGACGGGTGCGAAGGCCGTCGTGCCCTTCGGCGAAGCGGCGGACGGGTTCGTCGTCTCGGCGCGCACGAGCGGCGCCGTCGATGCCGAGCACGGCATCTCGATGTTCTGGGTGCCGCGAGCGACACCCGGTCTTGCGCTGCGCGGCTATGCGCTCATCGATGGAGGCCGCGGCGCCGAACTGACCCTGAGCGGTGCGGCGCTGCCTGCCGATGCACTGCTCGGCGCGCGGAACGACGGCTTTGCGACGCTCGAAGCGGCGCTCGGCTGCGGGGTGCTCGCACTCTGCGCCGAAGCGCTCGGCGCGATGGAAACGGCGTTCGCTTCGACGCTCGACTACCTGCGCACACGCCGCCAATTCGGCGTGGCGATCGGCAGCTTCCAGGCATTGCAGCACCGCATGGCCGATCTCGCGATCGACGTCGAGCAGACGCGTTCGGCCGTCATCAACGCCGCGGCGGCGCTCGATGCGCCGCGCATCGAGCGCGAACGGGCGCTCTCGGCCGCGAAATACACAGTGGGCCAAGTCGGCGGGCGGCTCTCGCGCGAAGCCGTTCAATTGCACGGAGGCATCGGCATGACATGGGAATTGCCGCTCGCGCACTACGCCAAACGGCTCGTAATGATCGATCATCAATATGGCGACGAAGATCATCATCTGGAGCGATACGTGGCGCTAGGGCGCGCACTCGCGAGCGAGCGCGACGGCGTGCCGACGATCGCGGCGCAGCGTGGGTAGCGGGACCGCGCGAATGAGCCAATTACTCCACGGTGCGCCCTCTTCGCTGCCTTTGTCGGGCATTCGGGTGCTCGACCGTTCGGCGTGGCCGTCGTCGATCTCGTGACGGGCATGTATGCCGCGCAAGCCATTCTTGCCGCGTTGTTCGACCGGCAACGCACTGGCCGCGGGCGCCGAACACATGCTTGCTCCGCCTTATCGTATCGATGGCGAGCGCTTGCCCGTGCGTCGACCGCCGCCGGTGCTCGGCGAAGGCACGGCCGACGTGTTGCGTTCCGTGCTCGGGCTCGATGACGAGGCGCTCGCACAGCTTCGACGCGATAACGTGCTCTAGCTCGACGCTTGCCGCGACGTGCGATACGACCGCAATGCGTCTGCCGTGGCCGCATCGGCGGGAAAGAACGCTTCGATTGCGAGTTCGGACAACGTCACATCGACGGGCGAACCGAACACCGTGGTCGTGCTGAAGAACGACAAGACTCCGATGCCGGTGCGCAAACGGAACGGCACGACTACGTCGGCGAGCGGTGCCGGTTCGCGGCTCGGCTCGGGATCGGCCCCGGGCGGAGCCGGATAGGCCGCGAGTTCCTCGACGAGCGCCGCTAGCGTCGTATCGCCGCTTGCTTGCGCTTGGCGGTCCACGCGTTGCAGCACGTGTGCGCGCCAGCCGGCCCAATCGACGATATGCGGCGCGAGCCCGTCGGGATGCAGCGAGAGGCGCAGCACGTTGACGGGCGCCTCGAGCAAACTCGGGGCGGCCCGCGCGACGAGCGGCGCGAGGGCCGCATTGGCCGCAACCATCGTCCAATGCCGATCGATTGCCAGCGCGGGATAGGGCTCGTGTCCGTGCAAGACGAGTTGAACCGCCTCGCGCGCCGCATCGAGTTGCGGATCGCTCAGCGCGTGCTCGGCATACAACGGGGCATATCCTGCGGCGATGAAGAGCGCATTGCGCGCACGCAGCGGCACATCGAGCTGTTCGGCAAGGTGCATGAGCATTTCGCGGCTGGGCTGCGCGCGGCCCGATTCGACGAAGCTCAAGTGGCGTGTCGAAATTTGCGCTTCGGTGGCGAGGACGAGCTGGCTCATGCGCCGGCGTTGCCGCCACTCGCGCAGCAGGTCGCCTACGGGACGGGGCGGACGTTGCGAAGGGGCGCGGGCGGCGCGCGACGAGGTCGAGGTCGGGTTCATGGAGACGATCATAGCGAAACGCAGCGCCGTTTCCATTACCTCCGGCGTAATCGACGCCGATCGGGTGGTGTCGCATGCTTCGGTCCAAGCGCCGAGTGGTTCGAGCGATAACGACGAACCGACGAACGCGCCCGAACGGTACGGCGGAAGCCGTCGCCTCGATCAACCATGCAATTTGGAGAAAGCCATGACTGCCCATCTCGATCTCGTCTCCCGCTATTTCGCCGCTTGGAACGAAACGGATGCCGCCCGCCGCCGCGATTTGATCGCGCAAACGTGGGTGGAGAATGCGTCTTACGTCGATCCGCTGCTTGCGGGCGAAGGGCATGAGGGGATCCACGCGATGATCGGCGCTGTGCATCAGCGCTTTCCTCAACACGAATTCCGGCTCAACGGCGCGGTGGATGGTTTCGGCAACTACGTGCGCTTTTCGTGGGATCTCGTGGCGCCGGGCGGGGAAGTGATCGTTAAGGGCTCGGACTTCGGCGTCGTCGGTGCCGGTGGGCGGTTCGAACGTGTTACCGGGTTCTTGGACATGGTGCCGCAAGCGGCGTGAGGGGGCGGGGGCGGCGTGATTGCGCTCCGGCGCCTCGAGCTGATTCCTTTGCAACAGTGCTCGCATGCCGCTTCGCATTATCGTATTCGCCGTGGTGAAGTTGCCCATTGAACCGATCCACAGCCTCTGTGGGGCAAGAAGTTACCTTGACCATGGGCCAAAACTGCTCGGCTCGTCGCTCAGCATTCCGGCCTCGCGCAAAGGTTTCGGCAGAAACCGGATGAACGGGGGCAACAAGAGCAGAAACAACGGCAAACCTACCAGCAAGAGCGCCATTTCTTCATCCAACCTGAACGCCAACCGACATAGACCAGCGACAAGGAACGACCAGCATCCGGCTCCAACAGCAGACGCAAGGAAAATCGTGAACCAAATTTGGAAAACTGCGTAGGCTCTTCGCCAGTTCATTGCGATTCCCCAGCGTTACGGACATCGTTGAGGACGGCCGCTCCCTTGGAACCCACCCCGAGCAATAGAACCCCTTGATGAGCACCGTACGGAGCCGCGCCCTTTCCAAACGGAATCAGCATTTTATTGTTGATATCAGGCACGGTCACCCCGAACATTGTGCTGGGGCGATTCAAGCCATCGGCCTTGCCCATGTTGAGCAGAACAGGCGCTCGCATAGCAAGGATGGAATTTCCGAAGTTGATGCCATCGTATATGGAATCGCCCCACGTCGGGCTAAGCCGAGAAAATCCCCAACGCAAAGGATTAGTACCTGGCGCAGCGACGCCCTCATAGCGATTACCAAGACTCGTTGCCCCTTCAATCGCATCACTCGTGCCGGCCCCGAACATCCACGCGCCCACCGCGCATCCGAAGCCGCTTCCGCACAGCACTCCGCCCGTCTTGGCAGTCACAATACCGAGGCCAACTTTTAACGTATCCTTTGCGATACCGACTGGATCACTCTTCACTGCATCGCCGATTTTCTGCCTCGGCGTATAGTCGAACAGGCCAGCCCGCTTCCGTTGACCTACCCATTCGAGCTCCGATCCAAGCTCCGACGCCTCGAGCTGATTCACGTAGTTCTTGTTGTATTCGCGACTTGCATGCTTGTACTCTGCCCAGCATCTGACGGTCAAGCAGCCCGCCTTAGACAATCGCTCTTCTTTGGCGTTATTACCATTTGCTTCGTTCTTGATAGCCTGCTTCTCTTTGTCGCTCAACTGCCGATTGAATCGATCCACAGCAGCCCCCGACAACGCCCCCGCAGGCCCACCCGTCAAGGCACCTGTAGCACCGGCCAGAACATTCGACGCCACGTTCCCAAACAATTCATTCAGATCGCGACTACTTGTTGGCTCAGCTTCGCCGATCGATCGCGCGACTTCTTTCAGTTGGGGTGCCATGATGGCGGAAACGCCCGCGCCCACCGCACCGCCAATCGCCCCGCCGCCGCCACCGCTTAACCCGCCCGTCAGCGCGCCGCCAGCCATATGCATCGCCGCACGCCTGGTGCCGCCCTCCGCCCAACGCTCCGCCTGTCGTTGATAGTCGGCCTTGAAAACTGGATCCGACTCCTCTGCCGCTACCTTGAGCGATTCCTCGCGCTTCTTATCCGCGTATGCCCCGATCTGTTTTGCGACGACCTCGGCCGCTCCTTGCGCCCCGTCGATCAAATCGGCCTGCTCGTTCAGCACGGTCGTCAAATCAGGCAGCTTATCAACGCCACCGTTCAAATCCGTCGCATCGCGGCTCAGCAGGCCGATGTCCTGCCGCTGATTGGCTTCGTCGAGTATGGTGATGTGACTTGTGCTGATTGCGCTCTTCGTGAGCGCCGCGCTAGCACCGCTCTCGCCGACCGTCGCCGGCACCCCCCCGCCCGCATTGCTGCCGGTCGTCGCCCCATGCGTCGCATAGTTGTTGCCCCCGTCGCCGAAGCTGCCGCCCGCGCTCATACCGATGCTGGTTGCGTCGTAACTCGAACTGTTGCGAACGTCCGAGAAGGACAACGTGCCAGTTGCCAAGCGATTCTTATCCGGTGCGGCGTTGCTCGCGATATATGCGCCTTTCAAATCGGTGTTGCCCTTGACCGCGATGTCAAACCCGCCCCCAGCGGCCCGAATGCCCGATTGCTCGCGCACGCCTGCGTAACTCCCGCTTGCATGACGGCTCGACACGCTAACGCTAGCGCTGCCTCCGCCTTGGCTTACGCTAAAACCGCCTCCGGCGCTGCTTTGATGGGCGGCGCTACGAACCGTATCCTGCACAGACGCGATATTCAAATCGCCGCCGATATCCGCCAATACCCGAGTCGCATCGATGGTCGCGCCGACGATATTCGTATCGCCGCCGCTGATGATCGTCGCCGTCTTGCTCGCCGCAATATGGCTGTTGTTCCTCGTCGCGGCATCCGAATTCGCGTTGCCGTGCGCACGCGACATCGCTGCCGACACACCCCAGCCATTCGTGCCGAAAGAAACGCCAACGCTGGCACTCGACGATTCGTTCGTGCTACGCGTTTTGTCGGTGTCGGTGCTGTTGAAAAGATCAACCCGATTGCGCGCTTTCAAAAACACGTCTTTTGCCAACACGTCGGATCCTACGATCGTCACGTTGCCTTGCCCTGCGTCCTTCTCGCCGGTCGCCGCGAAAGCCGCCCTGCCACCGGCATTCACTGTGCTACCGTTGTTCCGCGTACTGTCTTCGGTCAACGCGCTTTTGCTTCGCGATGAGCCGAAGCTCAATTCGACCTTTGCTTCCGGGCTTTGCCCAGTTCCCAACGCGCCCGCCATATCGCCGGCCGCGCCGGCGACATCGGCCAAACTGCCCGCAGCCGCCATGGCGTGCAACGCAGCAGCCCGACCGTCCTGACTGCGGGCCGCGGCCGCAAGCGCGTGCGGTACGCGATGCACGTAGGTGCCGCACCGGCCAGAACGAACCGAGAGAGAAGACAAATCGGCGCACGTCGAGTGGAAAGCGCCGACTTTATATTTGGCACGGGTCGTCGAAGGAACAGCGACCGAAAAATCAGACCAAGAGAGCCCCTGCGTTCGCTATGCACGCATCGAATAACCCGCAGGACGAATACACGAAGCCTCGAATGCCCACCGCGCGGCAGCCATGCAAGCGAGATCGCCGCCCCTCACTCGCCCGCGGAGATCACCAATGTCTCCTTGATCTCTTCCATGACGACATAGCTTTTGGACTGCGCTGCGCCAGGCAACTGCAACAGGATGTCGCCGAGCAGCTTGCGGTAATCGGCCATCTCGCCGATGCGCGCCTTGATGAGATAGTCGAAATCGCCCGAGACGAGATGGCATTCGAGCACCTCGGGGATCTTCTGCACTTCGCGCCGGAATTGGTCGAACATGTTGCCGCCCTTGTTGCCGAGCGTGATTTCGACGAAAACGAGCAGCGCCGCACCTAGCTGCGCGGGGTCGACGCGCGCGTAATACCCCATGATGACGCCGTCGCGCTCCATGCGTTTGACGCGCTCGATACACGGCGTCACGGTCAAACCGACCCGCTCTGCCAAGTCTTTCATCGCGATTCGACCGTCGTGCTGCAGCACGTTCAGGATCTTGTGATCGAGCTTGTCGAGCTTACGCACAGGCTGGCGCTGAGTTCTCATGGTGTTTCAACCAAAAATCAGAAAACTACAGAAACAAAAACTGCTTTTGTCGCAATAGTATAGCGACATCAACTGGACTAGTCTGCATTCGGAGCAACTATGCGAGTCGTCGTTTTGGGCAGTGGCGTCGTCGGCGTGACGACCGCGTATTATCTGGCGCGCGCCGGTCACGAAGTGACGGTAGTCGATCGCGAAACCGGCCCAGCGCTCGAAACGAGCTTCGCCAATGCAGGCCAGATCTCGCCCGGCTACGCGGCACCGTGGGCCGCGCCGGGCGTTCCGGTAAAAGCAGTGAAGTGGATGTTCCAGAAGCACGCGCCTCTCGCAATCCGTCTGGACGGCACGCAGTTTCAGCTGCGCTGGATGTGGCAGATGCTGCAAAACTGCACCGCCGAGCGCTATGCCGTCAATAAAGGCCGGATGGTGCGCCTCGCCGAATACAGTCGCGACTGTCTTCAGGCGTTGCGCGCCGATACCGGTATCCAATACGAAGGCCGCACGGGCGGTACGCTGCAGGTATTCCGCACGCAGCAACAGCTCGACGGCGCACAAAAAGACATTGCCGTGCTGAAGGACGCCAACGTGCCGTACGAGTTGTTGGGCCCCACCGAACTCGCACATGCCGAGCCGGCGCTCGCCGCTGTCTCGCACAAACTGACGGGCGGCCTGCGCTTGCCCGGCGATGAAACGGGCGACTGCCAGCTTTTCACCACCCGGCTCGCCGCGCTTGCGGAATCGCTCGGTGTGAAGTTCCGCTTCAATACCCCGATCGACGCACTGGAAACCACGGGCGAGCGCATCACGGGCGTGCGCTGCGGCAGTGAAATGCTGCGTGCGGACGCTTATGTCGTCGCACTCGGTTCTTACTCGACGACGTTGTTGTCTGGGCTGGTCAAGATTCCCGTCTACCCGCTCAAAGGTTATTCGATCACCGCGCCGATCGTCGATGCAGCGAAGGCGCCCGTTTCGACGGTGCTCGACGAAACGTACAAGATCGCGATCACTCGCTTCGACGATCGTATTCGCGTGGGAGGCATGGCGGAAATCGTCGGCTACGACAAGAAACTTCGCCAAGCGCGCCGCGAAACGCTCGAAATGTGCGTCAACGATCTGTTCCCCGGCGGCGGCGATACCTCGCAAGCGTCGTTCTGGACAGGTCTGCGCCCGATGACGCCTGACGGTACGCCCATCGTCGGCCGCACGCCGGTTTCGAATTTGTTCTTGAACACAGGACACGGCACGCTCGGGTGGACGATGTCGTGCGGATCGGGCCAGTTGCTGGCCGATCTGATCTCGGGCCGCCGTCCGGCGATTCAGGCCGACGATCTTTCGGTTCACCGCTACCTCGGTGAACGCGGCACGGCCCACCGCCCTGCTTACGCGTAACGGCTCGCGCATACCTCAGCAGCCGAATAGCAGCACGAGCGGCGCCCTAACCGGGCGCCGTTTGTTTTAGTAGACGCGCGCCCGATTCGCTCATCCTCGTGCGACGTAACGGTCAGCGGCCGCGCCTACCCCCAAGCTCGGGAGGCGGAGCGCCGGCCCAGAGTGCATACGGGTTGAGGGACGGGATCGATGGATGTTGTCAAAGCCCGATTCGAATGTCGGGGCGCCGGCTAATAGAAACGTCGTGTTTTGCCGTAGGTTGATTCTCACGTTTCTCGATGGAAGCAGCGTAGAAGGCATGTGATTGAAGGGGCAGGGCGCGTTTCGATCCAAGGCGTCGTCTTGCTTCGCAAAGCGAGTGTGGACGCACAAGCAAAAGGGGCGCATATGCGCCCCTTCCCTTTTACCACGAGCGCCTACTTCCGCGGCGCGGCCCGCTTAGCCCAGCGCGGTCACGAGCTCCGGCACGAGCGCGAAGAGATCGCCGACGAGACCGTAATCGGCCACGCTGAAAATCGGCGCTTCCGGATCCT
>CBIHRA010000013.1:0-136890 GCA_966212325.1 uncultured Burkholderiaceae bacterium | reverse complement strand
ACCGCCTTCAACTTCCCGCCTCAACTCCCCCGTACACCACTTTCGACTTTAGCTCTGGCAAGTAGTAACGCCAAGCCTGTCCTTCACTCCGATCGAGGTGCCCACTATCGCTGGCCAGGGTGGCTTTCGCGGATGAGCGACGCTAGGCTGATTCGCTCGATGTCGCGCAAAGGTTGCTCGCCCGACAATGCGGCGTGCGAAGGTTTCTTCGGCCGGCTGAAAACGGAGCTGTTCTATTCTCGGGACTGGCGGGCCACAAGCATCGAGGAGTTCATCGAGGTAGTCGACTCTTACATCCGCTGGTATAACGCAAAGCGGATCAAGGTCTCCCTTGGCTCACTCAGTCCGCTCGAATACCGAGAGAGCCTTGGCCTTGCGGCATAACCCAGTCCAAGATTTTGGCCGCACCCCCTCGCAAAAGCTGGAGAGTTCGGACCCGTTCGTGTTGGGGAAACTCTTAACCCAGTCGATCGCGGGCGCACCGGGATGGACTGGGGCTGAGCGCCAAGAATTCACAGGACGAGTCGAAGAGAGCCTCGACGAATGGAGCTTCTACGCCAAACACCTGCGTGTGAAAAACGTCGCGGCATGGGCAGCACGTGAATACGGCCACTGACGCGCGGAGTAGGCCGATCGCGATGCGAGTTGAGCTCGCAAAGGACCATCGTTCATTCAGATGTCGGAGTAGCGCGGCAGCAAGTCCAGATCGACGAGGCGTATCTCGATCCGATTGGCGGCTTCGACGTGCTCCGGATTGTCGACCGAAAACACGGCATCCGTCACGCTGACAATGATCGTGCCGGTTTGCTTCCGGCCAGCCTCCGGCACTGGTATTAGCGCGCGCGCCTCGGGCACCTGCTGCGCGGTGATGATCTTGGGCAGGTAAAGCATCCAGCCAACGCCAGGCTTGTCGTCAAATACCTGCTTTTCAAAGTAGCGTTTCGGCGAGACCTCGACGACAAACGGGTTGAACGTTGTGACAACCGCCCTGACTACGTCGGCGAAATCGTTGACCGTTCCGTAGCACGCCGATGAGCCTATTCGTAGCGAGAGCGTGTCCGGCAAGACCTTTGCATCCGACACGTGGCACGACATCGAAGCGCCTTCATGAGGGTCCGTCTTGCCGTTCCATATCGCAGCATACGAGACCTTGGATTTTTTCCCCCTGTATTCCTCCGTGAGGACCGCAATTGCAGCGGTCGAAGGCGACCCGTCGTCGTCGAAAGCTCGATAGAGCATCGCCTCTTCTAGCGTATCGCCCTTCAAGTACCAGTTCACACGCTCCATGAGGGGGCATTTGGCAGCGAGGATATCCACGATCGCCGACTCGCCGGAGAGCATTGCCGAAAAATCTCGAGACAGCAGCGACATGTCCCGAAACATTGCATTGAGTTCCATAGCTGATTATGGTTGATAGACTGACATGATCCCCATGCGGGCAAGCAACGGGGCCATTTTGCGTTGCGCGAGCGGCGTCTGGAAGTACCAGTTTAGCCGCGCAGGCGGGTTCGAGCGTACAGCAGTGCCCTGCGCAATGGCCTGGTCCTGCATGGACTCGAATCCTTTAAAAAAGTCCTCTGCCCCGGGTATCGAGCCGTCAAGGAACTGGTCGTAGTTGCCCTTGGTTTCCTGAAGCAAACAGTCGCCAGGTAGAAAACCATCGAACTCGATGTCGAGCCATTCCCACTCTTCGCTCCAGCGGCACTCCTCAGTATCGAACGCGAAGCCGGTGATGCGCGCTTGATATCGATAGGAGTTCCAGTTCACGCCGTGGTTTCGACGGAGCTTGACTCCAGCCTCGGGCGGACATTTCTTGCACTTCTCATCGGTACGCGGCAACGTGCGCGCAGCAGGTGCGGCCTTGCTGTCTTCCTTCTTCGTATCACCGGACAGGCTAGCCGTTCCCGCTGTCGCTGCCGCGCCCAACAAAGCCACGCCACCGCGCGCCAAGGCTTGTCCAAGCGCTTCCACGGCTGCCTCTACTACCGGTATCGCCAACGCCGCCATTACTCAATCCTCCCTGGTACTCAGGATGCTCAATCTTCCAGCGCATAACGCGCAAATAATCATGAAAACGTTCGTCCGCAGAGCGGCCCGGACGGGTCAACCACGCGCGCGGCGCGGGCTGTTCATAAAAGCTCGGGGCGTATGCCTCAATGCGCAAGAAGGCAACGAGGTTTTCATCGCGCTCGATGCCAAGCTCACGCGCCGCCTTGAATGCACGCCACAGTCTTGACGACAACGTCGGATCGTCAGCAAGCCGGGGATCGGCCTTGCACAAATCCGCTAGCACACGATCGACAAATCCCTTCGCATCAATCTCGGCAAGCGCGGCAACCTGCTCGGTGGTCAGCTCAAGCATGGGGATGCACCCTCGTCAATTCGCCGTCGATCTGAACGAGCCAGTCGAACGTCGGCACAAAAAATTGAATTCGTTGACTTAGCGAGAGCAGCCGCGCGATGTCGCCAATCAGGCGGGCGTCGTAAAAGCGGAGCAACGCGGTGCGGCCGTCCGGCATCCGGGCGTTTAAACGCTCTCGAAGCTCATCGGCAAGCGCAGCGAACGGATACGCGCTGATGAGCCATGACGTGCCTTCGGAACTCGCGCCCAGGTTGAACAAGGACTGCCGCACCGCTTGCGACGCTTGCCCGAAATCGATCAGCCACGGCCCGGCATCGGCAAGTGAAGCGTCGGCCGTGCCGTCGAACAAGGCGATGGTAGACATTGAGCGCTCAAGCGGCGCCGATCCTGACGCGCGCTCGTAAAGCAGCGCATCGACGAGCCCATAGAGCCGCACCGGCAACGAAGCCTGCGCTTGGCGCTGCGCGAAATAATCCTCGATCTTCGATGGCTGCACCGCCTACCCCCGCATTACCGTCGTGGCGCCGCTCTCAGCCGCAGCCTTCAGGCATTCGAGACAGAGTGTCGGGCTCGGGGATAGCGGGGGCTCCGCCGCGACTGCGGCAGCCGCTACGACGGCGCCGGCATTCAGGTTCGGGCTGCCCTCTCCCGTGTCGTCAATTGCGTCGCTCGACTGCGATGCGATTAGGATTGCGCCGCATGCGGTACGCATACCTGCGACTGCCGTATCGCGGTTATCGATGACGTGGGGGAAACGGCGACCGAGTAAGTCAGGCAGGATGGCGAAATCGCCCTTGCAGAGTGGGCAAAAGACCTTATGCCCGACGCCTGCAATTGGCCTACCGTCTATTGATGCAGTGGGATTTCCTTCCAGCACTTTGCCGCCGTGCGACGTGGTATCGCCGACGCAAATGACTGCGCTCGCCAACTTGGCCCTCTCTCAGGTTTTATTTCGTCTGAATTTACCATGCCCGAACGGTCGCACCGATTTTCGAACCGCCAATGCGGGCGACGGCACGGCCGGTCGGGCCAAGAGATCGCAGAGGGTCCGGAGCGGCTCGCCCCTATCTCGATAAGGGCCAATGGCGCCGAAGCCCAACGGAGCGCTCAAACCGGGCCGCAATGCCCATGAACGGGCGATCCAGGGGTGCGCCGGACTCGACACGCCAAGACGGTACGGGCTACGCCATCTCTGTGTAATTCCTGTGTAACGATGCCCGGAAAACTACACGAAAACGCGGATTTTTCGGGAATTCGCCGCACCGCACAAAACCGCTAAAACCCTTACAGGGCAAAGCTTTGTAGAAGATTCGGGAACTCCCCGGAACCCCCGCGACCGTTCCTTTTAATCCGTTGGTCACTGGTTCGAATCCAGTACGGCCTACCAAAGAAATCAAGGGGTTGCGTGTGAGCGCAGCCCCTTTTTCTTTTCCAACTGTCAACGAAGTGTCAACCGCGCTGTTGCGCTGCGCCGCCCTGCTCCGTCGCCTCAATTTCGGCGGTATCCCACTTCCACGACGCATGGCTTCGGCCAGCATCCCCAACGTTAAAGTGCGACCCTATCGACGGCACCATCTCGCCACCGCCCCCTCACACCGAAACCGTCACCCCCCGTCGCAATCCCGCCTTTCTCTCCAGCCGGAAAAACGCCACGACATCGCTCAGTTGCCGCCCCTGCTCATGCAGAGAAGCCGACGCGGCCGCCGCCTGCTCGACGAGCGCCGCATTTTGCTGCGTGACCTCGTCCATTTGCGCAACCGTCAAATTGACCTGCTCGATGCCTCGGCTTTGTTCAGCCGAAGCCGCGGCGATTTCGCTCATGATGTCGCTGACCCGTGCGACCGCACGCGTCACTTCGCTCATCGTGTCCCCGGCTTCAGACGCCAAATGCGCGCCATCCTGTACCTTGGCGGCCGACGCGGCGATCAGGTCCTTGATCTCCTTCGCCGCGCTGGCGGAGCGCTGCGCCAAGTTGCGCACTTCGCCTGCAACCACCGCGAACCCGCGCCCTTGATCGCCCGCGCGCGCCGCTTCCACCGCGGCGTTCAGCGCCAAAATGTTGGTCTGGAAGGCGATGCCCTCGATGATGCCCGTGATTTCGCCGATCTTGTCCGAGCGCGCGCTGATCTCCCCCATCGTGCTGACGACCTGTTGAACCACTGCGCTCCCTTTGTGCGCGACGTCGGCCGCATCCGACGCGAGCGATGTAGCCTGTTGCGCATGCGTCGCGCTCTGCGTCACGGCAGCGGTGAGCTGCTCCATACTGGACGCCGCCTCTTGAAGCGAACTGGCCTGCTCTTCCGTACGGGAAGAAAGGTCTTGGTTGCCCGCGGCGATCTGGCTCGTCGCCGTCGCGAGACTATCGGCGCCGCGGCGCACTTGCCCCACGACGCGCAACAGACTCTCGTTCATCTCCTTCAGCGCGCGCAAGAGGCGCCCCGTCTCGTCGGCCCGATCCGACTCGATCTCTTGCGTGAGATCGCCTCGCGCCACGGCTTCGGCAGCCGATACTGCAATTCCGATCGGCACCGTGATAGTGCGCGTGATAAAAATCGCCAACAACATGGCCGATGCCAACGCGGCGAGCGTCACCACGATAATCGTGCGCTGCGCCAATAGCGCCAAGCGAGTAATCGCCGCACCCTCTTCATGCGTGCGCGCCATGCCGACGGCAATCAGCGCATCGAGCGCCTTGCCGATGGGTTTATCGGCGCCTGCGACCCCGCGGTCCCGCGCTTCGATAGACGCGCCCGATTGCACGAGCGGATCGAGTTTCGCCAGCGAGGCACGGTAGTCCGCGGTGGCGCTCGTCAACGTGTCGACAGCGGCCGGCTCCTTCGCGTCGAACGTCCCCATTTGCAATGACGTCCGTGCCGCTTTATCGATCTCATCCATACCGGCGAGGAACTTCGCTCGATAATCGCCTCCGCGAAGCACGTAATCCTTGTAGCTATGCACCGCCTCGCCGAAAGCATCTTTTGCTTGCTGAAGCAGCCGCAATTTTGCGACCGTGACCGATTCGTACCGTTGCCATTCGTCACCGATAGCGGCCAGCCGGGCATAGGCGATACCGCCGAGTATTGCTGTCAGGAGCGCCGCAAAAAAGAAGGCAACGGCCAAACGGACGCCGATACGCAAATCGCGGAAACGGGGGAGCATAGTTATTCCTTGTTCTGACGCTGATCTCGGAAACGATTACCCTCGCAATGCGGAATCGACGGGCGGCAAATCGCGATCAGCCCTTGGCGGATTTACGGCAGGACTCGATGTTTCTGAACCCTCACAACATGTGGCGCTTTCCCGAGCACGCCGACCGCCCCTTACCGATCCTTACTTCGCCGCCCCCTCGACACGGGATTCATATCGCTATCGCCACCGCATCGCTATCCGTCTCCTCCAACGCCCGCATGAAATGCCGAATGCCGGCCGTCTGCGCATGCGTGCGCCAAAGCAAATGAATTTCGACAGTAAGGGGCAACCACGCCATCGGCTTGAACACGACGCCCGGAGGACTCATACGTTGCATGCTCGCCTGCATGATGGCGACGCCGAGCCGCGCGCTGACAAGCCCCAGCGTTGTCGATACTTGCGCCACTTCGAATTGGATATCGGGCGCGAACCCGCACGACGCACACGCCGCCAGAAAGCGCTCGCGCGCAGCGGGATTGATCGACTTAGGCAACGCGATCCACGGCAAGCCGTCCAGATCGCGCGGGGCGAGCGTCGCTTTCTCTGCCAGCGGATGGTCGTCCGCCAATGCGAGGACGAACGGCTCGCGCGTCAGCAAACGGCTCGTCAGCGAATCGCGCGGCTTGGGCAGGTTGTAGACGAACGCAATGTCGATCAACGAACGCTCGAGCGCATCGATCTGCTCGCCCGAGCGCATCGCCGCGAGCTTCAGGCTCACGCGCGGATGCGCCGACCGAAAACGGCGCAGCGCGGCAGGCAACCGGCCGTTATGAATGATGCCTTCGCAATAGCCGATCGATAGCGAACAGGCCTCGCCCTTGCCCACCTGCCGCGCCCGCTCCTCGATCCGTTCGGCCTGGCTCAGCAGATCGCGAGCCTCTTGCAGAAACTCCCGTCCGGCAGGCGTCAAGCGCACGCGCTGTTTGATGCGCTCGAACAACTGCAGCCCCAGATGATCTTCGAGTTGGCGTATCTGGCGCGACAGCGGCGATTGAGAAATATGCAACCGCTCGGCAGCCCGCGCGACGTTCTCCGTCTCCGCCACGGCCACGAAATATCGAAGTTGCTGCAGCTCCATCGTTAAGTCATTTTTTGCATCATCTATGACAAATTAAGTCTTGGACTGCATTATATGCGCCCCGGTAACCTGTCGCCGTGATCATCGTTTGCCGCCTGCCCCGTCGCACGCGGCCATCGCAAATTCAAGGAACCGTCGCCATGACCCAGCCACGCTTCACCATGCCCCACGGCGTCCTGCTCGTCACGCTCGTGCTGCTCAGCGCGAGCGGGCTGGTCGCCTCCGACATCAACCTGCCCGGCATGCCGCTGGCCGCCCAGGCATTCGGTACGCCGATCTCCGCGCTTCAGCACACGTTCAGCATCTACGTAATCGGCCTCGCGCTCGCACAAGCGCTTTACGGTCCGCTTTCCGATGCCTACGGCCGCCGCCGGCTCGTCATCGGCGGCATGCTCGTCTATGCCGTCGCCTCGGTCGGTTGCTCGATAGCGCCGAACGTGACGGCGTTCGGCCTTGCGCGCGTTTTCCAAGCGCTCGGCGCGGGCGCCGGCATGGTCATCGGCCGCGCGATCGTCAGCGATATCTTCGACGCGAAGACGGCTGCCCGTACGTTCACGACCATCATGCCGATCGTCGGCGCCTCACCGGCACTGTCGCCGCTCGTTGGCGGATACATCACGTCCTATGTGTCGTGGCGCGCGCCGTTCCTGCTCACGGCGGCGCTCGGGATGCTCGCGGTCGTGCTGCTGGCCGTCTACATTCCCGAGACGGCGCCTCGCTCCGGCCGAGGCAGCAACGCCGGCGCGCTCGCACGCACGTTCCGCAGCTACCCGATGCTGCTCGCACAACCGCGGTTCTGGTCCTATGCGCTCAACTTGTGTGTCGGCTACGCGGCCTATCTCGCCTATCTAGCGGCCTCGCCGGTAATTCTCGTCAGCATGGGGCTGTCGACGAAGGCCATCAGCTATTGCTATTTGACGCTGTCAGTCACCTACATCTTCGGCAACCTGACTTCGCGCCGTCTGGCGAAGACGCAAGGCATCGATCGGCTGCTCGGCATCGGTTATGTCATTCTCGCGGTCGGTGCGGTAAGCCTGCTCCTCGCCGGATGGCTCGGCGGCATGTCGCCGCTGCCGATGATCCTCGCGATCTCGGTCGTCACGCTCGCCAATGGGTTTCTCATTCCGCTCTCGTTCGCGGGCGGCGTAACGAGCTTTCCCGACAATGCCGGCGCCGCATCCGGACTCATGGGCGCGATGCATCTCACTGCCGGCTCGCTCGCGATCTATCTCGTCGCCGCCATGCCGGGTACGGTGTCCGCACTCGCGGAGTTCGTCACCGCCGTCGCCATCATCGGCTGTTTCGCATTTCCCGTGCTGCTGCGCTGGTCGAATATGCCGCGAGCAGCCGCACCCGCCGCGTGCACGCACAAGACGACGGCCTGAGACGCAAGCGCGTCGTCGATGGGCTAAACCGCAAGCGAGCGAACGCGTCGCCGTCGGTGGGCGGAACCGCATGCGAGCGAACGCTCATCCGGGCAGGCGCCGTGGCGTCATCGGATCCCGGCCGGCGCCCGCAGCTTCGCTCGTTCGGTCGAGCCCTGGAGTGGTCAAGCGCGACGGTGCGACGCATCGCCGATCGGGTTCGCGCTATTCCATCTTGCTGCGCACGAAGTCGATGTGCGTCTGCATCGCAGTGCGCGCTTCCTCGGGCCGGCGCGCGCAAATCGCGTCGCACAGCGTTCGGTGCTGTTGCAGCAACAGCGCCGATGCATCCTCGCCTTGCTCGCGCAATCCGGTTCCGTTGATCGTGATGTGTTCGCGCAGCACACCGAGCACGCTCGCATGCAGGTGCAAGAACATCGTGTTGTGCGATGCCTTGGCAATCGCTTCGTGCAACTTCGCATCGGCTCTGGCTTCGGCCGCCTTGTCGTCGGTGCGGCGCGCGTCTTCGAGCGCGCGCATCAGGGCGCCGATCTCCTTCATTTCCGCCTTGGTCGCACGCATGGCCGCGAAGTACGCAGTCGCCCCTTCCAGCACACGGCGAAATTCGAGGATGTCGTCGCGCAACGCGGGGTGATCGGCGACGAGTTCGCCCCACGGCGACGCCATGCCCGTGCGCAAGCGGTCGGTCACGTATACGCCCGCCCCGCGCCGGCTCACCAGCAACCCGCGCGCTGCGAGCCGTTGAATCGCTTCGCGAATCGTGTTGCGCGCGACGCCGTATTGCTCCGCCAATGCACGCTCAGCCGGCAGACGCTCTCCCACCGCCCAGGTGCCGTCGAGCAACGACGTCTCGAGCCGGCGCATCGTCGCTTCGACGCGCGAGCGCGCATCAAGCCTTTCTCTCATCGCCTCGCCTTCCTTCATACGTTCTACGGCCGTTGAATTGGACCAACCAATTTGTCCTGAGCCGATATTGCGGCAATTATGCGCTCAATGGCCGCCGTCGCAGCTTCGCCGCATCCGGACGGCCACGGAGAGAGACATGCCGCAACGACACTACCCCACCGCTCGGCCCACAGACGTCTATTTGTTCGCCACCTGCCTCGTCG
This sequence comes from uncultured Burkholderiaceae bacterium, assembly GCA_966212325.1. Lineage (GTDB taxonomy): Bacteria > Pseudomonadota > Gammaproteobacteria > Burkholderiales > Burkholderiaceae > Trinickia. The sequence continues at coordinate 127,767 of CBIHRA010000013.1, read as the reverse complement.
ATCTATTCGTCCCGCAAGCGGGGCTCGACGCCGTGAGGCTGCTCGAACGCGAAGGACTCACCGTTCACTTTCCGCGGTCGCAAAGCTGCTGCGGGCAGCCCGCGTACAGCAGCGGCAATCCCAGCCAAGCCCGCGCCGTCGCTCGCGCGCAATGGGATCTCTTTCGCGAGCCCTGGCCGATCGTCGTCCCCTCGGGCTCGTGCGCCGGCATGATGCGGCATCACTGGCCGCATTTGTTCGAAGACGATTCCGACGACGCACGCCGCGCGACGCAGTTGGGCGAGCGCGTCTATGAGCTGACCGAATTTCTCGTCAACGTGCTCCACGTCGATTTCACCGGCGCCGGCGCGAACCAGCATGCGAATGCCGTGGCCGCGCTAGGCGAAGAACGCGTCGTCCTGCATACCTCCTGCGCCGCACGGCGCGAAATGGGCACCCGCGTGCACGGCGTCGCACTCGTCGATTCGCTGCCGGGCGTCACACGAATCGAACATGAGCGCGAATCGGAATGCTGCGGGTTCGGCGGCACGTTCTCACTGAAGCATCCCGACATCTCGGGCGCCATGGTGAGGGACAAAGTCGCTTCCGCCTGCGCGACCGGATGCGATCGGCTCGTCTCGGCCGATTGCGGTTGCTTGCTCAACATCGGCCACGCCGCCGAGCATCAAAACGCCCCGCTGGCTGTGGAGCATCTCGCGAGTTTCTTATGGCGCCGCACGGGAGGCGAAGCATGATCGCCGCACGCGAACGAATCCTCGGCCGATTGCGCGCCGCTTCGCCCGCTTCGCCCACGCCGTCGCACGTGCCCGCCGCGGATACGGGCCTCGATGTGCGCATCGACGCCCATTACGCGCAGTGGCAATCGCTCGGCGATGCCGGACCGGAGCAACGGGTCGACGCATTCGAAGCCGCGCTGACCGGCGCGCATGCAGAAGTCTGGCGCGCCAGTGCCGAACAATGGCCCGAAACTCTGGCGCAGCGCATCGCCGATGCCGGCGTGCGCCGTCTGTTGATCGACACGGGGCGCGCCGAGGGCGCGGCCCTCGCCTCCGCGCTGCCCGAAGCCGTCGAGCCGCTTGCGTTCACACGCCCGATCGAAGGCTGGAAGCACGAGCTCTTCGATACGGTCGAAGCCGGGTTCACCGTCGCACGCTCGGGCATCGCCGCAACCGGTACGCTGATCGTCTGCCCCGATCGCGGCTCGCCGCGCACGATGTCGCTCGCGCCGCCGCTACATATCGCGCTCGTCTACGCCGATACGCTGCATCGCGATTTGTACGAGGCAGCACGCGCGGAGCGTTGGCGCGACGGCATGCCGTCGAACCTCGTGCTCGTCTCCGGCCCCTCCAAGACGTCGGACATTCAGCAAACGCTGGCCTATGGCGCGCACGGCCCGCGCAGGCTCTGGGTCGTCATCGTCACAGACGAGCACGACGAGCGCGACGAGCGCGGCCAGCACGATCAGCACCGCAAGGGAGCAGCCGATGAGCACGCATGACCTTCACTTTGTGCCGCCGGCCGATTTCAAGGCGCGTGCGCGCGCGGCGCTCGGCGATCCCGACCTGCGCGCGAGCTTTCGAGGCGCCATGGACTTCTTGCAAGGCAAACGCGCCGTGCAATTTCCCCATGCCGGCGAGCTCGAAGCGCTGCGCGACCTGGGCGAAGCGATTCGTCAAGACGCACTCGCGCGCCTGCCCGAGTTGCTGACCGAACTCGAAGCGAAACTCGTCGCCGCGGGCGTTCGAGTACATTGGGCCGAGACGCCCGACGATGCGAACGAGATCGTCCTGAGCATTGCAAAGGCGCATCGCGCCAAGCGCATCGTCAAAGGCAAATCGATGGCGAGCGAGGAAATCGAGCTCAACCATTACCTTGCAGAACGCGGCGTGACTTGCACGGAATCCGATCTTGGCGAATTCATCGTTCAACTGGCCGACGAAAAGCCTTCGCATATCGTCATGCCCGCGATTCACAAGACCAAGCGCGACATCGCCCGCTTGTTCGAAGCGAATATCGCCGATGCGGCCTATACCGAGGATGTCGACGAGCTGATCCAGACCGGCCGGCGCGCCCTGCGGCATGCGTTCGTCGACGCCGATATCGGGCTGTCGGGCGCGAACTTCGCAGCGGCCGATACCGGCACGCTATGGCTAGTCGAGAACGAAGGCAACGGCCGCCTTTCCACGACGGTGCCCGACGTGCACATCGCCATCATGGGGATCGAGAAGGTCGTCGCGAAACTCGAATACATCGTTCCGCTGTCGAGTCTTCTGACGCGCTCGGCAACAGGTCAGGCGATCACCACTTACTTCAATCTGATTTCGGGGCCGCGCCGTGAGGGCGAGCGCGACGGACCGCGCGAGATGCACGTCGTATTGCTCGATAACGGCCGCACGCAAGCCTATGCCGACGAGCAACTGCGCGCAACGCTGCAATGCATTCGCTGTGGCGCATGCATGAATCACTGCCCCGTCTATACGCGCATCGGCGGTCACGCCTACGGGACGACCTACCCGGGACCGATCGGAAAAATCATCTCCCCGCATCTGCTCGGCCTCGAGGCCACGGCGGACTTGCCGACGGCTTCCTCGCTATGCGGCGCGTGCGGCGAAGTCTGCCCCGTGCGCATCCCGATTCCGCAATTGCTGATTCGTTTGCGCACGGAAGCCAATCGCGCCCCCAGCGAGTCCGTCTCGCATCCGCTGCGCGGGCAAGGCGCAAATTACAGCGCGCGCGAGCACATCGTCTGGCGGTTCTGGCGCGGCGCATTCGCGCACCCGCGCGTGTACCGCCTGTTCCGCTGGGCGGCGACGCGGCTCTCCGCCTTCGCGCCCGCGCAACAGATGGGATGGACGCAACACCGCACGCCTCTCAAGCCGGCGCCTCGCAGCCTCGCGGACCTCTTGCGCGCGCGCGGCCAACCGGAATAGACGAATAACCAAGTCACTGAGTCACTGAGTCGCCGAATCGCCGAATCGCCGAATCGCTGAATCGCTGAATCGCCGAATCACCGAATCACCGAATCACCGAATCGCTGAATCGCTGAATCGCTGAATCGCTGAATCGCTGAATCTCTGAATCACCGAATCACTGAATAGCCGAAACCGCCCGACCGGCGAGCGCGCAGCGCCGGCTCCGCGCTCGCCATACGCGATGCGCGGCGCGAACGCGCGCGCCGCACGGCACGGCACGACGCAGCGCAGCGCAGCGCAGCCACCGAGTTTCTTATTGCATCGGAGGAGACCGATATGCAACCGTGGAGTCAAACCTATACGCCGCTCGGCAGCTTAGGGCTTTCCGCCCTGGCGGCGGGCATCCCCGTCATCTTCTACTTTGCCGCACTGGCAGGGCTGAAGCTCAAAGGCCATGTGGCTGCCGCGATCACACTGGCGCTTGCGCTCATCGTGGCCATCACCGCTTACGGCATGCCGGCCAGCCAAGCGTTCGCCGCAGCCGGCTACGGCTTCGCCTACGGCATGTGGCCGATCGCCTGGATCATCGTGACGGCCGTGTTTCTCTACAAGATCGTCGTCAAGACGGGACAGTTCGACATCATCCGCGCATCGGTGCTCTCGATTACCGACGACCGGCGGCTGCAGATGCTGCTGATCGGGTTTTCGTTCGGCGCGTTCCTCGAAGGCGCCGCCGGTTTCGGGGCGCCGGTGGCCATCACAGCGGCGCTGCTAGTCGGCCTGGGCTTCAATCCGCTTTACGCGGCGGGTTTGTGCCTCGTCGCCAATACGGCGCCCGTCGCATTCGGGGCGATGGGCATTCCCATCATCGTCGCGGGACAGGTGACCGGCCTGGACCCTTTCCACGTCGGGGCGATGGCCGGACGCCAATTGCCGCTGCTTTCGCTGTTCGTGCCGTTCTGGCTGGTCTTCGTCATGGACGGCATGCGCGGCGTCAGGCAAACCTGGCCCGCCGCCCTCGTCGCAGGCGGCAGCTTCGCAGTCACGCAATATTTCACGTCGAATCACATCGGACCCGAGCTTCCCGACATCTCGTCGGCGCTCGTGAGCCTCGTCGCGCTGACAGTCTTCCTGAAGGTATGGCAACCGCGCTCGGCCTCGCAAACCGCTGCGAGCGCCAACGGCGGCGGTGCCGCGGCATTGTCGGGCTTCGGCGGGATGGGCGGCGGCGCTCCTACGGTCGGCACGAGCCGCCAGGCGTCGCCCTACTCGGCCGCTCAAACGCTGCGCGCTTGGGCACCGTTCGGACTCCTAACGATCATCGTAACGATCTGGAGCCTGCCGTCGTTCAAAGCCCTGTTCGCCGCACACGGCGCGCTCGCGGGCACCGTCTTCTCGATGCACGTGCCCGGGCTCGATAAGCTCGTGCTCAAGACCGCGCCGATCGTCGCCGCGCCCAAAGCCTACGATGCGGTGTTCAAGCTGGACCTGCTCTCGGCCGTCGGCACTGCCATCTTTCTGACGGCCCTGCTCTCCGCCGCTTTGCTCCGCATCAAGCCACGCGAAGCCGCGGCCGCTTTCGTCGAAACGCTCGGCGAACTGCGCCGCCCCGTGCTGTCGATCGGCCTCGTGCTCGCGTTCGCCTTCGTCGAAAACTACTCGGGCATGTCGTCGACGCTTGCATTGCTGCTCGCCGGCACCGGCGCTGCGTTCCCGTTCTTTTCGCCGCTGCTCGGCTGGCTGGGCGTGTTTCTGACGGGATCCGATACGTCGTCCAATGCGCTCTTCTGCTCGCTGCAACATACGACGGCGCATCAGATCGGCGTATCCGACACGCTGCTCGTCGCGGCCAACACGACAGGCGGCGTCACCGGCAAGATGATCTCGCCGCAGTCGATCGCCGTCGCTTGCGCGGCGACGGGCCTCGTCGGGCAAGAAGCCTCGCTGTTCCGCTTTACCGTACGCCACAGCCTATTGTTTGCCCTCGTCGTCTCCGTGATGACCGTCGCGCAGGCGTATTGGCTGACGGGGATGCTCGTGAATTGACGATCGAAGCAGCGGCGCATACGGCTCGGTAGTACGCCCGCGCCTGCGCTCACGCGCGCTTAGCCCCAGGCGCGCGCTCCCTCCGCCGCGACGACCGTGCATTGCAGCCCTTGCGCTGCCCCCGCTCGATCGATCCCGGCTTCCAACTGCGCGAACGGAAAGGTCGTCACGTCGATACCGTCGAGCGACAACTGCCCGGAAGCCACCAGCGACACCAACGTCAAATAGTCGGCCCGCGTGTACATGAAGTTGCCGATCAACTCCCAGTTGTTCAGCAGCATCTCGCCGTAGGGAATCGGCAACGCGACTTGCATGCTGCCCATGAGCACGAGCCGTCCGTTGCGCCGCAAGCTGCGCAGCGCGGCGAGCGTCGCCTCGGCATCCGTCGCGTGCCCCACCATGTCGAACGCGAGGTCGACGCCGCCGCCCGCGGCCTCGCGGATCGCTGCGACATCACGCGCCCCGTCTCCTGTCAGCACGACAGCCTTCACGCGTCCCTCGCCCAATTCGACGAGCTTGGCGAGCGATTGTGCGCGGCGGCCCAGGGCCACGACGCGGCTCGCCCCCAGAGCGAGAGCGGCAAGCACGGCGGCCGACCCGAAGTAGCCCGTCGCACCGTTGACGGCCACCACCTCGCCTGCGGCAAGCCGGCCCCGCCGCAACCCCCCGAACGGAACCGAGAACTTGCCCAGCGCGGCCAGCCGAGCGGACGGCACGGCGTCGAGCCCTTCCAGCGCGACGATCGTCGACGCAGGGAATTGCGCGAGCTCGCGCAGCGAACCATGCCGGAAGTCCGCCAGCAGCGGCGCGCTCGCCGCGCTGATGCCTGTCAAGCCGATCAGCACTTGCTCAGGCTCGGCGACGGTCTCGTCGGCACGCCAATACGGATGGACGGCAACGCGCTGCCCAGGGCGGAAGCCGAATACAGCCTCCCCGACCGCCTCGATTCTGCCGATGCCGTTCGTCCCCGGCGAGAACGGTCCGGGCGGGAACGCGTAGGGCAGCTTGCCCTCGACATAGGCGCGCGTATAGCTGAGTAGCGGCACCGCTTCCATGCGCAGCAAGACAGCGCCGCGGCGCGCTTGCGGCGTCGGTTCTTCGCGCAGCGCCAAGGGCTTTCCGGGTTCGTCTAGCATCCAGGCTTTCATCGTCGTTTCCTCCGTGGGGTTCCGTCGATCGAATGAGATCGGACGATTGAACTGTAGAGGCCGCCGACGTATTCTTGAAATCAATTCTCAGAATTCGACCCATCAATATGATTGATCTCAGGGGCATCGACCTGAATCTGCTGGTTTCGCTCGATGCTTTGCTCGAGGAATCGAACGTCACGCGCGCGGCCCAGCGGCTGCATCTGACGCAGCCGGCCGTCTCCACCCAGCTCGCGCGCCTGAGGCAGATGTTCGGCGACCCGCTGTTGATTCCCGCGCCGAGCGGCCGCGGCATGACGCGCAGCGTTCGCGGCGCCGAGTTGATGGCGCCTCTCAAAGCCGCTCTCGCCCAGCTCGAAGTGCTCGTGCGCGAGCAGCCCTCGTTCGATCCGTTCGCCGATACCCGCCGCTTCGCGATAGCAGGCAGCGACCAGGCCGTCGCCGTGCTCGGTTTTCGGCTGATGCGAGCCTGGCCCGAACGCGCAGGCCCCAATGTGCAGCTCGCATTCGTCACCGCGGGGCAATCGACTAGCGTCGATCGCTTCGAGCGCGGCGAAATCGATCTGCTCATCGGTTCGGAGCGAATGGTTCCTACTTGGGCGAAGGCGCGCAAACTCTATGACGAGCGGTTCGTCTTCGTGCAACGCAAAAGACATCCGCGCGGCACGTCGCCGCTCGATCTCGACACGTACTGCGCGCTCGATCATGTGCTCGTGTCGACGAGCGGCGGCAGTTTCTTCGGCTTCATGGACGAGCATTTGGAAGCGCTCGGGCGGTCGCGGCGCGTCGCCCTATCGGTTCAACATTTCACCGCCGTGCCGGAACTCGTTGCGCTGACCGACTATGTCTCGACGCTTCCGTCGCGGCTCGTCACGCATCATCGAGATAAGCTAGACGTATTCGAGTTGCCGTTCGAGGCGCACGGCTTCTCGATGTCCGCCGCTTGGCATCCGCGCAGCCAACTGGACCCGGCGAACATGTGGCTGCGCGAGACGCTCGCGGATATCGCACGCAATTGGGCGGCATAACGACAGAGCAGCGGCGTGCCGGCGCTGGGCGACGCCGCGGGCCGCCCTGTTCCCCGTTTACATGCCTATCCATCGCGCCCTCAACTGCTGCCGCGCAGGCGATCGCGCTCGCTCTGCGAGCCCGGCGGGGTTCCGGGCTTCGTCTGCGGCTCCGCCGGCGGCGCGACGTCCTCGACGGGCCCGGCCACGGGGCCGGTCGCCGGGCTCGTACCGGGCGCCTGTCGCATGTCGCCGTCGACCGGGATGTTCTCGGTGTGTCCGGGGACCGGCTCGCGCTCGACGTGGGCGTGGGATTTTTCTTCGCCCGGCGACTCGTTGGATGGGTCCTTACCGGCAGGCGATTTGGCATGGGGCATGGATTGTCTCCCTAAAACGAAACAGACGTCTCACCGCAAGCATCGTCCGTGCCCTGCGCGGCGCGCGCCCTCACGCGGCGATGAAACGTCCCTCTGACGAATCGCTCGTGCATCGCGGGCGTGCGGCGATCGCAGAGCGGGAACGCCCCATGCTCGCGCTCGTTCACCGGTCGACCTTGCGCATATTTCCTTCGCTTTCCTTATTCATTTCGGACTGCTGACGGTTGCCCTACCGCGAGCCTCGACATCCCGAAAGATCGCCGAAAGGAGCAACCCATGGGCAATTCGCCTCCATGCACGCTGACGTACGACGGCAAAGCGCTGAGTGGCGAAGCCAATCAGCCGCTCGTCGATTTTCTCGCCGCGCACGATATTCAATTGCCCCATGTTTGTTACCACCGCACGCTCGGCGCGTTGCAGACCTGCGATGTCTGCTGGGTCGAAGTCGGCGGCGAGCTCGTGCGCGGTTGCGCCGTGCGCAGCGCCGACGGCCTATCGATCGTCAGCGAGAGCGAACGAGCGAAAGCCGCGCGGCACGAAGGCCTCGACCGCCTGCTGGCCAAGCACGAGCTTTACTGCACCGTCTGCGAACACAACACGGGCGATTGCACGCTCCACAATACCGTCGCGCAAATGAATCCGCCGATTCAGCGCTATCCGTACGAGCGCAAGCCCTACGACAAGGACGAAACGAGTCCGTTTTACACCTACGATCCGGATCAGTGCATTCTCTGCGGCCGATGTGTCGAAGCGTGTCAAAACGTCGAAGTGAACGAAACGCTGAGCATCGACTACTCGATGGCGCATCCGCGCGTGCTATGGGACGGCGGCAAAACCGTCGACGAATCGAGCTGCGTCAGTTGCGGGCAGTGCGTCACCGTTTGCCCCTGCAACGCCTTGCTCGAAAAAGCGATGCAGCCGGATGCGGGGCCGTTTACGGCCATGCCCGAATCGATGAAGCGGCCGCTGATCGACCTCGTCAAAACGCTGGAAAACACGGTAGGCGCGCCGCCTATCACCGCGCTTTCGGTCATGGACATGCATTGGCGCCAGCCCGAGATCAAGCGGACCAAGACGGTCTGCACCTATTGCGGCGTCGGTTGCTCGTTCGAAATGTGGACGCGCGATCGCCAGTTGCTCAAGGTGCAGCCCGTCGTCGATGCACCCGTCAACGGCATATCGACCTGTATCAAGGGCAAATTCGCGTGGGACTTCATCAACGCGGACAAGCGGCTCACGACGCCGCTGATTCGAGAAAACGGCCGCTTTCGCCCCGCGAGTTGGGACGAGGCGCTCGATCTCGTCGCGCGGCGGCTGCTCGAAATACGCGACGTGCACGGCCCCGACAGCATCGGGTTCATCGGGTCGAGCAAGGCCAGCAACGAAGAGGCCTATCTCACGCAGAAAATCGCGCGCCTCATCGTCGGCACAAATAGCGTCGACAACTCGTCGCGATACTGCCAGAACCCCGCGACGATGGGGCTCTTTCGCACGGTGGGCTACGGGGGCGACGCCGGCACGATCGCCGACATCGAGCAAGCCGATCTCGTCGTCATCGTCGGCAGCAATACAGCCGAGAATCATCCGGTCATCGCCTCGCGCATCAAGGCGGCGCACAAGTTGCGCGGACAAAAGCTGCTCGTCGTCGACACGCGCCGTCATGAAATGGCCGAGCGCGCCGATCTCTACTTGCGGCCGAAGGCAAGCACCGACCTCGTCTGGGCCAGCGCCCTATCGCGCTACATGTTCGATCACGGCTTGGCCGACACCGAGTTTCTCGCGAACCGCGTCAATCGCGTCGACGAATACCGGCGTTCGCTCGAACCGTTCACGCTCGAATTCGCCGAGCAGGTCACCGGCATCGCGCGCGAACAATTGATCGAGGCCGCGCGCATGATCGGCGAAGCGAAGCGCGTCTGCTTGCTCTGGGCCATGGGCATCACGCAGCATAGCCACGGCGCCGATACGAGCACCGCCCTCTCGAACCTGCTGCTCGTCACGGGCAATTACGGACGCCCGGGCACCGGCGGCTATCCGATGCGCGGCCACAACAACGTCCAAGGCGCGAGCGATTTCGGGTGTCTGAAAAATGTCTACCCGGGTTACGAGAAGGTCACCGATCCGGCCATGCGCGCAAAATGGGCACAAGCGTGGGGCGTCGAGCCGAGCCGCCTCTCCGACAAGGTCGGGCAGGACAACTTCCTCATGGTCGAGGAGGCGGCGCAAAAGCGCATCCGTGCAATGTATGTCATAGGCGAGGAAACGGCGTTCTCCGACGCCGATTCGGAAAACGTCCACAAGGCCTTCACGAAGCTCGACTTCTTCGTCGTGCAGGACATCTTCTTGAGCCGCACCGCCGAATTCGCCGACGTGGTGCTGCCCGGCTGCCCGAGCACGGAAAAAGACGGCACGTTCGTCAACACCGAGCGACGCATCCAGCGCTTCTATGAAGTGATGGAGCCCCTCGGCGACAGCCGCCCCGACTGGCGCATCTTGACCGAGCTTGCCGCCCGCATGGGGCACGACTGGGGCTATACGCATCCGTCGCAGATCATGGACGAGGTAGCCGGCATCGCCAAGATCTTCAAGGGCGTGAGCTACGAACGTCTCGAAGCATGGAAGTCGCTCGTCTGGCCGGTCGCCGCCGACGGCAAGGATACGCCGCTGCTCTACACCGAGCGCTTCCATACGGACGACGGCAAAGCGGTGCTCTATCCGCTCGAATGGAAACCGCCGGCGGAAGACGCCGACGGCGAATTCGATCTGATTGCCGACAACGGGCGCATGCTCGAACAGTTCCAAGGCATGAATCAAACGGGGCGCGGGCCGCGCATCTGGCGCGAGGCGCCGAACTGGTTCGTCGAAGTGAGCCCGGAACTCGCGGCCGAGCGCGGCATCGTCGACGGCGCATGGGTGCGCCTGACCTCGCGCCGCGGATCGGCAGAGATGATCGCGCTCGTCACCGACCGCGTCCGCGGCAATACCCTTTACCTGCCGATCCATCAGGGCAAGCCCGGCGTCAACGAGATGACAGGCGAGCATCACGATCCCGACGTCAACACGCCCGCTTACAAGGAGCTCGCCGTCAAGCTCGAATGCCTGAGCAAGCCGAACGGCGGCGCCCCCCTGCCGCGAAACAACTTCCGCAACCATACCCGCACGCCGAACGCCGGTATCGACGCATCGGTGAAATGGGCCCGCGACGACTATGTCGAGCCGCCGCAGACCATGCCTCATCCGGAGAGATTCTGATGGCCGAACGCATCTACTACGAACCCGAGCCGCCGAAGACCGAGCCCGATGCGCACGAGGCGCTCGAGCGTCTGTTGCAAAGCCTGCATCGGCACGGCGTGCTGCGATTCGCAAACGATCTGGTCTGCGCGAAAACGCCCGTTGCGCAAGTGCTCGTACAAGGGTTGAGCAAACCCGGCACGCTGAACGCCATCCAGAATCTGTCGATCGTGCTGATGGCGCTTTCGCGCATCGAGCCGAGCCAGTTCTACAAGACGATGTTCGCGGTGACCGATGCCTTCGAGCGCATCGGCGCATGGCAACCCGATGCCAACGCCGAAGGCCATACGGCGCCGGGCTTTACGGGCGCCTACAAAATGCTGCACGACGATGCGCTCTGGCAAGCGCTCACGCCGCTCATCGACGCGATGAAGGCGTTCTCGGCCGGACTCGAGCGCCACGTCGACAAACCGGTCTCGGCGTTCACGGGCAAGCCCAGCGAGGCGTGAGCACGCCCCGCCGCCGTCCTGGCGCCCCCTCGGATCACCGCTCGCCGCAACGGGTCGCGCGATGCGGCGATGCGCGGTTCGACGGCCGTTCCCTACGCCCCGCCCTCGCGCCTGAGCACGGACGCCAAGTCTTTGAGCGCACGCCACGCGAAGCTTTGCCGCGCGCCGCCGATCGTCGCCGTGCCGTCGATCTCGCGCGGCCAGGCGGCGCCGGCGGGACATTCATCGATCCGTACCCGGTAAAGCGCCGCGAGCGGCACGAGCTGATGTGTGCCTGGCTGCTGCTGCACGGGCAGCGGCCCGCCGTAGACGCTCGCGAGCGAAGGCGCATCGAGCGTCGCCACATTGACGCGGTCCACCGCCGCCACTCGACAATGCACCGTGCCGAGTTCCGGTAACGATGCGACGAAGGCGACGCCGTCGCCGGCGGCGATACGCGTCGCATCGTCCTCGCCCACGAACGCTTCGCCTTTGACGCCGACCGGTCCCACCACATCGAACAGATGTTCTCCCCGCGGCAACCATGTGCCCGATGCAAGCGCGTCATCGGTCTGCACGACGCCGTCAAAGGGGGCGCGCAGCGTCAATTGCGCGACTTGCGCCGTGAGCCCCGCCACGGTTTCCCGCGCCGCATCCCAGCGGCGACGCAGCGCCACGCCTTGTTCGAGCAGCCGCTGGTCGAACGGCTGCTGCGCGACCTGCCAGCCGAGCAGCGCCTCGTCGGCCTGCGCCGCTTGCAGGCGATGCGCAAGATCGGGGGACGCCAGCACCGCAAGCACGTCGCCCGCATGCACGCGCTGCCCGTCGCGCGCGATCGGCGATTGCCCGGTCACATAAGCCGCTTCCGGCGCGTAAAGGCCCTGCGCGCGCAACGGCCCGAGCACGGCCGGCGCACTGACGCCGCCGTGCCAAGGCAGCACGAGCAAACCGAGCAGCAGCGCGCCGACGATCGCGGTGCGGCGCGTCTCGCGCCGCCAATGCAGATCCGCGCGGCGCTGCCAGCACGCCGCGATTTCGCGCGCGATCGGCCGGACGATGAACCAGCCGAATTCCACGAAAAACAACATCAAGCCCAGCGCCTTGAAGAACGCGTGATAGACGACGAGCGCAATCGAGAAGAACACGACGAGCCGGTAAAGCCAAGTCGCGAACGAAAAAGCGATGAGAAAACGCCGGCGCTTCGGCGCACACGGTTCGGGCTGCGGATCGCCGAAGCCGAACAGCCTCTCGCGCATCCACCAGCGGCCGAAGGCGAACGCGCGATCGTGCAGGTTCGGCATGTCGAGCCAATCCGACAGCAGAAAGTAGCCGTCGAAGCGCATGAACGGGCTCGCGTTGATCGTCAACGTGCCGATCCAAGTCGTCGTGGCGAGCAGGAATGCCCCTGCGCGCAGCGGCCCGTCGGGCAGTACGCTCCAGGCGAGCGTCGCCAGGGCGGCCAGCGCCAATTCCGTCAGCATTCCGGCCGCGCCGATGCGTAGGCGCTCGGCGCGCCCCGGCACCTTCCACGCTTCAGTCGTATCGGTGTAGAGCACAGGCACCATGACGAGCAATGCGACGCCCATCGTCGGCACGCGGCAGCCGTAGCGGTGCGCCGTGAATGCGTGCCCGAACTCGTGCAACACTTTCGCGCAGCCGATCGCCGCACCGATGGCGATGAGCCCGCGCAAGTCGGCATAGCCATGAAACGTATGGATGAACTCGTCCCACCGGCGCGAGACGAGCACGAGCCCGGTCATCGCCATCAGCGCGACGACGATCCAAAACGCGGGCCGGTAGGCGATGTCGGCGTAGCGAGCGAAGCGCCGCAGGAACGGCATCGGCCGCCACAGCGGCACGCGGATCATCAAGTAGTGCTTGAGCAGCCACATCGCGTGCGACAGCTTATGCGCCGCGGCCGCATGCGCGAGCCGCCCTGTATCGGCCGGCGTCGCCGCCACGAGCAAGTGCTGATGATGCAGCATGCGCACGAGCGACTCGAAATCGTCCATCGTCAGGCGCAGCGTCGTTTCCGCATTGACCGATGCGACGATGGCCTCGGGGTCGTCGAGCGACCAGCGAGATAGCATTTCGAAGGCGGGCCAGCCGATCTGAAAGAACCGGTTACCGGCCGGATCGTGAAGCATCCAGGTCGGCGCGCCGTCAGGCGTCGCCGCGCCTGAAGTCAGGCTCAGCTCTTGGCGAAGAGACGGAAGGCGTGACATCGATGCGCTGCGTCAGTGAAAGCGAAGGCTGTGCACGGCTTACCACCCGAGCCACTGCCGCGCGGTCGCCAGCGGGCGGCGCAACAGGTAGTAAGCGAGCGGCACCCAGCGGCCGTGAATGCGCGCGGTGCCCATCACGCCGAGCGGCGGCTTGACGCCGCTGGTAAACGTCGCCTTCACGCGATAGGCGACGACGCCTTCGGGCGTGGGCTCGGCGCGGTACGCCACCGTATCGATGCGCGCATCGTAGGCCGCGAGCGGCGAGCTCTTCGGATAAAGCGTGACCGTCGCGCCGGGCACGACGTCGACATTGTCGGCCACGGGCACGTAAGCCGTCAGTTCGACGTGAGCGGGATCGGCGAGCAACATCACCTTCTCGCCGATCGACACGGCTTTGCCGTTCCAATCGTTCGGGTCGGAGAAGACGGCTACGCCTGCGCGCGGCGCGTTCACCTTCACGCGCGCGAGCTCGCGCGCCGTGTAATCGAGCTCGACGGCGCTCTGATCGAGCTTGCCCTTGCGCAACGCCATGTCGAGCCGGTCCTTGTCGTCGGTGACGGCCAGTTGCGCGGTCTGCCGGTACTCCTCCTGCGCAGTGGCGTAGTTCTTGTTCGCCAGCGCATAGCGCGAAGCGAGGGCGGTGGAATCGAGCGCGAACAGCGGTGCGCCTTCCTGCACGCGCTGGTTCGGTTGCGCGAACAAGCGATCGATGACGCCGTCGAGCGGCGCGCGCACGACGAAGGGGTCCTTCGGCGTGACTTCCGCAGGAGCAAGCACCGTCAGCGGCACCGGCACGAGAAGCGCGCAGACGGCCGCCGCCAGCACGCGGCGCCGGTGCTTGCCCGCGCGCAGCGCGAGCTTGGCGCGCTCGATCCAGGAAGCCCTAGGAGAGAACGCCGCAAGCGCGTGCGACCATACGCGCGCGAGCTCGGCGAGCAGGGCTTCGTCGACGGGCGCCCACGGCTGCTCGCGTGCGAAGACCACTGCGCCGAACGAGCGCCCCGTCCGATCGACGAGCGGCACCCACAAGGCATGCGTCGGCCACCATGCGTCCCATTCGCCTGCAAGCGTTTCGGGCAGGCTGTCCGCGGTGAAAGCGTGCGGCCAATTGGGTGGGGGAGAATCGGCACGTTCCGCCGCCGCGCGCGCCGCCGCTTCGCCGCCGTCGCCCTGCTGCCCCTCGCCCGGCATGGCCGCAGGCGCATGTGAAGCATCGTGCACGCGACGTTCGAGCAGGCGGCAGACTTCGCCGAGCCATTGCACGTACGGCGCGCCCGGATCGCTTTGGGGCAACCCGGACACGGCCGCCACCGCCCCGGGCACAGGTGCCGGTGCGCGCCACCATGCCGCTTGCCGGTACGGCACGAGCGAAAGCGTTTCGTTGACGACCACGAAGCCGAGCGTTTCCTCGCTCGGCGCCTCGCGCGCACGCGCGGACAACTGCCAAAGAAGGGCGAGCGCGCTCGCCTCGATCCGCAGCGGGGCGTTCATGATGTGCGCTGCCGCTTATCGGCCAGGCGCGGCAAAACGCGCCCAGCCGCTCATGCCGGGCAACAGCTCGGGCGTGTGCGCGGACAGCGCGGCCGTCACGTCTACCGTTTGCGTCACGGGATCGACGCGTGCGCCGATGCGCGCGACGGTGGCCGGGTAGCGCTTGCCGACTTCGTCGACGTCCACCGTCAACGCATGGCCCGGCTTGAGCCACGCAAGCCACTTCGACGGCACGATCATCTTCAGTTCGAGGCGGCTCGTATCGACGATCGTGAGCAGCGGCTTGCCGGGCTCCGCGAACTGCTGGGCCGAGGCGCTGCGCTTGACCACGCGGCCGTCGAACGGCGCGGCGATGCCGCACTTTCTGACCGTTGCCTGCATGTAGGCGACCTCCGCCGCGCTCGCCTTGGCCTTCGCCTCGGCTTGCTGCACCTCGATCTCGCCGATCGAATGCAGTTGCGAAAGCCGATCGTTGACGCGCTTGAGCTGCACGGCTGCGTCGGCTTCCGCCTGCGCCTTATGCAATTGCGCCGCATAGAGCGAGCAATCGAGCGAAACGAGCGTCTGTCCCGCGCGGAACGCGTCGCCGTCGCGAAACGGCATCGAGGCGATCTTTGCGCTGATTTCGCTCGACAGATCGACTTGATCGCGCGCGACGAGCTGAACGCGGATACGGCCGTCATCGTCGGGACGCGCGGCCGAGGATACGGCAGGCGTTGCCGGCGCAACCGAGACATTCGGCGCCGCACTCGGCGCACGTTGCGCCGCTGAGGGAGCCGCGGCCTGCTGCCCCGCGGCCCATCCGGCATGAGCCACTACCATCAGGGCTGCGCTGCAAAGCCCTGCCCTACACCATCGATTCATTGCGTTTTAACTCCGTCCGCGTGGCCGAACTGGGCCCAACGCGCTTGCTCCCGATCGATCGATTGCTCGATCGATTTCAAATCGCCCTTGCCGGTCTCCGCGGGCAGCGGGTCGAGCCCGAGCGTCGCCAGCATCTGTCCGTAAGCACTTTCCAGCTCGCCATAGCTTTGATACAGACGCAACTCCGACATCATGGCAGATGTCGCCGCCCGGATTTCTTCGAGCTTGCCTTGCGCGTTCGCCATCGTCGCATTATGCGTGTGCTGCAAGATCTGACTATCGACGTCGTTGATCTGCTTGAACAGATCGAACTGACGCTGTTTGGCGCTCAGTTCGGCACGCGCGACGTGCACTTGCGTCAGGACGGCCATGGACAGCGCGAGTTGCTGGGCGTGCGCGACATCGTGTTGCGCATCCGCCATGCCGCGAATGTTCTTGGCATTGAGCAAGTTCAGCAGATTCCAACTGACGTTGATCCCCGCCGCACGCCATGCGTGATACGCGAGAAAGCTGTTGCTGTCGTAGTGCGCGCCCAATTGGAACTCGATACCGGGCAGCAGCTTGGCGATCGCCTTGTGCGTCTCGTTGATGCTGATGCGCTCGTTGTAGCTTGCCTCGACGAGCTCGGGCCGGCGCTCGAGCGCGGTCTCTTCCATGCGGTCCATCGGCATGTCGAACGTCGGCACCGTGAAGCCTTCAGGCGGCGCAAGCGTGATGTCGGTGCCGGGGGCGACGTTCATCAGCGAGGCAAGGCGCGGCTTCGCTTCGTCGAGCTGGTCGCGCACCGCTTCGAGCTGACGCATGATGTCGAGCAGCGCATGCTGATAGGCGAGCGTATCGAGCGGCGAGCGCAAGCCCTCCTGCTGCGACTTGCGCGAATCCGCGAGCGCTTGCTTGGCTTGGGCGAGCAAGGGGCCGATGCGATTTTCGAGGCGCTGGGCGCCAACCGCTTGCCAGTAGGCTTCGCGCACTTGCTGCATCATCAGCTGCACGACCTTGCGCCGGCGCTGCTCGACGACGAGCACGCGGTCGGCCTGCTCCTTCGCCTCGAAGTAGCTGACGCCGAAATCCAGCACGTTCCACGAAAACGTCAGATCGGCCGTGCGGTCGTTTTGGTCGGTCGAGTACGACGGCTCCAACGACACTTGGTGGGTCTGCAGCGAAATCGACTCCGACGCGAGCGGATGATTGCGATGCGTGTAGCCGGCCGCCGCGGTCAGACGCGGCAGCATGTCGAAGTTCGCGACGTCGAGCTGTTTTTGCGCCAGCGCCTCTTCCATCATCTTCAGTCGATGGTCGAGGTTGAAGCGAATCGCGCGCGCCATGGCTTCTTCGAGCGTGACGGGGCCAGTCAGCGGAGGTTGATCGGCGAACATGCCCGTGCGCACAGCCTGCGCGTTTTGCGCGCGCTCCGCCTCCGTAAAGGGCGTCGGTTTGATGGCGCAGCCCGATAGCCAAAGCGCGGCTACCGAGACGGCGATCAGCGAGGGACGCAGTGCGCGCTTGCCGCGCGCTTCGCGCCCGGCGGTTGCGGAGGGCGCCAAGGCCGGCGCAGGCATCATTTCGGCAACTGACGGTTGTAGTCTCATTGGTCTTGAAAGATGACGGAAATTCATACGCGGCGCGCTGCGCCGCCCGGGTTCGATACGTGCAACGCCGCGCGGGCCTGCGCGAACTGTTGATCGAGCGAAGGCTTGCCGACGGGCCGCGCCGCGCGCGCGACGGTCGGCTCCGGCCGCTCGGACAGCGCCGCGTGACCGGGCGTCTTCGGATGCGCCACACCGTGCGTCGCGCCATGCGAGCCGCCGTGCTTATCGTGCGGCGCGAGCACGACCTCGCGGCGCGTCTCATGACCGGATGCATCGCGCGTTTGCACGACGATATGCACGTTCTCCGCATCCGGCGGCAGTTTGCCGCGCAACACCCCCTTGGCCGCGTCGTAGTGAATCCAACCCGGCAGCGAGCGGCCGTCGGCCAGCCGCACCGTGACGTCGGAGCCGCCGTGCATCGCTTCGGACGGCGGCAGCAGCGTGGCGACGCTGATCGAGAACGGATCGCTCGGGGCCAGCGAGAACGAAACGTCGGGCAGTTCGAACGGCGCGCCGACGGGAGTCACGGAAATCGCCGCATCGAGCGCGGTCATGTCCATTCGCGCCACCGAGGTCCTATCGAGCGACGACTGCCCGCTCGCCGGTGCATTAGGGTCCGTGAACGTCATCGTAGGCACGAGCGGCACCGAGCCGATCGGCAACGGTTGATCGAACTCGTTCAGCACGTCGGGAGGCGCCGTGTCGCCCGAGAACACGGGCGAATGCGACGCCGGAGGGGGGACGATGATCGTCGGCGGCGGTGAAGGCAGAATCGGTGGGAAGGCAGGCGCGTTGGCGATCGAAATCGTGTTGGACGCCGCCGCGCTCGACTTTACGCCGTCGTTGACGGTAAACGTCACTGTGCGGCTGCTGCCCGCGTTGAGCGCGGAATTGGCATAGGTCACCGATTGCAGCGCCGCCGTCCATTGCGCGATCGTCGCCGTGCCGCCGGTGGAGGTCAACGTCAGCACGCCCGTTGCCGCGTCGTAGCTCGCCGTGATGTTGCCCGTCGATGCGCTGCCAGCAAAGGCGAGCGTATCGTTCGCCGCATCGAAACCCGCGCCGAGCGTCACCTGCGCCGACACCAGTGTCGTGTCGTCGCGATCGCTGATCGACACTTGCGGAGCCACAACCACCGGCGCGGAGCCGTTGCCGCGCGCGGTGAACGATGCGCCGCCGCCGACGGTCAGAAGCGGCGTTTGATCGGTGTCGGTCACCGTTACGCTTCGGGTCTGCGCATCGCTGACCGTGCCGTGGCTGTCGGTCACGGCGAAGCTGACGACGCGCGTCGTATTGTCGGGCGTGACGGCCGTATCGGTGTACGTCACGGAGGCCAGCGCCGCCTGCCATTCGGTCAGCGTGGCCGAACCGCCGGCCGACGTCAGCGTAAGGACACCAGTGCCGGCGTCGTAAGTCGCGCCGATATTGCCCATCGTTGCGCCGTCGTTCGTGAAGGCGAGTACGTCTTCGCCCGCATGGAAGCCGCCCGTGATGGACACAGTCGCCGAAACGGCTTTGGTCGCGCTCGCATCGGTCAACGTCAAGCCCGGCGAAACGGCAACTGGGGTGGACGCAACGTTGTCGCCCGCGACGAACGAAGCGGCTCCCGTGTCGACTCCCACGTGCGGCCGATCAAGCACGCTGACGGTGTCGTTCGCGGCCGCGCTCGTCTTCGTGCCATCGCTCGTCGAGAAGGAGATCGTACGGTTGCCCGGCGTCGCCGTCGAACCGGCCGAGAACGTCACGGCCGACAATGCGCTCGCCCACTGGGCGTCGGTAGCGGTCGCGCCGGACGAGGTCAGCGTCAACACGCCCGTCGCCGCGTTATATGAGGCGGCGATGTTGCCGTACGTCACCGAGCTCGTATTGACGAACGTAAGCGTATCGCCGGATTGAAAACCCGTGCCGATCGAGACCGTTCCCGAGGCTTGCGTCGTGTCGTTACTGTCGCTCACCGAAATGCCGCCGTCGATCGTCACGGCCGATGTGCCGCCGACATAGTTCGTCGTTCCACCCGTCGTCGTGACGATCGGCGTTTGATCCGTCGCCGTGACTGTCACCGTGCGCGTCGCGTTATTGCTCGTGAAGGCGCCGGTATCGGTAGCGGTGAAACTGATCGTGCGCGTTGCCGTGTTCGGTGCGGCAGCCGTGTCGGTGTAGGTGACGGCTGCCAGCGCTGCTTGCCATTGAGCCAGCGTGGCCGTCTCACCTGAAGAGCTCAGCGTCAGGACGCCTGTCGCGGCGTCGTACGAAGCGGCGATATTGCCCATCGTCGAGCCGTCGTTCGTGAACGCGAGTACGTCCTGGCCGCTTTGGAAGCCGGCCGTGATCGCGACGGTAGCGGAAGCGAGCGTCGGCGAAACGCCGTCGGTCAACGTAAGGCCCGGGTCGATCGGCACCGGGGTGGAAGCGATGTTGTCCGCTTCCAGGAACGAGGCCGAGCCCGAATCGGTCGTGATGGTGGGCGGGCCGAGCACGGCGACCGTATCGGTCGCCGTGGCGCTCGTCTTCGTGCCGTCGTTCGTCGCGAACGAGATCGTGCGGTTGCCCGGCGTCGCGCTCGGTCCGGCGGAGAAGGTCACGGCCGACAACGCGTTCGTCCATTGCGCGTCGGTCGCCACCGCACCCGAGGACGTCAGCGTCAGCACGCCCGTCGACGCGTTGTACGAACCGACGATGTTGCCGAACGTCGTCGAATTCGAGTTGACGAACGTCAACGTATCGCCGCTGTGAAAGCCGGATGTCACCGCAACGGTCGCGGACGATTGCGTCGCGTTGTCGAGGTCGCTGACCGAAACGCCGCCGTCGATCGTCGCCGCCGACGTGCCGCCGACGTAATTCGTCGTTCCGCCCGTCGTCGTGACGATCGGCGTTTGATCCGTATCGGTAACCGTCACCGTGCGCGTGGCCGTTGCGCTCGTATTCCCGCCGCCGTCGACCGCCGTGAAGCTGATCGTGCGCGTCGTCGTGTCCGGCGTGACCTGCGTGTCGGTGTATGTCACCGATCGCAGCGCGCTTTGCCATTGCGCGAGCGTGGCCGTCGCACCGGCGGACGTGAGCGTCAACACGCCGGTACCCGCGTTGTACGAGGCTGTGATGTTCCCCATCGTCGAGCCGTCGTTCGTGAACGCCAGCACGTCCTGCCCGCTTTGGAAGCCGCCTGTGATGGCTACCGTCGTCGACGCGAGCGTCGCCGCGCTGCCGTCGGTCACCGTCAGGCCCGAGTCGATCGCCACCGGCGTCGATGTCGTGTTGTCGCCGGCGATGAAAGAAGCCGAGCCCGAGTCCGTCGCGATGCTCGGGGGCGCGGTCATGTTGACCGTGTCCGTCACTTGCGCGCTGTTCTTCGTCCCATCGTTCACTTGGAACGAGATCGTGCGGCTGCCGTATGTCGTGCTCGTGCTCGAGAACGTGACAGCGCTCAACGCGCTGGCCCACTGCGTATCCGTGGCGGTGCCGCCGATCGAAGTCAGCAGCAGCACGCCCGTTCCCGCACTATACGACGCCTGGATGTTGCCCATCGTCGAGCCGTCGTTCGTGAAGCTCAGCACGTCGCCGCTCTGGAAGCCCGTAGTGATTCCGACCGTGGCCGACGTCTGCGTCGAGTTGTCCGCATCGCTCACCGTGACATGACCGTCGATCGTCACGGCCGAGGACGCGCCCACATAGCTCGTCGTCCCGCCCGTCGTCGTCAGGATCGGCGATTGATCGGTCGCCGTCACGGTGACGGTACGCGTAGCCGTGACGCTCGTGTTCCCGCCGCCGTCGACTGCCGTGAAGCCGATCGTGCGCGTCGCCGTATTGGGAACCTGCTGAGAATCGGTGTAGGTGACGGACCGCAGTGCGCTTTGCCATTGGGCAAGCGTCGCCGTCGCGCCGGATGACGTCAACGTCATCACGCCCGTGGACGCGTTGTACGAGCTCGTGATGTTGCCCATCGTCGAGCCGTCGTTCGTGAACGCCAGCACGTCCTGCCCGCTGTGGAAGTTACCGGTGATCGCCACCGTCGTCGAAGCTAGCGTCGTCGCGCTGCCGTCGGTCACCGTCAAACCGGAATCGATCGCCACCGGCGTCGACGTCGTGTTGTCGCCCGAGACGAAGGCAGCGGAGCCCGAATCGGTCGTGATGACCGGCGGCGCCGTCATGTTGACCGTGTCCGTCGCCGCGGTGCTCGTCTTCGTGCCGTCGCTCGTCGCGAACGAAATCGTGCGGCTGCCGTACGTCGTGCTCGTGCTCGAGAACGTCACCGACTTGAGCGCCGACTCCCACTGCGAAAGGGTAGCCGTCGCACCTGCGGACGTCAGCGTCAGCACGCCCGTGGCCGAGTTGTACGAGCCCGAGATGTTGCCCATCGTCGAGCCGTCGTTCGTGAAGCTCAGCGTATCGCCGCTGTGAAAGCCACTCGACACCGACACCGTACCCGACGATTGCGTCGTATTGTCCCGATCGGAGAGCGAAATGCCTCCGTCGATCGTCACCGCCGACGTCGCTCCCACGTAGCTCGTCGTGCCGCCCGTCGTCGTGACGATCGGCGATTGATCGGTATTGGCCACGGTCACGTCGCGCGACACCGTGTTGCTCGTATTGCCGGCGCTGTCCACCGCCGTGAAGCTCACTGTGCGCGTGGCGGTATTGGGCGGCCACCCCACGTCGGTATATTGAATCGAGTCGAGCGCGGCCCGCCATTGCGCGACCGTTGCCGTCGAGCCGGCCGAAGTGAGCGTCAACGTACCGGTGATCATATCGAACGAGCCCGCCGCGATGTTACCCATCGTCGAGCCGTCGTTCGTGAACTGCAGGTAGTCTTCGCCGCTCGTAAAGTTGCCCGTAATCGTGACCGTCGCCGATGAGAGCGTACCGGCGGCCGTATCGGTCACGGTCAACCCCGGATCGACCGTGACGGGCGTCCCCGGACCGTTGTCGCCGGTCACGAATGAGACCGAGCCCGAATCCGCCGTCAGTTGAAGCGGATTCACGACATTGATCGTATCGGTCGCGGCCGTGCTCGTCTTCGTGCCGTCGCTCGTGGCGAACGAAATCGTCCGCGCGCCGAACGTCGTGCTCGTGCTCGAGAACGTCACGCTCTTCAGGGCGCTCGCCCACTGGGCGTCGGTAGCCGTCGCGCCCGCGGACGTCAGCGTCAGCACGCCCGTGGCCACGTTGTACGAGCCCGTGATGTTGCCCATCGTCGAGCCGTCGTTCGTAAAGCCCAGCGTATCGCCGCTGTGAAAGCCGCTGGAAACCGACACCGTGCCCGACGATTGCGTCGTGTTGTCGTGGTCGCTGACCGAGATGCCGCTATCGATCGTAATCGCTGCAGCCCCTTCGCTGTAGTTCGTCGTACTGCCCGTCGTCGTGACGATCGGCGTTTGATCGGTATCGGTGACGCTGACCGCCTTGGTCGTCGTATTGCCGGCCGTGAAGCCGTCGCTCGTGATTTCGAAGCTGATCGTGCGCGTAGCCGCGTTCGGCGTGATCGCGGTGTCGGTGTAGGTCACCGCGCGCAGGGCAGCCTGCCATTGGGCGAGCGTCGCCGTCCCGCCAGAGGACGTCAGCGTCAAGATGCCCGTGCCCGCGTTATAAGCCGCCGAAATGTTCCCGTATGTCGCCGCACTCGTATTCGTAAAGGCGAGCACATCCTCGCTGGTGTGCAAATTGCCGGTGATGGACACCGTGGCGCTCGTGGCCGTGGTCGAATTGCCGTCGGTCAGCGTAATGCCGGAATCGACGACGACCGGTGTCGAGGTGACGTTGTCGCCGGCGACGAACGACGTCGTGCCGCCGCTGGCCGTGAGTGTCGGCGGAGAGGAAGGCGCGACGTACAAGAAATTGTCGAGCGTGGGCGAGAGATACGCACCATTGGTGCCCGACTCGACCAGCTTAATGCTCTTGACCTGCGAAAACGCCGTCAGACTGGACACGTCGACATGGAAGAGCGAACTGCCCGCCACGTGCCCCGGCGTGTATGCATCGGCGGCGGCGGCGGCATTGAGGACGACGCTCCCAATGACGTTGCCGGACCCGTCGAGCGCTTCGACGGTCACCTGATCGCTCACAAAGATGTCGATGTCGAAACTCTGTATCCCCATCAAACTGCCGTCTTGACGCGTAATCGTCAGCGAGGACATCTGCGTGCCCTGGGTATTGACGACGAGTTCCCCGCCCGACCCGCTGCTCGGCAGCGAACCGCTGACGACCTGATACTCGACCGCTTGATCGCCGGTATAGGTCAACGTCGAAAGACCGAGCGTCGTCGATGCGACCGCCGTCGAGCCCGAGTCGTAACCGACCGAACCGTCGTACGTCTCGTCGAACGCGGAAAGAACGTGATCGTAGTTCTGCTCCGAAGCGGCCGAGAAAACAATGCCCGTATGCACGGCACCCGCGTCGTATTCGAGCACCCAGTCGCCGCCCAGCGTGGCCGCGCCGGTCGCATCGGTCGATGCCGCCACGTTCAACCCGGATATCGACGAAATCTGCTGCACGAGCGCCTTGCCGTCCGCATTGCCGGCAACGTCACAGCCGTAAATCAAAAAGTCGCCGCCCGCCTTCATCGATGCGCCGATCTGCGCAAACGCGGCGCTATAGGTCGACAAATCGGCTTCGTTGATCCACGTGCTGCCGACTTGAAACTCGCCCGCGACCCCGTGCGAGACGAGGTGAATCGCACTCACCCCGGGGTGATCCTGCAGATACTGCTCGATTTGCACGAGCCCGTCCTTCGTCGAATCGAGCACGACGTATTGCGTGCCCGCCGGCAACCCGGCGACGAGCGTTTGCAAATCGGCGACGTTCGAATTGATGAAGACGACTTGCTTGTCCGCCGCCTGTCCCGCCGTATCGGTGAAACCATGCACGGCGCGCGTTGCGGACGAATCCGCTGCGCCCGCGCCGTTGCCGCCTGTCACCGCCGCCGTCGTATAGCCGTGCACCGCGCGCATCGAAGCCGGAGCGTCGGCATTCGAAGCCGCCGGCGACGTATCGTGCGCGGCGCTCGCCGGCTGCGCGTCAGCGGTGACATGGTGCTGAGGCGCGACGGCTGCCGTACCGATCGAGGCAGCCGATGCGTCGTAGACGATGCGCGGTTCCAGCGCGACGATGAGCGGCGCGGGCATGGCGGCGACCGCGCGGCGCACGGGCTTGTCGGACGCGCGCATGGCGGAAAGCAGTTTCGAAAGGCTGGCGGCGAAGTTCATCGCTTGTTGTCCTTAAAAGCGTGCCGCTCTCACGGCACGCATCCATCATCCGCGCGAGGGGAAGACCCCTTGCAGTGCAATGACGAAGTTGATACCGATATACGGATTGCGAAGCGAGAACGGCACGTTGTTGCCCGCCATGCTGTTCTCGATCGTCGGGGCGCCGCCCGTCACGGTCGCGTTGAATGGCTTGAGCGTCACGTCAGGCGTGGCGGTGCTGTACAGCTCTCCCTGACGGTTGGAAATGCTGACCGGTCCCAGCACCGAGGTCGCCGAGGGCGAGCCGCTCTGCGTTCCGGCGGCCGTCGAGGTCGATGCGGGAATCGAGATCGAAGCCGTTCCGCCGCCGCCCGTCACCGTCGCCACATGCGTATGTTGCGGCATGTTTTGCGTCGTCAGCGTGGCACTCTCAGTCCCGGCCATCTCGCCGATGTTGATGTTCGAGAGCCCAAGACCCTGCCCAACGCCCACGGGCGTGCGCCCTTGCAAGTTCGGCAATTGAAAGGTCGTGACCCCATTGCCGCCGTAGTACGTGCCGAGCAGCGAAAACAAGGCGCTGTTCTGCGAAATGCCGAGCACTTGCCCCTGGCACAGCGCCCAGCCGTTCGGTGCAAAGTTGAAGCCCACCATGCGGATCTCGCCCAAATACGGATCACTCATCAAACGCCTCCTGTCGAAGAAAAGAAAACGGCCCTTACGTCACGTCCGATGAGCCGGCCGCCTTGGCCAACTCTTCGGCACGAGTGTGCACGACGACAGTGAGCGTCGATCGCCCGCCCTCGGTGGGCCGCGTCGGCGTGGCGAGCAGATCCCACGCTCGGCCGGCGGGTGAACCGATGCGATAAACGTCCTGTGGAAGAGAAACGCCCGCGGGCAGCTCGAACATGGCTGCGTAGCAGACATAACTGTCATTCATGGGAATGCCGGCGTTCGCGTGCAAAAGCACGGCCTCGACGGTTTGTCCGCCGGCGGCGCCAAACGTGAAACGCTGCCCGACTGCTTCGAGCAATTCGGCATGGGTAGGGATGGACAGCAAACAAGCCCCCGCTCGTTGTTCGTTACGTGTATGGCCGACAGCGCCGGCCGTGGTCTATGTTGTTACCGCCTTGTTCGTGCGGCCCGCCCAAGTGAAAGCGAGCCGCGTTCAACCGCCGGTGCGCTGCCGCGCATCCTCCGATTCGTGCACAAACCCGTCGATGGTCGGCGCAATCGCGACGTCGAAAGGCATGACAGGCCGCCGCATCTGTAGGTAAATCCCGTTCTCGCCCACCGGCTCGAAACCGAGGCGCCGATACAATCCTTGCACCGGGTTGTTCATCTCGACGTAGAGCACCGCGGACAATCCTTTCGCAGCCGCCTGCGCCACGAACGCATTCATGAGCCGCGTGCCGATGCCCGCACCGCGATAAGCGGGCAGCAGCGCGATATCGACCAAGCGCGCTTCGCTGCCTTGCCAATGGTGATAAAGGCGTCCGATCGGATTCATGCCGAGCATGACGACGTCGAACCGGCAGTGCGGATAATGCTGTCGGTAATACGTGTCTTGCATCGAAAATTGTTCGCCCAGCAAGGCCGCGATACGCTCGGCACTCCATCCCGCCTGCGCAAACTCATGGGCACGCGTGCTTTCAAAAACCGCCCGTAGAAACGCGCGATCGTGCTCATGTGCAGGCCTCACACGCAAATGACCGGCATTGTCGGCGCTCTGCTGCGCGGCGTCGCGGGCCTCGCCGACGCACTCGGTCATCTGAGATCTCAATTTCTTGCACCCACGAAGATAGCCGGACGATAACTAGCCAGTTTCGACCGGCCCCTGGAAAACGGATGAAGGCGATGTCGATATTAGTCTAGAGAAACGGTGGTCGCAACCAGGCGATTATTGACTCACCTACGGGCTTACCCTTATCGACATTTCGATTTACTGCGAGAAAAAAACGGCGACTCATTGCGAGCCGCCTTGTCGAATTACGCGATCAAACGGTTTCAGCATAAACATGGGCGTTTTTCACTGTTTTCTTCGCCCGCAAACGTTGTCGCGATACTGGCTTTGAATTTATCTTCCGTGACGAAAAGCGCGTGCGTGGGTCACGCCGCGGGCCTTTCCTGGTCCTATTGCTTCACCGACGATACGACGTTGCCCGCCCCATCGACGATATCGACCGAGCGCTTCTTGCCGCCCGGTTTGCGGGTTGCCGACGAAGCGCTTTCAATTGCGCTTTCGCCCGCTGCGGGAATGGACGACATGGCGTCTGACGGACTCAGCAACAGCGAGGGGCGGACCGGCGGGCGAGCCGCCTCCGAAACGGCCTGCGCGAACCACTGCGTGCACTCCCTAAAACCTTCCCAGCCGGCGCCGGCATTTTGCGTCGCGGTTTCGACGGTGATCTCGTTCACGTGCTGCCAATAAGCGAGCGTCTTCTTGAAGCCGGCCTGCGCTTGCGCCATCGGGAGTGTCAGCATCCAACTCAGCGACCGGGAGTCGGCCGCTTCCAGCGCGATGCCGTGCTGCTCGGCGAGCATCGTCTTCATCGTCTGAAGATTCAGGCGTGCGAGGCGTTCGAAGCCGGCGAACGTCTGGCTGACCAGCTCGACCATCGAGGCGAGCCCCGCATGCCCCGCGTGGCGGGCGCTGCCCGCATAGTCGATAACGGGTGAACTCATTGTTTGACTCCAAGAAAATGAAAAACGGACAGGAATGGAGGCGCGTTCGCTCGACGCCGCCTCAGCCCTTCTTCGCCTCCGGATTGCCGACCTTCTCGGCGAATTCGCTGAGCTTCTTGTCGGTGGCCTTCTCTTCCTCGAGCGTTTGCTTGAGCAGCGTCACGGCCTCCGTTTGACCCAGTTGCTTGCCGATTGCGCACAGCGTGCCGTAGGAGGCGATTTCATAGTGTTCGACTTTCTGAGCGGCGCCGATCAGCCCCGCATCGAGTACTGCGCCCTTTTCGATTTCGTCGATGAGCTCCTCGCCTTCTTCGATAAGGCCCTCCATCGCCGCGCATTTCATGCGCTTCAGGCGTAGCCCGCATTTCTCGACGACTTGGTCGATACGCTCGATCTGACCGTGCGTTTCCTGCAGGTGGGTTTCGAACGCCTGCGACAGCTGTTCGTTGGTCGCGGCCCGCGCGAGTTTGCCCAATGCTTTGGTCAGTTGTTTCTCCGCGCTGTAAATATCGGACAGGCTATGAACGAAAAGATCCTCGAGTGTCTTGCGTGCCATGATGAATGCCCCTTACGTCGATAGTGATCGGTCGGTGCGCCCCTAGCGGCAATCGCCGGAGCCCGGTCGCACTCTCGCAACGGACGTGCCTCGCTGTCCGCAGCGACGCGCGCACGGGGGCGGCGTTGCTGCCGTTGCTGCCGTTGCTACCGTTGCTACGCTAGGCACGAAGGTCACGCCGACGGAGCGTGTGCAGTTGGCTCGACTTGCGCAGATTCGAGGAAGGGATGTTGCAATTCACCAAAACGCCGAGATACCGGCGACGCCATATGCGCCATGTCCGCGCGCCGTCGGCAACGACGCGCGCGTCATGCCGCCGAGCGCGTAGATCGGCAACGAGACCGCGGCGGCCAGCGCTTGAAATTGCGTCCATCCGAGCGTGGGCTCGCCTGGATGGCTCGACGTCGGCAAAACGGGCGACAGCGTGACGAGATCTGCACCGAGGCGCTGGGCATGCAACAGTTGATCGCGTGAATGGCACGCCGCCGACAGCAGCGTCGGTCGCGCGAGCGGTCGTCGATCGCACTGCATGAGGCGCGCGCTCGGTAGGTGCAGTCCGTCCGCATCGACATCGCACAGCGCTTCGTCGTCGATCGGCCCATTGAGGATGACGCGCGCGCCGTACCGATGGCAGACGGCGCAGGCTTGCTCGGCCAAGCGGCGATACGCATGCGCATCGATCGCTTTCGCGCGCAATTGCACGAGCGCCACACCGGCGGCGACGGCGTGACGCAACCGATCGAGAAAGACGTCGATGTGCTCGTCGCCGGGTGGCTCGGGGGTGATCAATAGGATGTCGGGAAGCGGCGGATCGATCGGCATTCGCTCACGCTACCAAAAGATGCGCAGCGCGCCAACTCGGCGGATGACGCCAAAATGCCGCGGCGATGGCCCGCGCCTATCAATGCGTTTGCGCGGCCGACGCAGTGCTCGGGCAAGCCGGGTCCGCGCCCCAATGCCCGGAGCATACGCGCCAGCGGCAGGCTTGCGCTTCGAAGAAATTGCCTTTGTCGCAAGCCTTGAGCTGATCGCCCAAGCTCGCGTGGTGCGCGCCGGCCGACGGCTGCGCGGTTTTGGCGGAAGCCGCCGCCGCGCTCGTCCCTTTGGGCGGGTTCTTATTGGCAGCGTTCGGCTCGTAAGGTTTGGTACGCGCCACGAGCGCTGCGAGCAGGTCGACGTCCGGATCGTCTTTCGCCGACTTCGAACGCTTTTTCGCATGCTTGCTCGCATGTTCGGCCGCGATCTTCTTGTCCTTTTCCGCGTAACGGCTTTTCGCAGTCTGCCGGTCTGCGCGCGAAGCAACCGCCGCTGCGCTCGCTTGTTTGGCGACGGCGGCGTTCGCGCCGGAAGCGCCGGCAACAGCCACGGGCGAGGCGGTCTTATCGGCCGGCGCGACGCCGCTGGCAAGCGCGCGCGAAAGCGGGTCGTTACCGGCACCGGACGACGCCGCCGCGGCTCGATCGGCCTGAACAGGATCGTCGGCCACGATGACGGCCGCTTGCGGCGCCGCCGCCGCGCCGCTCGCCGCTGCGGCGAGCGCTGTCGCGGACGCATTGGCGGGCATTGCCGGCTGCGCCTTGCCGGCGCCCGTTCCCGCTTGCGCAGCGGGGGCGGCGGCCACGGCCGTCGGCTCCCCTTGCTGGATGCGCTGCCATTGCCACGCGCCGAATGCGCCGAAGCCGATCACCGCCAGCGCGGCAGCCATCAAGGGCTTTTTGGACCGGCGGCGCGGGATCGGCTGTGCGACCGCCCGCCCTTCGAGGCTCGCGAGGATACGGGAACTGCTGTCGGCAACACCGGGCGCCGTCTCGGAGAGCAGGCTCGGCCGCCCTTTGGAACTGGTACTTTCCGGCGCGCTCATTCAGTCTCTCATTGAATCTGTGTTTAATTCGCCGCGATAATAGAATCCTGCCTCCCTTGGCAGCAGGCCAGATTCTAAGAGCAAGCATTACAAAATACAATTTATTTCCCGCCCGGGGCCCATCTTGATTGCAGTCGCACTCGCCGCTTATTTCGCCGTCGCCGTCACCGTGGCGGCATTGTTCCTATTGCCGCCCGCACGAGCCGCCCTAATGTCGGCCGCACTCGAATTACATAGGCGGATGTCGCGGCGCACGACCCGTGGGATCTCACATGTGCGCACCGGCATCGGCAAATCAGTAAGAATTTCCCATAACGCGCTTTACGACACGAAAAAAATACTGATTCGTCGACGCTTGCTGATTTTGATTACCGCAGGTATCCTTGCGGCGCCTCCATTGATTGCAATCTGCATGCGCGGGCGCCAATTATTTCAGTTTGATGGCGATACCCGCGTACCGGACGAGAAAATCGCCGCATTGCTCAATGGCGAGCAGCTCATTCCACCGCCGCCGTTGCCGCCCGAGGTCTTTACGACGCAGGAAGTCGAACAGGTCCGTCCGGCGCTGCGCGACGCCAGCCGCGATTGGAATTTGCTTGATGCCGATTTCAGAACACGCCTATTGCTCGTGTACAAGATCATGCGCGAGCAGTACGGATATGAAATGGCGCTGTTGGAAGGCTATAGAAGCCCGGAGAGGCAAGACCGACTCGCGCAACTGGGGGGCGTGACCAATGCGGCCGGATATCAGAGCTATCACCAATACGGCCTCGCCGCCGATAACGCGTTTTTGCGCGACGGCAAGGTCGTCATTTCCGAGAAAGATCCCTGGGCCATGCGAGGCTATCAGTTGTACGGTCAAACAGCCGAGCAAGTCGGCCTGACGTGGGGTGGACGATGGAAACTGATGGATTTCGGCCACGTTGAATATCACAAGCCCGGATTCGTCCTAGGGCGACGGCCAAACGGAACGGCCGCCGGACGTTAGGCGAACATTTCGCGCCATGCACCGATACGCAATGGCTCGCGACGTAAAGCGCGAGCCATTCGTCAAGACTTAGAACGTTAAAGCCTTATGCAACGCTTCCTCAATGCGCTGACCAGCAAACGCACGATGACCGTCGTCGGGGTGGTCGTCATCGCCGCCATCCTGTTCGGCGCCGCTCTCTGGTTCGACCTCCCGCTCCTGTGGCCGTCTTTGGCGATGGCCGCCTTACTCGCGCTGATCTTCGTCGTCTGGCTGGGGCGGCGCATCGCCGCGCGGCGCGCAGCGGCCAAGCTCGGCGACATGCTCGAGCAAGAGGCCGAGACGGGCAAAGCGCCGCAAGCGAGCGCCGCCAAGCACGCCGATCTCGACGTATTGCGCACGCGGCTCGCCGAAGCGGTACGCACGATCAAGAGTTCCAAGATCGGCCAGGTGTCGGGCGGCTCGGCGCTTTACGAATTGCCCTGGTACATCGTGATCGGCAACCCGGCGGCCGGCAAGAGCAGCGCCGTGCTGAACTCGGGGCTGCAGTTCCCGTTCGCCGAAAAGAGCGACGCGATCGTGCACGGGATCGGCGGCACGCGCAACTGCGACTGGTTCTTCACCACCGAGGGCATCTTGCTCGATACGGCGGGACGTTATTCGGTGCACGAGGAAGACCGCAGCGAGTGGCTCGGCTTCCTGAATCTGCTCAAGCGCTACCGCCCGAAGGCGCCCATCAACGGGATCATCGTCACGGCCAGCATTGCCGAACTCACGAGCAGCCGCCCCGACGCGACGATCAACCTCGCGCGCAGCTTGCGCCAGCGCGTGCAGGAATTGACCGAGAAGCTGGAAGTGTTCGCGCCGGTGTACGTGATGTTCACGAAGGCCGATCTCATCACGGGCTTCGCCGAATTCTTCGGCGGCGGCGAGCGGCACGAATACGACCGCGTCTGGGGCGCCACGCTGCCCTACGAGCTCGACGAAAAACGCGACGTCGTCACGTTGTTCGACGAGCGCTTCGAAGAGCTTTACGAAGGGCTCAAGGAAATCAGCATCGCGCAGATGTCCATCAATCGCGGCACGATGCTCTCGCCGGGGCAACTGAGCTTTCCGCTCGAGTTCTTGGCCGTCAAACCCGCGCTGCGCGTCTTTCTCGCGACGCTCTTCGAGAACAACCCGTTCCAATACAAGCCGATCCTGCGCGGCTTTTACTTCACGAGCGCATTGCAGGAAGGCGAGACGAGCAGCGCCGCCGCGCAACGGATCGGCCAGCGGTTCGGGCTCGGCGTCGACGACCTGCCCAAGCCCCAAGCGGCCTCGTCCAAGAACGGCTTTTTCCTGCGCGACCTGTTCTCGAAAGTCATCTTCGCCGATCGGCAAACGGTGCGCCAATTCGCCAGCCCGGCCAAGACGCGGCTGCGCTACGGCACGTTCTTCGCCTTCGTCGCCGTCCTCGCGCTGGCGCTGGGCGGCTGGACATGGTCGACGATCGGCAACCAGCAGCTCGCGTCGAACGTCCAAGCCGATCTCGACAACATCGTCCGCCTGCAGCAAAACCGCAACGATCTGCAATCGCGCCTGCAGGCGATGGACATTCTGCAAGACCGCATCACTCAGCTCGAGCAGTTCCGCCGCGACAAGCCGCTGTCCGTATCGCTGGGGCTCTATCAGGGCGATCGGATCGAGCAGCGCCTGCTCGCCGAGTACTACCGCGGCGTCAAGCAATTGATGCTCGACCCGGTCTCGCAAAACCTCGCCTCCTTCCTGAAGGAGGTCAACGCTCACCCCGATCAACTGGCGCCGCTCACGCATCCGCCCGAATCGGGCGCGATCGCCGTATCGGCGCGCGTCGGCGGCGCCGCGGCGAACGGCGGACAAAACGCGCAAACCGCACAAACCGCGCAGAACGGGCAGAACGGCCGGGGCGGTCTCTATAGCGATGCGTCGCCGACCAACGTCGAAGACGCCTACAACGCGCTGAAAACCTATCTGATGCTGTCGGATAAGCGCCACGTCGAAGCGGCGCACCTCACCGATCAGCTCGCCCGCTTCTGGCGCGGCTGGCTCGAAACCAACCGCGGAAACATGTCGCGCGACGACATGATCCGAAGCGCCGAGCGCATGATCACGTTCTACCTCTCGCGCGTATCCGATGACGATTGGCCGATGATCGACGCCAATCTGTCGCTCATCGATCAGACGCGCGACAGCCTGCGTCGCGTCGTGCGCGGCATGCCGGCCCGCCAGCGCGTCTACGAAGAAATCAAGGCGCGGGCTTCCACACGCTACGCGCCGATGACGGTCGCGCGCATCGTCGGCGAAAACAACGCGGCGGTCGTCGGCGGCAGCTATGCGATTCCGGGCACGTTCACGCGCGAGGCTTGGTTCGACTACGTGAAGCCCGCCATCCGCGACGCCGCCACGAAGGAATTGCAAGCGAAGGACTGGGTGCTCGGCACCGCTTCGCAGGACGACCTTACGCTGGAAGGCAGCCCCGAGCAGATTCAGAAGGCGCTCGTCGGCATGTACAAAACCGAGTACGTCCAGCATTGGCAGCGCTTCATGCAGGGCATCGCCGTACGCGATTTCGCCAATTTCGGGCAAGCCGTGGACGCGATGAACCGCCTTGGCGATCCGCAAGATTCGCCCATCCGCAAGATTCTCGAAACGGCCTACGATCAAACGGCGTGGGACAATCCGGCGCTTGCCTCCACCACGCTGCAGAAGGCGCAAAGCGGCGTGACGGGCTGGTTCAAGCGGCTCTTCTCGTCGAAAACGCAGGCTGCGCAGAACGCGGGCATCGACACGGATCTCAACCTCGGCGGCGGCGCATCCACGGCCGGGCCGGTCGGCGTCGCGTTCTCGGGCCTCGCACGCATCGTCGCGAAGCAAGAGAACACGTCCCTGCTGGCGGGCTACATGGATTCGCTCTCCAAGGTGCGCACGCGCTTCAACGTGCTCAAGAACCAAGGCGATCCGGGCCCCGGCGCGCGTCAATTGATGCA
This sequence comes from uncultured Burkholderiaceae bacterium, assembly GCA_966212325.1. Taxonomy (GTDB): domain Bacteria; phylum Pseudomonadota; class Gammaproteobacteria; order Burkholderiales; family Burkholderiaceae; genus Trinickia. Next base: position 94,140 of record CBIHRA010000013.1, on the reverse strand, counting down.
GCAGACGCTCGACGGTAGCGGCTCCGAACTCGCCGACTCCTTGAAGTTCGTCGACGAGCAGATGCTGACCGGCCTGACCGACGATCAACGCAAGTCGTTGCGCCCGCTGCTCGTGCGGCCGCTGATGCAGGCGTTCGCCGTCGTGATCGAGCCCGCCAGCAACGAGGTCAACAAGGTATGGAACGCTCAGGTTTATCAGACCTTCGAAAGCGCTCTCGCCAATAAGTACCCGTTCTCGGGCGACGCCAAGGTAGAAGCGGGCGCGAGCGAGATCGCACAAGTGTTCGGACCCGACGGGGCGATCTCGAAATTCGTCGGCACGACGCTCGGCCCGCTCGCGGTGCGGCGCGGCGATACGCTTTCGCCGCGCACGTGGGGCGGCATGGGCATCGCGCTCTCGCCCGCCTTCACGAACGGCTTCGCTCATTGGGTCGCTCCGCTCTCGGGCGCCGCGGCGGGTGGCGGCGCCGCTGCGGCGGAACCGCAGACGGTGTTTCAGATCATGCCCCAGCCGGGCCAAGGCACGACGGAGTACACGATCACGATCGACGGCCAGCAATTGCGCTATCGCAACACGCCGCCGCAATGGACCAACTTCGTCTGGCCGAATCCGCAAGGCTCGCCGGGTGCGACGTTGACGGCAACCTCGTTCGACGGGCGCACGATCCAGCTCGTCAACGAACCGGGCCGCTACGGGCTCGAGAAGCTGATCAATTCGGCCAAGCGTACGCGTAACCCCGACGGCACGTTCGCGCTGTCGTGGACGCAAGGCAGCGTGACCGTCGCGCTGAGCATGCGGATCATCAGCACGTCGCAACCGTCGAGCGGCGGCGGCGACGCGCCGCAGCAGCAGAGCCTGCGCGGCGTGCGTCTGCCCGAATCCGTCGCCGACGTCGCGCAAGCGCGCTTGGCCATCGCGCAGGCGAGCGGCGCCCCCACGGCCCTGGCCGGTACGAGCGCCGATCCGGCGATGGCCGCGCAAGCGCCGTCGTCGGCCGCCCCCTCCCCCTCGGCCGCCAGCCCGGCGGTCTCGACTACAGGAGCCGCGCAATGACGCAATCCGTCCAAGCGCAACTCGACTATTTCGGTAAGATCCCTTCCCGCGGCGACTTCGTCAAAAGCACGCAGAATCCACAACTGTTGCAGACCCTCGACCGCTGGGTCGCACAGGCGATGGAAATGCTCGCCGAAGACCCGCGCTGGAAGATCGTCTACGAAAGCGCGAAGCCGATGCATTTCGCTTTCCTCGGCTCGCAAAGCCGCATTGCGATCGCGGGCCATCTGATGTCGAGCCACGACGTGTCCTCGCGCCGCTTCCCGTTGCTCGCGGCCACGGCGCTCGAAGTCGAGCGCCCGCTCGCTTTCCTCGCGCGCAGCCCCTTGGCGTTCGCGCGCTTGTGGGCGCGCGCCTCGGCGCAGATGCGCACGCTCTACGATTGCGAAGAGCCCGGCGCTGCACTGCAGGCGCTCGGCGACACGCAAGTATCGATCGACGTCGGCGTGGCCAACTCCCACGACGGCACGTTCTCCGACTTCGTCGAGCACCAAACGCTGGCCGGACTTGAACAAATGCTGCTCGCGAGCGGCCATCCGGTGCGGCTGCGCGGCGCGATGCTCGCGCTCGGCTCGCTGCTCAAGCCCGTCATGCTGAGCCACGCGCCGAATCTCGAACGCGGGCTCACGCTGCCGCTGCCGAACGACACGTTTTACCGCACGCTCGTCGCCGCATTCTGGCTCGAGCTCATCGCACCGTTCCTCGCGCCGACCGACATCGAGATCGCGATCTTCATCGGCACGATCGCCGAACGCGAGCGTCTCGTCATCGGCTTCAACGGCGCATCGGCCAAGACGCTGCACAGCGTCATCGATCCGCAGGCGTATGCCTCGCACAACATCGACATCGACGATCCCGAATGGATCGACGACCACGCTCAGAACGAACATGGAATCAGCAAGCTCGTCAGCTATCTCGATCAGCCGCAACTGTCGCTGCGCATCGCCATCGATACGTTCCGCGAAGCGTTCGTCGGGGCGTGACATGAGTGCGCGCGCCGCATTGCCGCTGCTGCATGTCCTTGCGCAAGCGCGTTCGGCTACAGCCCCAGGCCGAATCGTCGCGGCGGCGCTGCTCGCGGCCGGGTGCCTCGCCGCCGGCATCGCGCATGCCGACGACACCGGCCATGTCACCGTATCGCCTGTCGATAACGGGAGCATGCGGGTACGCGCGACGGAGCTTTCGGCGCCCGTGCAAAACCTAGCGGCGAACACGCCCGGTTCGGGCGGCGTCGCGCACGCCCCCTCGCACGTTCCCGCGCCGGCCGACGCCGCGCCCGGGCAAGTCGTCGTCGGCGGCAAGGTTCCCGACGAAGCCACGCATAGCGCCGTCCTCGCACGGCTGCGCGAGACATACGGCGCGGGTAACGTCGTCGATCAAATCGAAGTAGGCAGCGTCGCAACGCCGCCGAACTGGAGCGCGAACGTGCAGAAGCTGCTGGGGCCACAGCTGAAGCAAATCAGCAAGGGGCAGCTCAAGATCGACGGCACGCAAATCGACGTGAAGGGCGAAGTGTCGAACGAATCCCAGCGCCAGCAGATCGCGAGCGACATGGCGAACGCGCTGAATCCGACTTATACGATCCGCAACGGCCTGCGCGTGAGTGCTTCGGAGCAAGGCCTGCTCGATACGACACTCGGCAATCGCACGATCGAGTTCGAAACGGGCAGCGCGACATTGACGCCTGAAGGCCGCGCCATTCTCGATCAGATGGCCACGGTCTTGGCCAGAATGTCGAACAAGACCGTCGAAATCATCGGTCATACCGACAACTCCGGCAGCCGTGCTTCGAACATCGCCCTGAGCCAGGCGCGCGCGGACGCCGTCAAAGGCTATCTCGTCACTAAAGGGGTGGCCCCGCGAGCGATGACGACGATGGGCGTCGGCCCCGACCAGCCGATCGCATCGAACGACACGAGCGACGGCCGAGCCCGCAACCGGCGGATCGAATTCCGCGTCGGCCAATGAGCACGAAGCACGACTAGCACGACTAGCACGACTAGCAGGTCTAACACTTCGAGTACGTCGAGCACAACCGGCACGACGCGGCGAGCGCGCCTTCCAGCGCACCCGCCGCGTCCGTCCGGCGCCGCGTTTCTCCGGCGGCGCCGTCTGCCTTCCCCTCCTTCAGCTTGCCTCGTCCGGCTTCACGCCGAGCAACTCGCGAATGTGCGCGAGCGATCCGTCGTCCTTGACGACGGCGGCGAGCCATTCGTGCAGCGGCATGTCGGCCCATTCCGCGGCCTTGTCCGCGAGGTATGCGGCCGGGCTATGCGGCTCCGTCGCGCGCAGGAAACGTGCGATGGAGCGCAGTTGCGCCACGGCGTCGGCCCGGGTTTGGAGCGGACCGGTGGGGCGCACCGCGATCGGAGTGGCGACGTTCGTAGGCATCGAAGTCTCGAGTGAGGGAGGCGTCTTGAAACTGGGTTCGGCGCGGTCGGCAGCGCCGCTCCCCGTCTGGGGCGGCTCGGCAGGCGCGTCGAGCTTGGCGCCGACGTCCCGGCCGAAGCGCTCGGCCAGCCCGAAGACGAATTCGTAGGCATCCTTGGCCTGCCTGAAACTCGGCGCCGACGTGCCGGCGCGCGAATCGAGCTCGCGCTCGAGCGCGAGCATCGCGGCTTCGAAGGCCTTGAGGTCCGTCAACAGCGTGCGGTAAAACGCAGGTGGCGTGGCGCGTTTGGCTGCGTCGATCTGCTCGATCGACGGCTTGCCGTACGCGATTTCGTCGGCCCGATCGGGATCGCGGCGCACAGCCTGCGCAACGTTGGCGGCCACTTCCCAATCGAGTGCGCTGAAAGCGCCGCTCGATGCCTGCGTGAGCGGCGCCTCGCGCAGCAATTGCGCCGTGCGGCCGACGAGCCAGGAGACGTTGCCGAGCCGGTATTCGGCGTCGTCGCCCTCGGGCAGCGGATGCACGCTCTCCCAATAGCGCTCGCTGAGCGCGGCGAGCAACGCATAGCCCTGCGACAGCCCCGCCAGGCCTTGTTTCATTGCCAGCGCTTCGGTCAGCCAGGCGGCCAGCCGCAGGTCTTTCGTCTGTGTCTTGAGCAGCAGCGAGCAGCGTTCGATCACGAAGCCCCAATCGGCTTCCTTGATGTCGGTAATCCATTCGCCCTGATCGAGCGACGGGTCGTCGAAGCGGCGCGCATGTTGAATCGCGTCGAAATCCGACGAGAACAGCAGGTCCTCGCCGCAAGGCGCCGCGCCTTCGAGCGGCGCGATGAGGGGAGCTAAATCGATGGGCACGTCAGTCTCCCGAAGCGCCGCCCCGACGGAGGCTGATGCTCCCTCGGAGGGCAGTAAAAGCGGTAAAAGCCCTGAGCGCAGCAAGCATGGCGGGTCGTTTCATCTCAGCTGACCTTGTATTCGAATTCGCCGCCCTCGAGCGCGCGCACGGCGATCTGCTCGATGCGCTCGCCTTGAGCGATGCGGCCGAGCACGTGTTGCGCGAGTTCGGGCAACAGCGTGCCGTTGAGAATGTGATCGACGTTGCGGGCGCCGGAATCGACCTCGGTGCAACGCGCGAGCACGGCATTCACGAGCGATTCGTCCCATGAGAACACGGCGCGATGATTTTGCGCGATACGTGCGCGAATGCGATCGAGCTTCAGTTCGATGATCTCGACGAGCACGTCGTCGGAAATCGGATAGTACGGCACGACTTTGACGCGGCCGAGAAAGGCCGGCTTGAACGCTTTGTACAACGGCGGCCGCAGCAGTTCGGCCAGCGCATCGGCATCGGGCCGCGCATCCGCTTCCTGATTGAGACAAGCCTGCATGACAGCGGCCGAGCCGACGTTCGACGTCAGAATGATCAACGCATGCCGGAAATCGATCTCGCGCCCCTCGGCGTCGTCGAGCGTGCCCTTGTCGAACACTTGGAAGAACATCTCCAGCACGTCGGGGTGCGCCTTCTCGATTTCGTCGAGCAGGACCACCGAATAGGGGTTGCGCCGCACGGCCTCGGTCAACACCCCGCCCTCCCCGTAGCCGACGTACCCCGGCGGCGAGCCTTTCAGGCCCGAGACGCTGTGCGCTTCTTGATACTCGCTCATGTTGATCGTAATGAGCTTGCGTTCGCCGCCGTAAAGAATGTCCGCCAAAGCGAGCGCCGTCTCCGTCTTGCCGACGCCCGACGGCCCGACGAACAGAAAGACGCCGCGCGGCTTGTTCGGATCCTCCAAACTTGCGCTCGCCGTGCGCACGCGCTGTGCGATCGCATCGAGCGCATGATCTTGCCCGATCACGCGGGCTGCCAGCAGATCCTTCAGGCCGAGCACCGTGCCGATTTCGTCCTTGACCATGCGCCCGAGCGGAATGCCCGTCCAGGCCGCCACGACCTCGGCAACGACGTGACCGTCCACTTGCAGCGGCACCATCGGGCTCGACTGCTGCAATGCCTCGAGCTTGGCCGTCGCCGCGGCGAGTTCCTCGCGTAGCGCGGCGGTGGCCCGCGCGTCGCCCGCGCGGGCAGCGTCTTCTTTGGACGCATCCGAGCTTGCCTTTGCCGACAGCTCGTTGCGTAACGCTTCGATCCGCTGCGCCAGTGCACGCTCTTCCTCGTAACGGGCCTCGTCGGCCGCCAGCGCGGCGACGTCGGCTTCCCGCGCTGCGCGCAAGGCTGCGAGCCGCTCGTCATGCGCGCCGCCCGCCGTGCCCGTCGCGACTTCCCGCTCGAGCGAGGCAATCTCGACGTCGACGCGTTCGATGCGCTTGCGCGTATCGTCGATGACGGCCGGCGTCGAGCCTTGCGCAAGAGCGACCTTCGCACACGCCGTATCGAGCACGCCGATCGCCTTGTCGGGCAGCTGGCGCCCGGTGATGTACCGATGCGACAAGCGAACGGCCTCGGTGATCGCCTCATCGAGAATGCGAACGTCGAAGTGCGCTTCCATGCGCTGCGCGAGGCCTCGCACCATCGCACAAGCCAGCGCTTCGCCGGGCTCGTCGATCTTCACCACTTGAAAGCGACGGGCGAGCGCCACGTCTTTCTCGAAATACTTGCGGTATTCGCTCCACGTCGTCGCTGCGACGGTGCGCAGCTCGCCGCGCGCGAGCGCCGGCTTGAGCAGGTTGGCGGCGTCGTTCTGCCCCGCCTGGCCGCCCGCACCGATGATCGTATGGGCTTCGTCGATGAAAAGGATGATCGGAACGGCGCTCTTCTTCACCTCGTCGATGACGTTCTTGAGGCGATTTTCGAACTCGCCTTTCACGCTTGCGCCGGCCTGCAGCAGGCCCATGTCGAGCACGTGGAGCGCGACGCCGACGAGCGGCGGCGGCACGTCGCCGGCCGCGATCCGCAGCGCGAGGCCTTCGACGACAGCGGTCTTGCCGACCCCGGCCTCGCCCGTCAGGATCGGATTGTTCTGGCGTCGGCGCATGAGAATGTCGATCGTCTGCCGGATTTCCGCTTCGCGGCCGATGACGGGATCGATATGGCCGTCACGCGCGCGCTGCGTCAGATTCGTCGTGTACGTGTCGAGCGCCGGCGTCTTCGACGGAGCGGCCGGCAGCGTCGGATCGATCGCAGCGTGCGCGGGATCGGCCTCGCCGTTTGCCGGCGCATCGGCCGTGCGCCCGGCTTCGATCGAACCGGCCGTCGCCTCGTCGAAGCGATGCTTCAGCTGTTCGAGCGGCACGCGCGAGAGGATCGGCGACATGCGCTCGGCGAACTGCGCAAGCTCGGGCGAAGCAAGCAGCGCAAGCAGCAAATGCCCCGACCGGATGCGCGCGGCGTGCGAATCGAGTGAAGCGATGAGCCAGGCCTGCTCGAAAAGCGCGATCAAGTGCTGCGAAAACACCGGCGTGCGCGTATTGCCCGTTTTCATGCGCTCGAGTTCGCGCTCGAGGTCCGTGCGCAGCGCTTCGGCGCTGAGCCCGCTCGCGCGCAGCACGACCGACAGATCGCTCGCACGCTCTTCGATCAGCGCCAGCAGCAAATGCTCGAGATCGACTTCGTAATGGCCGCGCGCCAGGCACAGGCTCGCCGCGCGCGTCGCCGCGTTCAAGCACAGCGTATCCAGCTTGGCGATGAGGGTCTTCAGGGGAGTGCTCATGTTGGATCGATTCTCGCTTTATCGGATAAGGTCGTGCCTAATGGATGACATTGAGCTCATAGCGCGCATCGTCGCGGTCGTGCTCGGCCTCGCGCGTACAAAGAAAGGCGTCGTAGCCGAGCCGCGCGCCGCCGCCGAGGCGGCTCGTGCCCACCTCCTCGCGCGCCAGCACGAGCGACACCTCGTATTCGATCGTGATGCCGGCCAGCAGCGTCAACATGCGCTCCAACGCAACGGCTCGGGCCTCCCCGGGCAGGAACGCTTCGTAGTCGCGCTTCCTGAGGGGCCCGACGACGATGCGCGCACGCATGTCGCGCTGCCAGACGCGTTCTCCGGCCAATGCCGTCGCGCCCAGCGTGGCGTTGACGCGACCGAGCACCGTGATGCGCTCGCTCGGCACCGTGTACCACCTGCCGGCGAACTGCTCCACGCTCACCGGCACGCGGAAATAATCGGTCAGCGTACGTGCAAGATAGGCGGCCGACATCGGCCGGTGTCGAGCGGGCAGCGCATAGCCGGCGATCGCCTCGTCGAGCAGCGTCCCTGGCCCGCCTTGCACCTTCGCGCGCGTGGGCGCGTCGGGCACGCCGGCCAACGCGAGCAAGAGGGGCAAATAGCGTTCGTCGCGGTCGAGCTCGTAGTGAAACGGCAACCGGTACTTCTTCCACGCGGCATAGAACAGCGCCGTTGCCCGATTCGAAAAGACGTCGAAGAATTCGCGCGCGGCATGATCGCGCTGAATATGCGCGCGTCCGATCAGTTGTTCCGTGTAGTGCAGCGGCAACGCGCCCTGCCCGCCCAGCAAGCCGAAAAACGCAGGCGTCAGCTCGACGCGGTCCACGGTGCGGTCCGAGAGCGCCGGACGCCATGCGTCGGTCCCGACGAGCGCCTGGCCCGCTTCGTCATAGGGCAGCGCGTGTTCGAGCTCGCTCGCTGGAAACGTCAGCGCCAAGCTGTTGCGAAAGACGATGGGCTCGGCGCTTCGCTCGCTTTCCCTGCCCTCGTTGCGGCGAGAGAACCACGTTTCGAGCACGCGAACCGCTTGAAAGAACTGAAAGCGATAAGGCTCGTCGAGCAACCGCTCGACTACGCCAGGGTCGATTGCGCGCTGCGCGGCTTGCATCGCAGGATCTCCTCGCCTGTGCGGCCCGACACGGCCACGAGTTGCACAAAACTGTTCAACCTCACGAACAGGCCGAAGAACGTGTCGAGCACGCGTACGAACGTCGCGAGGCTGCTGCCGACGTAATGCGCCTCGTCGAACGTCAACCGCACTTCCACGCCGCGCACGAACGTCGCGAACGGCCGTCCCGGCAGCCACTCCACGGCCCGCCGTTGCTCGATGCCGACGATGCCCGCGATGTGACGCGCCGACACGGCGGTGCGGCGCGCGTCGTAAAGTGCGAGCAGTTCCTTGAGCGGGCCCAGCCCGCTCGAAGATAGCGAAACGTGATTGAGCGCGAGATGCGAAACGAGCCGCCAACGCATCGGGGCACCGCGTGCGGCACGCATGGTAGGGGTAGGCCGCGACAGGAGGCTGATCGTGCCGACGCGCGAATCGGAGGCCGCGAACAGATCGCCGCCTTCCAGCCCGATCGCGAGCCGCGCGGGCAAATCGCGATTGGTGCAAGTGAGCGCGAGACTAAGCGTGTGCGTGCTCGCGGCGAGCGGTTCGAAATCGGCATCGACAATCGAAATTTCCGTCTCGTACCCCGGGCTGTGCCGCGCCACCCAGTCGTTGCGGCGCGCGAACCAGTAGTGGCCCGCGTGCGCCGCCTCATCGTGATGAAGCGCGTAGAACGGGCGAATTTCGGTGATGGTCTGCCCGTCCGCGGCCGTCTCGACGCGGCGAACGTCGTCGATCGAATACACCTCGTAGGCCTGCGCATGGCGTGCGTCGGCGACGACCGGATAGGCCAGCGCCTCGTGGCTCACGTGAATCGGCTCGCCTCGCTGCGAGAACAGATTGACGACGGGCGTGCAAAAGAGACGAACGTGATTCGCGCTCAGCGATTCGACGAGCCGCTCGATCTGCGGCTCGTCGCGCAACTCGCCGAGCGCCACGTGCAGCGTCAAGCGCCGGCAGCGTCCGGCGGTGGCAACCATCGTCGCCATATCGAAATCGACGAAATCGAATTTTTCCGGAAACGCGAAGTACTCGGCCAGCAGGCGGTAGGCCGGATGCGACTTGGCTGGATAGTCGATCAAGGCATCGCGCTCGGCGAACCCGGCCGGCTCGATCGGAATCGCGGCCAGCGGGCGCCAGAGCCGGCTCTCGTCGGTCTCGATATAGGCGCCGATCGCCTTCATGAAGATCGAATCGGTCAATGCCGCGATGAACGATTGCTCGCCGTGAAGATAAGCGCGCAACGTCGCCAAATTCAACGCCCCGAGCGTGCCGTCGGGCAAAGTCGATTCGAAGGTGAACGACAGCAAGGCGGATGCATCGCCGGGCAGCGTGATGGCCGAAAGGGGCACTTCGGCCAGCGGCGTATGTCGTGCACGCGCGAGGCGGACGGGTGCGAGCGTCACGTCGTAGGCGGTGCGGAACTGGCAGCGCACGCCGCGAATTTCCCGCGAAGCGAGTGCCGTGCCGCGGCCGATCGTTACCGGCTCCGCCGGCGTGCCGTCGCGCGGCAAGCGCATCTGGGCGATCGAGCATGACGGAAATGGCCGCAGATAATGCGGATACAGGACTTCGAGCAGCGCTTCGGTGAATTCCGGCAGATCGTCGTCGAGCTTCTTGTTGACGCGCGCCGTCAACAGCGCGAACGCTTCGATCATCCGCTCGACGTGCGGGTCGTCCCCTTGCTCGCCCATGGGCGCGAGGCGCGCGGCGATCTTGGGATAGCGCTCGGCGAAATCGCGCGAGTAACGGCGCAAAAAAGCCAATTCGCGCTCGTAGTACGGCAGTAACGCTTCCATCGATGATCCCCGAGCGCCTGCTCTTTTATGGACTAGCCGAGTCCTAGTTCGCGCACGCGGGCGCGCGTCGCATCCGTGCCGCGCCGCGAGCGTGTGACCGAATATTGCAGTGTGGAAGCCTGCAGCATCGCATCGAAGCTGACCGGCTCTTCGGCCGGATGGACGACTAGCTTCGCGCGGATGACGAAATGCAGCGCGTTCGTCGATTGCTCGTCCACTTCCAGCGACACGCGCACGTCGCGCAACCGCGGCTCGTGCCGCGCAATCGCCTGCGTAATGGAGTCGCAGATATAGGTGCGATCGAAGTGACTCGCGAGGCTCAAGCCCGCAAAATCGTTCAGCCCGTAGGTCAGCACCGAGCGCTGGCACTCGGGCAGCTTCAAGAGGTCATGCTCCGTCAGCACGATGCGTGTGTTGAGCAACGCCTCGACGTCGCGCGCGACACGACCCTTGAGCTCGTCGAGCGACCACTGGCGCATCGCGGCAGGCGCGGGCGAACGCGGGTCGTCGTCGAACAGCTTATCGAGCAGGCTCGGTTCGAAGCGCTTCATCGGGTACCGTGCTCAAACGGAAATAGGATCAACCAATATCTGCACGACGAAAACGCCGCCCGCTTCGTGGCAACCGAAGCGGGCGGCGCATCGAACGCGAATGCTTAGACGTTAGACCTTAGACCGCGTAGGTCTTGTCGTTCTTCGTCAGGCTCCATGCGCCTTGCACGTTGCCGCCAGCGCCGCCGCCGACCTTCTGCTGCGTGTACTTCCATTGCACGGCAGCGTACTTCAGCGAGAACTGCTCGGTCGGCAGGCCTTCGCCGACGACGCTCGGCGTCACGCTCGAGATGATCACGTACTTCATCTTGATCTCGAGGTACTTGACGCGGTTGCCTTCGCCATCGGCACGCATGAAGTCGACCGTCACTTCATCGAACGTCGTGCCGCCCGAAGCGTGTTGGTAGAGCAGCGGGCTGACGGCGTCGATGTCCTTCGAGAACGTCATGTCGCCGTGTTCGCAACGCTCGGCCGTTGCGCCGCCGGCGGTACCGGACGTAGCCGAACGCGGCTGCGTGATGGCGTGGCCCCACGAGCTCACTTCGATCCAGTCCTTGTGATCTTTGTCGGCGGATTCACCCTTGATGGCGGGATTGCCAAACTTCAGATAGATGTCTTTCATGACTTTCGCGACTCCCAGGTAGCGGTTATATGCGGCTCGGCCTCACGCCGAACCGCGCTCGGATTAACTTGTTTTTATGCGCCAGCCGCTTTCGGCAGGTCGGCGACCAGCCGCAGCGAAATCGACAGCTCGTCGAGCTGAAAATGCGGACGCAAGAAGGCGACCGACCGATACGAGCCCGGTTTGCCGGGGATCTCGGATACTTGGATGGAAGCCTCGCGCAGCGGGAACTGCGCCTTCTGTTCTTGCGTCGCGTTATCGTCGAGCAGCACGTACTGCGCAACCCAACGATTCAAGAACTGCTCGACGTTCTGCGCCGAAGCGAAGCTGCCGATCTTGTCGCGCATCATCACTTTCAGATAGTGAGCGATGCGGGACACCGAGAAGATGTACTGCAGTTGCGCCGAAAGCACGGCGTTCGCGTTCGCGCTGTCCGTGTTGTACTTCTTCGGCTTTTGCACCGACTGCGCCGCAAAAAAAGCCGCGTAGTCGGAATTCTTGCAATGCACGAGGGGGATGAAGCCCAGATCGCTGAGCTCTTTCTCGCGCCGGTCCGTGATGGCGATCTCGGTCGGGCACTTGAGCGCGATTTCGCCGTCGTCGGTCTTGAACGTGTGCGTGGGCAAATCTTCGACGAGCCCGCCGCCTTCCACGCCGCGAATCGCGGCGCACCAGCCGAAGTCGTCGAATGCAGCCGTCAGCCGAGCGGCGAACGCCCAGGCGGCGTTGCACCAGAGGTATTTGCCGTGATCCGAGCCGTCGACGTTTTCGACGAAGTTGAATGTCTCGGCAACGAGACCTTCCTTCGGATTGAACGGCAGCCGGCCCAAATAGCGCGGCAAGGTCAAGCCGACATAGCGCGAATCTTCCGAATCGCGGAACGACTTCCACTTGGCGTATTCGACCGTGTCGAAGATCTTGCCGAGATCGCGCGGCTTGCCCAGATCGGAGAACGATTCGAGGCCGATCAGCTCGGGCGAGGCCGACGCGATGAACGGCGCATGCGCCGCCGCCGCAACGTGCGACATCTGCTCGATGAAGTACATGTCCTCGGGCTGGCGCGTCAGCTCGAAATCGCCGACGAGCGCACCGAACGGCGCACCGCCGAACGTACCGAACTCTTCTTCGTAGACCTTCTTGAACAAAGCGCTTTGATCGAATTCGGAGGCGGCCTTGAAGTCTCGCACGATTTCGCGCTTGCCCGCGTTGAGCACGCGGATCTTGATCATCGAGCCCGTGTTGCTCTCTTTGCAGAGATAGTTGAGCCCGCGCCAGGTGCTTTCCATGCGCTGGAACTCGGGCGCATGCATGACTTCGCTGAGCTGCGCCGACAACAGCCGGTCGAGCTCCGCAATGCGCGCGTCGATCGTCGCGGAAAGGTTGTCCGACACGACGACCGTGCCGTCCATCACTTGATGCACGAGCTCGCCGATCAAATCCTTCGCACGCGCATGCTCGGAATCGGATTTGGCGACTTTACTCTTCTCGACGATATCGTCGAGCAACGACGTAGCGCCGGCTTGCGCCTCGCCTACCGAGGCCGCGGCCGTTTGCTGGTTCATCCTCACACCCCGCTTTCGTTAATCGCCTTGCTTGTCTTCGCCGTCGCCGCGCACGCCCGTCTCGCCCGCCAGCGTCTGCAACTGCTGCGTATTGGCGAGCACTTCGCTCAGCAGGCTTTCGAGCTTGTCGTTGCCGGCCAGCTTGTTGCGCAAGTCGGCGAGCTTCGAGCGCGCTTCGAGCAGGCGCCGCAGCGGATCGATTTGCTGGACCACCGCGTCGGGCCCGAAATCGTCCATCGAACGGAAACGCAGATCGACGCCGAACGAACCGCCCGCATCCGTCAGCTCGTTCTTGACCTGGAACGCGGCGCGCGGCTCGAGACCTTTCATGACGTCGTCGAAGTTGTCGCGGTCGACGCTCACGAACTTACGATCGCGCAGCTTGGGCTGCTCGACTTCCGATTGGCCGGCGAGATCGGCAATGACACCGACGACGAACGGCAGCTCCTTGATTTCGATTGCGTCGCCGCGCTCGACCTCGTAGGTCAATTGGACGCGCGGCGGCCGCACCTTTTGCAGCCGCTTCTGAATGCTTTCTTTCTTCGCCATCGATGGCTCCCCTGGGCGACTAAATCAAATGGGCCGTTCAGCGAAGGGCACTGAAGGGATCGGACGCGCCGCCGCTCTTGGCGGCCTGCGCGGGCGCAGCCTTCTGAGCCGGTGCGGCTGCGGCTGCCGGCGCTGCTTCCGGCGCTTTCTCGGCGCTCTTTTGCACTGCTGCGACGGGGTGGCGCACGATGCGGCGCTTTCTCACCGGCGCTTTCTTTTCCTCGACTTCCTCGGGAAACAATGTGTTTTGGCCAAGCGTTTCGCGCAACTGATGCGCGAGCACTTGCGCATCGCCCTTCGCGTCGCCCGCCAGCGCCGAATCCTGCCGCAACTGAGCGAGCGATTCGGTTGCGAGGCGCAGACCGCTCACGGCGACCACGCTCTTGGCCTCACGATCGGTTTGATCGCGCGCGAGCGCTTCTTGCGCGGCGACGATGGCCTGGCCGTAATGCGACTGCGCAAACTGAATCTGCGCAATACGCGACCACGGCTCTTCCCGCGTCGGATCCGACTTCGAAAGCTGATCGTAAAGCGCCAGTGCGCGAGCTTGATCGCCGCTCTTGGCGACCGCATCCGCATCGGCTAGCGCTTTGTTAAAGGCTTCGGGAGATTGCGCCGTGTTTTGGGTCGCGCACCCGACGATTGCGGCGCATACGAGCGCCGTAGCGGAAAATTGGAAAAATCTATGTTTCATCGTTCTTTCTTCTTTCGCCGAAGCCGTTTATTAATACACTCGGAAACCGCTGCTTTGCTTTGCGGCGAGTGCGCGCGTATAGTACCGGCCAATTTTCGATAATTCAACTACGTCGCGTAGAATCCGATTGGTCCGAATTTGAATGCCACGTCGAATCTCAAGGAATCTCAAGGCAAACAGAAATAATTTCCGGTTGAATCCCGAAAGCTATTCAGCAGCGGAAAATTTTTCCTATCGATTAGTGTAGACAGACTTGTACATTCCTTCGATGTCATCCTGGTGTCATCATCGAAGCGTGGTGTAGCGGCGTTGGACATTGAACAATGAATGATTTTGGACGGGGTGCCGGTGTGAATCTGGAAGGTTTCGGTTATCGGTGCGTCACGCGCCTAGCGTGGCCGCTCTTGGCTTGTATGTTCCTGGGCGGATGCGCGGCCGCGGTGCCCGTCATCGGAGCGGCGGCGTCCACCGCGCTGCAGGCGGTGGGCATCGGTAAGCCGCCTGTGCCCGATTCGCAGAAGCCGCCGCGCGACGTTCCGCTCACGCTCGCGGCCGCGTCCAATCTGAATGCGGCCAACGACAATCATCCGCTCGCACTCGTCGTTCGCCTTTACGCATTGAAGGATCCCACCTCGTTCCAGCAAGCGCCGTTCGATACGTTTACCGATCCGGCCAAGGAAAAAAGCACGCTCGGCGCCGACTTGCTGAGCGTGCGCGAGGTGACGCTGATTCCCGGTCAGCATTACCAAATGACCGAAAAAGTCACGCGCGAGGCTCAGGCGTTCGGTGTCGTGGCATTGTTCCGGGACCCCGCGCTGCAGCGGTGGAAATTCGCTTTCGATCCGGCTAAATCGGAGAAATCCGGCATAATGATCGGCCTTCATAACTGTGCGATGACCGTCGTGAGCGGTGCAGTCATCTCGCCCGATCCGCGATTGCCGATGCAGCCGCTCAATATGCTCTCGTCCGTCACTTGCGGCTAGCGCACCGGCGAATGAACGTCGATGCGGGCGGCCATTGCGGCCTTGGCCCATGCCCGCATGAAATATGAAACCAAGATAGCGAAATAGAGATGAGTTATTCGGCGAAATTGCTTTGGGGCGAGGGGCTCTTTCTGCGGCCCCAGCATTTCCAGCAACAAGACGCGTATCACGAAGCGAGGCTGTTCGAGTCGATACGTGCGATCCAGCCGTTCAACTGGGGCGTGCGCAGCGTGCGCTTCGACGCCGACGCGCTCGGCAACAACTTGCTGCGTCTGACCGAGCTTTCGCTCGTGTTTCCCGACGGCACGCTCTACGCCGCGCCGCTTGCCGACGATCTGCCGCAAAGCGTGGCGCTCGATACGCTGCCCGAAGGCGTCACCGAATTCACGTTTTATCTCGCGCTGCATCCGCTGCGCGAGACGGGCGCGAACTGTGCGAACGAATCGGCCGACGCCTTCGTTTCCCGCTACGCCTCGAAGCAAGTCAGCGTCGCCGATCAATTCACCGATGCGGCCGTCGCGAATCTGACGGTGCTCAAGACGCGCGTCAAGCTGATCGGCCATACCGAGCCGCGCTCCCAACTGTTGGCCGTCCCGCTTGCGCGCTTGCGCCGCACGGCCACCTCCGGCTTCGAGCTCGATGAAACGTTCGTGCCGCCGTGCCTCGCCGTCGAGGCCTCGCCCATTCTTCACCAGCGGCTGCGTCAACTCATCGATGCGCTGCAGGCCAAAGTCAGCGCGCTTTACGGGTTCCACCGCGAGCCGACGAAAAACATCATCGAGTTCCGCTCGGGCGACATCGCTTCGTTCTGGCTGCTTCACACGGCGAACGGCGCCGTCGCCTCGCTCGTGCATCTGCTGCAGCAGCCGACGCTGCACCCCGAACGGCTCTTCCAAGAACTGCTGCGCCTCGCCGGGCAGTTGATGACGTTCTCGAAGCGCTACGCGCTGGCCGATCTGCCCGCGTATCGCCATGACGATCCGGGCGCCGGGTTTGCGCAACTCGACACGATCGTGCGCGACCTGCTCGAAACCGTGATCTCCACGCGGTACTTCGCGATCGCGCTCGACGAAGTGCGGCCGTCGTTCTACGCGGGCCGGCTCGATTCGGGAAAGATCGACGAGAAGACCACGTTTTTCCTGGCCGTGTCGGCCGATATGCCCGCAGTCGAGCTCGTCGAAGCGGTCCCCGCGCGCTTCAAGGTCGGCGCACCCGACGACGTCGACAAGCTCGTGCTGTCCGCCATGCCCGGCGTGCGCCTCGTGTATACGCCGCAAGTGCCGCCGGCCGTGCCCGTGCGGCCGGGCGCCTGCTACTTCGCGTTCGAATCGCGCAGCGGCCTCTATGACCGCATGCTCCAAGCGCAATCGGCCATGATTTACGCGCCGTCCGGCATCAACGAACTGAAACTCGAACTCATTGCGGTGACTTCATGACTCAAATGCCTTCGCTGTTCGGCGGCACTGCGCCCGCCTCGCCGTCCGCGCCGTCCTCGGCCGCGACCGAAGGCGGCTTTCAAGCTCGCTCGCTTCGCGATTTGCTCTACGACGGCTTCTTCATGCTGTTCCTGCTCAAGCAAGGCCGCGAGCCCGGCGAGGCAGGCGAATTCAGCGCCCGCGTGCAAGCATTCCTCGCCGATTTCGAACGCGGCGCGAAAAAGCTCAATGCGCCCGCCGACGACGTCTACGCATCGAAGTTCGCGTTTTGCGCGGCCATCGACGAAGCCGTGCTGGCGTCCTCGTTCAAGATCCGCGCCGAATGGGAGCGTCGCCCGCTGCAGCTCGCGCTGTTCGGCGAACAGTTGGCCGGCGAAAAATTCTTCGAGCTGCTGGAGGAGTGCCGTGCGCAAGGCGTGGCGCGGCTGCAGTCGCTCGAAGTCTTCCATATGTGCCTGTTGCTCGGCTTTCAAGGCAAGTACCTGCTCGAGGGGCCCGAGAAGCTGTCGTATCTGACGGGCCGGCTGGGCGACGAAATCGCCCAGATGAAAGGCAAGCGTGCGCCGTTCGCGCCGCATTGGCCGCTACCCGATCAAATCGCGCACCGGCTCAAGCACGAGTTGCCGCTATGGACGATCGGCGCGGTGTTCGCGCTCGTGGGGCTCGTGGCCTATCTCAGCCTGAACACGTACCTGCGCAATTCGACCATACGCACCCTGACGCCCTATTCGCAGCTCGTGAAACCCGAAGCGGAATCGGCCAACCTCACCATTTCGCTGCCATAGCTGCAAGCATGGGCGGCCGGCGCTTTCGTTCATGCGGGACGCTCACGATGGCGGCCGAACAAGCCGCGTCTGAGCCATCTGCGCCAACACCGATTGCACGCACTCGTCCACGCTGAGCTCGCGCATCGCATCGATCGGAAGCGAATCGTCGGCGGCGCGCTTGAGTGCGCCGAGCGCGCGCGGCTTGAGCCGCACGAGCACGAGTTGCTGCCCATGCGCACGCAATTCGGCTGCGAAGATGCGCAGCGCCTCGATGGCCGTGCCGTCGACGTCGGGTGTCTCCTCCAAGCTCAGCATGATCGTGTCGGGCGCTCGCGCCTGCGCTTGCGCGAGCTTGCGCACTTCGCCCAGCATGCGGTCGGCATTGGCGAAGAACAACGGCGCCTCGGGCCGCACGATCATGATCCCGTCGATGGCTTGAGCATCGGCATGCGCCGATACGTCGACGAAATCGTGACTGTCGCGCAGACGGCCGAGCACGCTTACCATCGGTACCGAGAAGTCGCGCAGGGTCACGAGCAAGCTCACGCCGATCGCCACGACGAGGCCGTGCAACACGCCGAGCACGAGCACGGCCGCAAGCGCAGCGATAGCGACGAGCCGATCGCGCCGCCAAATCCAATAAGGCTTGAAAACGTCGGGATGCAGCGAATGGCTGACGGCGTAGATCACGATCGCAGCCAATACGGGCTGCGGAATGCGTGAGAGCTCCGGCCGCAAGAATGCGACGATGAGCGCGACGACGCCGGCCGCGACGAGTCCGGCCCAGCGGGTTTGGGCGCCGGCCGCTTCGTTGGCCGACGTCGCCGAATAGCCCGCGCCGACGGGCATTCCCTGCAGCAGCGCCGAGACGATATTGGCGCCGCCCAGCGCGAACAAATCGCGATTGGCGGACACTTCGTCGCCGTGCTTGAGTGCGAAGCTGCGAATCGAGCCGTAGGACTCCGCATAAAGGATCAGCATCAGCGCGAAGGCGAGCTCGATCGTCTGCGCCCACTGAGTACGCGCGAACGCGGGCAGCCCCAAGCGCACGTCTTGCAGGTCGATCGCGCCGACGACGGCGATATGCCAACGCGACCAATCGACGAAGTGCCCGGCCCCGATGCCGAGCACGATGACGACGAGCGTCGCGGGGATGCGCGCGCGGGCGCCGAGGCCGAAAAGTATCGTCAGCGCGATGCCCCCCAGCGCGGCGCTAGGGACGCTCCATCCGGCAAACTGCTGCACGAGATCGAACGCCATGCGCGGCGCGTCGGCATAATGCGACGAGACGCCGAGGATGCTCGGCAATTGTTTGACGACGATCGTCAGCGCGAGGCCGAACGCGAAGCCGCGCAGGACGGGTTTGGCGACGAAATCGGACATGCCGCCGAGCCGCGCGAGACCCGCGAACGCGAAAAGCAGGCCCGTCGCCGCGACGAGGGCGGCCGCGTAGGCAAGCTGAGCGCTGCCCCCGCCCGCTTGGGCGCTGACCGTGGCCGCGAGAACGGCGGCCGAAGAGGACGTGGCCGAGACGATCGCAAAGCGGCTGCTGCCGAGGATCGCATAGACGGCCAAGCCGGCCATCAACGCGACGAGTCCCGCTTGCGGCGGCAGATTGGCAATGCCGGCGTAGGCGACGGCCTCCGGCAGCAACAGCCCCGCAATGGAAATGCCCGCGAGGGTATCCTTGAGAGCGCGCAGCGCGGGCGGCTTTGGCGCCGCGGGCTGCGCGTAATGCGCCGGGTTCTGAAGATGAGCGGCGGCCGCGTGCCCCGAATCGATCGTCATAACGCGTTGTCGGCGGCCGGCTCGTTCATGGTGATGTCCCCCCGCAGGTCATCGTTCGTTTTTCCGGCCCCGTCTGCCGTTGCAGTGCCGGCGCCCCGGTCAACGCGTGCCGCTGTTTCTCGGGACGCCCGCCGCCGACTTCTTGCGCAGCAGCTTCCATAGCGCGGCAAGCGCGACCGGCACGATCGCGGCGCCCACACCCACGAGCACGATCAGGTTCAAGTACTGCCGGATGAACGGAATATTGCCGAAGAAATAACCCGCCAGCACGAGCAGCAGCACCCACAGCACGGCGCCCGTCACGTTGAAGAACTGAAACCGCCCCATGCGCATGTCCGACACGCCGGCCACGAACGGCGCGAACGTGCGGATAACCGGGATGAAGCGCGCGAGCACGATCGTCTTGCCGCCGTGCCGCTCGTAGAAGTCATGTGTCTTTTGCAACGCGGCCCGATCGAGAAACCGCTCCAAGATAGGTATGTGCGTACTAAATACCTTCGGCCCGATCGCCCGGCCGATCGCATAGTTCAGGCTGTTGCCGCCGATCGAGGCGACGAGCAGCAGTGCGATCAGCGAGACGAGGTTCATCTCTCCCGTCGCGCAGAAGGCGCCGCCGATGAACAGCAAAGAATCGCCGGGCAGGAACGGCAGCACGACGAGGCCGGTCTCGCAAAAAACGATCGCGAACAGCACCGCATAGACCCACGCGCCGTATTGGTGGACGAAATCCCCGAGGAATTTGTCGATATGCAAGACCAAGGCGACGAAATGAAGCAGCGTATCCAAAGACATTCCTTCCAAAAAGTCCGAATGGGCGAGATCGGCGCGCGATCGTTGCGCCAACCCCGGCATAAACGTCGCACGATTGCGCACGGCGGACGCCGGCGAGCCGGAAAGCATCAGCGCCGCACTTGCGACGCATTCGCGCCATGATACCGAAAGCCAATGTCGATCTCGAAACGGCATCGCGCCCGCGTGGCGCCGCGGGTTCGGCGTCGCAGCGAATCGCTATAATCGCCGCATGTCCGAATTCCCCGAATCGACGGCCGAAGGCGAGCGCGCCGCGCCGATCGAGCGCGGCACGCGCCGCGCGATCGCCCCCCTGCCCGATCAGCTGATCAGTCAAATCGCCGCCGGCGAGGTGGTCGAACGCCCGGCCTCCGTCGTCAAGGAGCTGCTCGAAAACGCCCTCGACGCAGGGGCGAAGACGCTGCGCATCTTGCTCGACGCAGGCGGCGTCAAACGCATTTCGATCACCGACGACGGTTGCGGCATTCCGTCCGCCGAACTTCCGCTTGCGCTGATGCGCCATGCGACGAGCAAAATCCGCTCGCTCGCCGAGCTCGAAGCCGTCGCCACGCTCGGCTTTCGCGGCGAAGCGCTTGCTTCGATCGCATCCGTGGCCGAAACGTTCATTACGAGCCGCACCCTCGACGCCGCGCACGCAACGCGCATCGATGCGCAAACGGGCGATCTCACGCCGGCCGCGGGCGGCGTGGGCACGACGATCGAAGTGCGCGAGCTTTACTTCAACACGCCCGCGCGCCGGAAGTTCCTCAAAAGCGAACAGACCGAACTCGGCCATTGCGTCGAAATGATTCGCCGCGCCGCACTCGCCCGGCCCGATGTTGCGATCTCCGTCATGCACAACGGCCGCGCGCTCGAACATTGGAACGCGAGCGAGCCGCCCGTGCGCGTCTCGAAGATTCTCGGAGAAGCGTTCGCGAATGCGCATCTGCCGCTGGAGGAAGCGGCCGGAGAAATCGCACTTTACGGCTGCGCCGGCTTGCCGACGGCCAGCCGCGGCCGCGCCGATCAGCAGTACTTCTTCGTCAATGGGCGCTTCGTGCGCGACAAGCTGCTTACGCATGCGGTGCGGGCGGCTTACGAGGACGTCCTGCACGGCGATCGCTATCCGTCGTACGTGCTGTTCCTCGATCTGCCCCCCGAAGCGGTCGACGTCAACGTGCATCCGTCGAAGATCGAAGTGCGCTTTCGCGACTCGCGCTCCGTCCATCAATTCGTGTTTCATGCGTTGCAGCGCGCCCTCGCCAAGCACGCGGGCGCTTCGCCCGAGACCACCGCGTTCGGTCATGCGGCGCAGATCGCACCGCGCGTGGACGCGGGCCTTGCCGACGGCGCCACGAGCGCATCCGCCGCGGCGGGCGGCGCGGGCAGCGCGCCTTTCGGCGTTTCGCTTTCCGCCGCGAACCGCGGCGGCTCCACCTGGCTGCGCGACTCGCGCATGACACAGGGGACGCTGCCCGTCGCGCAGCCGCTCGCGTTGTACGATGCACTGTTCGGCCGCAAAGACAGCAACGCGGCCGACGGCAATGGCGGCGGCACCCCGCCTTGGCTCGCCGCGCACGGTTCGCCGGCCCCGGAGGCCACAGAGGCCACACAGGCCCTAGAGGCCCGCGACGGCGCACTCGGCGCAGCGGCGTCCGCTTTCGGCATGCCGCAAGCCCCGATGGCCGCCGATACGGACAATCCGCTGGGTTTCGCCATCGGCCAGATCCACGGCATCTACGTGCTGGCGCAAAACACGCGCGGTCTCGTCATCGTCGATATGCATGCCGCGCACGAGCGCATTCTCTACGAGCAGTTCAAGCGCGCGCTGGCCGAACGCGCCGTGGCCGTGCAGCCGCTTCTCATTCCCGTGTCGATGACGGCCGATGCGGTCGAGATCGGCACGGCCGAGGAAGAACGCGAGGCGCTCGAAGCGCTCGGGTTCGATCTCGCCCCGCTCTCGCCGACGACGCTCGCGATCCGGGCCGTGCCGGCGCTGCTCAAGGATGCGGATCTGCCCGCGCTGGCGCGCGCGGTGCTCGCCGACCTTCACGCCTACGGCGGCTCGCGCGTGTTGACCGAGCGCCAGCACGAGTTGCTCGGCACGCTCGCCTGCCATCACGCCGTGCGTGCGAATCGGCGCTTGACGCTCGACGAGATGAACGCGCTGCTGCGCCAAATGGAGGCGACCGAGCGCGCCGATCAATGCAATCATGGCCGGCCGACCTGGTACCAGCTGACGCTGTCGGATCTCGACCGGCTATTCCTGCGTGGGCAATGAGCGCGTGAACGAACCGCATCGCCTCGCAATCGCCTGCTTGCTCGGGCCGACGGCGTCGGGCAAGACCGCCGCCGCGCTCGCCTTCGCGGCGAAGCACGCGACCGAGATCGTCAGCGTCGATTCTGCGCTCGTCTATCGCGGCATGGATATCGGCACGGCGAAGCCGACGCTCGACGAACGCGCGCGTGCGCCGCATCACCTCATCGACATTCGCGATCCCATCGAAGCCTATTCGGCGGCGGATTTTCGGGCCGATGCCCTGCGCGCGATCGGCGAAATCCTCGCGCGCGGGCGCGTGCCGCTTCTCGTCGGCGGGACGATGCTCTACTACAAGGCACTCACGCAGGGCCTGAACGATTTGCCCTCGGCCGACCCCGATGTGCGGGCGATGCTCGAGGCCGACGCGGCGCGCGACGGCTGGCCCGCATTGCACGCGCGGCTTGCAGGCGTCGACCCTGTCACGGCGGCTCGCTTGGCGCCCAACGACGCGCAGCGGATTCAGCGGGCGCTCGAAGTGTTCATGCTGACGGCGCAGCCGATGTCGGTGCTGCTATCCGCGTCCGGCCGAGAGGACGCCGCACCCTACCGTTTCGTGCCGATCGCGCTCGAACCGGCCGATAGATCCGTGCTGCACGCACGCATTGCGCAGCGCTTCGACGCGATGCTGGACGGCGGTTTCATCGAGGAAGTGCGGCGCCTTCGCGCGCGCGGCGATTTGGATCCGGGCTTGCCGTCGATGCGCTGCGTCGGCTATAGGCAGGCCTGGGAGTATTTGGACGGTGCGATCGATTACGCGACGATGCGCGACAAGGGCATTTTCGCTACGCGCCAGCTCTGCAAGCGGCAATTGACGTGGCTGCGCTCGATGCCGGAGCGGACAGTGATCGATTGCTGCGCGCCGGATGCGACGGAGCAAGCGGTGCGAGCCATCGAAGCGGTCGTCGACGAAAACGACGAAAGCGCGCCCGGCAAAACGAGCAGATGAAACAACGGGCACTCGGCTCGTCCCGAAGGACGGCAAAAGTGCCCGTTCGCTTGGCTCTTACAGAAGAGCCCCCTCGGCTTAAACGACGACGGTTTGCGCCTCGCCTTCACGGCTCGCACGCACCGCGCCGATCTTCCATACCTGCTCGCCGGCCGCCGCGAGCTCGCGCACGGCCTCATCGGCATCGGATGCCGCGACGATCACCGCCATGCCGATCCCGCAGTTGAAGACGCGATGCATTTCCGCATCGGCCACGCCGCCGTGCTCCTGCAGCCACGTAAACAGCGGCGGCATCGGCCACGCCGACTGCACCAGCTCTGCCGTGAGCCCCTCGCGCAGCACGCGCGGAATGTTCTCGACGAGCCCGCCGCCCGTGATGTGCGCCATCCCCTTTACGGCAATCTTCTGCATGAGCGCGAGCAGCGGCTTCACGTAGATGCGCGTGGGCGCCATGAGCGTGTCGGCGAGCGAGCGGCCGTGGAAGTCGGCCGACAGATCGGGGTTCGCGCGCTCGATGATCTTGCGCACGAGCGAGAAGCCGTTCGAATGAATGCCGCTGGAGGCGAGACCCAGGACGACGTCGCCGGGGGCGATCGTGCTGCCGTCGATGATCTTGCTCTTTTCGACGGCGCCGACGGCGAAGCCCGCCAAGTCGTATTCGCCGTCGGGATACATGCCGGGCATTTCGGCCGTTTCGCCGCCGATCAGCGCGCAGCCGGCCAGTTCGCAGCCTTGCGCGATGCCTTTGACGACCGTCGACGCCGTCCCGACGTCGAGCTTGCCGCAGGCGAAGTAGTCGAGAAAGAACAACGGCTCGGCGCCTTGGACGAGGATGTCGTTTACGCTCATCGCGACGAGATCCTGACCGACCGTGTCGTGTTTGTTCAGATGGAACGCGAGCTTGAGCTTGGTGCCGACGCCGTCGGTGCCGGAAACGAGCACGGGCTCTTTGTATTTCTTCGGCACTTCGAACAGCGCGCCGAACCCGCCGATACCGCCGAGCACGCCGTCGCGCAACGTCTTTTTCGCAAACGGCTTGATGGCGTCGACGAGCGCATCGCCGGCGTCGATGTCGACGCCCGCGTCGCGATACGACAGACCCTGGGCGCCAGCCTTGGCGTCGGGCGCGGATTTCGGTTGATTCATGGGGAAGGGCGAGAAGGTCGGTAAAATGCGATTTTACCTTATGTCGATCCGGTGTCGGCGCACGGCGCCTGCCCGGTTCGCATGCACAGCCGCAGCGAGCGAACGGCCGGCTCGCCTTTCGTCGATTCGGCCCAACACGGGATATCCCTTTGCAGAGTTCACCGATTCTCACGCCGTATCAGCGCCAAGCCCTTTTTTGGGGCACCGTCGCGCTCACGCTCGGCATCCTGCTCTGGCTGCTGAGCCCTGTGCTCACGCCGTTTCTGCTCGGTGCGATTCTCGCCTACATCCTCCAGCCCGGCGTGGCCTGGCTCGTGCGGCATCGCGTGCCTCGCGGCCTGGCCGCGCTCTTGATGATGCTCGTATTCGCGGTCGTCGTCTCCCTGCTCGCGCTGCTCGTGTTCGCGGTCGTGCAGAAGGAAGGGCCGCAGTTGAAGGCGCAAATTCCTGGGCTGATCTCGCATCTGCACGATTGGCTGCAGCCCAAGCTCACAGTGCTCGGGTTCGGCGACGTATTCGATTTCTCGAGCCTGCGCGACATGCTGTCGTCTCAGCTCGAAGGCAGCGCGCAAACGGTCGCGCTTGCGGCGTGGAAATCGCTGCGCACGAGCGGCAACGTCATGATCACCTTGGTCGGCGACGGCGTCATGGTGCCGCTCGTGCTCTATTACCTGCTCTACGATTGGAACACGATGCTCGCGCGGCTCGCCGCGATCGTGCCGCGGCGCTGGCTGCCCAAGACGCTCGAGCTCGCCGTCGAAATGGACCGCACGCTGTCGCAGTACCTGCGCGGCCAGTTGCTCGTCATGGGCGTGCTCGCGGTGTTCTACGCGTTGGCGCTGACGATCGCCGGCTTCGAGATCGCGCTGCCGATCGGCATCTTCACGGGGCTGGCCGTCTTCATTCCGTACATCGGCTTCGCCACGGGGCTCGTGCTCGCGCTGCTCGCCGCGCTGCTGCAGTTCGGCAGCCTTTACGGCTTCGTGGCCGTGGCGATCGTCTACGGCATCGGGCAAATTTTAGAGAGCTTGTTCTTGACGCCGCGGCTCGTCGGCGAGCGCATCGGCCTGCATCCGCTCGCCGTCATCTTCGCGTTGCTCGCGTTCGGCCAGCTGTTCGGTTTTTTCGGCGTGTTGCTCGCGCTGCCGGTCAGCGCGATTCTCTCGACGGCGCTGCGCGAAGTGCGCCGAGGCTACCTCGCGAGCGGGCTCTACAAGAATTGACCGGACCGAATCATCTTCGTTTTTCATCGTGACTGTGCTTCGTCAACTGACGCTCGACCTCGGCACCCCGCCGCCGTCGACGTTCGAAAACTTCTTCGCCGGCGCGAACGCCGAACTCGTCGCGCGGCTCGCCGAGCTCGACAGTGCGCTCGCGGCGGGCCCGCTCGCCGATCGCACCTTCTACGTCTGGGGCGAGCCCGGCAGCGGCCGAAGCCATCTGCTTAGCGCGCTCGTGCACAGCGCGGCGCCCGGGCGCGCGTCGTTTCTCGGGCCCCAGAGCGCGCTGACGGCATTCGCGTTCGACCCGAGCATCGCCATTTACGCCGTCGACGATTGCGACAAGCTCTCGGGCGCGCAGCAAATCGCGCTGTTCAACCTTTTCAACGAGGTGCGCGCCCATCCGACCAGCGCCCTCGTCGCCACGGGCAATGCGGCGCCGCTCGGCCTAGCCGTGCGCGAGGACTTACGCACGCGCCTCGGTTGGGGCTTGGTCTTCCATCTCACTCCGCTGCCCGACGAGCGCAAGGGCGCCGTGCTCAAGCATGCCGCCAAGGAGCGCGGCATCGCGCTCGCCGACGACGTGCCCGCTTACCTGCTCACGCACTTCCGGCGCGACATGCCGAGCCTCATGGCGCTGCTCGACGCGCTCGACCGTTTCTCGCTCGAGCAGAAGCGGGCGGTCACCTTGCCGCTCTTGCGCACCATGCTCGCCTTGCCTGCCGGCGAGGCCCCCTCCGAAGGCTCGCCCTCTAGCTCGAGCCGCTTCAAGTAAAATGCGCCCTCATGACGAATCTCGCACTCTTCGACCTCGATCACACGCTCATCCCGACCGACAGCGACCACGAATGGGGCCGCTTCATGGTCAAGCTCGGCATCGTCGATGCGCAAACGTACTTGCGTGACATCGATCGCTTCTACGCCGACTACAAGCGCGGCCAGCTCGACATCCACGCTTACCTGGAAACGATCCTCGCGCCGCTCGCGAACCGGTCGCGCGAACAGCTCGCCGCCTGGCACGAGCAGTTCATGCACGAAGTCATCAAGCCCGCCCTCGCGCCGGCCGCATTCGAGCTCGTGCGCGCGCACCAGGACGACGGCGATCTGTGTTGCATCGTGACGGCGACGAACGAGTTCATCACGCGGCCGATCGCCGACGCGTTCGGCGTCGACATGCTGATCGCGTGCGAGGTCGAAACCGTCGACGGCCAGCCGCATTCGCCGTTCACGGGCCGCGGCACGGGCACGCCCAGCTATCGCGAGGGCAAGATCGTGCGCGTCGAGTCATGGCTCGCCTCGCTCGGCAAAACTTGGGCCGATTTCGAGCACAGCTATTTCTATAGCGATTCGCACAACGATATCCCGTTGCTCGAGAAAGTCACCGATCCGATCGCGACCAACCCCGACGCCACGCTGCGCGCGCACGCGCAGGCCAAGGGGTGGCGCATCCTCGATCTATTCCAACCGTCGTGATAAAGAAACTCATTCGCAAGCTGTTCGGCCAAGACTCGGATACGGCCGCACCCGATACCCCGGCGCCGAAGGCCGCTACCCGGTCGAAGGCCCTCTCGGCCGGTGAAGACTCGCTCGCCGAAGAAGCGGCGTGGGCCGACGCCGGCGCCGACGAATCCGCCACCAAACCGCGCCGCAAGAAGGCGCCTCGCGCCGATAAACGCGTGGGCGCCGCGGCGGCCGGGCCGGACGCTCCGGTCATTCTGTCCTCGGACATCCACGGCATCGATCCCACGCTGCTCTCGCGCAACGCCGTGCGGGTGACCGATACGCTGCAGCAGGCGGGCTATCGCGCATTCGTCGTCGGCGGCGCCGTGCGCGACTTGCTGCTCGGCATCGCACCGAAGGATTTCGACGTCGCGACGGACGCCACGCCGGAGCAAGTGCAGCGGCTCTTTCGCCGCGCACGGCTGATCGGCCGGCGCTTCCAGATCGTGCACGTGCAGTTCGGGCAAGAGATCATCGAGGTATCGACATTCCGCGCCTTGGTGGACGCCCCGAAGGAAGTCCCCTTGGGGGGCGCCCCGAAGGAAGCCGCCCCTTCGGAGGACGCGCCCTCTGAAGCGCCGCCCCGCCGCCTGCGCCGGGAAGAACTCGATCGCCGCACCCACGCCGTCGACGCCAGCGGCCGAGTGCTGCGCGACAACGTCTGGGGCGAGCAGCACGAAGACGCGACGCGTCGCGACTTCACGATCAACGCGATGTATTACGATCCGGCCACGCAAACGGTGCTGGATTACCACAACGGGATGGCCGATATCCGCGCGCGTCTGTTGCGGATGATCGGCGATCCCGCCACGCGTTACCGGGAAGATCCCGTGCGGATGCTGCGTGTCGTGCGCTTCGCGGCCAAGCTCGGCTTCGAGATCGAAGAAGCCACGCGTGCGCCGATTCAACCGCTCGCCGACCTGATTCACAACGTGCCGGCCGCGCGTCTGTTCGACGAAATGCTGAAGCTGCTGCTGTCCGGCCATGCGCTCGCCTGCCTCACGCAACTGCGCAAGCAAGGCCTGCATCACGGCCTGCTGCCGCTGCTCGACGTCGTACTGGAACAGCCCCACGGCGAGTCGTTCATCACGCTTGCGCTGAACAGCACCGACGCCCGCGTGAAAGCCGGCAAGGGCGTATCGCCCGGCTTTCTGTTCGCGACGCTGCTCTGGCACGACGTGCAGCAGCGCGCGCAGCAATACGAAGCGAACGGAGAATACCCGGTCCCCGCGCTGCATCGCGCGATGGACGACGTCCTCGACATGCAGACCGAAAAACTCGCCATCCACAAGCGCTTTTCGGCCGATATGCGCGAAATTTGGGGCTTGCAAGCGCGCCTGGAAAAACGCTCGGGCCGCAGCCCGCTCAAGCTGGTCGAACACCAAAGATTTAGAGCGGGTTATGATTTCCTTTTGTTACGGTGCGAATCGGGCGAGCTCGATCCCGCGATCGGCGCGTGGTGGACGGCCTTCCTCGAAGGCAGCGGGGCCGAACGCGAGGCGCTGCTGTCGCAAGGCGGGCGCGCGAGCGCGCCGCGCAAGCGGCGTCGCCGCGGCGGGCGCAGCCGCAAGAGCACGGATACGGAAGCGGCCGGCGCCGAGCCGGAGCACCGCCCCGAAGAGGACTGAAACCAAACTCGAGCGGGAATCACGGCGGCCGCCACGCGCCGCCGATCCAGCGGTCGTGTCGTGAAGTCATGAAGTCGTGAAGTCGTAGGAAGCCATGCCATGACGGTTGCTTATCTCGGTCTAGGCGCAAACCTCGGGGATGCTCGCCAATCCCTGAAGGATGCGGTGGTCTGCCTCGCCCAGCAGCAGACCATCACCGTGCTCGCCAAGTCGAGCCTTTACCGCACCGCACCGATCGATGCGAGCGGCGACGATTACTACAACCTCGTCGTCAAACTCGAAACCTCGCTGAGCGCGGCGTCGTTGCTCGCGCTGTGCCACCGCATCGAACATCACTTCGGCCGCGAGCGTCCGTTTCGCAACGCACCGCGCACGCTCGACATCGATATCGTCTTGTTCGGCGACGCCTGCATCGACGAGCCCGATCTTGTCGTGCCGCACCCGCGCGCGCCCGAGCGTGCATTCGTGCTGGTGCCGCTCGTCGAGATCGATCCCGACGTCTCGATCCCCGGTCGCGGCCGCGCCGACGCGCTGCTGCCGGCCGTGGCCGACCAACGCATCGAGAAAGTGATGACTTGCCGCTGCCCCATGGCCGAAATGCAAGCGCGCGCGCAGAGCGGCGAGCCGACGAGCGCGGCTGCGCCGTACGACGGCAAGACGGGATGCCGTTGAGATGAGCACGCCCCCCGTCACGGTCACCGCGCCCGACCTACGCGCGCCCCACCGGTACATTGCCATCGAGGGGCCGATCGGCGCGGGCAAGACCTCACTCGCGCGGCGGCTCGCGGAACGTTGGCCCGTGCGCACGCTGCTCGAGCAGCCGCAGGCCAATCCCTTTCTCGGGCGCTTTTACGGCGACATGAGCCGGTATGCGCTGGCGACGGAACTGCAATTCGCGATACAACGCGCCGACGAAGGCAAGCAGATGGCCGACTTGCTCGCGCAAGGCGCCGCAGTCGTGACCGATTTCATACCGCAAAAGAGCGCCGTCTTCGCCCGCCTGACGCTGCCGGACGACGAATGGCGCCTCTACCAAGCGTTGACGGCCCGGCTCGACGCGACCGCGGCGCCCGTGCCCGATCTCGTCATTCATCTGCAGGCGAGCGCGCCTACGCTGCATGCGCGCGTGGAAAAACGCGCGCGCGCCGACGAAGCCCGGATCGCAGAAGCGTACCTGCGCCAGTTGAGCGACGCCTACGATCAGTTCTTCTACCATTACGACGACTGCCCCGTCCTGACCGTCAATACGGAGCATTTGAACGTGGTCGAATCGGACGCCGACTTCGCGCTGCTTCTCCAGCAGATCGAAACGATGCGCGGACGCAAGGCGAGCTTCGTCAAAGCGTTGTAGTATCCCGCCCCACGGCGCGCTCGCGCTGCTTTTTCTTTCCCGAATGCGAGAGTTTTCCATGACCTATTTGCAGGAATCGAACCGGCCGAAGATCACCGTGCCGAAGCTGCAAGCGATGCGCGAAGCCGGAGAAAAGATTGCGATGCTGACTTGCTACGACGCGAGCTTCGCATCGCTGCTCGATCGCAGCGGCGTGGACGTCCTCCTGATCGGCGATTCGCTCGGCAACGTCTTGCAGGGCCATGGCACGACGCTTCCGGTCACGCTCGAAGACATCGCCTATCACACGGCCTGCGTAGCGCGCGCGCAGCCTCGCGCTCTCATCGCCGCCGATCTGCCGTTCGGCACGTACGGCACCCCCGCCGACGCCTTCGCAAGCGCCGTCGAGCTCATGCGGGCCGGCGCGCAGATGGTCAAGGTCGAAGGCGGTGAGTGGCTGGCGGAGACGGTTCGTTTTCTGGTTGCGCGCTCCGTGCCGGTTTGCGCGCATCTGGGACTGACACCGCAATCGGTCCACGCGTTCGGCGGATTCAAGGTGCAAGCCAAGACCGACGAAAGCGCTAAGCGGTTGCTGCACGATGCACTCGCCGTGCAAGAAGCGGGCGCGCAGCTCCTGGTGTTGGAAGCCGTGCCGCCTGCGGTGGCTGCGAGCGTGACGAACGCGCTGGCGATCCCGACGATCGGCATCGGTGCCGGTCTCGATTGCTCGGGCCAAGTGCTCGTACTACACGACATGCTGGGCATCTTCCCGGGCAAGCCCGCCCGCTTCGTCAAGGATTTCATGGCGGGGGCGTCGAGCATCGGCGCGGCCGTCGAGGCCTATGTAAAGGCGGTGAAGGAGGGCTCGTTCCCAGGGCCCGAGCACGTGTTCTAGCTCGATAGGATGCGGGCCGGCAAGGCGCCGCGCAGTGCGTTGCAGAGGATGAGCGCCTCGGCGCGTAGAAGATCGTCGCGCGTGAGCGTCCTCTCGATTGCCTGCATGGACGGGTCGTCGAGCAGCACTTGCCGCATCACGCCCGGCAACAGACCGGCGGACAACGGCGGCGTCACCCACCGGCCGTCGACCTTTACGAAGACGTTGGAGCGCCCGCCCTCGGTCAACTCCTCACGCTCGTTGAAGAACAACATATCGAAGCCGCCCAAGCGCTCCGCCAGACGCCAGGCACGATCGTACTCGGCGCGCGAGGTGCTCTTGTGCCGCAGCAAGAAGGTTTGCGACTGCGTGGGGGCGAAGCCGTGCTCGTCGGCGAGCAGCACGCCGACCGGCGCAGGCGTCCTCGCATCTGTCGTAGGCGCATCGGCGAGCCGCGCGACCTCCCCGAGCATCCCGCCGCCGATTTCCGTGTGACCGTCCTTGCCGAGGGCGAGCCGCACCCGATGCGCGACACCCGGCGGCAACTGCGAGCAGTGCGCGGCAAGACGCTCGCGCAACGCCGCTTCCTCGAATACGAAATCGAGCTGCGCGGCGCTCGAGCCAAGGCGGGCCAAGTGCCGGTCGAGGTAGCGCACGCCGTCCTCCCTCGTGGCGTACATCGTCTCGAACAACTGCAGGCCCGGGTCGGCGCCCGTCAGGAATTTCGCCTTGAGTCGACATTCGGCATACTCGTCGGCCGCCACGCTGTCGAGCACGATGCCGCCGCCGACTCCCATCGTTCCGGGCCGCGGTGCACCCGCATCACCGTTCGGTGCGCCGAGCGTCAACGTCCGAATCGCGACCGAAAGGCAGAAATCGCCGCAGCCTGAGGTGACTGCGTCCGCATGACCGTCGCGCGCTGGCGCCTCGGGCGCCGAGGGCGCGTTGAGCGCGTTGGGCACGTCGCGCGGTTTGGGCGCTTTCGGCGACGCAAGCGACGAGGACAGCAAAGTCCCGTCAGGCGGCGCAGAAGATGACGCCGCCGCCGGCGCATCGATCCACCCGATGGTTCCCGTGTAGAGCCCGCGCGGCGTCGTCTCGATTTCGTCGATGAGCTGCATCGTCCGATGCTTCGGCGCGCCGGTGATGGAGCCGCACGGGAACAGCGCGCGTAGGATGTCGGCGAACGAGGTGCGCTCGCGCAAATCGGCCTCGATCGTCGAGGTCATCGCCCAAATGGATGGGTAAGGCTCGACGGAAAACAGCGCTGGGACACGCACGGATCCTGTCTTCGCCACACGCGACAGATCGTTGCGCAGTAAATCGACGATCATCAGGTTCTCTGCGCGGTTCTTCGGGTCGTTGCGCAGGAACGCTTCCGCATGCGCGTCGCGCTCGGGCGACGCGCCGCGCGCGGTGGTCCCTTTCATCGGCCGCGTGCGCAGTCGCTCGCCGGTCTTTTCGACGAACAATTCAGGCGAGCACGAGAGCACCCACTCGTCGCCGGGCAGCGCGATAAGCGCGCCGTAGCGTACGGGCTGCCGCGCACGCAAACGCCGGTAGAAGCCGACGGGCGAGCCGAAGGCCTCGAAACCAAGACGGTACGTGTAATTGATCTGGTAGGACTCGCCGGCACGCAACGCGTCGTGAACGGCGGCGATCGCCGTGGCGAATGCTTCGGGCGTGACGCTTTCGATGACATTCGCGGCGCCCGCCACGGACGGCGGCGGCAGCGCCTGACCGGTGCCGAACGACTGCGATTGCGCTTGTGGTTGCGATTGCGCTTGTGGTTGCGACTGCGCTTGTGGTTGCGACTGCGCGCCGTTCGCCCCGTTTCCTATCGCATCGCGCTCGGCGAGCCAAGCATCGACTTCTTCGCGCGTGCGCTTTTCGCATCGCTCGAACAGCAAAAAGCGCAGCGAGCCGTCGCTGCGCGAAGCGAACTTCGCCGCACCGGACGCCGCCGTTTTGCCGAACTCGAGATTGCGGCCGAATTCATAATCGCCGAGCAGCACCGCGTGCAAGCCGCTGCGCATATCGCGCTCGGCCGCGGCGCACACATCGTCGAGCGTCGCCGCATCCGTGCATGCATGCTCGCGCACGAAGCCCGTGTAGAGGCGGCTCGTGGGCGCAGCGGCGCTCGCCTCGCAATCGTCGAGCAGCGCGAAGACCGCGCCGCATGGGTCTGCCTTCATTTAGCCATCCGGTCGGCGCTGCACGCAGCCGACGGGTGAGCGCACAGGCGATTCATCTTCGAGCCGATCGACCGATCAATCGAAGAAGCTCTTCACGCGGTCGAACCAGCTCTTGCTTTGCGGGCTGTGGCGCGGGCCGCCTTCGACGAGCGACTTTTCGAACTGCTTGAGCAGGTCGCGCTGCGTATCGGTCAGCTTCACGGGCGTTTCGACTTGCACGTGTACGTACAGGTCGCCGGGGACGCTCGAGCGCAGGCCCTTGATACCCTTGCCGCGCAACCGGAACGTCTTGCCCGATTGCGTGCCTTCGGGCACCGTGAACGTGGCGCGGCCCGCAAGCGTCGGCACCTCGATTTCGCCGCCGAGCGCCGCCGTCGTAAACGGAATCGGCATTTGGCAGTGCAAATCGTCGCCCTCGCGCTCGAACACCGTATGCGCTTTGATGTGAATTTCGACGTACAGATCGCCCGGCGGCCCGCCGTTGACACCCGGCTCGCCGTTACCTGACGAGCGGATGCGCATGCCGTCGTCGATCCCGGCCGGGATCTTCACCTCGAGCGTCTTCGTTTCCTTCACCTTGCCGGCGCCGTGGCAGTTCGTGCAGGGATCGGGGATGTACATCCCGCTGCCATGGCACTTCGGACAAGTCTGCTGAATGCTGAAGAAGCCTTGAGACATGCGCACGGCGCCCGAGCCGTTACAGGTGGGGCACGTCTCGGGCTTCGTGCCGGGCTTGGCGCCCGAGCCATGACAGATCTCGCACGACACCCAGCTCGGCACGCGAATTTGCGTTTCGCAGCCGTGCGCGGCTTGTTCGAGCGTGATTTCCATGCTGTAGCGCAGATCGGCGCCGCGATAGACCTGCGGGCCCGCGCGGCCACGGCCGCCACCGCCGGCCGCCTGGCCGAAGATGTCGCCGAAGATGTCGCCGAACGCATCGGCGAACCCGCCGAAGCCTTGCGCGCCGGCACCCGCCATGTTCGGATCGACGCCTGCGTGTCCGTACTGATCGTAGGCCGCGCGCTTTTGCGCGTCCGAGAGCATTTCGTAGGCTTCCTTCGCCTCCTTGAAACGCTCCTCGGCATTTTTGTTGTCCGGGTTGCGGTCGGGGTGGTACTTCATCGCGAGCTTGCGATACGCCTTCTTGATTTCGTCGTCGCTCGCGTTCTTCGCAACGCCCAGAACCTCGTAGTAATCCCGTTTCGCCATCGGTTCACCGCCGGCTCGCGCTTTGGGGCGCGACCGCTCCTTTCGCATACTGTGGAGTCTTGCGACTCGTTAGGCAGGCGCCGCCGGCCGTGTCGATCGGCCAAACACCCTGCCCTCCATAAAGCAAATGTGCCCGGAGAACCCGAAGGCCCGCCGGGCGCTGGTTCGGCCGGTCGCTTCCCGATATCGAAAAGCGCCGGCCGCCTCACGGCACGTTACAGCGGCCGTCGGTCAGTCCTTCTTCACTTCCTTGAACTCGGCATCGACGACGTCGTCTTCGGGCTTGCTCGAGCCTTGGCCCGCGCTGGCGCCCGCACCGCCCGCCGACGCGCCGCCGGCCGACGCCCCTGCCGCACCCGCCGCGCCTTGCGCCTGCATGTCGGCGTACATCTTCTCGCCGAGCTTTTGCGACGCATTGGCGACCGCTTCGATCTTCGATTCGAGCGTCGCCTTATCGGCCGTGCTGCTCTTGAGCGTTTCCTCGAGTTCCTTCAACGCCGATTCGATCTTCTCCTTTTCGGAGGCGTCGATCTTGTCGCCGTACTCCGTCAGCGCCTTCTTCGTGCTGTGCACGAGCGCATCGCCTTGGTTGCGTGCATCGGCCAGCTCGCGCAGGCGATGATCTTCCTCGGCGTTCGCCTCGGCATCCTTCACCATTTTCTCGATCTCGGCTTCCGACAGGCCCGAGTTCGCCTTGATGGTGATCTTGTTTTCCTTGCCCGTCGCTTTGTCCTTCGCGCCGACGTGCAAGATGCCGTTCGCGTCGATGTCGAACGTCACCTCGATTTGCGGCACGCCGCGCGGCGCCGGGGGGATGCCTTCGAGGTTGAATTCGCCGAGCAGCTTGTTGCCGGCGGCCATTTCGCGCTCGCCCTGGAACACCTTGATCGTCACGGCCGATTGATTGTCGTCCGCCGTCGAATACACCTGCGAGTGCTTCGTCGGGATCGTGGTGTTCTTGTTGATCATCTTCGTCATCACGCCGCCGAGCGTCTCGATACCGAGCGAAAGCGGCGTCACGTCGAGCAGCAGCACGTCCTTGCGGTCGCCCGAGAGCACTTGGCCTTGGATCGCGGCGCCCACGGCCACGGCCTCGTCCGGGTTCACGTCGCGGCGCGGCTCCTTGCCGAAGAATTCCTTCACCGTGTCTTGCACCTTCGGCATACGCGTCATGCCGCCGACGAGAATGACGTCGTCGATGTCGCTGACCTTCACACCGGCATCCTTGATTGCGATGCGGCAGGGCTCGACCGTACGGGCGATCAAATCCTCGACGAGAGCTTCGAGCTTCGCGCGAGTGATCTTCAGGTTCAAGTGCTTCGGACCCGACGCGTCGGCCGTGATGTACGGCAAGTTGATTTCGGTCTGCTGGCTCGACGACAGCTCGATCTTCGCTTTTTCGGCGGCTTCCTTCAGGCGCTGCAGCGCGAGCACGTCCTTCGAGAGGTCGACGCCCTGCTCCTTCTTGAACTCGCCGATGATGTAATCGATGATGCGCTGGTCGAAGTCCTCGCCGCCGAGGAACGTGTCGCCGTTCGTCGACAGCACTTCGAATTGCATTTCGCCGTCGACGTCCGCAATTTCGATGATCGAAACGTCGAACGTGCCGCCGCCCAAGTCGTACACCGCGATCTTGCGGTCGCCCTTTTCAGCCTTGTCGAGGCCGAAAGCCAGCGCAGCCGCCGTCGGCTCGTTGATGATCCGCTTCACTTCGAGGCCCGCGATACGGCCCGCGTCCTTCGTCGCTTGACGCTGACTGTCGTTGAAGTAAGCCGGCACCGTAATCACGGCTTCCGTGACCGGCTCGCCAAGGTAGTCTTCGGCGGTTTTCTTCATCTTGCGCAGCACTTCCGCCGAGATTTGCGGCGGAGCGAGCTTCTGATCGTGCGCTTCGACCCAGGCGTCGCCGTTGTCGGCCTTGATGATCTTATAGGGCATCAAGCCGATGTCTTTCTGCACTTCTTTTTCTTCGAACCGGCGACCGATCAGGCGCTTGACCGCGAACAGCGTGTTCTTCGGGTTCGTCACCGACTGACGCTTGGCGGGCGCGCCAACGAGAATTTCGTTGTCGTCCATGTAGGCAATGATCGACGGGGTCGTGCGGGCGCCCTCCGAGTTCTCGATCACTTTCACTTGGTTGCCTTCCATCAGCGCCACGCATGAGTTCGTGGTGCCGAGGTCGATACCGATAATCTTGCCCATTTTTCCTAATCTCCTAGATATCCGATCGCTTCGACGAGACGGCGCTCGTTCCTGCGACCGCCCGCTCAATTCAAACCTGCACTCAAGATGAGTGCCGCCGCATCGTTTTCAAGTCCTTGAAATCAATGAGGTCAATTGTTTTCTCAACGCGTGCCTGCGTGCTCCGTGCCGGCTCACTTCGGCTGAGCGACCGTCACGAGCGCAGGGCGCAGCACGCGGTCCGCAATGACGTAACCCTTCTGCAGCACCGACACGACCGTGTTCGGTTCTTGCTCGGCCGGGACCATGGAAATGGCCTGGTGACGATGCGGGTCGAATTTCTCGCCGACCGGGTTCACCGCCGTGACGCGCCCCTTTTCCATCGCGCTCGAAAGCTGGCGCAGCGTCAGCTCGACGCCCTCGCGCAGCTTCGCCACATCGCCCGACGTATCGGCGAGCGCGGCCTCGAGGCTGTCCATCACCGGGAGCAGATGCTCGGCAAAGCTCTCGATCGCGAACTTGCGCGCCTTGGCGACGTCTTCGGCCGCTCGGCGGCGCACGTTTTCCGTTTCGGCCTTCGCGCGCAGGAAGTGCTCATTGAGCTCGGCGACCTTCGCTTGCGCGTCGAGCAACGCGGCTTCGGCTCCGCCGGCGCCCTCGCTCGGCTGGCCTTGCGCAGCTTGCTGCGCGGCATTCTCGGCAGCCGGTTGCTGCACGAGATCTTCAGGGGATGGCGATTGCTGGCTGGCCGGATTGTCTTGCGTAGGTTCCATGTCGCTGAAAATCGTCCAAAAAGTGAAATCGAAGCGGCGAGGCGCGCGAACTGCAACGGCCGCAGGGCCGGCGGCAGCACCCGCCAGGCTCCGCGCTCGTCGTGGGCAGGGCCGCGCCGCCGCGCATTGCCACTGCAATTGGGGGCGGGCGCCGGTGTTTCAAGGCCTCCGGGCGCCCGATTTTTGCACCTTTTGGGTGAAGCGAAACGAACGGTAACACTCGTTACGGCGACAGACTCAAAACCGCGTTGAGCACCATCCTGGTTTGCCCTAAACTGCTTTCATACGCTTCCCGTCAGGCCGCTGTCGCGGAAGCGCATCAGAGTTTCCCATCCGAAGCGCTCACGTCCGTATCGCCTTCTCCGAGGGGAGTACCGTGAAACTGACCTTTGCTATCGCGGTGGTCGCATTGGTACTCGTCGCGGGAACCACGACCATCTGCCTGTCCGGCGCCCTGACCGACTGCATGACGGAGTACGGCGGCGCGCATGCCACGATCGACCCGCTATTCAACCCCCACCTGAAAGCTTGTCAATGACGCGCCGGTCGCGCTTGGTCGGCCGCCCCTGCAGCGCCGCCGCCGGCTCCCGGTACGTGCGGCGCCGCTCCGCTTCGGCCGCGCGCTTGGCTCGGCTGTCGGGCGTTTCCGCATAAAGGGTCTGCGCCACGCTGGCCGGCCCGCGCACCTCGCAGATTCCCTGCACCCTCACCTCCCAGACGACCCGCTCGATCTCGACTTCGACCAGATCGCCCACGCGCACGTCCTTCGCCGGCTTCACGGTCGCACCCGCAATGCGCACGCGCCCTTTTTCGACGGCGTCGGCGGCCAGCGAGCGCGTCTTGAAGAAGCGCGCCGCCCACAGCCATTTGTCGATGCGCGTGCGCGCATCGGGTTCAGTCGAAATCTTATGGTTCATCGGGGCATCGGAAAGAGAGCGAAAC
The DNA here is from genome assembly GCA_966212325.1 of uncultured Burkholderiaceae bacterium. GTDB lineage: Bacteria > Pseudomonadota > Gammaproteobacteria > Burkholderiales > Burkholderiaceae > Trinickia. The sequence continues at coordinate 56,100 of CBIHRA010000013.1, read as the reverse complement.
GAACGCGAGCCCGCCGGTTCGGGCACGCAACGACCTTGCCTGCTTGGCCGCCGATCGGGCCCGCCAGCATCGCACGACGGCCGCACGCGCAAGCGCCTTCGCCTACGCGTACCGGCTGCACTATGGTCACACTCATGCCGGAACGCCGAGCGGCGAGTTCGCCTGCACCGGCCAGCCCTGCAGGTGCTGGGCGACGATTTCGCCCAACGCGGCGATCCACGCCTGAGCCGAGTTCAGGCACGCGATGCGGTGAAATTCCTTTCCGCCGGCGTGCAGAAACTCGTCGCGTACTTCGAGGCCGATTTCTTCGATGGTTTCCAGGCAATCGGCCGTGAAACCGGGACAGAAGACATCGGCGCGCCGCACGCCCGCCGCACCCAGCTCGCGCAGCGTCGGCGCCGTGTAGGGCTGCAACCATTCAGCACGGCCGAATCGCGATTGAAACGTCACCCGGCACTCCGTGGGCGTGAGGCCGAGCGCCGTCATCAACAGCGCCGCGGTGCTCCGGCATTGATCGTGGTAGGGATCTCCCAGATCGAGCGTTCGCTTGGGGACCCCGTGAAAGCTCAGCACGAGCTTGTCGCCGCTCGCGAAATCGGGGCCGCCATGCGCCGCCCAATATCGGCGCACCTGATCGGCCAAGGCCGCGATATAGGCCGGGTGATCGGCGTAATGGCGCACCGTGCGCACTTCCAGTTGATTGCGCATGCGCCCGAGCGCGGCGAACGCCGCGTCGAAGGCCGTCGCCGTCGTGGACGACGAATATTGCGGATACATCGGCATCAATAGCACCCGTTCGGCGCCGGCGAGCTTGAGCTGCCCGAGCATCGCACCGATGCCGGGCGTGCCGTAGCGCATGGCGTAATCGACGATGACGGAATAGCCGTTTGCATGCAGCAGCTGGCGCAGCGCTTCGACTTGCTTTTCCGTATACACGCGCAGCGGCGAACCTTCGGGCATCCAAACCGACGCATATTTCTTCGCGGACGCGCGGCCCCGCAGCGGCAGGATGACGGCGCGCAGCAAAGGCTGCCACACGGGCGCAGGAATTTCGACGACGCGCGGATCGGACAGGAACTGGGCGAGATAGCGGCGCACGGCACGCGGCGTGGGCGCGTCGGGCGTGCCGAGATTGATCAGCAGCACCGCGACGCGATGAGACATAGCAGGCTGCGAGGGCAACTCGAGATCGAAGCGCATGAACGATAGAAGGCGGCCGAGAGCTGGACGCCGCGGGCCCGAGGGCGCCGCGGCGTGGGTTCAAGTCAGTGAAGGCCATTATAGCGGCGCGTTCGCGCCGACTGCCCTCGGCCGTTCGGCAGATGGCGCGAACGCGAAAACGGGCGCACGATAGGCGTCCGGTGCGCGTACTTCTGCTTGTCTATTGCTGACTGAGCGCCGTCGAGAGCAGGCGCGCGGTGATATCGACGATCGGAATTACGCGGTTATAGGCCATGCGCGTCGGCCCGATCACGCCGAGCGTGCCGACGATCTTGCCGTTGACCTCGTACGGGGCGGTCACGACGCTCATCTGCTCGATCGGTACCAGCGTCGATTCGCCGCCGATGAAAATCTGCACGCCTTGAGCGTGGCTCGATACGTCGAGCAACTGAAGGAGGCTCGTTTTTTGGTCGAATACATCGAACAGCTTGCGCAATCGCGCCATATCGGAGGACAAATCCGCCACTTCGAGCAGATTGCGCTCACCGGAAATCAGCACGGTCTCGCTCGTCTCGCTTTCCTCTGTGCTGGCCGTGACGGCCGCGTGCATGAGCGCCGTCATGTCGCCGCGCAGCTGGTCGATTTCCTCGCGCAGCCGGCGGCGCACCTCGTCGAACGAAAGGCCGCCGAAATGCGCGTTGATGTAGTTCGACGCCTCGATCAGTTGAGAGGGCGAATAGTCGCGCTGCGTGGCGATGATGCGGTTTTGAACATCCCCTTCCGGCGTCACGATGATGAGCAGGATGCGCTTGTCGGACAGGCGCATGAATTCGATTTGCTTGAACACGTGACTGCGGCGCGGCGTCATGATCACGCCCGCGAATTGGGACAGATTCGACAGCACGCTCGCCGCGGCCGCGACCACCTTCTGAGGCTCGCCGGGCTTGAGCGTCTTACGCACCACCCGCTCGACCGCCTCGTCGTCCTGTACGGGCTCGACGGTCAGCATCGTGTCGACGAACAGCCGATATCCGCGCGGCGTCGGGATGCGGCCGGCCGACGTATGGGGACTCGCGACGAGTCCGAGCTCCTCGAGGTCCGACATCACGTTGCGGATCGTGGCGGGGCTCAGTTCGAGCCCCGAGTAACGCGACAACGTGCGCGAGCCGACCGGCTGACCTTCTGCGATATAGCGCTCGATCAGCGTTTTGAGGAGAGTTTGTGCGCGGGGTTCTAACATGACGCAAAATTTTAGCCGAAGGCGAGCCCCCCGCGAGCGCGCAGCGGCGCTCGAGCGTTCGCTCGCGCACCGGTTGGCGGACGGCCGGGCGCGTGCGACGCTGCACCGGCGACGGGCGCGCCTGGCCGCCGGCGTCTCATCGGGACAACACCATTCTAGCGACAAATCGCTCGCGGGGGACGGTCGGCGGCGTGGCGCCGCGGCAGGGCAAACCACGACGTCGTTCTTTTCGACACACAGCTATGGTGTAATGCCGGCATGGAAATTGGCAGCCAATTCAAGACCGTCGCGCTCGTCGGGCGCAGCAACACGCCAGGCATCGGCGAGCCGTTGACGGCGCTCGCAACCTGCATCGCCAAGCGCGGCTTCGATGTCGTGTTCGAGGCCGATACGGCGCAGGACATCGGCGTCACGAACTATCCGGCGCTCACGCCAGCCGAAATCGGCGCACGCGCCGACGTGGCCGTCGTGCTCGGCGGGGACGGCACGATGCTCGGCATCGGCCGCCAGCTTGCCCCGTATCGGACGCCGCTCATCGGCGTGAACCTCGGGCGCTTGGGGTTCATCACCGATATCCCCGTCGCGGAAATGAGCCAACGCGTGCCGCAAATGCTGGCGGGCAGCTTCGAGCGCGAGGAGCGCACCCTGTTGCAGTCGCGTATCGTGCGCGACGGCGAGCCTATTTATCACGCGCTGGCGTTCAACGACGTCGTCGTCAACCGCAGCGGTTTTTCCGGCATGGCCGAACTGCGCGTGTCCGTCGACGGGCGTTTCATGTACAACCAACGCTCCGACGGGCTCATCGTCGCCACGCCGACCGGCTCCACGGCCTACGCGCTGTCGTCCCAAGGCCCGATCCTGCATCCCCAGCTGCAGGGGCTCGTGCTCGTGCCGATCGCCCCGCACGCGTTGTCGAACCGGCCGATCGTGCTGCCCGACGACTGCAACGTCGGCATTCAGATCATCGGCGGCCGGGATGTGAACGTGAACTTCGACATGCAGTCGTTCACGGCGCTGCAACTGAACGACACCATCGAAGTGCGCCGCTCGCGGCATACGGTGCCGTTCCTGCATCCCGTCGGCTATAGCTACTACGCGACGCTGCGGCAGAAGCTGCACTGGAACGAGCACCCGTCCGACGAAGAAGGCAACGATGCGAATGCTCTGTAGCCGGGGCGAGCCGAACCGTATCCGGCCCGCGCCGCACATGCCGCACATGCAGCCCCATACCGTCCAACGCCGTTAAAACGACCCCATGCTCCGCCATCTCTCGATACGCGACTTCGTGATCGTCGCCGCGCTCGATCTCGAGTTCGACCGCGGTTTCACCGTGTTTTCCGGCGAAACCGGTGCAGGTAAATCGATTCTCATCGATGCGCTCGCGCTCACGCTCGGCGCGCGCGCCGATGCCGACGTCGTTCGCACGGGGGCCGCCCGCGCCGATCTCACCGCCGAGTTCCAGGCCGGCGGCGACGTGTTGCGCTGGCTAGACGAACACGCCTTGGCGGGCGAAGACGGAGACACCGGCGGCGAGGGCCGCGTGCTGCTGCGTCGCGTCGTCGACGCGAACGGGCGCTCGCGCGCTTTCATCAACGGCACGCCTGCCACGCTCACGCAGTTGCGCGAGGTCGGCGAAATGCTCGTCGATATCCACGGCCAGCACGCTCACCAACTGCTCATGCGCCCCGACGCTCAGCGCGCGCTTTTCGATACGCATTCGGGTCTCACGGCGATGGCGGCAGGCGTCGCTCGCGCGCACCGCGCATGGCGCGAGGCGCAACAAGCGCTCGAACTCGCCACTTCGCGCGACCGGGAGCTTCAACTCGAGCGCGAGCGGCTCGCTTGGCAATTGGCGGAGCTCGACAAGCTCGCCCCGCAGCCCGGCGAATGGGAGGAGATCGGCGCCGAGCACAGGCGTCTCGCCCATTCGGCCAGTCTCATCGAAGGCGTGCGCGGCGCGCTCGACGCGTTGTCCGAATCGGATGGCGCAATGATCGGCCAGCTCGGCTCCATCGTTTCCAAGTTGCGCGATCTGGCCGAGATCGATCCCGCGCTCGGCGATGCACTCGCCGCGCTCGAGCCGGCCGAGATCCAACTGCGCGAGGGCGCGTATTCGCTCACCCACTACGCGCAGCGCTTGGAACTCGACCCCGACCGTCTCGCGCAAGTGGAGCAGCGCCTAGATGCGCTGCACTCGCTCGCGCGCAAGTTCCGCCTGCAGCCCGAGACGTTGCCGCAGGAGCACGAGGCGCGTCGCCGGCAGCTCGCCGCACTCGATGCCGCCGCCGATCTCGACGCGCTGAACGCCGCCCTCGAAAAAGCGCGGCAAGCCTATATGACCGAAGCCAAGCAGTTGTCGAAGGCGCGCGCGAAGGCGGCGAAGGCGCTCGGCGCGGCGGTAACGACAGGCATGCAGGAATTGTCGATGGCCGGCGGCAGCTTCGAAGTCGCGCTCGTGCCGCTTCCGGAAGGCAGCGCGCATGGGCTGGAGCAAATCGAATTTCGGGTCGCGGGCCATGCAGGGGTGCCGCTGCGGCCGCTCGCCAAAGTCGCCTCCGGCGGCGAGCTGGCGCGGATCAGCCTCGCGCTGGCCGTCATCGCCAGTGCGGCGAGCCCCACCCCTACGTTGATTTTCGACGAGGTCGATACCGGCATCGGCGGCGGCGTCGCGGAAGTCGTCGGCCGCTTGTTGCACCAGTTGGGACAAGCTCGGCAAGTGCTCTGCGTCACGCACCTGCCGCAGGTCGCGGCGCGCGGCGATCACCACTTCCAAGTGGCCAAGGCATCGGACGACGGCGGCGCGACCCTATCCACCGTCGTCGCGCTGGACCGCGCGAGCCGTATCGAGGAAGTCGCCCGGATGCTCGGAGGGCTCGAGATTACGGCCACGACGCGCCGGCATGCAAAAGAAATGCTCGCCGCTTAGGCTACGCCGAACACGCGCTCCCATAGTTTGAGCACGGCCGCGCGTTCCTGCTCGATCCTCTCGTGCGGCACGCGTGCCGTTTCCATGCCGTCGAGTCTCAGTTGGTGTTGAAGTTTGCGATAGGTCCGGTAGGCGGCGCCCACCGTTTCCGCTTCGTCCGCCGTCATCAAACCGAAGCGGGCGACTTCTCGCAGCAACGCGATGTTGCCCGTATTGCGGATCAATTCGGGATCATGCGCAGCATGCAGCAGCACCCAGTATTGAACGATGAATTCGATGTCGACCATGCCGCCGCGATCGTGCTTGACATCGAACAAGTCGCTGCGATTCGGATGCCCCGCCCAGACGCGTTCGCGCATCGCTACGATCTCGGCTGCGAGCGGTTCGCTCTCGCGCGGCATCGTCAGCACGCGTTCGCGGATCGACTCGAATGCCCGTCCGATCCCCTCGTCGCCCGCGCAGAAGCGCGCGCGCGTGAGCGCCTGATGCTCCCACACCCACGCCGTGTTGGCCGCGTCGCCCTCGCGCAGCTGATAACGCTTGAACGCGTCCAAATCGGTGATGAGCAGCCCCGATTCCCCATTCGGCCGCAGGCGCAAATCGATGTCGAATAACGTGCCCGCGGCCGTGGCCGTCGTCAGCCAGGTGATGAGGCGGCGCGTGAACGTCGAGTAGATGTCCGCCGCCGCATCGTCCGCGTCGTCATACAGAAAGATGACATCGAGGTCGGATGCGTAGCCGAGTTCCTTCCCGCCCAGTTTGCCGTAGGCAATGACGGCAAACCGAGGCACGTCGCAATGCCGCTTCGGCAATTGCTGCCAGACGGTTTCGATCGTCACGTCGAGCACCGAGTCGGCAAGCTCGGACAGGCAGTCGCTCACCTGCTCCACGGTCAAGCGGCCGGCCAAGTCGATCAGCAAGATGCGAAAGACTTCGGCCTGATGCGCATGGCGCAGCAGGTCCATCTGCTGTTCCACGCCGTCCGCGGCAGCCAGTCGCGCACGCAGCGCGGTCTTGAATTCGGCCCAATCGAACGGGCTCGCGATGGCCTCGTCGTCGAGCAGCTCATCGAGCAACTGCGGGTGCCGAATCAGGTACCCGGCCGCCCAGCGCGACCCGGCCAACACGGCCAGCACCCGCTCGAGCGCCGCCGGATATTCGTTGAGTAACGCGAGATACGCGCCGCGCCGGCTGACGGCTTCGAGCAGGTCGATCATGCGCGCGAGCGTGGAACCGCGCTTGCCGCGCGGCTCCATCGCCGCGGCGGCGTCGAGCGCGCGGGCGACGATTTTGTCGAAGCGCTCGCGATTGCGCTCGGGCAAGCCTTGGTAACGCGCCGAGCGGCGCATTGCACTCAATCGCGCATGGACCTCGCCCGCATCGTCGAAACCCGCTTCGGTCAGCAACGCGATCGTCCGCTCGCTGCCGCTGTCGTCCTCCAGCGCACTGCCCCAAAGCTCGCCGGCGCACACGGCATCGGCGCCTGTCGCCCCGCCGCCGAGCCCTCGCCCGTTCCCCTTGTCCTTATCCGCGAAAATTTGATCGAACTGCAATTCCACGCGCTCGCGGTGACCGTCCAACACCGTCAGCAGCGCGGCGAAATCGGGAAAGCCCATCGAGGCGGCGAGTTGCGCACGCTCGCCGGCATCGACGGGCAACGCGTGCGTTTGGGCGTCGTTGCGGTATTGCAGGCGGTGTTCGAGTTCGCGAAGGAAACGATAGGCGTTCGACAGATCGGCGCAAACGGCCGGTGCGATCAACCCCCGCTCAGCCGCGTGCCGCAGCACTGCCAGCGTGGGCCGAATACGAAACCCGGAATCCTGTCCGCCGCGAATCAGTTGAAACACCTGCGCGCTGAATTCGATTTCGCGGATGCCGCCGCGGCCGAGTTTGATGTCGTCCGCTTTGTCGGGCCGCATCGTGGCGCGGCGCTGCGCTTCCTCACGGATCTGCCGGTGCAGCGAGCGGATCGCGCCGATGACGCCGAAATCGAGATAGCGCCGGTAGACGAACGGTTTGACGAGCGCCTCCAACTGCCCGGCAAGACGGCGGGCCGCGTCGCTGTCGTGTTCCGAAACGAGCCGCCCCTTGATCCAGGCGTAGCGCTCCCACTCGCGCCCCTGGACGTAGAAGTACTCTTCGAGCATGCCCAGGCTGCAGACGAGCGGGCCCGAATCGCCGTTCGGACGCAGCCGCATATCGACGCGAAAGACATATCCGTCCGCTGTCTGCTCGGCGAGCGCGCCGATGAGCCGCCGCCCGAGCCGGGTGAAAAACTCCTGGGTCGAGATGGCGGCGCGAGCGCCGCCCGAGGTTTCGCCGTCGTCCTCGTACACGAAAATGAGATCGATATCGGACGATACGTTCAGCTCGCGGCCGCCCAGCTTGCCCATGCCGACGACGCCGAGCGCGAGGCGATCGCCATCGGCCGAGCGCGGCTCGCCGTACAGCGCCTCCAGCTCGGCCGAGAGGATGTCGAGCGACCGCTGAATCACCGCCTCGGCCAGGTCCGTCATCGTGCCCGTGACCTCCGCCACGTCCGCCCGGCCGGCCAGGTCGCGCTCCATGACCGCGCAGAACACCTCCGTTCGCAGGCGGCGCAGTGCCGAGCGGAGCGCATCCTCGCCGATCGGTGCGCCGGGCTCGACGCCGTGCGTCTTGCGGTGCTCGGCGATGAGCGTGCGCAGGCGCGCATCGATGCGCTCGCGCGTAATGGGCGCTTGCGCCCAATCGGCGATGCGCTCGGCCAGTTCGGGACGCGCGGCGATCGCCCGCGCGGCGTAGGAAGAGTAAGCGGAACTCAGCAGGGCGGCAGCAGTCATGAAAAAGAAGAAGGCGTGGCTCGCATGTTGCAACGGATTGCAGCGGCAGGCCGAGGGAGCCCCGCCTGCCGCGGTGCAACACGACCGGCGCGCTCTCGCCGAGCCTAGGCGCGGCGGGCGGCGCGGGCTACCCGGGCGGCGTGCACTCGCGCACGGGGACGACTGGCCGCTGTGATACATTTCGTCGTCCGAGACGCCAAACTACCATATCCCCGATTCGCCGCAGTATGTCCGACAGCAAGGAATCCGCCGAAGCCGCCGTTGCCGGACACGTGCGTGACGATTATCGGCGGCTTCGCCGCATCTTCCGCATCGCGCTCGCGGTAGCCGCCTTCGTCTACTTCGCCGCCGCCGCGCTCTTCATCGGCCTGCGCTATGTGGTCCTGCCGCGGATCGACGACTTTCGTCCCCGCATCGAAACGATCGTTTCCGAGCGGCTGCATGCGAACGTCCAAATCGGCAAGCTCGCTCCGCATTGGGCCGGGCTCGAGCCCGGCGTCGACGTCACGAACCTCGTGATACGCGACAAGCGTGGAAACGCCGCGCTGTCCGTGCCGCACGCGACGGGCACGTTGTCGTGGAGTTCGCTGCTGCGCGCTCGGCCGGTGCTGGCGAGCCTCGTGATCGAGCAGCCGGACGTGCTGGCTGCGCGCGAGCCCGACGGCACGTTATGGGTCGCAGGCGTGCAAGTGCCGACGATACATACGGGCAACGATACGTTTTCAAGCTGGCTGCTGTCGCAGCAGGCCATCGTTTTGCGCGGCGGCACCGTGCGCTGGCTAGACGGCCAGCGCGGCGCCCCGGAACTGGCCCTGCACGACGTACGCCTCGCCATTCTGAACCGCGGGCTGTTTCACCGCGTGGCTCTGCAGGCGCCCGCCGAAGGTACCCTGCTCGACGGACCGATCGATTTTCGGGCGCGCTTCCGTCATACGCCGCTCATGTCGGTCGGCAAGCCCGAGAATTGGACCGGGCAAGCCTACCTGTCGACGGGGCCCGTCGATCTGCCGAAGCTTGCGAAATACGTGAAACTGCCGGTCACGGCCTACGCGGGCCGTGTCGACAATGCGATTTGGGCTCGCTTCGGCGGCGGTCATATCCGCTCGGCCCAAGGCACGCTGCAAGGCTCCGACATTTCGCTGCGCGTGCGTCCGACGCAACCCAAGCTCGACATGCCCGTCGCCAACTTCGGCTGGGAGTTGCAAGTTCAAGCGCAGCGCGACTACCAACTGCGGCTCACCCATTTGCGCGCCGAATTGGGTCAGCCGCCGCTTGCAGATGGCACCCCCGTTTCGCGCACCCTCACGTTCGACACGCTGACAGGCCGCTATCGTGTGCCCACCGTGGAACACGGGCAGTTGATGAGCGTGACCGGCGATCGCGTCGATCTCGGGATCCTCGCCGAATTCAGCCGCGCCCTGCCCGTGCCGCGCCGCTTTTTGGACGAGCTGGTACGGTTCGATCCGCGAGGCATGGTCGCCAACTACACCATCGAAGTCGAGCGCGCCCGTCCGGAATCCGCGCTCGCCGCCAGCGAAGAACGGGTCGGGGGCGCTGCGCCGATCGTGCGTTACCGCTTCAAGGGCGACTTGCAGGGCATCAGCCTCGGTGCCCAAGAGCCCCCGCCCGGGCTTTCGCCGGCGGGGCACCCGCGCGCCGGCCTGCCGGGTTTCGAGAATCTGTGGGGAAGCATCGACGCCGACGAAAGGCACGGCACGCTGGCCGTCGATACGGTCAAGGCGGCCGTCACGATCCCCGGTGAATTCGACGATCCGCGGCTCACGTTCGACCGGCTGCACGTGCGCGGCGACTGGACGGTCAGCCCGACACGCCTACCGGGAGAAGCGCATAAGGCGTTCAAAGTGAACGTGCCCGAGCTGAGCATCGAAAACGCGGATACGGCGGGCCGCCTCGCCGCAACCTATTCGAATCCGGGGCACGGACGCGGCACGCTCGACCTGAAGGCGACGATTGCACGCGCGAAGGCGTCGATGATTCCTCGCTATCTGCCGACGAGCATCGGCGATCATCTGCGTCACTATCTCGGGCACGGGCTGCAAGACGGAATCGCCCGCGACGCGACGATCGAAGTCCACGGCGGCCTCGATAAGTTCCCGTACTCGCGCGAACCGACTGCGGGCATCTTCCGCATCGTCGCGCCGTTCTCCGGTGGAAAGTTCGATCCGTCTCCCTACCCCGCCCGAACGCTGGCGAACGGCACCCCCGACGTCTGGCCCGCGATCGATTCGATCGACGGCGTCTTCACGCTCAAAGAAAATCTGCTGCGCTTCGATATCGCGCGGGCGCGCTACAAGGACGTGGCGATCACCCGTGTGGCGGGGCGGATCGACGATCTCGGCAACCACGGGTCGGATCTCGTCATCGACGGCGACGCGCACGGCCCCCTCGCCGACATGCTCGACTATGTCAATCGCAGCGCACTGGCGGGGATGTCGGATCATATCGGCGACAAGGTGCGCGCGAGCGGCCCCGCCACGCTGGCCTTGAAGCTGACGGTCCCTCGCACGCAGGAGCCGCACGTCGATGTCGAAGGGACGGTGGGCTTGAACGGCAACACGCTGTCGGCGCCGCAGTTTCCGCCGCTCGAACGGCTCGACGGGCGCGTGCGCTTCACGAAGCAAACCTTCGCGCTCGAGCATGTCACGGGCCGCTGGCTCGGCGGCAACGTCCGCGCGAGCGGCGCGCTGCAGGAAAACGGCCGCTACGCATTCGGCGTCGCCGGGCGCATTGCCGCCGACAGTGCGCGGGGCCTCGACGTAGAAGGCCCCGTCGCGAAGCTGCTCGGCCATGTCTCCGGAGACGCACCGTATTCGATCGACGTGCGGGGCATCAAAGGCGCTCTGCCGACGGTCTCGGCCACGTCCGACATGACCGGTCTCGCGCTCGACTTGCCTGCGCCGCTAGGCAAGCCGCATGGGACGCCGATGCCCTTTTCGCTTTCCGTCACGCCGCTTGCGCCACGCCCATCCGAAAACGGCAAGGACAATGCGAAGCGCAACGCCAACGCGATCGACGAAGGCACGCGCGCGCGCGCGCAATTGCACCTCGGCCCCGTTCGAGCCCAGTACGTCCTCGAACGCACCGGCTCGGCCGACAACGGCGATCCCGGCATCACTGTGCTGCAGGGCGCCATCGGTTTGAACGAATCGCCGCAATTACCGGCGCGCGGCGTCACCGCCGCGCTCACCGCGGACTCGCTCGACGCCGACGCCTGGCGCGCCTTCGCAACCGAGTTGAACGCAGGCGCCAAGCCGGCGCCGACGGCGGCGGCCGCCGCGCCGCAGCCGCAATCGCCGTCGCAGCCGGCTCCCGCCGCAGCGCCGTCCCACACGGCACAATTCATGCCGAGCCGCATCGCGGCGCGCGTCAAAGCACTCCAGTTGATGAACCGCCAATGGACGAATGTCGCCGTCGATGCGACACACGCGGGACAGAGCTGGCAAGCCGATATCGCCTCCGGCGAAGTGGCGGGCAACATCGCGTGGGAACCGGGGGCCGCCGATTCCCCGGGCGGCCGATTGCGTGCGCGGCTTTCGAAGGCGACGATTCCCGTGACGGTCGGGCATGACTTGATCGGACAGCTCACGCCGAGCGCGAACGAACCCATGCCCGCGATCGATCTCGTCGTCGACAACTTGAAGATTCGCGAGCACGACATCGGCCGCCTGGCCGTGAACGCGCACAACTTCGAAGAAAACGGCGTGCCGGTTTGGCAGGTCGACAAGCTCGACGTCTCGAACCCGGCCGCGCACCTCGTCGCGACGGCCAACTGGCGCACGTCGCGCCACCTCGGGGCCGATGTCGAGGCCGACACGCCGCGCCGGACCATCGCCGATTTCAAGCTCGACGTGACTGACGCAGGCGGGCTGCTCGACCGCTTTGGCCTGCCGCGCACGGTCAAGGGCGGCTCGGGCTCCTTGGCCGGCAAGGTCGTGTGGCGAGGCGGTCCGACGAAAATCGACTACCCGACCTTGAACGGACGCTTCACGATCGATCTGCATCACGGCCAACTCCTGAAAGTCGACCCGGCCGTCGCCAAGTTGCTCGGCGTGCTGAGCCTGCAAAGCTTGACGCGTGTGCTCACGCTGAACTTCCGCGACGTGATCGGCGAAGGGTTGCCGTTCGAAAGCGTGACGGGGAAGGCGGTCGTCGAAAACGGCATCGCGCGCACGGACGACTTCCACGTCGTGACGGCGCCGATGCGGGCCGATCTTTCGGGCGTCGTCGACCTCGCACAGGAGACCCAGCACCTGCGCGTGGCGGTCACGCCGACCCTGAACGCGGGCTCCGCCGTCATCGCCGCCACCGTCGTCAATCCGCTGCTCGGCCTGGGCGCGCTCGTCGCCAACGTCGCCCTGTCGCAATCGATCTCGCGCGCGTTCGCGCACGATTATTCGATAACGGGGTCATGGTCGCATCCGCTCGTCGAGCGGGTCGCGGCCGATCGGGGTAAGATGGCTGCTCCGGCCGGGGCGACGGGCCAGTGATGTGCCCAGGGGCCCGCCCCCCAGCATCCGACACCGAATTCATGAGCGATCGATCCGACCACTCCATGCCGTTTCGCGTCGCCGCGCTGCAGATGGTCAGCACGCCCGAGCGCGAACGCAATCTCCAAGACGCCGAGCGCCTCATCGCGCAGGCCGCGGCCGACGGCGCCCGGCTCGTCTTGCTGCCCGAATACTTCTGCTTCATGGGATACAAGGATTCGGACAAGCTGACCGTGCGCGAGAGTGACGGCGATGGGCCGATCCAGCGGTTTCTTTCGGACAGCGCGCGCCGCTACGGCGTGTGGGTGATCGGCGGCACGCTGCCGCTCGCCGTCACGGAGCCGGCACCCGATGCCGAGCGCGTGCTCAACACCACGCTCGTGTTCGATCCGAGCGGAGCGCAAAAGGCGCGCTACGACAAGATCCACCTGTTCAATTTCGAGAAAGGCGCGGAATCGTTCGACGAGGCGCGCACGATCCGGCCCGGCGGCGAAGTGCGTACCTTCGATGCGCCGTTCGGGCGCGTCGGGCTGTCCGTCTGCTACGATCTGCGCTTTCCCGAGCTGTACCGGCGCATGGGCGACGTAGCGCTCATCGTGGTGCCTTCGGCGTTCACGTACACGACGGGCCGCGCGCATTGGGAGATGCTGCTGCGCGCCCGCGCCGTCGAGAACCAATGCTACGTGCTGGCCGCCGCTCAAGGCGGCTCGCACGAAAACGGCCGCCGCACGTGGGGGCACAGCATGTTGATCGACCCGTGGGGCGACATCGTGGCCGTGCGGGACGAGGGCCCCGGCGTCGTCGCCGGCGACATCGACCGCGCGCGCATCGACGAAGTACGGCGCAGTCTTCCGGCATGGCGACACCGCGTGCTTGCTTAAATTCTTACGCATCGAACCGACCGCATGAACATCATCGAACCCGGCATCCGCAACCTCGCGACCGCGAAAGACGTCCTGCTCACGCCCTACGGCCTCGACGAAGCGCGTCTTACGCGCACGCTCGCCGATATCTTCACGCATCGCGTCGACTACGCCGATCTGTACTTCCAGGCGACGCGCAGCGAGGCGTGGAGCCTCGAAGAAGGTATCGTGAAGTCGGGCAGCTTCAGCATCGACAAAGGCGTCGGCGTGCGCGCCGTCGCAGGCGACCGGACCGCGTTCGCGTACTCCGACGACCTATCGGTCGAAGCGCTCGCGCAAGCGGCGCACGCAACGCGCTCGATCGCGAAATCGGGCGGAGGCAAACAGAAGATCAAAGTCGCCAGCGCGCTCAAGGGCGTGGCGGGCCGCGATCTTTATCTCGCGGCCGATCCGCTGGCCTCGCTCGACGCCACCGAAAAGGTCAAGCTGCTCGAGCGCGTCGAGCAGATGGCGCGCAGCCGCGACACGCGCATTACGCAGGTGATGGCGGGATTGGCGGGCGAATATGACGTCGTGCTCGTCGCACGCAGCGACGGCGCGCTCGCCGCCGACATCCGCCCGCTCGTACGGGTATCGGTGACCGTCATCGCGGAACAGAACGGTCGCCGGGAAATCGGCAGCGGCGGCGGCGGCGGACGATTCGATTACGGCTATTTCACCGACGACGTACTGGCCCGTTACGTCGACGACGCGGTCAAAGCAGCGCTCGTGAACCTCGAAGCGCGCCCGGCGCCGGCCGGCGCCATGACGGTCGTGCTCGGCCCGGGCTGGCCCGGCGTTTTGCTGCATGAAGCGATCGGCCACGGGCTCGAAGGCGACTTCAACCGCAAGGGATCGTCGGCGTTTGCCGGTCGCATCGGCGAGCGCGTGGCGGCCAAGGGCGTCACGGTCGTCGACGACGGCACGCTTCCGAACCGCCGCGGCTCGCTCAACATCGACGACGAAGGCAATCCCACGCAGTGCACGACGCTGATCGAGGACGGCGTGCTCCGAGGCTACATCCAGGACACGCTGAACGCGCGGCTCATGAAGATGCCCGTCACCGGCAACGCGCGCCGCGAATCGTACGCGGCGCTGCCGATGCCGCGCATGACGAACACGTACATGCTGGCCGGCCATCACGCACCGCAGGAGATCATCGAATCGGTGAAGCATGGCCTTTACGCCGTGAACTTCGGCGGCGGCCAAGTCGATATCACGAACGGCAAGTTCGTGTTCTCGGCTTCCGAGGCGTACATGATCGAAAACGGCAAGGTGACGTATCCCGTCAAGGGCGCGACGCTGATCGGCAGCGGCCCCGAATCGCTCAAGTACGTCAGCATGATCGGCAACGACATGGCGCTCGACACGGGCGTAGGAGTGTGCGGAAAGGAAGGTCAGAGCGTGCCCGTGGGCGTCGGCCAGCCCACGCTGCGCATCGACAATCTGACGGTAGGCGGAACGGTCTGATCGGACGCTCGGCGCAGGATTCATGCGCCGCATAGCGCTTTGATGCGGAATTTCCGCATTATCGACCGTCCCAGCTTGCTGACCCCGCTCAACCGGCGTATAAAGTGGAACGCACCTTTTTGAAGAGCTTCGCCCCCGTCATGTCCACGAAGTTTTATTTTTACTTCTTTTGGCATCTCAGTCCGCTGGCGGATCGAGAGGGGTGTTAGCGCATTGAGCAAACCCGAATTCCCGAAAAACCGCCAGCGAACCTGGCGGTTTTTTTTCGTCTAGGCAAGGTCCATTGCCGGCGAAAAACGTAAAGAACCGATGAGGAGAACCGCAGCATGCCCCCGCACAACACCGACGATGTCCGCATCCGCGAATTGAAGGAGCTCACGCCCCCCGCCCATTTGATCCGCGAATTTCCCTGCAGCGAACGCACCTCCGATCTGATCTTCGGCACGCGTCGCGCGTTGCATCGGATCTTGCATGGGATGGACGATCGGCTCATCGTCATCATCGGGCCGTGCTCGATTCACGATCCGAAGGCGGCGCTCGAATACGCAGGCCGGCTCGTCGAACAACGCAAGCGCTTCGCCGACGAACTTGAAATCGTCATGCGCGTCTACTTCGAAAAGCCGCGAACGACGGTGGGCTGGAAGGGCCTCATCAACGATCCATACCTCGACAACAGCTTCAAGATCAACGACGGGTTGCGCGCCGCGCGCGAGTTGCTCGTAGGCATCAACGAGCTCGGGCTGCCGGCCGGCACGGAATACCTCGACATGATCAGCCCGCAATACATCGCCGATCTCGTGTCGTGGGGTGCGATCGGCGCGCGGACGACCGAATCGCAAGTGCACCGCGAGCTAGCCTCGGGGTTGTCCTGCCCGGTCGGGTTCAAGAACGGGACCGACGGCAACGTCAAGATCGCTGTCGACGCAATCAAGGCCGCGTCGCAACCGCACCACTTCCTGTCCGTAACGAAGGGCGGGCATTCGGCCATCGTGTCGACGGCCGGCAACGAAGACTGCCACGTGATACTGCGCGGCGGCAAAGCGCCGAACTACGACGCGGCAAGCGTCGACGCAGCCTGCGCCGACATCGGCCGCGCCGGCCTCGCGGCCCGCCTCATGATCGACGCGAGCCACGCGAACAGCTCGAAGAAACACGAGAACCAGATTCCCGTTTGCGCCGACATCGGCAGGCAAGTCGCGGCCGGCGACGAGCGTATCGTCGGCGTGATGGTCGAGTCGCATCTAGTGGCGGGACGCCAGGACCTGCAGCCGAACTGCCCGCTCGCTTACGGCCAAAGCATCACCGACGCCTGCATCGGTTGGGAAGAAAGCGTCGCCGTGCTCGAAGGGCTGGCCGACAGCGTCAAGCAGCGCCGCATCGCGCGCGGCAGCGGCAACTGATCCGCGACGCCGCCCGCAAGAACGAACGGGCCGCCCGGCCTTGGGGAAGAGATGCACTCCCCGGGCCGGGCGGCCCATTTCGTTTCGATGCGATCGATCGTTTCGAAGCCGGTCGAACCGGATTTGAGCGGATCGATCTCAGTAGTCGAAGCCGAGCCGCGCCAAGGCGGCCCACGTTCGCACTCGGTTAGTTAGGCCAGCGCGCCGGTTCCGAATACTTCGCTATGGATGCGCGCAGGGTCGACGCCCTGTGCGACGAGCGCGTCGCGCTGCGCTTCCATGAAGGCCATCGGCCCGCACAGGTAGTAATCGGCGTCCGGCAAAATGGCCTGTGCTGCGATGCGCGAGAAGTCGATACGGCCCTCGAAGTCGTAATCGACGCCCTGCCGATCGGCGGCGCTCACTTCCTCGTAAAACACGGCGCGAGAGAAGTTGGGATGCGCGGCCATGGTTTGCGCCAGCCACCCCTTGAATGCGTGAACCGCGCCGTTGCGGCATGCGTGCACGAACGCGACGCGGCGATCGCTGCCTTCGGCGGCCAACGTCGAGAGCATCGAGGTCATCGGCGTAATGCCCACGCCGCCCGACACGAGCACGACCGGGGTCGACTTCGTGCGGTCGAGACGGAAATCGCCCATCGGCGCCGTCACTTCGACGACCGTGCCTTCCTCGACGCCGTCGTGCAGAAGGGTCGAGAGACGGCCGGCCGGCACCGCTTCGCTGCCGCCTTCCCGCTTGACGGAGATGCGCAGCCACTTGCCGTGCGGCGCATCGGACAAGCTGTATTGACGGGGCTGATCGACGCCGAGATCCCCGACATATCGCTTGACGGTCACGAACTGTCCCGGCTCGAAGCCGGCAGCGGGCGCACCGTCGGCCGGCGTCAGGTAGAACGAGGTGATCTCGTCGCTCTCCACGACCTTGCGCGACACGACGAACGGGCGGTACCCGCTCCAAGCGGCGCTTTCGTACAGCTTCGCTTCCGCGCCGATCATGATCTGCGCGAGCTGCGCGTAGGCCGCACGCCACGCGTCGAGCGTTGCTTCGTCGACAGCGTCGCCGAGCACTTCGACCACCGAAGCCAGCAGGTTTTCACCGACGATCGGATAGTGCTCCGGACGGATGTTCAAGCTCGCATGCTTGTGCGAGATCCGGCCCACGGCCGAACCGAGCGCACCGAGATTGTCGATGTTGGCCGCATAGGCATAGACGGCGTGCGCGAGAACATCGGCCTGACTGCCGCTCGTCTGATGCGTTTGGTTGAACAAGTTGCGCAACTCCGGACGATTTTCGAACATCCGGCGGTAAAAGTGCTTCGTGATCGTCGCACCATGCTGCGCAAAAACGGGGGCGGTCGCTTTGACGCGGGAGATCTGGTCGGGGGTGAGAGCGGAGGTCATCGATTCGCGTTCCTCATTAAGATGCATCAAGAATACATTTTAACTGAGTGCGCAAACCATACGACAC
Source organism: uncultured Burkholderiaceae bacterium (assembly GCA_966212325.1). Taxonomy (GTDB): domain Bacteria; phylum Pseudomonadota; class Gammaproteobacteria; order Burkholderiales; family Burkholderiaceae; genus Trinickia. Next base: position 38,204 of record CBIHRA010000013.1, on the reverse strand, counting down.
TTTGTCGCAGGGCAGCATACCGCGCAGGCCGCTGCCATCCGGCTTGGCCGGCGTTACACCGAGGATGCGTGCTGCGGCTGCGCTACTCGACCCGCCGCTCGGGCTGCCAGAGGACGTCGCTGCCGCCGCCGACGCGATTGAGCACGCGCGCGAGCACGAACAACAGATCGGAGAGGCGGTTGACGTAGCGGCGCGGGAAGTCGGCCAGCGTCTGCTCGACGCCCAGCGTGACGATCGCGCGCTCCGCGCGGCGGCAAATCGTGCGGCAGACATGCGTCAGCGCCGCGGCGCGCGTGCCGCCCGGCAAGATGAACTCCTTGAGCGGCGGAAGATCGGCGTTGTAGTGCGCGAGCCAGCCGTCGAGCCGCGCGAGATGTGCATCGCCGATGACGGTGTGGCCCGGAATACAAATTTCGCCGCCCAGATCGAACAGATCGTGCTGGATGGCCGTCAGCGCATCGCTCACATCCGCGGGCAGCGGCTCGGTCAGCAAAACGCCGATCTGCGAGTTCAGTTCGTCGACGTCCCCCATCGCGGCGACCCGTGCGTCGTCCTTGCGCACGCGGCTGCCGTCGCCGAGGCCGGTCGTGCCGTCGTCGCCCGTGCGCGTCGCGATCTTGCTCAAGCGGTGGCCCATCGTCGTTGCTCCTTTATCCGTTCACGGCCCTTCGCCGTGTAAAAGCGACCCATTATAGGCGCGCCGCGCAGGCCTTCGGAGCGCATGCGTATCGGCCGTCCGGCCAATTCTGGCGGCCCGGCGAACGGCGTAGAATGAAGCAACCTTTGAACTGGAGTCGGACGCAACGCGCGCTCGAGGCCTTCGCCACTCGCGGCGTTCGCTCCGCCATGACATCGACGCGCGGCTTGCGCACGCGAGCCGCGCGAGGAGACGCCATCCGTGAACCATCCTGTGCCCCCGGCCGCTCTGCGCCCTCGCCGGCCCTTTCCCGCCGAGCTGCTCGCCGCGCTGCAAACCGCGTTCGGCGAACGCGTGTCGGTGTCCGAAGCCGTGCGCGCGCATCATGGCCGCGACGAGTCCCCGTTCGACCCGCAATTGCCGGACGCCGTCGTCTTCGCGCAGAGCACGGACGAAGTGCGCACCGCCGTCGAACTGTGCGCGCGCCATGACGTGCCGATCATTCCGTATGGAAACGGCTCGTCGCTCGAGGGGCAATTGCTCGCCGTCGAAGGCGGCGTGACCATCGATCTATCCGGGATGAACCACATTTTGTCCGTGGCGGCCGAGGACATGACGGCGACCGTGCAGGCCGGCGTCTCGCGCAAGACGCTGAACGACGCCTTGCGCGACACGGGGCTTTTCTTCCCGATCGATCCCGGCGCAGACGCGAGCCTCGGCGGCATGTCGGCCACGCGCGCCTCCGGCACCAACGCCGTGCGTTACGGCACGATGCGCGAGAACGTGCTCGGCCTCACCGTCGTCCTCGCCGATGGCCGCATCATCAAAACCGGCACGCGTGCGCGCAAATCGTCGGCCGGCTACGACTTGACGCGCCTGTTCGTCGGCTCGGAGGGCACGCTCGGCATCATCACCGAAGTCACGGTGCGGCTCTATCCCCAGCCCGAAGCGGTGTCGGCGGCCGTCTGCGCCTTTCCGTCAATGGCCGAAGCGGTCCGCACCGTGATTGAAACGATCCAGCTCGGTGTGCCGATCGCGCGCGTCGAGTTCGTCGACTCCCTCGCGATCCGGGCGATCAATCGGCATTCGAATCTGACGCTGACCGAATCGCCCACGCTTTTCTTCGAGTTCCACGGCACCGAGGCCAGCGTCGAGGAGCAAGCCCAGCGCGTCGAAGACATCGCCGCGGAGCACGGCGGCAGCGGCTTCGCTTGGGCCACGCGGCCCGAGGAGCGCAGCCGCCTGTGGAATGCGCGGCATACGGCCTATTTCGCCATGCTGCAGTTGAAGCCCGGTTGCCGCGCGGTCACCACCGACGTTTGCGTGCCGATCTCGCAACTGGCCGAGTGCGTCGTGCAAACCGAAAAGGATCTCATCGGCGCGTCGCTGCCTTGCCCGATCGTCGGTCATGTGGGCGACGGCAATTTCCACGTGGCGATGCTCATCGATCCGCTCAAGCCGGAGGAACTCGCCGAAGCGGAGCGGCTGAACCGGCGCGTGGTCGAGCGTGCGCTTTCGATGGGCGGCACTTGCACGGGCGAGCACGGCATCGGCCTGCATAAAATGGATTTCCTGCTCGAAGAGCATGGCCTGGCGGCCGTCGACGCCATGCGCGCGATCAAGCATGCGTTCGATCCGCGCAATTTGATGAACCCGGGCAAGATCTTTTCGTACACGGCCTGAGCGGCCGACGGGGGAGCTTATGGAAGCCGTTGCTTTGCCGGCCGCCGATATACGCGCCGAACGCCAACGGGAAGTGGTGCAAGCGCTCATGGCCACGTTGCCTGCGCACTGCCTGCTCTATCGCGATGAAGACACGGCGCCGTACGAATGCGACGGCTTGAGCGTTTATCGCCAGTTGCCGCTCGCCGTGGCGCTGCCCGAAACGGAAGCGCAGGTGCAGCGCATTTTGCAGATCTGCCGCCGGCTGGGCGTGCCCGTCGTGCCGCGCGGTGCGGGCACGGGGCTGTCGGGCGGCGCCACGCCCATCGCGCACGGCGTCGTCCTCTCGCTCTCGCGCTTCACGAAGATCATCGAGATCGATTCCTATGCGCGCACGGCTACGGTCCAGCCCGGCGTCCGCAACCTGGCCGTTTCGGAGGCCGCCGCGCCGTACGGTCTCTATTACGCGCCTGATCCTTCGTCCCAGATCGCCTGTACGATCGGCGGCAACGTCTCCGAGAACTCCGGGGGCGTGCACTGCTTGAAGTACGGCTTGACCGTCCATAACGTGCTGCGCGTGCGCGCCGTAACGATGGACGGCGAGATCGTCGAATTCGGCTCGCTGGCGCCCGACGTCCCGGGGCTCGATTTGCTCGCCGTCATGATCGGCAGCGAAGGCATGTTCGCCGTCGTCACCGAAGTCACCGTCAAACTGATTCCCAAGCCGCAGATGGCGCAGGTCGTCATGGCCAGTTTCGACGACGTCGTAAAAGGCGGCGAAGCGGTTGCGGCCATCATTGCCGCCGGCATCATTCCGGCCGGCCTCGAAATGATGGACAAACCGGCCACTCGCGCCGTCGAGGCATTCGTCGGTGCGGGGTACGACCTCGATGCGGCCGCGATTCTCCTTTGCGAATCGGACGGCACGCCCGAGGAAGTCGCCGATGAAATTGTGCGGATGACGGCAGTCCTTAGAGAGCACGGCGCGACGCGCCTGCAGATCTCGCGCACGGAAGCCGAGCGGCTGCGTTTCTGGTCCGGCCGCAAGAATGCGTTTCCGGCCGCCGGGCGCATTTCGCCCGACTACTACTGCATGGACGGCACCGTGCCGCGGCGAGCGATCGGCCCGCTGCTCGCTCGCATCGAAACGATGGAAGAAAAATACGGCTTGCGCTGCATCAACGTCTTCCATGCGGGGGACGGCAACATGCATCCGCTCATCTTGTTCAACGGCAACGACCCGGACGAACTGCGACGCGCCGAAGCGTTCGGCGCGGAGATTCTCGAAACGTGCGTGGAATTAGGGGGCACCGTCACCGGCGAGCATGGGGTGGGCCTCGAGAAGATCAATTCGATGTGCGTGCAGTTTTCTCAGGCGGAGCGCGATGCGTTTTTTGCGGTCAAGCGTGCGTTCGACCCGGCGGAACTATTGAATCCCACGAAGGGTATCCCCACGCGGGCGCGCTGCGCCGAGTACGGCAAGATGCATGTGCGAGGCGGCCTTCTGCCGCACCCGGACTTGCCGCGTTTTTGAGCCATTCGCCCCCGTCGCACCGGCTCGATCGGTCGTATCGCGCCTGCCGTATGTCCGAAGGCCTGCGGCGGGCCGTCCCCGCCCCACCGCTTCGGGGCACACGTAATTACCCCTATGCCGGCTTGCTCCGGCTTGTCTCGCCGCGCTCGGTCGGTACAATCCGATCATCAGGGCATGACTTGCGAAAAGCCGGGCGCACCGGATGAACGACACGACGAAGCGGGAAGCCATGCAGGAAGAGGACATCGTGGCCTACTGGTCCGAGCGGATTCGGGCGGCCACGGCCGAGGCGCGCCCACTGCGTTTGCGCGGCGCGGGCAGCAAAGACTGGTACGGCCAGCAGTTGCAAGGCGAGATACTCGATACGCGCGCGTACCGGGGCATCATCGCGTACGACCCGGCCGAGCTCGTCATCACCGCCCGGTGTGGCACGCCGCTGGCCGAAATCGAGGCGGCACTCGCCGAACACGACCAGATGCTGGCGTTCGAGCCGCCTCACTTCGGGCGCGCGTCGACGATCGGCGGTTGCGTCGCGGCCGGCATCTCCGGCCCGCGCCGGGCGCAAGCGGGTGCGGCGCGCGACTTCGTGCTGGGCGCCACCATTATGAACGGCGCGGGTGAAATCCTGCGCTTCGGCGGACAGGTCGTCAAAAACGTCGCAGGCTACGACGTCGCGCGCCTCATGGCGGGCTCGCTGGGCACGCTGGGCCTCATTCTCGATCTCTCGATCAAGGTGATGCCGCGGCCCGCTGTGGAAGCCACGCTCAAGTTCGACGCGAACGGCACCGATGCCGTGCGCAAGCTCAACGAATGGGGCGGCCGGCCCTTGCCGATTACGGCTAGCGCGTGGCGCAACGGGACGCTCGCGGTGCGTTTGTCCGGCGCGGAAAGCGGCGTCAAGGCGGCGCGCAGTACGATCGGCGGAGAAGTCGTCGATGCCGTCGAAGCCGAGCGGTTCTGGGAAGGCCTGCGCGAACAAACCGATCCGTTCTTCGCTTCGATTCCGCCTAACGCCGCGCTATGGCGGCTCGCCTTGCCATCGATCACGGAGCCGTTGCAACTGCCGGGCGCTCAATTGATGGAATGGGGGGGCGCGCAACGCTGGTGGATCACCGATACCGATGCGCAAACGGTGCGCATCAGCGCCAAGCAGGCTGGCGGACACGCGACGATTTTTCGCACGGGCCGCGCGTTCGACCGCAGCGTGGGCGTGTTTACGCCGCTACCGACACCGCTTATGAAGATTCATCGAGGATTGAAGGCGGCTTTCGATCCCGCGCGCGTGTTCAATCGAGCGCGCATGTATCCCGATTTTTGATGCCGGCATTTTCGTTTCGAAGGAGCGCAGTGCAACCACGAACCACGCAAGCGAGCAAAGGATAGGAGCGCAGCGATGCAGACCCAGCTTGCAGACTTCATCCGCGATACGGCCGACGGCGAGGAAGCCGACGCCATCTTGCGCAAGTGCGTGCACTGCGGTTTTTGCACGGCCACCTGCCCCACCTATCAGTTGCTTGGCGATGAGCTCGACGGCCCGCGTGGGCGCATTTATCTCATCAAGCAGATGGTCGAAGGCGCGAGCGTCACGCGCAGCACGCAGCTTCACCTCGATCGCTGCCTGACTTGCCGGAGTTGCGAAACGACGTGTCCGTCGGGCGTGCAGTATGGACGGCTAGTGGAAATCGGCCGTCAGCATGTGGAGGCGACGGTGCAGCGGCCGTTCGGTCAGCAGTTGCTGCGGCGCGTGCTCGCCAGCGTGCTGCCCAACAGCGCCGTGTTCACGCCGATGATGCGGCTCGGGCAACTCGTGCGGCCGTTCTTGCCGCGCCGCTTGCGCGACAAGGTGCCGGCACGTCAGCGGCTGCTCGAATGGCCGACGAAGGAGTTGACCGCGGGTTCGAAAGCCAAGCTGAACGCCGCTGTGGCACCTGCCGAGGCGGCTGCGGCGGCCGATGCCGACCCGCCAGCCGCAATGCGCCGCATGTTGATGCTGGCCGGTTGCGTGCAGCCGGCCATGCTGCCGAACATCAACATTGCGACGGCGCGCGTGCTGCATGCGCTCGGCATCGAAACGCTGATCGAGCCCGAGGCGGGGTGCTGCGGCGCCATCCGCTTGCACCTCGGTTATCGCGACGAAGCCCTCGACGACGTTAGACGCAACATCGACGCATGGTGGCCTCATGTCGAAGCGGGCGTCGAAGCGATCGTCATCAATGCGTCGGGCTGCGGCGCTACGGTGAAGGAATACGGCCATTTGCTGCGCAACGATCCGGCCTATGCCGATAAGGCGCGCCGTATCACCGAACTGTCACGCGACATCGCCGAAGTGCTCGCCGGATTCGAGGGCGAGCTCGTCGCGCTTGCGCGTCGGCGCGGCGTGCATACGGTTGCCTATCATCCGCCTTGCACGCTTCAGCATGGACAGCAAATTCGCGGGACGGTCGAGCATTTGCTCACGTCGCTCGGCGTCAACACACAGTTGCCGGCCGACAGTCATCTGTGTTGCGGCTCGGCTGGTACGTATTCTGTCACGCAGCCGGCGCTCTCTTATACGTTGCGCGATAAGAAGCTGCAAAACCTGGAAGCACTCGAGCCGCAGATGATCGTTTCGGGCAACGTCGGTTGTATCGCGCATCTGCAGAGTGGGACGGCAATGCCCGTCGCGCATTGGATCGAGCTCGTCGAGCATTTGATTTATGGATAGCGGCGGCGAACCGGCTATCGGCTCGATGCGGCGGCGGGAATAGTCGATGTCTGGATGGGTGTTGTCAATTCGCGTCGCTTTTTGATGCGTTAGGCAAAGGCAGACCCGTCGCGGGGTCGAGATGCTTCGCCTTGCTCATGCGGCCGATGAGTTCGTCCGAGGGCTTGGGCGGAGGCGCGGCCGCGTCGTGCTCTTTTTGCCATTGGAATGTTCCGTCCCATGGTGGGAGCTTTGCCGGAGGCAACGGCACGATTTTGTCGATGTCGGGTACTTGTGGATTGCGGCTTTCGTTGGAGTCGATAAAGTCCCCAATGAGCCTGTAACGCCGCGATCGCTCGGGGTCGTTGGGCAGGGCGAGGTAGTACAAGCGGTCGGACGACGGGGGGCCTTTAAATCCTTCCTCGAGAGCCAAGGCCGATTGGCGATCTCCGGCTTCGATACCTTTCTGGAATGCCTTCACGGCTTCGGAAAAAGCCTGGTCCGTTGCGAAATCGATTCCCAGGTAGTTGGCGGCTTTGCCGTAGCCCTGCCCCGCGGCGCACTTAATCATCTGTCGAGCGATATCGGGCGCTCTATCGCGGGGCGCAAGCAATTCCCCCACATAATACTGGGCTGCGGGATTCCCAAGGTCGGCGGCCTTACGAAGATACCGACGAGCCTTGTCGACGTCGCGCTCTACTCCGTAGCCTTGCTCAAGGTAATGGCCCATATCATAGTAGCCGAGCGGAACATTGGCCTTGATCAACTGTTCGGTCAAGTCGATGGTCTCGGCCTCTGCGTCGGACGATACGGCTAACCCCTCGGACACCAGCAGTTGCAGATTGTGGTTTGCCTTATAGTGTCCATGCGCTGCGGCAATTCGGTAGTAACGTGCGATGTCGTTGAAATCCTTTGGCCCGAGCCGCTTCTCCAGATATCGGCCGTACTTGAACAGTTGATCGCTGTCGGAATCCAGCGGCGGCAGATGATCGGCCTCGCGGGTGCAAGTGAAGGCCAGGTTGGCACGAACAGCGTTCGCGTCGGCAGAAGACGGCATTTGATTTTCCTTTTTCGAACACCCGCACAACAGCAATGCGATGCAAGCTAGAGCTAATTTGTTCACAATTCAGTCCACCCGAAGCTGGGTCGTCGCAGTTCGCATGAAGCCGATAAGCGATGCGGCAGGCGCGTACCCCTTACCTTGTAAACTGGCATTCCGATCGATTACAGCCGTCCACGCCGCAAACGCTGCTCCGGGGTCATCCTGAGCCCCTTTTCCGGCCGTATGGATGTCCCATAGTTGGCGTCTTAACCCCTGCGTCACGGCCATATTTTCGTGACAAATATTGAGTTCGCTGTCGACCTCCATGCTCCGCCGGTTGACGTTCGCGGACCCATGGGTTAGGAACACGTCATCGACAATCATGACTTTGCTATGCACATACACAGGCATCCAACTGCCGGCGGGCGAGTCGGGTGCAACGAGCGTGCAAACGTGGACCTTCAGGCCTGGGATTTCCTTAGGCCGAATCGGTTCGGGGCGTTTCTTGGCCGTCTCGATCTTTCGCTGCACATCGTCGACTTCCGTGCGTGCATCGTCCAGCGCCGTCTGCGCCTCGCCCCGCTCCTGCGCGCCGCTTGCATTTCGCATTCTCGTATTCGCGATCGTCTCCTGCCTTCGCGCATTCAATAACTCGGCCTCGAGTTCGTCGCGCCGCTGTAGCCGCGCCACCCCTGGCATCAGGTCTGCGCGCCCCAAGCTCGCCAGCATGTCATACGTCGTCCCGGTGCCCATCCCCACCGCTTCGTCGCTCGAGTTGGTTACGACGAACAGATGAATCGAACCATCCTTATCCGGATCGCGTCCCCAAGCAACATACTGTTTGGCGATCTCCTTGATTTGCGTCGCCAGCGGTTCCCAACGAAAGTACTGGTTCTCGACGTAGATGAACTGCGTCGCATTCCTCGATGCCTGCAGGTACAGCGACTTGATATTGCGCACGCCTTCCTGCGACTGCGTTCGCGTAATCTGTGCCATCAACGGCTGGCCCATCTCACGACGTACGTTTAATCGCGTCGCAAGTGGCTTACGCCGAACAAGCAGATCATCCTTCGCATCGCGCAGCCACGCACGGCAAAAGTTGACGTTCAAATGCTCGAGAATCGGCCCTGTCACGATCGCGGACATATCTTGGGTGGCGCAACATCGGCCGCGGTGCAATTTTCGTGAAATTGAAAACCTTGATTGGAGAACTCGCCGTTGTCGACGTCGCCCCGATAGTCGCCAGGAACGGGAATGGTATGTTTGACCCCGTTCGCGAGTTCCAGCGTGTACTGCTTCGTCGTGACATGATGATCGATCGGAAGATGACCGGTTGCATCGAGTACACCTTGCTTGATCAGCGCGCCATCCGCAAAGAGCCTGTATGGCATGCCCGCGGGAGCGGCATAGCGGGCAGCCGGCGATGCCGACATCTGCAGCGTCAAGCGCTTCGTCGGCATGTCCTTGAACACGGGATGACTGACGTCCATGCGAGTGGGGCCGTTGAACAACCGCGACCCACCTTTGACGTCGATACTGCCCGGAGCGTGAATTTCGATGTTGCCGTCCTTGATGCGGATGTACGCACCGCCTGAGGTCAGCAGGACCTCTTGCTGCGCGGCCATCTTGACGGTATCCGTCGTGGAAACCATCTTTACCCGCTTCTGCGCCGTCAATTCGATACTGTCCGAATGCGCCTGCACCTCCACCTTGCCCTTCGCCGCGAATAGCTTCATCCCCGCGTTCTGCACGAACAAACTCAGCTTCTCGCCAACCGATGCGATCAACGACTTGCCGCTCGCGATGTGCGTGCTCGCCCCGCTGACGATGTTCACGTGCTTGTCGGCCGCCACGCTCGTCGACTGCTGCGTCGACAGCGCAATGCCCGAAGGGCTCGCCACCAGCATGATCGGCTCCGCGAAGCCGTTCGCGTTACCCGTGCCGCCGCCTGCCGTGCGTCCCGCGCCCGACGCATCCCCCGCTACCGCCTTTTGCGTCGCATCGGTGAAGGCTTTCAGCGAGTCGTAGCCGTCCTTCAACGGTTCGGCTTGATGCGCGACGCTTGCGTCCGACAGCGCTTCGATCACGCTCTGCGCATTGACGAGTTGGCTGCTCGCCTGCCGTACGTCCATCGGTTGCTTGACCGAAGTCGGATGGCTCGACACGTACCCCGATCCACGTCGTTTCCAACACCGCAAACTGCCGGTCTTGCTCCGGCTCCTTGTCGTGGATCGGGTGTCCTTCCAAGGTGAACCAATACCCCGGCATCACCGAGCGCACGCTGCCGATGCCGTGAAACCGCTTCATCTGCGATTCCCACGCCTGCACGCGCACACTCGCTTGATGGCTGCCCCGGTCGCGGTCGCCCCAGGTGTACGCACCCGTGTAGTCGTACACCTCGCCTTGCGCCGGCACCTCACCGTCGGCGCCCACCGAGTCGAAAACCTGCTTAGGCAGATCGGGCCGCTTGTAGTCGAACGTACGCGTCGTGAGCTTCGCGCTTCGGATCTGCTGCTGCTCCTTCCACTGCGTGAAGCCATCGACTTCCTCGCGCAAGCCCGTACGGTGAAAGCGCACCGTCTTCTGCGCAAGCTCGGGCACGAAGTACAGATCGTCCATCAGCACCAGAGCATGCGACTTGCCGTCCTCGCCCTGCTCGAAGCGGCCGAATACGCCCGCCTCCTCCAAGCTGCGGTGAACGAAATTCCAGTCGTCCTCCCATTGCACGCGGTTCGAATACTTCGGCATCGCCTGCCGCAAATCGAAGCGATAAGCGCCCTGCGCCTGCGGGTGCTGATCGAACACGTCGGCCACGATCTGCTCGCCCGGCTGCTCCTGCCAATCGCGCATGTCGCGCCGTAACGGCAGAAAACACATCCAAGACGAGAAGCGCAATTGATAGAACGTCAAATACCCGTCGCTGCCCAAGCGCGAGAACGATGTCACATAGCCGTGATGCGGAAGATAGTCGCCGTTCGATTGTTGAAGCCACAGCGTGACGGGTTGCGCAATGAGCGCCTTCAACGTGAATCGGTCCGCGTACGACGACGCCACATCGACGATGAACTCGTAATCACGCCCAAGCCGGGACGTGCCCTTCGCGTACAGCGGCACGAGCCAGTCTTCGCCTAGCGGCGTGTCGAGGCGCATCAACCGATTGTGTTGCGCATTTCCATAGAAAAGCGCGTCGAACAGCACGGTGAACCCCATGCCTCGGCCCTCTCTTATTTACGTTTTATTAAGCGGCCGATTTTAACCGATAGCGGATCCCAAGGCGACGAGCCATCGCTCGAATTTCAGACTCTTCTCGCAGAGCAATTTGTTAAGTAGATAGCGACATCAGCTCTCGAAATCTGCCGACCGCCGCGGCAAGAAACGCATCGAATCCCTGGCGCCGAGCCCTTCGCCCCCGGTCCGCCCGGGCCTCCCCGCTCGCGTCCATCACGTCCCGCATCGATGAACCATCCCGCATCGAGCCGTATAATTCGCACCTGACTCCGAGCCCCAAGTGCAGGCCGAATCTCATGTCCCATATCGCCGACCATCTGCTGGACGTTCGTCGCCGCATCGCCGAAGCGGCGCGTAGCGCCAACCGCTCTGCGGACACCATCCGTCTGCTGGCTGTCTCGAAGACGTTTCCCGCCGAGGACGTGCGCGCGGCATTCGATGCCGGTCAACGCGCCTTCGGCGAAAACTACGTTCAAGAATCCATCGCGAAAATCGAAGCGCTCGCCGATTTACGCGCTCAGATGGAATGGCATTTCATCGGTCCGCTGCAGTCGAACAAGACACGTCCCGTCGCCGAGCACTTCGATTGGGTTCATTCGGTCGATCGGCTCAAGATCGCTCAACGTCTCTCGGAACAACGGCCCGCTACGCTGCCGCCGTTGAACGTCTGCCTACAAGTGAATGTAAGCGGCGAAGCCTCAAAAAGCGGCGTCGCCCCGGAAGAAGCGCCGGCGCTCGGCCGCGCAATCGCCGAATTGCCGAACCTGCGCCTGCGGGGCCTCATGTCGATTCCCGAACCGGCCGAGGATCCCGCAGCCCAACGCGCACCGCATCGCACGCTGCGGCAGCTCTACGAAACGATGCGCGCCGAAGGTCTCGCGCTCGATACGTTGTCTATGGGCATGTCGGGAGATCTCGAAGCGGCCGTGCTCGAAGGCGCTACGATCGTGCGCATCGGCACCGCGATTTTCGGCAAGCGCGACTACACGCGCTGAACGGCCTTAAGGCCGGCCGAAGCAGTTGCCGGAGCGGTGATGATTTTCGCGTTGCTGTCAGCCCCCGGAATTGCGGTGGTACTCAGCTTCTTTTAAAGCCCGATACGCCGATACCTTGTCGATTCACCGCGCCCGTGCGTCACCAGAACATCTGACGAAACCGGTTGCACCCCAGGGTTGCACCCAACTGATCGGCCCGTAGCGGCGTTCTATAATCGGCGGCTGCTCCCTTCCCAACGTTTCCATCCATCATGAAGATCGCATTCATCGGCGGCGGCAACATGGCCGCGGCACTGATCGGCGGCTTGATCAAGCGCGGCGTCGCTCCCGCGGACCTCTACGCCATCGACGTCAACGAAGACGCCCGGGCGCGCACGCAAACCCAGTTCGGCATCGCAACGGGCGAGCAACCCGACGGCACGCTGCGAAGCTACGATGCCGTCGTCCTCGCCGTGAAGCCGCAGGTACTCAAGACCGTGGCGGCCTCGCTTGCACCGCACTTGTCGACGCAACTCGTCGTCAGCATCGCGGCAGGCATCCGCGGCGCCGATCTCTCGCGCTGGCTCGGCGGCTACGCGCGCGTCGTGCGTGCGATGCCCAATACGCCCGCATTGATCGGCCAAGGCGTCACGGGGCTCGCAGCGTTGGCGGGCGTCGACGAAGCGGGCCGCACGCTCGCGTCCGACATCCTCGGCGCCGTCGGCACGACGGTCTGGTTCGACGACGAAACGAAGATCGACGCGGTCACGGCTATCTCGGGCAGCGGCCCGGCCTACGTGTTCTATTTCATCGAAGCGATGCAGGAAGCGGCGCGCCGCCTCGGGCTCGGCGAAGAAGAAGGCCGAGCACTCGCGCTCGGCACGTTCGCCGGCGCCGCGCAATTGGCCGCGCAATCGGAAGAAACCGCCGCCGTGTTGCGCGAACGCGTGACGTCCAAGGGCGGGACGACGGCCGCTGCGCTGGCCGCATTCGACGCGCAAGGGATCAAGGAGGCGATCGTCAAGGGCGTGCTAGCAGCCGACGCACGCGCCAAGGAAATGGGCGACGAGTTGGGGCGTCAATAAGCCTTCACCCGCTCGAGCCTGCCTAGCACCGGTTCGAGCGGCGCCGCGAAGACGGGAGGCTTCCAACCGCGCGGCATACGGTCAAGTGAATTGGGCCGTAGCCTTAGCCGCAGCCGCCATCGCAGCCGAAGCCCGCGGACGCTTTTCCTCAAAGCCCCGACACCGCGTAATGCGCGGCGATTCCCGCGAACAACGCACCGCCTAGCCAGTTGTTGTGCAGAAATGCCTTGAAGCACGGCATCCGCTCGCGTCCGCGAATCAGCGTGTAGTGATAGAGGGCGCAGCCGAGGGCTGCGGCCCACCCCGCCCAGTAGAGCCCATCGAAGTGCAACACTGCGCCGATCGCGGCGTAGATGCCGAGCGTGCCCGCGTAGCACAGCATGATGGCGGCCACGTCGAAGCGCCCGAACGTCAGCGCCGACGTGCGAATGCCAAGCTTGATGTCGTCGTCCCGATCGACTATTGCGTATTCGGTGTCGTACGCCACCGACCAGAACACATTCGCCGCGAGCATGACCCACGCGATCATCGGCACATGGTTTTGCACCGCCGCGAACGCCATCGGAATGCCGAATCCAAACGCAATGCCGAGATAAGCCTGCGGGATCGCAAAGAAACGCTTCGTGAACGGATAGCTGCCGGCCACGAACAACGCGACGACCGACAATTCCTTCGTCAATGCGTTGAGGGGCAAGATCAAGAGAAACGAGACGATGGATAGCCCGACCGCGATGGCCACCGCTTCCCACGCACGGATCTTCCCCGATGTGATCGGTCGAGATTCCGTGCGTTTGACGTAGCGGTCGAAGTCGCGATCGGCGTAATCGTTGATGGCGCACCCGGCCGAACGCATGAGCACCGTGCCGACGATGAAAATAAGAAGCAGCGTCGGCGAAGGCCGGCCGTTCGAGGCGATCCACAACGCGTTGAGCGTAGGCCAGAGCAGCAGCAGGCTGCCGATCGGCTTGTCCATGCGGATCAAGCGCAGATAAAGCGGGAGACGGGCAAACATGGGCGCGTACATAAGCGAAACGGCCGAAGACTAGGGACGATCGCCGTATTGTAGAGCCGAAACGGCGAGGGCCTCCCGAATAGGGAAGCCCTCGGCCGCTAAGGCTACATTCGATCAGGTTGCGCCGCGCGAGCGAACCGCGTGAGCCGCGCTGATCGCGTCAACCAGGTCAAACGAATCAAACGCCTCAAGCCAGCATCGAACGCAACATCCACGCAGTCTTTTCGTGCGTCTGCAGGCGCTGCGTCAACAGATCGGCCGTCGGCTGGTCGTTCGCGCCGTCGGCGGCCGTGAACACTTCGCGCGCGGTCCGCGCGACGGCCTCTTGGCCCTGCACGAGCTGGCGAATCATCTCTTCCGCAGGCGGGACACCGTCGGCCTCGGGGATCGACGACAGCTTCGCAAAATCCTTGTAGCTGCCCGGCGCATGCACGCCCAGGGCGCGAATGCGCTCGGCGATCGCATCCACGGCGAGCGCGAGTTCGTTGTACTGTCCTTCGAACATCAGGTGCAGCGTATTGAACATGGGACCCGTCACGTTCCAATGGAAGTTGTGGGTCTTCAAATACAGCGTGTAGGTATCGGCAAGCAGCCGCGACAGGCCGTCAGCAATCTTCTTGCGGTCCTTGTCGTTGATGCCGATATCGATTTGCACTGCAGCGTTCTTCTTTGCCATGGCGATTCCTTCCGAGGTTCGAGCGAAACGGAGATGCGAGGGAGACAGTCGGGCGCACCGCGACGACAAGTCGAATCGATCCACGAGCGCAACCGACGCAATTCAGTCGAAAAACTACGAACGCAAGTGTAGCCCAGGCGCATGAAACAGTGCCGGTTCCGTGCTGCTCGGGCGCCGATCTCGCCCTGAGCGCCATCGGCCCGCCCACCGTTCGATCGCCCCACGCTCGTGCTCGTGCTCGTGCTCGTGCTCGTGCTCGTGCTCGTGAGCAAACGCTAGACAAACGCTAGACAGCACCAGCGCGACGCCGCGGCCTTCGCACGGCCACGGCACCGACTGCCGCGGGGCGGCTTACTTGGCGCGTGCGGCTTGGCGTCGCTCGATTGCCGCCGCGACGCCATCGCCATACGCTTCGTCCGCTCGGCGGAAGTGCTCGAGCGCCCTCGCGACGATTTCTTGCGGCACGCCGTCGATATGACGCGCGATGTTCTCGAACAAGCGCCGCCGCTCGCCTTCGTCGAACAGACGGAACAACGCGCCGGGCTGGCTGTAATAGTCGTCGTCTTCGCGGTGGTCGTAGCGATCGATCGCCCCCGCCGAAAGCGCCGGCTCCGCCGCGCGGGCATCCTGTGCAAACGCGCCGAAACGGTTCGGCTCGTAATTCACCGCGCCGCCGAGGTTACCGTCCGTACGCATCGCACCGTCGCGATGGAACGAGTGGTGGAACGGACATTTCGGTGCGTTCACCGGAATCTGATGGTGATTGACGCCGAGCCGGTACCGCTGCGCATCGCCATACGAAAAAAGGCGTCCCTGCAGCAAGCGATCGGGCGAAAAGCCGATGCCCGGCACGACGTTGGCCGGCGTGAACGCCGCCTGCTCGACATCGGAGAAGTAGTTCCCGGCATTGCGGTTCAGTTCGATGACGCCGACGTCGATCAGCGGGTAATCCTTGTGCGGCCACACCTTGGTAATGTCGAACGGGTTGTACGGGACCTTGGCCGCGTCCGCCTCCGGCATCACTTGAATCCGGAAGGCCCATCGGGGAAAGCGGCCTTCGTCGATGCTTTGGACCAAATCGCGCTGCGCGCTCTCGCGGTCGCCGGCGATCACCTGCGCGGCTTGCTCGTCGGTGTAGTTCTCGATTCCGTTCAGCGACTTGAAGTGGAATTTGACCCAGAAGCGTTCGCCGCTTTCGTTGATGAACGAAAACGTATGCGAACCGAACCCATGCTGCTGACGATAGTTCTTCGGAATCCCGCGGTCGCTCATCAAAATCGTGACCTGGTGCAGCGATTCCGGATGACGCGTCCAGAAATCCCACGCCGCGATATTGCTGCGCAAGTTCGTGTACGGATCGCGCTTTTGCGAATGGATGAAGTCGGGAAACTTGAGCGGATCGCGAACGAAAAAGACGGGCGTGTTGTTGCCGACGACGTCCCAATTGCCCTCTTCCGTATAGAACTTGATCGAAAACCCGCGCACGTCGCGCTCGGCGTCCGCCGCGCCGCGCTCCCCGGCCACCGTCGAGAAACGGATGAACAGCGGCGTTTCCTTGCCGATCTCGCCGAACACCTTCGCCTTCGTGTACCGCGTGATGTCGTGCGTGACGATCAAGCGGCCGAAGGCGCCCGACCCCTTCGCATGCACGCGGCGCTCGGGAATGACCTCGCGGTCGAAGTGGGCGAGTTTTTCGAGCAACCAGACGTCTTGCAGCGCGATCGGGCCACGCGGGCCCGCGGTCAACGCGTTTTGATTGTCGGCAACGGGCGCCCCTGCGGCGGTCGTGAGTTTGCGGTCGGACATCGTAAGCTCCTCGGGAATCGTGACTCGTAGAGTTCGTGACATGGGTTGCCGGGCGCACCTGCCGCAGCGCGTACTGGCAGCAAAGCCCCGCGCCGCGGCTAGGCTCGACATATCGGCCAAGCCGGCGGAACGGCTAAAGCGGGAAAGCGGGAAAGCGGGAACGCGAAAATGGAAAGCCAAAGCGACGCGGATGCGCGCCGATCACGCGCCGAGCGCGCGATCGGCCAGCAGCGAAAACGCCGCGGCCCCTGACCGGCGTAGAGCGGCGGAAAATCGAACACCTGCACGCGTACGAGCGGACGTAGAAACGACTCGGGCGATCAATTGCGTCATGGCTTCCTCCGTTTGTTCGAGCAGCGCGGGAACCGCGCCGTCGATGGAAGAAAGCATAAAGAAATCTATCGAATAGTTGTAGTTAATTGTTTTTATCTATCCGATAGCTGCGCGGTCAATTGACGACGGCCGGCATGTCGAGCTTGGTCACGCCCGGCAACTCGCAGGCCGCGATTGCTTCGCTGATTGCGTCGATGGCCGGCATGCGCGTGAAGCTCTTGCGCCACGCCAGCACGACACGGCGATCGGGAACGGGCTCGTCGAAGGGCACGTAGCTGAGGAGCCCGGCGTCGGGGCCGCCGGCGTGCGCCCGGACCTCGTGCACCGACATGCGCGGCAGCACCGTAATGCCCACCCCGCTCGCCACCATGTGTCGAATCGTTTCGAGCGACGAGCCTTCGAATGTCTTCTGAATGCCGTCCGCCGTCTGCGAAAACCGCATGAGCTCCGGACAAACGCCGAGCACGTGGTCGCGGAAGCAGTGGCCGTTGCCGAGCAGCAGCATGGTTTCCTGTTTGAGATCGGTCGCGTCGATCTTCTTGCGCGATTCCCAGGCGTGCCCCGCCGGTAGCGCAACGACGAACGGCTCGTCGTAAAGCGGGCGCACCATGAGGCCGGTTTCCGGAAACGGCAGCGCCATGATCGCGACGTCGATCTCGCCCTGCTTGAGCAATTCGATGAGCTTGAGCGTGTAGTTCTCCTGCAGCATCAGCGGCATCTGCGGCACGCGCTTGATCATCTGCTTGACGAGAGTCGGCAGCAAATACGGCCCGATCGTATAGATGACGCCCAGGCGCAGCGGGCCGACGAGCGGATCCTTGCCCTGCTTGGCGATCTCTTTGATCGCGAGCGTTTGCTCGAGCACGCGCTGCGCCTGCGTGACGATCTGCTCGCCGATGGGCGTCACGCTGACTTCACTCGTGCCGCGCTCGAAAATCTGAACGTTCAACTCGTCTTCGAGCTTCTTGATGGCCACGGAGAGGGTCGGCTGGCTGACGAAGCACGCCTCGGCGGCTCGGCCGAAATGTCGCTCGCGCGCAACCGCCACGATGTATTTCAGTTCAGTGAGCGTCATTGGGGGACCAATCAGGGCGTTGAAATCGATAGGTTTATCTTATACACCCGCGCCGCGGATTCGCCAACTGGGGCCGCATGCCCGAATCTGAGACGGGGGCGGCGATACGATGGTCGCCGCGCAACGGCGACTGTAGCGCGAGGATCGCGAAACTGGTCAAACGCTCGACGCTTCGGCTGACGCCGGATACTCGAGCAACAAATGCAATATCCAAAGCGCTAAGCGTGGCGGCGATCGCGTGTGGCGCGACGAGTAAGCGCCATGATTCTCGCCTTCGGCGCCGAAACGAACGTCGACTACCCATTCGCAATCGGCGTGCACTTCGACTGCGGCACGGATCTGCTCCCCCCAATCGGCTGTCCGCCCTTTTGGCACGTAACCTAACAGCGCAGCCAGCTCATCGTCCGTATAGGGCTCGTCGTCGCGCGTAAACCGGCCTAGCCCCTCCTCGCCAAGATAGCGTCTGGCCAAATCGTTCGGCTCGAACAACGGCTTGGCCTCTATCACGAACTGCGGACTATCCGGGAATTGGATCGCGTACTGAAAGTCCTGCCGCTTTTGATTGCTCCCGGCCAACTTACCGGAGGGCAGCGGGCGTTCATAGCGAAAGGTAACCACGCCACGATACCGATGGTCGACCGGGAGCGCTTGCAGATAGCGGTCGACGTACGCGCCTAGTTCATAGGTAATCGCGTTTTCGCTAGGCAAGAGCGAGCACTTGTCCGTCCGCGCTCGCTTCCCGCCGCTGCGCAGCGCACCGCGCTTCTTGCAGAACGTTGCCCATTCGCGCTCGAGTTCGGCTTGCGCATGACCGAGCGTCTCCAACGCGCACTCGAGCAACAGCAACATCAGGCGGCCTTTCGTGGCCGAATACCCAGCCGCGTCGACGAGCCCTCGCAGATCGATTTCAGATTCGGCCGAACGATTATCCATGGTGATCGAGCGATGCTTCCCTATCAAGCATCATCTGATGCATGATGCGCGCGCCGTCCGTAAAAGCCGATTCCACAGTCCAGCAAAAACGTTCAGCCGGCTTGCGCAATACAGCGATAGACTGGTCGGGACTGGCGGATAGCCATGCACTATCGTTGAATGTCGCGACTTCGGTCCCGCCTTCAGCCATCATTGACCCGTCGGCCCATTTTGTTGGGTTCGACTCCGCATCGAGAAAGATGGTTACGGCGTAAGGACGCGCCAGGTCCTGTGTCTTCCCGATGTCGATCGTCGGTCGCTCGAACCCCGCGCTGATGGGGCGAAGCGCCTCGCTAAGCACTTGCGCATAGCGATGCAGTTCGTTGTCCGAGGGCAACTCGCAATAGGAAGCAGGGACATTGCCGTCCTCGAAGCCCCGGCGAAAAGCGCCATATTCTTCAACCGCCGCAATGAGCCAGTCCGAAAACTCAAATTGCCTGCACACTAGTGACGTACGCACCGATTCAGCAGCGGCGAGATAGATAGGCACGAAAGGATCGTCGCAGCCGCGAAACGGTACAGGCAAAGACAGCAAATCGTTCTTCTCTAACCGCCTGCGCTCGAGTATCCAAAGTTTCCCCGTTAGAGCAATCAAATATAGACCAGCATCAGACTTGAGATATGTGCCAATGGCCTTGAGTAGTTGAGTTCGTCGTGCACTCTGCTCATCGGTGTCCGCGGGCGCTCTGAAATAAGCCGCATTAACCGACGAGTTGAATGCGACAGGTACCGTTGCAAAGGCGAGCCCCTGGACACTACGCGGAATCAATAGCGCCCCCCCCGAGAAACGACGAACGAATGCAGCTTTTACTCGGCCGAGCCAGCGCAAATCGGTCGGTTTCTCCGCTTCATCGAATGCAAACAACCCCTGCTGACCGTTTTGGTCGATGGGCACCACACCGGGGGCCCGGCGGATGTCGTTATGTTTCGATATGTCCGCACCGTACAACTCGTTTGGCGACAGACCGGTTTGCGCCGGTGAGCCGCCGCGATCTATCGCTATGCCCTCTTGGTCGAACAGCGATTTTAGATCCAAGGTTCGCCCGATCGCGACGCGGTCAGACAAATATCGGCGAATGTGCCGATCGATCGGGCGCAGCATCAACCTCTGAAACCAGGCATCCGGATCAGCCTTGAAATCTCGCTGACGCGCATATTGAACCTGGGCGCGGTCAAGTGTCAGCATCCACGGTCCTTCGCTCGTCGAGCCAGGCATATGCGCCCGCGTGGGGGCATAAGTCCAGAGCCGCGCTTGACGCGCTGGTGCACGGTTGCGCACCACAACGGCACATGCCGCCTCGCGCGCATGCGTGAAAAGTCGATAACGAAAATGCGCAAAGCTAACGACACCCTGCACGTCGAGTTCACTGACGAGCGCATGCGGAAAGCGCCTCGCGCTCGGCCCGATGAGCGATTTCGTTGGCATCACGAGCGCAATCACCCCTCCCGGCTCAGCCAGATGCTTCGCCGCCCACCAGACGGCATATTCAGCAGCTTCGTCAGAGTCCACGAATGCGCCAAATTCAGCGCGCACCTGTTCGGCCCTATCAGTAATGTTATCGATGCTCTGCCAGGGCGGGTTCCCGATGACGACATCGAACTTCGGCACGGCCGCCGAAGGCGCGGCGATCGAAAACGCGTCAGCGCAGACCAAATTCTGCTTGCCCAGTGGAGGGAAAAGCGGCGCATGCGCTTCGCCGCTCAGGCAGCGAGCGATGTCGTGTGGCTCGACATAATCGAGCATCGTCAAGTAAAGCGAAAACGCCGCGACCGCATGCGCGGACGGGTTTTTCTCAATCCCGAAAATCGATTCGAGCATGAGTTCTCGCAAGCGCGTCGCTGTCAGCATCTTTTGCGAAAGCTGCTGTAACGCATGCTCGATAACACGACGATAGGCACCAACAATGAACACGCCAGACCCAGCCGTGCAATCGATAATTCGGCATCCTGGCTTCAACGCGCCCTCGTCTTCCACGCGGTCAAGCACAAAGTCGGCAAGGTACGGTGGCGTATAGAAGACCCCCTCTTGGCGTTTTCCTACGCTGTCCTCGGTTTCCAGGAATTGCTCGTAGATTGCCGACAGGGTCTCCGTCTGAAGGCTTGAAATATCAAAATCGATAAAGCTCAACTGCACGCCAGTTGTGGTGAGCGTATCTCCAAGTTTGATGCAATCGCGCAACAAACGAACGTCATCGTCGCCAAACAGCCGCCGGTGTGCGTCGGACATCGGAAAGATCGTTCCATTAAGCAACTCATCGAGCTTGCCGAAGATGTTCCAAACCACTTTCGCTGTCAGCGCGGGCGATCGCGTCTCGAACGTATCCGACGGCGCAAATTGGCTTATCCACGCGTTAGTCAGCAGCGCCCGATCTCTTAGGATATAAAAATACAGAAACCGGCCAATCAGCGCATTAGCGGCCGCAACCGGTGCGCCGCTTTGCCTAGACAAATTAAGACTCAACGCCTCGAGCGCTTTCAGGAGGCGACTGTCAACGCGAGTGCCAGGGTTAATCGCAAAGTCGCGCCAAGCGGACGCTGACATAAGCCTTTGCGCGCGCAGACGGTCGAGCGGTTCGCAAAGGCGAGCATCGCCCGCCCGCACGCTGCTAGCCGGGACACGCGAGACCAGGCGCAACCAGTGCTCACGCGAAAACGTGAACCCCTCGCTTACGAAGATTGTGTCGGGTGTGCAAATGATCAGCAAAGGCACGAGCCCCTGGCTCCAGACGCGCCGATGCACCTCATCACGAGCCGCATCGGCGTCCGTCGCTTGTGCAAGGTACAGCAACGGTACGAAGCGCTTGCCATGCCCCCCTCCCGCACCGTACTGCCAAGTGCCGAACGCCCCTCTTACGCCCATTTCGTCGCGGGCGCGTCTAAGTGCACCGCGAGGGCCGACGACGTCGTCGAATCGGTTAGCGTCGACCCAGCCCCGTGATTCGCCGAGGCCAAGATAAGCAATGACGTCGTCGATCACACCCGCAGTCCTCTAGCAAAGCTGGACGTCACGGATCGCGTGCAGCCGTCGCTGTTCGCAGCCATCAATCTGCTCAATGGATCACGCTCCTTTCTTGGCCGGGCGTCGACCGCGGGCCGAACCATAGACCGGCACTGGACCGAGGTCCAAGTAAAATTGTCCACCCAACGCGATTTCCCGTCCCCCGCTCAAATGCATATCGACGCGCCCAAAAATGTCATCCAGCGCGAGTACCGTCCCCTCCCGGATAGCAGTGAATGCGCTTGCGTAGGTGGCCTGGGGTGGCTCAGCCTGTACTATCAATGCTGCGCCAACGGCTATCGTGCGAGGCCCCGCAACGGCGCGATGAATGTCCGCAACCAACGCCGCAATCACGTCCCGCCTTAATCCACAGCGCGTCTCAAGCGCGCACGAGATAGCAATAACCAGCAAGTCTTGCCGCGTGTACTCCCGCGCGATCCGCTCTTGCCCACTGAGCCCGGAATAGCCCGGCAGTTCCTTCATAAACGCGCGCAACTTGTGACGACTAAACCCAGTCACACTCGCCAAATCCGCTGCCGTTATCCGCTTAGAGATCATCTGCGCATGATAGACGCAGCCCTGCGCTGAGGCAACGCAGAACTAGTGAAGTAAGACCAAGAGAAGTCAAATTGACAGACATCGCGACACTGCTCACGCCTTCAGAAACTGCTCCCGCCCCCCCAGCCAGCGCGCCAAGTGCTGGAGAACGACGTCCGGGTGCTCTGCAATGAGCCGCGCCGCCGCCTCGCGGGCCGGCTCGATGAGCCATGCGTCGTTTTCCAGGCTGGCGAAGCGCAGCATCGCCGCCCCCGACTGCCGAGCGCCGAGGAATTCGCCCGGGCCGCGAATCTCCAAATCGCGCCGCGCAATCTCGAAACCGTCGGTCGTTTCGCGCATCGTCTTCAAGCGCTCGCGCGCAGTCAGCGACAGCGGATTGCTATAGAGCAGCACGCAGACGGACGCCGCGCTGCCGCGCCCCACGCGTCCGCGCAGTTGATGCAGTTGTGCGAGACCGAACCGCTCGGCATGCTCGATCACCATCAGCGACGCATTGGGCACGTCGACACCCACCTCGATCACCGTCGTCGCCACGAGCAGTTGCACTTCGTTGCGCGAGAACGCGTCCATCACGGCGGCTTTCTCCGCCGGCGGCAACCGGCCGTGCACGAGGCCGACGCGCAGCTCGGGCAACGCCTGCGCGAGCGTTTCGTATGTCTCGATGGCCGTCTGCAACTGAAGCGTCTCGCTTTCTTCGATGAGCGGGCAGACCCAATAGACCTGCCGGCCCGTCAACGCGGCTTCCCGCACGCGCGCGATGACTTCCTCGCGACGCGCGTCGGAAATGAGCTTCGTCACGATCGGCGTGCGGCCCGGCGGCAGCTCGTCGATCGTCGACACGTCGAGATCGGCGTAATAAGTCATGGCCAGCGTGCGCGGGATGGGCGTCGCCGACATCATCAATTGATGCGGCTGGAAGGCCACCGTGCCGTCGGCTGCACGGTCGGCCTTGGCGCGCAGCGCCAGCCGCTGCGCGACGCCGAAGCGATGCTGTTCGTCGACGATCACGAGGCCGAGCCTCGCGAACTCCACCGTGTCTTGGATGATCGCGTGCGTGCCGATGACGAGCTGCGCCGAGCCCGAAGCCGCCGCCTCCACGGCTGCGCGCTTTTCCTTCGCCTTGAGGCTGCCAGCGAGCCACGCGACCGTCACGCCGAGCGGCTCGAGCCACCCGCGCAGCTTGCGCGCGTGCTGCTCGGCGAGAATTTCCGTCGGCGCCATCATGGCCGCTTGATAGCCGCAGTCGATTGCTTGCGCGGCAGCAAGCGCCGCGACGACGGTCTTGCCACTGCCCACGTCGCCTTGCAAGAGCCGCTGCATTGGATGCGGCGCGTCCAAGTCGGCCGAAATCTCGGAGACGACGCGCGCCTGCGCCTGCGTCAGCTTGAACGGCAGCGCGGCGAGCAATCGCGCGACGAGCGTCGCGCCGCCCGCACCTCGCGGCATCGAGGGCGCCGAGCGGGCGCGCCGCTCCTCGTGGGCGCGCTTGAGCGAGAGTTGCTGCGCAAGCAGCTCGTCGAACTTGATGCGCGTCCAAGCCGGATGCGTGCCGTCGATGAGCGCCGCTTCGTCGGCGCTCGCGCTCGGGTGGTGCAGAACACGCACGGCCTGAGCGAGCGGCGGCAGCGCGAGCGGCCGACAATACCGATCGGCGATGCGCTCGGGCAAAATTTCGGCGAGGGGCGTGCGCTCGAGCGCGTTGTCGATCGCTTTGCGAAGGTAGGCCTGCGACACGCCGGCCGTGCTCGGATAGACAGGCGTCAGCGCCTGCGGCAGCGGCGTGTCTTCTTCGACGGGGCGCACGCTCGGGTGAACCATCTCCAAGCCGAAGAAGCCGCCGCGCACGTCACCGCGCACGCGCAGCCTCACGCCGACCGCCATCTGCTTGACTTGAGAGCCGTAGAAATTGAGAAAGCGCAGCGCGAGTTCGCTGCCGTCGGCGTCGCGCAGCTTGACGACGAGCTGCCGGCGCGGCCGGTAGGCGATCTCGTTGTCGACGACGACGCCTTCCGTTTGCGCTGTCTCGCCGGGCAGCAATTCGCCGATCGGCGTGAGCGTCGTTTCGTCTTCGTAGCGCATCGGCAGATGCAAAACGAGATCGATATCGCGCGTGAGACCTAGCTTGGCAAGCTTGTCGACCGGCTTCGCCGGCTTTGCTGCGGGCTTGGCGGCTGGCTTGGCCAGCTTGGCCGCCGTCTTCCGAGCGGGCTTTCCGGTGGGCTCCTCCGCCGCAGGCTGCGCTTGCGCGTCACGCGCTGCCGTGCGCTGCGTCCGGGGGGAGGCAGGCGGCAACGTTTCTTCATCGTGATCGGACGGGCGCAATCGGGGCAACGGCATGAGTCTGCGGACAAGTACAATAACGGTTTATCTCAACGAACGGCAGCGGGGCCGCATCGGCATCGCGCTTCGCGATCATAGCGGCTCGTGAGCCGTCTCGCCGCGCCCTCGCCGCCGATCAACGCAGCATGTTCACGCTTTCCGATTTCGATTTCAATCTGCCGCCCGAGTTGATCGCGCAAACGGCGCTGCCCGAGCGCAGCGCAAGCCGTCTGCTGGAAGTCGATACCGCGGCCGTTCCCGCACGCCTCGTCGACCGGCGCTTCGCCGAGCTGCCCGAGTGCCTGGCGCCAGGCGACCTGCTCGTCTTCAACGATACCAAAGTCTTGAAGGCCCGCTTCTTCGGCCAGAAGGCGAGCGGCGGCAAAATCGAGGTGCTCGTCGAGCGTCTGACCGGCGAGCGCACGGCGCTCGCGCAGATTCGCGCCAGCAAGAGCCCTTCGCCCGGCACGACGCTCAGGCTTGCCGACGCGTTCGACGTCACGGTCGGCGAGCGCGTCGAGCCGTTCTATACGCTGCATTTCCCCGGCGAATGTCTCTCGCTGATCGAGCAGTACGGCCGGCTGCCGCTGCCGCCCTATATCGAGCATGATCCCGACGCCACGGACGAAACGCGTTACCAGACGGTCTTCGCGCAAAATCCGGGGGCCGTGGCCGCGCCGACGGCGGGCCTGCACTTCGACGACGCGCTGCTCGCCAGGCTGGACGCGCAAGGCGTGGAGCGGGCGACGCTGACGCTGCACGTGGGCGCGGGGACATTCCAGCCTGTGCGGGTCGAGAATATCGCCGAGCACAAGATGCACAGCGAGTGGTACCAATTGCCGCAAACGCTCGTCGATAAAATCGCGGCGGCCCGGGCGCGCGGCTCGCGCGTCGTCGCGGTCGGCACGACGTCGATGCGCGCGCTCGAAGCCGCGGCGCGCGACGCCGAGGCGGCAAGCCGCCCGCTGGCGGCGACGTCGGCGGAAACGGACATCTTCATCACGCCCGGCTATCGATTCCGCGTGGTGGACCGGCTCGTGACGAATTTCCATCTGCCCAAGTCGACGCTGTTGATGCTCGTGAGCGCATTCGCGGGCGTCGAAACGATACGCGAGGCTTATCGGCATGCGATCGAAGAACGTTACCGTTTTTTCAGCTACGGTGACGCCATGCTGCTCACGAGGGCCGGTCGCTGAAGGCCGCTTGAGCTCGTCTTGTCTTGTGTCGTGTTGTCTCGTCTCCGCTCGACGCAGGGCCGGCGAATTACCTTTTTCACGCACTACCGACATCCCCGGTAATGCTTTTCCATGCGCCGGACTGTTCTCCGGTGGCGATAGGAGTTCCGCATGACCCAAGGTCATTCCCCCCATTGCGACACCCACGTTCACGCGGGCGAGTGTGCGTCAGCCCCCGCGCCCGGCCTGAACGGCCTGAAATTCGAACTGCTCAAGACCGACGGCCACGCGCGCCGCGGCCGGTTGACACTCAATCACGGGGTGGTCGAGACGCCGATCTTCATGCCCGTCGGCACTTACGGCACCGTCAAAGCCATCCAGCCGCGCGAGCTTGAAGAAATCCGCGCCCAGATCATCCTCGGCAATACGTTCCACCTCTGGCTGCGGCCGGGGCTCGCGACGATCGCGGCACACGGCGGGCTGCACGGCTTCATGGGCTGGCGCCGGCCGATTCTGACCGATTCGGGCGGGTTTCAAGTCTTCTCGCTCGGCGATCTGCGCAAGATCACGGAAGACGGCGTCACGTTCGCCTCCCCCATAAATGGCGACAAACTGTTCCTGTCGCCCGAAGTGTCGATGCAGATTCAAAAGGTGCTGAACTCCGACATCGTCATGCAGTTCGACGAATGCACGCCCTATGCGACCGATGGCGTGCCGACGAGCCATGAGGACGCCGCCGCGTCGATGCGCATGTCGATGCGCTGGGCCAAGCGCTCGATCGACGAATTCGGCCGGCTCGGCAATCCGAACGCGCTGTTCGGGATCGTCCAAGGCGGGATGTTCGAGGACTTGCGCGACGAATCGCTCGCGGGGCTCTCGGAGTTGGGCTTTCATGGGCTGGCCGTCGGCGGATTATCCGTCGGCGAGCCGAAAGAAGACATGATGCGCGTGCTCGAGCATATCGGGCCGAGGCTGCCGGCCGACAAGCCGCACTACCTGATGGGCGTGGGCACGCCCGAGGATCTCGTGGCCGGTGTCGCTTCGGGCATCGACATGTTCGACTGCGTGATGCCGACGCGCAATGCGCGCAACGGCTGGCTGTTCACGCGCTTCGGCGACATCAAGATCCGTAACGCCACCCATAAGAATTCGCTGCGCCCACTCGACGAAACGTGCGGCTGCTACACCTGCCGGAATTTCACGCGCGGTTATCTCCATCACCTGCACCGCGTAGGCGAAATCTTGGGCGCGCAGCTCAACACGATCCACAACTTGCACTATTACCTCGAACTCATGAGCGAGATCCGCGAAGCCATCGACGCGGGCACGTTCGAGGCCTTTCGTCTGCGTTTTCGAGACGAGAGGGCGAAAGGGGTGGACTAGCGGCCGCGAGCCCGCTGCGCGTGGCGGCGCGCGAAGATAGGCGCGGCGAGGGGCCGCAAGACGTGCGCCGAGCCTCCGCCCAGCGCGCCGGGACGGGCCGCGGGCTTGTCCCAAGGCGGCAGTGGTAAAATACGCGGCTATTTTTCGATCGCTAAGATCATTCCGAATCGTCACCTACGGAGAAACCAACGTGTCGCTGATTACCAACGCATTCGCGCAAGGCGCAGCCGGCGGCGGCGCCGAATCGAGCTTGATGAGCTTTTTGCCGCTCATCCTCATGTTCGCGGTGCTTTACTTCATCATGATTCGTCCGCAGATGAAGCGTCAAAAGGAGCATCGCAACATGCTCGCGGCGATGGCCAAGGGCGATGAAGTCGTGACGAACGGCGGCCTCGTCGGCAAGGTGACGAAGGTCGGCGACGCGTATGTCGGCGTCGAAATCGCCGAAGGCACGGAAATCACCGTGCAGAAGTCGGCTGTCACGACGATTCTGCCCAAGGGTACGATCAAGTCGCTCTGACGCGGCTCGCCGCCCTGCCCGGCGTGATCGGCGCTCACGTTTGCGCGTGTCGCGCCGCGCCGGCGGGCCGGCCAAGCAACGGCACGCGCCGCCCACACGCCAACCCACCCGTTCGGCTTCCCCATGAATCGCTATCCCTTTTGGAAATATGTCGTGATGGCCGTGGCACTCGTCATCGGCCTTCTGTACACATTGCCCAACTTTTTCGGCGAAGCGCCGGCCGTGCAGGTGCTGAGCGGCAAGGCGACGGTCAAGCTCGACGCGTCGACGCTCACCGAAGTCGAATCCGCGCTCACGGCCAGTAAGATTGCGGCGGACGACATCACGTTCGACAACGCCGCGGTCAACGCCAATATTCGCGTGCGCTTGAAAGACACCGACACGCAATTGCGCGTGAAAGACGTGCTGCAAAAAGCGCTGAACCCCGATCCGAACGATCCGCAGTTCGTCGTCGCGCTGAACCTGCAAAGCGCGTCGCCGCGTTGGCTGACGGCTCTGCACGCGCTGCCGATGTACCTCGGCCTCGATTTGCGCGGCGGCGTTCACTTCCTGATGCAGATCGACATGGCGGGCGCGCTCAACAAGCGGCTCGACTCCGACGCCTCCGATGCGCGCACGCTGCTGCGCGACAACAACATCCGGGAAGGCGGCGTGAACCGCGTCAATCAGTCGGTCGTCGTCGAATTCGCCGATCAGGCCACGGCCGATGCGGCTCGCGCGCAGCTCACGCGCGGCATCACCGAACTGCAATGGGCCACGCGCGCCGCGCCGAGCGGCGGCGTGCAGGTCGTCGGCACGTTCGCGCCGGCGCAGTTGAACGCGGTTGAAGAAGCCGCCGTCAAGCAGAACATCACGACACTGCACAATCGTGTGAACGAGCTCGGCGTGGCGGAGCCCGTGATCCAGCAGCAAGGCGCAGATCGTATCGTCGTCGAGCTGCCGGGCGTGCAGGACACGGCAAAGGCCAAGGAAATCATCGGGCGCACTGCCACGCTCGAAGCGCGTCTGGCCGATCCGGTCAACACGCATCCCGCACCGGGCGAAGCGGTTCCGCCCGGCGACGAGCTCTTCACCGAAGGAAGCCAAGCGCCGGTGCTGCTGCGCAAGCAGGTTATCTTCACGGGCGACAGCATCATCGACGCCTCGGCCGGTTTCGACGAGCATCAGCGCCCGTCGGTGAACATCCGCCTGAACTCGTCGGCAGGCCGCGCGGTGCGCGACGTCTCGCGCGACAACATCGGCAAGCCGATGGCGATGGTGCTGTTCGAGAAAGGCAAGGGGCAAGTGCTGACGGTGGCGACGATCCAGTCCGAACTCGGCGATCGCTTCCAGATCACGGGCCAGCCGACGCCGCAAGCGGCGGCCGATCTCGCGCTGCTGCTGCGCGCCGGCTCGCTCGCGGCGCCGATGGATATCATCGAAGAGCGCACGATCGGCCCGAGCCTCGGTGCCGACAACATCAAGAAGGGCTTCGACTCGGTCGTCTACGGCTTCGCCGCGATCACCGTGTTCATGATCGCTTACTACCTGCTGTTCGGCCTGGTCTCGGTCATCGGCTTGTCGGTGAACCTGCTGCTGCTCGTCGCCATCCTGTCGATGCTGCAGGCTACGTTGACGCTGCCCGGCATCGCCGCTATCGCACTCGCGCTCGGTATGGCGATCGACGCGAACGTGCTGATCAACGAACGCGTGCGTGAAGAATTGCGCAACGGGGCGCCGCCGCAGCTAGCGATTCAAAACGGTTATGCACATGCATGGGCGACGATTCTCGACTCGAACGTCACGACGTTGATCGCCGGTTTGGCGCTGCTCGCCTTCGGCTCGGGCCCCGTGCGCGGCTTTGCGGTCGTGCACTGCATCGGCATCTTGACGTCGATGTTCTCGGCCGTGTTCTTCTCGCGCGGCCTCGTCAACGCGTGGTACGGCGGCAAGAAGAAGCTCAAGTCGCTCGCGATCGGCCAGGTCTGGCGCCCGGCCGCCGAAGGCGCGCCGTATCCGCAGGTCGGCAGCGAGGCCGATGCCGATACGGACACGATGCGCGCGACGAAGGCCGTCGCGGCGCAGCCTACGGGCAAGAGCGGACGCAGCGGCGCGAAGCCCGTTCTGCGCAATCGCGCGCGCGAAGGCGCCGCGCCGCGCAAACCGGGTTCGTCCCGCTAACAGGTTCGGACCGGAGACAAAACCATGGAATTTTTCCGCATCCGCAAAGACATCCCGTTCATGCAACGCGCGTTGATCTTCAACGCGATATCGTTCCTGACGTTTTTCGCGGCGGTGTTCTTCCTGCTGCATCGCGGGCTTCACCTGTCGGTGGAGTTCACGGGCGGCACCGTCGTCGAAGTGCAGTACCCGCAGGCCGTGCAGCTCGATCCTGTGCGCAAGACGCTCGACACGCTGGGCTACGGCGACGCACAGGTGCAGACGTTCGGCACGTCGCGCGACGTGATGATCCGCTTGCCGCTGAAGCATGGCCTCACGTCGGCGCAGCAGAGCGATCAGGTCATGACGGCGCTCAAGGGTCAAGACGCCGCGGCCCAGTTGCAGCGCGTCGAATTCGTCGGGCCTCAGGTGGGTAAGGAGCTCGCCACGAACGGGTTGCTCGCGCTGGCGTGTGTCGTTGTCGGCATCGTCATTTATCTGTCGATCCGTTTCGAATGGAAATACGCGATCGCCGGCATCATCGCGAACTTGCACGACGTCGTGATCATCCTCGGCTTCTTCGCATTCTTCCAATGGGAGTTTTCGCTGTCGGTGCTCGCCGCCGTATTGGCCGTTCTCGGTTACTCGGTGAACGAATCGGTCGTTATCTTCGACCGGATCCGCGAGACGTTCCGCCGCGAACGCAGAATGTCGGTGATGGAAGTCATCAACCACGCGATCACGAGTACGATGTCGCGCACGATCATCACGCACGGTTGCACGCAGATGATGGTGCTGTCGATGTTCCTGTTCGGCGGCCCGACGCTGCACTACTTCGCGCTGGCGCTGACGATCGGTATCTGCTTCGGTATCTACTCGTCGGTGTTCGTCGCCGCGGCGCTCGCGATGTGGCTCGGCGTGAAGCGCGAAGATCTGCTCAAGGAAAAGAAGTCGCTCCACGATCCGAACGATCCCAATGCGGGAGCCCAAGTTTGAGGGGTGGGCGGTAGAAGGTAGGCGGTAGCGGCGGTCCGCAACGAGTCCGCCTCCAAGAACTTCGAGCTTCAAGCAACGGCGCGCATCGCGGTGGACACCGCGGCGCGCCGTTCTTGTTTGCGCTCCGTCGTTCGTTGAAGAGAATTAACGACTGTGACGGTTACGTTCCGCTGGGCGCGGGCGTGGCCGTCTTCGGTTTGACGGTGCGATGGTGCTTCGTGGACGTACGCTTGTGCATGCCTGCCTTGCTACTCGTCCGAGCACTCGTACTGTCGTCTGCACCGGTCGCGCTCTTGTCGGAGCTTGCCGAATCGGCATCCATGGAGTGCGTGGCGCCCTGGGTGCTCATTCTCTCCGACGATGTCCCTCCGGCGTTGCTGCCCGTCGCGCCGGGCGTCGACGGCGTCTTCACGCCCAGATTGGAGCCCGCGTTAGCGCCAGCGCTCGTACCGGCAGCGGTGCCCGTCGTCGTGCCGCCGATGCCGCTCGTATCGGCGCCTACGCCTGCCGTCGTGCCGCCGGTTCCACGCGTATCGGCGCCGGCAGTTGCACTCGTCGCGGCTTGACCGCCGAGCGCGGCCGGCGCACCGCTGGTACTGGTGCCGGTATCGCTACCCGCAGCGAATGCCATCGACGACGCAAGTACCGTCACGCCCGTTGCAGCCAGCAGAGTCCAACGCTTCGTCTTCATCATCCGAATCTCCCAAAAACAAGTTGCGGTGAGTGGATTCTATGGAGACTCCCTAACGACGGACGTTACGGGTTGTTTCGGGAAGCAACATCATGCACGAATGGGAGCCGCCCTTCGCCGCTGTTCGTATACAGACCGACGGTTTACGCGCGCAGCGCCGTTTTATGCAGTCACACTCTTCACATCTGCTTATAGGTTGGGGCGTCGCCGCGACCGAAATCTCGCGTGCCGCCCTCTGCGTTCGACCGCTTTGGGCCGGTGGCACTCGGCATCGATCGTCATCGACTTTGCCGAAGCGCTGCGCAGTCGCTCAATCGTCGTGACCGTGCTCGTGCTCATTCCCATCGCGGTCGATGCGGCAAACGCCATCGTGCAGCCGTTGCGCTTGGTAGCCAGGCAACTCCGCGGCGTCGAACGCGAACACGAAGAATTGATTCGGGTTCGATGCGCCGGCCGGGTGATGCGTGTCGGTCAGTGTGCCGATGAAGTCGTTGTCGTTCGCGATGAAGAGCGTGTGCTTCGTGGCGCCGCCGACGGTGACGTCATAGCCGAACGTGATGCTTTCGAGCTTCGCCGGAATATCGGCCGGGGCGATGCCATGGGCGGTCAACACGGTCACTACGTCGAGAAAGAGCGTTTTCGTGAGCGCATACGGCGCGAGTCCCGCTTCGCCGCTCGCCTGACTCACGTCTTGCGCGCCAGCCAGATCAACGAGAAAGAGCTTCTTGAACGAGGCGTTGGAATCGTCGCCTAGGCCCTTGCCGTCACGCTCGTCGATCAACAATTGATGATCGTTGACGGCAACCGCTTCGCTGATCGTCGGATACTTCGGCTTGGCGGCCGTGCCGATGTTCGTCAACGGATAAGCGAATTGCTGCGTTTTGCCGTGACGCAAATCGATGCGAACGATCCGCGTGAAGGCGCCGCTCGTGCCGCCGTCTTGCAAGAGCGGGCTTTGCATGACGCCGAACAGGGTCTTGCCATCTGGAGAGATAGCGAGGCCTTCCATGCCCTTGTTCGCGACGCGCCCTGAGGTGTTCTCGCCGATCTCATCGCTGCCTCTCGAGCTTGACGTGGAAACGGCGAAGGAATCGGGAATGCGCACGACATCGATGCGTCGGCCCGTGCGTCGATCGAATCGATAGATGTGCGGGCCGTATTCGTCGGAGACATAGATGCTTTGACCGTCGTTGCTCACGCGGATGCTTTCCGGATCGAAGCGGGCATCGAGCGGATAGGTCGAATGGCGAGCGGCGTCGAAGTTGTCCGAGCGGCCCGTGAAGTAGTGTGTGTGGTGGGTTCGATTGAGTGCGGGCGCGCCGTCGGGGACACCGGCCGCGGCGCCGGAGCCGTAGACGAGGCGATCATTCGTGTGGAGCAGCGTCGTGGCGCGCAGCTCGGGCGTGAGCGTGAATAGCAACGCTGAGCCGGCTGGCGCCGACGACAAGTGCAGGTTCAACGTTTGAAAGCGATTGATGTACGAGGCGGTGTCGTCGATTGCCGCGTTGTATGAAACGGCGTTCGGCCCGCGATCAGGTACGGCCAGGAACGTTTCGCAGCCGGCGTATGTCATGCCCGAGCCCAAGCCGCCCAATACGTTGCCCGGAACGCCGTTTTCGAGCTTGCCTGCCGTTTCGGTCGAACGATCGGCGATCGTGCCGCTCAGTTGGCCGACGGCGATGAGATCGATGGCGTGTGCGGCGGAACTGGCGCCAAGGGCGAATGCGGCGGCCAGCGCAATGCTTGAAAAGCGTGACATGAGCCTCTCCATGGGTCGGTTGCATCGTTATGCGCCGACCAGCGCGAGCGCGCGCACGGCAGTCTTCGGTCGACGACGGGAAATCGTCGACGAAACTTGTGTCGGGCGGATGACATAGCGGGGACGATGGGGTGCGGCGGTCCTTCGTAAGCGCTGTAATCGTCGCGACTTCACGGTTGCTGGCGGGTCCCGCTCGGGGATTTAAATCGATGAGCCGCGTACCCGTATTGCGGCGTTCGAGGCTGCCTCAGAACTGGCGCTTTTTCAGCGTGTAGGCGTAGAGCGCGTATTGGGTGTTCGTTTGCGGATCGAACCAGCCGCCCTGCCCGACTCCATCATCGATGTCGCTCCACGATCGACCGGAATCGCGACTGTAGAACGTCATGTCGTGCGGAGCGCCTTGCCGGCTCGCATCCGTCGCGTAGACAAGAAGCACGCCCTTCGACCCGACGCTGAGTCCATTGAGCGAATATCGCGAATCGAACGTATGCAATTCGGCGGTTTTCGGTTGCCCGTGGCTCGACCATGTTGAGATCGCCCGTGTTCGACGTCCATTGTCATCGCGAGCGTCCCAGTTCCGAGGCGCGCCCAAGCGCGACAGTGCGTAGAGCGAATAGGCGCTTCCAGGCGATTCTTTGGTCGAGCTCAACTGTACAACGACCTGGTTAGGCAGCACGGCGTCCTGCTCGTATTGCGTCGCGTCCCACGGCGGTCGATATACCACGCTGGAGGACTTGATCTCGCCTAGCATCGGCGCGTAATAGGCAACACGCAGCATGCCATCGGGTCCGAGATCGGCGGCATCGAAGGTCTTACGGGGCGTCTGGGGATCGACCACCATTGGAGGCAAAGCGATTTCTGTCCACGATTGACCGCCGTCGGCCGTGCGCCATACATGCGGCCCCCAGCCCATCGCATAGCCTCGCTGTGAGTCGAGAAAGAACAGACTGTCGATGTTGCGGTCTTCCGGTCAATTCAACTGAGCCCACGTCTTTCCACCGTCTCCGGAGCGCCACAGTTTGGCGATGTGCGGGGATAGGCCGCTCTTCGGCTCTGGGATCTTGTAGTCCATCCAGTCAGTCGCGATATAGAGCGTATTCCAGTCCTTGGAGTACCACCAAGCGGCACCTTGCGCCCGTTGCAGGAAATTGCGGGTAAGAGCGCCGCCTAAGGTTCCCCTGAGAAGGCTGACCGTCTTACGATTAAGGCGCTCATCCGCCTCGTCCATCCACGGCTCCTCAGCCACCGCTTGTGCCGCGTCATAGCCTTTGTCCAATCCAACGACGTGAAAACGAAGTTCCGGACCGGCGATCTTGAGCGTCATCGCTTCATTGCCGCGCAGTCGGAGCGCGCCGCCGCCATAGGGCTTTTCGGCCTTCGTGAACGCCGATGTGACGGTGACCCATTGCGGTTCCGTCGCAACTTGATATTCATAGCGTGCAGCAACTAACAACGCCAGTGCGCCAACGAGAATCTTCCACGACGGGAGCTTCGGAACGGCCTGCGGCCCGCTAAAGGTTCGTGTCGGAGGCCGTGAATACGGCCTCCTTCGCGCCAAAGAAAAGGGTGCGAGGCCGCAAGTACCGCACGGTGCCCGCGCGGCTCTCATCCGCGACTGCCGCGCAGTATTTCACCGCGACGGCATTGAAGGCTTGTCCGCAAGTCTGTGCAGCGCCGATTTGATTTAGCGCCACCGCAGCGGTATCGGTCGCATGATTCCACGCTGCTTGGCTATCGTGGATGTACGTATCGAAGAATGCTGCAACGTCCTCGGGCAATGGACGCGGATCGTTCCAAGCCTCCCACACCGCTCGTTCCCAGTTTGACGCACGTCCGTTTGAGACGACGCGCTCAAGCGCGCGGGCTTCGCCTTGCAGCGTTCGGTCTGCCTCTTTCGCCTGCGCTTTGTCGGCTTCGAACTGGTCATTCGTTGCTATCTGTTTATCTAGCGCGGCAGCTTGAGATGCGTCAGCCTTCAATTGGGCCAGCTGACCATCGGTCATCATCCCGCCCTGCGTCGCATACATGAGTGCAGTCTCGTCGCGACGCACTAGCCCCAATCGCTCGAGCAGCGGCCGGTTCTGCTGCTTGGCATGTTGGGACAAGGTTTCAAGCCGCTGTGGTATCGGTGCGCGTGCGTTACTCATCCGTAGTTTGCGCCAGCGCCAATACAGCTTTAGGTGGCCGAACATCTGTTCTTCGAGGGAGTCCCCCGTAGTTTCCAAGGCGCTCATATACGCACGAAATGCCGTGGGGACGTCGGCAGACACCGCGAACTGATCCTGCAAGATCGGTAATAGCTTTTCCAGCGGCTGCAGGGGCACGCCCGCCTTTAGCGCTTCCTTATACATCATATGCAGGGGTAATCTAGCGTATGCGTTTGAACGCCCTTGCTCATTCGGCCCGTAGCCTCCGCCAATGTCTGAGTGCACACCCGGATAAACATATTCGATAGTCGTCGCCGGATAGCGGCCATTGCGACGCGCAGAATCGAGCGGAAAGGCGAATCGAAGCTCGTGTCCGGCGACGAGGTGCACACATCGTTCTACGATTGGGGGGATGTCAAGGTCCCTCGCGTAGGTGTTATGGTCTCGCGGCAGCCCTACCGACGCCACGGTATCAAAGACCCCAACGAAGTAGATGCGGAAACGGGCACCGTCTCGGACCCATTGCGCACCTTGCTGCTTCGCATCCCTAGCGAGTCGATTGACAAATGCGCGTGCAAGTGTGGCGCCACGAGAAAAACCGAAAACAGCAACGTGTACGGTGTTGATCGCAAGGCCTCGCGATCGTTGTGTGTTGATCGCGAACTTTAGCCGTTTCTCGGCATAGTCGATCCTATCCATCCCCATATAGCCGGTGGCAGCCCCTTCGACGCCGCCCGGGTCGCCGATTTCAGGAAATTTCGTACCAACGCCCTGCAGATATTGCACAAACACGCCTTTTGAATCGTCGCGTATAGCGTGGGCGCGGAACAGTCGGGCTATGTTTGAATACGCCTGCTGCTCCGGCGGGCGGGGATCTTCATCGTAAATGCTGTTGCTTGTCCCATCGAAAAACGCGCTGAACCACACGTCGGTCGCACAGGATGCCGACTTGTGTGGTGGCTCAATTGCGCTCATCGCCTTTTGCGCTGCCTGAGTCACCAGTTCGGCGCCAGACTCCTTGCGAATCAGTACGACGTCGGGGCGAACTGCGCTGTCACTCATGGCATCGGCCTCCGGTCCTCGGGCAAAGAAATGCGTGGCGGCGACGACCAACGAGTAACAGCAGCCTCCACGTGGCCGTCAGGATAAAAGTGGACCTCAAAATTTTGAGGGTCATTGGGATATGGCGGACTGATTGTCACCCAGGCAGTTTTCTTAACTGCCGGAACGACCGTGTGCCCGTTAGCATCATCTATTCGATCAAACGTCCAGTCGATACGGAGCCGAACGGGGCTTTTATTGTCCGGGTCGAGCATCACGCAGCAAGCGTCCTTCCCGCCACCCGCAGTTGGCGTGCTCAACATCACGTCTCCACCCCATGCGCCATTCCCGTTTTCGTCGGTGACAGTAAGGTCGGCAATGAAGCGGTTCGTATAGTTATACCCCTCAATGGACAGCCCGATAGGCTTGGCCCGCGAGCACCCGCTCATCGCGATGAGCAACGACACGGCCAGCGCAAAACGAAGTGACGTTCGCATAAGAAGTTCAGTTTTGTGGTCGTTGGTTAAGCTGTTCGCTAATTTGTGTCGCCACGACCTTCAGCGGCGCAGCTCCGGAAACGACAGATTCAATTAGCGTCTCGACGACCTTCTCGTCTATCCATTGCTCGCCGTAAGCCCCCGAGAGCGCGGCAACGATGAAAAGCTCGCCCATCGAATGAACGTTCAATCGATTGCCTATCTCGATCTGCCGCGCATAGAAGGCCTTGCGCTGTGCTGACGACCGTGACTCAACGATTTCCGGTGCGTGCATTTCGATATAAGTACCCAACGCAATGCGGTTGGCAAGTCCCTCGAATCTCGATTGCTCGTTGTCATCCAGCACGAGCGGCGCCGTAATAGGCGACACAAGTGACCGATTCTCCGGACCTAGCAATCGCTTCAAGGCATCGTCTTCGTCAAAATATGCCCAAGCGTCGATAGGCTCCCACAGGGCCGCTTGCCTTCCCGGATCAAGGCAGGCGATGGTTTCCTCCATGATGCGGGGATCGTAAAGACGAAGCATCGCAGCTGCGTCACCGAAGCTAGCTCGGATGAACGCAGCAAGGTGCCGAGCGAGCACATTGGTCGACAGCGGGGACCATATCCAGCTCGCCAGCCGATATTCGATCGCCAGCGTCGCGATCCTCGCCGCCAGGGGGCTGTCTAGATCACCGATCGATACGAGCAACGGCGACGCGTCCGTCCTCCCATCGTCGTACGCATAGACGAACAGAGACGACGGATTTGCGTCGGCCAACACCGACGCCAAGTCGCCATACTTCTTGCCTGTCGGATCCATCGTAGCGCCGGCATAGATCGCACTGTCGAGCAATGCGTAGAGCGCTCGCCCATTGGACTGCCCATTTGCGATCGAGCGCAGTTCGCGAAGCAGTTCTTGTTCGTTCATCGTCAGTTGCTAATCGCAAACGGCATCTTTGCCTGAGCCGCTCGGATCATGCACTCGACGCAGATGTTCTGCGGGAATTGCGGCATGGGATACGGCATTTCCGTGGGGCCTGCGAAGACGCGTTTTGCACTTTTCATATCGACCATTCCAGGCGCATGGATCTCGATGTTGCCATCTTTGATGCGAATGTAAGCGCCCCCCGACGTCAGCAGCACTTCGCTCTTCGCGGCCACATCAACCGTCTGCGTCGCGGCAACGACCTTCAAGCCCTTCTGCGCCGTCAGTTCGATGTTGTCCGAATGCGCCTGCACCTCCACCTTGCCCTTCGCCGCGAATAGCTTCATCCCCGCGT
>CBIHRA010000012.1:0-140717 GCA_966212325.1 uncultured Burkholderiaceae bacterium | reverse complement strand
GCGGCTCCGGCGGCTCCGGTGGTTCCGGCGGCTCCGGCGGCTCCGGCGGCTCCGGTGGCTCCGGTGGCTCCGGTGGCTCCGGTGGCTCCGGTGGCTCCGGTGGCTCCGGCGGCTCGGGTGGCTCCGGCGGCTCGGGTGGCTCGGGAGGACACGGTGGCGGCTCTGGTGGCTCTGGTGGCTCTGGCGGCTCTGGTGGCTCTGGTGG
Source organism: uncultured Burkholderiaceae bacterium (assembly GCA_966212325.1). Taxonomy (GTDB): domain Bacteria; phylum Pseudomonadota; class Gammaproteobacteria; order Burkholderiales; family Burkholderiaceae; genus Trinickia. The sequence continues at coordinate 140,512 of CBIHRA010000012.1, read as the reverse complement.
CTCCGGTGGATCAGGCGGGCACGGCGGTGGCTCGGGTGGCTCCGGTGGATCAGGCGGACACGGCGGCGGCTCGGGCGGCTCCGGAGGCTCTGGCGGACACGGCGGCTCGGGTGGCACGGGCGGCTCCGGCGGACATGGTGGCTCAGGCGGCGGCTGTGGATGCGGAGGAGGACAAGGCGCTGGCGGCGGCCACGGTAACGGCAACGGCGGCGGCGGCCACGGCGCAGGCGGCAGCAACCATTAGCGCGCGAGCAGCGTCGTCGATCCCTTGCCCGTCATGAAAAGCGGTCGCCCATAGGCGGCGACCGCGCATTCACGCGCCGTCTCCAGCCCGCACGCACTCGACGACAGCGCGCCTCTCGCTCGGCACTCGTCTCAAAGTTGCATCATCCTCGTCGCACGCCAACCCGTCGGGCAATCCCGGCAAACCGTCCGCGAGCGCACCGACAAAACGTTCGCGCTGCGACCTACGATCGCGCTCATAGCATCTCGAGCGATACCTTTCTACGAGGCGGCTTGAACTCGCGATCGATCGCCCGGAGCTCTTGCTCGCTCAGCACGACATCGAGTGCATCGCGATTGGCTCGCACGTGCTCCACGCTGCCTGCCTTAGGAATCGCGCACACGCCCGCCTGCGCAAGCACCCACGCAAGCGCGACCTGCACCGCCGACAGCCCGCGAGCGCTCGCGATTTCATCGAGCACCGAACGCTTGGGCAAACGCATATGATCGATCGGGCTATAGGCCATTGCCGGCATCTTGCGCGCCCTCATCCAGGGCAGCAGATCGAACTCGACGCCGCGCCGCGCCACGTTGTAGAGGATCTGGTTCGTCACGCACGACATCCCGCCCGCATGGACGAGTTCCTCCATATCGTCGACGTCGAAATTACTGACGCCCCAATGCCGGATCTTGCCGTCGCGTTTCAATGCTTCGAACGCTTCGACCGTCTCGTCCAGCGGCACGCCGCCGCGCCAATGCAACAGATAAAGGTCGAGCCGATCGGTCTTGAGCCGCTTCAAACTCGCCTCGCAAGAAGCGACGACACCGCGCCGGCTGGCGTTGTGCGGATACACTTTGCTCACGAGAAACACTTTTTCGCGCAGGCCCGCCAACGCATGCCCGAGGAGCGTCTCCGTCGCACCGTCGCCATACATTTCGGCGGTGTCGATGAGGGTCATGCCAAGATCGATGCCGGCCCGCAGGGCATCGATTTCGGCGGCGCGCCGTTCGGCGCGCTCGCCCATTTCCCACGTGCCTTGCCCCAGCCGGGCGATACGCTCGCCGTCCGGCAGCGCTACGAATGCGTCTTCGCCCGTCATGCTCGCCTCCTCTTTCGATATTGGCAATGCAGTGCAGTGTAGTCGTCGGCGCGACAGTTCGCGTCCGTCGGCACACCGATACCGCGATGACTTAGAATTGCCGCTTGCCCCTCGCCGCGCACACTCCATGAACAACGCTTCCTCGGAAGACCGCTGGCGCGATTTGCGCCCCGACCCGGACAACGATACCCCGCTCTATCTGCAGCTCGCACGCAAGCTCGGCCAAGCGATCCACGAAAACCGCTGGAACGCGGGCGAAGCCTTGCCCTCCGAGCGCGTGCTCTCCGATGCGCTGGGCGTTTCGCGCATCACCGCGCGCAAGGCGATCGCGCTGCTCGTCGAACAAGGGTTGATCCGCCGTACGCAAGGCGCCGGCAGTTTCATTACGCCGCGCTACGACGATCCGCTTTCGCGGCTGTCGAGTTTCAGCGAGATGCTGCGCCGGCGCGGCTTCATACCGAGCTCGAAGTGGATTTCGCGCGAGATCCAACCCGCGAGCCGCGACGAAGTGATCCAGCTCGGCCTGTCGCCGGCGGCGGCCGTCACGCGCCTCAAGCGTTTGCGGCTAGCCAACGGCATCGTCATGGCCGTGGAAAACTCCACGTTGCCGGCGTCCGTCATCCCCGATCCCCACGCGATCGGCGATTCCCTGTACAGCTATCTGGAACAGCGGGGACTCGGCATCGTGCGCGCGCTTCAGCACTTTCGCGCAGTCAATGCCAGCGACGAAATCGCCCAGCAAATGGGCATCGCGCCGCACGACGCCCTACTGCTGATCACGCGTATCGGCTATACGGCGGAGCAACGCGCGATCGAGTTGACCGACACCTATTGCCGCAACGACTACTACGATTTCGTGGCCGAACTGCGCAAGTAGATCGGGCCAGCGCACGCCAGGCAATCAACCACGTTCAGTTGCGGTCGGCCCACTGCGCGGCGTCGGCGCCGATCGGCGCCGGCGGGCGATCGAAACGTGGCGGCGTCGCCGACATGATTTCGGCAGGGGCCGCCGCAAGCACCTTGCCGAACGGCGAATCCATCGTTTGCATCAGTGTGCGCACGTCGTCGAGGCCCACGTCCGGCGCCCGCCATCCACCATCGATCGTCCCTAGCGATTGCAGCCAGCGGCCCGTCTGCGCAAGCGAAACGCGCACATGCCAGCTGCGCCCTTCTATCGAGCGCCGCATCAACGCGACCATCGCACCGAAGGCGGCCAAGTACCCTGTCGCATGATCGAGTGCCTGACAAGGCAAGTGCTTGGGCGCCGCCGCGCCCGCCGCCTCCCGTTCGGCCCACGCGATGCCGCTCGCCGACTGCACGAGACTATCGAAACCGCGCCGCTGCGCCCAAGGCCCTTCATGCCCGTAAGCGCAAATCGACACATAGACGATGCCCGGCCGCTCCCGCGCAAGCGCTTCCGGCGAGAACCCGAGCGCCCCCAACGATCCGGGCCGATAAGCCTGCAGGAACACGTCGGCGCGCTGCGCAAGCGTCCTCAACGCGCCGCGCGCCGCCTCGCTGCGCAAATCGAGCAACGCCGAGCGCTTGCCTCGACCGTTGTCGATCACGAGCGGTGCGATATTGGGTAAATGCGGGCCATTGACGAGCAAGACCTGCGCGCCATGCTGCGCGAGCGTGCGCCCTGCCACCGGCCCGGCAATGACGCGGCTCAGTTCGAGCACGCGCACGCCGCCAAGCGGACGCTCACGGTCCGCACCCGGCATGTCCAGCGAGTTCGACCCAGCCGTATCGGCCCCGCCGATCGGCATGGCCGGCGCTTCTTCGATCCCCTCGCCTCGAATCGGCTCGATCTCCAATACCGGCAGCGATGCCAGCGCCGCCGCCTGTGGATGCGCTGCCCATTCTCCAGGCGTTCTGATCAGCGCCGCGCACAACCCGGCGTCGGCGAGCGCTTGATCGAGCGCTGCGCCGTCCCAGTCTCGAATGGCTTCGCTCACGGCGGCGTGCTCGTTTGCGCAACCGAGCAGATTCACGACCCCTTGCCGATGATGGGGAAAATTCGTATGCAGTTGAATCCAACGCCCGTCACGCGTTTCGTAAAAGCCCATCAACGGATCGCGCAATTCGGGCGCCGCGCCGTCGTCGACGCGCAGGTAGCGTTCGCTGCGAAACACGGCGAGCGCGCGGCGTTGCTCGACTTCGACGTGTTGGCGGCGTCCCGTGCGCAGTCGATGACATTGCGCGGCGGCAAGCGCCGCCGCACCGATCGACGCGCTCGCGAGCGAGCCGACGCGATAGATGGAAGGCAGGCCCGGATCCTCACCGCTCAGACGGATGTCGTCCAAGGCAGCGGCATCGCAGCCCGCCAAAGTCCATAGATGTTCGAGCGCACCGAATGCAGTCATGGTCAGAACAAGCAGAAGTGACGGTCTGGGAAGTCTAGAATCGGCCGCGGCATCGATCAATCTCGACGCAGAATCGAGCGCACGCCGCGCTCGCCGCCGGGCGCGGCGTTCACGCGGCCGCCTCGCCCCAACGCGCCGTCCGCGCATTGCGCGTCGTCGTACCGGTACGCAAAGCGCTCGGGCAAGCGAGCGCCTTACTGCCGCACGCGTCGGCAGGCGAGCCGGCGCCCGTGACCGTCAAGCGCACGTCGCCATGCCCCGCACCGATCCAGGCTCGCACCCCCGCCGGTAAGAGAAACGACTCCCCCGGTTCCAGCCAGTAGTCTTGCGCGTCTCCCTCGATGGTCAGCCAGATCGAGCCATGCGCCGCCTCGACGATAAGCGGATCCGCTACACGCCAAGCACTTGCACCCTCGTCGTGTCTCATTTCGAATGTCCGAATTTCGCGCATCGCCGTACTCCTTCAAAAATATTTCGTCTATGCATTATTGCGAGCACGTCGCTACAATCACATGCACAGTACTGAACAGTTTCATCGAAACTGTTCAGTCGAAATAGCGAACAGTTCGAGGTATCGATGAAGATTGCGATCGACCGCGAAAGCGGGGTGCCGATGACCGAGCAGATTGTCTCGGCGCTGGAGCAATGGATTCGCTCCCGCGAGGCGCACGCGGGCGCCAAGCTGCCGTCGATCCGCCGGCTCGCCGACGACTGCGGCATCAGCCGTTTTCCGGTCATCGAAGCGTATGACCGGCTCGTGTCGCTCGGCTATATCGAATCGCGCCACGGATCGGGGTTCTACGTGAACAGACGGATTGCGACGCTCGACCGCTGCGGCGCATCCGATCCACGCCGCGCCGAGGAGGAATCGAACTACATCCTCCAGCAATTCAACCATCCCGGCGATACGCTCAAGCTCGGAAGCGGCTTCATTCCGGAAGCGTGGCGCGACATGGATGGCATCGCGCAAGCGGTGCGTCACGTCGCGCGCACCGATCAGAGTTCGCTGACCGACTATGCGACGCCGCTCGGCAGCATCGCGCTGCGCGAACATCTGCAATCTCGCATCGCGCCGCTCGGTATCCGCGCCGAGGCATCGCAAATCCTCATCACGTTCGGCGCGAGCCAAGCCGTCGATCTGCTCGTGCGCTACATGCTGCGCGCCGGCGACACCATGTTCGTCGAAGACCCCGGCTACTACAATTTGTTCGGACTCCTAAAATTGCACGGCATCAACGTGGTCGGCATTCCACGCACGGCGTCGGGGCCCGATATCGACGTGCTGCAAGCGGAACTGCAACGTCATCGCCCGCGGGCCATGTTCGTCAATACGGTGTTTCACAATCCGACCGGCACCGTCGTTGCGCCGTCCGTCGCTTTTCGACTCCTGCAGCTCGCGCACGAATACGACTTCACGATCGTCGAGGACGACATCTATGCCGACTATCAAGGCGATAGCACCGATCGCCTCGCGGCGCTCGATCAGCTCGAGCGAGTCGTCTATATCGGCGGGCTGTCGAAAACGCTGTCGTCCTCGCTGCGTATCGGCTACATCGCGGCGAGCCGGAAGATCGTGAAGGATTTGGGCGACATCAAAATGCTGACGAGCATCAGCGGCTCGCCGTTCGCGGAAGCGGTCGCCCTCACGATGCTCGAGCGCGGCGCCTATCGCAAGTTCTTGGAGCGGCTGCGCCGTCGCATGACCGATGCCTTAGGCGCGACCGCCAGCACGCTCGAGGCGCATGGGTGGCAATTGTTCGCGCCTCCCGTGGGCGGTAAGTTCGTGTGGGCGCGCGTGCCGCACGTCGACGATCCGGAGCAGTTGACGGCCTGCGCAAGCGAATGCGGTGTGACCATCGCGCCCGGCAGCTACTTCCGCCCGCATGGCGAGCCCAGTCCGTGGATCCGCATCAACGCGGCCTACGCGCTGGACCGGCGCGCTCATGCATTCTTCGAGCGCGCGGCGCGGCTCGAGCCGACCGGCGAATCGCATGCCGCTCGCGAAAGCGCCGCGACCGCGTGACGCTGCGCCGCTGCATGCGGTGCGCCTGAACGCTGCGCACCCAAGCGCCGCGACGGGGCAGCGGCACCAACGTTGTGCGATTCGCCTCCGCCGTTCGACGGCCGTTCGACGGTTATTCGTTGCGCTTTCCGCCATCCATACGCGCGGCGCTTCGCGCTTCGTCATCTCGCATAGAACTTGCTGTCATATGCTGTACAGTTAGCGGCGTGCCAATGTAGGCGCGTCACCGCGCCGGTTTTTCAATCCAGTCATTCATCCCAATGAGCATGGTCGATCTCGATCCTCCGGGCTTTCAGCCGCCGCGTCCCGTTGCGGACGACGCGGGTAGCCGCCGCACCGTCGTATATGGCGGCTATACCGTGTTCAGCGTCTTCCAGCCCGTGTTTTCGGTCTCGCATCGTCGCGCGATCGGCTACCACGCGTCGCTGCGGGCGCACGACGAACAGGGGCGGCAAGCGCCCTCGCGCGACGTCTTCGCCCAAGCCGCGCGACGCGGCGACTTGCTCGAGCTCGGGCGGCTTGCCGAATCGCTTCATCTCGGCAATTTCAGCGTCATCGACGGTCACGACGAATGGCTGTTCTTGAGCTTGCATCCGGCTGCGCTGATGGATACGAGCTACGGCGACGCGTTGCTAGCGAATCTGAAATCGCTCGGCCTACCGCCGCAGCGCGTCGTGCTCGAAGTGCCCGAGCAAGCGGGAGGAGAAACGAGCCGCTTCGCAGAGATCGTCGACAGCCTGCGCAAGTCGGGCTTCTTGATCGCACTCGGCGGCTTTGGCGCCAAGCACTCGAACATCGACCGCGTTTGGCACTTGCATCCGGACATCGTTTCGCTCGATCGCGGCATCCTCGCGCAAGCGAGCGAACATGCGCATTTCGAGCGCGTATTGCCGGGGCTCGTTTCGCTGCTGCACGAGTCAGGACAGCTGGTGCTGATGGGAGGCCTCTCGACCGAGCGCGATGCGTTGATCGCCCTCGAGTGCAACGTCGATTTCGTCCAAGGCAGCTACTTTGCCGAGCCGTGCGTCGACCCGGTTCAGCCGCAAGCGGCGGCGGGCCTCATCGACGCGTTGTCGGCGGCCTTGCGCAAGCGCGTCGCCTCGCGTGAGCGCTCGCAGGCCGAACGTCTCGCGCCGTATGTGAAATCGTTGGAAGAAGCCTGTGCGCGGCTCGTCACGGGCACCCCGGCGAAGGCGGCCTGCGACGCGCTGCTCGCGCTGCCCGATACGGCGCGCTGCTTTCTGCTCGACGCGCAAGGCAAGCAGATCGGCGACAACGTCGTGCCGACGGGCCGCGTCGTTTCACGCCGCGCCAAGCGGTTCAGTCCGCTGCTGCATTCGGAAGGTGCGAGCTGGGCTCACCGCCCGTACTTCACCGAAGCCGTTCGCGCGCCGGGGCCCGTGCACGTCACGGCCCCTTATCTCTCGCTGAATGAGGCACACCTGTGCGTGACGGCGTCTATCGCCGCTCAAACCGCGCAGGGGCTGCAGGTGCTTTGCGTCGATATCGATTGGGAGGCGGCGTCGCGCGCGCGGTGAAATCGGCGCGATGGAATTCGGTAAGGAAAGCGTCGCCGAACGGGCGAAGTGTCGATGAAAGAGCAGAAAGAACAGACGCTCAGGCAGACGCTCAAGCGGCGCAGGCGCTTCTCGTCAAGGCGGGCCCCGCGATGCGCGCGAGCCGTCGAGCGATCGCGCGCGAGCCGAAGCGGCGGTTCAGCGCATCGACCTCCGGCCCGCCGGCCACGACGGCGATTCGACACGCAAAGCCGCCAGATCTCGCGCTTGCTACGGTGAAGCGCGCGATCGCCACCACATCGCAATCGCGCATGAGCGCAAAAGCCGCCCCCTCGTCCGAGGGCAGCGCAAACGCTTCGAGCGCACTGCATTGTGTGAACGCTGTGGCATCTTCGGCAGCCGTCGCCGCCACGCGCTCGGCCCGCGCGGCGGTGCTCGCCTCGACCGGCGCAGTCGCCGGGCGCTCGGCGAACAGACGCCGGGCGCCGAGCGCATCGGCGCCGCGAATCACCTCGCACAAGCGCTCGACACCTTGCACTTGTCGGCGACCTTCCCGTGCGCGTGCGCGACGCTCATCGCCGCTTTCGGTTGCTTGTTCGTTCGCCAGCCTCCGCCGCGCCCGATGCGCAAGTTGACGGCAATGCGCAGGCGTCTTGCCGACGACCTCCGAAATCGCCGTGTAGTCGTAATCGAACGCTTCATGCAGAACGAACGCTGCGCGCTCGTCAGGCGATAGACAATCGAACAGCCGCGCGACGGCCTCCGACACGGACGACGCATGCAGCGCTTCATCCTCTGCAGACGGGGCAAGGTCATCCGCCCAAGGCTGCATCGACGCCTCGGTGGCCCGAGCGGCCTGCTCCGACTGCAATCGCCGAATGCGATCGATCGCGAGCCGCGTCGTCACGGTCGTCAGCCATGCGAGCGGCGTGCGCAGATCGTCCTGCGCCGCGGCATGCCATTTGAGCCACGCGTCTTGAACGATGTCCTCGGCTTCGGCCCGGCTGCCGAGCATGCGATAGGCGATCGACGTGAGCCGCGCACGCACGGCTTCGAAACCCGATATGTTGTCTTTTTCTTCTTGCCTCATTGGATTGGCTCCTAAAGTCGAGCTAGCGGCGCGTCACGCGCCTCACCTGATTGACGTTCGAGCGTCCGCCGATGTTACGCGCTTCGCGATATTTTTTTGTTTCGAGCGTTCACAGGCGGCTTGGCGATGCGACACCGTCACGTTCGCGCGATCTCGCGCGTCATGACAGCAAAGGCCGCTTGCGAGTATTCTCGACCGGTGGCTATCGGCGATTACATGCGAGGAGCGCCATGACTTCTTACCCGCACAGCCAGCTCGTCCCGACCGTCATCGAACAATCGGGCCGAGGCGAGCGCGCTTACGATATTTATTCTCGATTGCTGCGCGAACGGATCGTGTTTCTCGTCGGCCCCGTCACCGACGAGACGTCGAGCCTCATCGTCGCGCAAATGCTGTTTCTCGAATCCGAGAACCCCGACAAGGATATTTTCTTTTACATCAACTCGCCGGGCGGCTCGGTGTACGACGGGCTCGCCATCTACGACACCATGCAATTCGTGAAGCCGCAAGTTTCGACGCTTTGCACGGGCTTTGCCGCCAGCATGGGGACGTTCTTGCTCGCCGCCGGCGCAAAAGGCAAGCGCTTTGCGCTGCCCAATGCGCGCATCATGATTCACCAGCCCTCGGGCGGCAGCCAGGGCACCGCGGCCGACATCGAAATCCAAGCGAAAGAAGTGCTGTTCCTGCGCGAGCGGCTCAACCAAGTGCTTGCCGAACGCACCGGACAATCCGTCGAACAAATCGCAAGGGATACCGACCGCGACAACTTCATGTCGGCGGCCGCGGCGAAGGAATACGGGCTCATCGACGACGTCTTGACCGATCGCGCCGCGCTGGCCGATGTCGCACGCCGCACATCCCTCTGATTCCCGCCTGTGCGCCCAATTCGGGCGTGCACACGAAAAAAGGCTCTCCGAACGAGCCGAAGAGCCTTTTCGCTGAAGCGAAGGCGCAAGCCTTACCGGCGAGCGCCTCGGCCGTCAGGCGTTTACGCGAAATTCTTCGCGGCGAAATCCCAATTCACGATGTTCCAGAACGCTTCGATGAACTTCGGACGCGCGTTGCGGTAGTCGATGTAGTAAGCGTGTTCCCACACGTCGATCGTCAGCAGCGGCTTGGCGTCGGTCGTCAGCGGCGTGGCGGCATTGCTCGTCGACACGATGTCGAGCGAGCCGTCGGCCTTCTTCACGAGCCACGTCCAGCCCGAGCCGAAGTTACCGGCTGCGGCTTTCGAGAAGGCTTCCTTGAACGCGTCGTAGGAGCCCCACTTGGCGTTGATCGCGTCGCCGAGCGCACCGCTCGGGGCGCCGCCGCCTTGCGGCTTGAGGCAGTTCCAGAAGAACGTGTGATTCCAGATTTGCGCAGCGTTGTTGAAGACACCGCCGGAGGCTTTCTTGACGATCTCTTCGAGCTGCAGGTTCTCGAACTCGGTGCCCTTGATCAGGTTGTTCAAGTTCGTCACATAGGCTTGATGGTGCTTGCCATAGTGAAATTCGAGCGTTTCCTCCGACATATGCGGAGCGAGCGCGTTCTTCGCGTACGGCAGCGGCGGGAGCGTATGTTCCATGGTGCTGATCCTTTCTGTGTTATGGGGGAAGTAGGCGGCTAACGCTGTAGAGCATTGGATTGTAGGCGAGTTGGAATAACCCCGCAAACCAAGAGCCTTTAGGCGCAGCATTGACCGCCATGCGCCGCTATCGACGTAAAAAATGCTCCTACAAGGTGCATTTCGTCGCACCGTTCGCGCAGGTTGACCGACGATCGAGCCGTGCGGGCCGCCGGCGGCCGATGGCTGCCGGACCCCGGCCCTGACGCAGAAACGGCGCCGTCGCGCCGCGCGGCGGGGAAAGCAGCACCGGCGCCCTTCAAAAACCTTCCGCCAGTCGCGGCTGCACGTCTTTGAGCGTTACGTCGGCCGCGCCGTCCGCTAGATGCACCGTGAGCCGCTTGTCGCGCTTCAACGCTGCCGGCGAGCGCACGGCCCGGCCCGTCTGCGCATCGATCAGCGCCGCGTATCCGCGTTCGAGCGTGCGCTGCGGGCTCAGCAGTTCCAGCCGCGCCTCGAGCGCCGACACCTTCGACGCGCGCCGTTCTCGCTGCCGCTCGAACGCGGCGTCGAGCCGCCGCGCATGGGCTGCCACGGCCGCGCGCTGTGCCGCCAGGTCGGGCCGCCAGCGCTGCCAGCGCAGCCGCACGATCGCGAAGCGCGCTCGCGCGTCGCGCACAGGGCGTGCGCCGGCCGACGCTAGACGCGCTTGCAGTTGCTGGAGATGGACGCGCTGGCGCCGCAAACGCTCAGCCGGACTCACGAGGCGGCGCGCCAGCCAATCGAGCTGCTGCGCGCGCCGTTCCATCAAGCGCCCGAAGCCGCGCGCGAGCGCCGCGGTGCGGTGATCGAGCTCGCGCAGCAACATCGTGCGCTGCGGGCTGACGAGCTCGGCCGCTCCCGTCGGCGTCGGGGCGCGCACGTCGGCCGCGAAATCGGCGATCGTGAAGTCGGTCTCGTGTCCGACGCCGCTCACGATCGGCAGTTCGCTAGCGGCGATCGCCCGCGCCACGCCCTCCTCGTTGAACGACCAAAGATCCTCGATCGAGCCGCCCCCGCGACACACGATCAACACGTCGACTTCTCGCCTTGCATTGGCCGCGGCGATCATCGCGGCGACCTTCTCGCCGGCCCCCGCGCCCTGAACGGGCGCCGGGTAGACGACGATGGGGATATGCGGCGCACGGCGCGCGAGCGTCGTCAGAACGTCGCGCAACGCCGCCGCCTGCAGCGACGTGACGATGCCGATCGCGCGCGGATGCGTCGGCAGCGGCTTTTTGCGCTCGGGGGCGAAAAGCCCTTCGCCTTCGAGTTGCGCCTTCAGTCGCAGGAACGTCTCGTAAAGACGGCCCATGCCGGTGCGGCGCACCGCTTCGACGTTCAACTGCAGTTCGCCGCGAGGCTCGTACATCGTCACGAGCGCGCGCACCTCGATCTTGTCGCCCTCGCGCGGCGTGAATTCGGCGTATTGAGCACGGCCGCGGAACATCACGCAGCGCATCTGCGCTTGCGCATCCTTGATCGAAAAGTACCAGTGGCCGCTCGCGGCACGCGTGAAGTTCGAGACTTCGCCGGCGACCCAGACGAGCGGAAACGAGCGCTCGAGCATCGTGCCGATCGCACGGTTGAGTACCGATACGGGTACGGCAATGTCGGCTTCGAACGAACCTGGGCCGAGCGGCGTTGCGGCGCCGCCGGCGGAAAAGGGAGAACGGGATGGCATGCGGAACCTTGATCTTGGCCGGTCAGACGATAGACCGCCGCGCGGCCGGCGTCCAGTGCGAGCGTCATCGGCCGCAAGGTTTCCCACATAGCGGAGCGCCTTGCGACGCGGGGACGTATACATGAGGGAACCGCGAAAACGCGCGAATGCACGTTGCAAGTCGTTGATTTCACATACATATTTTTTAGTAGGACTTTAGGCGTCGCCGATGAGAAGCCCGATTCATCGGCTTGTGCGGTCGCAGCGAGCGAAGTTTTTCACAGAGTTATCCACAGGCCTCCCCCTCGCGGACGCGGTTCGACGCTTGGCGGAGGCTGCACTGCGGCCTTGCCGCGCGCGCGCCGGCCAAGCTACAGTGCCGGTCCATCCTCCGATCTTTCGACGACCTGACGACTTCGAGCCCCATGGACCGCCTCGCCGAACGACTGAAAGCCCGCGCCGAAGCGTATGTCACGCGCGAATGGCAGCGCCGCGGCGCGATGGCGTGGGCGATGACGCCCTTCGCCTGCCTCTTCGGCGCCATCGCCGCCGCCCGTCGCGCGAGCTTCGCGCTCGGCTGGCGTGAACGTGTGAGCGTCGGCGTGCCCGTCGTCGTCGTGGGCAACGTGACGGTGGGCGGCACGGGCAAAACGCCCACCGTCATCGCCCTCGTCCACGCGCTGCGCGCCGCCGGCTTCACGCCCGGCGTGGTGTCCCGCGGCTATGGTGCGAAAGGCGGCGAGCCGCGCCCCGTCACCTCGGCCTCGTCGCCCGACGAAGTCGGCGACGAGCCCGTACTCATCGCGCGGCGCACGAGCGTGCCGGTGTGGGTCTCGCCCGATCGCGTGGCCTGCGCGAAGGCGTTGCGCGCGGCCCACGACGATGTCGACGTGATCGTCAGCGACGATGGTCTGCAGCACTATCGGCTTGCGCGCACCGTCGAGCTCGTCGTCTTCGATCAACGCCTGGCCGGCAACGGCTTCCTGTTGCCGGCGGGACCGCTGCGCGAGCCGCTTTCGCGCTCGCGCGACGCCACCCTCATCAACAACCCGTTCGATCGCGCGCTGCCGCCCTGGCCCGACACCTACGCGCTCACGCTCACGCCCGGCGACGCGTGGCATCTGAGCGACCCGAGCCTGCGCCGCCCGCTCGCGCAATTCGCGGGCGCGCGCGTGCTGGCCGCCGCCGGCATCGGCGCCCCCGAACGGTTTTTCGCGACGCTCAGAGCGGCCGGCGTTTCGCCGACCACGCGGGCGCTGCCCGACCACTACGCCTTTCGCGACAATCCTTTCATCGACGAGCCGGTCGACGCGATCCTAGTGACCGAGAAGGATGCAGTAAAATTGAGCGCTTGGCGTGACGCTCGGATCTGGGTCGTACCGGTCGAAGCCACGCTGCCCGCTCGCCTCATCGCTCTGGTTGTGGAGAAACTCCGTGGACGCTCGCCTGCTTGAAATTCTCGTTTGCCCCATCTGCAAGGGTCCACTGACATACGACCGGGCGCAGCAAGAGCTCATCTGCAACGCCGACAAGCTGGCCTATCCCATTCGCGACGGCATTCCCGTCATGCTCGTCGACGAAGCGCGCCAAACGGTCGAAGGCACGCCCGTCGAACCGATCGATCCGTCGGGCGGCGCTTGACGATCGCGGCTTGCCGCCTACCGAACGCCCGGCGCTGCGCACGCACCGCCGGCTGCGAACTGCCTTTCGCTGGACGCCCCGCACGATGACCGCTTCCGCCCGTATCGACGCACCGCCTTTCGTCGCCGTCGTTCCCGCCCGCTTGGCGTCGACGCGTCTGCCCGAAAAACCGCTGGCCGATATCGCAGGCAAACCGATGGTCGTGCGCGTGGCCGAACGCGCGCGCGAGGCCGGTGCGCAACGCGTCCTGATCGCGACCGACGACACGCGTGTCCTCGCCGCCGCGCAAGCCCATGGCTTCGAAGCGCTGCTCACTCGCGCCGATCACCCTTCCGGCACGGATCGGCTTGCCGAAGTGGCGACCCGGCTCGGCTTGTCCGACGATACGATCGTCGTCAACGTGCAAGGCGACGAGCCGCTGATCGACCCGGCGCTCGTGCGCGACGTTGCGTCGCACCTCGCCGCGAATGCCGACTGCGCGATCGCGACGGCGGCGCATCCGATCGCCGACGCCGCCGAAGTCTTCAATCCGAACGTCGTCAAGGTCGTCCTCGATGCGCGTGCGATCGCGCTGTACTTTTCGCGCGCGCCGATTCCCTGGCTGCGCGACGCTTACCAGCCGCACTGCGGCGCGCAGGCCATCGCCGTCTCTGCGATGCCCGCGCCGCCTGCCGGCGCCGTGTTTCGGCACATCGGCCTTTACGCTTATCGCGCGCGGTTCCTGCGCACCTACCCGACTCTCGCGCAGGCGCCGATCGAACAAGCCGAAATGCTCGAGCAATTGCGCGCGATGTGGCATGGCGAGCGCATCGCGGTGCGCGTGACACAAGAAGCGCCCGCACCGGGCGTCGATACGCTGGCCGATCTCGAGCGCGTGCGCGCACTTTTCCTGTCGAATCGCTGACGCTTTTCCGGTAGAACGCCCCGCGAGCCATGGCATAATCAGGGCCGATTGCGCGAGCATTCGCATTATTCGCTTCCGGATCCCGATCGTCTGCCTTGTCGCCCAGCCGGCGGCTTGCGCGTCGCGCTGAACGACGCCTGCAAGCCGGGAGGGCCGGCCGCCGCGCCTTTGCGCCGCGGGCAAGCCAGCGTCTCGGCCCAACGGCCATCGCGGCCATTGCGTTCGGGCGGCCCGGGCGTATTGCGTCTATGCGTCTATGCGACTTGCTTCTCGCGCCGCAGCATTCACAACGATTCGGAGAAACAGCATGCGTTTGATCCTGTTGGGCGCGCCTGGCGCCGGCAAGGGCACCCAGGCTAACTACATCAAAGAACAATTCGGGATCCCGCAGATTTCGACCGGTGACATGCTGCGCGCCGCCGTCAAAGCCGGCTCGCCGCTCGGCGTCGAGGCGAAACGCTACATGGATGCGGGCGAGCTCGTGCCCGATGCGCTGATCATCAATCTCGTGAAGGAGCGCCTGCGCGAGGACGATTGCAAGAACGGGTATTTGTTCGACGGTTTTCCGCGCACGCTGCCGCAGGCGGAAGCCATGAAGGAAGCGGGCGTCGCGATCGATTACGTGCTCGAGATCGACGTGCCGTTCGACGAAATCATCGTCCGCATGAGCGGCCGCCGCACGCACCCGGCATCGGGCCGCAGCTACCACGTCAAGTTCAATCCGCCGAAGGTCGAGGGCAAGGACGACGTGACGGGCGAGCCGCTGATCCAGCGCGAGGACGACAAGGAAGAGACGGTGAAGAAGCGTCTGGACGTCTACGTCTCGCAAACGAAGCCGCTCGTCGACTACTACCAGCAATGGGCCCAGCGCGGCATGGAAAACGGCCTCAGCGCGCCCCAGTACCGGCGTATCTCCGGTCTCGGCAGCGTGGACGAAATTCGGCAGCGCGTGTTCGAAGCGTTGAAGTGACGCGCTCGACGTAAAACAACGTCTTCTAGCCCCGCATCGACACGCCGTTCGGTTACAAGCCGAACGGCGTTGTCTTTTTCGGCGAGCGAACGACGCCGTGGCCAGCCGTCGATGGCCCGTCGCCGCTGCAAGCGCGGATCGAACGGGCCGGCAACAGCGCGCTCGGCCATCAGGTGAACACCTCACGAGCGGGACGCGCATCGCTATGGCGGCCCCGAGCGATTACAATCGTCGGCGGCCAGCGGGCCAAGCGGTCACGAGCCGTGCAGACGCGGCCACCCCTTTAGAACAGACGAAAGGAGCTTTGAGCATGGAGATTCGCGGCAACGCATTTTTGGTCACCGGCGGTGCGTCGGGACTCGGCGCGGCAACCGCACGCCTTTTTGCCGAACACGGCGGCAAAGTCGCGATCGCCGATTTGAACGAAGAGGCAGGCAAAGCGCTCGCGAGCGAGATCGAAGGCGTTTTCGTCAAATGCGACGTCAGCCGCGAGGCCGATGCCAAGCAAGCGGTAGAAGCGGCGGCGAGCCTCGGTAAGCTCGTCGGCCTCGTCAACTGCGCGGGCGTCGCGCCGGCAATCAAGACCGTCGGCAAAGACGGCCCCCACCCGCTCGACAAGTTTCAGCGCACGATCGAGATCAACTTGATCGGCACGTTCAATATGCTGCGCCTCGCGGCGGCCGAAATGGCGAAGAACGAACCGAATGCGAACGGCGAGCGCGGCGTGATCGTCAACACGGCGTCGGTGGCGGCATTCGACGGACAGATCGGCCAAGCCGCCTACGCAGCGTCGAAAAGCGGCGTGGCGGGGATGACCCTACCCGTCGCGCGCGACCTTTCGCGCAACGCGATCCGCGTCATGACGATCGCGCCCGGCATTTTCGAGACGCCGATGCTGCTGGGCATGCCGAAGGAAGTGCAGGATTCGCTCGGCGCGATGGTGCCGTTCCCGCCGCGGCTCGGCAAGCCCGGCGAGTACGCCATGCTGGTCAAGCAAATCTTCGACAATCCGATGCTCAATGGCGAGGTCATCCGTCTCGACGGCGCGATCCGCATGCAACCGAAGTAATCGCGGCGGCGGCGCGCGCGGCAGTTCCGGCGCGCGTGCCGATCGTCAGTCGTTGCCGTGATCCGTGCGCTGACGCAACTCGTTGAGCTGCGATTCGACCGTCGTAGCGTCTTCCGCGTCGGGGCAATCGTCCAAGTACCGTTCGAGATCTTCGAGCGCTGGCCGCAGGTAGTCGAGCCGCGCATAAGCGAAGCCTCGATCGCGAATCTCCTCGATGTTTTCCGGCAGCAAGACGACGAGCCGCTGCTGCACGCCGAGCAGCCGCTGCCACCGCTCCGTTTGCAAATAAACGGCCTTGAGGTTGCGCAACATGCGCGCCACGATCTCGCGCGGCGTCGCGGGCTGCAGCAGCATGCGCAGCGCGTTGCCGACCGATTGTTCGGTATGCGAAATGTACGGCTCGAGCATATCGACCATCTGCGCCTCCGACAACGACTGCCCCGTCGTCGGATCGAGCATGACGTCGCCCTCGGGCAACGTGATCCGCAGTAGGAAGTGTCCCGGAAACGACACCCCTTTCACGGGCACGCCGATCTGTTCGCCCAGCTCCAGGTACAGCACCGCGAGCGAAATCGGGATGCCCCGCCTGCGCTTGAGCACGACGTTCAGATGGCTGTTGTCGGGGTCGTAGTAATCGTTGAGGTTGCCGGCGAACCCAAGCTCGCGGAAAAAGAAACGGTTCAGTGCGCCGATTTTTTCGCTCAAATCGGCGCCCTCGGGCAGCCGCCGCTTCAAGCGCAGCGCGAGCTCGTCGAGTTCGGCCAGCACCGTTTCGAGATCGAGGTCCGGATACGCATCTTGCGCGAGCGAGATCGCAGTCTCCGTCAAAGGCAGACTGTCGTCGTCGGCGACGAGGGTGGCGAAGTAGTCGAGAACGGATGTCATGGCCGTCACTTGGCACGCCTTCTGAAGTACGCGTATTTGAAGCCCATCAACCAAAGCATACTGAAATATAGCGCGGCGAACAGAACGATACAGGCGGCGAGCAGCGCGATGCGCGCCAACGGCTGCGCATGCAGCCCGACCCAATCGAAACTGATCGAGCACCAATGCATCGCGCCGGCCAAGATCAGCGAAGCGCCCGCCAATTGCACGAGAAAGCGCAGCCACCCGCTCGACGGAGTATAGATCCCGCGCCGGCGCAATCCGATGAACAACAACGACGCGTTGACGCAAGCACCGAGCCCGACGCTCAGCGTCAGGCCCGCATGCGCGAATATTGGGACGAAAATGTAGTTCGACAGCTGCGTGACGAGCAGGACACCTGCGCCGATCTTCACCGGCGTCTTGATGTCCTGCTTAGCGTAAAAGCCGGGCGCGAGGATCTTGATGAGAATGAGGCCGATGAGGCCGACCCCATAGGCGGCCAGCGCGCGCGCCACCATGACGACCGAGCGGGCGTCGAAATGGCCGTAATTGAACAGCGTGGCCGTGAGGGGCTCGGCGAAGAGGAACAAGGCGAGCGCGCTCGGGACGGCGAGCAAAAACGTCACGCGCAAGCCCCAATCGAGCAGCGACGAGTATTCGTGCGGATCCTCGTCGACGTGCGCTTTCGACAGGCTCGGCAGCAAGATCGTGCCGAGCGCCACTCCCAGCAAGGCCGTCGGAAACTCCATGAGCCGATCGGCGTAGTTGATCCACGAAACGGCGCCGGGGCCCAAATGCGAGGCGATGTTCGTGTTGATGATGAGGCTGAGTTGTGCAACCGAGACGGCGAACGTGGCCGGCACCATTTTCAGCAGAACGCGCTTGACGCCGCGGTGCGCGAGCGCGGCGATCGGGTTCAGGCCGATGCGCGGCGTCATGTCGATCTTGCGCAGGCCCGGCAGTTGGACGAGAAATTGCAGCACCCCGCCGACGATGACGGCCCAAGCCAGCGCGAACACGGGCACCTTCATCAACGGCGCGACGAACACGGCCGCCACGATGAAAACGATGTTGAGCAGGACTGGGGCGAACGCGGGCAGCGAAAAACTGCCGTACGTATTGAGCACGCCGGAGGCGAGCGTCGTCAGCGAGATGAAGATGATGTACGGGAACATGATCCGCGTCATCGCCGTCGCCAACACGAAGGCCCCGCCGTCCGCGCGCAGCCCCGACGCGACGACGAAAACCACCCACGAGGCGCCGAGCACGCCGAGCAACGACACGAGCGCAAGCGCCCAGGCGAGCACCGTCGACATGGCGTCGACGAGCGCCTTGGTCGCGTCATGCCCTTGGCTGTTCTTGAATTCGGCGAGGATAGGCACGAAAGCCTGCGAGAATGCGCCTTCGGCAGACAAGCGGCGCAGCAGGTTCGGAATGCGGAAGGCGACGTAGAAAGCGTCGGTGTATTGGCTCGCGCCGAATGCGCGGGCAATCAGCGTTTCACGGGCCAGTCCGGTCACGCGCGACAGCAGCGTGAAGCCGCTGACCGTCAGCAGGGCTCGGAATAGATTCATGGGCGGCCATTATACGGATACGAATGGCTCGCCCGTCCGTTATAAGAGAAGAGAAAGCCGATCGACGATGCCCGGCCGGCCCCGTTCTTCGGCGCCGGTATGCCGACGGCCCACGGATCGATCGAGAAGGCGCCGGAGCGGCGAGCCGCCTGCCGCTTGCCATGTACCTGATTTTGTTGCTATACTCGCGCGTTTGAAGCGCAGACCTCGAGCTCGGTCGCCTGCCGGCCTTTCCTCGTTTGGGGCCGGTTCAGGTTGCCGGCCGAGAGGCCGGCTAAGGAAGGACTCAGCGGCGGGCGGCGCGCAGTGACTAGGCGCTATGTGAGCGGCATATCGCGAAAATCGCGCGAAAATCGCGCGAACCCCGCGCGAAAACCGCAAACACGTCTCGCCGATGTTTTTTGCGCCTCTGGGCAATCGCTTCCAGAGGCGGTGACCAAAAAGCGGCACTCGATCAGCCTATCCTATGGGTCGGGCCGGGCGCCGAAACAGTACAGGACAAGGAACTCTCATGGCTAACTCCGCACAAGCACGCAAGCGCGCCCGTCAGGCCGCGAAAGCGAACTCGCACAACTCGGCGCTGCGCTCGAAGTACCGCACGGCGATCAAGGCCGTCCGCAAGGCGATCGAAGCCGGCGACCAAGCCAAGGCAGCAGAAGTTTTCCGCGCATCGGCCAAGACGATCGACATCATCGCCGACAAGAAGATCGTGCACAAAAACAAGGCCGCGCGTCATAAGAGCCGCCTGGCTGCAGCCCTGAAGGGCCTGCAAGCCGCCGCCGCGCAGTAAGCGCACGGCCATTTGCGGTAAGTCGGATGCAAACGCGGCCCTCGCCGCGTTGCCGATGACCGCAGCACGCGCTGCAAGTTGAACCGGGACGACCCGGCCGTTCAGACGGTCGGGTCGTTTTGCATTGAGGTTCGCGGGGTTCGCGGGGTTCGATTACGCCGGTGCCCCGCAGACGCCGGCGCTGAAGAACCGCACCCCCTCAGCTGGCCTAGCGCTTGCGCGTCGCCCCGTGATCGTCGGGCAATTCGCAGGCTTCCGTGACGACGAGATCGTTGTCTTTCGCGAAGTTCATGACGAAGTCGAATGCCATCGGCTCGATGTCGCGCAGACGCGAATCGAGGATGACGCATTTCAGATCGCCGAGGAGAATGGGGCGCACATAACGCGAATACTGCAGTCGCGCGTTCGGGCCTTGGGCGCCGGGGCCGTAGCAGGACATAACCCCTGCGAGACGCTCCGACCAATCACTGGGGCGAAATTTCTTTCCGCCTTTCGTGATGCCTTGAATGAAGTATTCAGTGTGGGATGCTTCGGCCATGTAAAAAACCCATGAGACTTGCCCGAAGCCTGCCCGCCGGGCTTGGGAAAACTCGTCGATTATACCACCGGAAGCGACTTTTGCCGCACTGCACACAAACGGGGCATAGGTCTGCCGCGGCTCGTCAAACGGAAAAAAATCCTTTATGCTGCCTGGAGTTACCACATCGACGGCGGCGCCGTCCGGTGCGCGAGCACCGGGTCAAGCCCGCCGTATTTGTTTCATGGCCGCCAAACAAATCCGTCACTACCTGCAGTTCAACGACTTCTCCCGGGACGACTACGAGTACGTGCTAGAGCGTGCGCGCATCCTGAAACGCAAGTTCAAGAACTACGAGACTTACCACCCGCTGCACGATCGCACGCTCGCGATGATCTTCGAGAAGCATTCGACGCGCACGCGCCTTTCGTTCGAAGCCGGCATCTTCCAGCTCGGGGGCCACGCCGTCTTCATGAGCACGCGCGATACCCAGCTCGGCCGAGGCGAACCGATCGAAGACGCCGCGCAAGTCATCTCGCGGATGGTCGACATCATCATGATCCGCACGTTCGGGCAGGACATCTTGCGCCGGTTTGCGGAAAACTCGCGCGTGCCCGTCATCAACGGGCTGACGAACGAGTATCACCCGTGCCAAGTGCTCGCCGATATCTTCACGTTCTATGAACACCGGGGCCCGATCGCCGGCAAGACCGTGGCTTGGGTAGGCGACGCGAACAACATGCTGTACACATGGATCGAAGCGGCGCAAATCCTCGGCTTCAAGCTGCGCGTCTCGACGCCGGCCGGCTACAAGCTCGACCCGGCGCTCGTCGCGGCCGATAGCGCACCGTTCTACGAAGAGTTCGAGGACCCGAACCAGGCTTGCGAAGGTGCCGATCTCGTCACCACCGACGTTTGGACCAGCATGGGTTTCGAAGCCGAGAACGAAGCGCGCAAGGCCGCTTTCGCCGATTGGTGCGTCGATGCGGAAATGATGGCGCGCGCGCGTCCGGATGCACTTTTCATGCACTGTCTGCCGGCGCATCGCGGTGAAGAAGTCAGCGCGGAAGTCATCGACGGCCCGCAAAGCGTCGTCTGGGACGAAGCCGAGAACCGTCTGCACGTCCAAAAGGCGCTAATGGAATTCTTGCTGCTCGGCAAGCTGAACCACTGATCGAAATCGCCGGCCTCCCCGGCCGGCGGCGCTTCGCTCGCGTGCGAGCGCAAGCGCGAATGCGAATGCGAATGCGCGAATGCGAACGCACTAAACGACGACGGGCTCGGGCTCGAGTTCGACGCCGAAGCGCACACGCACATCCTCTTGGATCGCCCGGGCGAGCGCGAGCACCTGCGCACCGGTCGCACCGCCGCGATTGACGAGAACGAGCGCTTGACGCTCGTGCACGGCGGCAGCCCCCAACGCCCGCCCCTTCCATCCGCAACGATCGATGAGCCAGCCGGCCGCCAGTTTCACGCGGCCATCGCCTTGCGGATAAGACACGATCTGCGGCTCGCGCACACGCAACGCTTGATAAGTCTTTTCATCGACGACCGGGTTCTTGAAGAAACTTCCCGCATTGCCGAGCTCCGCCGGATCGGGCAATTTGGCGCGGCGCACCGCCACCACGGCCTCGAAAATGCCTTGCGGCGATGGCTCCGCCCCCGCTACCGCCAGCGCGCGCGCCACGTCGGCGTAGTCGGCGCGCGGCGTCCATGCTTTCGGCAACCGGAACGTCACCGATATGATCGCAAACCGCCCGCGGCCCGCCTGCTTGAAGAAGCTGTCTCGGTAACCGAAGCGGCATTGCGCCGCATCGAACTCGACGGCTTCCCCCGTCGCCAGTTCGATCGCACGCAGCGAATGAAAACGCTCGGCCATTTCGAGCCCGTATGCGCCGATATTTTGGATGGGCGCCGCGCCGACCGTGCCCGGAATCAACGCGAGATTCTCGAGCCCGGGCAAGCCGTTTGCAAGCGTCCATGCAACGAACGCATGCCAGTTTTCTCCGGCTGCCGCTTCGACGTACCAGGCCTCGTCGTCTTCGCGTACGAGACGTTTGCCCGTCAGCGCCACGCGCATGACGAGCCCCTCGAAATCCTGCGTCAGCACGACGTTGCTGCCGCCGCCGAGCACGAGAAACGGCAAGCCGGCCACGCGCGGATCGCGCAACGCGGCCGTGAATCGATCGGCCGATTCGATGGCGCAGTACCACCGCGCGCGGGCATCGAAGCCGAACGTGTTATGCGGGCGAAGCGAATAATCTGAAAGCAATACGGGGCAGTCGGAGTCGGAGGCGGACATCGTCAAAGAGCGCGATTGCGCTGCACTGCCGGGACGCACCGTCGCACAATGCGATGCATGGGTGCTGCGCGGTCGCGGCCCAGCGTTTTCTCGGAAGAAAGGCGTCGGTAAAATGTCGATCGGTCGTGATTATAGCGAGTGCCCCGGGCGCAACGTCGGCACGGGGAAGCAGCATCCAAGGGCAACGGTCGCGTCAGTGCTGCGGGCCGTCGCCCCCTACCCATTCCGGAGAAATAGATATGCCGTCGTTCGATGTGGTCTGCGAAGCCAACATGGTCGAAGTGAAGAATACGATCGAGCAATCCAATAAAGAGATCTCTACGCGCTTCGATTTCAAGGGATCGGACGCGCGAGTCGAGCAAAAGGAACGCGAACTGACGATGTTCGCCGACGACGAGTTCAAGCTCGGCCAAGTAAAGGACGTCCTGCTGTCGAAGATGGCCAAGCGCAACGTCGACGTGCGTTTTCTCGATTACGGCAAGATCGAGAAAATCGGCGGCGACAAGGTCAAGCAAATCGTCACTATCAAGAAAGGCGTGTCGGGCGACCTGGCGAAAAAAATCGTCAAACTCGTCAAGGACAGCAAGATCAAAGTTCAAGCGAGCATTCAGGGCGACGCCGTGCGTGTCACGGGCGCTAAGCGCGACGACCTGCAGAGCGTGATCGCCCTGCTGCGCAAGGATGTCACCGACACTCCTCTCGACTTCAACAATTTCCGCGACTGATCCGCTGGGCTCGGCATACCCGATATCGAGGAGATCGGTGCGACCGGGCCATCCGCCCGCTTCCGAGGCGGAATCGGCCTGCGGTTCAACTATCCGCCTCGTTTCGGCTCTACCCGCTCTTGCGCGCGTTCCGCCGCTTGCGGCCGGCGAGGACGCGCTCAATGCTTGCGCGCGTGCGCCCCATCCGCGTTGTGTGCGCTGCCGGCCGTAGCGCCCGCCTTCTTCTCGCCGATACGGCTTTCCTTGCCGGCGATCAGCTTCGCGATGTTGCCGCGGTGGCGCCATACGAGCAGCGCGCTCATGGCGAAGACGGCCCATGCGATGCGATTCGCGCCGAACAAGAACACGTCGAACAATGGCGCGAACACCGCCGAAACGAGCGCGGCCAACGACGAGTAGCGGAAGAAGAACGCAATGATGAGCCAAGTCAGCGCCGTCGCGAGGCCCAGAACGGGATGGATCGCCAACAGCACGCCCGCCGCCGTCGCCACGCCTTTGCCGCCCTTGAACTTGAAGAAGATCGGATAGAGATGGCCGAGGAAGACGGCGATCGCCGCCAGCGCGACAGCCGTGTCGTCGAGGCCGTAAGCCGGCCCGAACCTCGCCGTGAGCCAGACGGCCAGCCAGCCCTTGAACGCGTCGCCGACGAGCGTGAGAATTGCCGCGACCTTGTTGCCGCTGCGCAGCACGTTCGTCGCGCCAGGGTTTTTCGATCCATACGAGCGCGGATCGGCCAGCCCCATGGCGGCGCTGACGATAACGGCAAACGAGACCGATCCGATCAAATAAGCGGCGACGGTGGCGATCAGAAGTGGCATAGACGGAACTCTTTCGACTTGACTGGCATAGCGCGCGAGCGCGCGCGGCGGCTCATTCTACAGAACGTACGGGACGGGGCGGCTCAGTCCACGCTTGCGCATTGCACGGGGCGCGCGCCGAGCAGCGACGTGAGCACCGACGGGTCCAGGCTCACGAGGTAGCCTCGGCGTCCGCCGTTCAGATAGATCGTGCCGAGTTCGAGGATGCTCGATTCGACGTAGACGGGCATCGTCTTTTTCGTCCCGAAGGGCGAGGTGCCGCCGACGAGATAGCCCGAGTGGCGATTGGCGACCTCGGGCTTGCACGGCTCGACGCGCTTTACGCCGATCTGGCGCGCGAGATTCTTCGTCGACACCGTGCGGTCGCCGTGCATCAGCACGATGAGCGGCTTGGCGTTTTCGTCTTCCATGACGAGCGTCTTGACGACGCTGTGCTCGTCCACGCCCAATTGGCGCGCCGATTCCGACGTGCCGCCGTGCTCGACGTAATCGTAGGGATGCTCGCCGAAACTCACGTTGTGACGACGCAGAAATTGCGTGGCCGGAGTCTCCGAAACATGTTTGGTTTTGCTCATCGGCGCATTGTAAGCGGTAAGCGTAACGAAGGATGTGTTTTCCCTTGATCGCTGTCGCCGCGGCTGCGCCGCAGCGAACCTGCCGTCACCCGCGCGGATGATGAGCCGCATGCAACGCCTTCAACCGCTCGCGCGCGACGTGCGTGTAGATCTGCGTCGTCGAAATATCGGCGTGCCCGAGCAGCAGTTGCACGACGCGCAGGTCGGCGCCGTGATTGATGAGGTGCGTCGCGAACGCGTGACGCAGCGTATGCGGCGAAAGCGGCGTTCGCACGTCCGCCGCGCGCGCATGCCGCTTGACGATGTTCCAGAACTGTTGGCGCGTCATCCCTTCGCCGCGCGCCGTCACGAACAGCGCGTCGGCCGCGCGCGCACCGATCAGCGCGGGCCGTCCGTCGCGCAGGTAGCGCGTGATCCAGCCGTGCGCCTCTTCGCCGAACGGGACCAGGCGCTCTTTCGAGCCCTTGCCCATCACGCGCACGACCCCTTCGTTCAAGCCGACTTCGACCGTCTTGAGCAAGACCAATTCGCTCACGCGCAGTCCGCTCGCATACATGAGCTCGAGCATCGTCCGGTCGCGCAGGCCGAGCGCCGTATCGATATTGGGAGCGGCAAGCAGCGCCTCGACTTGCGCTTCGGTTAGCGTCGACGGAAAGCGCGGCGCCTGCTTGGCCGAGCGGATGCGCATCGTCGGGTCCGCACTCACGCGATGCTCTCGCAGCGCCCACGCGTAGTAGCGCCGGAACACCGAGACCCGGCGGTTGGCCGACGTCGTCTTGCCGTCGCTTCGCGCCGCGAGATACCCGTTGATGTGCGCTTCGTTGGCGCCGTCGATGCCCACCGCATGAGTGCGAAGGAGCCAGTCGGCGAACAGGCGAAGGTCGCGCCCATAGGCGTCGAGCGTGTTGCGGGCGAGGCCGTGCTCGAGCCAGAGGGAATCGCCGAATGCGTCGATGGAGCGCACGTTGGCCGCTTGCAGCGCGGACGCTTCGGCGTCGGCCGGCGGTTCGCCGAGGGCCGCGCTCGCCAGCGGCTCGGAGAACGGCTGCTCGGCGGCCTGCTCGGCCATGTCGTCGAAATTGCCGTGTCCGCTCATAGGCCCAGCGCCAGTTGGCTGCTTTCATGGGCGAGCAGCCAGCGCTTGACGCGCGGATAGAAGCCGTCGCCCGCGTGATGCGAAAACCCGCCCAGCCCGTTGGCCGCGACGACGCGATGACAAGGAATCACGAGCGGAAAAGGATTGTCGCCGCATGCTTGACCGACCGCGCGCGGCACGCCGCCCACTTTTTGCGCGAGCGTCCCGTAGGTCAGCACGCTGCCGAGCGGAATCTCGCACATCGCCTGCCAAACGCGCCGCTGGAACGGGGTGCCCGCGGCCGCGAGCGGCAGGTCGAACGGTGCCGCCGCGTCGGCGAGATACTGCTCGATCTGGCGCGCGGCGCGTTCCGCGAGCGACGAATCGGGCGCCGATGCGGGAACGGCATTCTCCAAATACGAGATCGCGCGCACGACGCCCGCGGCAGCATCGACTTCGATACCGACCTTGCCGAACGGAGCGGTCACGACGGCGTTGTACATCGCTGTTCTCCTAAGGTAGCGGTGGCGTCGCGCGACATAGCTTACGCCGCTTCCAGCGCCCACTGCACATGCTCGCGCACGAGCGGCGACGGGTCCTGCTCGCGAGCGCGCAACGCCGCGACGATGCGCTCGCGTTGCACGGCGTCGAGCGGCTGCGTCGGCCCGATGTGGGCGCAAGCGCGTGAGCCAGCCCGATCGCCGCCGTCCCGCTGCCCGCCTGTTTCTTGGCGCAATGCGGGCGCATTCGCTGTCCGTTGCAGGCCAGGCTGCGAGGCGCGCAGCGCGTTGCCCATCGCGACGGCCAAGTTGCGCAGCCATCGCTCGTGGCCGATGCGGCGAATTGCGCTGCCTTGCATGCGCGTATCGAATTCTTGCTCGGTCCACACGAAGAGGTCGACGAGCCGCGCATCGGAAAGCCCGTGACGCACCTCGAAGTCGTCGACGGGCGCCGCTTGCGCGAACTTGTTCCATGGGCACACGAGTTGGCAGTCGTCGCAGCCATAGATGCGATTGCCGATCAGCGGACGCAGCGCCTCGGGGATACTGCCTTTCAATTCGATCGTCAGATAGGAAATGCAGCGCCGCGCATCGACACGGTAAGGCGCGACGATCGCACCGGTCGGGCAAGCGTCGATGCAGCGCGTGCAATGCCCGCAGTGCGCACCGGCTTCGCGTTTGGCGCGGTCGGGATCGGTCTGCGCATCGGTCGGCAACGGAATGTCGACGTAAATTTCACCGAGAAAGAACAGCGAGCCCGCATCGCGCTCGAGCAGCAGCGTGTGCTTGCCGCGCCAGCCGAGGCCCGCCTTCTGGGCGAGCGCAACTTCGAGCACGGGCGCCGAGTCGGTGAATACGCGATAGCCGTATTCGCCCACTTCGTGCTCGATGCGCTCGGCGAGTTGCTGAAGGCGCTGGCGCATGACCTTATGGTAATCGCGGCCTCGCGCGTACACGGAGACGACGGCCGCGGAAGGATCGGCCAGGCGCGAAAGCTCGCGAGCACGCCAATCGCCTCGCCTGTTCCCGCTTGCCGCATCGGGGACGCCGTCGGGCGCGGCTTCCGTGGGCGTAACGCCGAGCGCCCCTGACGATACGCTTTCATCGTGCACGGCCGGAGGCGCGCCGGCCGCCGATGCGGGCAAATAGGCCATGCGAGCCGTGATGACGCGTCGCGTGCCGGCCACAAGCTCGCCCGGCCGTGCGCGTTTGGCGCCATGTTTGGCCATATAATCCATCTCGCCGTGGCAGCCCGCCTCGAGCCAAGCGGCAAGCGCCGCTTCGGCATCGGATAGATCGGTATCGCTGATGCCGACCGCGCCGAAGCCCAGCGCGCGGCCCCATGCCTTGATGCGCTGCGCGAGCGCCGCCAGCGCGGTATCGTCGAGTGGTTTCGCGATGTCGCAGGCGTGGCCCGCCCGACGGGTCTCGCCGACGCCGCCTACGCCCGCGCCGCGTGCGTCACCCGCGCCGCCTGCGTTGCTTGCCTCGCCTGCCTCGCTTGCATCGGCTGCGTCCCGCGTGCTCGTGCAAGGGGCGGCCTGTTCCGAACTTCGTTTCATTCCGCTATTTTACGAGATGCCTGTCGAGCCCGATCCGTCGCTTCTTCCGCTCGCGAAAGTGCTTCTCGAGCGCCGCTTCACGCTCGACGACCTCTCGGCCACCGATGCATTCGGCGCGCGCTTCGCTCGCGCGATAGATTTCGTTCGCACGTCACCCGGCTTCACGGGCCTTCACGTGCAATTGCTCGGCGATTTGGGCGCCGGCAAGACGACTCTCGTGCGCGCGACCTTGGCGGGCCTCGGTCATACGGGCCGTGTTCGCAGCCCGACCTATACCCTCGTCGAACCGTACGCGCTCGCGCGCGGCGACGGTGAACTTGCGCTCTACCACTTCGATCTATACCGTTTCGCCGATCCGGCCGAATGGGCCGACGCCGGCTTCCGCGAATATTTCGATTCGGGCGCGATCTGCCTCGTCGAATGGCCGCAAAAAGCAGGCGCGCTGCTCGGCACCCCCGACCTCGTCTTCGCGCTCGAGCCAGGCGACGACGAGCGGCGCCGGCTCGATGCGCGGGCCTACAGCGAATCAGGAAAAGCATGTCTCGAAAGATGTTGATCAAGCCGTACAAATCGATCGAATCGGCCGCGACGGCGACGCACAACTGGCGCCGCCGCCAAGTGCTGCGCGCGGGCGCGTCCACGCTCGTCGTGGGGCTGGCCGCCTCGCTGTCCATGCCGCGTCTTGCGTTGGCGAGTTCCGTGCTCGGCGTGCGCGTTTGGCCCGCCCGCGATTACACGCGCGTCACGATCGAATCGGATCAGCCGCTGCAAACGACGCAGCAGTTGCTGCAAGGCCCCGATCGTCTCGTCGTCGACTTGAACGGCCTCGATCTCGATCAAGCATTGCGCGATCTCGTCTCGAAAATCACGCCGAACGACCCGCAGATCCAAACGGTGCGCGTCGGCCAATTCCAGCCGCACGTCGTTCGCCTCGTCTTCGATCTGAAGGGCTCGGTGAAGCCTCAGGTGTTCTCGCTCCCTCCTGTCGGAACCTACCGCTACCGGCTGGTCCTCGACCTGTATCCGACCGTAGCACCCGACCCGCTGATGGAATTGCTCGCCGAAACCGAGCGCAAGGAAAAGCGGCTGAACGACAGCGAGCGCGACAAGGACGCCCTGCAGCAACCGCCGGCGCCGCTCGCGGGGCCCGCCAGCCCGCCGTCGGCGGCCCCGTCCGACAACAGCGACGCGTTTTTCGAGCGCTATGCGCAAAACACGCCGCCTGGCGCGCCCGGGTCGAACGCGAGCGCGGGCGCGGGGGGCGGCGCCCGCAAGCCGTCCAAACCGAGCGCCGCGCCGCCGACGCTGGCGCAGCGCAAGAACGAGCGCGGCGCGCATCCCGCCCCGAACGAGGACGGCCTCGACGGCGGCGACACCTACGCATTCACGGCGCCCAAGTCCGGCAAGACCGTGCGTCTGCTGACGGTCGCGATCGACCCGGGCCACGGCGGCGAGGATCCAGGCGCGATCGGCAGCGCCGGCACGTATGAAAAGCACGTGGCTCTGGACATCGCCAAAAAGCTGCGCGCACTGATCGACGCGCAGCCGAACATGCGGGCCATGATGACGCGCGACGCCGATTTCTTCGTGCCGCTGAACGTCCGCGTGCAAAAGGCGCGGCGCGTGGGCGCCGACCTCTTCGTTTCGATCCACGCCGACGCCTTCACGACCCCCGACGCGCACGGCTCGTCGGTCTTCGCGCTGTCGCAACACGGTGCGTCGAGCGCGGCGGCGCGCTGGATGGCCAACAAGGAGAACTCGTCGGACCTCATCGGCGGCATCAACGTCAAGACGCAGGACGAATCCGTCAACCGCGCACTGTTCGATATGTCGACCACGGCGCAAATCCGAGACTCGCTGCGCTACGGGTCGTTCGTGCTGAAGGAAGTCGGCGAAATCAACAAGCTGCACAAGGGATCGGTGGAGCAAGCGGGTTTCGCCGTGCTCAAGGCGCCCGATATTCCTTCGATCCTCGTCGAAACCGCGTTCATCAGCAATCCCGAGGAAGAAACGCGGTTGAACGACAACGGCTATCGCAGCGAAATGGCCAATGCGATCCTCAAGGGCATCAAACGCTATTTCGCGGCGAACCCGCCGCTCGCTAAGAACCGGATGACCTGATCCCCCGGCGGGCGGCGGCGAGCCTTCGAAGCTAAGGCCCGCCGCCGCGGCCATCCGCCGGCCATCGGTGCGAGAGGCTGCGCCGCCGGATCGCCCGGCGAAGTACAATGGGCGCCCGCGATCGCCAAGGGAGCGCGCCGTGCCGCCATCCGTCAAAGCCATTCTCAAGCCGTCGCTGCGCGACATCGGCAGCCTCACCGTGCGTCGCGTGCTGCCGGCGCTCGCCGCGCGCCTCGTCGGCCCGTTCATTTTTTTCGACCACATGGGGCCGGCCACTTACGCGCCGGGCATGGGCGTCGACGTGCGGCCGCATCCGCACATCGGGCTCGCCACGGTCACCTATCTATTCGAAGGCGTCATGCTGCACCGTGACAGCCTCGGCTCCGTGCAGAAAATCACGCCCGGCGACGTCAATTGGATGACGGCCGGAAGCGGCATCGTTCACTCGGAACGTACCCCCGACGACGAGCGGCGCCGCGGCCAGGTGATGCACGGCATTCAAACATGGGTGGCGCTGCCGCTCGAGCATGAAGACACCGAACCCGCCTTCGAGCACCACGCGGCCGCGACGTTGCCGCAAGTCGAGCGCAACGGCGTTACGCTGACCGTCATCGCCGGGAGCGCCTTCGGTGCGCAGGCGCCCACCCGCACGTTTTCGCCGACGCTCTACGTTGCCGCGGACTTCGCGCCCGGCAGCGCGCTCGCGATCGAGCCCGAGCACGAGGAGCGCGGCGTCTATCTCGTCGACGGCGATCTCGCCATCGACGGCGAGCCGCTCGAGCGCGCCCACATGGCCGTGCTCACGCCCGGCGAAACGGTGACGCTATCGAGCCGCGCCGGCGCGACCGTCATGCTGCTCGGCGGTGCGAAACTCGACGGCGAGCGCTTCATCGAATGGAATTTCGTCGCGAGTTCGCGCGAAAAGATCGCACGGGCGAAAGAGGCTTGGGCCGCGCAATCGATGGGCACGGTGCCGGGCGAAACGGAATGGATTCCGTTGCCCGAACGTCCCACACATTGAGCAGCGCCGCGCCGTCGTGCGGTTGAAATGGCGCGCGGCGTCCCCCATCTGTTGCGTATCTCTGTCTTCTGAGGAAATGAGGAAGCGATGAATACGACTCTGGCCACGTTCGAACAAGACGTAATCGCCGCCTCGGCGCACGCCCCCGTTCTCGTCGATTTCTGGGCGCCATGGTGCGGCCCTTGCAAATCGCTCGGCCCGCTGCTGGAAAGGCTCGAGCACGAATACGCCGGCCGCTGGCGGCTCGTGAAGGTCAACGTCGACGACGATCCGCAATTGGCCGCGCATTTTCAGGTGCGCAGCATTCCGCATGTGGTCGCGTTCTCGGAAGGGCGCCCTGTCGATCAATTTACCGGCGTGCTGCCCGAGAGCCAGTTGCGCGTGTTTCTAGAGCGGCTCGTGCCGAATCCGGCGCAAGCGGAACGGCGCGCCGCGCTGCGGGCCCGCGAGGAAGGCCAGGGCGGCGTCGCCCGCGACCACCTGCAAGCGGCGCTCGCGCTCGATCCGGGTTTCGATGAAGCCCGGCTCGATCTGATCGAGCTGCTCCTGGACGAGGAGCAGATCGACGACGCGCGGCGCGAGGCGGAGCTGCTTTCGCCGAAGACGACGCAGGGCATCGACGTGCGTTACAACACGCTCAAGACGCGTCTGGATGCGCTCGACGCGGCCGCCGAACTGCCCCCGACCGACGCGCTCGAAGCCGCCGTCGCGGCCGACCCGGGCAATCTCGAAGCGCGTTTCGATCTGGCCAGTGCGCTCATCGCCCGGCGTGCTTACGAACCGGCGCTCGTGCACCTGCTCGAGATCGTCAAACGCGATCGGACGTTCCGTGACGATGTAGGCCGCAAGACGATGCTCTCGGTGTTCGACCTGGCGGCGCACCAGCCCGAACTCGTGGCGCAGTGGCGCCGCAAGCTCAGCGCCACGCTGCATTGAATGCGTGAGGTCGCGCTCGGCCGCGGAACTGTCCGCCGGCCGAGCGGTTCTCGCTGAGCGGTTCTCGCTGAGCGATTCTCGCCGTACGTTCGCTTGCTCCTGCAGCCGCTTACCCACACAGCCCGATCGGTCAGCCGGCTGCCTGCTTCGCCAACGAGCGCAACACGTGCGCAGCGGCGGCGAACCCGAAGCTCGCCGTCACGCAGACACTCGACCCGAACCCCGCGCAATTGAGCCCTACAGGCCCGGCGTGCCCCGGCGCGGTGTCCACGTGCTGCGCGACGCCGTCCATGTCGCAGACGGCCGCTTCCGGGTAGATGAGCGGCTCGTCGGAATACACGGCGCTCACCTTGAACTTCGCCTTCGGCCCGCGTGGAAAGCCGTGTTGCTTGCGCAACTGCGCGCGCACTTTCGACAGCAGCGGGTCTTGAATCGTCTGGGCGAGGTCGTCGATGCGAATGCGCGTGGGATCGAGTTGCCCGCCCGCGCCGCCGACCACGACGAGCGGCTGCCCGCGCTCCACGCACCAGGCAATGAGCGCCGTTTTCGTCCGCACGCTGTCGATCGCGTCCACCACGTAATCGAAGCCGGCGCCGAGCAATGCATCGAAATTGTCGGGGTCGACGAAATCCTCCACGCGGCGCACGTCGCACCGGCGGTCGATCAACGCGATCCGCTCGGCCATCGCATCGACTTTGGGCTTGCCGTAATTTCCGTCCAGCGCATGAATTTGCCGATTGGTATTGCTTTCAGCAACATTATCGAGATCGATCAGCGTCAGCGTGCCGATGGCGCTACGCGCGAGCGCCTCGGCGGCCCACGACCCGACGCCGCCGATGCCGATCACAGCCACGTGCGCCCGCTCGAAGGCGGCCAGCGCGGGCTGGCCGTATAGCCTGGCAATGCCGCCGAACCTGCGTGTGCGGTCCGCCTGTTCGGCGTGCTCCTGCGCTGGCGGCGGAGTAAGATCGGGGCGTGTCGCGGTGGCGCCGAGGCTGGACATGATGCGTGGCAATCGTACGAGCAAGGCTTGTATTGTGCCTCAACGGCCCGCGCCCGGTTGCCCATGCGCCGGCGAACGCTCCGCTCGCCCGCTCGCGGCGGGGTGTTCCTCAGGATTGCGGCTGACCGACACACGGCACGTTTTTTCGCGGTTGGCTATACTGACCCCGCCTGTAGCGGTCGCATAAGAACGAACATGACTACCCTCGCCGAACTCCGAAAAGACTATGCGCGCGACTCGCTCGATGAAACGAGCGTCGACGCCGATCCCATCCGCCAATTCGAGGCTTGGTTCAAGCAAGCGCTGGACGCGCGGCTGCCCGAACCCAATACGATGACGCTCGCCACGGTCGATGCGCGCGGCTACCCCTCGGCCCGAATCGTGCTGATCAAAGGCGTCGACGAACGCGGCTTCGTGTTCTTTACGAACTATGAAAGCCGCAAAGGGTTGGATTTAGCCGCCAATCCGCGGGCCAGCCTGCTGTTCTACTGGATCGAGCTCGAACGCCAGGTGCGCGTCGAAGGCACAGTCGTGAAAACGAGCGCCGAGGAAAGCGACATGTATTTCCACTCGCGCCCGCTCGGCTCGCGTATCGGCGCATGGGCGTCCGAGCAGAGCCGGCCGCTCGAGAGCCGCGCGTTGCTCGAAGCGCGCGAAAAGTCGTTTGCGGAGCGCTTCGGCGAGACGCCGCCGCGGCCGCCGCACTGGGGCGGCTACCGCGTCGTGCCGGAGACCATCGAATTTTGGCAAGGGCGCCCGTCGCGCTTGCACGATCGCATTCTGTACACGCGCGAGAGCGGCGCGCTTTGGCGCATCTCGCGGCTTTCGCCTTGACGGCGGGCTGACGCGCCGCAAGCGTTTCCCCGGGTCTCCCGGGCTTGGCCGGGTGACCGCCTGCGCCGAGGCCGCGTCGCTCGAACGGCTTTGCAAGACCACGCTGCCCGCGTTTGCACGAGAAACGCGGGCGGCTGCTTTCCTCTGCTTTGCATTTTCAACGTACACGGAGAAAACGCATGTTCTGGGAGAAAAAGCTGGCTCAGTGGGTCGACGACGTGCGCAACAAGACGAATCTGCCGGCGCGTCTCGTGTTATGGAACGGGCAGCAACTGGACTTCGGCAGCTTCGCGGCGCCGCAAGTCACGCTGAAGGTGAATTCGGCCTCGGCGTTGCCGCTGCTGCTGGAGCCGAGCCTCGATAACCTCGGCGAGGCGTACGTGAAGGGCAAGATCGACATCGAGGGCAAGCTCTCGGACATCATCTCGATCGGCTATTCGTTGGCGAGGAGCACCGTGGCGAGTGCGGGAAACCTAGCTCGCATACGGCGCTACTTCAATCATACGAAAGCGTCGGACAAGAAAGCCATCCAGTATCACTACGACGTATCGAACGAGTTCTATCGATACTGGCTCGACGAGAACATGGTGTACTCGTGCGCCTACTTCGAAAACGGCGACGAAGACTTGGGCACGGCGCAGCTCAAGAAGATCGATCATATCCTGACGAAGATCCGGCTCCAGCCGGGCCAGCGGCTGCTCGATATCGGCTGCGGTTGGGGGGCGCTCGTGCTGCGCGCCGCGAGCAAGTTCGGCGCGACCTGCCTTGGCGTGACGCTTTCGCAAAATCAATTCGATCTGGCCACCGAGCGCGTGAAGGCGGCGGGCCTCACCGACAAAATCGAAATCCGTTTGCAAGACTATCGCGACATCGAGGGCCAATTCGACCGCATCACGAGCGTCGGGATGTTCGAGCACGTGGGCAAGAAAAACCTGCCGACGTACTTCACGAAAATGCGAGAACTGCTGGCCGACGACGGCATCGCCATGAACCACGGCATTACGTCCAGCGATTACGACAGCGGCGAAACGGCGCTCGGCGGCGGCGAGTTCATCGATCGATACGTCTTCCCCGACGGCGAGCTGCCCCATATCAGCCTTGCGCTCGAATCGATGCAGCGCGGCGGTTTGGAGGCGATCGACGTGGAAAGCTTACGGCGTCATTACGCCCATACGCTCGAAATCTGGACCGAGAACTTCGAAGCGCACGCCGAGAAGCTGAAAACGCTCGTCGACGACGAAAAATTCCGCATTTGGCGCGTCTATCTGGCCGGTTGCGCCTACGCGTTCGAGCACGACGACGTATCGATCTACCAAGTGGTCTGCCGAAAGGCCGGCCGCAGTGCGCAGACGTTGCCTTGGTCGCGCCGCTACATGTACGATCGGCCGCTCAGCGCGTAGCGCGCACGGCGGCCCGATCGACGGGCCCGGCAATCGATGGCAGCCAGTAAAGAAGACTCGCAATTCGATCTGTTCGGCGACTCCGGCGCCGGTTCCCCCGAGCCGGCGCCGTCGTCCGATTCAAGCCTTCAGGAAACCGCCGCGCCTGGCGCCGGCAACGCGGCCGAGGCACCCCTTCGGCGCGGCCGCCGCGTGCGCGCCGTGCTTCCCGCGACACCGTCCGCCGAGGCGATCGACGTCGCTCAGGCACTGCCAGAGCACGTGCATCTCGGCACCTCGTCGTGGTCGTTTCCGGGCTGGGAGGGCATCGTCTACGGGGAGGCCTACAGCGATTCGAAGCTCGCTCGCGACGGGCTCGGCGCTTACGGCGCACACCCGCTGCTGCGCACGGTCAGTATCGATCGCTCGTTTTACGCGCCGTTGACGGTCGCCGACTATCTGCGCTACGCGCAGCAAGTGCCGGACGATTTCCGGTTCATCGTCAAAGCCCCGGCGTCAGTGACCGACGCGACGCTGCGCGCCGAGCGCGGCGAGCCGATCGCCGACAATCCCTGCTTTCTCGATGCCCGGCTGGCCGCCGACGAGTTCGTGACGCCTTGCCTGGAGGGGCTGGGCGCCAAAGCAGGCGCGCTCGTGTTCCAGTTTCCGCCGCTACCCGATCGGCTCTTGGCGGACCCGGCCGCATTCGTCGAAAAGATCGGCGCATTTTTCGACGCGCTGCCGGCCCTGCCCTCTTTCGGCGAGCGTGAGCGCGAAGGCGTCGCCGATGCCGATGCGCTGCGGCCGTGCTATGCGTTGGAGATCCGCGATGCCTGCTTGCTGACGCCGCGCCTGATCCGCATGCTGCGCGAGCGAGGGGTGCGGTACTGCGTCGGACTTCACGCGCGCATGCCGGACCCGTTGAGACAGGCGGCCGCGTTGGCCTTGCTCGACGGCGAAGCGCCTCGCGGGCCGCTCATCGTGCGCTGGAGCCTGCACGGCGGGTTCAAATACGAGCAGGCGAAGGCGAAGTACGAACCGTTCAATCGCCTCGTCGACGAGGATCCGGCCACACGGTCGGCGCTCGCCGAGCTAGCCGCTCGATATGCGATCGCCGGACAGCCCGTACTGATCGTGACGAACAACAAGGCCGAGGGGTCGGCGCCGCTCACGTGCATGGCGCTCGCCCGCGAGATCGCCGCGGCCTGCGCGCGGCTACGAGACGACGCTGCGCCGTCCGAGGACTCGCAGGGATCCGTTCAGGCCGCCTCGGACCGCCCAGCCTAGGGCCGCTGGGGCGGACTCGTCCGTCGCGGGAAACCGGTTTCCCGTACCCGAGGTGCAGCAGGGAAGCAGCCGCCGGACGCCGACCGTCGCGGCGCCCCTTCCATTCAGGCGCCGGGCCGCATCCAGCTCGCGAACTTCGCACGAAACTTCGCCACCTTCGGCGCGACGACGAACGTGCAGTAGCCTTGTTCCGGATGCTCGGCGAAGTACCGCTGATGATAGGGCTCGGCGGGCCAGTAGTTGCCCTCCAAAGGAACGACTTGGGTGACGATCGGCGCGTCGTAGACGTTGTCTCGCTCGAGTTCGCGGATCGCCTCCAACGCGATCTCGCGCTGGCGATCGTCATGCGCAAAGATGACCGATCGGTACTGCTCACCGACGTCGTTGCCCTGACGATTGAGCTGCGTCGGATCATGGATCGAGAAAAAGATCTGCAAAATCTCGTGGTAGCTGATCTTGGTCGGGTCGAATTGGACGTTGACGACCTCGGCGTGACCGGTGCCGCCGTCGCACACTTGCTCGTACGTCGGGCGCGGGAGCGTGCCGCCCGCATAGCCCGACTCGACGCCGGTGACGCCCTCGACGTCGACGTAGACGGCTTCGAGACACCAGAAACAGCCGCCGCCCAGCGTGGCGGTTTCGCTCGTCTGACTCATGGCTTTCGCTCTCCTGTTTCACGCAAGACACCCTGCAGCGCACG
Organism: uncultured Burkholderiaceae bacterium; assembly: GCA_966212325.1. Classification (GTDB taxonomy): domain Bacteria; phylum Pseudomonadota; class Gammaproteobacteria; order Burkholderiales; family Burkholderiaceae; genus Trinickia. Next base: position 103,776 of record CBIHRA010000012.1, on the reverse strand, counting down.
GGTATGCGCTGCACTCGGAAAGATTAGCTTAGTGCGTTTTGGACCGACATGTGAGTCGCGAGCGCGGTCGATTCCGTCGCATCGCGCGGCGGCAAGATCGGCCGATTCCATTAAAATCGGAGTTTACTCGCCGATTCACGCAACGACATTTGCCATTTTGAACCCGTTCTTTTCGCCCGCCCTCCCGCATGCGGCGCTCGCGGACGCCGAACCGCATGCCGGAGCCCCGGCACCATGAAGCGCGCGAGCCCTCCCAATTTCGACGCCGCCGCATTTCGGCGCGCACTCGGCCAATTCGCCACGGGCGTCACCGTCATCACGACACGTGCGCCGTCGGGGCAGCTCATCGGGATCACAGCCAGCTCGTTCAATTCGGTGTCGCTCGACCCGCCGCTCGTGCTTTGGAGCTTGGCGACGAAGTCGGCGTCGATGCCCGTCTTCCAGACGAACAGCCACTATGTCGTGAACGTGCTTGCCGCGTCCCAGCTCGACCTTTGCAAGCGCTTCGCAACGGTCAAGGGCGACCGGTTCGCCGGCGTCTCGCACGCGGCCGGCGACACGGGCATGCCTGTGCTCGAAGGGGCGCTGGCGTGGTTCGAATGCCATAACCGCAGCCGCTACGAAGAAGGCGATCACGTCATTTTCGTCGGCGAGGTCGAGCGCTGCGGCCTGCATCCGAGCGCCGACGACATCGCGCCGCTTATTTTTCATGGCGGCGCATTTCATGGCGTCAAGCCGCTCTAGGCGGGTTCGCGCTCGATCGTTAGCGGCGGCGCAGTATCCGGTTAGGATGGCCTGAACTGCCGGCTGCGCTCAAACCGCCGTTTCGCGAAATGCATACCGCCTGGACGGCCCGCCGGCCGGCAAGACGAACCGGTTGCCTCGAACGATCTTGACTCGCCTGTCGTCGGGCAGCTTGCACCTGCCGTTCGTCGCCTCGCGCAGCAGCCTGTCGAAGAAGCCTGTCGCCTCGTGAGCCTGCGCCAACGGCCCCGGCCGGCGTCGCCGGCGCAGCGGGTGCGCACAACCCGGATGCGATTCGGTGAGAATCGTCTCGGCGCCGCCGTGGGGCGCCATCAGCCAGCTCGGATCGATCCGCACCGAGTAAGCCTCATGCTTGTAACCGACGAGCCAGCCCACCCCGATCCCCCAGGTGGAGAGATACATGACAAGGTCGTCAAGAAAAGTGCGCTTGCCGACCAGGCAGTTTCGAAACGTCAACAAGCCGACCTCCTTCAGCCCCCAGACAGCAAGCTGCGCCGCAAATGCCGGCGCGTCTTGGGCCGTCCTCCCGATTCCGACCTCATAAGGATTCCCATGGCTGACGATGATGAGTTTGGTCTGCATGCCGCTGAACGACAACGAATTGCGTCCCAGCTCGGTGAAGCCGGGCGGCAACGGCTCGCCATGGTCCTGTCTGCGCGAAAAGCGAAGCGAAAAGCACCGTTCGGCCGGAATCGCATAACGCTTGCGCCATGCATAGGCGCATTCGCGGATCGTTCGATCGTCGGGTTGAAGGAGCAGTATGGCCGCTTCTTTCCATTTCATCGGTTGCCTCCGGTGGAGTAAGGACGGGCAACCAGGCTAGTCCTCGCCTCGACGCGGGCGCACCGATGCTGCGCCGCCTAGGACCAAATAACCCCCACCGCGGTGCTTTCTCCGATTCTTCTGAAGCCGATCGACGCGCGAGCGAGCGCGCGTCGACGCGGCCCGAACGGCCCACCAACCGCAGACGGCGCCGTATGCCGCCCACGCGCCGCTCGCCGACGCCGCGGCAGACGGCCGCTAGCGCGGCCCTTCCGGCATCGACACCGGCACGCCCGAGTCCTCCTTGAGCGTCTGAAGCACGATGTTCGAGCGAATGTCCATGACGCCGGGCGCCTTGTAGAGCTTGCTGAGCACGAACTCGGAGTAATGCTTCAGATTGTGCGCGAGCACGTGCAGCAAGTAATGGCTCTCCCCGGTGATAACGAACGCGCCGACCACTTCCGGCCAAGCCCGCACGGCCTGCGCGAACCGTTCGTGCCAATTTTCCTGATCGTTGCGCATCGATACCTGGACGAACGCTTCCAGCTCGAAGCCCAGCGCCTCGCGGTTCAGGCATGCCCGATACCGTTCAATGACGCCTTGTTCCTCCAGCAGCCGCAACCGGCGCAGACATGCCGACGGCGACAGCGAAATGCGGTCGGCAAGATCCAGGTTGCTGATTCGCCCCTCGTTCTGCAGGACGCTGAGGATGCGGCAATCGGTGGCGTCGAGCGAGATCGCATTCATTTTTGGGCCCCTTTTTCGGTTTATCTCGAATTATGTTCTAGTCGGGCGCGTTCGTGGAGAGCATTTTGCAAGCACTTTGCGCCGGAAGTTGCCTATCATCGACGCACGCCGTGAAACAAGTGAGAAGACATGCAGGAGACGATCTGGGATATTTCGCCGCCCGTCGACGAGCAAACGCCGGTATGGCCCGGCGATACGCCCGTCGGCATCGAGCGCGTCTGGCGGATGGAAGCCGGCTCGCCCGTCAACGTCGCGCGGCTCACATGCTCGCCCCATACCGGCGCGCACGCCGATGCCCCGCTGCATTACGACGCGCACGGGCTGCCGATCGGCGCGGTGCCCCTTTCGCCCTATCTTGGCGAATGCCGCGTCGTGCATTGCATCGGCGCCGCGCCGCTCGTTCTGCCCGAGCATATACAGGCCCACGCCGAAAACCTTCCCGCGCGCGTGCTGCTGCGCACTTACGAACGTGCGCCCATCAGCCGGTGGGATAGTGCCTTTTGCGCCGTCGCACCCGAAACGATCGAGTTTCTCGCCGCGCGCGGCGTCATGCTGATCGGCATCGACACGCCTTCACTCGACCCGCAGGCGTCGAAAACGATGGATGCGCACGCTCGCGTGCGCGCGCATCGAATGTCGATTCTGGAAGGCCTCGTGCTCGACGCGATAGCACCCGGCGATTACGAACTGATCGCACTGCCGCTCAAGCTCATGACGCTCGATGCGAGCCCCGTGCGAGCGGTGCTGCGGCAACGCCGCGCAGATCCCGAACCGCGTTGACGGCGCGCCGGGCACGCGGCTCGATCGTACGTGCAGCCACTTGAACGTAGAACCTTTCACCGCTTTCACCGCTTTCCCGCTTTCACTTTCGAACCGACTTCATGAAAACCCGTGACGATGCAATCGCGCTCGACCGCGACGATCCCCTTGCCCCGCTGCGCGATCGGTTCGCGCTCGCGCCCGGCGTCATCTACCTGGACGGCAACTCGCTGGGCGTTCTGCCCGTCGCGGCCGCCGCGCGTGCGCAAGCCGTCATCGGCCGGGAGTGGGCCGAGGGGCTCATTCGCAGTTGGAACGCGGCCGGCTGGTTCGCACTGCCGCGCCGCCTGGGCGACAAGCTCGCCCCGCTCGTCGGCGCGGCGGCCGATGAGCTCGTCGTGACCGATACGATTTCGGTGAATCTTTTCAAACTGCTTTCGGCGGCGCTCAGGATGGCCGACGAACGAGACCCGCAGCGGCGAGTCATCGTCTCCGAGCGCGCGAATTTTCCGACCGATCTCTACATCGCGCAGGGCCTCATCGAGCAACTCGATCGCGGCTATACGCTGCGGCTCGTCGACGATCCCGCGGAGCTGCCCGACGCCATCCGCGACGACACGGCTGTCGCGATGATCACGCATGTGAATTATCGAACGGGCTACATGCACGACATGGCGGCGCTCACGCAAGTCATTCACCGGGCAGGCGCGCTCGCGCTGTGGGATCTCGCCCATTCCGCCGGCGCCGTGCCCGTCGATTTGAACGGCGTGCACGCCGATTTCGCGGTCGGCTGCACGTACAAGTATTTGAACGGGGGACCGGGCTCGCCTGCCTTCGCCTGGGTGGCGAAACGCCACCAGGACATGCTTGCGCAGCCGCTGTCGGGATGGTGGGGACATCGCGCGCCGTTCGAAATGAACCCGCGCTACACACCGGGCCAAGGCATCGGCCGTTTCTTGTGCGGCACGCAGCCGATCGTCTCGATGTCGCTCGTCGAAGCGGGGCTCGACGTCTTTCTCGAAACCGATATGCAGGCGATTCGACGCAAGTCGCTCGCGCTCACCGACGCGTTCATCGAGCTCGTGCAAACGCGCTGCGGCGAGCAGCCGCTAACGCTCGTCACACCGCGCGCGCATGCTCAGCGCGGCTCGCATGTGAGCATCGAGCATCCGCACGGCTATGAAGTCATGCAGGCGTTGATCGCGCACGGCGTCATCGGCGACTATCGCGAGCCGCGCGTGCTGCGCTTCGGCTTCACGCCGCTCTATACGCGGTTCGTCGATGTCTGGGACGCCGTCGAGACGTTGCGCGACGTACTCGCCACCGACGCTTGGCGCGCACCCGAATACGCCGCGCGCCATTCCGTCACTTGAGAAAATAGGGAGTCCTAAATGACCGAACATATGCGCGTACCGGATATGCTCGACGCGGCCGAGACCGGTGCGAACGCCGCGCGCGGCTGCCCGTTCGGGCATGGGCAATCGCAAGGCGAAGGCGAAACCGCGGCCAAGGCCGCGCCGCATGTGCCGACGGCAGACGCCGGCTGGCACGACGCGCAGCTCGACTTCTCGAAATCGATGAGCTACGGCGACTATCTTTCGCTCGATTCGATCTTGCACGCACAGCATCCGCATTCGCCCGATCACAATGAGATGCTGTTCATCATTCAGCATCAAACGAGCGAGCTGTGGATGAAGCTCGCGCTTTACGAGCTGCGCGCGGCGCTCGGCCGTGTGCAGTGCGACGACCTTCCACCCGCTTTCAAGATGCTCGCGCGCGTATCGCGCATCATGGAGCAGCTCGTGCAAGCCTGGAACGTGCTCGCGACGATGACGCCGTCTGAATATACGGCGATGCGCCCGTACCTCGGCACGTCGTCGGGGTTTCAGTCCTATCAGTATCGGCAGATCGAATTCGTGCTCGGCAACAAGAATGCGCAGATGCTCAAGCCCCATGCGCATCGTCCCGACATTCATGCGCAGGTCAAAGCGACGCTCGAAGCACCCTCCTTTTATGACGAAGTCGTACGGCTGCTCGCGCGGCGCGGCTTTGCCATCGCGCCCGAGCGGCTCGAACGCGACTTTACGCAACCGACCGCGTACGACGCATCGGTCGAAGCGGCCTGGCTCGAGGTTTACCGCAATCCCTCGGCGCATTGGGAACTTTACGAGATGGCGGAAGAGCTCGTCGATCTCGAAGACGCGTTCCGCCAATGGCGCTTCAGGCACGTGACGACGGTCGAGCGGATCATCGGCTACAAGCAAGGCACGGGCGGCACGAGCGGAGCGCCCTATCTGCGCAAGATGCTCGATGTCGTGTTATTTCCCGAGCTTTGGCACGTGAGAACCGTGTTGTAGTTCGACCGATCGCGGGCGGCGGCTTCGGTCGTGCGACACGGTTCGCATTCGACGTAGACGCCCTCGCCGTCCCTCTTCATCGATCGTCCGCGTCGCGCCCGGCGTCCTTCCGCGTTCGACCGGCCGGCGCGTGCGCGGCCTGAGCCAGCAGCCACGCACGAAACGCCGCCACATCGGAACGCTGCGCATGGGCGGGCGGATACACGAGCCAGTAACTGTAATCGTTGGGCACGGCGATATCGAACGGCTGCACTAGACGGCCCTCGCGCAAGTCGCGCTCCGCCAGCGTCAACCGGCCGAGCGCCACGCCCTGCCCTTGCATGGCTGCTTGCAGTGCGAGCGAGGCATCGTCGAAGGCCATGCCGCTTCGAACGTCGATGTTCCCCGCGCCCGCCTGTTCGCACCAGATCCGCCAACTGTCGCGCGGCGTGTCGTGCAGCAAGCGCACGTGCCGCAAATCGGCCGGCTCGCGCAACGTCGGCGGCCCCGTCGCGACCGACGGCGCACAGACGGGACTCAACGACTCGCGCGCGATCAAGTCCGCATGCAAGTGCGGCCATCGACCTAGCCCCGAACGAATGCCGACGTCGAAACGATCGTCGATGCCGTCCCAGCGCCGCGCCGATACCGTCATTTTGAGTTCGATGTCCGGGTGCTGAGCCTGGAAGGCTTCGAGCCGCGGAAGCAGCCAGCAGGTCGCGAACGAAGGCAGGACCGTGACGCGTAGCGGCCCGTCGAAGCCGTCCTTCGCGCGCGCCGTCGCCTGGGCGATCCGATCCAGCGCGACGGTGATCTCGGCCAAATAGGCGCGACCTTTTTCGGTCAGCGTCAGCGAATGTCCCCGGCGCTCGAACAACCGCAGTCCCAGCCATTGCTCGAGCTGGCGTACCTGATGGCTGATCGCCGCCTGCGTGACAAAAAGCTCGGCAGCGGCCACGGTGAAGTTCAGATGACGCGCGGCGGCCTCGAAGGCCCTCAGCGCGCCCAAAGGGGGCAAGCGGCGCATGCGCTCGATAATGTCACGTTATCGACGGCATGAAAACTATTCGCTTTACGGGCCGCGGGAAGGCCAATCTAATAGCGACACATCGTCCTACAGCGAGGTGCGAATGATTTCACTCGAATCATGGATGTTGATCGTCGGTTTCTCCGTTCCGATGATCGTCAGCCCCGGCCCCGGCAACACGATTCTCGCGGCCGCGGGCGGGCGGTTCGGGGTGCGGGGCACGGCTCCCTTTTGGCTCGGGTTCGAGATGGCTAACCTGGTGTGGTGCCTGGCGTACGGGCTCGGGTTGAGCCGTGTGCTGCAAGATCACCCGCAAGCCGCACAGGCGTTGAAATGGGCCGGCGTGGCGTACACGCTCTATCTTGCTTACGGATTCGTCAAGTCGTCGGCGCCTGGCGCGCGCGCCGAGATGCCGCGGTTGACGGTGTTCGATGGTTTCGTGTCGGTGTCGTTGAACCCGAAGATTCATTCGATCATCTTCGTGCTGTTCTCGCAGTTCTTGCGGCCCGATCTTCCGCTCACGTTGCAAGTCGTCGAAATTACCGCTGTGTTCGTTTTGCTTTGCGTGGCCGGTCACTTTCCGTGGATCTACGGCGGCCAGCTGATGTTCGACCGGTTCAGCAGCGAGCGGTCGATCAAGACGCAAGGGTATGTCTTCGGCGCGTGCATGGTTGCGGTAGCGCTGTTCGTGGCGATAACCGTTTAAGCATTCGTTCGGCCGGGGCGCGTATTGCCATCGAACGAGAACGCCCCGTCGCTACTGCGTTGCGTCCGAACCCTTATCGGCTGTTTCGATGCTGATGCTGATGCTGATGCTGCTGATGATGATGGCGACCGCGGGCGCGCACCTTCTTGGTTTTAAATTTCCGCCTGAGATGCGCGTTATATTTTGGTCTGAGGGCGGCTGTTCTGCTCGCCTCGGGCAGCCGGCGCAGCCACTCAGGGTTCGTGAGATCGCGTCCGCCCGGAAGCGGATCGACAACGCTTCTATCCGAGCTCACGGGAAATACTTGTTCGACCGCTTCCTTCGCGGACGAGCAATCCTTCGTGCGGATATAAAGCCTTGGCGATAAATTGCGGTACGTCCTCGTCCAGTCTTCCAATGGAGTAATAATCGGCCCCGATAGACCGTATCTCTCGAATTGCCCTGCGGTCAGATCGACAACGGTTTCGTGCCCCGCTTTTTTCGCCACTACGACGAAGTGAAGCATTGGCGCATCTTTCGGCGCGTGCGAGATAGCGCTCATACCATTGGTCCAGATTTCCATTCCTCGCACTTTGACGGTATAGCCTGCGTCCTTGAGGGCATCCATAACCGGGTCCAGTGCCGCCGCGCACTTTTCCTTCGGACTCAAGATGTATTTACTGAATTTCGGATTTTTTACTATTAAATCATTTATCTCATCCAGCTGACGGGTGACTACCGACGTACGGCGCGCTCCGCGCATCACCGCTTCGACGGCCTCGTCGACTGCCTCTTTGACGATATCTTTCGCGGCCACTTTCCCGACCTTTTCGGCTGCGCCATCTACCCCCCGGGCCGCCTTCTCCGAAATTTCGTTCACTGTCTTTTCTACCGTGTCCGTGAGCGCTTTCTTCACGGCGGTCTTTCCAGAAACGTGCAACATTTGCCGGATCGAGAATTGACCCGCCTTCTTTACAACGGCCCGGGCTACGCCTCTTGCGGTCACGGTCACGGCTCTGGTTAGTTGCTTCAATCCCGCGCCCCCGAACGCCTCCAGATATAACCCGGTAGCAGCGTGAGTAAAGGCTTCCCAGTAATTTCCTCGCTTTATCGCCTCGACCGTATCGTGGAAGGGGATGAACCAGCTACCCAGCGTATCGACGGACTGCTCGAAGTCCGTCTTCCCGAGATACGTTTCCTTCAACGGGCCAAATTCTGAATCCATTATTTTCGACGACATCTCCTCGACCGCGAGCGATGCACTTTCGAATGCATCGTCTTCGGCGATGTCGACGAACACCCCGTCGTCCGTGAATAAGTGGCGATTCAGTTTCACCCAATCCTCTCGCTGCGCCGGATCGGCTGGTATCGACCATACGAGCTTCTGATCTTTAGATCGAACGCTAACAGCGAAATAATCTTTTTCACCGCCGACTCGCTCAGCCTCCAAGATGTATCCATAGTGCCCCCACGTAGCCAAGACTCTATCGGAAGCTCGAGGAAGCGATTTTCGATAGCGAACCAAATGAACGATTATCGGTTTTCCAATATCCAGCCCTGCGACATGCAAATCCGTCAAGACGGCGCCGGAGAGATCGCGTGCATTAACTTCCATCAAAGAATCGATATAATCGTAGTATCGCCGAGTTTCATCAGGACGATGCTCCAATTCCTTTGGATATGTATATCCGCCCATCCACCATTTTTGCCCGGATTTCTCCAAGGCCGCCCTCAGCAATGGCATGTTCTTGTAATGTGTAGCGAACCCTACGCTGCGGCCCACCTGCACGTCCTTCCACGGATCGACACCCTCGGCCAATAACTCTCGAACGACGAGCTCCGGCCTCGTTTCGACCACGGCGAGCCTCTCGGTTATGAAATCCATTGGTTCGGGAGATACCCTTAGATGCTCGCCATCGTCATTCGCTGCCACCGTTCGCGGCAATCGAGATCGCATTGGGCCTTCTTGCACCGATCTTTTGCTTTTGCGGCGGAAATCAGGGGCGTCGTCAAGTTCCGTCGGACCGGGGCCAGGGGCCCCGATTGAAAAGGTCCCTATCGGGTGCGTTTTGGCTTGCGCTGCGTACTTCCCGATCGGCGAACTCCCTTGCTCTCTAGACTCGGAGAACACAACGTCGCCTGTCTGTTTCGGATAGGCACCTGCGGTTTTTCCATTTTTCCGCCCTTCTTTTCGCCTATACCTCCAGCTTTCGTTCCGATCCGGCATCGATGGGGCACCGGCTCGCTCGTTTATATTGGCCGCTACGGCCGACATGTTTTCGATCGCGAGCATGGCGATCAGGACCAAACCCACCTTCCAGTCCGCGCGCTTACTGGGACGATAGACGGTCTTGCTGTGTTTTTGCGGTGGCGAATGTTCATGCCGATAAATTTCGTGTCTACCCTTCGCCCTACGCGACGCCATCACATAGCTGCTATTGCTGTCTCCTCTCGCCATCTCGCTTCTGCCGTCACACCAACGGGTGAGAAGCGCCCATCTAAGCATGCAATGAACGTGGTTAAAAGGCGATGTTCGTTACGCGATAGGCGGGACAACACGAAATCTCATATGGTGCGGTAGATTCCCATTCTTTCCGGCACACCGCAGTCGCTCGGTCATCACCGGGCTCGACGCCCGGTGCCGGAACATCTCGCCCCGCTTCGGCGCGTTCGGTCCGCAGGCGACCATGAGCCTTCGCAGCGTCGTGTGTGCAGCAACGACGAGATATGTTATATCATTGCCGGACGCGAATCACCGAGAGTGTCCCGCATGTCTATCGACCACCTGTCTTTGAACGAGCGCCTGGACCGCGCCGACGCCTACGCGGCCGAGCACGGGCTCACGCTCACGCAGTTGCGGCGCCAGGTCTATGCACTGGTGGCCGCCGCCGGTAAGCCGATCGGCGCCTACGACTTGCTGGCCGCGCTCGAGCCCGAGCGCGGACGCGTGCCGCCTACCACCGTCTATCGCGCGCTCGATTTTCTCGTCGAACACGGGTTCGTCCATCGCATCGAATCGCGCAACGCCTTCGTCGCGTGCTGTGAGATCGGCAAGCCGCATCAAAGCCAATTTCTCATATGCGAGCGCTGCGGCGACACGCTCGAAATCCCGGGCGAACAACTCGCGGAACAACTCTCGTCGACACCGCCCGCGCACGGCTTCGAAGTTCATAAGCAAGTCGTCGAATTGAGCGGTCTATGTAGCGACTGCAAACGCAAGCGCGCCGCGGGCGCGCGCAGCTGATCGCCCAACACGGACCCACACTAAGGAGAACGAAGCAATGATTTCGATCGGCCGGGTCGGTCGCACCCTCGCGCGCAGCGCCGCGCTGATTTGCGCGTGTCTGTTGCCCGCACTTTCGCCCAACGGCGCAGCGTTCGCCGGGGAACCGCGCATTCGCGTCGTCGCCGCCGAAAACTTCTACGGCGACGTGGTGAAGCAACTAGGCGGCGAGAACGTCGACGTCACGAGCATTCTCAGTAACCCCGATCAAGACCCGCATCTGTTCGAAGCGAGCCCGAAGACGGCGCGCGCATTGCAGAACGCGACGCTCGTCGTGTACAACGGGGCCGATTACGATCCCTGGATGGAGAAGCTGCTCGCGGCCTCGCCGAACAGCAAGCGCACCGCGATCGTCGCGGCAAGCCTCGTCGGCGCCAAGCCCGGCGAGAACCCTCACCTTTGGTACGAACCGCAGACGATGCCGGCCGTCGCGCGGGCCGTGAGCGCGGGGCTCGCTTCGGCCGATCCCTCCCATCGCGCGCAATACGAAGCCAACCTTGCCCGCTTCATTCAATCGCTCGCGCCGCTCGAAGCGCACGTTGCGCAGTTGCGCAAGGCGCACGCGGGCCAGCCGGTAACGGCGACAGAGCCTGTCGCAGGCTATCTTTGCGATGCGATCGGGCTGACGATGCGCAATGCGCGGTTTCAGTTGTCGGTCATGAACGATACGGAACCGGCGGCTTCCGACATTGCCGCATTCGAGCAAGACTTGCGCGGCAAGCGCGTGAAAGCGTTGATCTACAACGCGCAAGCCGTCAGCAAACTGACCGAACGGATGCTGGCGGCGGCCAAGCAATCGCAAGTGCCGATCGTGAGCGTGACCGAAACGCAACCCGCCGGCAAAACCTATCAGCAGTGGATGAGCGGCCAGATCGACGCGCTCGCTCGTGCGCTGGGGGACCATTGACCATGAACGACGACAGCGATCGCGGCGCCGGTGCGCCGCCGGTATCCGGCGGCATGGGCCACGCAGCGTCGATTCCGGCGCTCGAACTCGATCACGTCTCGCTCGCATTGTCCGGCCGCGCGATCCTGAACGATGCGACCCTCGCGATCGCGCCCGGCGAATTCATCGGCGTGCTCGGCCCCAACGGCGCCGGCAAAACGACGCTGATGCGCGCCATCTTGGGCCTCGTGCCCGTCGCGCGCGGCGCGATCCGGATCGGCGGCCAGAGCGTCGCGCGCGGCAATCCATCGATCGGCTACATGCCGCAAACACGCAGTGCGCTCGCGAGCCGGCGCGTGCTCGGACGCGAATTCGTCGCGATGGCCGCCGACGGGCATCGTTGGGGCCTGCCGATCGCCGACGCCGCCACGCGCGCCGACGTCGATCGCGTGCTCGAACTCGTCGGCGCGCGCGCACTCGCCTCACGACCGCTTTTCGAGCTTTCTGGGGGCGAGCGCCAGCGCCTTCTGCTCGCCCAATGCCTGCTAGGCAAGCCCAAGCTGCTTTTGCTCGACGAACCGCTCATCAGCCTAGACCCGCACCGGCAGCGTACGGTCGTCGAGCTCGTACGTCGCGTGCAACGCGAACTCGGCATGACGGTGCTGTTTTCCGCGCACGAGCTGAATCCGCTTCTGAACGCGATCGACCGCGTGCTGTATCTCGGCAACGGCGCGGCCGCGCTCGGGACGGTCGACGAAGTGATCACGCGGCCGGTGCTGTCGCGGCTGTACGGTTCGCCGATAGACGTGATGCGCGTCAACGGGCGCGTTTTCGTCATGTCGGGCGACGTCGAAGTCGAGAAGCACGATCACGAACACGAGAACGACGACGGCGCGATCGCGCACGGCCACGCCCACAGCCGTGGCCATGCGCACGAACACGGACAAGAACACGGACACAAGCACGATGTTTGAATACGACTTCATGGTGAACGCGTTCGCGGCGTCGGGGATCGTCGCCGTGCTCGCGGGCATCGTCGGCTACTTCCTGGTGATGCGCGGTCAAACGTTCGCGGGCCACGCGCTGTCGCACGTCGGCTTTACGGGCGCGACGGGTGCCGTCCTCATCGGCATCTCCCCGCTCTGGGGCATGATCGGGTTCACGCTCGCCGCCGGCGTGTCGATGGGCGCACTCGGCGAAAAACTCACGGGGCGCGACGTCGCAATCGGCGTCGTGCTCTCGCTCTCGCTCGGCTGCGGCCTCTTGTTTCTGCACTTCTTCACGGCCTACGCCACGCAAGTCACGGCGTTACTGTTCGGCAACGTGCTCGGCGTGACGAACTCGACGCTCGTCGTGCTCGCCGGGATCGGCGCGGCCAGCCTCATCGCGCTCGCCTCGATCATGCGCCCGCTGTTGTTCGCCACCCTGCAGCCGGAATTGGCCGAAGCCAAGGGCGTGTCGCTGCGCCTCGTCTCGGTGCTGTTTCTCGCGATCGCGGCGCTCGCGGTGGCCGCCTGCACGCAGATCGTCGGCGTGCTGCTCGTCTTCACGCTGATGGTCGGTCCTGCCGCCGCGGCGCAGAACTTGTCGACGCGGCTCGCCGTCGGCGTCGGTTTGGCGGCGCTGTTCGCGCTCGCGCAAGCATGGATCGGCGTAACGCTCGCCTTCTATACCGATTGGCCGACCAGCTTTTGGATTACCGCGCTGTCGGCCCTCGTGTACGGCGCCAGCTTGCTGCACCGGCGCTAGCGGCGGCCGCCGGCCCGAGCCGCCCGGCCGGCCGAAGCGCAAGCCGTTCGGCGCAGCGCGAAGCTGCGCCGCCCTTCCGTCCCCCTAACGTTGTCCGTTCGCGTACGCGCCTTCGCTGCGCCGCGCCTTGACTTTCGCTCGCCGTCATCCGATCATTCGCTCACCAGACGAACAAAAGATCTATCTAGATCCAACGGAATGTCCGCCCGCATTGTCGTGCTGCAACGGGCTGGACCAAGGAGACAAGGATGGTCGATACGCGCAACAGCGCCCCGAATGTGATCCTGCACTTGGGCGTAGGCTCGTTTCATCGCGCTCACCAAGCGTGGTACCTGCATCGGCTCGCGGCGGCGAGAGCCCCTGGCGAAGCGCGCTGGTCGCTCACCGTCGGCAATATTCGCGGCGACATGAACGCCACGCTCGATGCGCTGGCGAAGCAGCATGGCGTCTACACGCTGGAAACCGTCACGCCTCAGGGCGAACGCGCCTACGAGACGATTCGCTCGATCGAACGCGTGCTGCCGTGGTCGGCGACGCTCGCGCCGCTCGTCGAAGCGGGCGCAGATCCCGCGTGCAAGATCATCTCGTTCACCGTCACAGAGGGCGGCTACTACCTGGACGAGCACGACCGCCTCGATACGGAGAACCCCGATCTCGGCACCGATTTGGCCGGCGCGCGCACGACCATCTACGGGGCATTGGCCGCCATTCTCGATGCGCGCCGCACGAGCGGCGCGGGCCCTGTGACGCTGCAAAGCTGCGACAACCTGCGCAGCAACGGCGAACGCTTCGAGGCCGGCATGCGCGCGTTTCTCGAGGCGCGCGGCGAAACGGCGCTCGCCCATTGGTTCGAAGAAAACACGTCCTGCCCGAATTCGATGGTCGACCGCATCACGCCGCGCCCGACCGAGGACGTGCGCGCACGCGTGCTCGAAGCCACCGGCGTCCCCGACGGCTGCCCCGTCATGGGCGAGGCGTTCATCCAGTGGGTCATCGAAGACCGCTTCAAGGCCGGCAGGCCCGCCTGGGAGCGCGTGGGCGCGGAGCTCGTCGAATCGGTCATGCCTTACGAGGAAGCCAAGATCCGCATCCTCAACGCCAGCCATAGCTGCATCGCGTGGGCCGGCACGCTCGTCGGCCACACGTACATCCACGAAGGCACGCTCGACGCCGACGTGCGCCGCTTTGCGCACGAGTACGTCACGCAAGACGTCATCCCATGCCTCACGCCGAGCCCGCTCGATCTCTCGCGCTACCGCGACGTCGTGCTCGATCGGTTCAGCAACCCCTACATTCAAGACACGAATCAACGCGTGGCGGCCGACGGCTTTTCGAAGATCCCTGGGTTCATCGCACCGACGCTCGTCGAATGCTTCGCGCGCAACGCGGAGCCGAACGCCACCGCGATATTGCCCGCGCTGTTCTTCCGCTTCCTCGACCGCTGGCGCGCGGGCAGACTGCCCTACACGTATCAGGACGGCCTGCTCGACGAAGCGGCCGTTCGCGCGTGGTTCGCGGCGCCCGATCCGCTCGCGCAATTCTGCGCGTCGCGTGTGCTTTGGGGCGGCTTGGCGCAAGATGCACGGCTCTCGCGCGTCATCGAAGCGGCGCTCGCCCGCGTCGATGCATGGCTCGCTTCGAGAGCGCCGCGCGCGAGCTGAACGCGCATGACACGGAGTCGGCGCTAAAGTAGCGCATTGCCGTTCCCGGCTCCGCCACGTATCGCATCGACCAAGAGGCCGCCCGCCATGTATCTCGGCATCGACCTAGGCACGTCCGAAGTTAAAGTCTTGTTGCTGTCGGCCGACGCGCGCGTGCTCGCCACCGCGGGCTCGCCGTTCCACGTATCGCGTCCGCATCCGCGTTGGGCCGAGCAAGACCCGGCCGATTGGTGGCGCGGCACGTGCGAAGCGATCGCCAAGCTGCGCGCCGTGTGCCCCGACGCCTTCGCCCAAGTGCGCGGCATCGGTCTGTCCGGGCAGATGCACGGCGCCGTGCTGCTCGACGCCGCGGATCGCGTACTGCGGCCGGCCATCCTTTGGAACGACATGCGCAGCGTCGAGGAATGCGACGAGCTGACGCGCCGCGCGCCCGAACTGCACGACATCGCGGGCAACTTGGCGATGCCGGGCTTCACGGCTCCCAAGCTGCTGTGGGTCGCTCGGCACGAACCCGATGTCTTTCGCCGCACTGCCTGCGTGCTGCTGCCGAAAGACTACCTGCGGCTGCGCATGACGGGCGACAGAGTCTCCGATCCTTCCGATGCCGCCGGCACGCTGTGGCTCGACGTTGCGCGGCGCGACTGGTCCGATGCGCTGCTCGAGGCTTGCGATATGCGCCGCGCACAGATGCCAGCGCTCGCCGAAGGCAGCGAGCCGTCGGGCGTGCTGAGCGCCGAGATCGCTCGCGAATGGGGCCTCTCGGGCGAAGTCGTCGTCGCGGCCGGCGGCGGCGACAACGCCACGAGCGCGATCGGCATCGGCGCGACGGAGCCCGGCGACGGCTTCGTTTCGCTAGGCACATCGGGCGTGCTTTGCGTCGTGGGCGATCGTTTTTCCCCGAATCCGGCCTCCGCCGTCCATGCGTTCTGCCATGCGATTCCCGATCGCTGGCATCAGATGAGCGTGGTGCTCTCGGCCGCCAGTTGCCTGCGCTGGGTGTGCAAGCTGACCGGCACCGACGAGCCGACACTCGTCGCCGAAGCCGCCGCACTCCCGCCCGACGCGCTCGACGCAGCGCCGATCTTTCTGCCGTACCTCTCGGGCGAGCGTACGCCGCACAACGATCCCTACGCGCAGGGCGTTTTCTTCGGCATGACGCATGCGACCGATCGCGCGTTGCTCGGTTATGCGGTGCTCGAAGGCGTCACGCTCGCGCTGACGGATGGGCTCGACGCGCTAGCCGCGGCCGGTACGGCGCCGAGCGCGCTGTCGCTGCTCGGCGGCGGAGCGCGCAGCCAGTTTTGGGCGCAGTTGCTCGCCGACGCGCTGTCGACGCCGACGCGCCAGCATGGCGGCGGCGAAACGGGCGCAGCCCTCGGGGCGGCGCGCTTGGGTTGGCTCGCAGCCGGCGGCAATCCGCGGGAAGTGCTGGCGAAGCCGCCCGTCGTGGCGCAATTCACGCCGAATGCGCAGCGTCACGCACAGTTGCGCGAACGGCTTACCGCCTACCGCGCGCTCTACCGTCACGTGCGCCCCTTGTTCGAGCCCTCCCGCCCCCGGCTGGCCTGATATGCTGTATCGCAGTTTCACGCGTACCGCCTCTCATCGCATTTAATCTTGCCGTGCTTACCGCCTGCCTACCGCCGTGACCAAATCCAACGAAAAACTCGACCTGGCCACGCGCGCGGCCTGGCTCTATTACGTAGCGGGCAATACGCAACACGAGATCGCCGAAAAGCTGCAGGTGTCGCGACCCGTGGCGCAGCGGCTCGTCGCGTTCGCCGTGGAGAAGAATCTCGTTCGCGTGCGCATCGAGCACCGCCTAGCCGATTGCCTCACGCTCGCCGAGCAATTGAAGGCGCGTTACGGCCTGTCGATGTGCGAAGTGGTTCCCGTCGACGACGACACGCCCGAGGCGATCGATCGCAAGCTCGCCGTTGCCGGGGCGCAGGTGATGGAACGTTACCTCAGCGAGGAAAAGCCCATGATCGTTTCGGTCAGCAGCGGCCGGACGCTGAAGGCGGCCGTCGATCAACTGGGGCAAATCGACCGTCCGCAGCACCGGCTCGTTTCGATGGTCGGCGCCATCGCGCAAGACGGCTCGTCGAACCGATACGACGTCGCCCTGCATATCTCCGAGAAGACCGGCGGCAAGCACTTCCTGCTTCCCGCGCCGCTCATCGCCGATAGCGAAGCCGAGCGCGCGCAATGGGTCAATCACCGCCTTTATCGGATCGTCGAATCGTTGACGGCGCAGGCCGACGTGGCGTTCACCGGAATCGGCGACATCGGGCCGAAGTGCCCGCTGCACGTCGACGGGTTCATCACGGCCGCGGAAGTGGCCGATCTCGCCAAGCGGGGCGCGGTGGCGGAAATGCTGGGGCTGCCGATCGATGCGGACGGCAATCCCGTGCAATCGCCGACGCGCCGGCGCGTGACGAGCGTGGCGATCGATTCGCCGCCGAAGCGGCCGACGATCGGTTTTGCGGGCGGCGAACGCAAGCACGGCGCGGTGCTCGCCGTGCTCAAGGGCGGTTGGTTGTCAGGGCTCGTGACCGACGAGGCGTGCGCGCGCGCGGCGCTCGGCGACGACGAGCGGGCGGTCAAGCGTCGCAAAGGGCACGGCGCGCACGCACCGGCTTGACGCCGCTCGGCGCACCGATGCAAGAGAATCGGCCGGCAAGCGCCCGGCGGCTGCACCGGCACGGGCGCGCGACTCTCGCCCGCTGACTCTCGCCCGCTGACTCTCGCCCGCTGACTTTCGCCCGCTGACTCTCGCCCGCTGACTCTCGCCCGCTCGCTTTCCCCGCTTCTTTACCGCCCCCGGCTCATTGCCGAATCTCTGCTTCCACGAGCAGCTTGAGCAGCGCCAGCGACTCCTGCCAGCCGAGATAGCAGGCTTCGGCCGGAATCACTTCAGGAATGCCTTCCTGCACGATGTTCACTTCGGTTCCGAAAGGCGTCTGACGCAGCGACACCGTCGTCTGCATGGTCCCCGGCAGATTCTGATCGTCGAACTTGCCCGTATAACGAATGCGCTCGTGCGGCACGAGTTCGAGATATTCCCCACCGAACGAGTGGCCGTCGCCGGTCGTGAAATTGGTGAACGACATCTTGTAGCTTCCGCCGACTTCGGCCCGCAACGCATGAACGGTGCCGGTGAAGCCGTTGGGCGGAAGCCACTTCGTCAGGGCGCTCGCATCGAGAAACGCGCGGTAGATACGGTCGGGGGAGGCGCGCAGAACGCGGTGAAGACGGACGGTGTTCGTGGGCATGGTCGGCTCCAAAGGAGAAGGGAAAACCCCTTCGATCCTACTCGACGAACGAGACGGCGCGAAATCGACAGGCGAATGGTCCGTTCGTCCGCTCGCTCGAAAAGCATTCCCTTCGTCCGATTAAAGCCGTCGATGGCGCCCTTCTTCCTCGATCCGCCGCATAGTTCCGCGTCGTCGGTCGTCATGCGCAATGGTAACGGTAGCGCCGTCGGGCGTTCGCGCCCGTGTTGCTTACCCTCGATGGGCGGGACAGCCCTTCGCCGGCGAGCGCGGCGCTGCTGCTCTGCTCTTTTCCACGCCTTGCATCGGCAAGCTGCGGCCCGTCCGTTTCGCGCCGGCACACCGTCGGTTCAAAACGACGATATAGCAATTCTCAAAAAAATTCATCTAGAGCAAATGAATTTCCGCGCCGTCATATTTCTTTAATACGCAAACGTTTGCTTTGAACCATCGCCTGCATTGCCCTTATTTCAGCGATTTCCGGAACATCGAAACGGTTGCGCGTCAGCAAACGTTTTTAAGAATCGATTGAACGTTTCTTAACAATTGGTCGCCGCGGACTCTTATACATTTCGGTTTCCTCAATGAAGCGCCTATACCCCGCGCTTCAAATACTGAGACAAAAGACAGCCCAAGGCAGAGGTATACATGCGGAAGAAACTTCATTTTCAGCCGTCGTCAGGCCGCGACGCCGACACGCATCCGATTCCGAACCGGCCCACCCAGGCAAGCTCGAGCCTGCGTCCGAAAGCGACGACGCTTGCCGTGCTCGGCTATGTCGCGCTGCTGCCGGCGATCGCTCACGCGAACTGCACGACGTCCGGTTCGACGACCACCTGCGATACGTCGGCGCCGTCGCCCTGGACCACCATGATCGGCACGGGACCGGCCACGGCGTCCGGGTCCCAAGTGACGGTGGACCCGAACGCTCAGATCGTCGTCGGCGACAGCAGCGCCATCGCGCTCGGGGACAACGCCAGCATCACCGTGCGTTCCGGCGCGCTCGTGCAAAACGGTGCGGTCTCCACGAGCGGTACCTACGGCACCGGCGGCAACACGATCGATTTCCGCAATAACGGCACGCTCACCGTCGAACAGGGCGCTACCGTGCTGTCGGGCGGCACGCAGGGGCAAGCGGAAGCGGTCAATCCTGAAGGCACCGGCAACACGATCGTCAACAACGGCACGATCCGCGGCGTCAATTCCGCAGCAATCTGGTTTCAGAATACGACGGGCTCCAACACGGTCATCAACAATGCGACGGGCATCATTCAAGCGCCCGGCAACGTGATGGGCGCCTCCGGCAACGGCGCGGTCGTCTTCACGAACTTCGGCAAGGTGATCGGGAACCTCGTCTTTGCCGGCGGCAACGATACGTTGAATCTCGAAACGGGCTCGAGCGTGTCGGGCACGATCAACGGCGGCGGCGGCGCGAATTTGCTGACGTTGGGCGGCGCGGGCTCGGACACGCTGCCGACGACGATCACCAATTTCCAAACGCTGCAGAAACAAGACAGCGGCACCTGGACGATCACGAACTCCATCGGCAGCATGGGCATCACTTCGGCCGAGGTCCAGCAAGGCACGCTCGTGTTGACCGGCAACAACTCGAGCTACACGGGCTCGATGCTCGTCGATCAACCCGGCACCTTGCGGGCCAGCGCGCAAAGCCTCACCAACGCGGTGACCGACAACGGTCTCGTGCAGTTCCAGCAAGATACGGCCGGGACCTACTCGGGCCTGATCAGCGGCACGGGCGCCGTCGAGAAAGACGGAGCCGGCACGCTGACGCTCGCACCCACCGCAGCCGGCGGCAACACCTATACCGGTGGGACGGTCCTGAAAGCGGGTGAGGTGTCGATATCGGCCGATCGCGCGCTGGGCGGCACATCCGGCGGCATCACGTTCGACGGCGGCACCTTGCTGCTCGGCAGCAGCTTCGACCTTGCCGCGACGCGCGCCGTTTCGATCGCATCGAACGGCGGCACGATCGACACGCAGAGTTTTCAATCGACGATCGCCCAGGGCATCACCGGTGTAGGCGCTCTGACGAAGACCGGCAGCGGCACGCTCGTGCTCGACGGCGCAAGCAGCTACACGGGCGACACGACGGTCGCCGAGGGCACGCTCATCGTCGGCGACGCGTCGAACACGGCCGCATCGATCGCGGGGCGCGCAACGGTGGCCGCAGGCGCCACGCTGGGCGGCTACGGCACGGTGGGTGGCGATGTCACGAACAACGGAACGATTGCCGTGGCCAATGCGTTGTCGCCGGCAATGGCGGCCGCACAGGAGCAAGGCAGCTTCACCATCAACGGCCAGTTGACGAATGCGGGCCTCGTGCAAGTAGGCGGCAACGGACAAGTCGGCAATACGCTGACCGTGGGCAGCTACGTCGGCAAAGGCGGCACCATTGCGCTGAACGCGGTGCTTGGTGCGGATAACGCTGCGTCGGACAAGGTCGTGATCAATGGAGGCACGGCAACGGGCGCGACGACGCTCAAGGTGACGAACGTAGGCGGCACGGGAGCGGCAACCGTATCGAACGGCATCGAGGTCGTGCAGGCGGCGAACGGTGCGACGACCGATGCAAGTGCGTTCTCGCTGGACGGCGGCATGGTCAAGGCGGGCGCTTACGAGTACTACTTGGCGAAGGGCGGCGTCACCGCCGGCACGTCTCAGAACTGGTATCTGCGGAACACGGTGCCGGGCGCGGCTGACGCCGCAGCGACGGCGACGGTTGCCGCGGCGGGCACCCCGACATTGCCGGCCGCAGGCAGCGCGCCGGTGACGCTGTATCGCCCGGAGGTTGCACTCTACGCGCAGATCCCCGCCGTGGCGCGTCAGCTCGATTGGATGCAACTCGACGAATTCCATCTGCGCCAGGGCGATCAAATGCTGCTGGGCGAAACGGGCCGGCTACCCGCGGGATGGGGCCGCGTTTGGGGCGCGCATAGCGTTTTGTCCGAAGCCGGCGACGTGAGCCCGCAATTCGACGGCACGATGGGCGGCGCGCAGATCGGCCATGACGTCTACGCGGATGGCGTGCAGGGCGGCCATCGCAACCACTACGGTTTCTATGTCGGCATGGGCCGCGCGACGGGCGACGTCAACGGCTCGGCCGTGGGCTTGTCGGGCGTCGACGTCGGGCATCTGTCGGTCAACGAATACAGCCTCGCCGGCTATTGGACGCACATCGGCCCGACCGGCTGGTATACCGATACCGTCTTGTCGGGCAGCGCGCTCACTGCGGATACGACGTCGACCGACCACGTCCATGCGAGCACGCACGGCACCGCCGTCACCGCTTCGATCGAAGGCGGCATGCCGATCCCGATCGGGCACGGGCTCACGATGGAGCCGCAAGCTCAGATCGTCTATCAGCATCTGTCGATCAACGACCTAAACGACGGCATCTCCAGCGTGCGATTCAACGGCGGCAATACCGTGCTCGCCCGCTTCGGTCTGCGCTTTGCCGACAGTTGGGACGCGCTGGGCGCCGCCTGGCAGCCCTACGTGGCGCTCAACGTGCTGCATGCGTTCGCCAATGGCGACCATCAAACCTACGACAGCGTTGCGTCGGTCGCCACCCCGGTGAACCAAACCACGGGCCGCATCGATGCGGGCATCGTGACCAAGTTCTCGAAGCACGGCAGCGCTTTCGCCACCGTGAGCTGGGGAACGAATCTCGACGGCGAGCACGTGCGGACGGTGGGCGCAAACGCCGGAGTGCGCTGGTCCTGGTAACGCCGCGGCGGCCGGAGCGCTCGGAGCTTAGGGCTCGAGAGGGTAAGCGCCCCTCAAGCCGCCGACAACACTTCCACGATCTTGCGTTCGTAGGCCTGCCCGTCTTCGTCGAACAGATGGCAATGCTCAGGGTCGGCGCCCAACACGAGCGCCTCGCCTCGCTCGTGCCGCTCGAGCGGCGCAATACGGGCGATGAGCCCGTCGGGCGCCACGGAGGATTCGGCATAAAGATACGCCGCGTCCCCTAGCGATTCGACCGTCGTCGTGCTCGCCGACACGCCGTAGACGGCGGCGCCGCTCCCGGCCCCGGCCTGGCGCGCGTGCAAGTGTTCCGGCCGAATCCCCACCGTGACGCGCGAACCTAGCTGCAGCGCGCGAGCACTGGAGGCCCCCGCCCCACGCGTCTCGACCGCCACGCGCTGCGTCTCGCCGGTCGCGTAACGCACCGACACGCCGTCGTCGCTCACTTGATCGACCACGCCGTCGAGGAAATTCATCTTCGGCGAGCCGATGAACCCGGCGACGAACCGATTGGCCGGCGCATGGTACAGGCGGTTAGGACTGCCGACCTGTTCGACGTTGCCTGCCGACATCACGACGATTTTGTCGGCGAGCGTCATCGCCTCGACCTGGTCGTGCGTCACGTAGATCATCGTCGTCTTCAATTCGTCGTGCAGCCGCGCGAATTCGAGCCGCATTTTCACGCGCAGCGCAGCGTCGAGGTTCGACAACGGCTCGTCGAACAGGAATACTTTCGGCTTGCGCGTGATGGCCCGTCCGATCGCCACGCGTTGACGCTGTCCACCCGACAACTGCTTCGGCTTGCGGTCCAGCAGATGATCGATGTGCAGGATCTTGGCGGCGTTGCGCACGGCCTCATCGATTTCGGGCTTCTTCGCCCCGGCGAGCTTCAGGCCGAACGCCATGTTGTCGTACAGCGACATATGCGGGTAGAGCGCATACGACTGAAACACCATCGCGATGCCGCGCTTGGCCGGCGGCACGTCGTTCACGCGCGCGGCATCGATCAGCAACTCGCCGCCGCTGATCGCCTCGAGCCCCGCGATCATCCGCAGCAGCGTGGACTTGCCGCATCCGCTCGGCCCGACGAAGACGACGAATTCGCCGTCCGCGATGTCGAGGTTCACGTTGCGCAATACCTCGTGCTCCTCATACCGTTTCGCGATGCCACGCAGCGTCAGGCTTGCCATGATGCGTCTCCTTTCCGATTCGTTGCCGGGCGAGCCGTGTCGGCTGCGCCGGCGATCCATTGCTCGACGAGCGCGGGCAACGCACGCATGTCGTCGAATACGTGATGTGCGCCCGCCTGCGTGAGCGCGTCGACATGAGCGAGGCCCCCGTGCCCGGCGTGCGTGCCGCCCGCGAAGCCGAGCACGGTCATGCCCGCCGCGCTGGCCGCCGACACGCCGGCGACGCTATCTTCGACGACGAGACACGCGAGGCTCGACACGCCGAGCGCCTCGGCGGCGGCGACATAAATGTCGGGCGCGGGCTTCGGGCGCGGCACTCGGTCTGCGCAATACACATGGCTTCCGAAGAAGCGATCGAGCCCCGTGCGCGCCAACACGGCCGAGACATAAGCCGTATAGCTGTTGCTCGCACAAGCTTTCGTCAGGGCGATCCGTGCGAGCGCCGCCTCCACGCCCGCCACGACCGGCGCCTGTTGCGCCGCGCTTTCCACGCTGCGCCGTATCGCATCCATCTCCACGGGCGCGAGCGTCTCGCCGAGCGCCGCGGCGCTCGCTTCCAGCACGCGCTCGATACGCAGTCCGAGCAGCGGCAGGACGATGGGCTCGACATCGGCATGCGGCCAGCGCGCCTGCAATTGCTGCACGAGCATTCGCGCGGCGACGGCCTCGCTGTCGATCAGTACGCCGTCGCAATCGCAGATCAGCACGCGATCGCGCCGCAGTTCGCCGGCACGTGTGGTCGCTCCCGTCATTTGACGGCTCCGAACGTGAGACCGCGGACGAGTTGCTTCTGCGACACCCAGCCCACGAGCAGGATCGGTGCAACGGCGAGCAGCGAGGCTGCCGATAGCTTCGCCCAGAACAATCCCTCGGGGCTCGAATAAGAGGCGATGAACACGGTCAACGGGGCGGCGCCCGAGCTCGATAGGTTGATGCTCCAAAACGCCTCGTTCCACGACAGAATCACGAGCAGCAGCGCCGTCGAAGCAAGCCCCGGCAACGCCATCGGCATCAACAGGTAGACGATCTCCTGCCAAGTCGCCGCGCCGTCGATGCGGCCGGCTTCGAGGATGTCGCGCGGAATCTCGTTGAAGTAGGTGAAGGCCATCCAAACGGCGATCGGTAGATTCATCAACGCATAGACGATGACGAGCCCGGTGACGGTATCGAGCAGCCCCGCGTTTTTCCAGAGCAGGTAGATCGGCACGAGCACGCCCACCGACGGCATCATCTTCGTCGACAGCATCCACAACAATAGCTTCTGCGTGCGGCGCGTCGGAAAGAAGGCCATCGTATAAGCGGCGGGCACCGCCAGCAGCAAGCAAAGGACCGTCACGCCCACCGAAATCAGAATGGAGTTGCGCGCGAACAAGAAGTAATCGCTGCGCGCAAAGACTTCCCGGAAGCTATCGAACGTCGGCGAGAAGACGAGCGACATCGAGTACGCGTCGCGCTCCGTCTTGAACGCCGTGATCGTCATCCAGAAGATCGGGAAGAACAACGCGAGCGCGATGATCCACGCCAAGGCGCCGGGCAGCGCGCGCTTGAGGACGTCGAGGGCCGGTACGCGCACGCGCGCTTGCGGCGTGGCCGATAGGGTGGGATGGCTCATGCTTCGTACTCCCCTTTGAGATTCTTCGAGAGCATGCGAACGAGGAAGAACGCGACGATGTTCGCCAAGACGACGGCCAAAATGCCGCCCGCCGAAGCCAGGCCCACGTCGAACTGCTGCAAGCCGAGCGCATAGATCAGGTACGAGAGGATCGTCGTCGCATTGCCGGGGCCGCCCGACGTCGTGGTATAGATCTCGGCGAAGATCGAAAGCAGAAAGATCGTCTCCATCATCAGGACGACGGCGATCGCGCGGCGCAAGTGCGGCAGCGTGATGTAGAAGAACATCGCGATGGGTCCCGCCCCGTCGATGCGCGCGGCCTCCTTTTGCTCTTCGTCGAGCGATTGAATGGCCGTGAACAAAATGAGGAATGCGAACGGCAGCCATTGCCAAGCGACGATGACGACGATCGAAGGAAGCGGATACGCGGCGAACCAATCGATCGGCTGCAAGCCGAGCGCACGCATGGCGGCGGCGACGACCCCGTACACGGGATGCAGCATCATGTTCTTCCAAATGAGCGCGCTCACCGTGGGCATGACGAAGAACGGGGCGATCGCCAGCAGGCGCGCAATGCCCTGCCCCGGAAATTTCCGATCGAACAAGATCGCCATCAAGATCCCGCCCACGACCGTAATGACGAGCACGGACCCGATGAGCTCGAGCGTGTGCACGATCGACGGCACGAATGAAGGATCGGTGATGAGGTAGCGGTAATTGTCGAATCCCGCGAAGCCTTTTTGATCGGGATTGAGCAGGTTGTACCGGGAGAACGAATACCAGATCGTCATCGCGAGCGGTATCGTCATCCAGAGCACGAGAACGGCCACCGAGGGCGCGGCGAGCCAACGCGTCGAGCCGGCACGCCGTTCGGGAGTCGGCAAGCTGTCTTGCTGGCCTGCGTGCGAGAGCGGCATATGTAGATGTCCCATCGTTTCGGACTCGTGATCGATTCTCGGTCATCGCATCAAGCGATCTCGAGCGCGGGCGCGCGACGCGCGGCGTGCCGTTGGCCGCTGCCCGCGGGGGGGGCGATGCGCACGGATGCGCGCACCGCCCGCCGGCTTGCCTTACTTCTGGTAGCCGGCTTGCTTCACGGCGCGATCGGCAGCCGCGTTGCCCGCCGCGAGCGCCTGGTCGACCGTCATCTGGCCGGCCAAAGCGCCGGAGATGCTTTGCCCGACCACGGTCCCGAACGATTGGAATTCGGGAATGCCGACGAACTGCACGCCCGTGTACGGGACAGGCTTGGCCGTCGGGTGATTCGGATCTGCCGTCTTGATCGCGTTTTCCACGAATTCGGAGAACGGCGCCGCCTGCTTGTATTCGGGGCGGTTATAGGTCGATTCGCGCGTGCCCGGCGGGACCGACGCCCAGCCTTCGTCCTTCGCGACGAGCTCGATGTACGGCTTGCCCGTGGCCCACTCGATGAACTTCATCGCGTCGTCTTGCTTCTTCGACGTCTTGGGCACGGCGAGCGCCCACGCCCAGAGCCAATGCGAGCCGTTCGGCGTGACTTCCGTCGGCGCGGCGGCGAAACCGATCTTGTCGGCCACCTGCGACTGGCTCTTGTTATAGAGCATGCCGGCCGCGACCGTGGCGTCGATCCACATCGCGCACTTGCCCGAGGACATCAGCGTCAAGTTTTCGTTGAAGCCGTTCGAGCTCGCTCCCGGGGGGCCATCCTTCTTCATCAGGTCGACATAGGAAGTGACCGCCTTCTTCCACTCCGGCGAAGTCAGCTGAGCGTGCCACTTCTCGTCGAACCAGCGGCCGCCATACGTATTCACGCGCGTGGTCAGGTACGCCATGTTCTCGCCCCAGCCGGCCTTGCCGCGCAAGCAAATGCCGTAGATGCCGGCCGATTTGTCGGTCAGCTTGTCGGCGAATTGGCTGATCTGGTCGTACGTCGGCTTCGCCGGCATCGTGAGCCCCTTCGCCGCGAACAGATCCTTGCGATAGAACGTCATCGAGCTCTCGGCGTAGAACGGCAACGCGTAGAGGGTGCCGTTGTACGACAGGCTGTCGCGCACGGGCTTCATGACGTCGTTGACGTCGTAGTCGGCCGGGAGATTCGTCATCGGCGACAGCCAGCCGCGCTTGCCCCATTGCGGCGCCTCGTATGCACCGATCATCATTACGTCGAATTGGCCGCTGCCCGTGGTGATGTCGGTCGTCGCGCGCTGGCGCAGGACATTCTCCTCGAGCACGACCCAGTTCAGCTTGATGCCGGGATTGCTCTTCTCGAAATCGGAGGAGAGCTTCTTCATCTCGATCATGTCGGGGTTGTTCACGACCGCGATCGTGATCGTCGCGGCGGACGCCGGCAGCGCGGCCATCGCCGTCAACGCGAGGGCGCCGGCGGCGGTCGCGCGCCGCGTCAGTCGAACGGCAAAGCCGGAAGTGCGTTGCATCGCTTGTCTCCTTAAGTCTTGTACGTTGTGGTGGAAATGCACGTGCGCTTCGCAGCGAAGCGCGGTTCGTACTCAGCTCATCCAGTTGCCGCCGTCGACGTTCAGCGTCTGCGCCGTGATGTAGTCGGCGTCGCTCGATGCCAAAAACAGCGCGGCGCCGGTCAAATCGGCCGGCAGGCCCATGCGGCCGAGCGGGACCGCTTCGCCGACGAGGCGCTTTTTCTCGCCCGGCGCGCGCCCTTCGTAACGGGCGAACAGCGCGTCGACCTGCGTCCACATCGGCGTATCGATGACGCCGGGCGCAATGCCGTTCACGTTGATGCGATGCGGGGCCAAGGCCAGAGCGGCCGATTGCGTGTAGCTCAGCACCGCGGCCTTCGTTGCGCAGTAGTGCGAGACGAGCGCTTCGCCGCGACGGCCCGCCTGCGACGACATGTTGATGATCTTGCCGCCCCGCCCCTGCTCGACCATGCGCCGAGCAACGGCTTGCATGAGGAAGAACATGCCCTTCACATTGACGGAAAAGAGCGTATCGAAGATGTCCCAGGATTCGTCGAGCAACGGCCGCATATCGAAAATCGCGGCGTTGTTGAACAGGATGTCGATGCCGCCGAAGCGCTCGACGGATGCCTCGACGATGCGGTCGATGTCTTCGCGCCACGTAACGTCGGCCTTCACCACGAGGACGCGGTCGGCATGCCGCTTGGCGAGATCGGCGCATACGGCGTCGGCCGGCTTCACGTCGACGAGGACGCAGCGCGCGCCCTCCTGCAAGTAACGCTCGGCGACGGCTTCGCCGATTCCGCTCGCCGCCCCGGTCAGGACGGCGACTTTGTCGTGCAATCTCACGAACGTGTCTCCAAAGGGTTGACGGAACCCGTCTTTCTTTCTGGTCTGCGGCGCTTCTCGGATGCGGCGAGCGATCGCTCATCGATAGAGCAATTGCTCATTAGCTGATCGAATGATCGGATACGCGCCGCAGCATGTCAAGGCGAGGGGCAGATTTTCGATGGTGCGGTGCGAAAGAGCGTTGGCCGTTCGGTCTATTGCAAAATTCAGCTAAACTAACGAGACTTAGTCCACTGCAACGAGATCATGGAAATCGTGAACATCCACGAAGCAAAGACACATCTGTCGCGGCTCGTCGATCGCGCCGCGCTCGGCGAAGCATTCATCATCGCCAAGGCGGGAAAGCCGCTCGTAAAGGTCGTCCCGCTCGACGCCCCTGTTGCGGGCCAGCGCCGGCGTCTCGGTTTTCTGGCGGGCGAAATCGCCGTGCCCGAGGATTTCGATCGAATGGAGGCGGGCGACATCGCGAATCTTTTCGGAGGCGCCGATACGTGAAACTGCTACTCGATACGCATCTGCTGCTGTGGGCGGCCGGGCAGCCCGAGCGGCTTTCGGCCTCCGCCCGCAGGTTGTTGGAGGACGAAGAAAATGCGCTGCTGTTCAGCGCTGCCAGTTTGTGGGAAATCACGATCAAGAGCGACTTGGGGCGAACGGACTTCCAAGTCGATCCCCGGCTGCTGCGTCGCGCGCTCGTGGACAACGGTTACATCGAATTGCCGATCACGAACCGCCACGTCGTGTCGATGAAGGGGCTGGCACCGCTGCACAAAGACCCGTTCGATCGGATGCTCGTGGCGCAGGCCATTGCCGAGGGCATCTCCCTCGTGACGACCGATCCCGCCGTCGCTCGGTACTCGGGGCCGATCAAGCGGGTATGAATGGCGTCCTCACAAACGCTGGCCGAGCATGTCGTCCATCAAAGGCACGGCCGCCAGCGCCACAAGGACCGTCGCAAGCGGTACCGTCGACACGAAGCCCATGTGCTTGAAGCCCAGGGCGCCGGCGAGGCCGCCGCAAAAGAACGCGGCAAGCAGCGAGGCGAGCAGCGCGAGGCGCTGGCGGTCGGCGCGCACGGCAAGTTCGTGCCGCCTCATGCGGTTCCAATAGAAGAGTTTTCCGAGTTCGATTCCCATGTCGGTCACGAGCCCGGTGACGTGCGTCGTGCGTATTTCGGCTTTCGAGATCTTCGTGATCATGGCGTTTTGCAAGCCCATGACGAAACAAAGCAGCACGACGGTCGCGGGCACGAACAGCACTCGGTGCGCCTCCAGATTGGAACCGAGAAAGCCGAACACGAGCAACAGTGTCGCCTCCAGCATCAGCGGCATGGCGTATAGACTGCGCAAGGCGTGCCGCCGGCCCCAATTGATCATGACGGCCGAGGTGGCGGCGCCGCACAGAAACGAAATGAGCGATGCCAGCCCTGCGCCGGCCAGTCCGACTTCGCCGAGCGCGAAGTTGTCGGACATCGACGAGACCACGCCCGACATATGGGATGTATATTGGCCGACCGCCAGGAAGCCGCCCGCGTTGGCGGCGCCGGCGACGAACGCCAGCGAGCGGCCTAGGCGGCGATTGGCTTCGTCGGTCCGCTCGGGAGCGGTGAACCCGCGCAGGTAATGAATGGGCATGCTGACTGTGACTCGCTCGCAACGATCCGGGGGACGTGGCCCGTGCATCGCCCCGATTCGTGCGGTGCGGCCGCAGCCTACGCCCATGCGAGCGTAGCACCGACAGTCGAGCCAGTCTTTACGCTAGGTCAATGTGCGTGCCGATTCGGCATGAACGTGACGAACCTCCGTTTTCGCTTGTCTCTGCCGCGAACGCATCTGCCGATAGCCGACAAAAATACGATGATTGAGGTCAAACCCCAATGGGGTCTTCACCCGATCGTTAGGACACCTGATCTATCGTTTACACCTAACGTCGATTTCATCGCCGCCCCTGCGCAACGAGCTCGCGTACCTCGAAAACCCGCGCCGATACTGGGCTTCGCTCCCCGTTTCAGACCGGGCGTCGTTTGTTCATACGATAAATTCTTTCAATCGTAATTTAGGTCTCCTACGAATCTCACTAAAGCCGCGCAAACGATTGCCGTAAACAAATTTGGGAGCCACAAGATCTCCCTCCCCCTGTTGCGAAAGCGGTCCAGCGGCCCCTTCGTCATTAATTAGGAGTCCTTACATGTTTCGTTTTCTACGATTCCTTTCGCGCGACGAGCGCGGCGTCAGCGCACTCGAATACTCCGTCTTGGCCGGCATCGTCGTGGTGGCGGTCGCAGCCGCGGGTGCGATCTTCGGCGGCACCGACGGCTTGCCCGCCCTGTTCCAAAACATGATCACGCACGTCACCAGCGTTCAAGCCAGCGGTCACTAACCGATCGAGTCCGTTCGGCTCTTTTCGCCGAACGGCTCACCCTGGCCTGCGCCGGCGAACGTCGCTCGATACGCCCATGCTCATGTACGTGACCTACGCCCTCGCCTGCGCACTATTGTCGATGCTGGCGCTGTCCGATCTGCGCCGGCGACGCTTGCCCAACGCCGTCGTCGCGTCGTTCGCCCTTCTTTACTTCGCGCACGCGTGGCTCGGGCCTGAAACGCGCACCGGCCTAGCCATGCATGTCGCCATGGGAACGGCCGCGTTCGCGCTGGCAGCCGTCTTGTTTCGCTTCGGTTGGCTCGGCGGCGGCGACGCGAAGCTGTTCGGCGCCGTTTTTCTCTGGAGCGGCCCCACTCACGCCTCGAGCGTCTTCTTCGTCGTTTCGATGTTCGGATTGGTGCTCGCGTTGGCGCAAATCGCCCTTGCGAGATTGCAGCGCGAAGCGACGGCGCCGTCGGCGCTCGCATGGCTCGCTCCGGCTCGCGGCGTGCCTTACGGAGTCGCTTTGGCGGCCGGCGGGATCGTCGCGGTTTGGCTACCGGTCTGGTTGCCGGCTGCCCACTCGCTCGCCCTCCCGCTGCGCCACGCCGCGTGGCCGGTCTGGGCTCATGTGCGGCTCACGTAACGGAACGCCGTCGTCATGCAAAACATTCTCAAACTCGCCGGCTTGATCGTCGTTGCGGCCATCGGCGCGTTCGTGCTGCGCTCGCTCTACGTGGCAGCCTCGCGCCCCGGCCCCGTCAAGCCGCCGCCGACAGTGCACGTTCGCGCCGCGGCGGCCGATCTGCCCGATGGCCTCTTGCTGCGCGACAGCGACCTCGTCTGGAAGCCGGTGCCCCGCAGCGACGCTCCGGCCGGTGCGCTCGTCCAAGGCACGCCGGACGCAACCGACCTGAAGGGCGATTTGCTGCGCCATGCGGTCCATGCAGGCACGCCGCTCGGCGCGTCGGACGTCATTTCGCCGAGCTCCCCCGGATTTTTGGCCGCCGCGCTCAAGCCCGGCATGCGTGCGATCTCCGTTGCGATCGACGACGTTTCCGGCAACGCCGGGCTCATCGAACCGGGCGACTATGTCGACGTTCTGTTGACGCAGCAAATCGCGACGGCGCCGGGCGCCCCGAATGCGTCGCCCGCCGCGGGGACGTCGGACCGGACCGTCGAAACCGAGACGATCGCGGAGCGCGTACGCGTGCTCGCCGTGGGCACCGCCTTCAAGCGGCCCAAGGATGACGAAACGAAGCCGAGCACGGCCAACGCCCGCGCGCGCACCGTCACGTTCGAAGTGACGCCGCGCAGCGCGGAGGCCGTGACCGTGGCCGCCCATCTCGGCTCGCTCTCGCTCGCGCTGCGCAGTTTTGCGACGCGCGACCGTCAAGCCCCGCAGGCCGAAGATGTCGTCGAGCCGCAAACGCCCCCGATGTGGGCGCGCGACGTATCTCGAGGCCTGCGCGCCATGACGCCCGCTGCTTCGCCTTCGACGCATGCCGCCGTGTCGCATGCGAGCGTTAGCGCGCGGCCTGTCGTCATCTATCGCGGCTCGCGCCAAACCGATTCGTTCGGGACCCACTCGTTGGGCGCACAAAACGGATCGGCCGCGTCAGTGCCGCCGCTGCCGGCCGGCGCACCGCCGTCGGCGCCCGTCGTTCCCGCAGGCTCGGCGGCCACCGCCGCGTCGCGCGGCGCACGCCCCGCTGCTTAGGATGTTTCAATGATGCTTCACGCTCTCCGCTCATTCGCGCGTCTCGCCTTCGTAGGCATGCTGCTTTTGCTGGCGGCGGCGTCCGTACAGGCAGCCGGTGCCGGCAACGACGACGTATTGACCGTGCCCGCAGGCGGCGGCGAAATGGTGCAACTGCCCGAGGCTGCCGTCGCCGTATTCGTCGCCGACCCCGACGTTGCCGACGTGCACGTGCCGACACCGCAGACGGTGTTCGTCCTCGGCAAGAAGGCCGGCACGACGACGCTGTTCGCGCTAGGCGCCAACAATCGCCCCATTCTTCGCAAGACCATCCTCGTGGCGATGGACACCGCTTCGATCCAACGCTTGCTCGACGCGCGTTTTCCGCAATGGCGGCTCACGGTGGCGAGCGCGCCCGGCTCGCTGATGGTGAGCGGACGCGTGCCCAGCGCCGGCGATGCCGACGCCGTCGTGCAAACGTTAAAACCGTACTTGCGCGACCAGGAAGCACTCGTCAACCGACTTACGCTCGAGCAGCCGATCCAGGTGCACTTGCGAGTCCGTATCACCGAAGTGGATCGCAATGTCACGCAGCAGTTGGGCATCAACTGGAGTGCGCTCGGCGCGAACGGCAACTTCATCGGCGGTCTGTTCAGCGGACGCGCGTTCCTCGATCCGACGTCCAAGCTGTTCAATTTGGCGCCCTCGGGGGCGTACTCGATCCTCGGCGGCTTTCACACTTCGCGCTATTCGATCGACGGCGTATTGGACGCGCTGGACCAAGAAGGCTTGATCACGATGCTGGCCGAGCCGAACCTGACCGCGATGTCGGGTCAAACAGCCAGCTTCCTCGCCGGCGGCGAATTCCCGATTCCGGTCGCGCAGGACACGACGGGCGCGATCACGATCGAGTTCAAACCGTACGGCGTGTCGCTCGACTTTACGCCGACGGTGCTCGCCAATAATCGCATCAGCCTGAAGGTGCGGCCCGAAGTGAGCGAGATCGATCCGACCAACAGCGTCACGACCGGGTCGATCAAAGTGCCCGCGCTGACCGTGCGCCGCGTCGAAACGACGGTGGAGCTTTCGAGCGGTCAAAGCTTCGCGATCGGCGGGCTGCTGCAGAGCAAGAGCAGCGACGTGCTCTCGCAACTGCCCGGGCTCGGCCGCCTGCCCGTGCTCGGCAAGCTGTTCTCGTCGAAGGAATATCTGAACAACAAATCGGAAGTCGTCGTCATCGTCACGCCCTACATCGTGCAACCTGTCGGCCCCGGTCAAACGCGCGATGCGCTGGACAGCGTCACGCACCCGAGCAGCGACATCGAGTACGCCCTACAGCGTGCGATCGGTCTCGACCCGCTTGCCGGCGACGCGCCGCGGCTCGTCGGCGCGGCCGGTTTCGTCTATTGATGGGGAGCAGCGCCATGATCCATCGCTTTGCGGTCCTCACTATCGCGCTCTGCGCCGCGTTTGCCGCGGCGTCGGGGCTCGGCGGCTGCATGTCGGAGCACCCGCCGCTCGGCATGCCCAACGACTCCGTCATCGGCTACTCGTCGGAAAACGGCGGACGCGCCCTGCCGCCCCAATGCGATCGGTTGAACCAGCCGTCGCATATGGTGGATGCGGGCCGAGGGCGGCCCGGCGTCGCCTTCGGCTGCGCCACCTACTCGAATCTCGCCGCCATGCTCGCACGCCCGGCCGACCTCGTCGCGCCCGTCCCCTATGCCGGCGCCGACGCCGCGCTCGGCGCGAGCGCCGTGCGCGCGTATGAGGAAGGCAGAACGCAACCGCTGCGATCGACGTCGACGACGACGTCGGTCGCGCATTGAGGACGGATACGCCATGGGTGCCTTCGAACTGCGTTCCGCCAATCGTCGCGCGCAGCCGCTCGCCACGGATCGCATCATCGCGGTCCTCGCCGACGCGAGCAGCGAAGAGGTCGTCAAGAATCTGATGCTCGACCAAGGCATCGCCCATGCCTATGTCACGCGCGGCGCCGTCGATGAAGCCGTCGAGCTCATGCGCGGCCTGCCCCACTCGCCGCGGCACCTCCTCGTGGACGTCTCCGGCTCGCCGATGCCCGTCTCGGATTTGATGCGGCTCGCCGAAGTCGTCGACCCGTCGGTCAGCGTCGTCGTGATCGGCGATCGAAACGACGTGGGGTTGTTCCGCTCGTTGCTGCGGATGGGCGTGCAAGACTATCTCGTCAAACCGTTGACCGTGGAGCTCGTGCAGCGTGCGCTGGCTGCGGCCGATCCCTCGGCGCAAGCGCGCGCCGGCAAGGCGATCGGCTTCATCGGCGCACGCGGCGGCGTGGGCGTGACGACGATCGCCACCGCGCTCGCGCGGCACCTGGCCGATAAAACCAGGCGGCGCATCGCCTACGTCGATCTGGACCTGCACGGGGGCGCGGCCGCGTCGATGCTCGGGATCGTCTCGAACCAAGGGCTGGCTCAATTGCTGCAGAACACGCAGCGCCTGGATCAGCAACTCATTCATCAAACCGCCGTCGCACAAAGCGATCGGTTATTCGTGCTCGGCGCGCAGCTGCCATACGATCAACCCCTCGGCTTGCGGCCCGGCGCCGTGGGGGAGCTCGTCGCCGCACTCAAGCGCCACTTCCACTACGTGGTGCTCGACTTGCCGCAACGCGCAGGCGGCTTCGTCGACGAAACGCTCGACGCCTGCGAGACGATTCACGTCGTTGCCGATCGCTCGGTGCACGCAGCAAGGGAAACGGCGCGGTTGTGCCGCTTCGCGGAGGGCCGGCCGGCCGATGCGGCCGTCTCGGTTCTGCTCAACAACGCACAGCAACCCGTGCGCGGCCGCGTCGCTCAAGCCGATTTCGTCCATGCGCTCGGCCGCGCGTCGGTCCATGAATTCCCGTACGAACCGCAAACGCTCGCCGTTGCGGAAAATCTCGGCGAAGCGATCGCCGACGGCAAGCATTCGGCATTCGCGCGCGCAGTCGCCGGGCTCGCCGATGCGATCACGGGATCGGACGCACCGGCCGTCGCGCAGCGCGCGCCCTGGTACGCGAGGCTCACGCGCAAACGGAGCGCCGCATGATGTTCGGACGGCGCAGCCACGCCTCCTCGTTCGCGCCGCAATCGAGCGCGGCGGCAGAGTCGCGTCAAGGCGATGCGCCCGCTCGCCCTGATATGCCGGAGGCCGCGGTCTCAGAGAAGCCCCAAGCGGCGCCGGCTCATGCGTCGCCCGTGATTGCCGATACGAGCGCCCCGGCGCACGCGAGCGGCGCCGAGCAACGGGCGAACGGCGCGAACGTGCCCCAGCACGCGGACCGCCACGAAGCGCTGATCCGCTCCGACACCTTCAAGACGATCCGATCGGCGGTGTTTTCTTCGATGAACATGTCGGCCGCGCTGATGATGTCGCGTGCGCACGTGCGCGAAGGCATCGAACAGATCGCCGCCGAAACGATCGCGCGCGAACGGCTGACGATCACGCTCGCCGAACAGGCGCTCATCGTCGACGAGATGCTCAACGACATGTTCGGCGTGGGCCCGATCGAGCCGCTGCTCGCCGACGAGAAAGTCACCGACATTCTCGTGAACGGCCCCGATCAAGTCTACGTCGAACGCAGCGGACGGCTCGAGCTTACGCCGCTGAAGTTTCGCGATAACGCGCACGTCATCAACGTCGCCCAGCGCATTGCGGCCGCGGTCGGCCGCCGCGTCGACGAAAGCAGCCCGCTCGTCGATGCGCGTCTCGCCGACGGCAGCCGCGTCAACGTGGTGCTGCCGCCCATCGCCCTGCGCGGGGCGTCGATCTCCATCCGCAAATTTTCCAAGCGCAACATCACGCTGTCGAAAATGGCGCAGCAAGGCAATATTTCCCCCGCCATGGTCGAGGTGCTGCGCATTGCCAGCGCCTGCCGCCTGAACATCGTCATTTCGGGCGGCACGGGCTCGGGCAAGACGACGCTGCTCAACGCGCTGTCGAACTTCATCGACCCGCACGAACGGATCGTCACGATCGAAGACGCCGCGGAACTGCAGCTTCAACAGCCGCACGTCGTGAGCCTCGAAACGCGCCCGGAAAATAGCGAAGGGCTCGGCGGCATTTCGCAGCGCGACCTCGTGCGCAATGCGCTGCGGATGCGGCCCGATCGCATCATTCTCGGCGAGACGCGCGGCACCGAAGCGTTCGATGTGCTGCAAGCGATGAACACGGGCCACGACGGCTCGATGACGACGATCCATGCGAACACGCCGCGCGACGCGATCACACGGCTCGAAAGCATGGTAATGATGGCCAACGGCAACCTACCGCTCGTCTCCATTCGCCGCCAGATCGCCAGCGCCGTGCACATGATCTTGCAGGTCGAGCGCATGCGCGACGGCATGCGGCGCGTCACGCGCGTGACGGAGATCTCCGGTATGGAGGGCGACGTCGTGATCACGCAAGACCTGTTCGCGTTTCGATTCAACGCCAGCGCCTACGAAGAGCAGGTACGCGGTGCCTTCGAATCGTCGTCGCTGCGTCCCGCGTTCGCTCAGCGTGCGGCCTATTACGGCCTCGAAGAGCAATTGATCGGAGCGATGCAGTCATGACGCCCGCCGACGTCGTCGCCATCGCCGCCTTTTTTGCGATCGTCATCGCGGGACTCATCGTGCGGGCGCTGCGCGAGATGGCGCAAAAGCAGCCCGCGCAGCGGATCGCCATGCGCGTGGCCGCGCTGCGCGATTCGCATGCCGCTCCGCGCAAGGCCCGCAGCGACAAGCCTTCGCATCAGCTCGTGAGTCTCGATCGCCGCGACGGCGACGAGCGCGCTTGGCAAGCCTGGCTTCATGCGAAGCGTCAACGCATCGAGACGATCGCCGGCCGCGCGGGCGTGCGCACGATCGTTGCGGCCGCCGTACTCGTCGGCCTCGTGTCGTTCGCCGCGGCTTCGCTGGCCGGACTTCCGCTGTGGGCGCGCGTGCTCG
Source organism: uncultured Burkholderiaceae bacterium (assembly GCA_966212325.1). GTDB lineage: Bacteria > Pseudomonadota > Gammaproteobacteria > Burkholderiales > Burkholderiaceae > Trinickia. The sequence continues at coordinate 67,002 of CBIHRA010000012.1, read as the reverse complement.
GCGCCGTCATCGACGCGCTCATCGCCGTGCGCGGCGTCTACGCCTTCATCATCGCGCGCTTCAAGCAGCGCTTTCTCGCTGCGTTCCCCGACACGTTGGATTTGATCATTCGCGCCGTACGGGCAGGCATCCCGGCGGTACAAGCGATCTGCACGGCCGGTGTCGAAAGCGAGGAGCCCGTGCGTTCGACGTTTCGCTCGATGGGCGATGCGCTGCTCGTCGGCGCCGAAGTGAAAGACGTCCTCGAGCAAGCGGCCGAGCGACTGCAGCTTGCCGACTTTTCGTTCTTCGCCGTCTGCCTCGTGCTGCAGCGGGAAACGGGCGGCAACCTCGCGGAAACGCTCGAAAACCTCGCCTCGATCGTGCGCACGCGTCGCGACATCCGCTCCAAGACGAAGGCGCTCACGGCCGAAGGCCGCATCTCGAGCAAGATCATCTCGGGCGTACCGTTCTTCATCATGGGCTTTCTGTACCTCGTCAATCGACCTTACGTCTCGCTGCTGTTCAATACGCGAGCCGGCCACAAGATGCTGGTCCTCGGCGCCGTGCTGCTGACGATCGGCCTCGCGATGATTCGCAAGATCGCCAACTTGGACACCTCGCGCTGAGCCTCGCCACGATCATGACCACGACCGATCTCTGGAAAAATTTCGCGCTCGTCTTATTGCTCGTATGCGCCACGCTCTGGCTCATGCTACGCGGCCGCAGCACGCGCTCGCGCATCGCGCAACGCGTTCGGCAGAGCGTCACGCAAACGAACGCGGGAGAGCCGGGGCAAAACGTTCCCCAGAAACTCGCGCGTAAAGTCGCGACGCTCGGCGAACGCATGCCCGTCATCGATGCTGCCGAGCGCGGCAAGCTCGCCGCGCGCCTTGCGAGCGCGGGCTTTCGCGAGCCTCGCGCCGTCTCGATCCTCGCGGGGTTGAAGATCGTCTGCGGGACGTGCGTCGCGCTGGGCGCCATCATGCTGGCGCCGCATATTCCGCGCATGGGCAGCTACTTCGTCATGCGTCTGCTCGCGATGGCGGGCGCGTTCGTCATCGGCATGATGGTGCCCGAGTACGGGCTCGGCTATGCCATCAAACGCCGCCAACGCGCGATTTCGGTGGCTTTGCCCGACGCGCTCGACCTCCTTGTTATCTGCACGAACGCCGGCAACAGCCTGGTCGTCGCGATCAAGCGCGTGGCCGCCGAATTGCGCACGATCTGCCCGCCGCTCGCCGACGAATTTTCGATTACGGCCGACGAGTTGCAGATCGGCGGCGACAGCGCACGTGCGCTGAACGCGATGGCGGCCCGAATCGGCCTGACCTCGATGCGCGCACTCGTGACGACGCTCGTCCAATCGCAGCAGTACGGCACGCCGATCACGCAGTCGCTGCGCATGCTCTCTCGTACCGAGCGCTCGATGCAGATCATCGCACTCGAAGAAAAAGCCGCGAAGCTTGCGCCGAAAATGACGCTGCCGATGATGCTGTTCATCATGCCCACGGTCGCATTGATCGCCGCGGGACCCGCCGTCATCCGGCTCATCGCCGTGTTTCACCATTGATTCGACGGTCGGCTCGGCCGTGGGAGGTTCTCGTATGTATTCGTATTCGATCCCGGTGCTGTCCGACAGGCCGTTGCGCTACGCGCTGGCCGTTTCCGCACTGGCCGTGTGCCTGCTCGGCGGTTGCGCAAGCGGGCCGAGCGTGCAAGCGCGTCCGGTCGTCGCGGAACGCGGCGCCGACAAAAGCACCGACCTGCGCATTGCCGAAAGCGCGCTCGAGAGCGGCGACACCCAACTCGCACTGTCGCTGTTCGAACGCGCGCTCAAGGCCGATCCTCGATCGCTCCCGGCCGAGCTGGGGTTGGCCGACGCGATCTATCAAACGGGAGACTTGGCGCGCGCCGGCGTGCTGTACCGGCGCGCGGCGGCGGACAGCCCCGACGACCCGCGCGCACAGTTGGGACTGGCTCGCGTCGCATTGCGCGAGCGGCGCTTGGACGACGCGGTGGCCCGCTACCGCCGGCTCGTCGGCACACATCCCGAAAGCGCCGTGGCCGCCGAGGGTCTGGGCGCCGCACTCGATTTGCAGGGCAAGCACGAAGAAGCTCAAGCGATCTACCGGAGCGCGCTGGCACGTCACCCCGAAGCGCAGGGCTTGAAGACGAACCTCGGGCTGTCGCTGATCCTCGAGCGGCGTGCGCGCGAAGGCGCGAACGTTTTGCTCGATATCGCCGGCTTGCCCGACGCTCCCGCGCAAGCGCGCGAGAACCTCGCGCTCGCCTACGGCGTCCTGGGCAATAGCGAAGCGGCCAAACGAATTCTCACGGCCGATATGCCCGCTGCATCGGCCGAGGACAACTTGCGCTACTACGAGCAGTTGCGCACGCGCTGGTCCTCGGCGCAAGCCGATGCCGGCGCTGCGCGGGTTCAGACCGTGCCGTCCGCGCGGGACGTCTCGCCCGGAGCGCTCGATTGAATCGGCTCGCGCGGCTCGCCTCGAACGAGCGCGGCGTTGCCGCGCTCGAATTCGTGCTCGTCTTTCCGTTCCTGATGACGGTATTGTTCGGCATCGTCGACACGAGCCTGCTGCTCTGCGACAAGGCCGTCATCACCAATGCGAGCCGCGAGGCCGCGCGTGCCGGCGTCGTCGTGCGCGTGCCGCAAATGGCCCCGAGCGACGTCGCCAACGTCGCGCTTGCCTATGCGCAAGACAACCTAGTGACAGGCGGCACGAGCACGACGCCGGCCGTCAGCGTCGACCAGTCGAGCGGCACTTCGCCGGGCAGCCCGCTCAGAGTCACGGTGACGTACACGTACGAAGGGCTCGTCCTCGGCTCGGCGTTCAGCGCGCTGACGGGGCCCGTCACCGTCAGCGCAACGACGGTCATGAACTATGAGTAAGCGCATGCGGCGTACGCAGCGCTTTCGAGCGCACGCGAAATCGTTCGCTCGGCAACGCGGCTCCGTACCGCTTTGGTTGCTGCTGACGATGCCGATGTTGCTGACGCTCGGCGCGTTCGCGGTCGATCTGCCGCGCGTCGCCACCGTGCGCAACGAACTGCAGAACGCCGCCGACGCGGCGGCGCTCGCGGGCGCGTCGAAGCTCCTCGCGTCGGGCAGCGGGCCTGATTGGACCAGCGCAGCCGATGCGACGAACGCGGCCGTATCGCTCAATCGATCGGACGGCGCAACACTTACGGCCGCCACGGTCCAAACGGGATTCTGGAATTTGACGGGCTCGCCTTCGACGCTCCAAGCGCAGACGCTTACGCCGGGCACCTACGATGCGCCCGCGGTCCAAGTGACGGTCACCCGAAGCGCGAGCCTGAACGGCGGCGCCGTCTCACTGCTGCTCGGCGGCTTCCTGGATTTGCTGAGCGCGCCGGCGAGTGCCACGGCGGTCGCGGTCGCCGCGGCGCCGTCGACGGTCGGCGCAGGCGGCCTCTTTCCGATGGTCGTGGATCGATGCGTGCTCGATCAGTATTGGGACGCTCAAGCGAACGAGCCGACGATCGATCCGTCGACGGGACAGCCGTACGAGTTCGAGATCGGTAACGGGCACCTCTACGGCGGCACCTGCGAAGCCGGGCAATGGACCTCGTTTCTGATCAACGCCGACGATGTGCCGACCGTGCGAGGTCTCATGGCGTCCGGCAACCCTTCGCCGATTTCGATCGGCGACAGCATCTGGATCGAGCCGGGCGTAAAGACGACGCTCTACAGCGAAGTCCCGGTCGGCGCGACGATCGTCGTGCCCGTCGCCGCGCAGATCGACTCGCACAGCTACGTGCCGATCGTCGCCTTCGCCGCGTTTCATGTCGACGGCTCGTACGGCGGAAGCGACAAGTACATCGAGGGCCACTTCGTCAGCGGCTATCGGCTTCCGGTGCAGGCGTGGGGTGTGGGGCCGCAGTACGGCGTGTATGTGGCGCCGCGTCTCGCGCTTTGACGCTTCGACGCTTCGACGCTTTGACGCTTCGACGCTTCGACGCTTTGACGCTTTGACGCTTTGACGCTTTGACGCTTGGACGCTTGGACGCTTGGACGCTTGGACGCTTGGACGCTTCGACGCTTCGAACGATGAGTCCATACCGCTCGAGCGCCGCCTGCAGCCGCGGCGCTCGAGCGCATGCCCTCTTCGACGGCTCGCCGATCAGAAGAACCCGAGGGCTTCCGCTTGGTAGCTGACGAGCAAGCACTTCGTCTGCTGATAGTTTTCGAGCGCCTTCTTGTGCGTCTCGCGGCCGATACCCGACTGCTTGTAGCCGCCGAACGCCGCGTGCGCCGGATACAGGTGATAGCAGTTCGTCCACACGCGCCCGGCCTCGATCTCGCGGCCCATGCGATAGGCGCGCGTGCCGTTGCGCGTCCAGACGCCCGCGCCCAGCCCATAGAACGTATCGTTCGCGAGTTCGATCGCCTCTTGCTCGTCCTTGAACGTCATCACGGAGGCCACGGGCCCGAAGATTTCTTCTTGGAACACGCGCATCTTGTTGTTACCCAGAAGCATCGTCGGTTGCACGTAGAAGCCCTCGCCCAGATCGGCGAGCGGAGCGGTGCGGGCACCGCCGGTCAGGCACTGCGCCCCTTCGCTGCGGCCGATGTCGATGTACGACAAGATCTTGTCGAGCTGTTGCTGCGAGGCTTGCGCGCCGATCATCGTCTGCATGTCGAGCGGGTGGCCCGCCTTGATCTTGCCCACACGGGCGATCGCTTTTTCGATGAAGCGGTCGTAGATCGATTCTTGAACGAGCACGCGCGAGGGGCACGTGCAGACTTCGCCCTGATTCAGCGCGAACATCGCGAGACCTTCGAGCGCTTTGTCGAGGAATGCATCGTCCTGATCGAGCACATCGGCGAAAAAGATGTTCGGGCTCTTGCCGCCGAGCTCGACCGTGCTCGGGATCAGGTTGTCCGCCGCGGCATGCAAAATGCGCTTGCCGATCGGCGTCGAGCCCGTAAAAGCGATCTTCGCAATACGCTTGCTCGTGGCCAGCGCTTCCCCGGCTTCCTTGCCGAAGCCGTTGACGATGTTGACGACGCCCGGCGGAAACAGATCGCCGATGAGCTCCATCAGCACGAGGACCGAAGCCGGCGTCTGCTCTGCCGGTTTCATGACGACGCAGCAACCGGCCGCCAGTGCCGGCGCGAGCTTCCAGGCCGCCATCAGCAGCGGGAAATTCCACGGAATGATTTGCCCGACGACACCCATCGGCTCGTGGAAGTGGTAGGCCACCGTGTTGTCGTCGATTTCGGAGATCGAGCCTTCCTGTGCGCGGATGCACCCGGCGAAATACCGGAAGTGATCGACGGCGAGCGGAAGGTCGGCCGCCATCGTCTCGCGCAGCGGCTTGCCGTTGTCGATCGTCTCGGCCACGGCCAGCAGCTTCAAGTTCTTTTCCATGCGGTCCGCGACCGCGAGAAGCGCATTCGAGCGCTCCGTCGTCGAAGTCTTGCTCCACTTGCGGCGGGCGGCGTGCGCGGCGTCGATCGCCTGCTCGATGTCCTCGGCGCCCGAGCGCGGAATGCGGCAGAACGGCTTACCGTTGATCGGGGAGACGTTCTCGAAATAGTTCCCGGCGACCGGGGGCACCCATTTTCCGCCGATATAGTTTCCGTATTCCTTGCGGTAAGGGTATTCGACGTCAAGGCCGAGTTGCTTCAGGTCAAACAGATCCATCGCACGTCTCCTTTACTTTACGTTCTCTGAAATCCAGCTCACAGCGCCGATCGGCTGTCGCCGGAATGAGGCAACAAGCATGCCAAATCGAAAGCGTTGAAATACGGTAGGGCCCGTTTTCGCGCACGATGGAAGTGTCGCAATTCGAAACAGCCGAAGACGCTCGCGTGCATCGACTGTCTCAATTTAAAACAACGCATTCCGTTCGCATCTATCGAGCGCGCATGCCGTTCGCTCGACGAATCGCTTTGCTTCGCGCGCCCGAGAGGAGCGCTCGTCGATCGCTCGTTTGATCGCTCGTTTACTTCGTGGACGCCGCCGTCGTCGCCGCGCCCGAGCGGCCGCCGCCGAGCGGACCCGCATTGAGCATCGTCGTCGATGCGCGCGCGCTGTCGGCCGTCATCTTTTCGGCGCCGGGGGCGTACCCGTTGGCGTTCAGCAGGTACGCCATGATGTCCGCGTATTCGCTGTCCTTGAGCTTGCCCGGGCGATCGGCCGGCATGTTCGTCGACATGTAGGTGAAGATGCCGCCGATCGTCAGATGCGAACCGGATACGGGCGCGAATGCCGGCCCGCTCAGCGCCGGTGCGGTGATGCCCTGCAGATTCGCGCCATGGCACTTCGCGCAGCTGCTCGCGTAAAGGCGCTTGCCGTGCGCCACCTGTCCTTTGTCGAACGACGGTGCGGGCGCGGCGGCCGCGTCCCCTACCTTGACGATGTATCCGCGCGCGCGCGCCGAGTACGCCGCGTCGCGCCACCCATTGCGCCCCGTCGCGGTCGGGCCGTCGCGATAGGAGAACGCGGCGGCCTCGGCTCGCGCCGTTTCGGCAGCGTCGGGCAGCGCCCAGGCGTGGGTCAGCGTGGCGAGCCGTCCATTGGCCGCCATCGCAGCCAATGCTCGATCGACCTTCTGCCGTAACGCCGATGCATGGGGGCCGAACGCGAAAACGAGCTCCCAGCCGGAGTAGGGTGAGCGTGTTTTGCTCACGGTGAAGTGCTGCTGCGCGTGCGCCTGCTGATAGGCGACCACCGCCGGGTACCAAACGATCGCGCGCGCCGCGCGCCCGGTGGCCACCGCATCGACGGTCAACGCGGGCGTATTTTCGAGAACGAAGCGCGCGTGCCGCTCCTGCACGGCGATCAGTTGCGAAGGGCTGCCGTAGGTCGCCGCGACGACCTCGCCGGCCGCTCGGGCCTGCCCGGACGCGTTCGGGTTCGCGTTCGCTTCGACGTTCACGTAATCCGCGCGCAAATAGCCGCGCGAGAACAGCATGTCGCTGTTCGAGGCGTCGGCAACCGACGAACGAGGAAAGCCCGCGATGACGTCGCAGCCGTGGCCGAGCGTGCGCCGCAGTTCTTTCAACGAGACGCCGTCGTCGTCATCTGCGCCACCGATGCCGCGCTCGACGAGCGTCGCGGCGATTCCGGCCGTTTTGAAGGCCTCGTTGGCGACGGCCGTGTCGAGCGCAGCCGACGGGCTTCCCGGAAAGGTGCAGATGCGCATCGGCGCTGCGGCCGAGACCGACGGCGAAGCGACGGCAAGGCCGGCGGCGATCGCCGCAGCCGACGCGAGATGAAAGAGTTGCGTATTCATGATGATGAGCCTGCTTTCGATGAATGCAGCGCCGCCTCACGGCCGTCTTGCGCGCAGAGCGGCCGGCCGTGATGCGAGCGCTTGAGGGGAAGGCGGCGGATGAGACCGGCTCATCCGCGCTGTGCGAATCGGCGCGGCAATGCGCCGCGAGCGTCAGTTGCGATGCAAAGCGAACACGTAGAGCGTGCCGCCGCGCGGCACCTTTTCCGCGATCTTCGCCATCGGGCCGCCCCAGATCGGATTCGCGCCGCCGTAACCGGCGAGCACGGCGACATACTCTTGCCCGTTCGCTTCGAAGACGGAAGGCTGCGCGATGATGCCGCTCGCCAGTTTCGGGCTCGTCCACAGGATCTTGCCCGTCGCCTCGTCGAAGGCGTAGAGATGACCGTCGAGCGAGCCGCTGAACGCCAGGCCGCCGGCGGTACTGGCCACGCCGCCGTTCCACGGCATCTTGCTCCAATGGCTCCAGACCTTCTTGCCCGTATTCACGTCGATTGCCTGGAGCTCGCCGTAGCCTTTGCTGCCAGGCTCGGGTTTGATCTCGAAGCCTTCGCCCAGATAAGGCAAGCCTTCCATGTAGCTGACCGATTTGCCCGACAGGCTCATGCACGCATGCAGCGACGGCACGAATGCGAGATGCTTGACCGGATCGTACGAAACGGACCACCAGTTCTTTCCGCCGAGAAAACTCGGGCACGTGTCGATCGTCGTGCCGACCTTGGGATACTTCGCGTTATCCTCGATCGGCTGGCCGTCCTTCGTATAGCCCGTGACGGAAGTGGCCTTCACGAATGCGCTCGCGTAGATGAGCTTGCCCGTCGTCCGGTCGATCGCATGGAAAAAGCCGTTGCGATCGGCATGGACGATCGCGTCGTAGTCCTTGCCGCCGTATTGGATATTCGCGAGGATCGGCGTGTTCACGCCGTCGTAGTCCCACGTGTCGTTGCTCGTGTATTGGTAGTGCCATTTGATCTCGCCGTTTTTCGGATCGAGCGCGAGCAGCGAATCGCTATAGAGGTTGTTGCCCGGGCGCAGCGACGCGAGCCACGGGCCCGGATTGCCGACGCCCCAGTAGAGCGTCTTCGTCGCCGGATCGAACGTGCCCGTCAGCCACGACGCGCCGCCGCCGTGCTCCTGCATGCCGTCGGGCCAGGTTTCGCCGCCCTTTTCCTTGGCGCCCGGAATCGTCGTGCGCTTCCAGAGCAGATTGCCGTTGTCGGGATCGAGCGCGGCGATGAATCCGCGCGCGCCGTATTCCCCGCCCGAATTGCCGACGACGATCGCGCCGTCGATCGCGAGCGGCGCGAGCGAGAACGCGTAGCCCGTGCCCGGATCGAACATGCGCTTCTTCCACGCGACGTTGCCCGATTGCGCATCGAGCGCGGCGATTTCGCCGTTGAGCATCGCGATATAAACGTTCTTGCCGTACAGCGCGACACCGCGATTCACGACATCGCAGCAAGCGTTCTTGAACGCCTCGGGGCCAAGCTTCGGCTCGTATTTCCAGAGCGACTTGCCCGTGACCGCATCGAACGCATAGACGTTGTCTTTAGGTGTGCTAACGAACAGATAACGGCCGTTGACGATCGGCGTGGCTTCGAAGCCCTGCTGCAGATCGGCCGGGAATTTATAGCTCCATGCGAGCTTGAGCTGCTTCACGTTGGACGTGTCGATCTGCGTTGCGGGCGAATGCGATTGCCCGTCGTAGCTGCGATAGTAGGTGAGCCAGCCCGGATCGGTCTTCGCGTTTGCGAGCCGGTCGTAGGTGACCGGCGCGTAGTCGTCTGCTGCGCTCGAGAGCTGCGGGGCGAGGCCCATCGCGACGAATGCGCAAGCTGCGAGCGCCGTTCGCCATGCGGCCGAAGCGGTACTTCCGTTCATTGTCTGTCTCCTGTATCGGATTTATCGCGGCGCGATGCTGTCTCGAGTCAACCGTGACGCCTTGACGCCTTGACGCGCGAAGAAGGCCGCGGGCCACGCTGAACGCAAAGGGTGTGCCATCGGCCGGCCCTCACGCCGCCGAGCGCGGACGGCCTTCGCTCATCGACGCATCGGGCACGCGAGCCGCGATGCGGCCATCCACCGCGGGTGTCCAAAGCTGAAACATGTCCGACGATGCGTGTGTCGCGAAACGAGACACATCCCTTGCCGTGAGACAGGTTCGGCGAGCACGAACGCGTCACATCGCCACGTCCTCTTCGGTGGGCGAAGGATGTCCCCGTTGCGATAAGCGTTGGCATGCTTCTCGCACCCTCGAAGGCACATGCGGCGATGCCCATCGAGCGCTAACGAGCAACGGAGACGGTGATGAGACGGTTGAGGACGGTGGTCGAGAAGTGGCTGGCCCCCACGCCGGCGGCGCCGTTGCGCGTCACCCGTATCACGGGCGCCGCTGAGGGCAGACAAGGCGTACGGGTCGAAGTCGATGGCCCGCGCGGCACGATCGGGCTCATGTTTTTTCGCCATCGCGACGGCGCCTGGCATGTCTTCCCGCCGCAGGACGCCGGCCTCATGATGCGGGTCTACCCGTCCACAGTTCAGTGATGGAGCACGCCGCCGCCCGCCGCCTTCCGATTTGATCGCGGCCGCGAACGAACAGCGCTTGTCTTGGATCAAACGTTCATGCGCCGATGGGATCAGGATATGTCCTGATGTTCGCGCGCACGCGCGCGCGCCATCGTATTGGGCCAACCCTCCCCCGCCGTGCCGCGTTTCTCGCGACTGGTCTCGATTCGAACTTCGATAGGAGGGCATCGCACGGCGATCTGGCGCGCTTTTTGCTGTGGTTCGAGCCAAAAGCGTACGGGCCGCGCGCCGACGCTCGATCAGGAGGAGACAATGCGCAATATCGTTCATCGCCCCATGCATCCGGTGGCGAGTGGCGAGTCGGGCTGGCTCACGCCGTGCATTCAGAAGGCGCACGAACGTTCCGAGGGCTTCGGGCTCATGACGAGCCGGCGGCCCGATTACGACATCCTGCCGGCCTCCGAGCTCGCGCTGAAGGTCGAGCAGAACCGCATTCTCTGCGCGCACGCAATGCCCGTGATGGAGACGCTGCGCGAGCAGATCGTCAACACCGAGAGCATGGTGGTCCTCACCGATGCGCAAGGCCTCATCCTGCATTCGATCGGCGACGACGACTTCCTCGCACGCGCGGAAAAAGTCGCGTTGCGTCCCGGCGCGCAATGGTCGGAGGATAGACAAGGCACGAACGCGATCGGCACGGCGCTCGCCGAGCGCAACGCGACCGTCGTCCACGGCGACCAGCATTTTCTCGAAGCCAATCGTTTCCTGACCTGTTCGAGCGTGCCGATCCTCGACCCGTACGGCGATCTCGTCGGCGTATTGGACGTGACGGGCGATTACCGCAGCTATCATCAACACACGATGGCGCTCGCGAAGATGTCGGTGCAGATGATCGAGAATCATCTGTTCGCCTCCACCTTCCGCGAAACACTGCAAGTGGCCTTCCACAGCCGCCCCGAGTTCCTGGGCACGCTGATGGAAGGCATTGCCGCCTTCACCGGCGACGGGCGCTTCCTCTCGGCCAATCGCAGCGCCCAGTTTCAACTCGGCATGCCGCTCGCGGCGTTGCGCGCCCATACGCTCTCGTCGTTGTTCGGGATCGGGAGCGCCGAACTCGTCGACCGTCTGCGTACGAGCCGGGATTCGATCGTTTCGCTGAACCTGCACAACGGCGCAGTGGTCTGCGCCAACGTCACGTTCCGGCGCGCATTGCTGTCCGCCGCCGGCGGGCCGGCACACGCGCGCCGCGAAGTCAACGCGGATACGCAAGCGGTCGCGGCGTCGGCCTCGCGCGGGAGCCTGCGCACGCTGCGCCTCGATCAGCTCGACACCGGCGACCCCCAAGTGAGCGCCGTCATCGCGAAGCTGCGCAAGGTGATCGGCAAGGACATTCCGTTGCTCATCACGGGGGAAACGGGCACCGGCAAGGAGCTCCTCGCCCAGGCCATCCACAACGAATCGCCGCGGCGCTCCGGGCCTTTCGTCGCCGTCAACTGTGCGTCGATTCCCGAGACGCTGATCGAATCGGAGCTGTTCGGCTACGAAGAAGGGGCATTCACGGGCGCGCGCCGTAAAGGCGCCGTGGGCAAAATCGTGCAGGCGCACGGCGGCACGCTCTTTCTCGATGAAATCGGCGACATGCCCTACCCGCTGCAGGTTCGCCTGCTGCGCGTGCTGCAAGAGCGCGTCGTCAATCCGCTCGGTTCGCCGAAGACGATTCCCGTCGATATCGCGATCGTCTGCGCAACGCACCGGGACCTGCGCGAGATGATCGCGCAGAACCGCTTCCGTGAAGACCTCTATTACCGTTTGAACGGACTCATCGTCAAACTGCCGCCTTTGCGCGAACGCAAGGATCTCGGTGTCGTCATCGGCAAGATGCTCGAGCGCGAAGCGCTCAGAGGCGGCGACGGACAGCCGCTCACCGTGGCGCCCGAGATCATGACGCTGTTCGAGCGATGCACCTGGCCCGGCAACTTCCGTCAGTTGGGCAACCTGCTGCGCACGGCGGCCGCGATGATCGACGATGACGGCGAGATTCGCCGCGAGCACTTGCCCGACGACTTCTTCGACGACTTGCGAACGAGCGACCCCTCACCGGGCGCCTCCGCGGACACGCCCACTCGAGACACGCCCGCTCGAGACATGCCCGCTCGAGACATGCCCGCTCAGCCACAAGGCACGCGGCTGCAAGACGTGGCCGCTCAAGCGATTGCGGCCACGCTCGCGCAGCACGGCGGCAACGTGTCCGCCGCTGCGCGCGCGCTCGGCGTTTCGCGGGCCACGCTGTATCGCAAGATGCCGGCCGCCGCGCCCTCGAAGCGCGACGATCGGAAGTAAGCGGCTTTCCCTTCTCACCTGTCGCTTCGCATCGCCCTGGTGTGTCGCAATTTGCGACAGGTGTCTCCGGTTGAAACATCGGTTGTTTCAAGGTTGCATACGCACCGAGCCCGCCCCGAGCGCCATGTGGGCGGGCCTCTGCGCGGCCCGCGTTCTCATCGGCCGAAGCCCAGCAACCGTAGCTAAGCGAGCTCCGCGACCTACGAGGCGCCAACGGTGCCGGGTTCGCCCAATACCCTACATTCGCGCGCATCCATCCGTGCCCGTCGCGCCGTCTGCCCGCGCGGCCAGTCTCGCTCCGCTTGCATCATCCTCGCCGCACGCGGCCATCGGCATAGGCTTTGCTTTAACCCATCCGCCGCACACCGATACGCGCGGTTGCTTGGCCTTATCGCCATTCAATTCAATGCCTTCAATCAGGAGACGATCATGCAGTGGACCACGCCCGCCTATACCGATTTGCGCTTCGGTTTCGAAATCACGATGTACATCGCCAACCGCTGACGAGCGGACCGCGCGCCGCGCGCGATGGCAATCGCCTTACGCGCGGCTCGCCCTCAAAGGCATGGAACTACAGGTGCAGTCGTGAACACGCTAATCACACCCGTCGCCTCCGCAGCCCCCGAAGCATCGGCTATGCCCTGCGCCTGCTCGTCGCCGGACGCGGGATCGCCGTGGACGCCCGATCAGTTCGAAGCGCATTTGCGTTCGCTCGGCGCGCGCTATCACATTCATCATCGGTTCAACGTGCGGCTGAACAGCGGCCAGTGCTCGCCCGACCAAATTCGCGGGTGGGTGGCGAACCGCTTCTACTATCAGATCAACATCCCGCTGAAGGACGCGGCAATTCTCTCCAATTGCCCGGATCGCGAAACGCGGCGCCTTTGGGTACAGCGCATCCTCGACCATGATGGATACGGCGACGACGCGGGCGGCATCGAAGCATGGGCACGCCTGGGCGACGCGGTGGGGCTGTCGCGCGCGTCGCTTTGGTCGCTCGAGCACGTCGCGCCCGGTGTGCGCTTCGCCGTCGACGCGTATGTCAACTTCGCACGGCGTGCGCCGTGGCAGGAAGCCGTCTGCTCGTCGCTGACCGAAATGTTCGCACCGCAGATCCACAAAGACCGGCTGGCGGGGTGGCCCGCGCTGTACCCGTGGATCGACTCCGACGGGCTTCAGTACTTTCGCAGCCGCATTCCGCTCGCGACGCGCGATGTCGAGCATGGGCTCGCCGTCACGCTCGATTACTTCCGGACGCGCGAAATGCAACGCCGAGCGCTCGAGATTCTCCAGTTCAAGCTCGATATTTTGTGGTCGATGCTCGATGCCATCGAAAAGGCGTACCCGTGATGGACTTTGCCGATACCGCGAGCGGCGCGCCCTTGCGCCCGCGTCTTCGTCCGCTCTTTCGGCTGCAGTGGGAAACGGTGCAGGACGCCTACGTGCTGCTCTATCCGGAAGGGATGATCAAGCTCAATCCTAGTGCGGGGCAGATACTCGCGCGTTGCAACGGCATACGCGAGATCGACGAGATCATCAGCGAGCTCGAGGAGCTGTTCAACGCGCGCGATCTCGCAGCGGACGTCTATCGCTTTCTCGATCATGCGCGCCAGCGCGGCTGGGTCGACTGACATGCATGCCGACGACGCCCGCGATGCCGCAGCCTCGCCCCCGCTCTGGCTGCTTGCGGAGTTGACTTACCGCTGCCCGTTGCACTGCGTGTTCTGCTACAACCCTGTGGACTTCGCGAACCATGGGCCGGAGCTCGATACCGGCGCTTGGCTGCGCGTCATGCGCGAAGCGCGGGCATTGGGAGCCGTGCAAATCGGGTTCTCCGGCGGCGAGCCGCTCGTGCGCGACGATCTCGAAACGCTCGTTGCATACGCGCACGAGCTGGGGTTCTACACGAATTTGATCACTTCGGGAGTCGGTCTCACCGAGGCGCGCATCGCCGCCCTCAAAGCTGCCGGCCTCGATCACATTCAACTCTCGTTTCAGGACGCCTCGCGCGAGCTCAACGATTTTCTATCGAGCACGCGCACGTTCGAGCTCAAACGCAAAGTGGCCCGCCTCATCAAAGCGTACGGCTACCCAATGGTCCTCAACTGCGTGCTCCATCGCTATAACCTGCCGCATGTGGGTCGAATCATCGAGATGGCGCTCGATATCGGCGCGGAGTACCTCGAACTGGCGAACACGCAGTACTACGGCTGGGCGCTGCTCAATCGCGAGCACCTGATGCCGACGCAGGAGGCCCTGCGCGAGGCCGAAGACACCGTCAACCGTTACCGCGCGCTCATAGGCGAGCGTTGCCGAATCCTGTATGTCGTGCCGGACTACTTCGAGAAACGGCCCAAGGCCTGCATGAGCGGATGGGGCGCCGTGTTTCTGGGCGTGGCGCCCGACGGAACGGCGCTGCCGTGCCATGCGGCCCGCTCGCTGCCGGGGCTCGATCTACCGAACGTAAACGAGATGCCGCTGTCCGCGATTTGGAAAGAGAGCGCCGCATTCAACGCATTTCGCGGCGATCGTTGGATGCGCGAGCCGTGCCGAAGCTGCGACGACAGATCGATCGACCACGGCGGATGCCGTTGCCAAGCCTATGCGCTGACGGGCGATGCGCGCGCGGCCGATCCCGTATGCGCGAAGTCGCCGCATCGCGGCGAAGTGGAGCGCGCTGTCGCAGCGGCGCGGCTGGCGCCGCGCACCGGCGAGCAGCCGCTCGTCTTCCGGAGCATGAAGCGCGAGTAGCGTGAAGACCGGACGCGTCAGGGACGCGTCCGGTCTCCTCAGCCCGCCGTCTTCGCAGGCGCCGGCGCCGATGCCGCCGACGGCGCGGAGGCCGCGCCGACCGTGGCCGGCGCATCGGCCGGGCGAGGCGTCTCGCCCGTATTCGCGAGCCAACCGCCGCCGAGCGCCACGTAAAGATTCACGAGGTTTTCAAGCCGCGCCGCACGCGCATTGATGAGCGACTGCTGAACCGTATAGAGGTTCGTCTGCGCCGTCAGAACCTGTAGATAGCTGTCTACGCCGTTTTTGTACCGCAACTGCGACAGCTCGAGCGAGCGCGATTGCGCGAACGTCGTGCGCTCGAGCGCGCCGATCTGGCCGTCGTACGTGCTGCGCGCCGCGAGGTCGTCGGCCACTTCGCGAAAAGCCGATTGAATCGCCTTCTCGTACTGCGCGATTTCGATCCGCTTTTGCACGTTGGCGAGATCGAGATTCGCCAAGTTCTGTCCGCCCTCGAAGATCGGCAGCGTGATCTGCGGCGCGAACGACCATGCAGCCGAACCGGCCTTGAACAAGCCGCCGAGCGTCGGGCTCGCCGTACCGAACGAGCTCGTCAGCGAGATCTTCGGGAAGAACGCCGCGCGCGCCGCGCCGATATTCGCATTGGCTGCGCGCAACGTGGCTTCCGCCTGCATGATGTCAGGCCGGCGCGTGAGCAGATCGGACGGCAAGCCGGCCGGAATATCGGTCAGCAGCCGCTGATCGTCGAGCGTGCGGCCGGGAGGCAGATCGTCGGGCAACGGTTCGCCGACGAGCAGCACGAGTGCATTCTCGGCTTGCGCACGCGCACGCGCCTGCGCTTCGCGATTGGCGCGCGCCTGCTCGACGACGGTTTCCGCCTGACGCAGATCGAGCTCGGAGCCCGTGCCGTTGTCGAACTGCAGCTTCGTGAGCGCATACGAGGCTTCCGCCGTTTTGAGCGTGTCGTCGGTGATCTTCAGCAGATCGTCGACGGCGAGCATCTGCAAGTACTGGTTCGCCACTTGCGCGACGAGCGAGATCTCGGCGGCCTTGCGCGCCTGCGCCGTGGACAGATACTGCTCCAGCGCCTGGTCCTTCAAACTGCGGATGCGCCCCCAGAAGTCGATCTCCCACGAGGCATTGAGTCCAACCTGATATTCCTGCGAGAGCGTCCGGCCGCTGGGCGAGAGATCCGCCGGCGTGCGCTGCACCGTTTTGGCCGCTTGCGCGTCGATGGCGGGAAACAATTGGGCACGCGTCACTCGGTACTGCGCGCGCGCCGCGTCGACGTTCAACACGGCGACACGCAAGTCGCGGTTGTTCACGAGCGCGATGTCGATGAGCCGCTGCAAACGCGGATCGGCGAAGAATTCTCGCCAGCCGATGTCGGCGGCCGCCCGGCCGCTCGCCGTATCGCCGGCCGTCGTGGCCGGCTGCGTCGCGTACACGCCCGAGGCCGGGAACGCTGCCGCGACAGGTGCGGCCGGGCGTTCGTACTTGGGCTGGAATGTGCAACCGGCCGCCACGCACGCGACGGCGATCGCAATCAAGGAATGATTGATCTGCATCTTTAATGTCCTTCGTCGCCGTTCTTGTTCTCGCGTTGGCCCGGCAAATGCGGGGCCGAATGATGTTCCTCGGCGAGGCGCGCCGCTTCGTCGGGGTCTTCCGATTCGCCCGCGAACTTTGCCCGGATGACGACGAAGAACATCGGGATGAAAAAGATCGCGAGGAACGTCGCCGTCAACATGCCGCCGATCACGCCCGTACCGATCGCGTGCTGGCTCGCCGAGCCCGCGCCGTTGCTGATCGCGAGCGGCAGCACGCCCAGAATGAACGCAAGAGACGTCATCAAAATCGGGCGAAGCCGCAGCCGCGCGGCTTCCATCGCCGCTTCGACCGGTCCCATCCCTTCGCTGCGCTGCAATTCGCGCGCGAACTCGACGATCAGAATCGCGTTCTTGGCCGACAGCCCCACCGTCGTCAACAGGCCGACCTGGAAGAACACGTCGTTCTCGAGCCCGCGCAGCGTCGCGGCCAGCAGCGCGCCGATCACGCCGAGCGGCACGACCATGATGACCGAGAACGGAATCGACCAGCTCTCGTACAGCGCGGCCAAGCACAGGAACACGACGAGGATCGACACGCCATAGAGGATCGGCGCTTGCGAGCCCGACTGAATTTCCTGGTACGACAATCCCGTCCACGAATACCCGACGCCGGCCGGCAGCTTCGCGGCGATCTTTTGCATCGCCTGCATCGCTTGGCCGGTACTCTTGCCTGGCGCCGCGGCGCCTTGGATTTCCATCGACGATACGCCGTTGTAGCGCTCGAGCTTGGGCGAACCGAACGTCCAATGCCCGGAAGCGAACGAGTTGAACGGCACCATCGTGCCCGAGGCGTTGCGCACGTACCAATCGCCCATGTCCTGCGGCGTCATGCGGAACGGCGCATCGGCCATCACGTACACCTTCTTGATCCGGTTATCCGTATCGAGGAAGTTGTTGACGTACTTGGACGCCCAGGCCACCGAGAACGTCTCGTCGATCGCTTGCGGCGATACGCCGAGCGCCTGGGCCTTTTCCCGATCGATGTCGACCTTGAACTGCGGCGTATCGTTGAGCCCGTTCGGCCGCACGAGCGCGAGCGTCGGGTCCTTCGCCGCCATGCCGAGCAGTTGGTTGCGCGCGGCCATGAGCGTGTCGTGGCCGACGCCCGCATTGTCGGTCAGCTCGAAGTCGAAGCCCGATGCCGTGCCGAGCTCGGGGATCGACGGCGGATTGAACGGAATGACCATCGCGTCCTTGTAACGCGAGTAGTGCATGAACATCCGCTGAATGATCGCCTGCACTTTCTGATCGGAACCTTGCCGCAATCCATAATCCTTCAGCCGCACGAACACGAGGCCCGAGTTCTGCCCGCGCCCGGCGAAGCTGAAGCCGTTCACCGTGAAGACGGATTCGACGAGCGACTTCTCCTTCGTCAGCAGATAGTCGGAGATGTTCGAGAGCGTGCGCTCGGTCGTTTCTTGCGTCGAGCCCGTGGGCGTCTGCACGATCACGAACATCAGGCCTTGGTCTTCGTCCGGCAGGAACGACTTCGGCAACCGTACGAACAGCAGGCCCACCGCGACGATCACGGCCAGATAGATGACGAGCCATCGGCCCGAGCGGCGAATCACGTGATGAACGCCACTGTGGTATTTGTCGCGGCTTTTGTCGAACGTGCGGTTGAACCAGCCGAAGAATCCGGTGGTCGCCGCATGTTCGCCCGGTTGGATCGGCTTGAGGATGGTCGCGCACAGCGCCGGCGTCAACACCAGCGCGACGAGCACCGACAGCACCATGGCCGACACGATCGTCAGCGAGAATTGGCGATAAATCGCACCGACCGAACCGCCGGACAGCGCGACAGGCACGAACACGGCCGACAGTACGAGCGCCACGCCGACCAGCGCCCCCGTGATCTGGCTCATGGCCTTGCGCGTTGCCTCGCGTGGAGAGAGTCCTTCCTCTCTCATCACGCGCTCGACGTTCTCCACGACGACGATGGCGTCGTCGACCAAGAGACCGATGGCCAGCACGAGGCCGAACATCGACAGCACGTTGATCGAGAAACCCACCGCATTCATGATCGCGAACGTGCCGAGCAGCACGACGGGAACGGCGATCGTCGGAATCAGCGTCGCACGCAGGTTTTGCAGGAACAGATACATCACGAGGAAGACGAGCACGATCCCTTCGAGCAGCGTCTTGATCACTTCCTCGATCGACAGGCGAACGAACGGCGTCGTATCGTACGGATACTTCACGACGAGCCCATGCGGGAAGTACTTCGACAATTCGTCGATCTTCGCGCGCACTTCCTTGGCCGTTTGCAGCGCATTAGCGCCCGTGGCGAGCTGGATGCCCATGCCGGCCGTCGGCTGCCCGTTGTACTTCGTGTCGAAGTTGTACGTCTCGCCGCCCAGCTCGACGCGCGCGACATCCTTGATGCGCACTTGCGAGCCGTCGGCGTTCACCTTGAGCATGATGTCGCCGAAGTCCTTCGGCGTGCGCAAGAGCGTCTGCTCGGTGATGGTCGCCTGCAGCATCTGCCCTGGGATCGCCGGCGTGCCGCCAAGCTGGCCGCCGGCAATTTGGACGTTCTGCTGCTGCAACGCCGTGACGATGTCGCCGGGCGTCAGGCTGTAGTTCGTGAGCTTGGTCGGATCGAGCCAGATCCGCATCGCGTACTGCGAACCGAACAGCGTGAGCGTGCCGACGCCGTTCAGGCGGCTGACCGGATCCTGAATGTGCGAGGCGACATAATTGGCGAGGTCATACCGGCTCATGCTCCCGTCTTCGGAGACGAATGCGAGCACGAGCAGGAAGCTGCTGCTCGACTTCGTCACTTTGGTGCCGAGCTGCTGCACGACCGTCGGCAACAGCGGCGTGGCGAGCGAGAGCTTGTTTTGCACCTGGACTTGCGCGATATCCGGATTCGTCCCGGCCGCGAACGTCAGCGTGATCGTGGCGGTGCCCGAATCGTCGCTCGTCGAGGACAGGTAAAGCAGGTGATCGAGCCCACTCATCTGCTGCTCGATGACCTGCGTGACCGTGTTTTCGACCGTCTTCGCCGACGCGCCCGGATAGCTCGCCGAGATTTGGATCGAGGGCGGCGCGATCGTCGGATACTGCGAAATCGGAAGGTTGAAGATCGACGCGATGCCGGCGAGCATCAGGACGATGGCGATCACCCAAGCGAAGATCGGTCGATCGATAAAGAACTTAGCCATGTAGCGGATCTCTCGGTGATCAACCTGCGGAGGCGCCGGATGCGCTAGAAACGCTGGATGCGCCAGACGCAGTCGATGCGCCCGGCGCAGCGGACGCGGCCGCAGCGCTGGCCGCGGGCGCGGATGCGCCGCCCGCTGCAGCCGGCAATTGCGCCGGCACCGCCTTCACTTGCATGCCGGGGCGCACTTTCTCGGTGCCCTGCACGATCACGCGGTCGCCCGGCTGCAAGCCCCCGTCGACGATCCAATTCGGACCTTGCATGCCGGAGGTGACGAGCGTGTGCGGTACGACCTTGTCGTCGGGACCGACGACGAGCGCGATCGCGGCACCCTTCTGATCGTGCGTGACGCCCACCTGCGGCACGAGCATGGCGCGCTCGTTCACGCCCTCTTCGATACGGGCGCGCACGAACATGCCCGGCAGCAGCACGCGGTTCGGGTTCGGGAAAATCGCCCGGATCGTGACCGAGCCGGTCGATTGATCGACGGTCACGTCGGTAAATTGCAGCTTGCCCTTGATCGGGTAGGGCTGGCCGTCTTCGAGAATCAGCGTCACCTTCGCGGCGCCGGGACCGTTCGTCTTCAAGCGGCCTTCCTGCACTTCGCGGCGCAGTTTCAGGCCATCGAGGCTCGACTGCGTCAGGTCGACGTAGACGGGATCGAGCTGTTGAATCGTGTCCATCAGCGTCGCTTGGCTCGCCTGCACATAGGCGCCCGGCGTCACTTGCGAGACGCCCGTGCGCCCAGAGATTGGCGCGACGACATCGGTATAGCCGAGATTGATCTGCGCGGTTTCCACGCTCGCCTTGCCGGCGGCGACGTCGGCTTCGGCCTGGCCCTGCGCGGCCACGGCGTTGTCGTAGTCTTGCTTGCTGACCGCGTTTGCCGCGACGAGCACCTTGTAGCGGTTCGCTTGGGCGGTCGTCGTCGCGAGATTGGCCTGCGCCTTTGCAAGCGCCGCCTTCGCGCTGTTGAGCGCGGCCTGGTACGGCGCCGGATCGATCTTGTAGAGCCGCTGGCCCGCCTTCACTTCGCTGCCTTCGGTGAACTCGCGACGCTGCACGATGCCGTCCACGCGGGCGCGCACTTGCGCGACGAGGAACGCGTTCGTGCGGCCCGGCAGTTCGGTGACGACGGGCACAGTGCTCGGCTGCACGGTGACGACGCCGACCTCCGGCGTTTGCTGCGGCGGCGCCGACTGTTTTTGTCCACATGCCGCGAGCGCCACAGCCGCGGTCGCGGCGCAGATTAAGCGAAATGGAACCGGTTGGACACGCATGGAGCGACCTCTAGTCTATGACTGGGAACGAAATGGTCCTGCCGCGCCTCTTCCCCCGCGAGGCGCGCGGCGCGACGTTCGTCGCATGACACTTGATGCTCGACGCTTGATGTGAGCCGATGGGCGCCGGCTCGGGCGCCTATATGCGTAGACGCCGCGCGAGCCGCGCAAGAAGCGTACGCGCGGGAGGCGAAGCAGGCCGGCGCGCACGCAAACGACTGACGATATTACCCGTGAATTCGCTTTGGGCACTTTCAAACGCTGCGGCGTATTGTATATACATACTTGACTGTATGTAAAATGGCATCTGTTACACAACATTCCAGGCCCGCGCCGCTCTTGCGTTTTTACGCGAACTCGTAGCAAAGCAGCGGCGCGGCGACTCGAGATACGCTCATTCGCCCCCCGCACGGGCAGCATGGAAATGGTCAGACGAACGAAGGAAGAAGCCCTGCAGACGCGCAACCGCATTCTCGATGCGGCGGAGCAGGTGTTCTACGATAAGGGCGTATCGCGCACGTCGCTGGCCGACATCGCTGCGCAGGCGGGCGTGACGCGCGGGGCCATCTACTGGCATTTCGCCAACAAAGGCGACTTGTTCACGGCGATGTTCGACCGCGTATTGCTGCCGCTCGACGAACTGGGCGCGCGGCCGGCCGACGACGACGACGACGATCCGCTCGCGCGTTTGGCGACGGTGCTCAAATGGTGCCTGCATGCGGCGTCGAACGACGCCCGGCGCCGGCGCGTGTTCGACATCTTGTTTTTGAAGTGCGAGTTCGTCGACGAGATGGGGCCCGTCAAGGAGCGCCATCAAACGAGCATGCATGAGGGGGTTGGCAAAATCGAGGCGGATCTCGTGCTGGCGGTCGGCAAGGGTCAATTGCCGGCCGATCTCGACACGCGGCGCAGCGCGCTCTATTTGCATGCAGTCGTCGGAGGGTGCCTGCGCGATACGCTCCTGATGCCCGGCGGCGAGCGCTTCGGCGTTCATTGCGACGCATTCATCGACGCATGCATCGATGCGCTGCGCGCGAGCCCGGCTTTGCGCAAGCCGGCTCGATAGCCGTGACCGGCACCGAAAATGGCGGGCGCCGCCGGCCATGAACCTGCCCGTGCTCGGCAGGCACGGCGCTTCGGTGCGCGCCGCCGAACACTGGCGCTAGCCGTTCATGCGGTCGCCGCCGCGCGAGCGCGCGCCTTCTTGTTCGAAGCCGCGATCGATCCGCCCTCCACCGGCTTACCCGCCTTCACCGCCGCAATCCATGCGTCGGTGCTCACGACCGCAGCGAACCGTGCGTGCATCACGACCGTGAATGCCCGATGAATCTCCTCGGCGCTCGCGTAACCCGCATCGTTCTCGTACGGCACGGCTCCCGTGGCGTCGTTCAAGTATTCGACCTTCATTCCGGCGTGCGCCGCATGCAGAACCGTCGACACGTTGCAGTTTTGCGTCATATAACCGACGACCGACAGCGTATCGATTCCGTTCGCGGCGAGCCAATCGGCCAGATCGGTACCCGCGAACGAGCTGGGCAGCGTCTTTTCGATCAAGTGATCGTAGCGGCGCTCGGCCACGACCGGATGCAGCGCGCCACCGTGAGAGCCGCGCGCAAACAACGAAGCACCGGTGGGCGACACGTGCTGAACGACGATGACCGGCACCGATTGCGCGCGCGCCGCATCCATCGCGCGGCCGATGTTGGCGAGCGAATCCTGCACGGGCGGATACTCGATCGGCAAATCGCCGGTGACGTATTCGTTCTGGACGTCGATGACGATCAGCGCGCGGCGCGGGGACGTGGTCATGGCAAGGCTCCTTAGGATCGTTCAATTCGATACGCGTTCGGCCGCCGACAGTTCGCCGCGGCGACTTTCGTCTTCCCGCTCATCGGCGTGACGGCGGCATAGGTCGCATTCTTGCGCGAGCCCTGCCGAGCCGACAGTGGCCCTAAAGCCATATATCGATATAATCGGGCCATTCCCGCCGATGCCACCATGACGCTTCCCGCGCACCCGCTCGATCACCCGCTCGATCACCCGCTCGATCACCCGCTCGATCACCCGCTCGATCACCCGCCCGATCACCCGCTCGATCACGAGCCCGATCGCCGGCCTATCGTCGCCGTCGTCGCATTCGACGGCATCAGCCCGTTTCATCTCTCGGTGCCCTGCATCGTCTTCGGCGAGGACTACAGCGCCGGGGGCCTGCCGCGCTTCGACTTGCGCGTGTGCGCCGCCGCCCCGGGCGTGCTGCGCACGACAGCCGGGTTCACCATCGACGCTGCGCACGGATTGGACGCGATCGACGCGGCCGACATCGTCATCGTGCCGAGCTGGGGCGACCCGCTGCAAACGCCTGCGCAGCCGCTGCTCTGCGCATTGCGCACCGCCCATGCGCGCGGCGCGCAAATGGTGGGACTGTGCCTCGGCGCGTTCACGCTCGCAGCCGCGGGCATCCTCGACGGACGGCCCGCGACGACGCATTGGGCGTGGGCCGAACGGTTCGCTCGCCGCTATCCGGCAATACGTGTCGACGCAGCGGTGCTCTATGTCGACGACGGCGACGTGCTGACATCGGCCGGCACCGCCGCGAGCCTCGACTGCTGCCTGCATCTGCTGCGTCGACGCTACGGTGCACGCGCGGCCAATTACGTGGCGCGGCGCCTCGTCGTCCCGCCGCATCGACAAGGCAGCCAGGCGCAATTCGTCGAACAGCCCGTCGGCATCGACGCGCGCGACGAACGGATGTCCGCGCTGCTCGGCTGGGTGCAGCAGAACCTGAGCGAGCCGCATTCGCTCGATTCGCTCGCGCAGCGGGTGTTGATGAGCCGACGCACTTTTACGCGGCGCTTCAAGCAGGCCACCGGCACCACCGTCGGCGCATGGTTGCTCGGCGCCCGGTTGTCGCGCGCGCAGCAGTTGCTCGAAACGACCGACGACAGCATCGACAGCATTGCCGAAACGGCCGGGTTCGGGTCGGCGGTTTCGCTACGGCAACATTTCGCGGAGCGTTTCAAGACCTCGCCGTCGGCCTACCGGCGAACGTTCAGAGGCGTGTGAGATCGCGCGAGCGGGGCTCAACCGAGCCAATGCGACGCGTACAGCAGGGCGGCCACGAGCAGGAGCACGGCTATCCACGCCCAAGTCGGCATGGCTTGCGGACCGGAGGAGCGGTTCAACCCATGAGCGTGCCGGGGCGACGCGAGCGTACCGGCGGCGCGGCCGCCGAGTGCCGCTGCGGCATCGTGTTCCCATGCCCTGCGGCCCAGCCCCGCGAGGTTGATCGGCCTCAGAAACACATGCTGGCGACGCGATTCGCCGGCGGCACGGTTCGCGCGCCGGCCGTGCTTGGCTTCGACGACCGCGCAAAATTCCGCGAAGAAATCGTCGGCAAGTTCGTGCAACGCATTCTCGATCTGCCGAGGCGGCAATTCCGCAAGCGGCCCGGTCAGTGTCGCCCACACCGAATAATCGATGCGAGTTTCGTTCGGCTCGGTGCGCGCTTCGCTTGCCACGGTCGCATCGGGCAGGTCGGTCACCTCGCCTGCCTCGTTCGCCGCGCTCCCCCTGCCGCTGCCCGCTTCGCTCGGACGCTCGTCGGCGATCTCGGCCCTGCCGGCCTTTTGTGTCTTTTCAGCCTTTTCCCCCGCCGGCCCTTCGGCGCCGAGGACGATATCGATCTGCCCGCGCAACGACCCGACGCCCGTCGCGCAGGCCTTGAAGTTCAGCGTTCGATGAAGCGCCCGCTCGGCCTCGCCTTCCGATGCATCGCCTGCCGGCCGCGTTTGCGCGCCCGCCAAATGCGCGCGCACGTCGTAACGCGCTCGCAGCGGCCCCAGCGGGACGGTCAGCGTCAACGCATACTCGCCGCTTGGCAACCGGCTGAAGGATTCGCAATTTTCGAGGCTCGCGCGCAGCAGCGCGATGTCTTGCAACGCGTCTCGGACCGCGGACGGAGCGAGCGGGATACGCAGCGCATCGGTCAGTTCCATGGCGGTGTCCTCGATGCTCCCTTGCGCCGGCTCAGGAGGTCTGGTCGATGCGGTCGACCCGGGAGGGATAAAACGCGAGGCAATCCTTGATCCCCTCCGCGCCCGGCAACGGAGCTTCGTAGCTCCACGCCGCGTCGACCACGGGCCCGTCCTCTTCGGTCAGCAGATGGAAGTAGGAGGCATCGCCCTTGTACGGGCAGTGCGAGGCGGAATCCGATCGGCGCAGGCGTGTCATGTTCACGTCTTCGCGCGGAAAGTAGAAGACGTCCGGCAAGCCCGTTTCCTTCAACGTCAACCCACGGCTCGTGTCGGCGATCGTGATGCCGCCGTGGATGACACGCAGACGATGACGGTTAGGCTCGATCTCGATACGGTGTGGGGCATCGGCATTCGTCATGACAAAATCCTCCCGCAACGCGCATGCGCAGCGCCCGTGTGCATCGCACAAAAAAAGCCACGAGCGGGCGCCCGTGGCTTCATTATCGACGAAAGTCGCGTTGCGTGCGCGAAACGTACTCTCGCTATTGCGTATTCCAGTGGAAGTCTGCGCGAGCGCCTGGCCGCTTGGTGACATTCACCCGCCGCGTTTGGTCCTCGTCCTTGTATTGCGCGTGGACCGTATATTGCCCCGGCGGCAGCTTGACGAGCATGTAAGGCCCGCGCGAATCGGCCTTCAGCACCTCGGTGTCATGCGGACCGACGATGCGCACGTGAACGTCGGCCAAGTAGTCGGCGCCCGGCCCCGTGAAGCGCATCGCAAGCGGCCACTGATGTTGAGCGCTTTTGAGCGCCGCCGATTCGTCGCTGCCGACTCCGCCGGACACGTACGTGATGTCGCCTTGATGCTGGACCTGCGGCATGCCGCCGCCGTTTTGGTTACCTGCACTCGTCATGTCGGTGGTCGTGCCGCCCACCGTATCGGAGGCCTGCGCGAACGCACCGGCCGACAAGCCGAGCGCAAGCGCCGCAACCGCCGCGGCGAGCACCGATTTCTTGCTGGTTCGCGTTTGCGTTTCCATTGCATCGCTCCTTCTAGTTGCGCGCCCGCCGGCTTGCGGCCGCAGCGCTACAGGGAACAGGCAAGCAAAGGGCGTTCCCGCGCCAGCGCCCCGCAGCGCCGTCCCTGGACGGACGGTACGCGCAAGACGGGGCGAGATGGGCGCGAGACCCGGCGCCCGAGCGGGCGCCCGCCCCCGCGGCGTCAGCTCAGATCGACCGGAACGAAGATCTGCGCGTTGTCGCGCTGGATCAGCAGCGCGACGCTGTTGCCCGACTTGGAGATCACGTCGCGGAACTGCTGTACCGACGTGACGGGACGGCCGTTGACGGCAAGAATGACGTCCCCGGGCTGAATGCCGGCGCTGGCCGCAGGGCCGCTCGATTGCTGCACGAGCAACCCGTGCGAGAGCGACGTGCCGCTGCGCTCTTGCGGCGTGAGCGCGCGCACCGCGACGCCGAGGCGGCCTTGTTCGGATGCCTGCGCGCCGCTGTCGGCCACTTTGGTATCGGACAGCGCGCCCAGCGTCACCGTCACCTGCTTCTTGCTCTTGTCGCGCCATACGTCGAGCGTCGCTTTCGAGCCCGGCTTCATGCTCGCGATTTGCGAGGGCAGATCGGTGGAGTCGTTGACCGCCGTGCCGTTCACGGCCAGGATGACGTCGCCTGCCTGCAAGCCTGCCTTGGCGGCGGGGCCGCCCGGATCGACCGAGCTCACGAGCGCGCCGGCCGGCTTTTGCAGACCGAAGGAGTTGGCCAGCGTCTGATTCACGCCCTGCACGGCCACGCCCAGGCGGCCGCGGCTCACATGCCCCGTCTTGACGAGCTCGTCCTTCACGCGCATCGCTTCGTCGATCGGGATCGCGAAGGAAAGGCCTTGGAAGCCGCCCGTTTGCGAGTAGATCATCGAATTGATACCGATCACCTGCCCTTGCAGATTGAACAGCGGGCCGCCCGAATTGCCCGGGTTCACCGGCACGTCGGTCTGGATGAACGGCGTGTAGTTCTCGTGCGGCAGCGAACGCGCCTTCGCGCTGATGATGCCCGACGTCACCGTGTTGTCGAAGCCGTAGGGCGAGCCGATCGCCACCACCCACTGGCCGACCTTGCTTTGGTTCGGATCGCCGATCTTCACCGTCGGCAAGTTCGACGCGCTGATCTTGAGCACCGCAACGTCCGACTGCTTGTCGGTGCCGACGACTTTCGCCTTGAACTCGCGCTTATCGGTCAGCTTGACGGTCACGACGTTCGCGCCGTCGACGACGTGAGCGTTCGTCAGGATGTAGCCGTCGTTGCTGATGATGAAGCCCGAGCCGAGGCTCGCACTCGGCGTATCTTCTTGACCGCCGCCTTGCTCGCCGCCGTTGAAGCCCGGGAATTGCCCGTAAAAGCGCTTGAAGAACTGGTAGAACGGATCGTTCGGATCGACCGGCAACTGCTGCGTCGAGCGACGCGCCGTTTGCTTGACGACGTGCTTCGCACTGATGTTGACGACCGCCGGCCCGTAAGTTTCCACGAGCCCGGAGAAGTCGGGGATACCGGTCTTGGCGGCCGCCTCGGCAGGCATCATCGCCGCCGCTTGCGCGGACGGGATGATCTGCGGATCGGCGTGCCGGGTGCCGGCGACGTAACCGGCCGAGAGCGCGGCGGCGACGGCAAAGGCCACGGCGCCGCGGGAAAGCGTTCTTGCGTTCATGGGAAAGGCCTCCTTGCTTGATGTGAGGCAGAGTAAAAGCGCTGACTTAAAGGAGACTTAACCGTGAAATCGTCTTACTTCCCCGTCGCGGGCGGGGACGATCGCTGTTCGTCTCGAAAACGCACCGTGACGAGCAGGCCGCCGAGCGGCGCATCGCCCAACTCGATTTCGGCGCCGTGCTGCACGGCCACGCGCTTGACGATGGCGAGGCCGAGCCCGCTGCCCGATACGTCGGTGCGCGCGCGCGCCGACGCATCGCGATAGAAGCGGTCGAACACGCGGGCGCGCTCTTCGGCGGGAATGCCCGGGCCGCTGTCGGCGATTTGCACACACGCCGTGCCGCCGGCGTCGGCCGATAGCGTCACGTCGATCCGGCCGCCGGCCGGCGTGTACTTGACCGCGTTGTCGAGCAAGTTGCCGAACATGACGCGCAGCGAATCGGCATCGGCCGCGACGGTCGCGCTCTGCGCCTGCTCGAAGCCCAGATCGATCCCGCCTCGCTCGGCAAGCGGCGCATGGGCGGCGACGCAGTCGGCCAGCAGCGCGCGTAAATCGACGGACTCCTTGACCGCGCTCGCGTCGGGCTCGGCCCTCGCCAGCGCGAGCAGTTGCTCGGCGAGGCGCGTCGCGCGCGTGATGCCGGCCTGCAGATCGGCGAGCGCCTCGCGGCGCGAATCGGCGTCTTGCGCGCGCGCGACGAGCTGCGATTGAATCTGCACGGCGGCAAGCGGCGTGCGCAATTCGTGTGCGGCGTCGGCCACGAACGCGCGCTGCGTATCGAGTGCCGCCGACAAGCGTGCGAGCAGGCCGTTCAGCGCGCGAACGAGCGGGCGCACCTCCAGCGGCAACCGCGCGTCGGGCAGCGGATCGAGCGCATCGGGACGGCGTGCGTCGAGCGCGCGCGTCACGCGCGCGAGCGGCGCGAGGCCGCGTCCGACGATTCCCCAGACGGCCACGCCCAAGAGCGGCAGCAGGACGATGAGCGGCCACAGCGTGCGAAGCGCGACATTGGCGGCCAGACGGTTACGCACCGACAACGGCTGCGCGAGCTGCACGACGTTGTCGCCCACGATCGCGCCGTAGACGCGCCAATCGCCACGGTCGGTGCGCTCGGTCGAAAAGCCGAGCTCGGCGCGCGGCGCGAGCGGCGCCCGCGGGTGCGAGTAGTACATCAGCGCGCCCGTGCGGCTCCAGATCTGAATCACGATGCCTTCGTCCGCGTCGTTGTGCGCGCCGAAGATCTGGGCGAACGGCTCGGACGGCAGCGCCGCCGCGATTTCCTGCAATTGGTAATCGAATAGCTCGTTGGCTTCGGCCAGCGCTTGGCGGTAGATGAGCCAGCCGGCCATGCCGACGCCGGCGAGCACGATCGCCAGCAGCCAGAACAACAATTGACGACGAATGGATTGCATCGATGCGTTCGGTTCCTTGCTCCGCGCCGGCATCGCACGAAAGTGCGCGGATCGGCGCCATGCCTGCTATTGCTTCATTCCTTGGCGATCATATAGCCGAGGCCGCGCACGTTGCGGATCAGGTCCGCGCCCAACTTCTTGCGCAGCGCATGGATGTAGACCTCGACGGTGTTGCTGCCGATCTCCTCGCCCCAGCCGTACATCTTCTCTTCGAGCTGCGTCTTCGAAAGCACGGCGCCCGGCCGCGCGAGCAACGCTTCGAGCAAAGCGAACTCGCGCGCCGACAACGCGACCGGCGCGCCGTCGAGCGTCACCTGATGCGCGGCCGGGTCGAGCGTGAGCGCG
Organism: uncultured Burkholderiaceae bacterium; assembly: GCA_966212325.1. Taxonomy (GTDB): domain Bacteria; phylum Pseudomonadota; class Gammaproteobacteria; order Burkholderiales; family Burkholderiaceae; genus Trinickia. The sequence continues at coordinate 37,619 of CBIHRA010000012.1, read as the reverse complement.
CCGTGGCGGATCACCGATTCGCAGCGGCCCGATTGCCGCCGGATCAAGGCGCGCATGCGGGCGCCCAGTTCGTCGAGATCGAACGGCTTGACGAGATAGTCGTCGGCACCGGCGTCGAGCCCTTTGACGCGATCGGCCACGGCATCGCGCGCCGTGACGATCAGGACGGGCAGCGTGTTGCCGCGCGAACGCAGGGCGCGCAATACGTCGAGCCCGTCGCGCTTGGGCAAGCCCAAGTCGAGCAGGGCGAGATCGTAGGTTTCGGCGCCCACCGCGGTGAGCGCAGCCTCGCCGTCCTGCACCCAATCGACGGCGAAGCCTTCGCCGCGCAACGCCTTGCGCACGCCTTCCGCGATCATGCGGTCATCTTCCACTAGCAGTATTCGCATCGCTTTCCGCTCGCTTTCATGGCGTCCTAGCCGTTGACTCACACGCGCATTCTAGCGGGTCCGGTTTCCGAAGTTCTCGCGCAACGCTTGGGGCTCGCGCTCTACAATGTGCCTCGGCGCGCCGGCTTGCCCCCGCGCGCACGCCTTCCGCCTTCGCTCAACTGCGCACTTTTTCATGACGATCGTCCCGCTTTTTACGTCGCCTCGCCCTCCAACCGCTTTTCGTTCGCTGCGCGCTCGCTTCGCCTGTGCGATGCTGGCCGCTTGCCTGCTCGCCTGTGCCGCGCCGGCCGACGCCCGCAAGCCGCGGCGGCAGCCGCATCCGGCCGTCACCGCGCCGCTGCCCGCTTCGGTGATGAGCGCGCTGCGCCGCGCGGACGTGCCGTTGTCGTCGATCAGCGTCGTCGTCGAGCGTATCGGCGATCGCACGCCGCTCGTCGCCGTCAATGCGCAGAAACCGATGTTGCCGGCGTCGACGATGAAGCTCGTCACGACCTATGCCGGGCTGTCGGTCCTCGGCCCCGACTATCGCTGGCGGACGAGCGCCTATGCCGACGGCGACGTCGACCGCAACGGCGTGCTGCACGGCAATCTCTACATACAAGGCACGGGCGATCCGAAGCTCGTTCCGGAAGAGCTCATCGATCTCGTCGACAAGATCAGGAAAGCCGGCATTACAGGCGTCGACGGCGCGCTCGTGCTCGACAAACGCTTCTTCGACCCCTCGACGCGCGACATGCCCCCGTTCGACGACGATGCCGAAGCGCCGTACAACGTCGGCCCCGATCCGCTGCTCTATGCGTTCAAGTCGCTCTCGTTCACGCTCACGCCCGCGCCCGACGGCAATGTGGCGATCGATGTCCTGCCGCCGCTCGCGCAGCTGCAGATCGACAATACGCTGCATGCGAGCGGCGGCGCCTGCGTAGGCGTCGACACGGCGCTGACGCCGAGCGTCACGCCGCAGCCCAACGGCACCGTCGCAGCGCTGTTTGCGGGCGAGTACCCGTTGCGTTGCGGCCCGCGCACGATCAACCTCGCGGTGCTCGATCACACGGCCTTCTTCGCGGGCGGCTTTCTCGCCTTGTGGCGCTCGGCCGGCGGCACGTTCAACGGCACGACGCACGAAGGGCCCGTGCCCGAGGGCGCGCGGCTCTTGGCTGTCCATCGAGGCCCCGTGCTGTCCGACATCGTTCGCGACATCAACAAGTTCAGCAACAACGTGATGGCGCGCAACCTCTTTCTGACGATCGGCGCCGTCGTCGACAAGCCGCCCGCCACGCCCGCGAAGTCGGTCGATGTCATCCAACGCTTCCTGCGCCTGCAAGGCCTCGCGATGCCTGAACTCACGCTCGCGAACGGCTCGGGCCTCTCGCGCGAAGAACACGTGAGCGCGCGCTCGCTCGCCGATCTCCTGCAAAACGCGAATGCAAGCCCCGTCGCGCAAGTGTTCGTCGCGTCGCTGCCCGTGGCCGGCGTGGACGGCACGATGCGCAACCGCCTGCGCAGCGAGCCCATTCTCGGCAATGCGCACATCAAGACGGGCACACTGAAAGACGTGCGAGCGATCGCAGGATACGTCGCGGCGGCCGACGGCCAAAGCTATGTGGTCGTCAGCTTCATCAACGACGCACACGCCGGCGGCGCGCGGGCGGCGCACGATGCGCTGCTCGAGTGGGTCTATCGGGGATTGCGCTAATCGAGCCCTATCCGGCGCTGCTTTCGACGGCGCCGTCCACCGAATACTTCTTCTACGATCAAATGACACCGGCGACGGCGCGAGCGTGTACGCTGTCGGGCAACGACCGGTACGAGAGCGGATGGCTGCGTTTGCCCCGAGCCGGCGTGTCGGGCCGCGGCGCCGCCGCGAGGACCACGAGGACCCATAACTACGAGACACGAAGGAGGAAGACGTCATGCAATTCGACGCCGAATTGCTTCTGCTCGCCATGGCGCCCGTCTTTCTCGCATGCATCGGCTGGGAGGCCCGGCACTTCGCCCGCTCGCGGCGCACCGATCCGCCGCGTATCTACAGCTGGCCCGACACGCTTTGCAACGCGGCGCTCGCGCTGATGCACCAAGGGGCCGACAAGCTCGCCTGGCTCGCCGTCGTGCCGGTCTATGCCTACGTCTATGCGCACTTTCGGCTGTTCACGTGGGCCGGCGGATGGGTATCGTTCGTCGTCCTGTTCGTGGCCCAAGACCTGCTCTACTACGTGTTTCACCGGTGCAGCCACCGCATCCGCTGGTTCTGGGCCGCGCACGTCGTCCATCACTCGTCGGAGCATCTCAATTTTTCGACGGCGTTCCGTCAAAGCTTGATGTATCCGGTCGCCGGCATGTGGGCGTTTTGGACGCCGCTTGCGGTGCTCGGCTTCCCGCCGAAGCAGATCATCGCGATCGTGCTCGTCAATCTGGCGTTCCAATTTTTCGTTCATACGCAAGCCGTCAAGCGCTTGGGCTGGCTCGAGTACGTCTTGAACACGCCTTCGATTCACCGCTGCCACCACGCTCGCAACCCGCGTTACATCGATTGCAATTTCGCGGGGGTTCTCGTGATTTGGGACCGGATATTCGGCACCTACGTGCCCGAGGACGACGACGATGCGCCGCGCTACGGCATCGTCGAGCCGCTTCACACGTACAACCCTTTGACGGCCACCTTTCACGAGTGGCGCTCCATGCTCGCCGATGCCTGGCACGCGCCGAGCTTCACCGACAAACTGCGCGCGCTTTTCGGGCCGCCCGAATGGGCGAGCGCCTACCGCGCGGCGCGGGCAAACCACACATCAGATCACGGCCATGCCGCATACACGAGGAGATGAAGTCGATGGAACACGGTAACAAGACACGGAAACGCACCTGGCTGCGCCTGGCTCAAGGCTCGATCGCAAGCGCGGCCTTTGCGATGCTCGCGGCCTGCGGCGGCGGCGGCGGCGACTCCACGCCCGCAAGCACGACGCCCGCGGGCGGCGTGTCGCTTCAAGCGGTGTCGTTCGGCGACAGCCTGTCCGACGTCGGCACCTACGCCTGGTATGCGAAGGCGAACTTCGGCGGCGGCGAGTTCACGACGAATCCCGGCGCGATTTGGACAGAAGACGTCGCGGCCTATTACGGCAGCACCTTGACCCCGGCCTACTCTGGCGGCTTCACGATGGCGACCCCGACGGCGCTCGGCGGCTTCGGCTACGCCCAGGGCGGTGCGCGTGTCGCGCTGCAGCCCGGCATCAGCAATCCGACGCTGAGCACGGTGCCGGTCACGACGCAGATCCAGAACTATCTCAGCGCGCACGGCAGCTTCAACAGCAGCCAGCTCGTCATGATCCAAGGCGGCGCGAACGACATCTTCACGGCCGCCACGATCATCGCCGCCGACCCGACCACCGCAGCGACCGAAGTGACGGCGGTCCAAAACGCGGCGATCGCCCTCGCCGGCGCCGTCGGCACGCTGCTGCAAAACGGCGCGACGAAAATCGTGCTCGTGAACGTGCCCGACATCGGCAAGACGCCGCTCGGTTTGTCGTCGTCCGACGGCGGCGCGCTGCTCACGCAGCTGAGCCAAGCATTCAATCTCACGCTCACGACTGCCCTGACGCAAGCGGGCATCTTGAACAAGGTGATCTACGTCGACGCCTACACGTTCATCGACAACATCTCGGCGAACGTGGCAGCCAACGGCTTCTCCGTGGGGAACACGGGCACGGCCTGCAACCTCACGCAGATGGCGGCGTCGGCCACCGCGTACGGCACCGCCAACCCGAGCGTGCTCAACGGCATGACGCCGCAGCAGTTCGGCCAATCGCTGGCCACGTCGCTGTTCTGCTCGCCGCAGATGTACACGACCGCAGGCGCCGATCAGTCGTACATGTTCGCCGACAGCGTCCACCCAACGACACATCTGCACGCTCTGTTCGCTAAGCAGGTCGAGAGCCAGATCGCGGCGGCCGGCATCGGCAAGTAAGCCTGCCAATCAGTCAGCTCGCGCCGCGCGCAACGCGGCGCATCACCCTCGCACGGCTAGTGGCTAGTGGCAGTGGCAGTGGCTAGCGGCGAGTGGAATGAGGGTTGCCGGTTCGACCGTAAAACGCCCGGTCTTCGCAACAGCGAAGCCGGGCGTTTTCGTTGCCGTTTTCGTTGCCGTTGCCGTTTCAGCTACGGCTACGCCTGCGCCTCGAATGCCGCCGCGGCGCGGCCGAGCCGATCGTTGACGGCGATCCATTCGGGCGTGTCCGGCAGTTTTTCGACGAAGATGCGCGAGACGTCGGCACGATCGAGCGCACGCAGCAAGCCGTACAGCTCGCGTGCGTAGACATGGGGATCTTCGGGCGCAGCCATGAAGTGAACATTGGGCGCATCGGCCCACATGCCGGCGCGTGAGGCGCGCGCCACCAGCGCCACGCGTGCGCCCGTCGCAGCGGCACCGGTCAACATGGGCTCCAGCGATTCGAAAGGCATCAACGCGAGCGGGGTGCGCGGCGCGTAGTGGGCCTTGAGCGTGCCCGACGCCCGCGGCGCGGTCGCGTCGCTGCCGTCGGGCAGACGCGGGGCAACGCCGAGGACGTCCGCGATCTCTCGCGGCGTCACGCGCCCGGGCCGCAGCAGCGCCGGGAAACCGCGCGAAAGATCGAGAATCGTCGATTCGATTCCGACCTCGCACGGGCCGCCGTCGAGCACATGGATGGCGTTCCCGAATTCGTCGCGCACATGCTGCGCCGTCGTGGGGCTCACGTGTCCGAAGCGATTGGCCGAAGGCGCGGCCACCCCGCCGTGCCCGCCGCGCCGCGCACTGAATGCGTCCAAGAGCCGCTGAGCCACCGGATGCGAGGGGCAGCGCAGCCCGACCGACCGCTGGCCGCCGCTGACGGCATCGGGAATGCGCGCTGCGCGCTCGAGAATCAGCGTAAGCGGCCCCGGCCAAAACGCATCGATGAGCTTTTGCGCGTCGGCCGGAAGATGGGCAACCCAATATTGCGGATCGCCGTGCGGCGCGAGGTGCACGATCACGGGATGATTGGCCGGCCGCCCCTTCGCCGCGTAAATGCGAGCGACGGCCGCGGGGCGCTCGGCATCGCCGCCTAGCCCGTAGACCGTCTCGGTCGGGAAGGCGACGAGTTCTCCTGCGTCGAGCAGCGCGGCGGCCTCGTCGATCTGCGCGTCGGATACGGCCGGCACGTCGGACAGAGGCGATGAAGTATGACGGTCGGACATCGTCGTAAAGCCTAAAGCCTTCCCTAGTCTTGCCTCGGGGTACGGCCGCTCAAGCGAGCGGGATATGCAAAAGCCGCGCGCAATCGCGGGTTGCCGTGCGCGCTTCGTCGAGCGTCGCGGCGGTGAAGTTGACGTGGCCCATCTTACGCCCGGGCCGCGCCTCTTCCTTGCCGTATAGATGCAAGCGGGCGGCCGGCATCGCCGCCACTTCGTGCCACGGCGGCGTCACGGGCGAGGGAGACACCGCCCCTTTCGGGCCGCCGGGGAACCAGACGTCGCCCAGGATGTTGAGCATGACGGCGGGCGAATGCTGCCGCGTATCGCCGAGCGGCATGCCCGTCATCGCGCGAACCTGCTGCTCGAACTGGCTGGCGGCGCATGCGTCGACCGTGTAGTGCCCCGAGTTGTGCGGCCGCGGCGCCATCTCATTGGCGACGAGCGAGCCGTCTTCGAGCACGAAGAACTCCACGCAGAGCACGCCGACGTAATCGAGTTTATCGGCGATGCTGATCGCCGCCGACTGCGCGCGTTCCACGAGGGCCGGCGGCGCGTCGGGCGCGGGGACGACGGTGACCGCCAGCACGCCGCCGCGGTGCAGGTTCTGCGCAAGCGGATAAACGGCCGTCGCGCCGTTCGTGCCGCGCGCGATCAACGCCGACACTTCGAACTTGAGCGGCAAGCGTTTTTCGAGCACACAGGGCACGCCGCCCAGTGCGCTATAGGCGTCGCGCACTTCTTCGGCGCTGACCACACGCACCTGGCCCTTGCCGTCGTAGCCGAGCCGCGCGGTTTTGAGGATGCCGGGCAGCACCGCCGCCAGGGTTTCGTCGTCGATCGCGGCCAGCGCATCGGACGATTCGATGACGACGTGCGGGGCCACGGCCACGCCGGCCTCGGCAATGAAGCGCTTTTCGGCGATGCGGTCTTGCGCGATCGCGACGCAACGCCCGGCCGGGCTCACGAACGTCGTGCGCGCCAGAAAATCGAGACTCGCCGCGGGCACGTTCTCGAATTCCGTCGATACGGCCGCACACAGGCGTGCGAGCTCGGTCAGCGCTTGCTCGTCGGTGTAGGCGGCGCGCAAATGCCGATCGGCCACGCTGCCCGCGGGGCTCGATTCGTCGGGATCGAGCACGGCGACGCGATAGCCCATCGCTTGCGCCGCGAAGCAGAACATGCGGCCGAGCTGGCCGCCGCCGACCATGCCGAGCCAAGCGCCGGGCATGATCGGGGAAACGGGGGTGTTCTCTTGATTCATCGTAGTGGTCGGTCACGGCCCGCGCGCATCGATGATTTCGATGCCCCGCGGAACGGAAAACGGTCGCGAAAACGGGACCAACGTTCGAGGCCGCCCGCATGCCGCGGCCATCGCTCTAACACGCTTACAGCGGCGGCAACACCATGGCATGCGCCGCTTCGTTCTGCCTCACGCGAAACGCGGCGAGCCGGTTCGCGTAATCGGACGATGTGCCGGCCAATAGCGATACGGCGAACAAGGCGGCATTGGCCGCGCCCGCTTCGCCGATCGCAAAGGTCGCGACCGGCACGCCCTTGGGCATCTGGACGATCGAATGCAGCGAATCGACGCCCTTCAAGTACTTGCTGGCGACGGGAACCCCCAGTACGGGCACGGTCGTCTTCGCCGCGAGCATGCCCGGGAGATGCGCCGCCCCGCCCGCGCCGGCGATGATCGCGCGCAAGCCGCGCTCGCGCGCGCGCTCGGCGTAATCGAACATTTCGTCGGGCATGCGGTGCGCGGACACCACCTTCGCCTCGTACGGCACTTCGAATTCCTGCAGGATCGCCACCGCATGCTTCATGACGTCCCAGTCGGAGCTCGATCCCATCAGCACGCCGATGAGCGGCGCGCTATGCGTGTGGGCGGTTTGAACGGCTTCGCTCATCGTGCGGATTTCCTTTCTTCTCTGATCCGATCGCTCGCTCACGCGAGCTTCTGCCCCGTGAGCCGTTCGAGCGCTTCCTGATACTTCTCGCTCGTTTTGGCGATGACGTCCTCGGGCAGCTTGGGCGCAGGCGGCGTCTTGCCCCAGTTCTGAGCTTCGAGCCAGTCGCGCACGAACTGCTTGTCGAACGACGGCGGATTCGTGCCGACCTGGTATTGATCGGCAGGCCAGAAGCGCGACGAATCGGCCGTCAGCGCTTCGTCCATCAGGAACAGGTTGCCGTGATCATCCAAACCGAACTCGAACTTCGTATCGGCGATGATGATGCCGCGCGTGGCCGCGTACTCCGACGCTTCCTTGTAGAGCTTGATCGAGATGTCGCGAATGGTGGCCGACAGCTCGGTGCCGATACGGCGCTCGCATTCTTCGAATGTGATGTTTTCGTCGTGATGCCCCATCTCGGCCTTCGCAGCCGGCGTGAAGATCGGCTCGGGCAGCTTCTGCGCGTTTTGCAGGCCCGGCGGCAGCGCGACGCCGCAGACGGCGCCCGTCGCTTGATAGTCTTTCCAGCCGCTACCGGCCAGATAACCGCGCACGACGGCTTCGACGAGAATCGGCTCGAGCCGCTTGACGACGACAGCCCGCCCCTTCACTTGCTCCACTTCGTCGGCGGCGACGACGGTTTCGGGCTCGATACCCGTCATATGGTTCGGCACGATGTGCTGCAGGCGCTCGAACCAGAAATTGGCCATCTGGTTCAGCACTTGGCCCTTGCGCGGAATCGGCTCGCCCATGATGACGTCGAACGCCGACAGACGATCGGTCGTGACGATCAGCAACTTGTCGTTGCCGACGGCGTAGTTGTCGCGGACCTTGCCGCGGCCGAGCAGCGGCAGCGAGCGGAGCGAGGATTCGTAAAGGGTAGACATCGTCGTAAGCCGTCAGTCAAAAGTGATGAACGTATGAAACGAAAGGTGCATCTCGGCGCGCGAGCCATCACGCGCCTGATCATCCATTCTACAAAACTGCCAAACAACAAAAGGCAAACGCCGTTCCCATCGATCGATCGGAACGGCGAACGCCCTTCACACCGGCCGCGCGACCCTCGCGCGGCCGATCATGCGATGCTGAGGCGGATCAGCGGACGACTTGCGCCAGCTCGCCCGCCTTGTACTTCTCGGCCATCTTCTCGAGTGCCACCGGCTTGATCTTGCCGGCTTGGCCTTCGCAGCCGAACGCGATGTAGCGGTCGACGCAGATCTTCTTGGCCGCTTCGCGCGCAGGCTTCAGGTAGTCGCGCGGATCGAACTTGCTCGGGTTTTCGAACAGATAGCGGCGGATCGCACCCGTGATCGCGAGACGCAGATCGGTGTCGATGTTCACCTTGCGCACGCCGTGCTTGATCCCTTCCTGAATTTCCTCGACGGGCACGCCGTACGTTTCCTTCATGTCGCCGCCGAATTCGCGGATTTCGGCCAGCAGATCCTGCGGCACCGACGACGAGCCGTGCATCACGAGGTGCGTGTTCGGAATGCGCGCGTGGATTTCCTTGATGCGGTCGATCGCGAGGATGTCGCCCGTCGGTTTCTTCGTGAACTTGTACGCGCCGTGCGACGTGCCGATCGCAATGGCGAGCGCATCGCACTGCGTTTTCTTCACGAAATCGGCAGCTTGCTCGACGTCGGTCAGCAATTGCTCGCGCGTCATCGTGCCTTCGGCGCCGTGACCGTCTTCCTTGTCGCCCTTCATCGTTTCGAGCGAACCGAGCACGCCGAGCTCCGCCTCGACCGTCACGCCGATCGAATGCGCCATTTCGACGACCTTGCGCGATACGTCGACATTGTATTCGTACGATGCAACGCTCTTGCCGTCGGCCTCGAGCGAGCCGTCCATCATGACGCTCGTGAACCCGCTGCGAATCGCGGCCATGCAGACCGCAGGCGATTGACCGTGATCCTGGTGCATGACGACCGGGATATGCGGATAGGACTCGATCGCGGCCTCGATCAGGTGGCGCAGGAACGCTTCACCCGCGTATTTGCGGGCGCCGGCCGAGGCTTGCATGATGACGGGCGCGCCGACCTGATCCGCCGCGGCCATGATGGCTTGCACTTGCTCGAGATTGTTCACGTTGAACGCCGGCAGGCCGTAGCCATGCTCGGCTGCATGGTCCAGCAGTTGACGCATTGATACGAGAGGCATGCTGTACTCCTTGGATTGAAATCTGGGTGCTCGGTCGGCACTTTTATGTGCGAATGCGCGATTTTATCGCGAAGCGGGGGTCTCACCCGCACTCAAGGGGCCGCGGCGGCTTTGCGGCGCGAAGGCCAGTGCTCGCGCGCCGCAGCGGATCGGCTGCAAAACGGCATCCAAAACGGCTGCAAAACGGCTGCAAAACGGCGCGCGAGCGTCGATCGAACGATTCGCTCGCGCCGCCGCGCGTCAATACGGATCGCCCACGCGGACGATCTTCAGCGTGTTCGTGCCGCCGGCCTGCCCCATCGGCTCGCCGACGGTGAGCACGACCATGTCGCCGCGCGAGGCGAAGCCCTTGGACACGACCACCTCCACCGCTTGCTTGAGCGCTTGGTCGCGATCGCTGTTCGGCTCGACCGAAAGCGGCGTGACGTTGCGGTAGAGCGCCATTCCGCGCTCGCTGGCCACGCGCGAGGTGAGCGCGAAAATCGGCACGTGCGACCAGTGCCGCGAGAGCCACAGCGCCGTCGCGCCCGATTCGGTCAGCGCCACGATCGCCTTCGCGCCTAGGTGGTAAGCCGTGAACAGCGCGCCCATCGCAATCGACTGATCGATGCGCGTGAACGTCCGGTCGAGGAAATCCTTGTCGAGCTCGACGTGCTCGGACTTCTCGGCCTCGATACAGATGGCGGCCATCGCCTCGATCGTCTGCACGGGATACTTGCCGGCGGCCGTTTCGGCCGAAAGCATCACCGCATCGGTGCCGTCGAGCACGGCGTTCGCGACGTCGGACACTTCGGCGCGCGTCGGCACGGGCGCGTGGATCATCGATTCCATCATCTGCGTGGCCGTGATGACGAGCTTGTTCGACTCGCGGGCCATGCGGATCATCCGCTTTTGCAGCGCCGGCACGGCCGCGTTGCCGACTTCGACGGCCAAGTCGCCGCGCGCGACCATGATGCCGTCCGACGCGTCGAGAATGCCTTGCAGCGCCGGAATGGCTTCCGCGCGCTCGATCTTGGCGATCATCTTCGGCTTGTTGCCGTAGGGCATGCCGGCGATGTTCGCGAGCTGACGCGCCATCTCCATGTCGGTCGCGTTCTTCGGGAACGACACCGCGATGTAGTCGACGCCGATCGACATCGCCGTGCGGATATCTTCCATATCCTTGGCCGTCAGCGCAGGCGCCGTCAGGCCGCCGCCTTGGCGGTTGATGCCTTTGTTGTTCGACAGATCGCCGCCGACTTTGACGATCGTGTGGATTTCCTCGCCGATGACGCGCGACACCGTGAGCACGATGAGCCCGTCGTTGAGCAGCAGTACGTCGCCGGGCTTCAAATCGCGCGGCAAATCGCGATAGTCGAGGCCGACGCGCTCGTCGTTGCCGAGCTCGCAGTTCGCATCGAGAATGAACGGCTGCCCCGGCTCCAGCGTCGTCTTGCCGTTTTCGAACTTGCCGACGCGAATCTTCGGGCCTTGCAAGTCGGCCATGATGGCAACCTCTCGCCCGGTCTGACGCGCCGCCTCGCGCACGTGTTCGGCGCGCTGGCGGTGATCGTCGGCCGTACCGTGCGAAAAATTCAGGCGTACCACGTCGAGGCCCGCTTGCATCATCTGCAGGAGGACCTGGGGCGAACTCGATGCCGGTCCGATCGTGGCGACAATCTTGGTGGCGCGATGCATGTATCTCCTCGTCTGAGTGGTGTCGCTGGTAAACGGGCTGCGAGACGATGCGTCGGGCGCCTGGGGCAGAGCGCTCGTGTTCGGTTGCGCGCCGGATCGTGCCGGCGTCGCTTTGTTCGAGACTGACACTGCAGGGGCTGAAGCTGCAGCGGTTGCTACGGATGCTTTCTGTGATGCTGCCGGCGATGCTTTCGGCGATGCTTTCGGCGATGCTTTCGGTGATGCTTTCGGTGATGCTTTCGGTGATTCTGCCGGCGATGCTTCGGGTGATGCTGCCGGCGATGCTTCGGGTGATGCTGCCGGCGATACTTCGGGTGATGCTTCAGGCGATACCGCCGCCGGTGATGCTTTGGATGATTCAGGCGATGCCGCCGCCGGCGATGCTTCCATGGAGGCCGGCGCCTCGGCCGTGGCGCGGCGCGCCGAGCGGGCCGGCCGGGCCGGGCTTTTTGCCGACTTCGGTGCGCGCGCGCTCACGTTCAGGCCCGCGATTCGAGCACTTCGACCGCCGGCAGCTTCTTGCCCTCGAGAAACTCGAGGAACGCGCCGCCACCGGTCGAAATGTAGCTGACCTTATCGTGAATGCCGTATTTCGCGATCGCCGCGAGCGTATCGCCGCCGCCGGCGATCGAGAACGCCGGCGACTGCGCGATGGCCTGCGCCAGAGTTTTGGTGCCGTTGCCGAACTGATCGAACTCGAACACGCCGACGGGGCCGTTCCAAACGATCGTGCCCGCGCTCGAGAGCTGCGATGCCAGCGCCTTGGCCGTCTGCGGCCCGATGTCGAGGATCATGTCGTCGGCTTCGATGTCGGCGACCGCCTTCGTCACCGCCGCCGCCGTGGCCGAGAATTCCTTGGCGACGACGACGTCGGTCGGAATCGGCACCGATGCGCCGCGTGCGCGCGCGCTCTCGATGATGGCCTTCGCCTCGCCGACGAGATCGGCTTCGGCCAGCGACTTGCCGATGTTCAAGCCCGCGGCCAGCATGAACGTATTGGCGATGCCGCCGCCGACGATCAGCTGATCGACCTTTTCGGCCAGCGACTTCAAGATGGTGAGCTTGGTCGACACCTTCGAGCCCGCGACGATCGCGACGAGCGGACGCTTCGGATTGCCGAGCGCCTTGCCGAGCGCATCGAGTTCGGCCGCGAGCAACGGGCCCGCGCAGGCGATCTTGGCGTACTTGGCGATGCCGTGCGTCGTGGCCTCGGCGCGGTGAGCGGTGCCGAAGGCGTCGTTCACGTAGACGTCGCACAACTGCGCCATCTTCTGCGCGAGCTCGTCGCTGTTCTTCTTTTCGCCCTTGTTCACGCGGCAGTTCTCGAGCAGGACGACTTGGCCCGGGGCGACGTTCACGCCGTTCTCGACCCAATTGGCAACGAGCGGCACGTCGCGGCCGAGCAGTTCGGCGAGGCGCTTTGCGACGGGCGCGAGCGAATCCTCGGGCTTGAACTCGCCTTCGGCCGGACGGCCGAGGTGGGAGGTGACCATGACGGCGGCGCCCGCGCCCAGCGCGGCTTCGATGGCGGGCACCGAAGCGCGCACGCGCGTGTCTTCGGTGATGTTGCCGTGCTCGTCCTGCGGCACGTTGAGATCGGCGCGGATGAAGACGCGCTTGCCGGACAGCAAGCCCTTTGCGATCAGATCGGAGAGACGCAGTACTTGGCTCATGGGGATGTACGCATGCAGGTTGATTGGCGGGCGGGTGCGCGCGCGGCGAGCGGTCGGCCCGGCTCACGGCACGGCGGCAGTCGTGCATTTTAGCCGATCGCACCCGTTTCCAAGCCGATACGCGGACGAATGTCGCGTATTCGGGGAACGTATGTCGCAATTCGGTGAATCCGGCGGCCGTCCCAGCCGCGCTCGTCCGCTCCCCGATTCCGAGGATCGCTCAAGCCAAAAACCGCAGCAGCGTATAGGCGATCATGCCGGCGACGATCGTCCCGATCATGCTTCGGCGCCAAAGGAACCAGGCCAGACCCGCGAGCGTGCCGTACAGCGCGTGGTTCGATAGCGCGAACGAAATCCCGTTCGGCGTCTGCAGCACGTCGGGCACGACGACGGCGACGAGCGCGGCGGCCGGCGCATAGCGCAGCATTCGCTGCACGCGCTCGGGCAGCACGGCGCGCTCGCCGCCCAGCAGAAAAAACGCGCGCGTAGCGGCCGTGACGAGCGTCATGCCGATGATCGCGAGCCAAATTTCGACGGTCGACATCGTCTAACGCTCCCTGCTCGTATCGGTCGCGCCGCCCGAGCGGCCCGCTTCGGCCGAGGCGGACCCGCCTCGGATACGGCGCAAGTCGGCCCGCTCGGCGATCACGTCGGCCAGGCTGCCTGCCGTGATCGCCGCGAAGACGGCCAGCGGCAGGGCGAGCCGGTACGGCAGGTCGATCGCGACGAGCGCGACCACGCCGGCTACCGACACCGAGGCGAGCGCCGAGCGGCTGACGACCGCGCTCACGATCAGCGGGAGCAACACGAGCGTGCCGGCGAGGGCGAGCCCCCAGTCGTCGGGGACCGCGCTGGCGAGCAAGATGCCGGCGATCGACGATAGCTGCCACGACACCCAGCTCAGCGCCGACATGCCCCAGAAGTAGGCCTCTTTCCCCGGCACATAGCCGTGCGCAAAGGATTTCTTCTGAAACAACAGATAAATGACGTCGCCGTTGAAATAGCCGAGCAAGAGCCGGCGCGGGAGCGACAAGTAGGAAAAATGCGGCGTGAGCCCCGCGCTGAAGATGACGAAGCGCGTGTTGACCATGGCGGCCGTCAGCAGGATGGTCCAAATCGGCAGCTTGGCGGCCATGAGCGGCAAGACGGCGAGCTGCGCCGAGCCCGCGTAGACGAGCACGGACATGCCGAGCGCTTGCGGGACGGTGAGCACGGACTTGCTCATGGCAACGCCCGTGACGAGCCCCCAGGACAGCATCGCCATCAGCATCGGCGAGTAGTCGCGCACGCCGCTTTTGAAGGCGGTGCGATCGGTCGGGCTGAGGCGAGAGAGCATGTCGACGGGGCGCGGCGGCGTTTCGGGGGCACGCCACCGCTTTTTTTGGAATCGGAGGTGTCCGATTATAGAGGCCGTTCGGCTCCAAACGCCTAGACCGTGCCCGGGTTGGGGGCAAAAGACGCTAAAATAGCGAACTTCACTGGGAACTGGGGGCGAGCCCCACCGCACCGCTAGGAGATTCGTATGTCAATGGCCGATCGTGACGGCAAGATCTGGATGGACGGCAGGCTGATCGATTGGCGCGACGCCACGATCCACGTGCTCACCCATACGCTGCACTACGGCATGGGCGTCTTCGAAGGTGTGCGCGCCTACAAGACCGTCGACGGCAGCAGTGCCATCTTCCGCCTGAAGGAGCACACCAAGCGCCTTTTGAACTCGGCGAAGATCTTCCAAATGGACGTGCCGTTCGATCACGAGACGCTGGCCGCCGCTCAGTGCGAAGTCGTCCGGGAGAACAAGCTCGAAACGGCCTATCTGCGCCCGATCATCTGGGTCGGCTCCGAAAAGCTCGGCGTGTCGGCGCGCGGCAATACGATCCACGTGGCGATCGCCGCATGGCCGTGGGGCGCCTATCTGGGCGAAGAAGGCATCACGAAAGGCATCCGCGTGAAGACGTCCTCGTTCACGCGCCATCACGTGAACGTTTCGATGGTCCGCGCCAAGGCGTCGGGCTGGTACGTCAACTCGATCCTGGCGAACCAGGAAGCCACGGCCGACGGCTACGACGAGGCGCTGCTGCTCGATGTCGACGGCTACGTTTCCGAGGGCTCGGGCGAGAACTTCTTCCTCGTCAACAACGGCAAGCTGTACACGCCGGATCTGGCCTCGTGCCTCGACGGCATCACGCGCGACACGGTGATCACGCTTGCGCGCGACGCCGGCATCGAAGTCATCGAAAAGCGGATCACGCGCGATGAGGTCTACACGGCCGACGAGGCGTTCTTCACGGGCACCGCGGCGGAAGTCACGCCGATCCGCGAGCTCGACAACCGCACGATCGGTACCGGCTCGCGCGGCCCCGTCACGGAAAAACTGCAATCGGCGTTTTTCGATGTCATCGCGGGCAAGAACGCCAAGTACACGCACTGGCTCACGAAGATCTGATCGAACGCCATAAGCCATAAGCCACACCGCCTATAACGAGAATCCGTCTCATGAGCGAAACGAAGGAAATGCCGCTGGTCGAACTGTCGGCCAAGGACTTGCCCGCCTACTGCCCGAACCCGTCGATGCCGCGCTGGAGCGCGCATCCGCGCGTGTTCATCGACGTCACGCACGGCGAAGCCCGTTGCCCGTACTGCGGCACGCGCTACAAGCTGCGCGACGGCGAGATCGTCAAGCACCACTGATTCGTCCCGTCCCTGACGCGCCGCTCGGCCCGGGCCGCCGCCTCCAACGGGCGGCTCCTGCCTGCGGCGCGTGCGCGTATCGGGCGCCGAGTTGCGGTGCACCGGGCGCGCAGGCGACGCCCATTGCTTCATCGCCGAACGCGGCGCGCTTCGCGCCGTGCTAGCTACCTCTCGGATACCCACAACGATGCGTCGCGCGTTGGTTATCGCACCGAATTGGATCGGTGACGCATTGATGGCGCAGCCGCTGTTCACGCTGCTCAAGCAAGTGCATCCGCGCATCGTCATCGACGCGCTGGCCCCTTCGTGGGTCGCGCCCGTGCTCGAACGGATGCCCGAAATCAGCTCGGTGCATGCGACCGATCTCGCGCACGGCAAGCTGCAGCTCGTCCGGCGTTGGCAACTGTCGAGCGACCTGCGCGAAAACGGCTACGACGCCGCCTACGTCCTGCCCAATTCGCTGAAATCGGCCCTGATTCCGTGGCTGGCCGGGATCGGCTTGCGCATCGGCTACACGGGCGAAGGGCGAGTCGGCCTGCTCAATGTGCGGCATCAGAATCCGAGCAAGGACGAACGGGGGCCGATGGCGTTGCACTATGCCGCGCTGGCCTACGCACCCGGCGCGAACGTGCCCGATCTCGAGGCGCGGCTGCCCGTGCCGCACCTCGAATCCGATCCGAACGAATCGGTCCGTGTCTCGGCGCGGTTTCACCTTGATACCCGCGTGCCGCTCGTCGTGTTCTGCCCCGGCGCGGAATACGGCGTCGCCAAGCGCTGGCCCGTGGAGCATTTCGCCGCGCTCGCGAGAATGGTGGGGCAATCGTTCCCGTACACGCAGATCGTCGCGCTGGGCTCGAACAAGGATGCGCCGCTCGCGCAGGCGATCGCCAACCAGGCGCCGAACGTGCGCAATCTCTGCGGCCAGACCTCGCTCGGCGAGGCGTGCGCGCTGATCGGGCGAGCCGGCGCGGTCGTCAGCAACGATTCCGGTCTGATGCATGTCGCGGCGGCCCTGCGCCGCCCCCTCGTCGCCATCTATGGATCGAGCGATCCGCGCCACACGCCACCGTTATCGGAGCTGGCGAAGGTACAATGGCTGCATCTCGAGTGCAGTCCTTGCTTTGCGCGCGAGTGTCCGCTCGGCCATTTGCGCTGTTTGCGCGAACTGTCGCCGGAGCAAGTGTTCGCCGATCTGCGTGCCATGCTGCTCGGCGAGCGCTGACGCACGGAAGGCCTCGCGTCTTTGTGCGTTCATTGTTCATGGACGCCGCTCGCGGAGCCTGAACGACCGAACGTCAGCACACCGCGGATGCCGCACGGTGCGCCGAGTCAGCCTGACCGCGATTTTTTCAGCGCTACTACGAGCCCAGAGAAGCCATGCCACGTTTTGCCCGCTTGTTCGAAGCCGCAGCCGATACGCTCAACGCGTTCTACCAGACCGTCGCCGACGGCAATATCGACGCGCTGATGGCGCTTTGGATCGACGAGGAGTTCGCAAGCTACGTCAACGCGGGCGGAGCACACTGGCACGGCATAGACCAGATCCGCGCGGGCCTCGCGGCGCTCGCGGATGCGCACGCGCTGCCGGCATCGATCGAGCCGCTCGACGTGCGGGTCTACGACAGTCTGGGCACGGTGGTCTATACGGTCGCGGAGGCGCACCGGTCTCAAGAGCCGCTTGGGCCGCCGCGGATGATCTATGCAACGTACGTGATGGTTCACGAGCGCGGCGAATGGCGGATCGCACACATCCATGCGAGCCCCATGCCGGAAGAAACGGCTACCGAATTCGCCGCCAAGATTCGACACGGACAAGGCGCATTGCACTAAGAAGATCTACGTGGCCGGCACACAATGCCGGTTGCGGCACGATCGGTATTTGGGGACGGTCATGAGCACGACACATGACAAACCACCTTCGTCGCCGGCCGCAGGGTCCGCGGCGTCAGACAGGCTCGTCGAATTGCTCTACAACCCGCCCCGATGGCTGCCCACGAGCCATGCCCAAACGATCGTTCCCGCCTTGTTCGCCCGCCGCCCGGCCGTTGACTACCGGCGCGAGCGCTGGGACACACCCGATGGCGACTTCATCGAACTCGACTGGCTGGCCTACCCCGCCATTGCGGGCAGCGTCGCCCAACCTGCGCCCGATGCACCGCTCTTCGTCCTCTTTCATGGGCTCGAGGGCAGCTCCGATTCCCACTACGCGCGCGTGCTGATGGCGTCGGCGCGAGCGCTCGGCTGGCACGGCGTCGTCCCGCACTTTCGCAGTTGCAGCGGCCCGCTCAATCTTGCGCCGCGGTTCTATCACCTCGCCGACAGTGCCGAAGTCGACTGGGTGCTGCGCCGCCTGCATTCGGCGCATCGCGGGCCGATCGTCGTCGCGGGGGTATCGCTCGGCGGGAACGTGTTGCTGCGCTGGCTAGGCGAACGCGGCGCCGACGCGTCGTTCGTGGCCGCGGCGGCCGCCATTTCGACGCCGCTCGACGTGCACGCCGGCGGGCGGGCGCTGTCGCAAGGTTTCGCGCTCGTCTATACGATGAGCTTTCTCAAGACGCTCAAGCGCAAGGCGCTTTTCAAGCTCGAACAATATCCGGGGCTGTTCGACCGCGACGCCATGCTCGCGTGCCGGACGATGTACGAATACGACAACGTCGTCACGGCGCCGATCCACGGCTTTCGCGATACCGAAGAGTATTGGACGCGCGCGACGACCCGCCCGCTGCTGCCCGATGTCGTCGTACCCACGCTCGTCCTCAATGCACGCAACGATCCGTTCTTGCCCAGCGCGGCGCTGCCCACGCGCGCGGAGGTTTCGGCATCGATCGAACTTGACCAGCCGGACGCGGGCGGACATGTCGGATTCATGACCGGGCCGTTCCCGGGCCGGATCGACTGGCTGCCGCGGCGCGTCTTCAATTTCCTGGAACCGCACGCCCGTCATGGATGACATCGTCAAAGCCGCGCTCGCCAAATGGCCCAACGTGCCCGATTGCACGGGCTGGCTGCTGCTCGACCGGCGCGGTCAATGGCGGATGCGTGACGAAGGCGCGCAGGCAAGGGGCGAGCTAGGCACGCCTATCCGCCATGCCGCGCTCGTCGGCTTCATCGAACGCAATTACGAGCGCCATGCTGACGGCCGCTGGTTTTTTCAGAATGGGCCGCAACGCGTATTCGTCGAACTGGCCTATACGCCGTGGATCGTACGCCTGGCGCTGCGCGCGCCCGCCGAGCCGACGCTCACGGATCATACCGGTGCGCCATTCGAGCCCGCCGCGGCATTCGTGGACGATCAAGGGGGCGTGCTGTTTGTCGACGCATCTGCGCCCGCCCGTGTGGCGCTGCTCCACGACCACGATTTGAACGTGTTTGCCGAACTCGCGACGCTCGACGAAGATGCCTGCTCGGGTAGCCTCGATTGGCAGAACGGCCGACGACTGAGGGTGGAACCGATCCGCTGCGCCGACGTGCCGGTACGGTTCGGTTTCGTCGCCAGTCCTGCGGCGGCGAACACGTAGAGCGGCTACGCATCGATAAGCCATCTAGACGCGACCGCCCGAGTAGATGCGCACAAAAAAGGGGCGCCAAAGCGCCCCTTGCCGCCCCCCTCCTTCGAGCGCTCCCACGGCTTATAGACGTCGCCATCGTTGCGGTTGCCGATGATGAGCACCCGGACCACGTCGCCATTTACCGCGTAGGCAGATGTTCACCGACATCGAGCCGATGCTCGCCACGGGTCGCCCCACGCGTCTGCTGACTGTCACTCGCTCACATCCCTCTGCGGCGGGCCAAGCTGAGCAAAGTTCAGCTTTATAGGCCGCTGGCGGCATTCACCCAATTTTATGGGCTCCCCGTTCTATTCGAGGGTCTACCCCGATTGCGGCACGCTGCGATTCATACAAACATATATATGACTAGTTGACCACATCACCTGCGACATTTTCGATCCTATGCAAGCCGACGACCGTCTCCCCCGCTATCAACGTCTGCGCGACGAACTCGCCGCGCAGATCGGGCAACACCGCTGGCGCCCCGGCGAGGCGATACCGACCGAGCAAGAGCTCGCGCGCACGCATGGCGTCGCCGTCGGCACGGTGCGCAAGGCCGTCGATCAACTCGTGGCGGAAGGCATGCTCGAGCGATTTCAGGGCCGCGGCACGTTCGTTCGCCGGGCGAGCTTCGACGGGTCGCTGTTTCGCTTCTTCCGCTTCCAGAACCGCCGCGGCGAGCGCCGCATCCCGACGAGCCGCATTCTCATGCGGGAAGTCGTCGCTGCACCGTCGGCCGTCAGCGCGGCGCTGCAGATCGAGGCCGATGCGCGCGTCATTCACATGTCGCGCCTGCGTCTGATCGACGAGCACCCGATCCTCGCCGAGGAGATCTGGCTCCCCTACGAGCCGTTCGCCGCGTTCGCGACGCTCGCCTCCGAGGACATCGGCGACCTGCTCTACCCGGTGTACGAAGCGCAATGCAATCAGGTGATCGCGTCGGCGAGCGAAACGCTGACGGTCGAAACGGTGGACGTCATGTACGGCCGCTTGCTGCGAATCGAGCCCGGCACGCCCGTGGTCGTCATAGAGCGGCTGGCATACGGATACGACCGCCGGCCGCTCGAGTGGCGCCGCTCGCGCGGGCCGGCGAGCGAATTCATTTATCAAGTCGAGATTCGGTGACGGAGACAAAAGATGTCGAGCTGGTTCAAGGAAATTTCCCCGGTCGAGCGCCGCACGTTTTGGGCGTGTTTCGGCGGGTGGGCGCTCGATGCGCTCGATCTACAGATGTTTAGCCTCGTCATCCCGGCGATCATGGCCGAATGGGCCATCGGCAAGACTCAGGCCGGCATCGTCAGCGGGGCGACGCTCGTCGCTTCGGCGCTCGGCGGCTGGATCGCCGGCGCGCTGGCCGATCGCATTGGACGCGTCCGCACGCTGCAGCTCACCGTCGCTTTTTTCTCCGTCTTTACGTTCGCGTGTGCGTTCTCGCAGGACTTCAACCAATTCCTCGTGCTGAAGACGCTGCAGGGCCTCGGGTTCGGCGGCGAATGGGCCGCGGGCGCCGTGCTGATGGCCGAGACGATCCGCTCGCAGCACCGCGGCAAGGCGATGGGCACCGTCCAAAGCGCTTGGGCCGTAGGCTGGGGCGCCGCCGTCGTGCTCTATGCGGTCATGTTCTCGCTGCTGCCCGGCGCCACGGCATGGCGCGTCATGTTCGGGCTTGGCTTGTTGCCCGCGTTGCTCGTCATCTACGTGCGGCGAGGCGTGCCCGAGCCGGCTGCGCCGGCTGCACGCGCCGTGACGCGGCGGACAACGGCGGCCGGTGCATCGGATAGCAAGGGGTCGGGCTTGCCGTTCTTCGACATCTTCTCGCCGCGCGTCTTGCGCATGACGCTGATAGGCGCGCTGTTGGGCGTGGGCGCGCACGGCGGCTACTACGCGCTGATGACGTGGCTGCCCACCTACCTCAAAACCGAGCGGCACTTATCCGTTCTGGGCACGGGCGGGTATCTCGCCGTCATCATCGTCGCGTTCTTCTGCGGATGCCTGGCGAGCGCGCAGTTGCTCGATCGGATCGGCCGACGCGGCACCATCTTGCTGTTTTCGATCGCGTGCGTCGCGACCGTCATCGTTTATCTGTTCGTGCCGCTGACGAACGGCGCGATGCTCGTCGTCGGCTTCCCGCTCGGCTTCTTTGCGGCGGGCATTCCGGCCAGCATGGGCGCGTTGTTCAACGAGCTCTACCCTCGCGGCATGCGCGGCACGGGCGTCGGCTTTTGCTACAACTTCGGACGCGTGGCGTCGGCCGCGTTCCCCGTGATGGTCGGCCATCTCGCCAAGACGACGACCCTCGGCTTCGCGATCGGCGCCGACGCCGCGATCGCGTATTCCATCGTCGTATTCGCCGTGCTGATGCTGCCGGAGACGCGAGGCCGAGCGTTGGCCGAGAAGTTGCCGGCGGAGAACGAGCATGCCGGGTCGACGCAAGCGGAGCCTGTCCGGCGCTGAAGCCGCCCCCATAACGACAAACGAACGGAGACGACCGAATGGCGAACGGCAAGCTAACGCGCCGCACTTTCAACCGAGGACTTTTGGCCATGTTGACGACGACCGCGCTCGGCGCCTGCGCGGATACGCCCAAACGCACGAGCGCCGGCAGGATCACCGCCATCGACACGCACGCGCACGTGTTCTCGCACGATCTGCCGCTCGCGCAGCGGCGCCGCTACGCGCCGGCGTACGACGCCCCGCTTTCGCAGTATCTCGCGCAACTCGACGCGCACGGCGTCTCGCACGGCGTGCTGATTCAACCGAGCTTTCTCGGGACGGACAACAGTTATCTCGTCCGGTCGATCGCCACCGCACCGCAACGGCTGCGCGGTATCGCCGTCATCGACCCTGTCGCGATCGCTGCGGACCCGGGGCAGCTCGATGCGCTGGCGCGCGCCGGTATCGTCGGCATTCGCCTCAACCTATTCAGCCTGCCCGACCCCGATTACACGAGTGCTGCTTGGCGGACGACGTTAGCCAAAGTCGCCTCGCTCGGCTGGCAGATCGAGGTGCATTGCGAAGCGCAGCGCCTGCCCCAAGTCGTCGGCCCGCTGCTCGCCCGCGGCGACGAGGCGATCGACGTCGTCGTCGATCATTTCGGGCGCCCGCAGCCGGCGCTCGGCATCGACGATCCCGGGTTTCGGTATCTGCTGTCGCTCGGCGAGACGCGGCGCGTTTGGGTGAAGGTCTCAGGCGCTTACCGCAACGTGCGCAAAGGGGCCGGTGTCGATGCCAATGGCAGCGAGACCGCGCTGGCCGCCATGCCGTTGCTGCAAAGCGCGTTCGGGCTGGATCGACTCGTATGGGGAAGCGATTGGCCTCATACGCAGTTCGAAAAGGTCGAAAGCTATGACGCCGTGTACGCGCTTATGCTCAAACTGCTGCCGACCGAGCGCGAACGGCGCGCGGTATTGGTCGATACGCCCGCTCGGCTGTTTCGCTTCGTTTGAGTGGGGTGGATTCAGTGCGATGCCGCGGGCGGACGCGAAGGCCTGCCCCTCTGCGATGACGGCGCTTCCCGAACACGATGGGCGGGACCACGCTTGTAGCGGATAACGTGCGACGACGATGGGAACAAGCAACGCGACGGCGACTGCTAAGATAAGCGCCGTTCGAAGGAGCATGACATGCCTGAATTGACCCATTTCGACGCGGCCGGCCAAGCGCACATGGTCGACGTCGGCGGCAAAGACGAAACGAAACGCGTAGCGGTAGCGCGCGGCTCGATTCGAATGAAGCCCGAAACGCTCGCGCTCATTCGCGACGGCAATGCGAAGAAAGGCGATGTGCTCGGCGTTGCGCGCATCGCCGCCATCCAAGGCGCAAAACGCACGGCGGATTTGATCCCGCTTTGCCACCCGCTCGCGTTGACTCGCGTAGCGGTGGAATTCGCGCTCGACGAAGCACTGCCCGGCGTGCATTGCACTGTTCAAGTCGAAACGCTCGGACGCACCGGGGTGGAAATGGAAGCGCTGACGGCCGTGCAGGTCGGCCTGCTGACCGTCTACGACATGTGCAAGGCGGTGGATCGGGGGATGGTGATCACCGACGTCGGCGTGCAGGAGAAGCGCGGGGGGAAATCGGGGGATTGGGTGGCCGAGGGTTAAGCCATTGCTTCTTATGGATTTTCTTTCCACCACTCGCAGCCCTTCTGTTGGTCAATGATCCCGCAGTCAACCGGTCCATCTCGACGATAAAAGCGCCCGAAATCGATCTTGTCCCACTCCTGTCCCAACGGAGACGGGCCGGTATCGAACCTCGCGATACGGATACCGTATGGTATGAGCGAACAGTTGTACCACTGGACTGGCTGAATGAAACCCTTCGACTTCGTGGCCACCGCTGGACAGTCTCCGTTGTAGACGGCGAATACGAATTCGCCGACTGACCGACGACAAACACCGATGGGAAACTCTGATATTGACAATTCACACGTCCGGTCGCTGCAAACGCTCGAACGCGATTGGCCAGATAAAATACGCAAACAAAAACCATCCGAGGTCCAACATGCCGGTGATTTGCCCGAGCTTCAAAGCGGCGTTCCAGAAAAACATGGCCGCGCTACACCTCCCCGCTCCCGACAGTCTGTTTTCAACATACACCACGGCGATGACCAATCTTTCGGCCATGCTCGGCGCGCTGTCGAAGCTCGGTGCCGATGCAACGGTAGCCGAAATGATCGGAGCCACGACCGGGTTAGAACTCCTCGCAGCCGTGGCGGGAATTGGCGCAGCAGCCTATACAGGCGCAGTAATCGGTAGCCTCATGGTCGCCGCGAGCGAATCGATGGTGTGCACGAATAGCACGCAGGTGTCGTCAGCGGCCAGTCAATGGGCCGGTCGCAGCGGCGTTCGTCTTTCGCCGACGATGCTGACCTTCCTTCAACGCAACCCCGAAGTGTTGATCGATTCTCCGTCGCGCGCCAGCTATGCATTCCGTCATCGGGCGGTGACAGCTAGTCAGCAGGCAGTGCTCGCATGAACCAAATTCTCGACCGTGTAGCACTGATATTGGCCGCCATTGCCTGCGCTCTCGGCGCATGGGCCTTTTACCATTACACCGGCCAATGGTCCGGCCCGATCATTATGACTATCGTGATCGTCAGCCTGTTTGCCGAGAATCACCGCTTGAGAAAGCTTTTGGCAGCGAACGGAATCGAACCGCGGCCACGGCGGCAACGGAACCGCTAGAAGCGCATTTGGGCGGGCGACGCAAAGCTGCCTAAGCGGTTGGGGTCATTAACCAAGCCCGGGCGGTAGCTCGCGCCAACGTCCGGGCTTACAACGCCTACCCCGGCACTCACCCGTCGCCATCCCCCTCCTCATCATCGCCGGCTGCCTTCGGCGCCGGCCCGTACCGCTTCAGCAATTCCGCCTTGAACCCGGCGAGCTTCGGCTCGTCGTCGCACAACTCGTAGAGCGCCGAAAGCTGGGTCGGCCAGTCATGCAGCACGCCTGCGAAAATCTTCAGTCGCTCGACCGTATCGAAGGCTTCATCCTGCTTCCCATCCAACGCCTGCAGCACCGCATACCGCCGCAGCACCGTTTCGCCAGGCAACAGCGCCAGCGCCTTCTTGTGCATGGCGAGCTTCGCCGGCAAGTCGTTGCTGTCGATCGGCAGCAGCGTGGCCATGCCGTATTCGCCCCAAGCGCCGAACAGGACCGACGGCGCCGCGCGATACTCCTCGGCCGGGTGCGCACCGTAATACAGCACCTCGGCACGCGAGTAGTCCCGATAAATCGGATGCAGCGCGGCGAACCCGCCCACCACGAGCAGCAATTGCCAACCGAGCGCTACGCGAGGCGGCACAACCTTGAGCGGCTTCGTCTCCAAGATTCCGAAGATGAACATCGCCGGCAGCAAGAAAAACAAGTATTGCTGCGGATATTCGACGAGCGCATGCATCAGCAATGCGCCGATCAGCGCAAGGCCGAACACGCGGTCGGCCGTATGCGGCGCGCGTAACACCCGCCACAGCCATGCGAGCAGGCCGATCAGCACGATCCCGAGACCGAGCGCCCCGGTCTTCGCCAGCAAATCGATAACGATGTCGTGAGAGTTGTTGGCGATTTCGACGTCGCCCAATTGCTTCACGAGCTCGAACTCATAACGCGGAAACTCGCCCCAGCCCACGCCGAGCACGGGATGATGAGCGAACATCGTCCACCCGTACTTCCACATCGCCAGACGCAAAACGAACTGGCCCTTGTCCTGGAAGCGGTGCGCGGCCGATACGTCCAAGCCCAGCTGAAAACGCGTGTTCGCCCAGCGCACGGCCAAATTGACCGCGAAGAACAGCACGACCAGTGCGACCGGCATCATCCACTCGCGCAGCCCGCGACGCTGCGACATTCCCCGCCGAGGGGCAACGAGCGCCATCCAAAACCCGGCGACGACGATAACGGCCGTCTGCAACCACGGGCCGCGCGATACCGTCAGCGCCTGACCGAGCACGCAAATCGCCGAAACGACGGCCCAGACGAGCACAGGAAGCCGGCGCGTCTGCACGAGGTACATTGCCGCGGCAAGCGCGAACGCGATGACCGTCGCGAGATGGTTGGCCTGCGCCATGTTCCCGAAGGGCCGTCTTTCCGCCACGACGTTGTACGCGACGACGAACGGCGCGAAACGCGCCTCCGCGTGAAAAAGCTGCACCAGCTGGCAGAAGACCGCGAACAGCCCGCCGAGAATCAATGCCCCGGCCGCCCAACGCAGCGCGCATGGCGCGAGGTCGGCCCGAGCGAACCCGTGGCCCGCCTGAGCGGCCATCACGGCCGCCAACAGAAAGCCCACTCCTAGCCAATTCATCGACGGCTGCGCGAGCGGCAGCACGGCCGTTTGCAACGCCAGCACAGCTCCGAACGCGAGCGGCACCAGCGCCACCGCCGGCACGGCGTAGGGAACGGGCGGGCGGGCCGACATCGCCATCAGCAGCACCGAAGCGCCGACGAGCAGATACAGCGACAGCGCCGTGAACTCGGCGTAGAACGTCGGAATCGGGTACGTGTGATTGGTGACCGTATAGGGCAACAGCACCGCGAAAGCCAAAGACGCGAGCGATAAATGACGAGCGAATGGAGAGGTCATGAGATAGGGACCGTCGGCAACCGGCGCACTATACAAAAATTTTCTTTCGGTGTGCGCAACCTTTTGCTCAGGCGCGCCTCGTCATGCTCGACATTCTGGCGGCGCAAGCTTGGCCGGCAGTGTCGCCGCTGTAACCGGGCTGGGCCCCGCCCCCGGGGCCGGCAGCGACGATGCGTCTTTGCCCGATGCGAAGCACTCCCACGTGAGCGCCCCGCCCTGCGCGATACCGGGCTCGAGTGCGATACGCGACGTGGGCGGATCCGATGCGTCCGGCAACGAAGGCACCATGACGAGCGTATCGCTTCCGGCCGGCGCCACGCGGGGCGTGTAGCGAATGGCGATTTCACCGGTATCGTCGTCGACCGTAATGGCGTCGACATTGCGCGTGCCGGGCGGCGCGACATAGCCGCTGCCGAAGGCGTTGCCACCCGCGGCGTTCTCCGCCACCGCAAGCCGCGCGCCCGACGCAAGCGAAAGCCCTTCGCCGACGCGGCTCCTCGCCATGTAATCCTGATAGGCCGGCACCGCATAAGCAGCGACGATGCCGACGATCGCAAGCACGATCATCAACTCGATCAAGCTGAAGCCGCATCGGACGGAACGCTGCCCGCGACGACACGGAAGACGAAACGCGCGGCGCCTCAGCACGCGACGCCCGAACGAAACTAAAACGGTAACGGCAAACATCGACGAATACGCTCCTGAACCACGGCCCGCCAGGGAACGGCGGGCAACGTCCACGAAGCGTATCGATTCAGACTCGTGCCGGGCAGTTGGCCGAACGGCCAGCGTTCGCGCAGCGACGACTACGACGGTCGTGCTGCCACGGCGCGCGGTCACGCCCGTCAGTGCGTGTGGTGCTGCCCCGATGCGCCTGCGGCCTCGCGCCGCAGCGCGCGGCGCTTGAGCCAGCATCCGACTGCGACGACGAGCACTGCCCCGGCGGCTTGCGCACCGTACACAGCCGCCGGCGTATCGAGCAGCGGCCAGCGGTCGCCGGCCGGGTCGTTGACGATCAGACCGCCTGCGATCCAGCCCAGCAAGGCCGCACCCAGCGTGACGATGATCGGAAAGCGATCGAGCATGCGCAACACGAGCGTGCTGCCCCAGACGATAAGCGGGATGCTGACGACCAGCCCGAAGATGACGAGCGCGATGCGATGCTCCGGATCGGCTTGTTCGGCCGCGCCTGCGATCGCGATGACGTTATCGAGGCTCATGACCGCATCGGCGATGATGATCGTCTTGATGGCCGACATCAGCTTATCGGCAGGCTTGATGCTTTCATGGGCATCGTGAGCGGGCGCCATGAGCCGCACGCCGATCCACAACAGCAACAGGCCGCCGGCGAACTTGAGGAACGGCACATCGAGCAGCGCCACGGCGAACACGATGAGCACGACGCGCAAGATAATCGCGCCGGCCGTGCCCCACAGCACGCCCTGCATCCGTTGCGCGGCCGGCAACTTGCGGCAAGCGAGCGCAATCACGACGGCGTTGTCGCCGCCGAGCAGGATGTCGATGATGATGATCTGAAAAACGGCTCCCCAATGGAGCGTGGCAAAAAATTCGAGCATGGCGTGGAGCATGAAGGCAATCGCCGTTCCAGGGTGTGGCGCCCACACGATAAAAAAGCGAGGGAGCCGCATTGCGCCCCTCGCTTCTTTTCGTCGCAGGCAACCTTACGAAAGAATTTCGCAAGGATACCAAAAACGCTATCCATCGCGCGCCGAGGCGCGCGTCGCCGCTTACAGAATCGACTTCAGCAGACGGCCCATTTCCGACGGATTGCGCGTGACCTTGATCCCGCAGCCGTCCATGATTTCGAGCTTCGCGTCAGCCGTATCGGCGCCGCCCGAGATCAGCGCACCGGCGTGGCCCATGCGCTTGCCCGGAGGCGCCGTCACGCCGGCGATGAAGCCGACGACAGGCTTCTTCATGTTGTCCTTGATCCAGTACGCGGCGTTCGCCTCGTCCGGGCCGCCGATCTCGCCGATCATGATCACGGCGTCCGTTTCCGGATCGTCGTTGAACATCTTCATGACGTCGATGTGCTTCAGACCGTTGATCGGATCGCCGCCGATGCCGACCGCCGACGATTGGCCGAGGCCGAGCGCCGTCAACTGCGCCACGGCTTCATACGTCAGCGTGCCCGAACGCGACACGACGCCGATGCGGCCCTTGCGGTGGATGTGGCCCGGCATGATGCCGATCTTGAGCTCGTCCGGCGTGATCGTGCCCGGGCAGTTCGGTCCGAGCAGCAGCGTCTTGCGGTTTTCGCGGCGCATACGGTCGCGCACTTCGATCATGTCGCGAACGGGAATGCCTTCGGTGATGCAGATCGCGAGATCGAGGTCGGCTTCGACCGCTTCCCAGATCGCCGCGGCCGCGCCTGCCGGCGGCACGTAAATGACGGAGACGGTCGCGCCGGTTTCGGCCTTCGCTTCCTTCACGCTCGCGTAGATCGGAATGCCTTCGAAGTCTTCGCCGGCCTTCTTCGGATTCACGCCCGCGACGAATGCTTCGCGGCCGTTCGCGTATTCACGGCATGCGCGCGTATGGAACTGGCCGGTCTTGCCGGTGATGCCCTGCGTGATGACCTTCGTGTCTTTGTTGATGAGAATCGACATGTATTGACCTCTGTTCGTTTGGCGTCGCGCTGCGTCCCCCGTGCCGCGGCACGGGCCCGACGCGCGGGCGCCGCCATTCGTATCCTTGAAGCTGATGCGCCCTTATTTGCCCGCGGCGGCCGCGACGACCTTCTGGGCCGCCTCTTCCATGCTGTCCGCCGAGATGATCGGCAGACCGGATTCGGCCAGCATCTTCTTGCCCAGATCTTCGTTGGTGCCCTTCATGCGCACGACGAGCGGCACGTTCAGGTTCACCGCCTTCGAGCCGGCGATCACGCCTTCCGCGATCACGTCGCAGCGCATGATGCCGCCGAAGATGTTCACGAGGATCGCCTTCAGGCCCGGGTTCTTCAGCATCAGCTTGAACGCTTCGGTGACCTTCTCGGTCGTGGCGCCGCCGCCGACGTCGAGGAAGTTCGCCGGCTCGCCGCCGAACAGCTTGATCGTGTCCATCGTGGCCATGGCGAGGCCAGCGCCGTTCACGAGGCAGCCGATGTTGCCGTCGAGCGAGATGTACGCGAGGTCGAACTTCGACGCTTCGATTTCAGCCGGATCTTCTTCGTCCAGATCGCGGTAGGCGACGATGTCCGGATGACGGAACAGCGCGTTCGAATCGAAGTTGAACTTGGCGTCGAGCGCGATCACCTTGCCGTCGCCCGTGAGGATCAGCGGGTTGATTTCGGCGAGCGAAGCGTCCGTTTCCCACGTGGCCTTGTAGAGACCCTGCAGGATCGCGCGCGCTTGCGGGATCGATGCGTCGGGCACGCCGATCTTCTTGGCGAGGTCGTCGGCTTCCGAATCGAGCAAGCCCTTCGACGGATCGACGGCGACTTTGTGGATCGCTTCGGGCGTCTTCGCGGCGACTTCCTCGATGTCCATCCCGCCTTCGCTCGACGCCATCACGACGACCTTTTGCGAAACGCGGTCGATTACGAGGCCGACATAGAGTTCCTTCTTGATGTCCGCGCCTTCTTCGATCAGCAGGCGGTTCACCTTCTGGCCTTCGGGACCGGTCTGGTGCGTGACGAGCTGCATGCCGAGGATTTGGTTCGCGTACTCGCGAACCTGCTCGAGCGACTTGGCCACCTTCACGCCGCCGCCCTTGCCGCGACCGCCTGCGTGAATCTGCGCCTTGACGACCCAGACCGGGCCGCCGAGCTCTTCAGCGGCCTTGACCGCGTCATCCACCGAAAACACGGGCTTGCCGCGCGGTACCGCGACGCCGAATTTCCGCAGGATTTCCTTACCCTGGTACTCGTGAATCTTCATGCGTGATTCCCTTCAGTCTGAGAGTTGGATTGAACTTCGTGATCGTGATCAGCCAATTCATTGGAGCGCGTCGTGTCCGGTTTCGCCGACCGGGTCACGGGCATCGGCGGCTCGCCCGCCGATGCATCGCTCGTGTCGATGCCTCGTGGGGTGGGGCCATACCAGCGCGGATAAAAGCGCCGTACTGCGTCGCCGTCGAACCGCAGCGCGTGGCAGCGGCCGAGCTGAAACGGCGGCTCGGGGCGAGCATCGGCGGCTTCGGATCCACCTGAGGGCGAATCGGTCGCGCCGTCGCGCGTGCTCCAGACGTCGCCGGCGAACGCCTGAATCGCAGCGGTCGGCAAGACGGAGCAGAGTTCGGTGAGATGCGTGCAGCCCGCCGTTCCGGCAAGCAACCGCCGTGCGTGGCGGCGGAAATCGTCGAGGAGGTTGAGACCGATGAGCGCGCGATAGGCGGGAGCGGCGGCTGGGCAGTGATCGGGATAAGGCACCCATTCGGACGACGCTTCGGCGTCGACGATGGTGAGCTTGCGATCGATGGTGATGCGGAGCCAGAGTTCATGGATCGGTAGGCCTTTAGGCCGGACACCGGGTGCCAATGCGACGTCGCGCGGTTTGTGGTCGGTCAGACACGCCTCGATATCCCATAAGCCATCGTCTCGCTCGTAGGCTTCCGCTCGGATTGCGCGGCGATGGCGCAACTGGCGGGACACGGGCGGAGAAAGCGGCATGCGAGGCGAACGGCTGCAGAGGAAAACCGAGCGATTTTACCATAGTGAGCATTCGAGACGCCGGAGGTCGGATTCGTCGCGCGCTACGGGCCATCGGCGGTGCGCTGGCGCAGTATGCGCCAGTTGCACCCGCTCACCCGCGAGGCGCAACTTCCGACGGACGCTTATTCCTCGATCCAGTCGTCGTCGCCCTTGAGAATTTGGGCGATCGTCGCCTGTGAAAAACCGCGCATCGCGAGAAACCGTGCCTGCTTCGCGCGCTCGGCCGGCGACTGCGGCAATTGCCCGAACTTCTTTTGCCAGACGGCGCGCGCACGGGCACGCTCGGTTTCGCGCAGTTGCGAGCCGACCGATTCGATGAGCGTTTCGTCTAGTTTGTGCTGCCGCAGTTCGTTGACGATGCGGCTCGCGCCCATGCGAGCCGAGCGCCGATTGAGCACGCTCTCGACGAACCGCTCCGCCGACAGCCACCCTTCGCGCTCGAGCGAATCGAGAAGCGAATCGAGCTTGTCGCCCTCTTCGCCTTCCTCACCCTCTTCGACGAACGGAGCCAGCTTACGCGCGAGTTCGGCGCGGCTATGTTCGCGCCGCGAAAGGTAGTCGATCGCTCGCATCTTCAGCGAGCGAGTGGGCCGGCGCGACGAATCAGCCTGACCGCCCGGCGCGCCTCGCCCTTTTCGTATCACGCGTGACTTACTCTTCTTCGCCGGCTACTTCGACGTCGCCGCCGCCCACGGGCATCGCATTGACGCCCAGCGACTCGCGAATCCGGTTTTCGATCTCGCGAGCGATGTCGGGATTTTCACGCAGAAATTCGCGTGCGTTGTCCTTGCCTTGGCCGATGCGCTCGCCGCTGTAGCTGTACCAGGCGCCGGCCTTGTCGACGATCTTCGCCTGCACGCCGAGATCGATGATTTCGCCTTGGCGGGAAATCCCTTCGCCATAAAGGATGTCGAAGATCGCTTCGCGGAACGGCGGAGAGACCTTGTTCTTGACGACCTTCACGCGCGTTTCGTTGCCGATGACTTCGTCGTTCTTCTTGATCGAGCCGATACGACGGATGTCGAGCCGCACCGAGGCGTAGAACTTCAACGCGTTGCCGCCTGTCGTCGTTTCCGGATTGCCGAACATGACGCCGATCTTCATGCGGATCTGGTTGATGAAGATGACGAGGCAGTTCGTACGCTTGATCGTGCCCGTCAGCTTACGCAGCGCCTGGGACATGAGCCGCGCCTGCAGACCCGGCAGCGAATCGCCCATTTCGCCTTCGATTTCGGCCTTCGGCACGAGCGCCGCGACCGAGTCGATGACGATCATGTCGATCGAACCCGAGCGCACGAGCGCATCGGCGATTTCGAGCGCTTGCTCGCCCGTATCGGGCTGCGAGACGAGCAGATCGCCGACGTTCACGCCGAGCTTCGCCGCATATTGGATATCGAGCGCGTGCTCGGCGTCGATGAACGCCGCCGTGCCGCCGAGCTTTTGCATTTCGGCGATGACTTGAAGCGTGAGCGTAGTCTTACCCGACGATTCCGGCCCGTAGATCTCGACCACGCGCCCGCGCGGCAAACCGCCCACGCCGAGTGCGATGTCGAGGCCGAGCGAGCCCGTCGACACGACTTGGATGTCCTCGGCCACCTCGCCGTCGCCGAGCCGCATGACCGACCCTTTGCCGAACTGCTTTTCGATCTGCGCAAGCGCGGCGGCGAGCGCCTTGCTCTTTTCAGCAGTCAGTCCAGCCGAGCCTTTCTTGCTTTCTTCCATGAATCGTCCTTTGCTATGATGAGCGGGCGTCTGAGGCGAGCGAGCCGGGCTGTGAGGCGCGGATGCCGTATGCTTGCGGCACACGTTCGCAGCACATCTTCCGGCTGACGCACGAAACGCAGACACTGTATAAAAAAACAGGGTTCTTTGCAAGCCCGATGCAGGCGGATTTGCGTTGCGGCAACGAGCGGCGGAACGAAGCGACATGAAACGACATGAAGCCACGTGAAGCGACAGGCCGACGCTTCGCCGGTTGGCCCAGCTCGGGCCCACCTCGGATCCCTACAAGACCATCGGAGACACCCGCCCGGCGCCGGCGCGAAATCACCGGCCGGCCGTGCGGCGCACTATGCGAATACTCATTGCCGAAGACGACAGCATACTCGCGGACGGCCTCGTCCGATCACTCCGCCAATCGGGCTATGCCGTCGACCACGTGAAGGGCGGCGGCGAAGCCGACTCCGCGCTGTCGATGCAGACTTTCGATCTGCTGATTCTCGATCTCGGGCTGCCGCGCATGTCCGGGCTAGAGGTGCTGCGGCGCTTGCGCGCGCGCAATTCCACGCTGCCGGTGTTGATCCTGACGGCCGCCGACGGCGTCGACGAGCGCGTGAAGGGGCTCGATCTGGGCGCCGACGATTACATGAGCAAGCCGTTTCATCTGAACGAACTCGAAGCGCGCGTGCGGGCCCTGACGCGGCGCGGCAGCGGCGGCGGCCCCGCCGTCGTGCGGCACGGATCGCTGACCTACGATCAGGTGGGGCGCATCGCATCGGTGGGCGATCAGGTGCTGGAATTGTCGGCGCGCGAGCTGGGCGTGCTCGAAGTGTTGCTGCAGCGGATCGGCCGGCTCGTCTCGAAGGAGCAGCTCGTCGATCATCTTTGCGAATGGGGCGAGGAAGTCAGCAACAACGCGATCGAGGTGTACGTGCACCGGCTGCGCAAGAAGATCGAGCCGAGCGGCGTGCGCATCATCACCGTGCGCGGCCTCGGCTATTGCTTGGAGAAGCCCGCCTCGAACAGCACCGGCGCGACGGCGCCCGCCGCCACGGTTACGCCGTCCGAGTCTTCGGCCGCGCCCGGCATGACGAGCGTGCCGGCCCCTCCCCCGACGCAAGCCGACGCCGCTTCGCACGCACGCTCCAAGTAGGCGCAACGTGGCATCGCCCGCCTCCGCGAACGACGGCGCCAAGCGTCCGGCCGACGCAAGCCCCTCAGCGCCGCCGACGCAATCGGCTTACGCGCCGACCGACGCGCAGCGCGATGCCGTCTACGCGAACCCGTTCGCTCCGCCGGACGAGCGCGAGGAGGCGGCGATGCGCCGTCCGCGCTCGCTGTTCGGCGAAATCCTCGATTGGATGCTCGCGCCGCTCTTGCTGCTGTGGCCGATGAGCATCGCCGTCACCTACCTCGTCGCCAAGACGATTGCGAACGGGCCGTTCGACCGCGGGCTCGAAACCGACGCCTATGTGCTCGCGCGGCAGATCCATCCCGTCAACGGCGTGGCCACGCTGACCTTGCCCGATGCCGCCCGCGACTTTCTGAGCGGCGACAACGTCGACAAAGTCTTCTACCAAGTGCTCGGATCGCGCGGCGAGCTCGTGGCCGGTGTGAGCGACATGCCGTTGCCGGCCGACGACGACCGTCCGCAGCCCGGCCTTGTCGAATTTCGCGATGCAACGCTGCACGGCAACGAAATCCGCATCGCTTACACCACGGTCGAGTTTGCGCCTGGCGGCGAAGGCCAGGCGGCGCTCGTGCAAGTGGCGGAAACGTTCGACAAACGCAGTGCGCTTGCGAACGACATCATCAAGGGCGTGATCCTGCCGCAGTTCGTGATCTTGCCGCTCGCCATCGTGCTCGTTTGGTTCGGACTCTCGCGCGGGCTCGCGCCGCTCACCGCGCTGCAAGAGAACCTGCGCGCGCGCCTGCCCGACGATCTCTCGCCGTTCGAAGCGTCCAGCGCACCGCCCGAGATCGAGCCGCTCGTCACCTCGTTCAACGAGCTCTTGACCCGCCTCGCGCAAAACATCGACTTGCAAAAGCGCTTCATCGCCGATGCCGCCCATCAGATGAAAACGCCGCTGGCCGGCCTGCACATGCAGGCCGAGCTCGCGCTGCGCCACGACGTCTCGCCCGAAGTGCGACGCTCGCTCGAGCAGATCGCCACAGGCGCCGACCAGGCCGCGCGGCTCGTCACGCAGTTGCTCGCGTTGGCGCGCGCGGAAAACCGCATGTCCGGCCAAGTCTTCACGCACGTCGAGATCTCGCATCTGGCGCGCCTGGCCGTGCGCGACTGGGTGCGCGCCGCGTTGGCCAAGCAAATGGACCTCGGCTACGAAGGCCCTGACGAACCGGTTTTCGTCGACGGCAATCCTGTGATGCTCAGGGAAATGTTGTCGAACATCATCGACAACGCGATTCGCTATACGCCGGCCGGCGGACGCGTCACGGTGCGCGTGAGCCCGCGGCGCGGCGCCGCCTATGCGACCGGACATCAAGCCGGACACCCGGCGGCTCACGAAGCGGGCCAGGTTCATATCGAAGTCGAGGACACGGGGCCCGGCATCGCGCCGGCCGAAAGGCCGAAAGTCGTCGAGCGCTTCTACCGGATTCTCGGACGCGAAGGCGACGGCAGCGGCCTAGGTCTCGCCATCGTCAGAGAGATTGCGACGATGCACGGCGGGACGCTCACGATCGAGGACCATGTCTACCAAGCATCGCCGCGTCTGGCGGGCACGCTCGTGCGTGTCAGCTTGCCGATCGCTAGAACGACCCCGGAGTTACCCTAGGGGCGGCCGCCCGCGGCGGCGAATCGAGTCCCCATAACCGACAAATAAAGACCATATCGATCAGGTTAGCACCGATTTAACCGACGAACGCGAAAGAAGCATCGAAATCGATCTGTAAGAAAACGGGCGAAGAAACTGCGTTGCCCGTCAGTACGCCGTAAGTTTGCCTTCCAATAATCGACGACGGGTGTGAGCCGGAGACGGCCACCTGAGAACTTATTATTCAAAATCGTTTGGAGACGACACATGGCAACCGTTGGCGGGCAAATTTCGCACGCGCCGATGACGAGCGACGAGAAGCGGGTGATCTTCGCGTCTTCGCTCGGCACCGTTTTCGAGTGGTACGACTTCTATCTAGCGGGCTCGCTCGCGGCTTACATCAGCAAGAGCTTCTTCTCCGGCATCAATCCGACCGCCGCCTTCATCTTTACGCTGCTCGGCTTTGCGGCCGGCTTCGCGGTGCGTCCGTTCGGCGCACTCGTGTTCGGGCGCCTCGGCGACATGGTCGGACGCAAGTACACGTTCCTGATCACGATCGTGATCATGGGCTTGTCGACGTTCGTCGTCGGCTTTTTGCCGGGGTATGCGGCGATCGGCTTCGCTTCTCCGGTGATTTTCATCGCCATGCGCTTGCTGCAGGGCCTGGCGCTCGGCGGCGAGTACGGCGGCGCGGCGACCTATGTCGCCGAGCATGCGCCGGCCAACCGCCGCGGTTATTACACCTCGTGGATTCAGACGACGGCGACGCTCGGGCTGTTCCTGTCGCTGCTCGTGATCCTGGGCGTGCGCACCGCGATGGGTGAAGAGGCGTTCGGCGCGTGGGGCTGGCGCATTCCGTTCATCGCGTCGCTGATCCTGCTGGGCGTTTCCGTCTGGATTCGTCTGCAACTGTCCGAATCGCCCGCATTCGAGCGCATCAAGGCTGAAGGGAAGACGTCGAAAGCGCCGTTGACCGAAGCGTTCGGTCAATGGGCGAACCTGAAGGTCGTGATCCTTGCGTTGATCGGCCTGACGGCGGGCCAAGCCGTCGTCTGGTACACGGGCCAGTTCTACGCCCTGTTCTTCTTGACGCAAACGCTGAAGGTCGACGGCGCCACCGCCAACATCCTGATCGCGCTGGCGCTGCTGATCGGCACGCCGTTCTTCGTGTTCTTCGGCTCGCTGTCGGACCGGATCGGTCGCAAGCCCGTGATCATGGTGGGATGTCTGATCGCCGCGCTGACGTACTTTCCGTTGTTCAAGGCGCTCACGCACTATGCGAACCCGGCGCTCGAAGCGGCGGAGCAGAAGGCGCCGATCGTCGTCGTGGCGAATCCGGCCGAGTGCTCGTTCCAGTTCAACCCGGTGGGGACGGCGAAGTTCACGAGCTCGTGCGACATCGCCAAGAGCGCGTTGGCCAAATCGGGCTTGAACTACGCGAACGTAGCGGCGCCGGCGGGCACGCAGGCGCAGATCAAGGTGGGCGACACGGTAATCGACACCTACGACGGCAAGGCCGCCGACGCGAAGGATAAGGCCAAGGCGTTCGACAAGACGCTGGCCGGAACGCTCAAGAGCGCCGGCTACCCTGCCAAGGCCGATCCGTCGCAGCTGAACTGGCCGATGACGGTGGCGATTCTGGCGTTGCTCGTGATCTACGTGACGATGGTGTATGGGCCGATCGCGGCGATGCTGGTGGAGATGTTCCCCACGCGGATCCGCTATACGTCGATGTCGCTGCCGTACCACATCGGCAACGGCTGGTTCGGCGGCTTCCTGCCTGCGACGGCGTTCGCTATCGTCGCGGCGCAGGGCAATATTTACTCGGGGTTGTGGTACCCGGTCGTGGTGGCGCTCGGCACCTTCGTGATCGGGATGTTGTTCGTGAAGGAGACCAAGGACTCGAATATCTATTCGAGGGATTGAGGGGAGCACGACGGGCCGAAAAGTGGGGCCGCTGGGGGGTGGCTCCACAAGGGGGTTGACAGCGCGGCCCGTCGTGACCATAATCCGTCTTCTTCGGCGAATTAGCTCAGTCGGTTAGAGCGACGGAATCATAATCCGCAGGTCCGGGGTTCGAAT
>CBIHRA010000011.1:0-144198 GCA_966212325.1 uncultured Burkholderiaceae bacterium | reverse complement strand
ACCCACGACAACAGGAATCACAATCCTGGACTCTACCAACTGAGCTACAGCCACCACTG
This sequence comes from uncultured Burkholderiaceae bacterium, assembly GCA_966212325.1. Classification (GTDB taxonomy): domain Bacteria; phylum Pseudomonadota; class Gammaproteobacteria; order Burkholderiales; family Burkholderiaceae; genus Trinickia. The sequence continues at coordinate 144,139 of CBIHRA010000011.1, read as the reverse complement.
GCACTACATGTTCTTACGCCGGCGTAACCAACGAAGAAGCGAGATTATACGAACAGAATTGCCGCTTGCCTAGCCCCTCAGTCGATAATTTCCGACGGCTCGCGCAAATGGCTGCGCGCTTCGTCGAAAATCGACAGATCGCCGGTGGCAAGCCGTTTGTTGTCGGACAGCACGCGCCGCCATCCGCGCGCGCCCGCCACGCCGCGGTACAAGCCGAGCGCATGGCGCGTGATGGCCCCAAGGAACGTGCCCCGCGCCAGTTCCGCCGCGCAGTATTCGATCAGCGCCGCTTCGACCTGTTCGCGCGTCTTCGCCGCGTCGCCGCCATAGAAGCGCGCGTCGACATCGGCCAGTACGAACGGGTTGTGATAGGCCTCGCGCCCGAGCATGACGCCGTCGACGTGCCGCAGATGCGTCTGCACTTCGTCGAGCGTCTTGACGCCGCCGTTGATGACGATTTCAAGCGAAGGGAAATCGCGTTTGAGCCGATAGGCGTAGTCGTACTTCAGCGGCGGAATCTCGCGATTTTCCTTCGGAGACAAGCCCTTCAAGATCGCATTGCGCGCGTGCACGATGAATACTTCGCAGCCGGCCTCTGCGATCGTCCCCACGAAATCGCGGACGAACGAATAGTCCTCGACGGCATCGACGCCGATACGGTGCTTGACCGTGACCGGCACCGAAACGACGTCGCGCATCGCACGCACGCAATCGGCGACGAGCTTCGGCTCGTTCATCAAACATGCGCCGAACGCGCCGCGCTGCACACGCTCGGACGGACAACCGCAATTGAGGTTGATCTCGTCGTAGCCCCATTGTTCTCCGAGTCTGGCCGCACGAGCGAGATCGTCCGGCTCGCTGCCGCCCAATTGCAATGCGACGGGCGCCTCTTGCGCCGTGAACGCGAGGTGCCGCGCGACGTCGCCGAACAGCAGCGCACCCGTCGTCACCATCTCGGTATAAAGCCATGTATGGCGCGAGATGAGCCGATGAAAATAACGGCAGTGGCGGTCAGTCCAGTCCATCATCGGGGCCACGGATACGCGGCGGGGACTGGTGGTTGCGGGTAGCTGCATGGTGGATGAGGCAAACGGCGAATCCGTAATTTTAACGCATCGGCCGGGCTTCGCCGGATCGCCCCGCCGCCCCTATTCCGCGTGCGCTCCCGCCCGCCTCGCCATCAACAACGCAACGGCGCAAGAGGTCAGTCGCGCGAGCGTGCCGTCGGCGCGGCTCGTCAGCACGATCGGCACGCGTGCGCCGACGACGATCCCGGCAATCTGCGCTTTTCCCAGATATTCGAGCTCCTTGGCGAGCATATTGCCGGCTTCGAGATCGGGCACGACCAAAATGTCGGCACGGCCCGCGACCGGCGATACGATGCCCTTCGTTTGGGCCGACTGCGTAGACACGGCGTTGTCGAAAGCGAGCGGCCCATCGAGGACGCCGCCCCGAATCTGCCCACGATCGGCCATCTTGCAAAGCGCCGCGGCGTCGATCGTGGCCGGCAGCGTCTCAGTCACCGTTTCGACGGCCGACAAGATCGCCACGCATGGTTCGGCAATTCCGAGCACGAGCGCAAGATCGATCGCGTTCTGCACGATATCTCGCTTTTGCGTGAGCGTGGGCCGGACGTTGATGGCCGCGTCGGTGATGAGCAGCGGCCGCGGATACCCGGGCGCATCGATGACGAACACGTGACTGATGCGCCGATCGGTCCGCAAGCCATCGTGACGGTCGACGACGGCATGCATGAGTTCGTCGGTATGCAAGGCGCCTTTCATGATCGCCTCGACCTGCCCCGTGCGCGCCAGCGCAACGGCTTGCGACGCCGCTTGCTCGGCATGGTCCGCCGCAACGATTCGATAGGGCCCGACGTCGATCCCGGCGCAGCGCGCCGCGGCATAGATTCGAGCGGGCGGGCCGATCAGCACGGGCTCGATCAATCCCGCCTGCGCCGCTTCCACCGTGCCCGCCAACGAAGAAGCGTCGACGGGATACACGACGGCCATCCGCGCGGCGTCGAGACCGCGCGCCATCGCACGCAAGTGCCGGTATAGGCTGCCGGCGCTCGGCGGTTCCATTGCCTCGACGCGCAGCGACGGCGCATCCGCAACGGCGGCCGCAGGCAATTCGGTGTTCGATTCCGTGCTGTTCATCGGGTCGCTCGAGCCCCTGGCATGACGTCCGAGCCGGCGCGCGGAGAGCGATCTCGACCGCGATCGGCACTAGACATTAGACGTATCCACTATCGACTTTCACGAGTCCCGCGACGTTGATCGAGGTCAACCGCCCGCTCGTGCGAAGCTCACCGGCTAGAATGGAGGCCGCGCCAAAACCGGCGGCGCGTCGTTGCGCCATCGCGTTTGCCATGGAATAAGGAGCCTTGATCAATGAGCGGCGGACCGTCCCGTCAGTGCCTCATCGCGCGCATTCTCCTCGTCACGCTGCTGTCGATGCTGGCGGGCTGCAGCACGTGGTTTGCCCCGCCCCCTGCGCCTGAGCCCCAGCCCACGCCGGAGCCCGCTCCCGTCGAGGAACCGCCGCCGGTACCGGCGTCCGAGGTGCAAGCCTCGGCGCCCGTCGCCGCCAATCCGCCGCACGAAGCGGCCGGGCCGAAGCATCCTGCCCCCAAGCCCGTTCATCGGCCGCCGCCCAAGCCCCGGCCCGCCCCGCCGCCCAAGCAAGCGGCTCCAGCCGCGCCGCCCCCACTGATTTCGATGCGCGCGCTCGCGCCCACCGATACCCACGCGCTGCTCGATGCACGCGTGCAGCGACCGGACGGCAAGGTCATCGGCCATGCGATCGACATGTTCGTCGATGCGGCCGGCAAGCCTCGAGACATGCTGGTCAATTTGACCGGGTTCATGGGCATCGGCGATCGCAAGATGCGTTTCCCATGGCCGGACTTCAAGTTCGATGCGGCGCAGAAAAAAGCGCCGATCACGCTCGCCATTCCTCCCGGCGAGCCGCCCGCTTCCGCGTCCTCCAAGAAAGACAAGGAAAAATCGACCGCCAAGCCCGCCGCGGGCGCGGATGATGCGCACCTGTTGGGCGTCATCGACGCCACGGCGGAGCGCCGTAACGGGGCGCGCGTGGGCCGCGTCGTCGACGTGCTGATCGACAACCACGGGCAGCCGCAAGCGGCGGTCGTGGACGTGGGCAGCTTGATCCACGAGCGGCGCAGCATCGCGGCCGATTGGTCGGCGCTGCGTTTCGTGCCGAAGGACGGCGCGCTTTCGCTGCAAACGGACTTGTCCGACGCACAGGTGAACGCGGCGCCGCCGTACGTTCCGAATCAACCGGTACGGGCCGTTTCGCCGGCCCCTGCCACCGCGGCGGCCTCGGCCGCTGGGGCAACACGGTAACGAACGCGCAGATGGCAATCTCACGAAGTCTTCGCGCGCTCGACTGGCTGAACTTCTTCCTCGCCAATGTGCAGACGGGGTTCGGGCCTTTCATCGCGTCGTACCTGACGGCCAACAAATGGACGCAGGGCGAAATCGGCGTCGCGTTGAGCGTCGGCACGGCCACGGCCATGCTGAGCCAGGTGCCGGCCGGTGCGCTCATCGACGCGCTGCGCAATAAAAAAGGCGCAGCGGCCGCCGCGATCGTCGCGATCGCCGTTTGCGCGCTGCTTTTGGCCGCCAGTCCGACGCTGCTTCCGGTGCTCGCCGCCGAGGTCTTTCACGGCTTCGCGAGCTGCATGCTCACGCCGGCGATCGCGGCCATTTCGTTCGCGCTCGTCGGTCATCGCGCGCTGGGCGACCGGCTCGGCCGGAACGCGCGATTCGCGTCGATCGGCAGCGCATTCGCGGCCGCGGCCATGGGCGCATTCGGCGAATACTCGTCGGCGCGCGCGGTGTTCTGGCTCACGGCGGCATTGACCGTGCCGGCGGTGATCGCGCTATCGATGATCGAGCATACGGGCCGCGCGGCATTGGGTGCGAGCCCGGCACCTGGCACGCCGAGCCCCGCCGCGGCGCCCGAGCATCGGGAAAGCATCAGCTCGCTGCTGCGCGATCGCCGCGTGCTCGTGTTCGCCGCCTGCATCGCACTCTTTCACCTGTCGAATGCGGCGATGCTGAACCTCGCAGCCGGCGAAGTGACCGCGCACATGAGCGATAACGTGCAGCTCGTCATCGCTGCCTGCATCATCGTGCCGCAGATGGTCGTCGCCGCGCTATCGCCGTGGGTTGGACGCTCGGCGGAACGTTGGGGCCGCCGCCCGCTGCTGGTCTTCGGGTTCGCTGCGCTGCCCGCGCGCGCCTTGCTCTTCGCGGGCGTATCCAGCCCGTATCTGCTCGTGCCGGTGCAGTTGCTCGACGGTATCAGCGCTGCCGTCTTCGGCGTCATGCTGCCGCTGATCGCGGCGGACGTCGCCGGCGGCAAGGGACACTACAACCTCTGTATCGGCCTGTTCGGGCTGACCGCGGGCATCGGCGCGACGCTGAGCACGCTCGCCGCCGGATTCGTCGCCGACCGCTTCGGCAATACGGCGAGCTTCATGGGGTTGGCTGCGGCCGGTGCATTGGCCGTGCTGCTCGTGTGGGCCGCGCTGCCGGAAACGCGCGACGCCGGCGAAGCCGATTCGGCAGAACAGGCGCGCGAGCCGTCCACGACCTAGCCGCCTACCGCGGCCGCCGTCAATCGCAATCGCCCGACAAATATTTGCGCCCGTCGCAAGTGATTTCGATGGCGCCATTGCCGTTCTCATCGGCAAGGCCGGCGCTCAGCAGTTCCGCGGCGATCTGCGTCGATACCAGCGGCGGCGCCTGGCCGATGCCGACATCGTTCAAACGGCGCAGCGCTTCGATGGCTTCGGGACTCAAGGATTTCGACATGGCCCGCTCCTTCTCCTGTGCTTTCGCTCATTCAATGTAGCACTTTCGCGGCGCTTCACGGGCCGCCTGGCGGCAGAGAGCGGTACGAGCGGCGCGCCCGCCTATAATGTCGCTCGTTCCGATTTCGCGAACTCGCGCGAACTCTGCGGCAGCGTGCTGCACAGCCGCTTCACCGCGTGCGTTCGCCCGAGCGCTCCATGCAAAAAATCATTCTGCCCTTCGTCTCAGGATTTCTCGCCGCGCTGTTTTTTCGAGAAGCCACGCTCGCATTACTGCACGCGGCGGGCTTGATCGGCGCGACGGGGTTTTCGACCGCCCCCTTCGCGCCACTCGACATCCCCGAATTCATTGCGAACGCAATCTGGTGCGCGGCTTGGGCCGTATTGATGGCGTGGCTGCTGCGCGTCTCGCCCGAGCGGGCCGCGCCATGGGTGCAGGCGTTCGTATTCGGCGGCATCGTGCTGACGGCGGCGCGCGTGTTCGCCGTCGATCCGGCTCGCGGCATTTGGCCCAGCGGCAACATCCTGCCGCGCCTAGCGGTCGGTTTCGCGGCCAACGCCGTGTGGGGCTGGGGCGCCCTCGTATTCATGCGCGCGTTCATGAGCCCAGCCGACGAAGCATCCTGATACCCGACACCCGACTTCACCGGCGACGGCCGCCGCCGCACCTACGGCCAAGAGCGCGCCGTCACCCCGTCAGGCTGCGCAGCGGATGCGTATCGGGCGTCCACGGGCTCACGAACATATGCTCGACTTCGGCGCGCGTCACGTCCTCGATGCGCGCGATGCGCCAAACCGGGCGATCGTCTTTGTCGATGATACGCGCGCGCACGCCCTCGATGACGTCGCCGTGATCGAAGACGGAACGCGTCAAGTCGAGATCGCGCCGGAGGCAATCGGACATCGGCCCTTCCGCGCGTGCGACCACTTCGAGAGAAACGGCCATCGAGAGCGGCGAACGCTCGCGCATGGCGCGAATCGTTTCTTGCGCCCATTCGCGAGCCGCACTCTCGCGTTCCGCTGCGAGCGACGCAAGAATCGCGGCGACGTCAGGCTGCGCAAAATGCCGATCGACCCACGGCCGCAGCCGACGCAGCGATTGCGCGACAGGCCGATCACCCTGCCCTTCGGCTGCTTCCACCGGCGCCGCCGGGCTCGCGAACGCCCGGACACAAGCCAAGACGTCGCCGGTCTCGTTGAGCCGCGCCGTGCGCAGCGCATCGATCAGCCGGTGACTGGCGGCTGTGTCGAGATACGCATCGGCCAATCCTGCGTAGAGGGCGTCGGCCCCGTCGATCGTCGCGCCGGTGACGGCCAAATAACGCCCGATCGCGCCCGGCGTACGCGCTAGGAACCAACCCGCTCCGACATCGGGAAAGAGCCCGATCCGCGTTTCGGGCATCGCCATCTTCGTCGTTTCGGTCACGATGCGAAGCCCGCCCGTTCGATGCGCGCCTTGCGAGATGCCCATGCCGCCGCCCATGACGACGCCTTCCATGAGCGCGATATACGGCTTTCCGTACGTGAAGACCGCGTGATCGAGCGTGTACTCTTCGGTGAAGAACGCGTCGCGCGCCGCGACGTCGCCGGCGCGCCCCGCCTCGTAAAAGAAACGCACGTCGCCGCCTGCGCAAAACGCACGCGGATGCAGGCTTCGCACGACGACGGCGAGCACCTGCGGGTTGTCGCGCCACGCGTCGAGCGCCGCTTGCATCGCGCGAATCATCGGCAGTGTCAGCGCGTTGAGCGCTTGCGGCCGATTCAGTTCGATGTACCCGATGCGGTTTTCGATACGAGCGCGCACTTCGTCGATTTCGATCTGCGTCGGTTCGGACGTGGGCATGGGCGACGATGATTGAAGGTCGGTAAACGCAAAAGGTAGCATGCGCGCGTACTGCGTAACGCGCGAACGTTGTTTCAGTGCGCTTGCATGTTCGAAAAGAGGTTCAGAACGACCACACCCGCCACGATCAACGATAGACCGGCCACCGCCGCGAGATCGGGCACCTGCCGATACAGCACGATCGCCACGAGCGTGATGAGGACGATGCCGACCCCCGACCAAATCGCGTAAACGATCCCGACGGGCATCGTCTTGAGCGTCAAGGACAAGCAGTAGAACGCGAGCCCGTAGCCGGCTACGACGACGAGCGCCGGCCCAAGTCGAGTGAAGCCCTCGGACGCACGGAGAGCCGAGGTGCCGATGACTTCCGCAATGATGGCGACCGCCAGCCAAAGGTATGCCGAGCCGCGCATCGCTCAGACCTTATCGAGTGCGAGGTCGACGAAATCGTGCTCGAGCTCCGCGCACAGCGCTTCGACGATCAATTCGTGATCGGCTCGCTGCGAGAGCCCCGACACCGTCACAGCGCCGATGACACCGATGCCGGCCAGCGCGATCGGGAATGACCCGCCCGCCGCCGCGTACTCGGCGGGAGGCAGCCCGTACTTGTCGGCGAGCGTCGCGCCCGTTTGCTGGAGCCGCAAACCTACCGCGTATGAGCTGCGCCGGAAGTGGGCGACGACGTTGCTCTTGCGCCGGACCCACGCGGCGTTGTCGGGGGCGGTGCCGTCGAGCGCGCTGAAAAAGAGCGGGAGGCCGACCGTACGGACATCGATGGCGACAGCGTGACCGCGCGCAACGGCCAATTCGCGCAAGAACGCGCCGAGCTTCCACGCGCGCGCGGCGTCGAACCGCGGAAAGACTAGCGTGTGCTCCTGTTTGGCGATGGCTTGCAGATCGTGATCGAGGTTCATGAGCGAGAGAAAAAGGTGGTTGAACGCGCGGTGCGTCTCGTGCATCGTCTGCACGGGGCCGCTTCTTCAAGGTTCGGCAATTGAGTTCGTCGAATTCCTTCGGCGATTTATGTTGCACGACGCCATACATTCCCATATAATCTCATCTTTCGACGGACGCGGGGTGGAGCAGTCTGGCAGCTCGTCGGGCTCATAACCCGAAGGTCGTAGGTTCAAATCCTACCCCCGCAACCAAGCATCATAGAAAGCCTTGATTTCACGACGAAATCAAGGCTTTTTGCTTTCCGGGCGGTGCTACACGTGGAGCTACACTCGTGGCCCGTTTGCACCCGCAACCAAACCCGCCGGCCCCCGGCGCGGCGTATACTCGCACCGGGCTTCCCCGGCTCTACCTGTCCCGCCACGGCGTCTACTACTGGCGCGAACGCAACCGCTGGCGAAGCCTGCGCACCAAGGATCCGCGTGAGGCATCCATCTTTGCGATGGAACGCAACCTATACCTCGCGCGCCAACGTCAGCACCAGGACCGCATGAGCATCGTTGACCCGAACTACCCCAAGCGTCCCCGGCCCGACCCGGACGACCATCAGCGCTTTGAGATCGACCTGCGCCGGGGCATCTTCAAGACCGACGGCACGCCGGAAGATGCCCGGGCCCTGCGTGAAACGCTCGAACTGGTCCGCGACCTGCCGCCCTTGCCACCGGAGCCGGCAGCCCCGCTGCCGCCGGGCATCGCCGCCGACGAGGAGGCGATCCTACGGGCTGCCATCGACGAGGCCATGAACGAGCGCCAGCAGCATGAGAAGGCCGCCCAGGGTGGCCCAATGCTCTCGGACGTGGTGGACATGTGGCTGACCGAGCGGACCTTGAAAAACGCCCCGCGCACGGTCAACGCCAAGCGCCTGCACTTGGAGGATTTCCGCCGCCGCGTCGCTCCCGGCGATGTGTCGATCAACGCCCTGGTGAAGTCGGTGCTCGTTGGCTACAAGGCTACGTTGCTGGCCGGCGGCCAGAGCGGGAAAACGGTCGATAACAAGCTTTTGACGCTGCACGACCTGTTCAAATACGCGCTGGCGAATGGGCACTACACCGCGTCGCACGACAACCCGGTAGCCGGCTTGTTCGTGCTGTCGAAAACCGAGCGGATCAAGCAGGCCGACCCGTATCAACCGCTCACCCCGGACGATCTGCGGGCGCTCTTCAAGCCGTCGGCGTTCACCGCCTGGGCGGACGCACCGGACCTGTGGTTTGCGCCCTTGACCGCGCTGTTCACCGGGATGCGGATCAGCGAGGCGACGGCGATCAAGGTGCGGGACGTCATTCTGGCCGAAAACGACGTGCATTACATTCAGATTCCGGCGAGTAAGACGCTGGCCGGCATCCGAAACGTGCCGGTTTGCGATGCGCTGATCCGCCTGGGCTTCCTGCGCTACGTGGACGAGGTGCGGGCGGCGGGCCACGAGCGGATCTACCCGCACCGCAAGCTGATCAACGGCGCGTATGCCAAACGCTTGGGTGAGCGGTTACGGGAACAACTGACGAACTTGGGCATTTTGGACCCTCGGAAGTCGTTCCACTCGTTCCGGGTCAACGTGGCCACGGCGTTGGCGAACCTCGGCGCGAACACGGCGCAGACCTACAAAATCATGGGCCACAAGAACCAGGGCGACGCGGACGTTCCGCTGGGCTACGTGCGCGAGCTTCCCGATTTGAAGGCCGTGGTGGACGCGCTGCGCTGGCCGGTGGACCTGGACTCTTTGGCCTACGACGGCCGGTTTGCGGGCTTCCTGGTGGCCCGGCGGTGGGAGAGCGAGCGCCGGGGTGGGTCGCGCGCCGCGGCGCCCGGAAAAACGTTGAAAACGGCGAGAAAATCGAGCTAGGGTTGCGCTTATCGCGCTTTAAAATGCGTGCATTTCAATATCGAAAGGATCACGAGTGATGGCTTTGAATGATTACGGATTTACGCTTGGCGAATGGGAGAATGCGAAACGTGAAGCCAAAGCCATCTTGGCCGCGCGCGCAAAAAATCGCGGATTGATTCCTTATTCCGATCTCGTTGCACAAATCAAATCAGTTCGGCTTGAAGCTTACGATCAACGGCTCTTCCATTTACTTAGGGAAATATCAGAGGATGAAGACGCTTCGGGGCGAGGCATGTTGAGTGTTGTCGTAGTTCACAAGCATGGGGATATGCAGCCTGGCCCTGGGTTCTTTGACCTCGCCAATCATCTTGGCCGTGACACGTCTGACATTTTGAAGTGCTGGATCGATGAACTAAAAAAAGTTCACGCCGTCTGGTATTTCAAGGCTTAACGAATTTTGCATCGTTGCTACACGCACCCGGTCGTGGCGCAAAAACTGGCGCGCGCCCGTTTTTCCGACTCAGGGCTTTCCCGCGCGCTGGCGCGCGCCTGCGCGCGATTGGGATAGGTTTGACGTGCCTGAGCACGGAGGCCATGTGCCCTTCGGGTGCCTTTGGCCTGTAACCCTGACGGGTGGCTGACGCCTGTGCCCTAGGATGGTGGCCGATGCGGGAATGGTAGGGCTTTGCCTCCACCCTTGCCCCTGGTTCGGCTTTCCCGGACTCGTCCGGGTCGTTCCGCCCCGGCCTAAGTCCGGGAAAGCCTCATCCCTGCGCGCCGCAATATGCGACATGCATAGGATGGCTTGCCCAGGCTTAGGCCGTCCCGTCCGGTGCTACTGAACGGTGCCATATGCCGGGAGTGAGATCGTTGCGCTACTCACTTACGGACAGTTCACAGCTCGCACGCTGCCGGTGTCGGGTCTGTCCACCGCCTAGTCGGCGGCGCCTCTCCGTTGACGCTTCACACCGTGGCCCGGCCGCCGCCGGACGCTTTCCCGCTCATCGCGTCTCACCCATTGCAATGCCGAGCCGTCGGGGCACGCGATCCGGGCCAGATTGAGCCATACCCGGAACCCTCGCGGGACGAAGCACTGCGGGCCGGCCCGCACGCATGATGTGCGGTTTAAGATGCTTGTCCCCGGGGTCGCTGATCCAATGATGGGCGAGGCCGGTATTACTCGACAGCCCGGGATTGGTTACCCGGCGTTCTTGCACGATCTCCGGCGGTTGCGGTGTCGGGCGTCGGGGCTGGATGGTGGGGCGGCGGAACTTGACCTGGGGCTTCGGTTCGCTAGCATGGTGCTGCGGGGCCGGAGTTTGGGTTGTCGTAGTGGCTGCTACTCAATCCAGTTCCCGAGGCGTCAACCTCGCGGAACCGCAACCCCAAAGTAGCAGAGCGACGCCCCCTGTCAACCAGGGGGCGTCTTCGTGTTCCGCCCGCATCACCGGAGAGATATGTCCTGCTCAACCTTGGCATGGCTGCGTTGCCGGTGTTGATCTGCCGTCTACTTTTTTGCCTTCGGTGCGCTGCGCAACTCTTTGATCTTCTCACGCATTTCGCGGAGTTTTGCGTCCTTCACTTTATGGGCCGCCTTCTCAGCGTCGAGCTTCGCTTTAAGCGCCACGATCTGTGCATCTTTCCGCTTTTCGCGCAAAGTCAGATTGGTATCACCCGGATGTCTTGCCATACGATTTCTCCTTTTTTGGTCGGCGATTTTACCATCCGAATTGAGACAAAACGTAACTTTTTCTGACTCGCCGGAGGGGAGAGGCGATGTTACCGCTTGGCTAGCTCGCAAGGCGATCGGTGTGGCGCACGGCATGACGTTCACGCTCGATTGTCGAATGAGCAAACGCTCCAAGGTAAGAGCCGCCACGGGCGGAATGGGGCCGGCGGCCCTTGTGCCGCGCCCGGAACCTGCCATCCTGGGTAGGTAGCCCACCTATCGGCAGGACTTGCACATGTCGCCCCGCAAAACCAACGCGCCGTTCTCATTGTTGGACGGGCTTGAACCGTCCAACAATGAGGTTAAGACAGGAAGGGATCTTCCTGGCTTAACAGGTCGTAGCGTCAGCGAAGACCGCACGCGTGGTTGCGGGAGCAAACACGCGCCGGAGCGATGCGGGAGCATCGATCCGAGCCTGGCACGCGGGAGCGGGACAGGCAGCTTCCAGGATGACGCTCCACCGGCAGCCTGGGAGCACCCGATCACGCACGTTCTGCGTGATCGGGAAACCACCGCACGACAAGCCGCGGAGCGAGACAGCAAGCCGTGGACGCTGCACGCCGACCAGCAGACGAAAAACATACTGGCGACCTGCCCGGAGCGCAAGGTGTCGCAAGCGACAGCGGCGAAGTATCGCCGCGCCTTCGAACAACTTCGTGCGGACCGCGTGACGGCGCTGGACAAGGCAAGCACCCGGGGGCACTACGACCTGCTGCGGACGGCGTCGCGTTACTGCCTGGAAACCGATGCGCGCGCGCTCCGCCAACGGGCGGAGAGCGCGCGCCGCGCCGGTCACATCGACCAGGCGCAGCGCCTGACCGTCGAAGCCTGGAAGCTAGCCACCGAACTGGACGTGCAGTTTCTGCAACCCGATGCGCCGACCTGGAAAGACAAGGCCGCCGCACTGCGCGAGACCGGCCAGCCGATCGTCTCGAAGTCGAAGCGCGACACGCGCGCTCCGGCCCCGTCCCTGGCGGTGCTGGCGCTGATCGCCGACGGGCCGGACGGTGCGACGCATCGCGGCACGAAGCTGGCGGAGCGCCACGCCGAACGTCTGGCGCTCTTGGCGTTGTTCGGAGTCCGTCCGGCCGAGCTAAAACGTGGCGTCCGCGTCTGGATGCAAACCGACCCGAAGACCGGCGGCGCGTTCCTCGCCGTCGAAGTCCAGGGTGCGAAGGTCAACACGCAGCGCGGCCAACGGACGCGCACGCTGGTGGTGCCGGTGGACAACGCCGCAGCGCAAGGGCTCGCGGCGGCGGTCCGGGAACGCGGTGGCGCGTTCGTGATCACGACCACGGACGCCGACCACCGGAGCCTGAACCGAGGGCTGAAAGCCTGCGGGCTGTCGTGCTACTCGTTCCGCCACGCCGTCGCCAGCGAACTCAAGCATGAGGTGATGCGCAACCCGGACGCGGCGGCCAAGGCGGCCCGATTCATGGGGCACGCCACCAACAAGAGCCTGATGAGCTATGGGCGAGCCCGTCACGCCCGTGGCGGGCGGCGGTTCGGGGCCAAAGCGGAGCGTCAGGTGCGCAGCGTGCCCGTCACCTACGCGGAGAAGGCCGACGCCAGGCAGGCCCGCGCGACGGCCAGGGCGGCCGTCGCACGGCTTCGAAAACCCGGGGAGCTATCGCTCCCGATCCCCCGGCCCGGGCTGACGATCCCGAGCGGGCCTAAACCGCCGTGGCGGCGGCCGGGTTGATCTGGGCGGGGCGGCGGGTCAAGGAGCCGCACAGCGGCCCCGTAGGGCTTGTCCTTGACGCGCTGAACCGCCCTCGCACGCTCGGGCATGGGGTTGGGTCGCCCGTGGCGAGCCGGCCCCATGCCGATCCAGTGCGATTGGTGCGTTACCGGGTAACGATACCTGGCATCATCACTGCACGCGCCAGCCGTCATTCGTTTTCGCCATCACGGCTTCATCGCTCACGGACGCGCTCATCCCCGGCAGCTTCGGGAACTTGTCGCGTTCTACCCACGACGGCACGTCGTCGATCTTCCAGGTGAACCTCACATCGGACATGCCTTCGTTGTCCTTGTTCGGAACCGTGAACTCGGCCACCTTATCGACGGCCTTCGTTCCAACACAGAAGCCCTTTTGGGAATCCCAAGCGTTCGCGCTCCTGCCCTTATCGGTGAGGTTGATCGTGAGCACGGAAACGTTCATGAAACCCTGTTGGACCAGCCCTGCTTGCACAGTCGCGATCCCTTCGCGGTTCAGTCCGTCGAGGATGCCGAGTTGTTCCTTCGTCATGCCTTGCGTCGGGATTCGGATCGGCCATTGCACCGCCGCGCTGTTCTCAACGTTCCAACAAACCGCAAGCGGTTTGTCCTTGAAATACTGCGCCAGCCCGTCTTTCAGATCCCCTTTGGATGGCCCGCCACTGCATCCGGCAAGCGCTGCGGCGACGACGATCAGCGCCCCGAGCGCCCGGCTTTGCTTCTTGTTATTCATGATGGTCCCTACGGATTGTTGTGCTGTTTTTATCGGTATGCCTGCATGTCCATCACCGCCCCGAGCCGGTTGCACCACTCCTGCGCGCCTCGCCCGGTGTGAAAGTAGACGCGGTGCTGGGGCTGGTCCAAGTCCTTCGTGTTGATCTGCACGTAAGGCTTGACCATGTTGTTCGACGTCGAGACTTCGACCGTCCGCACCTGGTCGAACGGGATGATGCGCGCCGAACTGAACCAGCCGGACTTGACCAGCAACTGCCGGCTGTTCGGATCAAGTTCCAGACGGCAACGGCCGAAGCCTTGCGAATGGCGATGGGTCGGGTTGAATGACATAGAGTCCTCATCGGTAAATGAAGCATGCATATCCATGCAGAAGCGATCATACCGAAAAAGGTAATCATATCCCGTGATATTTTATCCCGTGGAGATTTGTTACCAGGAAAGCAAACATGAGGCATGGCGACCTCATCCCCTCCAATCAAGACGAAACCCAAAGTGCCGGCCCTGGTGGCGTTCGGCAAGGCCGTTCGGCGGCGGCGCAAAGCAAAGGGACTGTCGCAGGAAGCCTTCGGGGACGCCTGTGGGATTGATCGCAGTTACATGGGCGGAATCGAGCGAGGCGAGCACAATCTCGCGCTCGTCAACATCATCAAGATCGTTCATACCCTGGGCATCAAACCGTCCGAGTTTTTCAGCGATTTGGACGACTTGCCGAACACCGACGCATAACCGCCTATTGGCGGTCGCAGGCACGGCGGATACATTTTGAGCTACACTTTGGTCGTACATCTTCGAAACCCGCAACCGCCCGGGAATCGCGTGTAATCAAGGCTTCCGGCCGGGTTTGGTGCTACGCTCCTACCCCCGCAACCAAAACTGCACTGTCGAAGTACGAGTCATGAAGCGCCTGTTCCTGCATGGCCACGGTCTGGCCGGATGGAACGACGAGCAGCGCAAAAGCATCGAAGCCCGATCCCCGATCGGGCTTTTTTGTTTGCCCGCGGCGGGAAAGCCTTGCGCCGCCTCAGGCACAACCCTTTATGCATTCCGGTTTCCTATTGCGCGCCCCTTGCGCCGCTCATATCGTTGAGCGCGCAACACAATAAGTAGTACAGAAAAAGGGCCGCGAGTGGCGTGCCAAATCGGACGCCAACCGGCCACCCCGCGACAACGACATGTCTTGGAGACCTCCAGTGAGCAGCACGTCCGATTCGACCGGCATCGCCGGCTCGCCGCCGTTTTTCTCGAAGCAAGCGACCGTCGCCGCGCCCGGATTTTCGCGCTGGATGGTTCCCCCCGCTGCCCTCGCGGTTCATCTTTGCATCGGACAGGCATACGCCTTTTCCGTGTTCAACGGCCCATTGACGAAAGTCATCGGGATCACGCAATCGGCCCCCGGCGACTGGTCGCTGACCACGCTCGGCTGGATCTTCTCGCTCGCGATCGTTTTCTTGGGTCTGTCGGCCGCTTTCGCCGGCAAGTGGCTCGAACACGTGGGGCCGCGCCGCACGATGTTTACGGCCGCATGCTGTTTCGGCGGAGGCTTTCTGGTCTCGGCCGTGGGCGTCTGGCTCCATCAGATCGTGCTGCTCTACCTCGGCTACGGGGTGATCGGCGGGATCGGGCTGGGCCTCGGCTACGTCTCGCCGGTCTCCACGCTGATCCGCTGGTTCCCTGATCGCCGCGGCATGGCGACGGGCATGGCGATCATGGGCTTCGGCGGCGGCGCGATGATCGCCGCGCCGCTGTCCGTCGCGCTGATGAACCACTTCAAGAGCGCGACGAGCGTGGGCGTGGCCGAAACGTTCGTCGTGCTCGGCATCGCCTATTTCATCTCGATGACGATCGGCGCGCTGGCCATCCGCGTGCCGCCGGCCGATTGGAAGCCGGCCGGGTGGGTTCCGCCCGACACGTCGCACAAGATGATCACGCGCAACCACGTGCATATCGACCGTGCGTTGACGACGCCGCAATTCTACCTAGTCTGGCTCGTGCTCTTTCTGAACGTGACGGCGGGCATCGGGATCCTCGGGCAAGCGTCGGTCATGATTCAGGAGAGCTTCAAGAACACCGTCACGCCGGCCGCAGCCGCGGGCTTCGTCGGGCTGCTCTCGCTGTTCAACATGGGCGGCCGCTTCGTGTGGGCGTCCTCGTCCGACAAGCTCGGGCGCAAGAATACGTACTTCGTGTTCTTCGTGCTTGGCGCCGTGCTCTACTATCTCGTGCCGAGCTTCGCGACCTCCGGCAACATCGCGTTGTTCGTGCTGTCGTACTGCGTGATCCTGTCGATGTACGGCGGCGGCTTCTCCACGGTTCCCGCTTATTTGGCCGACTTGTTCGGCACGGCGTTCGTCGGCGGCATTCACGGGCGGCTGTTGACGGCGTGGGCCGCGGCCGGCGTCGCGGGCCCCGTCCTCGTGAACTACATCCGCGCCTATGAAGTGGCGCACGGCGTCGCCAAGTCCGACGCCTACACGATGACGGTCCACATCATGGCCGTGCTGCTCGTGGTCGGGTTCATCTGCAACCTGCTCGTCAAGCGCGTCGACGCCAAGCATCACATGAGCGACGAGCAACTCGCAGCCGAGCAATAAGGAGATCCCACATGAAAAGCGCCACGCAAACTCCGCGGCCGACCAGCGCCGGCAGCCTCGTCCTGTTTTGGGCCTACGTGCTGATCCCACTGACATGGGGAGTCGTCAATACGCTGATTCAGGCCATGAAACTGTTCAGCTGAACCGAGCATCGCGCCGAATGCGCAACGAGCCGGGCCATCGCGCCCGGCTTTTTCGTGTTCCATGGCATGTCGTCCGAACCTGCGGCGCCGATGCGCGGAATACGGCGCGCCCGGTGATAAACTCGCATCACTTTCGTCCCGCGCGCTTCCTATGAAATTTTGTTCCGTCTGCGGTCAAGCCGTCTGCTTACGCGTCCCGCCCGGCGACAACCGCGAGCGTTTCGTCTGCGAAACTTGCGGCACGATTCACTACCAGAACCCGCGCAACGTCGTGGGCACCGTCCCCGTCTGGGAAGACAAGGTGCTGCTGTGCCGGCGCGCCATCGAGCCTCGCTACGGCTACTGGACGCTACCCGCCGGGTTCATGGAGATGGGCGAGACGACCGCTGAAGCGGCTGCGCGCGAAACGCTCGAGGAAGCGGGTGCTCGCGTGGAAGTGCAGCATCTGTTCTCGCTGCTGAACGTGCCGCACGTGCACCAGGTGCATTTGTTTTATCTCGCTCGTCTGCTCGATCTCGATATCGCGGCGGGCGAGGAGAGTTTGGAAGTGCGTCTGTTCGACGAGAGCGAAATCCCGTGGGGGGACATCGCGTTCCCCACTGTCGGACAAACGCTGCGGTTTTTCTTTGCCGACCGGTCGGCCGGCACATACGGGCTGCATACGGGCGACATTTTCCGGTCGCTGCGCGACGGCTGATCGCAGAGCCATGGTTCCCTGGCTCGGCCCGGACGATCCCTTCCCTCCCGTCGAGCGCGCGCTCGGGCACGCGAGCGGTGCGCCGGGCTTGCTCGCCGCCAGTTCCGACCTGTTTCCCTGGCGCGTCGTCGACGCGTACCGCCAAGGCATCTTTCCCTGGTATTCGGACGGCCAGCCCGTCTTATGGTGGAGCCCGGACCCGCGCATGGTGCTGCCGCTGGCCGAATTCAAGGTCTCGCCGTCGTTTCGGAAGACCTTGAAGCGCATCGTGCAGGACCCGCGTTGGGAGATCCGCGTCGACGCCGACTTCCCCGCCGTCATGCGCAGTTGCGCGCAAGCGCCGCGGCGGGGCCAGCGCGGCACTTGGATCACGGCCGAAATCATCGACGCCTATGCGTCGCTGCATCGGGCCGGCGATGCGCACAGCGTCGAGACCTGGCTCGACGGCCAGCGCGTGGGCGGCCTCTATGGCGTTTCGCTGGGCCGCATGTTCTTCGGCGAATCGATGTTCGCGCAGGTGAACGACGCCTCGAAAATCGCCCTCGCCGCGCTCGTCGGACACCTGCGCCGTCACGAAGTAGAAATGATAGACTGCCAGCAAAACACGCCGCATCTAGCGTCCCTGGGCGGGCGCGAGATCGCGCGCAAGACGTTCGTCGCGCACGTGCGCACCGCTGTGGCCGCGGGCTTCATCCCGTGGCGCTTCGACAAGACGGCGTTGCTCGAAGTCCTGCCGCGTGCGGTGTAGACAGCGCTTGCGCCGCTCGTCCACGAGCGAGGCGGCTTGCAAGAACCGAGGACGATGCACCGAGAGCCGCCGATGACTCACCCGAATGAGCTGCCGCTTTCACCGCTTTCCGCACTGCAGTTTTACGCGACCGCGCCGTATCCCTGCAGTTATCTGGAAGGCCGCATCGCGCGCTCGCAAGTCGCGACGCCAAGTCATCTCATCAATTCCGATGTCTATACCGAGCTCGTCAAGGCCGGCTTCCGGCGCTCGGGCGTATTCACGTATCGGCCTTACTGCGAGGGCTGCCGCGCCTGCGTGCCCGTGCGCGTGCCGGTGGCGGCGTTTCGACCCAACCGCACGCAGCGGCGCGTCTGGAAGCGCCATGGATCGCTCGTCGCCTCGGTCGCACCGCTTCATTACGAGGAAGAGCACTACACGCTCTATATGCGCTACCAGGCCGCGCGTCACGCGGGCGGAGGCATGGACCGCGACAGCCGCGATCAGTACGAGCAGTTCCTTTTGCACAGCCGGATCAATTCGCGCCTGGTCGAATTCCGTGAGCCGCCCGACGCCCCGCACGACGCCGGCGTGCTGCGCATGGTCAGCATGATCGACATCCTCGGCGACGGCCTCTCGTCGGTCTATACGTTCTTCGAGCCGGACGCCCCGCACGCCAGCTACGGCACCTACAACATCCTGTGGCAAATCGAACAAGCGAGGAGTCTCGGCCTGCCTTACATCTACCTCGGCTACTGGATCCGCGAAAGCGCGAAGATGGCCTATAAGGCCAATTTCCGGCCGCTCGAAGGGCTCGTCGACGGGCGATGGGCGCCGCTGCGCCTAGCCGCCCTCCTCGGCTCGGCCAGCGAACCGTCCGGGCGGTAAGCGAGCAAACCGGGGCGGCGTGCTGCCTGCGCGCCCGTCATCGGCCTCGCCGCCCGGCGAGGCGTCCGAAACCGCTAAAATAGCCGGTTTTCATTTTCAGCCCACCGACCGCTCGTGCTCAGCTCCCTTTACCCGCTCGTCCGCGCCCGCCTCTTTCGCATGGATGCGGAAGACGCCCACCACCTCACGCTCGGGATGCTCGGCGCCGCCGGCCGCACCGGGCTCGCCCGCTTGCTCGCGCCGCACGTTCCCGATCTGCCCCGCACCGTCATGGGCATCGCCTTCCGCAATCCGGTCGGTCTCGCAGCCGGGCTCGACAAGGAAGGCGCCTGCATCGACGGGCTCGCGGCGCTCGGCTTCGGCTTCATCGAGGTGGGCACCGTGACGCCGCGCGCACAGCCCGGCAATCCGCGTCCGCGGATCTTTCGGCTGCCGCAAGCCGGCGCGCTCATCAACCGGATGGGCTTCAATAACGGCGGCGTCGATCAGTTCGTCAAAAATGTCCAGGCCGCGCGTTATCGCGGCCCGCTCGGGTTGAACATCGGCAAGAACGCCGATACGCCGATCGAGCGCGCAGCCGAGGATTATCTCTACTGCCTCGAGCGCGTATATCCGTTCGCGAGTTACGTGACGATCAATATCTCCTCGCCGAACACGAAGAATCTGCGGCAACTACAAGGGGCCGACGAACTCGATGCGCTCATCGGCGCGCTCAAGGACAAGCAGCAGCGCTTGGCCGACCTACACGGCAAGCTCGTACCGCTCGCCTTGAAGATCGCGCCAGATCTCGACGACGAACAGGTGAAGGCCATCGCCGATACGCTGCTGCGCCACGGCATCGAAGGCGTCATTGCAACGAATACGACGCTCTCGCGCACCGCCGTCGCGGGCATGGAGCATGCGCACGAAACCGGCGGCCTATCGGGCAAGCCCGTACTGGACGCGTCCAACGCGGTGATCGCCAAGCTGAAAGCCGAAGTGGGCGACGCCGTTGCGATCATCGGCGTGGGCGGCATTTTTTCGGGTCAAGACGCGGTGGCGAAGCTCGAGGCGGGCGCCTCGCTCGTGCAGCTCTACACGGGCTTCATCTATCGCGGGCCCGCACTCGTCGGCGAATGTGTCGACGCAATCGCGCGCCGGGATACGGCGCGCATATAGACATAAACAAACGGTATTTATGTCTTGATTGCCGTTTCGCTATCATTGCCGCACGCATGAATGCCCATGGGCGGGCAAGTCAGCCGGCCTGCGCTATATCAGGCCGCGCAGGCCGCACCACCGGAATCGGCGCCACGGTCGAACAAGGAGATCCAAGACTATGAAGTTTGCATCGCTAAAGAAGATCCTCACCGCCGGCCTCATCGGCCTGACGTGCGTCGCGGCAACGGCGCACGCCGAAGATCTGCTCGATCAGGTCAAGGCGCGCGGCACGCTGCGCATCGGCCTCGAAGGGACGTTCCCGCCGTTCAACTCGAAGGATCCGAAGACGGGCGAACTCGTCGGTTTCGACGTCGACATCGCCAAGGCCGTCGCCGCGAAACTCGGCGTGAAACCCGAATTCGTCACGACGGAATGGAGCGGAATCATCGCCGGTTTGCAAGCCAACAAGTTCGACGTCATCGTCAATCAAGTGGGCGTGACCGATGCGCGCAAGCAAGTGCTCGATTTTTCCCCGGCCTATACGTACTCGGGTGCCGAGCTGATTCAGCGCAAGAACGACGACCGCCAGTTCAAGTCGTTGGAAGATCTGAAGGGGCATAAGCTCGGCGTGGGCCTCGGCACGAACTATATGGATATGGCCAAATCGGTGCCGGGCATCGACGTGAAGACGTATCCGGGCGCGCCCGAGTATCTGCGCGACCTGGCCGCGAGCCGGCTCGACGCGGCGCTGAACGACCGCCTGATGGTCGCTTATCTGTTGAAGCAATCGACGCTGCCGCTCAAGGCCGGCTCGATGGTCGGGACGGGCAACCCCTCCGCCATTCCGTTCCGGAAGGGCAATCCGAAGTTTGCGAAAGCGATCGACGACGCCATGACGGAACTCGAAACCGACGGCACGTTCAAGAAGATTTCGGACAAGTGGTTCGGCATCGACGTGACCAAGCCGGCCACGAAGTAACGGCCTGACGCAGCGTTCGAAAATTGACGCACGCGAGGGCGGCATCGACGAGATGCCGCCCTTTGTTTTTCGGCCGCCGACATCCCGTTTTGCGCGCGCACGGTTTTCGTCGCGTATATCATGTGCGCTTGCGCATGAGACCCGGCGGGCGATTCGTTAGCGCTCCTGACTAACCACAACACGACATGTCCACCACTACCCTGCTCGTCCAATCGATGCCTGTGCTCGCGCAGGGCGCCGTCTTGACGGTCAAGTTCGCCGTGCTATCGATGATTTTCGGACTCATCGCAGCCGTCGTCCTCGCACTGATGGGGATCAGCCACAGCAAGCCGCTCAATTGGATCGCTCGCGCCTACGTGAGCTTGATGCGAGGCACCCCGCTGCTCGTGCAGATCTTCGTCATCTATTACGGGCTGCCAAGTATCGGGATTTCGCTCGATCCAACGCCGGCCGGCGTCATCGCGCTGTCCGCCAATGTGGCGGCCTACCTTTCCGAAAGCATGCGCGGCGCGATCAACGGCATTCATCGCGGCCAGTGGCTGGCGGCGTACAGCCTCGGGCTCTCGCGCCGCCAAACGCTGCGCTACGTAATCGGCCCGCAAGCGCTGCGAATTGCCGTGCCGAGCCTCTCCAACAGCTTGATCAGTCTCATCAAGGATACGTCGCTCGTATCGGTGATCACGGTGACCGAGCTGCTGCGCAGCGCGCAAGAAATCATCGCATCGACGTACCAGCCGCTGCCGCTGTATCTGGCCGCGGCGGCCATCTATTGGATCCTATGCCAAGTGCTCGAATGGGTTCAGCACCGCTATGAGCGGCGGCTGGCGTTGCCGACTCGTCATTGACGCGATCTGACCTGAAGGCGAGAGGCGCGAGCGTCTTGCCGATCTTGCCGATCTCGCCGCGCGCGCCAACTCTGTAGGTCGTAGGCGTAATCAGTTCGAGGCGACCGGCTGATCGAGCGCGGCGCCGAATCGGCTCAGGCGCGGCAAGTAGAAACGGCCCGGGTCGAGCGAATACGCCACGTTGCGCGTGCGCCCCATCACCTCTTTGCGCGGCACGAAGCCGAAGTAGCGGGAATCGGCGCTGTCGTCGCGATTATCGCCGAGCATCAGATACTCCCCGGCCGGCACGGTGACGGGCCCGAACGACCTGACTGGGCTCGGCGCGATCTCCGACAGCCGCACGATGTGCGACACGCCGTCGAATCGCTCGGTGAGGTACCGCACGTCGTCCGGTACGGCATCGTGCATCGGCGGCGTCGCCAGCGGCTGATAGTCGGCTCGCACGCCGTTCACATAGAGGACGTTGTCGCGCAACGCAACGGTGTCGCCGGGCACGCCTATCACCCGCTTGACGAGCAGCTCGTGAGCCGCGGCGGAATCGATCGTGACGATGTCGCCGCGCTGCGGGTCGCCCAGATGGGCGATGGCGATGTGCGTAAGCGGCACGCGCAGGTCATAAGCCATCTTATCGACGAAGATCCGGTCGCCGATACGGATCGTCGGCAGCATCGAGCCGCTCGGCACGACGTTCCAATCCGCAATCGCGCTACGAAACAACACCATCAAGAACAGAAAGGCGACGAGATTCTTGTTCGAGCGCCAAAGTTTGGCGAAAAACTGGGTCATACGAGCCGCTCCTCATTGAACGATCTGGAAGGTCGCGCCGACGGCAGGGGCGCCGGCCAGTAAGCGCCGTCGCGCACACGACGCCGCATCGTAGCACTGTCCCGGCTATTCGCCCGGAAACCGCAATCCGAGCGCCGCGCGCGCCGCGTCCGTCATGGCGATCATCCGCAACGACTTCTCGTGGCTCATGACCGGGCTCTCGAGGGCGCCTTCGCGAATGAGGTCGCAGAAATGCGCAGTCTCGTAGTTGAGCCCGCCGCCTTCGAACGGCTCGTGCAGTTCGACCACACGGCCATCGACATAGCTGATGGTTGCGCGCACGGGGTTCCACCATTTCTCGTGGATCGTGACATGACCGAGCGGCCCAGCGAGCAGCGCATCGCCTTTCCCGTGCAGGTCGAGGCCGCAAAAAAGCTGGGCAACGCCGGCCTCATGCCGGCTGTGAACGCTCGCGAACGTATCGACGCCTGTCGGGCCCAGGCGCCCGAACGTCTGGACGTCGAGCGGCGCACCGAGCCAGTCCACGGCAAGAAAGATGGAGTAGATGCCGATGTCGAGCAACGCCCCGCCACCCTGCGCCAACGAGAAGGACGGGTGATCGGACGGCACGTCCGCGACCGAAAAACCGGCGCGCACCAGCCCGACCGGCCCGATCGGCTCTCGCGCCAGTTGCTCGCGCAGCTTGCCGTACAGCGGGAAGAACGGCGGTTTCATCGCCTCCATAAAGAGCCGCCGCGAGGTGCGCGCCGTGTCGAGCACGGCTTCGAGTTGCCGCACGTTCAGCGTGGCGGGCTTTTCACAGAGCACGTGCTTGCCGGCACGCAGCGCCGCTCGAGCGTAATCGGCGTGACTGTCGTTGAGCGTGGCGATATAGACGGCGTCGACGTCGCTTGCGAGAACGTCGTCGAAACGCTCGCAAGCTGCGCCGCCGTGGTGCTGCACGAACGCACCCACGCTTTCGGCGCGCCGCGACCACACGCGCGAAATTCGCGCGTCGCGTACGTGCGCGAGGCCTTGGGCGAAGCGGCGCGCAATATGCCCCGCGCCCACGATTCCCCATTTGATGGTTTCGACCTGATTCATCGCCGCATCCTTTTTTCGTTGCATGGTTGGCCAGGCCGAGGCGATGCCCGCCCCGGCCGCGACCCATAAGGTCGCCATGATATGACGCGGCGTGCGGCGATGCGTTCTTCTTTCTCGGGACGACAACGAGCGTGCGGACGATGCGCGCCACGGTCATTCGATGAAATGACCGGTTGAACATGTCATCAAAAGAAAAGACCGGCGCAAAAATGCCGCCGGTCTTGCATACGATGAATAAAGCGCCGCTATCGGCGATTGGGCATTTCCACCGAGAACTCTCTGCTGATTTCGTCAGCGGCGAAGTCGATGACGGCAAGGGCCGCCGCCTCGGCCTCCTTGGGATCGCGGCGCTCGATGGCTTCGACGAGCCGTTCGTGGGTGCGCACGGAGATCTCCCATGCCCCGGGTTTTTGGCTCAGCATCGGGTGGGTTGCCGAAAGCGCGCCGCGAATGATGGCGGCCATCTGTTGGAAGAACTGGTTGCCGCTCGCGTGAACGATGCGCGTGTGCAACAGTTCGTCCGCGCTTTGGTAACCGGCGTCGCCGGGCGCGAGCGTTTTAAACACTTCAAAAGCCTCCCGGATCGCAGCCACTTCCGACACGCTGGCGCGCGAGGCCGCCTGGGCCGCGGCCCGCGGCTCGATCAGCATTCGAAACTCGATGACGTCGCGCATGAACTGCGGGTCGGGCTTTGCCCGAAAGCGCCAATTCACGACATCCTCATCGATCATGCGCCAGTCGCGCATGGGCCGGATACGCGTGCCCACCTTCGGGCGGACGTCGAGCATATCCCGCGCGAGCAGCATCGAAAGCGCCTCGCGCATGACCGTGCGGCTCACGTCGAACTCCTTCGACAGCACGTCTTGCGGCGGCAAAATCGCGCCGTACTTCTCTTCGACGATGCCGCTAACGAGCCCGTCCATGACCTTGCTCACCAGCGAACGGTCTTTGCTGCCCTGCTCCATAACTCCCCCCGATGCGCCGTCCGACGCTTCTATGCCCGTTTCGTTGCGCACCTCCCGCCAACCGCGGACGGCAAGCGATACGGTGCTTCGTTATCCGACTTCGCGCCATTGGGAAACGCCTGAACAGGGTTATCCCTCTGACGAAACGGATGCCCGCCGCATTTCCTGCCGCCGCACCCGAGCGTCGAGTAACGCGCTCAATTTATTTCGGACGCCTACATAATCTCGCGAGCTGTCGCACCGCCGATACGCCTGGAGCGCACATCCCGCCCTCGTCCTCTGCTGCCGTTCCGTTCTCGTCTTACTTCGACCACCAGCGAACCATTTCGTTGTCCGAATCAACGTACGACGAATCGCTATGGATGCACGGTACGTCGAGCTCAACCGTAATACCGTTCGCCATCGCACTCAGATGACAGAGATGATTCGCCACTGGGGAAACCACGCAGCGACAAGCGGCGAACGGGATGTCTCAACAATGAGTCATTTACGACGCGAGACTTTTTACAAGAACGAGCAAGGTCTCAATGCCTTGTTCCTGCACGGTCCGCAGCACGCTCGCCACGAGCCTGAGCGCCGTTTAAAACACGGGCGCGCGCGGCCCTTCGCCCAACAGGCGCGAGCCAGGTCCGAGGAATGAAGGCGTCGCAGCAACCCCGAGGCGCCATGCAACAGAACTGAATCAATTCGCGCTTGCCCGGCGCGCTCCCGACATATCGCCCGCTGCTCCGTGGAGCCAGCTCCGATCGATCGAGAGATCCACCGAAAGCTAAGCCGATCAATAAGTTGCATCGATCACTTGAAACGACTTCGCAAGAGTCGAAGGGCCGGTGCGTTGGTGCAGTTCTGAAACAAAAAGCTAGGGTTGCCCGATTCGAACGCGCTGCAACATGCGGCACCGGCGGTCAAGCGCCGCTGCCACAGGGCTTGGCATGATCCTCGCTGAATGGGGCGCGCAAACCGAGCGCTGCCGCACATAGGGCGCAACGGCCAGGGAGAAAGGCCAAAACGACGCCGGGGCGCATGCATCGAACAGACGAAACGAGCCTCGCCTCACGATGCGTGCGAATCGCCGGCCCAGCAACGAGGAGCCGCAAAAGCCAGTGCGCGCGGGCGCACTGCGCGGCGCAAACGAGGACCGATCATGTTGACGCTACAATCCGACCTTCACGGCAATCACCTTCTCGGCGCTTTGCCGTCGCATGAATGGCAGGCGCTGACGCCGCACCTCGAATTGGTCCACTTGCGCACCGAGCAGTTGCTCTGCGACTGCGGCCACAAGATCCATCACGTCTATTTCCCGACGACAGCCATCATATCGATCCTCTCGATGATGGAAGACGGCGGCTCGGTCGAGCTCGCCGCCGTCGGCTGCGAAGGCATGACCGGCGTGCAGGTGCTCACGGGCGGCGAGACGATGCCGAGCCGCGTTCAGGTTCAATGTTCGGGTTTCGCCTACCGCATGAGCGCGCAACAGCTCAAGCAAGAGATTGCACGCTCGGACCTGCTGCGCAGGCTGATGTTGCTGTACATGCAAGCGTTGCTGACTCAGGTGGCGCAGACGGCCGCCTGCAACCGGCATCACTCGCTGAGCAAGCAGTTATGCCGCTGGCTGCTGATCGAAATCGACCGCGCCGCCACGAACGAGTTGGCCGTGACGCAGCAGTTGATCGCCGATATGCTCGGCGTACGCCGCGAAGGCATCACCGAAGCCGCGGGCAAGCTGCACGACCAAGGCTTGATTCATCACAGCCGCGGGCACATCAAAGTGCTCGACCGCAAAGGTCTGGAAGCGCGCGCCTGCGAGTGTTACGGGCTAGTAAAGCGCGAATTCGACCGGCTATTGCCGAGCCTTCGCCAATCCAATACGGTGAATTGAACCTGCGGATGCGGCGGCCGACGCAATGCGGCCGCCGCAGGATTAGTTCGCAGTCCTAAGGATTGGTCAACGCGCGTCGAAATCGCTTCGAATTCGCGCTTGGACCTCGTACAGGGCGGCGAGCATGCCCAAATGGGCGCGCTCGTCGGCCGCCTCCTGCTCCGTCATCCCGCCGCAGGCCTGCCCGCCAACGACGATGCCAAGACCGAGTGCGTAATTGCCCGCGAAAGCGGTCGGTTCCGCTTGCTCGTCTCTCAGCCGTGAATAGGCCGTATCGAGGGCCTGGCGGAGTTCGCGTTGCATGGTCGCTTCATTCCTCGAGACTCAAACATGTTCGGTGCGGGTACAGGGCTCGCAAAAGATCTAGCCCTGATTCGGGCCGCGCGATCCCGCAAGCGTCGCCCTTTCGTGTGCAAATTGCGATCCTGGGCGGCCTCACCCGTGGCAAGCACGCCGGCTGCGGGGCCGGAGCCCCGTTGCGGCCTACGCGCATAGCCTGTAGAACGGCCAAAAAGGCTGCCGACTTTAGCGATTCGCGCGGTAATCGATCGTTTCGACGCCGGTGTCCGTCCCCAACAAGCAAAAATCGGCGCCGCGGCTTGCGAAAAGGCCTACGGTGACCACGCCCGGCCACGCATTGATTTGAGCCTCGAGCGTCACAGGATCGTGTATCCCCAATTGCTTCACGTCGAGAATTTCGTTGCCGTTGTCGGTCACGTAAGGCGCGCCATCTTTCGTTACGCGCAGCACCGGTACCCCGCCGAGCCCCGTCAGGCGGCGGCCGATGGCGGTGCGGGCCATCGGCACGACCTCCACGGGGAGAGGAAAGCCGCCCAGCACCGGCACGCGCTTCGATGCGTCCGCGATACAGACGAACACTTCGGACACGGAAGCCACGATTTTTTCGCGCGTCAGGGCGCCGCCGCCGCCCTTGATCATTGCGCCGCTCGGGTCGATTTCGTCCGCGCCGTCGACGTAGACGGGCAGCGACTCGACTTCATTGAGATCGAAGACCTTGATTCCGTGCTGCTGCAGGCGCGCCGTCGTGGCGACGGAACTCGAAACGGCGCCGCGGTAGCGATGCTTCGCAGCGGCGATCGCATCGATGAAACAGTTTGCCGTCGAGCCGGTGCCGACGCCGATTACGGCGCCCTCGGAAACGTTGGCGTTCACATAGTCGGCGGCGGCTTGGCCGACCAATCGTTTGAGTTCGTCTTGGGTCATGAGGCGCGAGGCAAAGGGAAAGTACGGGCGAAAGCCGTAAGTTTACCGGAGTTGCCGGCCCTCGACGTCGATTACCTGCCCTCCCCGGCGTCGTTTCACATGCCTCGATCGGCGTGTCGCGAGCATCTCGCCGAATGCGCGACGCCTTGCCGGGCGCTACGTGCCATTCGTTGCGAGCCTGTCCAGCCCGCGCGCCAGATCGTCGATCAGATCGCGCGGATCCTCCAGCCCCACGTGCAAACGTATGATGGGCCCGGCGCCTCCCCAGTCCTCGCACGTTCGCGTCCTTGCAATGTCGACCACCGTTGCGAGGCTCTCGAAGCCGCCCCAGGAGGCGCCGATTCCGAACAGCGATAGCCCGTCGACGAACCGCTCGGCCGCTTCCATGCGCACCTTCGACAGTTCGAAAGACACCAAGCCGTTGGTGCCCGTGCAATCGCGGCGCCATAGCGCGTGGCCAGGATGGGCCGGCAACGCGGGGCAAAACACGCGCGCGACGGCCTTCTGTTCGACCAGCCAATGCGCCAATTGGAGTGCGTGCTTCTCGTGCATCGCCAGCCGCGCGTTCAGCGTGCGTGCGCCGCGAAGGACGAGATAAGCGTCGTCCGGGCTCACCGCAACCCCGTGTGCGTCGCTCATCGTCGAAAGCCGCTGCCACGCCGCCTCGGTCGTCGTGACCGCGCCCATCATGACGTCGGAATGGCCGCTCAGGTATTTTGTCGCCGCCGCGATCGAAATGTCGGCGCCGAGCGCGAGCGGCCGATACAGCACGCCAGCGCCCCATGTGTTGTCCGCGGCCAGCAGCGCGTCATGGCGATGCGCGAGCTCCGCCAGCGCGGGCAGATCGCACATTTCGTAGACCAGCGACCCCGGGCACTCCGCGTAGATCAACCGCGTGCGGGGCCTCATCGCGCTCGCGGCATCGGAGCCATCCGCGCGGAAATAGCTGACGCTTACGCCCCACGGCTCGAGGAACGTAGTCACGAAATGGCGCAGCGGCTGATAAACGCAGTCGGAAATCAGCACGTGGTCTCCCGGGCGCAGATAGGCGAGGAATACCATCGCCAACGCGGCGAGGCCCGTAGGAAATAGCCGCGAACGATAGCCTCCCTCGAGTTCGGTCACGACGTCCTCGAGCGCAAAGGCAGTGGGATTGCCGCGTGCGCCGTAAGTAAACAGCCGCTCGACGCCGCGCCGTCTTCGCGCATCGTGGAGATCGGCCATCGTGTCGAACAGCACCGTCGATGCACGCACGACCGGCGGATTGACTGCACGGCCGCCGTTCACAGCCGTGGAGGCGCCGGCTTTGACGAGACGGGTGGCGAGCCGCAGCGAATGAGAATCTTGAGACATGATGGGCAGAGTTCAAAGCGGGTTCGTCGCCCGCGAGTCGAGATTCGAACGTCGAGCGAGCCATGGCGGCGCGACGCGCCGGCGCTTCATTTCATTTCCCGGCGGGCGCCGCAATGCGAAAAGTCTCGCGCTCGTCGCCGTCGAGTTGGGCCAGCAAGCCGGTTTCCCACGCGAGGTATTGGCGAGCCGCCGCCTTGTTGCCGTCATGGCGATCATGCACGAAGAACAGATAATCGATGCAGGCTTCGTCGGGCAGCGCATCGCGTGTGCGCGTCACCGGCAGGCCGGCCTCCGCCCACGCCGGGAAGCCGCCCGCGAGCAGCAAAAACCGGCGCCCGTCGTGCGGCCGGCGGCGACGCCAATCCGCGGCGAAAAGTTCGGCCACACCCCGCTCGTCCGCGACGAGCGCAACGTCTCGCCCGGCGGGTAACTCGGGCAGCCGCGGGCGGATCGCCCACTGAGAGCCGGACACGTGTGCGTCGCGGTAGCTCATGCTTGCGCGCAAGTCGACCACTTGCATGCGCCCCTGCTCCACCTCGGCGGCGACATCGTCGGGAGCGATTTCCGCAAGGCTCGCTCTCGCCTCGGTGCTGACGGACGGTAGCGACACGCCGCTTTCGAGCCCCCCGGTCAATACGATCGCATCGTGGCCCAACTGCCTGAGCCAACTTGCAACGATCGGCGCGCGCACGCCGTCATGGTCGAACAGGACGATGCGCGCGTGACGCACGGCAACGTACTGATCCGTCGCCTGGATCAATTGCCCGCCCGGCGCGTGCTGCGCGCCGGGCAGAGAGCCGGCGGCAAACTCCTCCGCTGTGCGCACGTCGCACAGGTAGAGCGTGCGCTCGGGATCGTCCGCCCACTGCGCGAAACGGGCCGCGTCGACTTCGGGCACGGCGAACCTCGCGGCCAACGTGCGGCTCGCCTCGCGCATCGGCGCAACCGCCGCCGGCCGGACCTCGTCCGGATAGCGGCGCGTGCTGCCGTGCTCGAGCGGCAAGTCGTCGAGGAACCAACCCTGCGTGCCGTTCGCGAGCGCCATTACCGGATTCGGAATGCCGAGGTTGATCAACGTCTGTGCACCGATGATGCTGCGCGTGCGGCCGGCGCAGTTGATGACGATCGGCGTCGTCTCGTCGGGAACCAGCTCGCGTATCCGGTAGCCTAGCTCGCCGTTCGGGCAACAGATCGACGATGGAATCGTCATCTTGCGGTACTCCGCGAGCGGCCGGCCATCGAGAATCACGACCGGCTCGCCTCGTGCACGTTTCGCCGCCAGCTCGCGCGCCGTGATGCGAGGCGTGCCGTATGCATGTTCGACGAGTTCGCCGAAGGTTTTCGACGGCACGTTCACGCCGGCGAACAATGTATAGCCCGCGCGCTGCCAGCCCTCGGCGCCCTGCTCGAGGACATGCAGGTTCGAATAGCCGAGGTCGGCGAGGCGCGCCGCGGCATCGGGCGCCAGCGTGCCGTCGGCGTCGTAGAGCACCACGCGCGTAGTGCGGCGCGGCACGAGCCGGCCTATCTCGAGTTCGAGCCGGCTGTACGGAAGCGGCGTCGCGTGAAAAAGATGCGCTTCGCCGTATTGGCCGTATTCGCGCACGTCGATCAGCGCGATCTCCGTGCCATCGCGCAGCCACCGTTTGAGCGTGGCCGCATCGACGAGCGAAAAGGAAAGTGAGGTCATGTCTGACGTTGCCGTTGTTGCCGTTTACTTCGCGCCGCACGCAGCCTCGCCGATTGCATGGGGCAATACGGCGCCTCGGCCCTGCGCGGCAGCGCGAACCTGGATCGGATGCGGCGCTGGGAAGCGCGCCGCGCGAAAGGGAAGCCGAGAGCGGCGTTAGCGGCGCGTCTTCACGCCGATATCCATCACCTGATAGGTTCCCTTGTCTACATCGAACGTGATGCGCTCGTTCAGCGTTTCGAGCGCACGACCGTACATGTGAAGATGCCGGATCGGCGCGTCGCCCCTGATTTCGACCGAGTGAATGTCGTCCGAGGCGAGCGCGATGCCGTGCCCCGGTTCGACGACGATCGTTTTCACCAACTCGACAGCCCCCACGCCTGGTGTCTTGCCGTCGTCGGTACGGCGATAAAGGTAGTTGTACTCGACACCTTCGACCGCCGCGATACACGCCCAAGTCGTGTGGTTGTGCGGCGTGATTTTCTTGCCGGGCCGCATGACGTTCAGATACAGCGCATGCGTTTGATCGGCGTCTTCGTGAATCAGGTAGCGGGCCTGGAGTTCGCCTTGCGCAGGCGGCGGAAAATCGGCTTCCTGCCAGAGCTCGCGGTGCGCCGCGAGCAGCTTGACCTGTTCCAGCACGGCGGCAAGCGCCGCCCGCGTTTCGCCCTCCGGCGCAAGACAGGCCTTCATTGCGGCGAGCGCATCGGCGACGACGGCGTTGCGTCGTTCGGACAAGGACGATGTGGACATGGTGAACGAACCTCCGAATCGAAATGGCGTGTGTACGGTGATGATGACGACGTGAGAACCGGATCGCGACGAGCTCAGCGTGCCCCGCGCATCGGCCTTAGGCCATGCCGTGGGCCGCGGCTTCGCGCGGCGACGGGCGCAGAACGTCCTGCAGAAAGCGTTGCGCGCGCTCGTGCGCCGGCCGGCTAAAGAACTGGCCGGGCGGCGCATCTTCGATCAATTGGCCCTGGTCCATGAACCACACGCGGCTCGACACCTCGCGTGCGAATCCCATCTCGTGCGTGACGATGATCATCGTCAGGCCTTCGTGCGCGAGCGCGCGCATGACTTGCAGCACCTCCTGAACCATTTCGGGATCGAGCGCGCTCGTCGGCTCGTCGAACAGCATGAGCGGCGGCTTCATCGCAAGGGCGCGCGCGATCGCCACGCGCTGCTGCTGCCCGCCCGATAGGTTCGCCGGCATCGCGTCGATCTTGTGCGCGAGCCCGACCTTGGCCAGCAGCGCTTCGGCGCCGGCGACCGCTTCGTCGCGCGACATGCCGAGCGCCTTCATGGGGCCGAGAATCAAGTTTTGCCGCACGGACAAGTTCTGAAACAGGTTGAAGCTCTGGAAGACGAACCCGATACGCGCACGCAGCCGATTGAGCTTGACGTCGCGGGCGTGAACGTCGCGCCCCTCGAAAAAAATGCGCCCCTGTTGGATCGCTTCGAGCCGCGTGATGGTGCGAATCAGCGTCGATTTGCCGGACCCCGACGGTCCGCATACGACGACGACTTCGCCACGATCGATAACGGCGTCGATGCCCCTGAGCACGTGGTGCGTTCCGTAGTATTTGTGCACCTGCTCGAACGCAAGCATGGTCATGATGTCGTAGCTCCTGCGGATTTATGCGAGTCCCGCGCGTCGTCTAGCGATACGCCGCTCCAGATGCCCCGCGAAGCGCGAGATGGCGAAGCAAAGAACGAAATAGAACGCGGCGAGCACGAGAAAGGTCTGCAGCGGTTTGGTCAGTGTGATCGTGTTGACTTGCGCCGCCGAATAGGTGAGCTCGGGCACGCCGATCACGTAAGCGAGCGAGGTGGCCTTGATGATCGAGACGAACTGGTTGACGATCGAAGGCAACATGTTGGCGAGCGCCTGCGGCAATTGCACGTAGCGCATGCTTTGCAACCACGATAGGCCGTTCGAGCGGGCTGCCTCCATTTGTCCGCGCGGCAACCCTTCGAGCCCGGCCCGGACGATCTGCGCGAGAAACGCGCTTTCGTACACGATGATCGCGCAAACGGCCGTAGTAACAGCCGATACTTCGGCGCCCACCAACAGCGGCACCGCGAAATAAGCCCAAAAAATCAGCATCAGCAGCGGGATGCCGCGGATGAGCCGCGACCAGACGCCGGCCGCGCGTCGAAGTCCGCCCCACGGCGAAACGAGCGCGAGGCCGATGACGACCGCAACCGGAAACGACGCGACGAGACCGAGGGATGCGATAACGAGCGTGATCGCCGCACCGCCCAACGGCCCATGGGGCCAGTTGCCGACGAGAAACAGCGCAAGATAGTCATGCAAGATGGAGAGCATGGCTTCAAGTCCCCAGCGCGGCCGCCCGGCGTTGCGCGAAGTAGTCCGACAGCGCCATCAGCGCCAGCGTGCCGATCAAATAGAGGATCGTCGCCACGAGAAATACGTCGAACGTGCGAAACGTCAGGTTGTCGATCTGGCGCGTGTTGTACAGCAACTCGTGCACGCCGATCGCCATCGCGAGCGAGCTGTCCTTGAACAGCCGCAGCGCTTGGTTCATGAGCCCGGGCATGGCGACGCGCACGCCTTGCGGCAGGACCACATAGCGAAAGGCCTGCAGATAAGTGAGGCCGATCGACCACGCGGCTTCCTGCTGCGTGTAAGGAATGCTGCGAAGGCCCGAGCGTAGTTCTTCGGACATGAATGCGCCGTAATTGAGTGCCAGCGCAACGGTCGCGAAGAACAGCTCGGTGTTTCCCGCGTTGACCCAGTGATGCACCGGCGCGGGCAGCAGTTGCGGCACGCCGAAGTACCAAACGAGGATCTGCACGAGCATCGGCACGTTGCGGTGATATTCGACGATGCCCATCACGAAGGCCCTGCACGCCTTGACCGGCAGCGCCCGCAGCGTGGCGAGCACCATCGCCGCGACGAGCGCGAAAAGGCCCGACAGGACGAACAACTGCAACGTCGTGAGCACACCGTTGCGCAGCAACGGCAGATAGCCGTCGTCGATCAAGAAAGAAAAGTCGAACATGCTCGGCGATTCAAAGGATGCGAGGACCGGATGGCGCGTTACTGCACTTTGATCGGTTCGACCTTGTAGGCGCGCGTGAACTTGTAGGGCGAATTCGCGCCCAGCCATTTATCGAAGCTCTGCTGCAGTCCGTTCGACGCGTCGTAGTCGTGCAAGATCTTGTTTATCGCCGCCATGAGCGCCGGCTCGTGCTTGTTCGTTACGACACCCCAGCGCTCCTCGTACACCGATGCGCCCAGCATCCGATATTGCGGCCCGCCCTTTTGCGCCGCCTCGTTCGCGAAGCGCGCGAGAATGTTTTGCCCTGCGACGAGCCCTTCCACTTTGCCCTGCTGCAGCGCGAGAAAGGCCGACGGAATGTCATGGAAGGTCAGCAGGTTCGAGTTGGGCAAACGCGTGACGGAAACCGCCGCGGAGCTCGATCCTTCCGATGCCGCGATCTTCTTGCCGGACAATTGATCGAGGCTTTGGATCGGCGAATCCGCACGCACGAGTACTCGGATGGGCGCGACATAATACTGGTCGCTGTAATCGACTTGCGCCGCACGGGCGGGCAGCCAAGCCATGGCCGCAGCGAGCACGTCGACGCGGTGCGTCTTCAGCTCGGGAATGCGCGCATCGGTAGACAGCGTGCGGTGCACGAGCTTTACGCCGAGCCCTTGCGCCAGCGCATGGCAAACGTCGACATCGAAGCCGACGATCTCCCGTGTCGCGGGATCCGGAAACGCGTACGGCTCGCTGGCGTTCTGCGTGCCGCATACGAGCGTGCCGCGCGCCTTGATATCGGCAAGCTCATCGGCGCGCGCGGTACCGACAGCGGTAAGGGCGATGATCGTCAGGACACCCAGTTCTCGTTGCCACATAAAGCTCAGTCTCCATGAGGAGGAAAGATGCCGAGCGAGCGTGCGTGCGTTCGTGCGTGCCGGCGGGCGCGCACCCATGCCAAGGCAAGCCTGCCTGCGTCTTCGCCGCAACTTTCCGATTACATAAATTGTGCTTGAGTGTGGTGAATCTTATGGGCCACAATTTCCCCGAACAATTTAATTTTTCGACTGAATGCATTAGCAGCACTGAACCGTTGGAGTCCCCTGCATGCGGAACCTGGATATCGATTTGCTGCGCACCTTCGTCGCGATCGCTCAGCGGGAGACGTTCGCGGCGGCGGCCGACCAGGTGGGCCGCACGCAATCGGCGATCACCCAGCAAATGCAGCGGCTGGAGCAAGAGGTGGGATGCGTGCTGTTCGAAAAGCGCGGCCGGCAAAAGACGATGACGACCGATGGTGCACGGCTCTTGGCCTACGCGCACAAGATCCTCGCGCTGAACGACCAGGCCGTTCAACTTGCTCACTCACGCGGTGCAGGAGAGAAAGTTCGCATCGGCTCGCCGCACGATGTGGCCGATTCGATTCTGCCGAACATGCTTCGGCGCCTATCGAAGCTCTCCACCGAGTTGCAAATGGAAATCAACGTTGGACGCAGCCCGTTCCTCATGGATGCGCTGCGCGACGGCGAACTCGATCTTGTCATTTCGACGCGTTACGACGATGCGTTTCCGGGCGTGACGCTGCGCACGTCTCCCATGGTATGGATCTGCGCGGAAGATTTCACGTTCAACCCCGGTGAGCCCGTACCGCTCGTCATGGCCGACGAACTGAGCTTGTTTCGCAAATTGTCGATCGCGCAGCTGGACGCCAACCACATACCCTGGCGAACGAGCTTCATGTCCCGCACGCTGACGGGCATCAAGGCCGCGATCAGTGCGGGCCTCGGCGTGACCGCGCGCACGACGGAGCTGCTCGATGCCAACATGCGCGTGCTGACCGAAGGCGACGGTCTGCCGCGCTTGCCGGAAGTGGCCTTCTATTTGTACGTCCAGCCGACCTGTGCAAGCCCCGTGCTGCGCGAGCTGTTCGAATCGATCGAGCGCATCGCGACGCGCTTCGGGCCGTCGTTCGCGTAGCGCATCGAGCTCAAGCGCCGGCCGGGGAAGTCAGCCCTTGCGCGGGCCGGCGCTTGAGCGCGACATCGAATGAATTCGTCAACGGTCCGATCGAGTCGGCCTGACGCCTGAGCAATTCGACCACCATCGGCAACCGGTCGTCGCCGAGCCGCGAAGCCAGCGTCCCGACGCTCAATGCCGCCACAGGGTATCCCGTTCGATCCAGAATGGGCACGGCCACGCCCGCCATCCCTTCGAGCACGCCGCTGTTGCGCGCGGCATAGCCGAGCTGGCGAACGCGCTCGATTTCC
Source organism: uncultured Burkholderiaceae bacterium (assembly GCA_966212325.1). GTDB lineage: Bacteria > Pseudomonadota > Gammaproteobacteria > Burkholderiales > Burkholderiaceae > Trinickia. Next base: position 108,223 of record CBIHRA010000011.1, on the reverse strand, counting down.
GTCCGTAAGTAGACTTCGTCGAGTACGCCGTAGCCCCGAATGCGAGGGACGTTGAAGCGGATGACTTCCTCACGCTCGGCCTCGGGCAAAAACGCGAGGATGGCAAGACTGCCCTGCCCGACGCCGAGCGCGATCCGGCCGCCTACGTCGTTCGTAAAAGAGCGAATCGGAAACGGGCCTTCGCAAAGATCGAGGCACACCGCATCGAAGCCGCTCTTGGCAAGCAAGAAGATCGTTTCGCCCAAACTTGCGCAAAGCCGAAGCAAGGCCGGCCGGCACAACGAGCGCATGCCGCCCGGATTGCCGGCCTGCGCGGCGAGCGCGAAGAAGTCCACGCCGAGCCGATAGAGCTTCGAGCGCTCGTCTTGCTCGACGATCCCCTCGGCAATCAGCGCACGCAAGATACGATGCGCCGTGCCCTGCGTGAGCCCCACTGCCTTCGCGAGCTGCGTCACGCGCGCGCCGCCCGCCTGCAGCGACGCCAATGCGCGAATCAGCGCGAAGGCCCGCGGCAACATCCCGACGCCCGGCGTATCCCCGCCCGCATCGAGGGCCGTCGATTCGCCGCCTCGTGGCCCTTTGCCGGTCATTGCGTACCCTCCGTTTTCGATGAATGGAATGCTTTTTCCGCCCACTCGACGGCGGAGTATCGCAGCTTTTCGTGCTTGCGGCTTATTCCCGAGCAGAACAAGGGGAAACCCTCAACGCGTCGCGTGAAACGCAATAGCGCGTGATCGGCGTGATTATTCCATCCATCGAAATATTTTCGATATTCCTATCGATGGCCGGAATTCTAAATTGACGCGCCGGATATGGCTGGACAGAATCGGCTCTGCCTAGACGCTCGATGCCCATCGCATCGCTAGCGCCTCGCTTATTGGAGCCGGATCATGTCGTTCCTCACGCTCGCCGACGTTTCGAAGTCGTTCGGCAATTTGCATGCAGTCGCCGACGTCAATTTGTCGGTAGAGAAAGGCGAATTCGTATCGCTGCTGGGCCCGTCCGGCTGCGGCAAAACGACGACGCTGCAGATGATCGCCGGCTTCGTCCAAGCGACGAGCGGCCGCATCGTGCTGGACGGTCGCGACATCACCGACATGAAACCGAACCAACGCGGTCTCGGCATCGTGTTCCAAAGCTACGCGTTGTTTCCGCACATGACCGTCGCCGAGAACGTGCGCTTCGGATTGGAGATGCGCCGCGTGGGCAAGGCCGAAAGCGAAGCGCGCGTTCGCGAGGCGCTCGCGCTCGTCAGACTCGATGCGTTGGCAGCGCGCTATCCGCGCGAGCTCTCCGGCGGCCAACGGCAACGCGTCGCGCTAGCACGCGCGATCGTCATCGCACCGCCCGTGCTTTTGCTGGACGAACCGATGTCGAATCTCGACGCCAAACTGCGCGAGGAGATGCAGTTCGAGTTGCGCACGATCCAACGCCGTATCGGCACCACGACGATCATGGTCACGCACGATCAATCGGAAGCACTATCGATCAGCGATCGTGTCGTCGTCATGGAGGCGGGCCGCATCACGCAAGTCGACACGCCCTACCGGGCCTACGAACGGCCGGAGAACCGTTTCGTTTCCGAATTCATCGGCAAAGCGAATCTATTCTCGGGCACGGTTGTCGCCGCGGATGGCGTGCGCATGCACGTCGACGTCGGCGCGGACCGGATCGAAGTCGGCCACGGCCCGCACTTGCCGCAAAGCGACGCACCGCGCGTGGGCGATGCCGTCACGGTCTGCATTCGCCCCGAGAAGGTCCGTCTCGACGCAAACGGCGCCGGCAGGCTGCCGGCAACCGTCACGAGCCGCTTCTTTCTCGGCAGTCAGTGGCTTTATCGCGTCGACTGCAGCCTCGGCGAAGTGCTCGTTTGCTGCCAGAACGAAGGCGACGAGCCCGTGGCCGAGGGCGAAGCCGTCGGCATCGATTGGAAGAGCGAGGCTGTTCGCTTCGTCGCCAAGGATGCGCGCCATGGCTAACGTCACCTTGGAGGCGCGCGCGCCAGGCTCCACCGATTCCGCTCGCGGGCAGACGTCGCGACGCGCGCCCTGGCGAGCCTATGCGCCGATGTGGCTGCTCGGCGCCCCCGCGATGGTGCTCTTCGCGACGCTCGTGCTCGTGCCGCTCGCGATGACGCTCGTTTTGACCTTCTACCGGTTCGATCCGTCGGTCGGGCCGATCGCGGCGTTTCAGTTCGGCAACTACGTCAACGTTCTGAGCTCTCCCTACTACCAAACGATCTTTCTGCGCACCTTCGGCATAGCGGCCGTCACTACGGCGTTTTGCATCGCCATCGGCGCGCCCGAAGCCTATGTGCTGTCGAAGATGCGCGACCCGTGGCGATCGGCCTTCTTGCTCGTCATCCTCGCGCCGCTGCTCGTGTCGGTCGTCGTGCGCGCGTTTGGCTGGAGCATGTTGCTGGGCACGGCCGGGATCGTGAATCAAGCCTTCGGCCTCATCGGCCTCGGCCCATTCAAGCTCGAATACACGACGTTCGCGATCGTCATCGCGCTCGTGCACGTCATGCTGCCGTTCATGGTGATCCCTGTGTGGACCGCGCTGCAAAAGCTCGACCCGCAGACCGAGCAAGCCGCGCTTTCGCTGATGGCTTCGCCCGCCACGACGTTGCGCCGCATCGTGCTGCCGCAAATCATGCCGGGCGTGCTCTCGGGTAGCCTCATGGTGTTCGGGCTATCGGCGAGCGCGTTCGCGATTCCGGGCCTGCTCGGCGGGCGGCGCCTGAAGGTCGCCGCGACAGCCGTCTACGACGAATTTCTCGGTTCGCTGAACTGGCCGCTAGGGGCGACGATCGCCCTGCTCCTGCTCGCCGCCAATCTCGTCATCATGCTCACGTACTACCGCGTGCTCGAGCGGCGTTACGGCCGCAGCATGGGCTGAACAAGGAGACCGACATGCGACGCAACGGCCCGCTCGCCCTCACGTTCCACACCCTCGTCATCGCCTTCGTCCTGGCGCCGCTCGTCATCGTCGTGCTCGTCGCGTTCACGCCCGCCGAGACGCTGACACTGCCCACTCACGGACTATCGCTGCGCTGGTTTCGCGCGATCTTGAACTATCCCGACTTCATCACGGCCTTCTTCACGAGCATCAAGCTAGCGTTCATCTCCGCCACGCTATCGCTCGCCGTCGCGTTGCCGGCTGGACTCGCCATTGCGCGCGCCCGCTTTCCCGGACGGGATTTTCTCAATGCGTTGCTGCTCTCGCCGCTCGTGATCCCCGGTCTCGTGCTCGGCATCGCGCTGCTGCGCTTCTTCGCCCTGATCGGCGCGACAGGATCGTTCCCCTGGCTCGTTCTGGCCCATACCGTGATCGTGACGCCGTTCGTGTTGCGACTCGTGCTGGCCGCGGCCACCGGCCTCGATCGCAGCGTCGAGCATGCCGCGCAGTCGCTCGGCGCAACCACGTGGACGACGTTCCGGCGCGTCACGCTGCCGATGATCGTGCCCGGCATCACGGGCGGATGGTTGCTTGCGTTCATCAACAGTTTCGATGAGCTCACGATGTCGATCTTCGTTACATCGCCGCAAACGGTCACGCTGCCCGTGCGCATGTATATGTACGCCACGGAATCGATCGACCCGATGATGGCTTCGGTATCGACGCTCGTCATTTTTATCACCGCGGCGGCCATGCTGCTGCTCGATCGCGCTTATGGCCTGAACCGGATTCTCATCGGCCAGCATTGATGCAATGTCTCGCATCATTTCCGGCCCTTCGATAGTTAATTAGGACAACGAAATATGTCCCATCGCGAAGCGCAGTTCGTCCGCCTAGCCGAATCCGGCCGCGCACCCGTATCGTTCGTACTCGACGGCGTCTCATCGACCGCGCTCGAAGGCGACACGGTGTTGACGGCCATTTTGACGCAGCGCCGGGCGTTGCGCGCGTCCGAGTTCAGCGGCGAGCCTCGCGCCGGCTTCTGCCTCATCGGCGCGTGCCAGGACTGCTGGATTCGCACGGAAGACGGACAACGCGTGCGCGCCTGCTCGACGTTGATCGCGCCGGGCATGAGATTCGTTACGGAGACGGCGCCCCCCCTCACGGGCGAGCCGCACAGCGACAGCCTTGCACAAGGACGCGCGCGATGACGAACCGAGCGAACATCGTCATCGTCGGTGCGGGGCCCGCGGGCGTGCGGGCAGCGCAAACGCTGGTCGAAGCGGGCTTGCGGCCGATCGTGCTCGACGAAAGCGCGCGCTGGGGCGGACAGATTTATCGGCAGCCGCCCGCGGCGGCGGGTTTTCGACGCAGCGCTCGAGTGCTTTACGGCTTCGAGGCGCGCAAGGCTACGGCGGTGCATGACGCCATGGCGCGACTTCTGCCCCTTCTCGACTATCGGCCCAATACGCTCGTTTGGGCCTGCGAGACGAATGCGCAAGACAGTCATCGCTCCGATCGCGCCAAGGCGACGACGAACGTGGCCGAGGCAAGAGACGAGATCGCAGGTCGTCTCGCCACCTTGTCCGGCACTTTGGAGCGCGATGTCCCGTTCACGCACTTGATCATTGCCAGCGGCGCGACCGACCGCGTGCTGCCGATGCCGGGTTGGACCTTGCCTGGCGTGTACACGCTCGGGGCCGCGCAGACGGCGCTGAAGTGGCAAGGCTGTGCGATCGGAAGACGCGTCGTATTTGCAGGTACCGGCCCGCTGCTCTACCTCGTGGCTTATCAATACGCAAAAGCCGGCGCCCAGGTGGTGGCGGTGCTCGACACGAGCGCGAACGCAGCGCAAGCGGCGACGCTACGCAAGCTGGCGGCGCAGCCTGCCGTGCTGGCCAAGGGCCTCTATTACGTCGGCTGGCTCCGCGCGCACGGCATTCCGATCGAGCGAGGCGTATCGCTCGAAGCCGTGCTCGGAGACGGACACGTGCAACGCATTGCTTGGCGTCGCGCCGGCGCGCCGGCGAACGCGGGCGATGCGCCGCGCTCGATCGAATGCGACGCGGTCGGCATGAGCTTCGGATTGCGGCCCGAGACGCAACTCGCCGACGTGGCGGGCTGCCGCTTTAGTTACGACGCGCTCAACCGCTGCTGGCTGCCCGAGCGGGATGAAGCCGGACGCACGTCGATCCGCGGCATTTACGTCGCCGGTGACGGCGCGGGGATCGCGGGGGCGGACGCCGCGGAACGAACGGGGCGCCTCGCCGCGCTTGCGGTGCTCGATGACTTGGAACGCACAACGTCATCGCCCGCAGGTCGCACGCGTTCGCGCGTGGAGGCGGCGGCATCGACGCGCCGCACCTTGGCGCGCATCGCGACGTTTCGCGAGGGGCTCGAAGCCGCTTTTCCCACTCCATTCGAACGAGCCGGCGCGTGGCCCGACGGCATGACCGTATGCCGCTGCGAGGAAATCGATACGGGCACGATGCGAGCTTGCATTCGGTCGGGCGCAGCAGCCGAAATCAATCGGTTGAAGGCGTTGACACGCGTCGGCATGGGCCGTTGCCAAGGCCGCATGTGCGGCGAGGCCGCCTTGGCGCTGTTGGCCGAAGAGACCCGGCGCTCGCCGGCCTCGCTCGGCCGCTTGCGCGCGCAAGCGCCGATCAAGCCGATTCCGCTCGCCGCGGCGCTGTGCGACGAATACGTCGCCGAAGTACCGGAGGACGCGCGAGATGAATAGCTCGGCGCAGCGCTTCGATGTCGGCATCGTCGGTGCAGGCCTCGTCGGATCCTCCGCGGCGCTTGCGCTCGCCCGGCGCGGCATGCGCGTCGTGCTGATCGAGCGCCGGTACTGCGGCGCTCAAGCGAGCGGTGTGAACTACGGAGGCGTGCGTTGCCAAGGCCGCCCTGCCGAGCAACTCCCGCTCGCGATACGTGCTAGGCGGATCTGGGATAGCCTGGTCGAGCGCATCGGCATCGACGGCGAGTTCATCGTCTCGGGGCACCTTCGCCTGGCGAGAAGCGAAAGCGACTTGGCGGGCCTGGAAGCCTATGCGCACATGGCGGCGGAGCATGGCCTCACGCTGCAACTGATGTCGGGCACGGCCTTCAGGCGCCGCTACCCCTGGCTCGGCGCCGCGGCCGTCGGCGGCTCGCTCTGTGCAAGCGACGGGCACGCGAATCCTCGCCTCGTGTCGCCGGCTTTTGCTCGCGCGGCGCGCCAAGCGGGTGTACTGGTACGCGAGCAAACCGCGCTGACGCGGGCCGACCACGATGGGGAGCGCTTCACGCTGCATGCGGGCGAAGAAACGTTCGAAACCGACTGGCTCATCAATGCGGCGGGCGCCTGGGCCGGCACGCTCGCCGAGCGTTTCGGCGACGCGGTGCCGATGACGCCCATCTATCCGAACATGTGGGTGACCGAGCCGTTGCCGCGGTTTCTCGAGCACAACCTGGGTGTCTACGGTGGCGGCATCTACGCGCGGCAGGTGGAGCGCGGCAATTGCGTGATCGGCGGCGGACGCGGCCACGGCGACGGCGACCTAGCGCAGCCGTCGTCCGATACGACACGCGCCGTCATGCGCGATGCGTGCGCTCTGCTTCCGGCGCTACGCGAGGCGCTTTTGATTCGAACCTGGAGCGGCGTGGAGGGCTGCACGCCCGATCACAATCCGATCATCGGCCCGAGCCGGGCCATACCACGCCTATTGCATGCATTCGGTTTTTCCGGCGGAGGCTTTTTGCTCGCGCCGGGTGTCGGCGAGGTGCTGGCCGACCTCGTCGTCGACGGCGCCACCGAGACGCCGCTCGACGCATTCGGCGTCAATCGCTTCTCGGCCGTTCCTGCTTAACGCTTCGCTCGTTGCTCTCGTGCTTTTCTTCATCAGGAGACCTAAATGAATGCTCTTCGAACCCTCTCGGCCGCCGCGGCGCTTGCCTGCGCGTGCATCGCCGCGACGCCCGCCTGGTCGCAATCGAAAACTATCTATATCGGCATGAACGGCGGCCCGATGGAGAAGGCGTACACGTCGCAAGTGCTGCCGATGTTCGAGAAGGCGAACGATACGAAGGTGGTGGTCGTCCCGGGCACGTCGTCTGACATCCTCGCTAAGCTGCTCGCCAATCGCAATCATCCGCAGATTCACGTTGCGTTTCTCGACGACGGCGTGATGGCGCGCGCCGTGAGTCTGGGCGTTTGCGAGAAGCTCTCCGATTCGGCCGAGCTCAAGCAGTTGTATCCGTTCGCGCGCATGAAAGACGATATCGGCGCCGGCGTGCAGCTCGGCATGACCGGCATCGCCTACAACAAGAAGCTGTTTGCCGAGAAAGGCTGGGCGCCGCCCACCTCGTGGCTCGACTTCGCCAACCCGAAGTACAAGGGCAAGGTCGTCTTCCAATCGGCATCGAGCAGCACGTTCGGCTTGCACGGCTTCTTGGCGATGAACCGGCTATGGGGCGGCAGCGAGCAGAACGTCGAACCGGCGTTCACGAAATGGGCCAGCACGGTCGGGCCCAACGTCGTCGAGTACATTCCGAACTCGGCGAAAATCTCGGAGATGGTGCAAACGGGCGAAGCTGGGCTCTTTCCGCTCACGCCGACCGGTGTCGCCGACTTGCAGGACAAGGGCTTGCCCGTCGCTTACGTGAGCCCGAAGGAAGGCCCGGTGCTGCTGCTCGTGGATGTGTGCGTCGTCAAGAACAATCCTGACGAGCAACTTGCGCAGAAGCTCGCGCAGTTCCTGCTGTCCGCCCCCGCTCAAGAAAAAGCCGCCGAAGCGGGCAAGCAGATCCCGACCAACCGCCAAGCGCAGATGCCGGCGTCGATGCAGAAGAGTCTCGGTAACATCGACGAACTCGTGCATAAAGTGACGGTCGTCGATTGGGATGCGATCAACGCGCATCGCGCCCAGTGGGACACGCGTTGGAATCAGCAGATCGAGCGTTAAAGCGCGCGGCGCCGGTTTGTCGAGGTCAGCGCGCGGGCGCGCGCTGCCTTACCGCCTCGAACAAGCACACGCCGCTCGCCACCGACACGTTCAAGCTTTCGACCGTGCCGGCCATCGGAATGCGCATGACTTCATCGCAGGTGTCGCGCGTCAGCCGGCGCATTCCCTCTCCTTCCGCACCCATGACGATCGCAACAGGGCCGTCGAGCTTCGTTTCGTACAGCGTCGCTTGGGCATCGCCGGCCGTGCCGACGATCCACACCCCGGCTTCCTTGAGCTCGCGCAATGCGCGCGCGAGGTTCGTCACCGTGATGTAGGGCACCGTATCGGCGGCGCCGCTCGCGACCTTGGCCGCCGTCGAATTGAGGCCGACCGCGCGGTCGCGCGGCGCGATGACCGCGTGAGCGCCCGCGCCGTCCGCCACGCGCAGGCAAGCGCCGAGGTTGTGCGGATCGGTCACGCCGTCGAGCACGAGCAGCAGCGCGGGCCCGTTGATGCCGTCGAGCAGCTCGGCCAGATTTTGCGCGAGCGGCAGATCGGTTGCGCGCGCAACGACCCCTTGATGGCGCTCGGTATGCGCGAGGCCCCACAGGCGCGTCTCGTCGGCTGCGATCAGGCGTACGCCGGCTTCCTTCGCCGTGTGCAGAAAATCCTGCATGCGACGATCGCGCCGCGTCGCGTCGTAAAAGACCTCTTCGACCGTCGACGCATCGTGCCGCAAGCGCGCGGTCACCGCATGAAACCCGTACAAAACCTTGAGACGTGCCATAGCTAGCTGAGTGAAATCTGTGTTGCGTCATGGCCGAGGGCCAAGCCTAAGCCGTGACTAAAAATCGTGGCGGCGCGCGCATCGACATGCAATGCACGGCGCCAAATGGCCGTCAGCCCTTCTTACGGGCACGGGCCTTCTTCGTCGGTACGCCCTTCTGCGGCCCGCTGCGCTTTTTCGCCGGCTGAGGGCGCGACAGACGCGCGGCGCGCGCTTCCACGACGGCTTCCGACTTGGCCGGCGCGGCCTTCCGGCGCGGTGCGCCATCGACGGACGGCAATGCGCGCACGCGAGGCCCGCGCCCTGCGGCTTCCGGCTCGCCGACAGGCCGAACCGGGGCAACCGAGCGCCCCGCGGGCGCGGACTTCACCGGCGTTTCTCGCACGAGCCGGAAATCGATCTTGCGCGCATCGAGATCGACGCGGCTCACCTGCACGCGTACCCGATCGGAGAGCCGATAGCGGATGCCCGTGCGCTCACCGCGCAGTTCGTTCTTGATCTCGTCGTATTGGAAGTAATCGGAGCCGAGCTCCGTCACATGCACCAAGCCTTCGATGAACAGCGCATCGAGTTGCACGAAGATGCCGAACGACGTCACGCCGCTCACCATCCCGCCATACTCCTCGCCGAGCTTGTCGCGCATGAAGTAACACTTGAGCCAGGTCTCGACATCGCGTGACGCCTCGTCGGCGCGCCGCTCATTCGCCGAACAATGCAGCCCGAGCTCTTCCCAGATCGCCGTGTTCTCGCGCGACGAGCGCGGCCGCGCTTCCTCGTCGGCCTGCTGCAGCGCCCGAGCGCGCGGAGACAGCGCTGTGTTGAGCACGACGCCGTTCGGCGATTCGGGGCGGTACTTCTTGCCCGAAAGAATCGCGTAGATGGCGCGATGCGTCAGCAGATCGGGGTATCGCCGGATCGGGCTCGTGAAGTGCGCGTAGGCGTCGTAGGCAAGACCGAAGTGCCCGATATTGTCGGGACTATAGACGGCTTGCTGCATCGAGCGCAGCAGCATGGTCTGCAGCATCTGCGCATCGGGCCGGTCTCGGATTTGCGCCATCAACGCCGCGTAATCGCTGGCATGAGGCGTATCGCCGCCCCCGAGCGAGAGCCCCATCCCGCGCAGGAACGTGCGCAGGTTTTCGAGCTTTTCCGCCGTGGGGCCCGCGTGAATGCGGTACAAGCCCGGGTGCTTGTTGCGCTTCATGAAGTCCGCCGCGCAGACGTTCGCCGCGAGCATGCATTCTTCGATGAGCTTATGGGCGTCGTTGCGCTGACGCGGCAGGATTTGCTCGATCTTGCCTTGTGCGTTGCAGACGATATACGTTTCCGTCGTTTCGAAGTCGATCGCGCCGCGCTTCTGACGGGCCGAGAACAACGACTTGTAGGCGCCGTACAGGTTCTGCAATTGCGGCACGATCGCGGCGCGCCGCGCCGCCTTCGGCCCCTTCGTGTTCGTCAGCACGGCGGCGACTTCCGTATAGGTGAGCCGCGCCGCCGAATGCATGACGCCCGGGTAGAACTGATAGGCCTTGATCTCGCCACGCGCGGTGATCAGCATGTCGCAGACGAGCACGCAGCGATCGACCTCGGGATTGAGCGAGCAAAGGCCGTTCGACAGCTTCTCGGGCAGCATCGGAATGACGCGGCGCGGAAAGTAGACGGAGGTGCTGCGCTCGATCGCATCCGTGTCGAGCGACGTATCGGGCCGCACGTAGTGCGAGACGTCGGCAATGGCCACGATGAGGCGAAAGCCGTCGCCGCGCCCTACTTTGACGGGCTCGCAGTAGACGGCATCGTCGAAATCGCGCGCATCCTCGCCGTCGATCGTCACGAGCGGCACGTCCCGCAGGTCGACGCGGTGGCGTATATCGACAGGGCGCACTTCATCGGGCAACGCGGCCGCTTCGGCCAGCGCGCCGTCGCTGAACTCGTGCGGCACGCCGTACTTGCGCACGGCGATTTCGATTTCCATGCCCGGGTCGTCGATATCGCCGAGCACTTCGACCACGCGGCCGAGCGGCTGCGAATGCCGGCTCGGGAAATCGGTCAGTTCCACGACGACGATCTGCCCGACCTTGGCCTTCTTCGTATTCTGGGTGACGAGGATGTCGTGCCCGATGCGCTTGTCTTCGGGAGCGACGATCAGTGCGCCGTTTTCGTTGAGCAGGCGGCCGATTACGCGCTTGTTGGCGCGGTCGGTCACTTCGACGACGTGCCCTTCCGGGCGGCCGCGGCGGTCGTAGCCGACTACGCGTGCGAGGACGCGATCGCCGTGCATGACTTTTTGCATTTCCGCGTTCGGCAGGAAGAGGTCGTCCTGCCCGTCGTCGCGAATGATGAAGCCGTAGCCGTCGCGATGCCCTTGCACGCGGCCTGCGACGAAATTGGACGGATGCGTGAGCTGGTAGTAGCCGCGCTTGTCGAGCCGGATCTGACCGTCGCGTTCCATGGCGCCGAGGCGCTTGAAGAAGCCTTCGCGCTCCTGACGCTTGATCGACAGGGTCTCGGCAATGTCGTTGGCGGCGAGCGGGGCGTCGCTCGTGCGCAGCACGCCGAGGATTTCCTCGCGGCTGGGGATCGGGTACGGATATTTGCTCAAGGGGCGCTTGTCGATGATTTGTTCTCGGCTCGATACGGATGACACGGCAATGCGCGCCATTCTAACACCCGTCAATGGCGCGGCGGACGCGGCGCGGAGCCGGCTTCGGCGGCTACGCGCGCGGCTGCGCGGGATACCGATGATGGGGCGGGATCGGGCGCGAGGCTGTGGCGGACACAAAACGCTTGACAGCAAGTCCCAGGCCGATATAATGGCGGTCTTTGTTGCAAGACGCACACCTGCCCAGGTGGCGGAATTGGTAGACGCACTAGGTTCAGGTCCTAGCGGTGGCAACATCGTGGAGGTTCGAGTCCTCTCCTGGGCACCAGAAAAATAGATCCAGACCAATCTGCTGGATGATGTTCGCGATGAAGCCCGCTCTGCGGGCTTTTTTCTTTTGGGGCGCACCGAAACGTGCTCGCGTTCTGCAAGCCGAGGCCGAATGAGTACGCTTTTGAGTACATGAAAGTTCGAGTCTTGGAAATGTACTCACCAGACGCATCACTGCCGCGAAGCGCAGAACTAAAGTTTGCGTTCCATCTGCAAGGGTTTTCACCTCGCAATCTCAAGTACATGTGGACGTTGCTCAAGCATGGCCGACGCCGGCAATTGTGAGCAACACGCCGCTGCACAATTGCCTTGGTCTCATATCGTGACCTTGCTGACAAAAAGAGCCGGGCGGACGCGATTGGTATGCGGCCCAATCGCTCGAGCACGGCTGGTTCCGCAACGCGTGCGATGCAGATCGATACCATACCTGCGGTGATCAGGGAGACCTCAAGCCTTTTGTTATTGCGCCGCTATCTTGTAGCTTTTTTCATAACAGCCGCAACGCCAAACAAGCCGCAAGAATCGCCGAGCAGACTGTAAGCCCTTTCAGAAACAGCCCACACAGTCATTGCGAATCAAATGCCTAGCAGGTTTTAGGGCACGCCCCTCCTGTTTCCGACGCCGCGCTGCGTCAGCCCTCCTCAGGCGGGACGATACGGATCGGGCGCGTCCCGATCTTGGCACCGGTCACTTCATCCACAGCCACTGCCTTGATTTCTGTTCCGTTCTCAGCATCAAAGAAGCGGATCAGTTTGCCTCCGCCTCGGTGCTGGCGCCCCCATGCGCCAATGATGAAAAGCACGGGCAGGAAATCGCGGCCGGCCTCGGTCAGCAAGTACTCCTCGCGAGGCGGATGCTCCGAGTAGCGCCGTTTCTCCAGCAATCCCTCCTCCGTCAGCATCGCCAATCGCCGGGTCAGCATGGTCGGCGCAATGCCGAGGCTTTTCCGGAACTGATCGAAGCGCGTCAGGCCGCCATGGGCGTCGCGCAGGATCAGGAGACACCACGCGTCACCCGCGAAAGCCACGCTGCGCGCGATAGGACACGGCTCGTCAGAAATATTTTTGCAGTTCATATCCTTTTGATAGTGACTAACTTTCAATTTGGTAGTATCGTACGTATCGAAATGATATTAACACCTCGACGACAAGCGATCCACCCGGCACGGAGACTTCATTGATGGGCAAGAACACGATCGGTATCCCCGTGGCGACAAGCGCCACTTCAGGCATCGACGGTGCCGCAGCAGGGGCTCGGAAGGGGGCTCCCGTCGATGCGCCAGTGCGGCAGTTGGGCGCGGTGAGATGGAAAGACGCGCCGACCCGGAGGATTGATGTTAGCGGGGTGCCCTTCGTCTATCGGGAACTCGGCACCGACGCTGGTGTGCCGGTGGTCTTCTTGCATCACTTGATGGCCGTGCTCGATGACTGGGACCCGCGTGTCATCGACGGCATCGCCGCACGGCACCGGGTTATCGCCTTCGACAACCGCGGCGTCGGTGCTTCGGGTGGCTCGGTGCCGCATACCGTCGAGGAAATGGGGCGGGACGCTATCGCCTTCATTCGGGCATTGGGCCTCAAGAAGGTCGATCTGCTCGGCTTCTCGATGGGCGGGGCCGTTGCGCAGATGGTCGCTTTGCAGGCGCCCGAGCTCGTGCGCCGGATCGTGCTCGCGGGAACCGGGCCCCGCGGCGGCGGCGGGATCGACAGGATCAACCGGATTGCGGCCTTGGCGTATGTCAAAGCGGCGCTGACACTGAGCGACCCGAGGAACTTCCTGTTCTTCCCCCGTAACCCCGAAGGCAAGCGCGCCGCGAAAGACTATTTCTCGCGGCTGAAGGAGCGCACGGAAAACCGGGACAAGCCCATTTCCCTGCAGGCGCGAATCGCGCAGCTGAAGGCAATCAAGAACGCGGGCCTCAGCGCCCCCGACGATCTCTCGGCGATCACCCACCCCGTTTTTGTCGCGAATGGAGACCGTGACCTCATGGTTGAAAGCAGCCTGTCGGCCGACATGGCTCGTCGCCTGCCGAATGCCCAGCTCACGATCTACCCGGATTCCGGGCACGGGGGGGTGTTTCAGCACCACCGCGCCTTTGTGCCTGCGGTGCTGGACTTCCTCGCTGACTAATCTCGTCAAACGGGAATGAAAGACCGGAAATGAAAAGCCGAACCATGAAAGCACTCACCTTCAAACGCTATGGCAAGTCGCCTGAAATCGGGTTTGCCGATGTTCCACGCCCCACGCTGAAAGCCGACGAGATCCTGGTACAGGTCCGCGCCGTCGGCCTCAACCCGATCGACAATATGATCCCGACCGGGATGTTCAAACCCGTTCTGCATTTCCGGCTTCCGGCCACGCTGGGCAGTGATCTGGCAGGCGTCGTGACTGAGGTCGGCAGCAAGGTGACGCGCTTCAAGCCCGGTGACGCCGTTTTCGCCAGCATCTTCGACCTGGGCACCGGCTCGCTTGCCGAATTCGCGGTGGTACCGGAGAGCGCTGCCGCGCCGAAGCCGATCAATCTCGACTTCGTGCAAGCCGCCTCGATCCCAATGGTCGGGCTCACCTCATGGCAAGCGCTGAAGGAACGCCTCAAGCTGCGCTCCGGCCAGAAGATGTTCATCCCTGCGGGGTCGGGTGGTATCGGCACTTTCGCGATTCAACTCGCGAAGTATTTTGGGGCGAAGGTGGGGACCACCACCAGCACGGGCAACGTCGAGTTGGTCGGCAGCCTCGGCGCGGATGAGATCATCGACTACAAGAAGCAGGAATTCGAGAAAGTGCTGCGCGACTACGACGCGGTGCTAGGCACGGTGCGTGGGGATGCGATCGAGAAATCTCTCGACATCCTCAAGCCTGGCAGCCAGATCGTCTCCATCGTGGGCCCGCTGGACGCGGCATTCGCGCGAGCCAAGCGGCTGAACTTTGTCCTCAGGTTCGTGTTCGGCCTGATGAGCCGCAAGATCGTGCGCCTTGCTCGGAAGCGTGACGTCTCCTACCTGTTTCACTTCGTGCGCCCCGATGGCGCGCAGCTCAACGAAATCGGTCATCTCCTCGAGGCGGAGCACATCCGCCCGGTGATCGACAAGGTGTTTCCATTCGAGCAGGCAAAGGAAGCGCTTGATTACCTTGCCCAGGGGCGATCCAGGGGCAAGGTCGTGGTCCAGATGTGATGCCCCCCCGTATTGACTCCCCCAACCAGAACGACCCACGCAAAGGAAACCCCCATGGCCACCCTTCCGACCGTCCTCATCACCGGCGCCTCCAGCGGCATCGGCGCCACTTACGCTGAGCGTTTTGCCCGCCGTGGCCATGACCTTATTCTTGCCGCGCGCGACAAGTCGCGCCTGGATAGCTTGGCAGCACGCCTGCGCGCAGAGAGCAATGCGGCCGTCGAGGTGCTGCAGGCCGACCTGACAAACCCCGCCGATCTGTCCGCACTCGAGACCCGGCTGCGGGACGACGCGAAAATCGGCGTCCTGATCAACAACGCCGGCATGGCGCAATCAGGTGGCTTCCTGACGCAATCCGCAGAGGCCGTCCAAAGTCTGATCACGCTCAATGTCACCGCGCTGACGCGGCTCGCCGCTGCGGTCGCGCCGCGCTTCGCGCAGACTGGCACGGGCGCGATCGTCAACATCGGCTCGGTGGTGGGGTTCGCGCCCGAGTTCGGCATGTCGATCTACGGCGCCACCAAGGCCTTCGTGCTCTTTCTGTCTCAGGGCCTGAACCTGGAGCTGTCATCCAGAGGTGTCTACGTGCAAGCCGTGTTGCCGGCGTCGACCCGTACCGAGATCTGGGCGCGCGCCGGCATCGACGTCAACACCCTGCCAGAGGTGATGGAAGTGGGTGAGTTGGTCGATGCCGCACTGGTCGGCTTCGACCGTCGCGAGTTGGTCACCATCCCGCCGCTGCACGTGGCCGAGCGCTGGGATGCGCTGGAAGCCGCGCGCCAGGGGCTGATGTCGGACCTTCGACAAGCCCATGCGGCCGAGCGCTATCAACCACAAGCCTGAGCACTCGTCGCCATCCCAGCATGACCTTTGCATATAAGAGAACCTCGTGAGCAGCACACTATTTTCCCCCACCCAACTCGGCAGTCTGTCGCTGAAAAATCGCATCGTCATGGCACCACTGACGCGCAGCCGCGCCATTGGCAACATGCCCAATGCGCTGATGGTGCAGTACTACCGCCAGCGCGCGCAGGCCGGTCTGATCATCACCGAAGGCACCTCGCCCTCACCCAATGGTCTGGGTTACGCGCGCATTCCCGGACTCTTCAACCAAGCGCATGCACAGGGATGGCGTCACGTGACTGATGGCGTCCATCAGGCCGGCGGCAGGGTCTTTGTGCAATTGATGCACACCGGACGCGTCACGCACCCGGCAAACCTGCCGCCCGGTGCCCGCATCCTTGCTCCCTCGGCGGTCGCTCTGCCCGGCGATATGTGGACCGATGCGCATGGCATGCAACCGCATCCGGTGCCGCAGGCAATGAGTGAAGCGGATATTGCCGAGAGCATTGCCGAATATGCTGCCTCGGCCAGACTGGCCATGCAGGCGGGCTTCGACGGCGTCGAGTTGCATGCTGCGAACGGCTACCTGATCGACCAGTTCCTCAACACCGCCTCAAATCGGCGCGATGATCGCTGGGGCGGGTCGGTCGAGAACCGCATCCGCTTCGCCGTCGAAGTCGCGAAAGCCACCGTCGCCGCCATTGGCGCAGAGCGCGTCGGTATGCGTATCTCGCCCTATGGCGTATTTAACGCTATGGCGCCGGACGCAGAAATGGACGCTCTGTACCTCGGCCTGATCGAGGCGCTGAATGCGCTCGGACTGCTCTATATCCACATCGTAGATCACAGCGCCATGGGCGCGCCTGAAGTCAGTCCGGCGCTGAAAGCAGACATTCGCGCTGCCTTCAAAGGACAATACATTCTTTCCGGCGGCTATGAACGTGCACGTGCCGACGCAGACCTCGAAGCGCAACGTGGCGACCTGGTGGCTTTCGGACGCCCGTTCATCTCGAATCCAGACCTTGTATCCAAGTTAAAGTCAGGCCGGGAACTGGTATCACCTGACGCCTCGACCTTCTATACGCCGGGAGAAAAAGGCTACACCGACTATTGATGAATAGCGCGAGGCCGAAGTCGCATTTCTCCGAATCGCTAACGATCGGCGAGATGCGCATTAGCTCGCAGCCCCAAACGGATATAGAAAAAACACGCTCCTTTATTGATCTGCATGTTGCTTTTATCCGAACAGCGGATTTCAACAGCGTTTGAATTGTCGAGTGCCCAAGGGCTCTATCGAGCCCAAGGTTATTGCTGGGGAGGCCGACGGAAATTTCGTCGTGCTCGACCAATGGAAAGACTTAGATCCGTGACCCTAGAAGGAAACTGGCGGCGTTGACGAGAGTCCATTGTCCGAGATGAAGCGGTCGCTCAACCATTCAGTTGTCTGTAACCACGAAAGACCGTTCCTGGCCGTTCGGACCCATTCGATGCGCCCTACAGAACAGACGCTGGAATGCCCTGCGGCAGCTTTCCAGTCGATTGCGCGCACACCTACTTCCGGCCAGTAGGCGTCATTCACCCACCGCGTCACGTGGATATTTATCTGTGCCTGCGTCGAGGAATCGCTGCCTACTCAATGCTCACGGCCCTAGCCTCCGCTTCGCGACAAGGCACCGCCGACTTCATTAGGGCCGCGCTCGCCCTAGCTTTCACGCCCGAACAGCCTCGCCAACCACCCCGTTTTCCGCTGACTATCGGCAGCCTCAGAAGCACGCCCGTCGCTGCGTCGCTCGTCCGCGGAGCGCTCGGCATGCGTCGTTGGCCCATCGGGACGCAACAGATCGCCTGGATAATTCGGATGACCCAGGCATAGACTGTCGTCAATATCGAAGGCTTTAACTACAGCAACCGCCTCCACACACCAACGCCCAAAGTACGCTCCGCCGTCGAAATTCTGGTCGCCGTATCGGTACCAATAGGGCCGCTCATACATCGCAGTCGCCTCGGACAAACCTTTCTTTGGTGGCCGATCCAGTTCCGCATACCACCTGTCCACAAACGCCGAGAGCAGCTTCGCCTGCTCAGGCTTCGGCGCATTTACCGCATCGAGCAATCGCTGGTACGGCTTCGGGTGGCACAGCTTCGTACCTATCCTGCGCCCTGGCTGCCGAGCTGCAATCACGCGATCAAGCAAGGCGTCTTCGCCCTCGTTCCCGGTTAGGGCAATCAAGCGACGCCATTGGTCCTCAGGAATCTCAAGCGCCAATGCCAACCCTACCAACCAAAAGCAAACGATGTAATGGTCCAGATTCACCGCCCAAGCGTGACGGCTGTATTGCTGCTCCGGCGTCCATACCGGGTTCCCCAAGCGCTCCGCTTCCTCCCAGGCATCGAGCAACGGCGGGAAATACTGGGCGAGCTCGGTGACGGCGTCGCCTCGCGAATAGCGTCGGAGAATTTGCTCGTAATTCTCTTGAGAAATCTCATAGACGTACTGCGGCCGGTAGCTCGGATCGCCCGACGGTCGTTGTATGCGGTCGAGCATATCAGCGATTCGCTTTTCACCCCATTCGACCCACCTGTCCCAATACTCCTCGGTTCCTAGGGTTGCTCTCGCCATCATTTTGCTCCCAGCAGGTTCGACGCATTTGAAGGATCAATCAGCAGTTTTGCGTACAGCATCAAGAATTCGGTTCTTACCCGTGGTGGCGCCAGTCGTCCAATCATCGCTCATCTGCAAGCCATCGGTCGTTTTCCCCAGCTTCGACGAGCCGAACTTGTATTCTACGATCACGTAATCCACGCCCGGCTTGTCGACTTTATACAAGTCGTCGATGCCGTTCTCGCCAATCCCAAGCGTGCGGCCGACCTTCTCCGCGCCCGGGATCAAATCCTTGACCTTTTCGCCTCCGAGCAAATCGCCAACGACGCTCTTTTGAGCGTTCGTCAAACTTCGGAAGTCCATGAACGGCTTGCCATCGGCAGCGCTGCTGCCCGTCGATCCCCAATTTACTAGCCCCCAGCCTGCGAGCAATTCAACGCTTCAACGAGCCCGAACATTGCGATCGGCAGCGGCACGGAACTATGTGATCGCGCTAGTGCATCGTTTGAACCGTTCTCGAAGGACAGCACCAAGTTCCGCGTCGCTCGCCGTTTCGGGAACGTAAAGAGGAAACGGGCCTTCGTCTTTCCCTACCGTATATTCATCCAGGGACTCTTGATGTGTCGGCTGAATTTCGATTTGATCACCGACAATCGCAACCGAACAAGTATCCATATTTCGATTCAGTAAACGACAACCGCACCGGTCGTTACGGCAACGGCCGCTCAATGGCAAATTCCCTCATGAACCTATACGGATCGGTGTACACTGGCAGCGGCGACACCGGCAACCACTCTTCGGGAATCCATGGAGTGTCGACCCTCACTTAGCCCTCAGTCGTTCCTATCGAGTTGATCAGCGCAATTCGCCCGGGATTGACGAGTGGACAGAAATCTGCTTACGGCTATTTTCTAAGGCCTAGGAGAGCGGCAATACGCAGTCGATCGCGCTGTTTTGCGTTTCTATAATTTATTTCGGTCAGATCTTGCGCGCTTAAACCGTCGCATTCTTGTTCAGAAGCGACAGCAATGTCGCACGCCCGATTAAAAACTGCCGAGGCCGTCTATGCGAACTCGCCGATGAATTAGACGTTCGCGAAAGCCTGCCCCGGCGAGATGCTTCACCGAGACCAACGATAAAGGCACGCCCGACGCATGACGTCGGGCTCGGCTGCACGCTACCGGCTCAGCGCCGACTGCGCGCGTTGCAGCCACTCACGGTTATGTTCGCGGGCGTAACGAGGCCAATGCTGAGCGTCGTGCACGATGTCGGCGTAGAGCGCTCTGGCGCGCCGATGATCGGCATCGTCCGATTGCGCCGCCAGCCAATCGGCGTACAGACAACGCGGCGCCGCGTCGCTGGCGCTCGCCAGGGCGATCTCGAACGCCGCGCGCGTGCCCGGCGCATCGAGCGCCGCCAAGGCGCGTGCGTACAATAAAGCAGGTTCGGATTGTTGGCGGGCGATGGGGTGAACGGCGAACAGCCTGTCCAGCGTATCTTGCGTCGCCGCAACCTCGCCGCTGGCAAACTGCGCGCGCGCGAGCCCCTCGAGCAATGCCGGGTCGGATGAAAACGGACCGCTGGCCGCCGCTCGGTAATGTTCGAGGGCTTCGGCCGGACTCCCCGCATCGAGCAATGCAGCCGCGAGCCGCATGCGATGCGCGACCGTCGGCGCGCGGTCGAAATCCATGCGCGCCTCGCGCACGGCTCGGTCAGGATCGACAAGTTGAGAGATGGCCCTCGTTGCCGCCCTCGCCCCGCGCGACTGGCGCAGGCTGGGCAGATAGACAACGAACAGGTAGACCAGACTGCCGAGGCCGGGAAACAAAAAGAGGATCAGCAGCCAGTACATGTTCTGCCGCGTACGCATGGCGTGCACCGCAAAGATGACGGCGATGATGACGTAAAGGCTTATTCCGAAAATGCGCATTGACGAAACGATCGGTTTTGGTTCCCGGCCGGCGGCATGCCGGCGAATCGGTAGGGTGACATTGTGACAGAAGCCGTCCCCACGCAACGCGCGGCGACGCGCCTTTCGACGCCCGCAGCTTCCCTCGAAGGCGCAATGCTCAATCGAGCGAGCTGATTCTGTATCTTTTCCGTTCGATGACCTTGTACACGACGACAAATGGAAGCACTTCTAATATCGAAGCGATCAACCGCTCGTTATTGCAATAAATTTCTTCGGGCCCGATCGCACTCACCAGCTCCAACGTGACGCCGCAGTCGCCATCGAACGTCAAATGATGATCCACCGCCCATTCATCCCTCAATGTCAGAGGAACGTTCGGATCGTCGATAGCCAACGCCTTCTTATATCGTCGATCATCCAATAACGCCTCCCCCGTCTTCATGAAATCGTCGAGACACGCGCGGCCGGTGACATACCGCTCCCACGGCAAAATTGCGCGGACGGCCGAGCAATCCTTGTAGTGATGCGGCTTCGTCCTGCTGTTTTCATGATGAACCAGCGTGAACACCTCGATGCGAGTTTCATCTCCGGTCAAGGACAGCAGATAGTCATAGCAATTGACCAGTGTTCGCCCAACACCCGCGATATCTTCGACCAGCAGGATCTTCTTGCCTTCTTCGAGGCAGGCGTCGATCAAAGCAAGCGCCTCTCGATTTCTTATGCCAGCCGTTGCGCGAAGGCGATCGTAGTGGATGAAGTCCACCGGCACACTCAGCATTTGAGACAGCATCAACGCCGGGATGCCGCCTCCACGTAGGACGCCCAGAATCATCCCGACGCGGGCCTCGATCAATTGTTCGCGTTTAGACAGGCAAAAGGTTTCTATTTCGTTGTAGTCGTAGAAGTAGATCGGAAACTTCGCGAATTCGGTGTCCATCCTTCTCTTACCCCGTTCACCGGACAGCAGCGCTATTCGAATCGTTCAGCGAGACAGTTTCATCGTCGCTCATGCAATGCCGCCGCCCTACGGCACGCGCAAGGGCGGCACGATCAATGAAACGTCATCTTCGATGATCGCAGGCCCGTCAAGACTCCGCCCTTGTAGCGGAACCAGCCCGCCGAGCTCTGCAGCACGACCTCGTCGCCTTGCCAGAAAACGCGCCTGACGGTCATACGCTTACCCAAGCGCTGCACGAGCGGCGGATGCCGGCGAAAGTCGTACAGCACAGGGCCGCCGTCGGTCTCCACCAGTACGCGCGTGACGTCGCCGTGCGCCTCGTCGATCTCATCGAAATGGGTCAGCGTATTGGCGCCGAAGCGATCGAACACTACCGCGTCGAGCATCCCGGCGAATTCCCGGTCGCCGCGCACGAATTGCAGTTTGCCCGCGGGCGTGACGAGCGGGCCGGCCTCATTGCTTTGCGCATACGCGCCGGTGACGAACCCCATTGCCGCGAGCGCGGCCACAAAAAGTCGTTTCATGTTTTCTCGTTTCTCTCGCATCAACGCCAATCGTCCATCAAACGCACTTTCACCTTCTTGCCTTTGACTTTGCCGGCGCTCAGCTTGCGCAGCGCATCGCGAGCGATGCTGCGCTCCACGGCTACGTACGTCGAATATTCGGTTACGTTGATCTTGCCGATCTGCGCGCCGTTAAAGCCCGCCTCGCCCGTCAAGGCGCCCAGCACGTCGCCCGGACGAATTTTCTCCTTGCGCCCGCCGAGTATCTGCAGGGTTTCCATCGGCGGCAATAACGGCGCATCGCTCGACGCCTTCAGTTCCGCCAGCGCATGCCATTCGACGTCGCGCCGCTGCGCCTGCTCGATGCTGCCGACGCGCCCCATTTCGTTCATGCTCGCGAGACTCAGCGCCCATCCTTCCTGATCCGCGCGACCCGTGCGGCCGATACGGTGCACATGCACTTCCGGATCCGGAGTCACGTCGACGTTGATGACCGCTTCCAATTGAGCAATGTCGAGCCCGCGCGCAGCGACGTCGGTCGCGACGAGCACCGAACAACTGCGATTCGCGAACTGAATCAGCACCTGGTCCCGCTCGCGCTGGTCGAGTTCGCCATGCAGCGCCAGCGCATGAAACCCCTGTGCGCGCAGCACGTCGAGCAAATCGCGGCACTGCTGCTTAGTGTTGCAGAACGCCAGCGTGCTCACCGGGCGATAGTGATTGAGCAGCAAGCCGACCGCGTGCAACCGCTCGTCCTCGGTCACTTCATAGAAGCGCTGGCGGATCTTGCTGTCGTCGTGCTGCTCCTCGAGCCGCACTTCTTTCGGATTGCGCAAGAAACGCTGGCTCAGCTTGGCAATGCCCTCGGGATACGTCGCCGAGAACAGCAGCGTTTGACGCTCCTTCGGGCATTGACTCGCCACCTTCGCGATGTCGTCGTAAAAGCCCATGTCGAGCATGCGGTCGGCTTCGTCGAGGACCAGCGTATTGAGCGCATCGAGAGAAAGGCTGCCGCGCTCCAGATGGTCCATGATGCGTCCGGGCGTGCCCACGACGATATGTGCGCCATGTTCGAGGCTCGCTGTCTGCGGTGCCATCGGCGTGCCGCCGCATAGGGTCAGCACCTTGACGTTTTCTTCGGCACGCGCAAGCCGGCGCATTTCCTGCGTGACTTGATCGGCAAGCTCCCGCGTCGGACATAAGACCATCGCTTGCACCTCGAAGCGGCGTGCGTCCAGCCGCGCGAGCACGGAGAGGGAAAAAGCAGCCGTCTTGCCGCTCCCGGTCTTCGCCTGGGCAATGAGGTCCTGCCCCGCGAGCGCGGCCGGTAGGCTCGCGGCCTGAATCGGTGTCATGGTCACATAACCGAGCCGAGCTAGGTTCGATAGAACCGCTGGGGGCAAGGGAAGGTCACTAAAGGGTGCGGCGGCAGATTGAGTTGTCATGTCGTACGTTACATCGGTCGAAGCCAGCCGGGCGTGGCCGCCAGCGTCGCTATGACCCGATTAGATTTCATCTATCGCTTAGATAGAAACTATCGAATTGCATGTATAATAGCTTTTTAGCAATATAGAGGCTGTCAAACGGCACATGTTCCACCAACCCACTGTTCAAGGAAACTTCATGTCGCTCATCAACACCCAAGTTCAACCGTTCAAGGCACAAGCGTTCCACAACGGCAAGTTCGTTGAGGTCACGGAACAGTCGCTCCTGGGCAAGTGGTCGGTCGTGATTTTCATGCCGGCCGCGTTCACGTTCAACTGCCCGACCGAAGTCGAGGACGCGGCGGACAACTACGCCGAATTCCAAAAGGCCGGCGCTGAAGTGTATATCGTCACGACCGACACCCACTTTTCGCACAAGGTGTGGCACGAAACGTCGGCTGCCGTGGGCAAGGCCCAATTCCCGCTGGTCGGCGATCCGACGCACCAGCTGACGAACGCGTTCGGCGTGCATATCCCTGAAGAGGGCCTGGCGCTGCGCGGCACGTTCATCATCAATCCGGAAGGCACGATCAAGACGATGGAAGTGCACGACAACGCGATCGCCCGCGATGTTTCGGAAACGCTGCGCAAGCTCAAGGCCGCCCAATTCGTGGCCGCCAACCCGGGTCAAGTCTGCCCGGCCAAGTGGAAGGAAGGCGCGAAGACGCTGACCCCGTCGCTGGACCTGGTCGGCAAGATCTAAGCCGTCACCGCGGTCGAGCGCACAGGCAATCGAACCGACGTGCCGGCCGGGTGCTTCCCGGCCGGCAGCGAAAAAACGTTCGTTATTTTTCAAGCATCGAGGATCACTATGTTGGACGACAGCCTCAAGGCTCAATTGCAGGCTTACCTGCAGCGCGTGAATCAGCCGTTCGAACTCGTGGCGTCGCTGGACGAGCAGCCCAGCTCGCGCGAACTCCAAGAATTGCTGCAGACCATCGCCGGGCTGTCCGACAAGATCACCGTGCGCACCGACGGCGACGACGCACGCAAGCCGTCGTTCCGCTTGAGCCCGGTGGGCGGCGCGCAAAGCCTGCGCTTTGCGGCCATTCCGCTCGGCCACGAATTCACTTCGCTCGTGCTCGCCCTGCTCTGGACCGGCGGCCATCCGCCCAAGGTCGAGCCGGAGCTCATCGAGCAAATCAAGGCGCTCGACGGCGACTATCGCTTCGAGGTCTACATGTCGCTGTCTTGCCACAACTGCCCGGACGTCGTGCAGGCGCTGAGCTTGATGGCCGTACTGAACCCCCGCATCAAGACCGTCGTGGTCGACGGCGCACTCTTCCAAAGCGAGGTCGACGAGCGCCAGATCATGGCCGTGCCCAGCGTCTACCTGAACGGCGAAATGTTCGGCGCAGGCCGCATGGATCTCGCGGAAATCGTCGCCAAGCTCGATACGGGCTCGGCCCAGCGCGAAGCCGCCAAGCTCGACGCCAAGGACGCGTTCGACGTCTTGATCGTCGGCGGCGGCCCGGCCGGATCGGCGGCAGCGGTTTATGCCGCGCGCAAGGGCATCGATACGGGCATCGCCGTCGAACGCATGGGTGGCCAGGTCAACGATACGCTGTCGATCGAAAACTACATCTCCGTGCTCGAAACCGATGGCCCGAAGTTCTCGGCAGCCCTCGAAGCGCAAGTACGGCACTATGGCGTCGACATCATGTCGCAGCAGCGCGCCGTCGAGCTGATTCCGGCCGCTCAGCCGGGTGGCCTCGTGAGCGTGCGGATGGAAAACGGCGGCACGCTGAAGAGCCGAAGCGTCATCCTGTCCACCGGCGCGCGTTGGCGCAACGTCAACGTGCCGGGCGAACAGGAATACAAGAACAAAGGGGTGGCCTACTGCCCGCACTGCGACGGCCCGCTCTTCAAGGGCAAGCGCGTGGCGGTCATCGGCGGCGGCAACTCCGGTGTGGAAGCGGCGATCGACCTCGCGGGCGTGGTCGCGCATGTCACGCTGATCGAATTCGCCGATCAACTGAAGGCCGACGCCGTGCTGGTCGCGAAGCTCGGCAGCCTGCCCAACGTCACGGTGCGGCTGAACGCGCAAACGACCGAAATCACGGGCGACGGCAACAAGGTCGACGGCCTGCGCTTCAAGGACCGCGCGAGCGGCGAGGAACATAGCATCGCGCTCGAAGGCGTGTTCGTGCAGATCGGGCTCGTGCCCAACACCGAGTGGCTCAAGGGCACGGTCGAGTTGAGCCGGTTCGGCGAAATCGTCGTCGATGCCAAGGGGCAGACGAACGTGCCGGGCGTCTTTGCCGCGGGCGACTGCACGACCGTGCCGTACAAGCAGATCGTGATCGCCGCCGGGGACGGCGCGAAGGCAGCGCTGGGCGCGTTCGACTACTTGATTCGCACCCCCGAAGCGAAAGCGCCGGCGGCGCAGGTCGCGAGCGCGACCGAAGCCTAAACGGGACCGAAGCCTAAACGGGACCGAAGCCTAAACGGGCAACCGGCCCATCGCGGCCGGCCGGGCGATGAAGGCGATTGGCGACGAACGCCGTAGCGGTTCGCTGCGCAGTCGCCCATTTCGCTTTTTTCGCGTTCGGTTGCCCCGGCCGATGCGACCATGACCGTGCTCGCTAGCCGGAGGTCAAATTGGCTCTACGCTCAACCCGTTTCGCACGTTTCGCCTGCTATGCCGCGCTGCTTGCGTCCGCGAGCGCTATCGCGCCCCCGTGCTGCCGTACGCCGGCGCAGATCGCGGACTGACCGCCAGTGCCACGTTGATACGCGTCAGCACGCGCGACGATAATCTGCGCGCGGAACGCCGCGCCGTTACTCGAACCGTCCCAGTTGCGACGCCGGCACGTCGAGGCTCAGGTCATCCATCAGCACCGTTTCGATCAGTTGGCGCGACGCGTCCTCGTTCACCACCTTGATCGGCAATCCATGGTTCACGTCGAACCACAGCTCATAGCGCAACAAGCTGGCCGCCTCCTGCTCCGTCCCGCACGACACGACCACGCGCATAGCCCTTCCGAGACCGACCGCCTCCTCGCCGATCACGCGCGTATGGCCGGCTTGTTGAACCTTGCGGACGCTGGCGAGCAGCGCGCCGATGTCCGAGTCGTCCACGCGATGCCCGCTCGGGCTGCGGATCGTACGGCTGTCCGGGCTCAAGGTAAGCCTTGGGAACGTGTGGAAACCGAACGGCCAAAGCGTGACTTGCTTCGTTTCAGGGCTGTAGACGAGCGTCGCACCGGCATGCGGGTGGACGAAATCCATTCGAACGAAGCCAGGTTTACGGTAGCTGTAGCGCACTTGCACGGCCGACGCGCCCGTCGAAGTCGATTCGAGCGTGACCTGGTAGTTCTCGAGTGCATCGAAGCGTGCCTGCGCCTCGGCAACGAAATCCCGGTTCGACAGGGCGGCCTGAGTCATCGCACGAAGCTTCCCGATCGCGGATGCCATGTGCGGCCTCCCTCACCCAGCCGGTTATCTCCCGGGGCCTCGATCATTCGTAAGTGCATTGCCGCTCCTATACTCGACCTAGTGTTCTGCCCTGCCCGTTAGAGCAGTGTGGCGCACCGCGCGGCATGAAGCAATGCGCGGACGAATAGCCGGGGCTGCTCGTCCGTCGGGCGGGGAACAAGGAGAAAGGGAACGATGGCCGATTTCCGTTTGACTACCGTATGGTGTATCGATGCACCGGTACAGCCGGTGTGGGACGCCATCCATAATTCGTTGCAATGGCCGACTTGGTGGAACAACGTGCGGGCGGTACGCGAATTACAAGCCGGCGGCTCGGATGGTCTCGGGGCCGTGCACCGTTACATATGGAGAGGGGCACTGCCCTACCGCGTGATCATCGACGTGCGCGTCACACGCGTCGTGCCGCTCGTGGCGTTGGAAGGAGAGGCAAGCGGCGCGCTCGAAGGCGTCGGGCGCTGGAGTTTCAGGGCCGACGGCGATCGCACCGTCGTGCATTACGACTGGCACGTCAGTACGGCAAGTCCATGGATGCACGCGGTCGCGCACTTCCCCCTCGCGCGGCGCATGTTCCGCTGGAATCACGATTCGATCATGCGCGAAGGCGGTGTTGCACTCGCGCGCCTGCTCGACGCGCGTCACGGGTCTTGATCGGCGCGAAGGTCATACTGCGCCGATCCGCACACCCTGGTCAACGCTACGATCTCCCGTAGGTCAACCGGGGAAGTCCGCAGTCTGGCGGGGCTTTTGCGCAAATCATCGGCAAAGGACTACGGACCGGGGCGAGGCGAAGCCACGAAGCATCGCCAATACTTCGCGTGGATCGAGGGGCTTATCTGCCCTTCGATGCCTATCTATTCGACGGTCGCCAGGTTGAAGGGGCAGCCGTGCTGTTGCCCAACGCGCGGGCAATCGAGGAGGACTCACGTGTCCAATAGCGCCTTTGTGTTTCACGGTGGCCGCCCGCTGCCGTCCAATCTCTACTCCTACTCCGACAGGCCCTTGGCCGACCCTGACCCGGCGCCGACGGCCGTGGGAGCCGACGGCAACATTACGGCAGGCAACGCTCACATCGTCTGGGGCTCGGACGGCGACGGCGAGACGGCGACCGCGACGATCACGAACAACGAAAACCAAGTGGTCGGCCAAGTCGCGGTCGACAACAAGCACAATACGGTTTCGGTCACGAAGTACGACACCGCCACCGGCAAACCCGACATCGATCCCGCAACGAACAAGCCCGTTTCGTCGACGTTCCGCTACGACGACGAAGGCAACTTGATCAACGACGGCAATCTTTCGTCGGAATACCTTGCCCATCTCCCGCTCACCATCGACGAGCAGCACAATCAGCTCGTGACGCTGCAGGAGGGAGACTCGAATACGCTGCCGATATCGGTCGACATTGCGCCCGACCTGACGAGCAAGACGCAACACCAGCTCAGCGCGATGGTGACGATGACGGCCCGGCCGAGCTCGAATCCGGACGATAAAGTCGACATGCTGTTGATTCGCGGAGGCGGCGAGGACCAGGACGGTGCGAAGGTGGACCCGAGACAACTGACTGCCCAGTACATCCCTCAAGGCAGCGGCAGCGTCACCTATGTGTCGCCCGCGCCCGCGGTCGATCACTCGTGGATTCACGAGTGGTTTCCGGGATTTCTTTGACACGGGCGCTGGCGGCGGCGATAGACGATCGTTTCGTCAAGGCTCCAATCGAAACGCTTCACCGCCATAACGCTCGATAAATTCGCGGCGCGGGCTTACATCGTCGCCCATCAAGATCGAGAACAGTCGGTCGGCCGCGATCGCATCTTCGATCTTCACTTGCAGCAGATGGCGTTCGGCGGGATTCATCGTCGTTTCCCATAGCTGCGCCGGGTTCATTTCGCCGAGGCCCTTGTAGCGCTGGCGCACAACCGATCGCCCCGCTTCGTCGAGCAACCATTCGAGGGCGGCCGGAAAATCGCCGACGGCACACTCGCGGCGACGGTCCCCCTCGCCGCAGGCAACGACGAGCGGCTGCGGCAACCGCGCCGCCAAATTCGCTCCGGTGCGCATGAGCGTTTGAAAATCCGGGCTGCGAATAACCTCCGGTGCGAGCGAATCCATTGAAACCGGCACGCCCTTGAATGCGGCGTCGAGCACGGGTCGATCGACCTTCCGCGTGAGGCGCCGCCAGGCGGCCTGGGCCTGTTGGCATTCGCGAGCGAGTTCGACAAGAGCCTCGCCCTCGATCGATTGTCCGGTCGAACTGCTGCGCACGGTTGCTCGTGCAAGCGCGAGGCCGAGCAGCCATGACGAAAATTCAGCGTCGTCCTTCATATAGCGCTCGGCCTTTCCATGCCGAACCTTATAAAGCGGAGGCTGTGCGATATAGACATGGCCGCGCTCGATCAGCGCCCGCATTTGCCGATAAAAGAACGTCAGCAGCAGCGTACGGATGTGCGCGCCATCCACGTCCGCGTCGGTCATGATGATGATTCGGTGATAGCGCAATTTGTCGATGCGCAGGTCGCTCGCGCCAACGCCGCACCCGAGGGCCGTCACGAGCGTCACGATTTCCCCCGAAGACAAGACTTTCTCGTCCCTCGCTCGCTCGACGTTCAAGATCTTGCCGCGCAACGGCAGAATGGCTTGGAAGGCACGATCGCGCCCCTGCTTGGCGCTTCCGCCCGCTGAATCGCCTTCCACCAGATAGATCTCCGAACGCGCAGGGTCGCGCTCCTGACAATCGGCGAGCTTCCCGGGCAATCCGGAGCCGGTGAATACCGACTTGCGCCGCATCAGCTCGCGCGCGCGGCGCGCCGCATCCCGAGCGCGGGCCGCACCCATGACTTTCTCGCAGATCGCGCGCGCCTCGGAAGGATGCTCCTGCAGCCATCGTGCGAGCGCGGCGCCAACGACGTCTTCCACCGCCGAGCGCGCCTCGACGCTGACGAGCTTATCCTTGGTCTGATTGCCGAACTTCGGCTCCGGCAGCTTCACGCTGATTACGCACGCCAGGCCTTCGCGAAAGTCCTCGCCCGCAACGTTCACCCTACTGTTTTTGTCGAATCCGCAATCTTCGGCGTATTTGCCCAAGACGCGTGTGGTTGCGGCTCGCAAGCCCGTCAAATGCGTCCCTCCGTCACGCTGCGCGATATTGTTCGCGAAGCACAACGCCGTTTCGCCATAGGCGTCGTTCCATTGCATCGCGACGTCCACCGCCACGTCGGCTCCGCCGATTTTTCTAACGCCGGTTGCCTGAAAAATGGTCTCGTGGATCACTCGCTTGCCGTAGTTGGCGTACCGCACGAAGCCCGCCACACCGCCCGCACAAGCGAAGTCCTCTTCGTGTCCCGTTCGTTCGTCGACCAAGCGAACGATCAGCCCGTCATTGAGGAAACTGAGCTCGCGCAGGCGGGCAGACAGTACGTCGAAGCTGAATTTTCCGTGATGGAAAATCTCCGCGTCGGGCAGAAAGCGCACGCGCGTGCCCCGCCGCTGCGTGTCGCCCGTCACGCGGGCGGGACTGACGGCAATGCCTTCGTGCGTCCGCAGCACGAGCCGATCTTGCAACACGCCTCGCTCGAATGCGAGCTCGTGCGTGCGCCCGGCGCGCCAAATCGTCAGAGTCAGCCACACGCTGAGCGCGTTCACGCAACTGACGCCCACACCATGCAGCCCCCCGGAAACCTTGTAGCTGTTCTGATCGAACTTGCCCCCCGCGTGGAGCTCGGTCAACGCGATTTCCGCAGCCGAGCGCTTGGGCTCGTGACGGTCGTCGTATTTGACC
This sequence comes from uncultured Burkholderiaceae bacterium, assembly GCA_966212325.1. GTDB lineage: Bacteria > Pseudomonadota > Gammaproteobacteria > Burkholderiales > Burkholderiaceae > Trinickia. Next base: position 77,990 of record CBIHRA010000011.1, on the reverse strand, counting down.
TCGACGGGAATGCCGCGCCCGTTGTCCTCCACCGACAGCGATCCGTCCTCATGCACCGTCACCAGCACGAAATCGCAATGCCCCGCCATGGCCTCGTCGACAGCGTTGTCGACGACCTCGAACGCGAGCTGATGCAGCCCGGAGCCGTCCGCCGTATCGCCGATATACATGCCTGGGCGCTTACGAACCGCCTCCAGCCCTTCCAGGATTTGAATGTCCGAGGCGCTATAGCCGCCCTCGTCGGCATCGCGGCGCGCCGCTGCGTCAGTCGACATTGAGATTCCCGCTCAGGCGCGCATGGAAGGCTCGGCTTCGCTCGTCAAGGCCGATGAGCCGTACTGTCGCGCCTTGCCGCCGATACTTCGCTTCGATCGAATCGAGCACGGCGACCGTCGATGCATCCCATATCTGCGCGCCCGATAAGTCGATGGTCACGGCACGGGGATCGCTCGCGCACTCGAAGCGCTCGAGCAGATCGTTGCTGCTGCCGAAAAAGAGCGGGCCATGGACTTCATAGTGCGCGCTCTGCCCGTCGGCCGACACCGTGCGTGTCGTATGGATCACGTGCGCAAGACGGCGTGCGAAGAGCATCATCGCCAAGACCACCCCGGCGACCACGCCCAGCGCGAGATTGCCCGTGTAGACCGTCAACGCGATCGACACCAGCATGACCGACGTTTCCATCCACGGCATACGCTTGAGCGTTCTCGGTTGCAGGCTGTGCCAGTCCACGGTCTTCACCGCGACGACCATCATGACCGCCGCCAGCGCCGCCATCGGAATCCGCGCCATCACCGAACTCAATCCGGTCATGAGCAAAAGCAACGTCAAAGCCGCCGCTAGCGTCGAGACGCGCGTGCGTCCGCCGCCGATGCCGACGTTGACCACGGTCTGGCCGATCATCGCGCAACCGCCGATTCCGCCGAATACGCCCGCGCAAAGATTGGCCAGCCCCAACGCCCACGATTCGCGCGTCTTGTCCGAGGGCGTCGCGGTCACGTCGTCGACGAGCTTGGCCGTAAGCAACGTTTCGAGCAGACCCACGAACGCAACGCTGACCGCAGTCTGCCAGACGATGCCGAACGTACTCCAGTCGAAGGGCACCGTCCACGCGGTCACGCCAGGCAAATCGGCCTGCACGGGCTGCCCGGCGCCAACGGTGGGCACGCTCCAACGCAAGACGGCCGCAAGCGACGTCGCCGCGACGATCGCGATCAACGGCGACGGCACCGCTCGCTGAAAGCGCGGCGCGATCAACACGATCGCCAACGTGATCGCAAACACTGCATAGGCCGCGACGGGCTTATGAACGACATGCGGTATTTGAGCGCAAAAAATGAGGATGCCCAGCGCATTGACGAACCCGAGCATGACCGAGCGTGGAATGAAGCGCACGATGCGCGCGAGGCCGAGTACGCCGAACGCGACTTGAATGAGACCGCCCAGCAGCACGGCGGGCAGGATGTATCCCGCGCCGTGAGCGTGGACCATCGGCCCCACTACCAAGGCTACGGAGCCGGCCGCCGCCGTGACCATCGCCGGACGCCCTCCGAAGAGCGACATGATCAAGAGCAGCACGACCGACGCAAACAGGGCCGAACGCGGCTCGACGCCTGAAATGAAAGAAAATGAGATGACCTCTGGAATCAGCGCGAGCGTGGTGACCACACCGGCGAGCGTTTCGCGCAGCAGATCGGAGCTCGACGCAGGCCACGCTTGGCGTGCCGTCGCGCGCGTCACAGCGATCGCACTCTGAAGATTTTTCATGGCAATACTCGATTGATCTGATTCGTAGAGTTTCGCAATGCGGCGCAAAGCCCGGCGCCGCATCGGCTACGGGCGCACGACGCATCGAAAACCGATATGGCCTGTCGAGGTATCGAGCGACTGGCCTTGGCGCGCCGCGGGCCGATAGCGTAGGCAATAGCTCGGCGCGCATAAATGCGAGCCCCCTTTCACGACGTTTCGAACGTTCTCTAGGCCGGCTTGCGACGCCGGAATGCAACATGCCTTCGCTTCATCGGCGCCGGGCGCTTGGCCGTAACGCGTGGCCGTCCATTCCCAGACGTTTCCTGCAACGTCGTAAAGGCCGTAGCCGTTGGCCGGAAACGATTTGACGGGCGATGTGCGCTCGTAGCCGTCGAGCGCGGTGTTTTGCCATGGAAACTGGCCTTGCCACGTATTCGCCATCTGCCGTCCGTCGGGCGCGAACTCGTCGCCCCACGGATACGCCGCGCCATCGAGCCCGCCGCGCGCCGCATACTCCCACTCGATTTCGGTGGGCAGCGATTTTCCCGCCCAGGCCGCGTAGGCGTTCGCATCTTCGAACGTGACGTGCACGACCGGATGCTCGCCTAGCCCGGCTAGGTCGCTCGCGGGCCCTTGCGGATGCCTCCAGCTGGCGCCGGGAACATAGGCCCACCACTGCCGGTAATCGTGAAGCGCGACGCGCGAAGCCGGCTGCGTAAAAACGAGGGACCCCGGACACAACAGCGCAGGATCGGCATCCGGGTACAGCGCGGGGTCGGGCTGCCGCTCGGCAACGGTCAGATAGCCGGTGGCATCGACGAACGCGGCAAATTGCGCGTTCGTGACCGGATGCGCATCGATCCAATAATCGGGGGCGCTGACGCGCCGAGCCGGTCGCTCCTCGCGATAGAAGACATCCGAACCCATCGTGAATTCACCGCCGACGATCCGTACCATGCCTTCGGTGCGGGCGTCTTTCATCGATGGCGCTCGTGCCGGCCGCTCGTTCGAGGCGCAGCAGCATGCACGTTTCGCGGGTCGTGCGTCCGTCATCGGCGCATCCATAGCGTTAGGCGTTGAAGACGGATTTCGGCACGAATTCCAGCGGCGAACCAGGCGGAATCAGCTGTTCCTGCTTCACACTGTCTTCGAACTCGCGCACCACGCGGTGTGCGTGCTGCATGACCCACCATCGGACATAGCGCTGATTGACGGCCTCGCGTTCCTTAGGGTCCTCCTGCAAATGCGTGATCCGAGCGAAGCCGAGCGGAAGCTCGGGATCGTGAAAATGCTGTTGCCGCTTGAAATTGATCTTGAAGTCCTTCCACTTCACGGCATGCAGTTCGTCCTTGAGCCACACCATGCAGGACTCGCGGTTCGAGTTCGCTTGCTCGCCTAGGAAGAAAGCCGTCTGGTCCTTGCCGTCGATGAGCCGGTCCTTCGGCGTATCGCTGCCTGCGAATTTCAGCAGCGTCGTGAACAGATCGGTGACGTGCACCATTTCGTTGCTTTCGACGCCCACGGGAATGCGGCCGGGCCAGCGCGCGAGCAGCGGCGTGCGGATGCCTCCTTCCGCCGAGCTGAAGTACGACCCGTCGAAAAAGCCGCCCGTGCCGCGTCCCGCCAAGTGATCTTCCGCGCCGTTGTCGCCGCAGAAGATGACGATGGTGTCGTCCGCCACCCCGAGCCGGTCGAGCTCGTCCAGCAGCACGCCGAAGTCGTGATCGAGCATCAGCAGACAATCGCCCCAATCGCCATTGGTGCTCTTGCCTACGAACTCGTCGCGCGGCGACATCGGGAAATGCATCAGCGAATGGTTGAAATAGAGGAAGAACGGCTCGTCTTGCTTCACGCAACGCTGCATGAAGTCGATGCCGCGCCGCTGGTACTCCAAGTCGCACGTCTTCTTCGTTTCCATCGTGAGCTGCTCGTCCTGCAGCGCCTTCGTCCCCGTGTCCTTGAAGCCTTCGTGCATATGCGAATAGCCGTCGCGCTCGGGAACGTAATGGGGATCTTCGAGCCACATGCACTCGTCGTACGTGCGCAGCGGCCCGTACCACTCGTCGAATCCGTGGTCGGTGGGAAAGCGGCCGTCTTCCGCGCCGATATGCCACTTTCCGAGGCACGACGATTTGTAGCCGCCCTGCGCGAGCAATTCGGCGATCGTGATTTCCCAAGTCACCAAGCCGCCGCCGTTGCCGCCGAGCGCGATCGTATGGTTGCCGGAACGAATCGGGTAACGGCCCGTCATCAAAGCCGAGCGCGTCGGCGTGCATTGCGGCTCGACCACGTAGTGCGTGAGCTTCATGCCCTCCTTGCAGAATGCGTCGATGCGCTTGGTATCGGCACCGCGCAACTTGCCGCCGCCGTAGCAGCCGAGTTCGCCCATTCCCAGGTTGTCGACATGAAAGAACAGGATGTTCGGTTTCTTGCTCATTAAAAACTCCATCGTATCGAGAGCGTTATCCCCCGCCCTCGGGTAGGGACGTCCGTATGCGCCGCGCATCCGCGTTGCGCTCGTGCAGCCTTTTCGGCCGAATCAGAGAATGTCCTCGACGCCGTTCGGCCCCATTTCCATGCTGAATCCCCCCACGCCGCCCGACGCAAGCTCGGAGCCCATAGCGGCGAGCGACTCTTCGCGAATCAACGCCTTGAGGCGATGGACCAGCGCGGTGAACGCCTGCGTATCGATCATCGAAGCCGTGCGTGGACGCGGTAGCGGAACGCGTATTTCCGCTTTGATGCGTCCCGGCCGCGCGGTCATGACATAAATTCGGTCCGATAGGAAAACGGCCTCTTCGATATCGTGCGTGATGAACAGCACCGACAAACGAAAGCGCTGCCACATGTTGGTCAGAATCTCTTGCATGACCGTGCGCGTTTGCGTGTCGAGCGCGCCGAAAGGCTCGTCCATCAGCAGGACCTGCGGGTTGGCCGCCAGGGCCCGGACAATGCCGATGCGCTGTTTCATTCCGCCGGACAACTGATCCGGGTAGTGGTTTTCGAAGGCGAGCAGGCCCGCAAGGCCCAGCAGCGTGCGCGCGGTGCCTTCGCGCTTGGCGCGCGACACGCCCGCCATCTTCAGTCCGAACTCGACGTTCTCTCTCACGCGCAGCCAAGGGAACAGCGAGTACTGTTGGAACACGACGCCGCGCTCGGCCCCGGGCTTTTTGATGAGCGCGCCGTCCAGCATCGCGACGCCGCGCGTGGGCTTCGTAAAGCCTGCGACGATGCTCAGCAGAGACGACTTTCCGCAACCGGACGGTCCGATCAGAGAAACGAATTCATGCGGCTCGACGGTGATCGAAACGTCCTTCACGGCCTCGGTCTCGGCAGCGCCCGCGCCGAACACCACGCCGATATTTCGGCAATCGATGCGTCCTTTAGGGCCGTGACTCATTTGCGCACCCCATTGACGTAAGCGAGCCACGGCATCGACAGGTGCCCGACCACGCGAATCGCACCGCTGCACAACAGTCCGAGCGCGCCGATCGTGATCATGCCGAGCACGATCGCCGGATAGTTGACGAGCGAATAGGCTTCCCACGTGTAGTAGCCGACGCCGTACTGCCCCGAGATCATCTCGGCCGCAATGAGCGAGACCCACGCGACGCCCATCCCGACCGCCAGGCCCGTAAAGACGTTCGGCAGGACGCCGGGGAGAATCACGTGCCAAAACAGCTGCGCCTCGCTTGCACCTAGACAGCGCCCCGCACGCAGCAGCACCTTATCGAGCGATTCGACGCCGTCGACGGTGTTGAGCAGGATGGGATAAAACGCGCCGATGAACGTGATGAACACGATCGACGATTCGGTCGTCGGCCACAGCATGATGGACAGGGGCACCCAGGCGATCGCCGGAATCGGCCGCAGCACTTCGATCGCCGGCATGAGCAGCCGGTTGACGATCCGGTATCTCCCGATCAGTAACCCAAGGCCGACGCCCGAAGCGAGCGCAATGAAGAACCCGAGGAAGATGCGCCGCAAGCTGTTGACGATGTTCGCCGCGAACGTATTCGAGGCCGCTACGTGCATCGCTGCGTGAAAGACGTCTACCGGCGTGGGGACGTTCTCGAAGCGAACGTAAAACTGAACCCGGTAGCGCGTGCCCAGGTACCAGATCGCGACGGGCGCCGCGATCGAGACGAACGTGAGCGCGACCCGCGTGCATAGCGCGGCCGAGCGGCTCAGCCACGGCGATCCGCGGCGTTGGCGCGCACCCGCATCGCGCGATGGCTGATCGGGCGCCGCCGCGCGTCGCTCGACTTCCAGATCGAGGGACCGTTCCATGTCAGTTCCCTCCTTTGCCGGCCGCGCTCAACGCCTGCGTGTAGCTCACGACCTTTGCGCCCGACTTGCTCGCGCTTGCCTGGGCGTCGCGCTTCAGCAGGAAAGGCTCGATGTCGGGGCGCTGTCCATCGACGACGCCGAGCGTATAGAACGCATCGTTCGCAAAGACCTTGACCCCTAACGCTTTATCCGTCAGATACACGGCATCGATCTTCTTGCCTTGCCCGCGATACCGGTTTACGCCCTCGAGCGTGCACGCCGCCGAGCTGAACGAAACGATATCTGCGCCGTCCACCCAGATTTGTCCCGTCCGCGACGGATCGCCGACGGGCGCATTGCATACCGGGTCGTTGCCGTGAGCCTGATAGTTGGCAAAACTGGCAAGTTCGGCGTCGTAGTCTCGGCCGGCTTCTTTGAACGCAGCCCGGACGAAGGAATCGTCGACCCACTTGTCGATGTCGAGATCCTTCACCATGTCCAGCTTCTTGAGCACCGCATAATCCGTCTTCAATGCGGCGATCCAGCGCGGTTTGATCGTCGGATCGAGCGTATCGATGCCGCCCGGGCCAAGGAACGCATAAGCCACTTCCTTATCGATCTTCGTCCACGACTCGATCTTTTCGGCCGCTTGCTCCGGATTGCCGCGAAGCCACTGATTCGCGTCCATCAATGCCCTGATATAGGCCGTCACGACCTCGGGATATTTCTGTCCGAAATCCTTGCGGATGACGACGCCATGAAGCGTGGGTTGCCCCGTCTCCACGCCGTCGAAAATCTTCCGCGCATAGCCGCGATAAGGCAGCAGTTCGGCGAACGGGACGAAATCAGCATGCGCGTCGATGCGATTTTCCTGAATGCTCGTGCTGCCGACCTCCGGCGACTGATTGACGAGCGAAAAGTAATCGCTCGGCAAATTGCGCTTTTGCAACGCAGCCAGCAGCATGCCGTGCGCAGCCGACCCGAACGGGACCGACACGCGTTTGCCTTTGAGGTCCTTCAAGTCGTAATAGGGCGATGCCTTCGGCACCACTACGCCATTGCCGCCGCCGAGCGCGTTATAGGCGATGACGGCCACGAGTTCCGTGTCGTTGTTCGTCGCATGCCCGGTCGCGCCGTTCACTAGCAGCGGATAGTCGCCCATCATGCCGATCTGCAGCTTTCCCGCGATCATGCCGTTAGTGATAGGCGGCCCCGATGTCGCGTTCTGCCACGTGACGTTGTACGTGACGTCCTTGTACTTGCCGGTATGCGGCAGATACTTGTCGAGCAAATGCAACTGCTTGATGACGACGCCGCCCGTTACGGTGTTGGTCGTCGTATCCTGCGTGCCGATGCCGATATCTATCGTTTCCGCGTGCGCCGCGTTTTCGAACGCCAATACGGAACCCGTCGCAACGAGTGACGCGCAGCACAACCCATGGCCTACCAAAGCTCTGATTCGCATGATGTAACCCTAAGATTGAGTGACATGAAACGGTTCGTTGCCACGCTCATGTCAGACGGTGACAACCGGGACACCGAACCGGCACCCGCGTGTGATCCAGCCAGGAACCCTCACCGCACGGCCTCGGCCGCCTGTCTTTCGACGCGGACCTTGAACTGGAAGGCGTCTCCTCGGTAGTACAGTTCTTCGTATTCGAGCGGCGCGCCGGCGCTCGTATGAATGACGCGCTCGATGAAAAGAATCGGCGCGCCGGCTTGCACGTCCAGCACGTCGCAAAGTTCCTCCGGCGCGACGATCGCGCACATGCGCAAGTCGGCATGACCGAGCGCGATCTGGCAGTCGTTCTCCAGCACGGCGAAAACGTCTCGATTTGCGAGATCCGCTCGAGCGACCCGCATGCCGATAGAAGAAGGCAAGTACGACACGTCGAGCGAAATCGGCGCTCGATTCAGATAACGCAGGCGCCTGAGCTCCGTCACGCGCCCCGCGTTCTCGATGCGATCGCGAACGTGCTTCGGCGGCGCGATGGTTCTCACCGACAACACTTTGGAGTGCGTTTCGTAACCCTTCTCGCGCATGGCCGTGCCGAAGCCTTGAAGACTCCCGAGATCCTGAAACGCACGCGGCCTGGACACGAACGTGCCCTTTCCGTGGATACGGAAGATCAGCCCTTCGCTTTGCAGATTCCCGAGCGCTTGGCGGACCGTGATGCGACTCACGTCGAACGCGGCCATCAATTCGCTCTCCGACGGCATTTGCTCATTCGGACGATAGATGTGCTGCAAGATGCGCGTGCGCAAAATGTCGGCGATTTGCAGATAGAGCGGGCTTGGGCCGCCGAGCGGCGCAACCGCCCCGCCCTGGGGCGTCTGGCTCGGCAAAAGCGAGGTCGTTTCGGCTGCGTGCATATCGGTGGATATAACTCGTCATTACAAGTTGATCGATATAAGGCAAGAGCTATGCCAACCGTTTTCCAGCCAAAACAACGCATTTGAAGGCGATTTCGCTTCGCGTCGCGCCTCATGGCGGAACTTGGCTGCGGTGCGCGGTGCACGATCGGACTCGGCTTGGTGCATAGCCCGCGCCGTCATGCAAGCGAGAAAATCCACCGCAACGTGCCGAAACGAATCAGCAGAGAGACGCCGACGGCCGTCGCCAAGAACGGCGCGACGCTGCCCGCTGCCGCGTGCAGCGCCCTCACAGGCGAGTGCAAACGCACCGTCGCGTACGAGCAGAAGCACAACAAGGCCGTGAGCAATGCGAACGTGATCACCATCGCCAAGCCGGCGCGAGCGGTATGACCTATCAATAGGCCTGCATAGACCAGCACGTTGTCGATGGCGCCCGATGTGGCGACGCCGGCCACGGCCACCACGCGCCGGAACGCCCCTCGTTCGGGCCAGATAGGCTGCGCCGCGGACTCGACATGCGTTCCGTCCGCTCGGCGCCGACGTGCAAGGCGAGACAGTCCCGCGATAAGCGGAACCACGCCCGCAAGACCGAAATAGGGGGCTTCCGTCACACTGCCGAAAGCCACGATCGCGGCAGACAACGCGAGTTGCACCGCCACGCTGACGAACTGCCCGAGAACAACTTCCGCGACCCGATAGCGCTTGTCGCTAAAGAATCCAAGGAGCAGCGCATAGCCATCGATGTTGGTCGATGCATACGCGGCAGTCGCGGTGACGATCAATGCAGGTGCGTTCAAGACATTCTCCCTCGTGCCCAGCCGAACGACCGGCGTCGAGGTCGAGTCCGGTCGATGCTTAGCTCGTCATAACAAGATATGATGTCGGGCGATAGGCAACTCCCGTGCCATTCGATCCGCAAGCGTCGACGGGCTGTCTCAGGTGGAAAGGCGCCAACGGAGTGCACGGCTACGCGCAAGCTGGTGCCTGCCCGCCGTATGACGGTGCGCGAGATCGGGGCGAGGCGGCTTGCGGGCCGCATGGAAGACGGATGCGAGCGTCATACCGCGGCGCGGACGAGGCCGAGGGGCTGTTCCCGCGCCTTTGCGGCGGTATAATCGTCGACCCTCAGGAGCTGCACGATTGACTCTCTTACCCGTCCGCTCGTCGACCATGCAGATCAATACGCCCGCATTCGAATCCGGCTCGCCGCTGCCGTTGTATCAGCAGATCAAGGAGACGTTGCGCAGCGCGATTTTGGACGGCCAGTACCCGCCTCACAGTCGCATGCCCTCGGAGAGCGAACTGCAAGCCATGTTCGAGGTCAGCCGCATCACCATTCGGCAGGCGCTCGGCGATCTACAGAAGGAAGGGTTGATTTTCAAGGTGCACGGCAAGGGCTCGTTCGTCTCTCAGCCGAAAGCCGTGCAGAACATCACGTCGCTGCAAGGATTTGCGGAAGCGATGTCGGGCGATGGCAATGAAATCGTCAATCGCGTCGTTTCCGTCGCTTTCGTTTCGGCCAGCGCCGAGGTAGCCGATAAGCTCGGGCTGGAAGAAGGCGCTACGGTTGCGGAGATCCATCGCGTGCGCCTACTCAACCGTGCGCCGACGTCCTACGAGATCACATTCCTGCCCGAGTTCCTCGGCAAGAAGCTCGCGCGTGCGGATCTCGCCGCGCGCGACATCTTCCTCATCCTCGAAAACGACTGCGGCATCGCGCTAGGCAGCGCGGATCTGAGCATCAGCGCGATCGCCGCGCATGCACCGGTTGCCAAGGCGCTCGAGATCAAGCGCAACGTGCCGGTCCTTCGCGTGCAGCGCCTGACGCATGACAGCGACGGTCGTCCGATCGACTTCGAGTACCTGTATCTCAAGGGCGATGCCGTCCAGTATCAGTTGCGGGTGGAGCGAAGGCGTCCAGCGAAGACCCGACGCAAGAGCTGAGAGCCCGCTGCGCGTCGCCCCGATTACAGCCGCACCGTCCGCCCTGTGAATCTCGCCGGCGGCTGCACCGCATGGGCAGCCGCCAAATCGCTTACCTTCTCGAGCACGTCCGCATCGAACGGCGCCGCCTTCGGCCCCGCCATATCGACGTGAAGCAGCATCTGCTCGCCGGCCGCGACCGGCTGATCGCGCCCGTCCGCAAACATTTCCAAATAGACGTGCAATCGCTTCGCATCGTGAGCGATCACGCGCACGGTGACACGCACCTGCGCGCCTTCCTTGATCTCATGCAAATAGTTGACGTGCGCTTCCAGCGTAAATAACGAACGCCGCCGCGCCTTGCGCTGCGCATCGTCGAGACCGATGGCGTCGATCAACGCATCGGCCGCAAAGCTGAAAAGCAGCATATAGAAGGCATCGCGAAGATGACCGTTGTAGTCGACCCATTCGCTGCGCACGAAATCGCGGTAGATGATCAGCCGTTCTTCGTTCGACATCGTGCCTCCCGTCACTTCGTTCGAACCGTTCATCATGGACTCTCCCCCATCGGGGGTCATTGTACGGCCGCGTCGTGAGCTGGCTCGCCGCGATGCGTGCGACAGGCCCATTTGCCCAATACATCGGCCAAACCCCGACGTGCTCTCGACGTACCGGGCCACCGCTCGGCTTCGTCTCTTGGCTGCGCCATTCATCGGACTTAGTCGAGACCGGCCGCGACGTTTCATCGATGCGACGCTTTCTGGTGCGGTTATGCATGTGGCTACGCACGCCGGCCAACATCGCCCCCCCAGCCAGCGCCAAGCGCGCGGCGGCTGTCGCCGCACGGCCGCTGTCGATTCGCCTTGCCGACGACGGCCGAAGCTGCCGGTCAAATGCCGGAAAACGTGCCGATGTTTCGACGCCGAAACGTATTCGCCGCAGACTGCCGTCCGGCGGCGCGTAATCGGCCCGGCAGTGCGCCGAACAGGGGTTTCAAGCCCATGGCATAAGTCCTGCTCACTGCAGGGGCCAAGCCTCACGCCATCCCCGTCCGTGAGGAGACCGAACCCATGAAATATCTAGTGATTGCCCTCGTGAGCAGTCCGGTGCTGCTCGCCTATCATCTCAAGCCCGTGCAAATGCAGGGAGCCTTGTTCCAGGCGCTGCATTTCGTCCTGCAACAGATCGCGCGCGGTTGAAGCGCCGGGCCGTCTCGCGCCGGGCGGTAGGCTGGCTCCAGCCCGCCGGCGCTTCGCCTTCGGACGCGCTTGCCGATGTTTCTCCCAATCGTCCGTTCGCCTTCGATTCAGTATGATCCTTCTACGATAGGGCGTCGTTTCCTGACCCCGCCGGGCCTCGCGATCGTATGGCGACGCGCCACGCGACCGAGTTCGATCCATGATAGGAGCCAGCATGCCGAGCCGCACCCCGACCGCCTTATGGGCCCAGCAGTTCCGGCGGTCATCGGGATCGAAGACGAGCCTGCAGGACCAGATTCGTCAGATGCTCGTGGCCGCGATTCTCGACGGCCAACTGCAGCCGGAGGTCGCGCTGCCGTCGAGCCGCGAGTTGTCCGAGCAACTCGGCGTCGCGCGCAACACGGTCGTACTGGCGTATCAGATGCTCGTCGAGGAAGGCTATTTGCTTTCTCGCCAACGCAGCGGGCACTTCGTGAACCCGGACATGCTGCGCGCCTTGCCGGGCGCAGGCGCCGCGCATAGCGCACCGTCAGCGAAGACCGATACCGCCGACGACGGCGTCACGGGCCGCCCGCACTGGCGGCAACGCATCGCCCACCCCCCCTCCAATCAGCGCAACATCGTCAAACCGGCGAATTGGCAGCATTACGAATTTCCCTTCATCTATGGGCAGTTCGATCAGTCGCTGTTCCCGACCAACGACTGGCGGGAATGCTGCATGAAAGCGCTGTCGATCATGGAGATCCGCAATTGGGCGCCGGACCTGATCGAGCGCGACGACGAATCGCTCATCCAGCAGATTCGCACACGCGTCCTTCCCCGGCGCGGCGTGTTCGCCATGCCCGATGAAATCATCGTGACGAACGGCTGCCAGCAAGCGTTGTATTTGATTGCGGATTTGCTGTGCGGGCAGGATACGACGGTCGGCTTCGAGAACCCCGGATATCCCGATGCGCGCAATATCTTCGAAAATCGAAACGCGAACCTGCTACCGCTGCCCGTGGACAGCAACGGCATTGCGCCGGAGGCGCTAGCCGAATCGCTTGCCCGCTGCGACTATGTGTATGTGACGCCGAGCCATCAGTGCCCGACGACGGCGACCATGCCGATCGAACGCCGCCGTGCGCTGTTGGAAGACGCGCAGCAGCATGACTTCGTCATCGTCGAGGACGATTATGAAAGCGAAAACACGTTCTCCGGCACCCCGCACCCGGCGCTCAAGAGCCTCGATACGGCCGACCGCGTCATCTACGTAGGCAGCTTGTCGAAAACGTTCGCGCCGGGCCTGCGCCTAGGGTACGTGGTTGCCCCGCGCGAATTGATTCGAGAACTGCGCGCGTTGAGGCGCTTGATGGTGCGGCACCCGGTGGGATACGTTCAACGTGCCTTCGCGACGTTCCTTGCGTTAGGTCACCACGACGCCCTGCTTCGTCGGCTCGCGCATGCCTATCGTGAACGCTCGCAGGCGCTCATGGCGGCGTTGGACGCGCATCTTCCCGAAGCGCGCTACGTGCCCGTCACCGGCGGGGCGTCGTCATGGGTCGAGGGGCCGGCATGGCTCGACGCAGAACGGCTTGCGGCCGACGCTCAAGCCGTCGGTGTGCTGATCGAACCGGGCAGCGTATTTTTCATGAACGACGACGAAAACGCGCGGCGCCATTTCCGCATGGGATTCTCGGCGATCGCCGTCGAGAAGATCGAACCCGGTGTGCGGGCGCTCGCTCAATGCGTCTATGCCCAGCGCAATCTCGCCTGTTGAATCAAGACCTGCTCGCTAGCGGGCGCGCAGCCGCGCCGCCCGCAAATTCTCACGACGCCCGTTGGTAATAGATGTTCTGCGGATGGCGCGCGTCCGCGAAGAAGAACCAGCGCTCGGCCAGCAGGCCGGCGTATTGAATGACGAATGCGGCCCCCAAGACTACCGCGGAAGCCGCCGATTCCGGCGCCAGTGCACCCGCACCGAGCAGCACGAACGGCACGGCGAATGCGCCCATCAGGAAGCCGAGCTTGACGACGCGCAGCCTATCGGCAGTTTGTCCATGAAAGAACTCTCGCGTATTGAACGCGCTTGCCGTGAAACCGCGCGACTTCTGCTCGACTTTAGCGTGACCGATGCCCGTTGCGCTTTGCACCGTGGATTTCGGCTTTAACCGCGCATTGCGTGCCAGCGATGCAAGGCGCGTCAGACACCCCGCGAGAGTGAGAATACAGGCGCACGCGGCCAGCACACCGACGAGGGCCGGCGCAAGCCAAGCCGCGCAGGCCGTCGCAAGCGTGCAGCCGGACGCGCAGCCGAGCAGGACGAAGTTCGCAAGCGTGAACGGACTCGCCCATTCCTGCAGGAAGCGCAGGCACGCATAGATCATCGCCGTACAGACGAAGAGGCCGATGCTCGCCGCCGCGCCGAGCGCACCGATGGCGAGCGTGCCGCGATAGCCGGCCCAATGCGCGAAGCCATATGCCGCCGCGAGCGCCAAGAAGATCGGCAGCGCGATGCATTCGCGCGACAACCATGACGTGCGCCACATCGCTGTCGCGCGCCACGCGCGCTCGGGATGCCCCAGATGGAAGAACGACGCGAATAGGCCGAGTGCGCCGAGCGTCACCGCCACCGCGGCGCCGAGCACATAGAAGGCGGACGACACCGCGATGCCGAACACGATCGCAGCCGCTTCGGTCGCGACGAGCGCAAGAAACAAGCCCTGCGCCGCACCGCAAAGCGTCGTGAGAAAGATGACTGAGAAAGCGGGCCGCATGGGGTGCTCCGTTTTGGGCTCGGTTGGTGAACGGTGAACGAAGAGGGATGAATGAAGAGCGTCTGCTACGGTCGACGGTCGACGGGCGATCCAGCGACGCCATCGATCTCCATACGCCCCCTGCGCTCAGCGCTGCACGGCCAGTGAGGCGAGATCGACCTCCCCTCGCTCGAGCTTCGCCTCCAACGAGGCGTCCTTCGCCGCACTGCTGCACCCTCCTGTCTTGCCACACCCGCATGAAGGCTCTGTCTTGACGCGCGGCAAATAGTGATTGGACGGCTTCGTTTCCCACTCGGGCATCAGTTGATAGCCGCCGCGCTCGCGGATTGCGCGCGACACGTCCGACTGAGGGTCATGGATATCGCCGAAGATCCGAGCGGATGTTGGGCAGGCAAGCACGCAGGCAGGCTTGCGATCGCGCTCCGGCAACGCTTCGTTGTCGATCCGGTCTGCACACAGCGTGCACTTGGTCATTTCCTTCCGGCCTTCGTCGAGCTCGCGGGCGCCGTAGGGGCACGCCCATGCGCAGTACTTGCAGCCGATGCACTTGTCGTAATCGACGAGCACGATACCGTCGGACTTGCGCTTGTAGCTGGCACCGGTCGGGCAGACGGGCACGCACGGCGGATCCTCGCAATGCAGGCACGACTTCGGAAAGTGGATCGTGTCCGTCATCGGAAACACGCCCGCTTCGTAGGTCTGCACGCGGTTGAAGAACGTGCCGGACGGATCGTCGTCGTAAGGCCGCATGTCCGCAAGGCTGCCTGCCTCGCCGGACGTGTTCCATTCCTTGCAGCTCGTCACGCATGCATGGCAGCCCACGCAGACGTTCAAATCGATGACCAGCGCCATCTGAGTCATAGTCGTTACCCTCGTTGCTTGTCGGCCGAATCGCGCTGCGGCACGCCCGAGTGCGCCGCGCGGCGCAGCCGCGCGGCGAACTCGCCTTTACCTGCGAAGTACGCCTGCATGCGCGCAATGACCGTCGCGGTGCCGGGAAGCGGCTCCATCGGCGCAAATTGCGGCAGCGTCGTCTCGGCATCGGCCTCCGCGCGATAGATCCGCACGCGCACGTCGTACCATCCGGCCTGCCCGGTGATCGGATCGGAATTGGACATTCGCTCGCCGTGGCGCATATCGCTCGGCAGTTCGTCGGTGATTACGTGATTGAGCAGAAAGCCGCGCTGAGATTCCCCGGCACGCGGGCCGAGGTTCCACGCACCGGCGGCTTTGCCGATCGCATTCCATGTCCACACCGTGCCCGGCTCGACCGCCTCGCTGTAGCGCGCCCTGCAGCGCACTTTTCCCCACGGCGATTCGACGTAAATCCAGCCGCCGTCTTCGATACCCGCGCTGGAAGCCGCCGCCGGATTCACGAATAGATGGTTCTCCCCGTGGATTTGCCGCAACCACGCGTTCTGCGAATCCCACGAGTGATACATCGCCATCGGCCGTTGCGTGATGGCCGCGAGCGGATAGCGATCGAGATCGGTCGCGTCGCATTCGAGCGGCGGATACCAGAACGGAAGCGGATCGAAATACCGCGCGATGCGTGCACGCAGATGATCGGGCGGTTGCCGCCCTTTCGTCTTGCCTTGCGCGGCCAAACGGAAGGTTTGCATCGCTTCGGAATAGAGCTGAATGACGATCGGCACGCCGTACTTGCGCATGCCGTTCTCCACCGCCCATTGCATGTACTCGCCGTTGCAGTTGCGCATGTATTGCAGCGATTCGGGCAGCCGGTGGTGATACACGCAATCGTGCTTCGCGTACTGCTCCCACTGATTCGGATTGGGCTCCCCGACCACTGCCTTCGTGCCGTCCTTGCCCCGCCAGCCGATCAAGAACCCCGTGCCCGAATCGGGCGCCGTTTGAAAATTGACGACGAAGTCCGGATAGTCGCGGAACTTGCGCCGGCCGTCGGCCGTCGTGAACGCCGGAAATTTGAGCCGGCTCGCGAGCTCGATCAGCACTTCCTGAAACGGCTTGCATTCGCCTGTCGGCGGCACGACGGGCACGCGGACCGAATCGACGGGGCCGTCGAATTCGGAGATCGGGCGGTCGAGCACCGACATGACGTCGTGCCGCTCCAAATAGGTCGTATCGGGCAGGATCAGATCGGCGAAAGCGGTCATCTCCGATTCGAACGCGTCGCACACGACGAGAAACGGAATCTTGTATTCGCCGTCCTCGCGCTTGTCGACGAGCATCTCTCGCGCTTGCCCCGGGTTCATCGACGAATTCCACGCCATGTTCGCCATGAAGATCAGCAGCGTGTCGATCGGATAGGGACCGCCGCGCCAAGCGTTCGTGATGACCGAATGCATGAGGCCATGAACGGCCAGCGGATATTCCCAAGAAAACGCCTTGTCGATGCGCGCGGGCGAGCCGTCCTCGTGCACGAAAAGATCCGCCGGCTGCGCGGGCCAGCCGAGCGGCCCCATTGCGAGCGGCGTGTTCGGTTTGATCGAGGCGGGATCGTTCGGCGGCTTCGCCGACGGCGGCGCGGCGCGCGGGTAAGGCGCCTTATGACGGAATCCGCCCGGCCGATCGATCGTGCCGAGTAGCGACATCAAAACGGCCAGCGCGCGAATGGTTTGAAAACCGTTCGAGTGCGCCGCGAGCCCGCGCATGGCGTGAAACGCGATCGGCGCCCCTTCCACCGATTCGTGCGTCTTGCCCCAGGAGTCGGTCCATCGAATCGGCAATACGATGCGCTGCTCGCGCGCGACGGCGGCCATCTCGCCCGCGAGGCGCGAAATGGTCTCGGCCGCGATGCCGGTGATCGCCTCGGCCCACTGCGGCGTGCACGGCGCGACTTGTTCGCGCAACAGCGCGAAGGACGGGGCCACGGGCGTGCCGTCGTCGAGCGCATAGCGCCCCTCGAGCGCGGGCTCCGCGCCTTCTTCATGATGCGGCACGGCGCGGTTCGTCCGCGTGTCCCACCAAAGGTGATCCTGCGGATAAAGCGGGTTTCCTTCGGGCAGCGTTTTGTCTCGCACGAACAAGCCGAACGTATCGCGCTCCTCGCGCAGGTCGACGAGTTCGCCCGCGTTGGTGAAGCGCTCGACGAATGCCCGGTCGTAGGCATTTTGCTCGATCAATTCGCGAATCAACGCCATGAACAGTGCACCGTCGGTGCCGGGCCGGATCGGGATCCATTCGTCGGCGATCGCCGCATAGCCCGTTCGCACGGGGTTGATTGCGATGAAGCGTCCGCCCGCTCGCTTGAATTTCGATAACGCTATCTTGAGCGGATTCGAGTGATGGTCTTCCGCGGTGCCGATCATGAAGAACAGCCGCGCATTGTCGAGATCGGGGCCGCCGAACTCCCAAAACGAGCCGCCGATCGTATAGATCATCCCCGCCGCCATGTTCGCCGAGCAGAACCCGCCATGCGCCGCGTAGTTCGGCGTACCGAACTGCTTCGCGAACAACCCGGTCAACGCCTGCATTTGATCGCGCCCGGTGAACAGCGCGAATTTTTTCGGATCGGTGGCACGCAGGTGCGAAAGGCGCCGTTCCAGCATATCGAACGCCACCTCCCACGAAACGGGCTCGAACTGCGCCTCGCCCCGCTGTGCGCCCTGCTTGCGCACCAGCGGATGCGTCAGCCGCGCGGGCGAGTATTGCTTCATGATCCCCGACGAGCCCTTCGCGCAAATGACGCCCTGATTCAACGGGTGGTTGGGATTGCCGTCGATATAGCGCACTTCTGCGTCGCGCAGATGCACGCGGATCCCGCAACGGCATGCACACATGTAGCAGGTCGTGGTCTTGACTTCGAGTTTCTCGTTTTGAGTGCGCGCGTGATGGTCCATCGTCCGTCCTCGTTCGCAGGCAGCGGCGCGCCCCTCGACGAGGAAGGCGCCCGCAAGCCGGTACGTCTATGCTAGGCGCAGCGCGAGCCGCCAAAAAGTCGTATTCGATGATCGAAACTATCGGCCAATGCAATAGTTATCGCGGCGGGTAGGAAGCGAGCTCGTGTTCGTCGACACGCCGCTCGCGGCGGCGGCGCACGAACAGCACATACGCGGCGAAGAGGATACCCAAGCTCGCTACGCCGAGCCAAAGCGGCTTGCGCTGCTCGGGGATGAAGGCCATGGCCACGAGAATGCCGATCATGCCTGCGATCGAAAGCCAGGTCAGGTACGGGAAGCACCACATCTTCACGCGCAGGCCGTGGACGGCCGACGTTTCGAGCCGGCTGCGCAACTTCAATTGCGAAAACGCAATCAGCACATAAACGAAGATCGCCACCGTGCCGTAAGAATCGACGAGGAATGCGAATACCGTGTCGGGCGACACGTAAGACATCACGACGGACGCATAGCCGAACAATGTACCCAGCAGGATCGCGCGCACGGGCACGCCGCGTTGATTGACCTTCGCGAGCGATGCGGGCGCATCGCCATTGCGCGTCAATGCGAACAGCATCCGCGATGCGGCGTAGAGGCCCGAATTGAGCGCCGAGAGCACCGCCGTGAGCACGATCGCATTCATGACATGGGCAGCGGCAGGCAGCCCCATCACCTGAAGCGCGCTGACATAGGGGGTCGACATCGCCGGGGCGTTCCAAGGCACGAGTGCGACGACGAGCGTCACGGAGCCGACGTAGAACACGAGCACGCGCGTGATCACGGAGTTCGTCGCCTTCGCGACGGCTTTCGCGGGCTCGCGCGCCTCGGCGGCCGCGATCGTCACGATTTCAGCCCCGAAGTAGAAACCGGTCGCCGCCACCGCCCCGCTCAGCACCGGCCCGATGCCGAGCGGCATGAAGCCGCCGTGCCCCAGCAACGTCGGCAAGACCGCTGTCGTATGCAACGACGCGGGCCACAGGCCCAGCACATAAAGGCCGCCCAGGAACAGGAAGACGATGATCGCCCCCACTTTGATCGACGAAAACCAGAACTCGAACTCGCCGTAGCTGCCGACCGAGATCAGATTCGTCGCGGTCAATACGATCAACAGGACGAGGCTGATGAGCCACGCCGGAATGTCGGGCAGCCAAAATTGCACGAGCTTTGCGCCCGCCACCGCTTCGAGCGCCACGACGATCACCCAGAAATACCAGTACATCCAGCCCGTGAGGAAGCCCGCCAGCCGGCCCGGCCGTCCACGATTGGAAAAGGCGAGCCGGGCGTATTCGTAGAAGGAGCCGACGGCGGGCATGGCGCAAGCCATCTCGCCGAGCATGCGCATCACGAGCACGACGAGCGCGCCGGTGATCAGGAACGAAAGGATCGCGGCGGGGCCGGTTTGCTGAATCACCACGCCGCTGCCGACGAAGAGCCCGGCGCCGATGACGCCGCCCAACGCGATCATCGTCATGTGGCGCTGTTTGAGGCCGCACTTCAAGTTGCTTTGGTCCATCGAAGGTTGCATGTCTTCTCCGTATCCTGTTGATCGGACGCCGTCTGCGCGGCGCCGCGGGGCGCATCTCGGCGCCCGCTGGTGACCCGGCGTGCGAGTGCGCCTGCGCGCCGCGCCGCATGGAATCGTTGGTGGCTTTGATTTATCGATCGCACGGCGCCCGGCGGGACTTGCACCGGGCGTGCGCGAGGCATTGACCGTCGAGCGCGAGCTTGAAGCTCACGGCCGTTCGTCGCGCCGGAAATATTGGAAGTACAGCATGCGCTGTCCGATTCTTCTGAACGGCGCGAATAGGTGGCCCGGCAGCGGGCTCGTGAAAATCGGCAGGGTCAAATGCGCGCTCTTGCCCGCGATGCGCTCCGCTAGCCTGCGCCCCGCTTGCTGAGAGTAGGACACGCCGTTGCCGCCGTATCCGAGCGCATAGTAGACCGCTTGATGCGGATCAGGCTGGCAAATCCGCGGCATCATGTCGTGACTCACGTCTACCCAGCCCCACCACGAGTAATCGATATTCACGTCGCGCAGCGCCGGAAACTTGCGCGCCATGCCTGCTTTCAACAGATCGAGGTGACGCGGATTCGGGGCGTCGTCGCCCGTGATCGCGCTGCGGCTGCCGATCTGCAGACGCCGGTCAGGCAAGAACCGATAGTAGAAGCGCAGCGTGCGCGTATCCGTCAACACCTGTGTCGTACGGAAGTTGCATGCCTGAATTTCCTCGTCGGTCAGCACGCGGGTGACCATCGAATTGGAGAGAATCGGCATGACCTTGCTGCGCAGCGACGGATGCAGCGTCTGCGCGGTGTACGCACCGGTCGCAATGCCGACGGCTCGCGCGCGAACGACGCCGCCCGGGGTATGCAGATGATGCACGCCGCCGATCGTCTCCCACCCGGTGACGGGGCTGCCGGTATGCACACGGGCGCCCGCCGCGCGCGCCAAACGCAGATAGCCGAACGCGAGCTTGAGCGCATGAATGCCGATGCCTTCGGGCTCGTGCAAGGCGCCGGCCGCTTCGTGATCGTTCAGGAATTCGCGACGGAACGTCTCGGCGCTCAAAAGCTCCGAGGGGTAGCCGAATACGTCTTTCCAGACCTTCGCCTCGGCCGCCAGCTTCTCCATGATCCGCGGACGGTGTGCGATCAAGAAATGCCCGCCCGGCTGCGGGTCGCAATCGATCTCGGCGAGAAACGACTTGAAGTGATTGAAGCCTTCGAGGATCTCGTCGTGCATTTTCAGCGCGACGTCCTTGCCCCACCGTTCGATCCATTGCGACCGCGACAAGCGCCCGGACGCGTTCTGCGCCTGCCCGCCGTTGCGGCTGCTGCACCCCCAGCTCGTGCGATTGGCCTCCAACACGACGGCTTTGATGCCGTGTTCGCGCGCGAGACACAACGCCGTCGCCAGCCCGGTGTAGCCGCCTCCGATGATGGCGACGTCGACATCCATGTCGCGCGTCACAGGACCGTCGTCGGGCGGCGGCGTGCCGGCCGTGGCGACCCAGTATGTCGGCGCGTAGTCCTTGCCTTGGCCGGGCCCCGGTGAGACGAGCGGGTCGTACTTGGGATCGTAGCGTCTATCGGATGGTGCGTTCGTGGCGAATCCCGTCGCCGCCCGCTCGACTGAGCCGTATTCCATGATCAGCGCTCCTACCGAAATACACGGACGCAACCCGCGACGCCTGCTCGAGACCGGATGCACCGCCGAACCGCGGCGGCGCCGCTCTCGCCGATGCGGCAAGCGATGAATGCAAGCCGCTCGTTTCTGACAAATCGTGCCTCGTACCCATGGGCCATGTCTTCCTCCTATTCGTTCTGTTCGGTCGATCGTGCGCGGACGCCGGCATGCGGCGATCCGATGAGGAAAGTGTAGGTAGGCGCATTCCGGCCAGGTAGAACCAGTCGCATGCATTCGCTTGGACCAGTAAAGAAGCGCTTTCGTCCACCGGCGCCGGCCTCGTGTTTTATGTGCTTCGATCCGCGCTTCGATCCGCGCTTCGATCCAATTTTCGATCGATAGTGAAGTCGATCGACGTCAAGCCGATAACGATCGGCATAAACGAGCATATTCATGTGTGCGCGTTTCGGTCACGCTGCGAATGTGGTACGAAACGGTCCATTTTCGCCGCCCCCTGCAATTGGGTCCGGTGCGCGACGCCTATCGAACGGAGCGAGACAATGCCCGCCAAAGAGCCCAGGGCGACCGAAGCTGCGCCTGCCGACGATGCGCGCGTCCTGCGCGCGCTCGCCGTCCTGGAAGCGTTGGCGTCGGCCGGTCAGCCCTACACGCTGTCCCAGCTGTCCGTGCGCTTGCACATCCCCAAAGCGACGCTGCTGCGCATGATCGAGTCGTTGGAGACGCGCGGCTACGTCATGCATATGCCCGACTCGCGCGGTCACGATCGCGCGATCGCGCTCGGTCCTCGCGCCTCGCAGTTCGCACTGGCGACACTGTCGAACAACACCTTTACGCGGGGATGCCGATCGGTGCTGCGTGCGCTCGTGGACGTGCTCGGCGAAACCTGCAATCTCACGGCGCTCGACAACGATGCGGTGCTGTATATCGAGCGAGTCGAAACTACAGAGCCCTTGCGGCTGGAGATGCGTCCCGGCATGCGCGTGCCGCTGCACTGCACCGCAAGCGGCAAGCTGTTCTTGTCGCAGATGACGGTGCTCGAACGCAACGCGCTGCTCTCGCAGCTCACGTTGAAGAAGATGACCTATCGAACGCTGACCGATCCGCAATCGCTTGCGGCAGAGCTCGACCGCCTCGGCAAGCGCGGCGTGGGGATCGATAACGAGGAGTTCATTCGCGGCATGGTGGCCGTCGCGGTGCCCGTGCGCGCCGCCGCCGACGCACGCGTGCTCGCGTCGCTCGCTGTGCACGCGCCGACCGCGCGGGCCACGCTCGAAGACTTGCTGAAATCCGTTCCGCAGATGAAGCAGGCAGCGACGCGCCTGGCGCCGCTGCTGCATATGAACGAAGCTTGACGCCGGCGGCGCGCGTGCACGGTGCGCACGCGGCGAGCGGTCAGTGCGCGAGAATGGCCATCGCGCGCTTCTTCAACTCCAGAAAATGCGGTTCGAACGCGACGTTCGGCGTACGTGGCCGCTCGAGCTCGATCGGCACGTCGAGCGCGACTCGCCCCGGCCGCGAGGAGAGCACGACAAGGCGCGTGCCCAAAAACACGGCTTCGTCGATGTCATGCGTGATGAAGACGATCGTGCACTGCAGTTGCTCCCAGAGCGAGGTCAGGAACGTCTGCATGGCGCTGCGCGTTTGGGCGTCCAATGCACCGAACGGCTCGTCCATCAGCAGCACCTTGGGCTTCATGACGAGTGCGCGTGCAATCGCAACGCGCTGCTGCATGCCGCCCGACAGTTCGTACGGTTTATGCCGCGCGAAAGCCTCGAGACCGATCGTGCGCAGAATGTCGGCCGACGCCTGCCGGCGCTTTGCCTTGGGCACCGCGTGCAGCGACAGCCCGAACTCGATGTTTTCCTCCACGCTGAGCCATGGCAGCAAGCCTGCCTGCTGGAAGACGACGACGCGGTCCTCGCCCGGCTGGGTCTTGACCTCTCCGTCGATATAGATGTTGCCGCGCGTCGGCGAAGTCAGACCGGCCAGCAGATGCAGCAAGGTCGTCTTGCCGCATCCGGAGGCCCCGAGCACGGTGACGAACTCCCCGCCCTGGAATTGCAAATTGATGTTTTCGAGCGCGGAGGTCGCGCCGAAAGTTTTATATAGCGAATCGATGACGATATTCAAGGCCGTCTCCTGCTTGACGTAGCTTGGCTTGGCGCGGCGACTCGAATCAATGCGCGAGCGATTGCGAGTACTGAGGCGCGACGTTGGGATCGAAGTTGGCCGGCACGGACTGGATCCGCCCGATCGTATGGAGCACCTTCGCCGTATTGACCAAGGTTTGGTACGTCGCGGAGCTTTTCACGCCGGCGCCGGTGCCCATGACTTTCGGCGTCGTCTGGTCCGCACCGGAAAACAGCTCATAGCCGGCCAGCTCGCTCTGTGCGACGGGCACCGTGACGCCCGTTTGGCGCGCCATCTCGGCGATCGCCTTGTCGCGATCTTTTTGCGTGATTTGATAGCCTTCGTCGAGTGCCGCCACGAAACCGCGCACGAGATCGGGGTGGGATTTGGCCCAGTCCGCGTTGGCGATGCACACGTTGTAGCTCGACGCGCTTCGCGGCAGATCGCCGTCCGTCTTGATCGCTTTCCCGCCCGCCGCGCGCAGTGCGCTGAAAACCGGATCCCAGACGATGGCCGCATCGATCGCCCCGGTCACCCACGACGTGCGCATCTGCGGCGGCGCCATGTTGATCTGGGTGACCGACGAGTACGGCACGTGCGCTTCGGCCAGAAACGTCGCCAATTCGAACGAGGCCTGCGACCCCGCAACGATGGCGATCTTCTTGCCTTGCAAGCCCGCCACGTCGTGGATGCCGCTCTCGGGCTTGACCACGATGCCGGCGGCATTCGTATAGCGCTCCTGGTTGTAGACGATCGTCATCGGCAATCCCTGCGCGATGGCCGTCACGAGCGGAGGAATGCCGATACCGCACATGAACGTCAGGCTGTTCGACGCCAGCGCGCTCATCGCCGCCGGGCCGGAACTGAACAGCTTGTATTGCACATCGGCTTTCATCTGACCTTCGAACAAGTGCTCGGCCATCGACACCATGTAGGGATCGGCGCCGTTGTCCTCGTAGCCGATGACGACTTGGGGCTTGCCCTGCGCTTGCGCTAGGCTCATGCAGGCGATTGCGCCGCATGCGACGAGCACGGCGGCGGTCACGCGTTGAAGGGTTCGTTTCGTTTTCATCGCTAGTCTCCTCCGAAGGTGGAACACACTCATCTGCTCGCCCATGCGCTCACTCGTGCCCGCGCCAAGGCACGGCCCAATTCTCGATTTTTCGAATCGCCAGCTCCATGGCATACCCGATGATGCCGATGATGACGATGCCCACGATCACGACGCTCACTTGCAACGCCTGACCGGCGAATTGCACGAGCCAGCCTAAGCCGCTGCTCGCCGCAATCAGTTCGGCCGCGACGAGGCAGGTCCAGGCGACACCGATCCCCACGCGCATCGCGGTGAATATCTCCGGCATGGCCGACGGCAGCACGATACGTCGGAAGATTTGGGCATTGGTCGCGCCCAGCGTGCGCGCCATTGCAATGCGCAGCGGCGGCGTGCTTTTGACGCCCGACATGGTGCCGATGATGATGACGGGAATCGTGCCGACGAGAATCAAGATCGCCTTGGGCAACTCCCCAATGCCGAACCAAACCACGAGTAACGGGATGTAGGCGAGCGGCGGAACGGGGCGAACGAACTGCAGCAAGGGATCGATGATGTCGAACACGAACTTGTTGCGCGACATCAAAAGTCCGACGGGAACGCCGATCGCCACGGCGCCCACAAAGCCGATCACGATCCGAAAGCAGCTGATGAGGATGTCGCTGATCAACGATTGGCCGCCATATCCGTTTCTAGATATGTCGACGAACGACTGCCATACGGCAACCGGAGAAGGCAGCGCGAACGCGGGGAAAACCCCCGCTATCGAAATCACCTGCCATGCAGCGATGGCGACGGCGAGCACGGCGGCGGTCAGCCAATACGAGTTCATGCCGGTTCGCATGCGTCGCAACTTGAGCCGAGGCTCGCCGGGCGACAGGGAGGGACGTTTGAATGTCTTGGTGACTCGGGGTAAGGCTCTCACTGCCGTCTCCTTGCGTTTCGAATACCGACCCGCGGCGCGCATTTCGCCTGGCGATGCATCGCGTTGCACAAGCGTTCAAAAAGTATAGTCAGCGCGCCTTCGGATTGAGGCCGCGAGACCTTGTCTTCGCTTCGCTCGAGAATTCGCTCGTTTAGTCAAGCATTGTCAATCAATAAAAGAGGGGGTAGTACCAGGCGAAAGGATCCGATGGGTCCAGCGCACCGCTTCGCGCGGGCGCGCTGGCCCAAGCGAAACCCCCGAACTGGCGCTACCCCGGCGGGCGGGCGCCCGATAACGTGTTCATACCTGGCGGCGCCCAGCGCCGAGCCCATTTGATCGACAGGAGACATGCATGTCCGCAACACCCCTCGCCTCTTCCACCGTCACACCCGACACGCTCGCCGCGTTTTCCGACGCGTTCAATCGGCACGACGCGAACGCGCTCATGGGCTTCATGACCGAAGACTGCGTATTCGATGCGGCAGCCGGGCCCGAAGTCTACGGCGCACGTTTCGTCGGACGGGAAGCCGTACGCGCCGCCTTCGAAGCCGTATTCAAGACCTTTCCGGACGCGCATTGGGGCCAAGGACGCCACTACGTCGCGGGCGAGCGCGGAGTCTCCGAATGGGTCTTTACGGGCACCCATGCCGAAGGCTGGCGAATCGAGGCCCAGGGCTGCGACCTGTTCGAGTTTCGCGACGGACTCATCGCGGTCAAGCGCGCGTTCCGCAAGGAACGCCCCAAGCAATCGACGTAACGGCGGGACCGCCGAGCGGAATCGACCGCGAAGCCTGCCCGCGCTTTTGAAACGAATCATTTCATTTCATTCCAAATTCATCATCGACGTGCGGAATGCCTTGACCCGGTTGCCTCGGTGCATAGCATCGATAAAGAAGCATCCCCCCAGGCATTCCGTTAAATGAAGACCGGAGACATCTCTATGAACGACCATTCCTCCTCACAGCGCGCCACGGCGAGCGGGCCGCAAGACATGACGCCATCCGAGGCGTTTGTCGAAACCCTCGCAGCCAATGGCGTGACCGACATGTTCGGCATCATGGGCTCCGCCTTCATGGACGCGATGGACATCTTCGCGCCGGCAGGGATTCGCTTGATTCCGGTCGTGCACGAACAAGGCGCGGGCCACATGGCCGACGGCTATGCGCGCGTGTCGGGCCGCCACGGCGTCGTCATCGGTCAGAACGGCCCCGGCATCAGCAACTGCGTCACGGCCATTGCGGCCGCTTATTGGGCACATAGCCCGGTCGTGATAGTGACGCCGGAGGCCGGCACGATGGGCATCGGGCTCGGGGGCTTCCAAGAAGCGAACCAATTGCCGATGTTCCAGGAATTCACGAAATACCAAGGACACGTGACGCATCCTGCGCGGATGGCGGAATTCACGGCCCGCTGCTTCGACCGCGCGACGGCCGAGATGGGGCCGACCCAGCTCAACATCCCGCGCGACTACTTCTACGGCAAGATAAAGGTGGAAATCCCGCAGCCGCGCAAACTCGATCGAGGCCCCGGAGGCGAACAGAGCCTGAACGAAGCCGCCGACTTGATTGCTCAGGCGAAATTTCCCGTCATCATCTCGGGAGGCGGCGTCGTGATGGCGGATGCCATCGACGAGTGCAAGGCGCTGGCCGAGCGCCTTGGCGCACCGGTCGTCAACAGCTACCTGCACAACGACTCGTTCCCGGCCAACCATCCGCTATGGTGCGGCCCGCTCGGCTATCAAGGCTCGAAGGCCGCGATGAAACTGCTCTCGCGCGCCGACGTCGTCATCGCGCTCGGCTCGCGCCTGGGCCCGTTCGGCACGCTGCCGCAGCACGGCATGGATTACTGGCCGAAAGACGCGAAGATCATCCAGATCGACGCGGATCACAAGATGCTCGGCCTCGTGAAGAAGATTTCGGTCGGCATTTGCGGCGACGCCAAGGCCACGGCGACCGCGCTCACGCAACGTCTGACGAATCGCACGCTCGCCTGCGACGCCACGCGCGAGGAACGCGCGGACCAGTTCGCCACCGAGAAAGCCGCCTGGGAGAAGGAACTGGACGGCTGGACGCACGAGCTCGATGCGTACAGTCTCGACATGATCGAGGAACAGAAGCGCGAACGGACATTCAACGGCGGCCAATACCTGCACCCGCGGCAGGTGCTGCGCGAGCTCGAGAAAGCCATGCCCGAAGACGTGATGGTGTCGACCGACATCGGCAACATCAACTCGGTCGCGAACAGCTACCTGCGCTTCAACAAGCCGCGCAGCTTCTTCGCTGCGATGAGCTGGGGCAACTGCGGTTACGCGTTTCCGACGATCATCGGCGCGAAGGTCGCGGCGCCGCATCGCCCGGCCGTGTCGTATGCGGGCGACGGCGCTTGGGGGATGAGCCTCATGGAGACGATGACGTGCGTGCGGCACGACATTCCCGTGACAGCAGTCGTCTTCCACAATCGGCAATGGGGCGCGGAAAAGAAGAATCAGGTCGACTTCTACAACCGGCGCTTCGTCGCCGGCGAGCTCGACAACCAGAGCTTCGCGGCCATCGCGCGCGCGATGGGCGCCGAAGGGATCGTCGTCGATCAACTCGAGGACGTCGGCCCTGCCTTGAAGCGAGCCATCGACATGCAGATGAACGAAGGCAAGACGACGATCATCGAAATCATGTGCACGCGCGAGCTCGGCGATCCGTTCCGCCGCGACGCCTTGTCGAAGCCGGTTCGCCTGCTCGACAAGTACAAGGACTACGTCTGAGCGATACATGAAAGCGCTTAACCGCATCATCGAGGCTGCGCGCCAGTCGCCGGCGCGCATCGTCCTCTGCGAGGGCGAAGACCCTCGCGTGCTGGCCGCCGCCGTACGGGCCCGCCGCGAGGGCATCGCACGCATCATACTTGTCGGCGATTCGCAAGCGATCCACGCGGCGGCCGAACGAGACGCGCTCTCGCTCGACGACGTAACCCTCGTCGATCCGGCTTTGTCGGAACGGCGCGCGCGGCTCGCCGATGAACTGCTGGCGTTGCGAGGCGGCAAAGGAATGACCGGCGAACTCGCGCAAAAGGAAGTGCTCAAGCCGCTCGTTTTCGCCGCGTTGATGGTGCGGTGCGGTCATGCGGACGGTTCGGTGGCGGGGGCCGTTCACACCACGGCCGATGTCGTGCGCACGGCAATACAATTGATCGGGATCGAGCCGTCGTTCAAGCTCGTGTCGAGCTTCTTCCTGATGATGCTTTGCGAGCCGTTTCATCGTTACAAGGGCGGGCTGATCTTTTCCGATTGCGCGCTCGTCGTCGATCCCGACGCCGGGCAACTCGCCGAGATCGCGATGGCCGCGGCCGACAGCGCGCGCAGTCTTTTGATGGAGGAGCCGCGCGTGGCGATGCTCTCGTTCTCCACGAGCGGCAGCGCCCATCATGCGCACGTCGACAAGGTGATCGAGGCGACGCAGCGCGTGAAGGCGAAACGCCCCACGCTCGCCATCGACGGCGACGTTCAACTCGACGCGGCGATCGTCGCCGAGATCGCCGAACGCAAGATCGAGCATTCGCAGGTGGGCGGGCACGCGAACGTGCTCGTCTTCCCGAACCTCGATGCGGGCAACATCGGCTATAAGCTCGCGGAACGCATCGGCGGCGCTAAAGCCATCGGCCCGCTGCTGCAGGGGCTGAATCGCCCCGCCAACGATCTCTCGCGCGGCTGCAGCGCCGAAGACATCTTCTACGTGATCGCCGTGACGGCCGTTCAGGCGCAAGCCGCACGCGACCGGGCGGCACGAGACGACAGCGAACCGCACGCGGCTTAGAACCTACGCCTCGCCGGGCCCTACGCCTCACCGGGCCTGCTCTTCACCGGACCTCCGCCTTATCCGGCCTACGCCTCGCCAAACCTACGCCTCACCAGGCCCACGCCTCACCGGGCCTGCGCTTCATCGTGCGCGGTGTGCCCCGATCCATTGCGCCACACTCAAGAGCTGGGTCATGTCGAGCCGAGACGCCGGATCGAACGCCATGCTATGCCGGTAGACTGCGCCAAGATCGCAACCGGCCCCGAGCCCAATCACCTCGACGTCGCCCAACAACGTGCGCTGCTCCAGCACGTCGTTCAGGTGCACGTCGAGATAGCGCGCGCCGTTCGCCTGCGCCGTGGCCGAATCCATCGGGCTTCCGTCCGAAATCACCACGAGAATGCGCCGCGCCGACGCATGCGCACTTAGGCGGGCACATGCCCACTGCACCGCCTCGCCGTCCACGCCCTCGCGGAAAAGATCGGCTTTGAACAACGCCGTCATATCGGTACGCGCCCGGCGCCAGCTATCGTCGGCTCGTTTGAAGATCAAATGACACAGTTCGTTCAAGCGCCCGGGCCGCGACGGCCGTCCACGCGCCAGCCATTCGGCGCGCGCCCGGCCGCCGTTCCAAGCGCCGGTCGTAAAACCGAGCACCTCCGTGGCGAGACCGGCTTGTTCGCTCGCCCGCACGAGCGTATCGACGAGCATCGCCACGGAATCGATGTGCGCTTTCATCGACGCGGAGCAATCGATCAGGAAGCCGACGACGCAATCGCCGTGAGGCCGCAGGCGCTCGCGCGCGAACACGCGCCGCTCGGCGGGCGAGCTGACGATTTGCGCGAGGCGGCGGCCGTCGATGCGCCCGTCTTCCTCGCCGAACGACCAGCCGTCACGCCGCGGCACTGCAAGCGTGGCTTGCAACACGCGAGCGATTTTCGCCAGATTGAAGCCGCTGGCGGCAATGCGCTCATCGAGTCGTTCCCGATACTCGCGCAGCCACGCAGGACGCACGAGCGCGCCTGCGCGCCATTCGCGATCGAATTGCGTCGTGTACGCTCGATAGGCATCAGTCGGCCCCGCGCCCTTTCGGGCGCCGCCCACGGTGGCACCGGCGGCGTCCCATGCATCTTCGGATTCCTCGAAATCGACCCAGAGCGAAAACGAGGTCAAGGGATCGTCGCTTTCGCGCGCGTCGTCGCCGGCGTCGCCGCCGAATGCCGTGCGAGCATGTTCGATCATCGATGCGACGCAGCGCGCCAACTCGAGCGCGATCGCGCCGTAAGCACGCTGATCGAATCGATGCCGCCGCAAGAGCGCGACATGCGCGCCGATCCGCGGCACGATGCCGGCCCGCGTCGCCTCGATCAGATTCTCCGTCTCCTCGAGCACCGGCCAGGCGGTGACACGCGACCATACGACTTGAACGACGGTGTAAATCAGAATACCGAGTTCACTTTCGGTCAGTCCCGAACGACAGTACGCACGCGACCACGATTCGAAGCGGTGACGCAGGTTGTCGGCAAGCCCACGCATCCCACGCATGGCGGACACGGCGAACGCTTCGCAGCGAATCTGTTCGAACAACTCGAAAAGCAAACGCTCGATACGCTGCTCGGGCGAGAACCGACGATGCAAGCTCACGTCGGAATGCGCAAGACGCATCGCGGCGGCATCGGCGGCCCCACGCAGCGACGGAAAATCGTCCTCGTAGGCGTCGCCATGCAGATGCGGCGCGTGAAGCGGCAAGGGCCGCATGCGGCGGCACAACCGGCCGCCCCGGTAGTGCAACGCGGCGTCCCCCGTCAGCGCACGTATGGCCGCCGCGCAAAGCGCTTCACGTCGCAGCGCGGCGCGCACGGCGTGGGGCGGCGGCTTCATCGAAGGGCCTCGCCGTTTCCTTCGCCATCCACGCCGGGCGTGCACAGTTCGACGCCGAAACAGCGCTGATAGTATTCGGCGACGACCGGCCGTTCCGATTCGTCGCACTTGTTCAGGAAAGTCAGCCGGAAAGCGAGCCCAGGGTCGCGAAAAATCTGGCAGTTCTCCGCCCAGTTGATCACGGTTCGAGGCGACATCAGCGTGGAAAGATCCCCGGCCGCAAAGCCCTTGCGCGTCAGCGCCGCCATATCGACCATCGATTCGATGAGCGCGCGGCCCGCTTCATCGGCCATTTCGGGCACGCGCGCGAGCACGATTTCAGCTTCGTCCTCGCTGCGCAAATAGTTCAGCGTCGCCACGACGTTCCATCGGTCGATCTGCGCATGGTTGAGCATTTGCGTCCCGTGATAAAGGCCGTTGACGTTTCCAAGGCCGATCGTATTCGTCGTCGCGAACAGCCGGAAGTACCGGTGCGGACGAATCACGCGGTTCTGATCGAGCAGCGTGAAGCTGCCGTCGCGCTCCAAGATGCGCTGAATGACGAACATCACGTCGGGCCGCCCCGCATCGTATTCGTCGAAGATCAAGGCCACCGGCCGCTGCAGCGCCCACGGCACGATGCCTTCCTGGAACTCGGTGATCTGCCGGTCGTCGCGCACGACGATCGCGTCTTTGCCGACGAGATCGAGCCGGCTGATATGGCCGTCCAGATTGACCCGCACGCACGGCCAGTTCAATCGAGCGGCCACTTGCTCGATATGCGTCGACTTGCCGGTGCCGTGCAGACCCTGCACGAGCACGCGCCGGTTGCGCGTGAAGCCGGCGAGAATCGCGAGCGTCACTTCGGCGTTGAAGCGGTAGGCGGGATCGACGTCCGGCACATGGTCGTCGCGCTCGCAAAATGCCGGCACGGTCAGGTTCGAGTCGATGCCGAAGCAATCGCGCACCGACACCATCCGATTCGGGGATTCCTGCATGAAATCTATCGTCACCGCGCTCTCCTCGCTGCCATGCGCTATCTATCCGGTCCTGATGCGAATCGTATCGATTGCGATGCACCGCACATAGCGCCAGTGCGGATCTTTCGCCTGGTACAGGCCGGCGCATTGCCGTGCTCGCCGTTTGCGGCACGCGCGGCGTATCTTCCGCCGCTCGGTGCGCGCGCGCCACGGCAACCGTTCGCGCACGCCGCTTTTGGTGCGGATTGTGCATTTTCCGTTTCAGTTACGGCCCGCAACGGGCGTTGCGCTTGCGAACGCGTCGGCCTTCCGCGACATTGAGGCGAAAGGCGCGCAACGCCACGCCGTCATGCGCCGCGGAATCGTCAGGAGACGTTTTTCATGGAAACGGAAGTCGACTACGTCATCGTCGGTGCGGGATCGGCCGGCTGCGTACTGGCCAATCGCTTGAGCGCCGATCCGCGCAATTCGGTTCTGCTGCTCGAAGCGGGCGGCCCGGATCGCAACCCATGGATACACGTGCCGGTGGGTTACTTCAAAACCATGCATGACCCCGAGTTCGACTGGTGCTACCGTACGGAGCCCGACGCGAACGTGGCCGGCCGTGCGATCGATTGGCCGCGCGGCAAAGTGCTGGGCGGGTCGAGCTCGCTGAACGGCTTGCTTTACGTTCGCGGCCAGCGCGAGGACTACGATCGCTGGGCGGCACTCGGCAACCGCGGCTGGAGTTATGCCGATGTCCTGCCCTACTTCAAGAAGTCCGAAGACCAGGAACGCGGCGCCGATGCCTATCACGGCGTAGGCGGCCCGCTGAAGGTATCGGACTTGCGCTTGCGCCGGCCCATCGCCGATCATTTCATCGCGGCGGCCCAGCAAATCGGCATTCCGCTGAACCCGGACTACAACGGCGCCAGCCAAGAAGGCGTCGGCTACTTTCAGCAGACCGCGCACAACGGCTTTCGGTGGAGCACGGCCAAAGGATTCTTGAAACCCGCCCGCACGCGATCGAACCTGAGCGTCGCCACACGTGCGCAAGCCTGCAAGGTGCTGCTCGAAGGCAACACGGCCGTGGGTGTCGAGTACGTGCAGAACGGCGAGCGCAAGACCGTGCGTGCGCGCGCCGAAGTCATCCTCGCTTCCGGGGCGATCGGCTCGCCGCACCTTCTGCAACTCTCGGGGATCGGTCCGGCGCGCGTGCTCGAACGCGCCGGCGTGCCGGTTCGGCTCGATCTGCCCGGCGTCGGCGCAAATCTGCAGGATCACCTGCAAGTGCGCCTCGTATTCCGCACCCGAGCGCGCACACTCAACGACGAGGTCAATCACCCGCTTCGCAAGGCCTGGATCGGCATGCAATACGCGCTCTGGCGCACAGGGCCGCTTACGTTGGCCGCGAGTCAGGTCGCCATCTTCACGCGCTCGAGGCCCGACGTCGATCGCCCGGACATCCAATTTCACATGCAGCCGCTCAGCGCCGACAAGCCGGGCAAAGGCGCCCATCGCTTCTCGGCCTTCACGTCGTCGGTCTGCCAACTGCGGCCTTTCAGCCGCGGGCACATCGAAATCCGCTCGCCGGATCCGCTCCAATATCCCGCCATCCACGCCAATTATTTGTCGGACGAGCGCGATCATCCGGTCGTGATCGGCGGCATCAAAGTCGCACGACGCATTGCGTCCGCCCCCGCGCTCGCACCGCATATCGTGTCGGAGTTCACGCCGGGCTCGCAATATCGGAGCGATGCGCAGCTGCTCGAAGCGGCACGCCGGTTCAGCCAATCCATCTATCACCCTGCGGGCACTTGCAAGATGGGCCGCGATCCGCTCGCCGTCGTCGACGACAGGCTGCGCGTGCACGGCGTGGCAAGGCTGCGGGTGGTCGATGCGTCGATCATGCCCGAGCTCGTCTCGGGCAATACGAACGCGCCGGTCATCATGATCGCGGAAAAGGCGGCGGACATGATCCTCGAGGATCATGCCGCGCAGGCCGTCTTCCCGCGCGAGCACGCCGAAGCCGGCGCCTGAGACGCTCAACGCCGCCACCGCAACGGGCGGCGCAGCGTGTGCCGCTCGAGCCGCACGGCCGGCACGGTATCGAGGAACGAGAAGGCCCCGCTTCGTGCCGCGCCCTCGCGGCGCTCGCGCTCTTCATCGGCCTCGACAGTGCGGCTCGTATCGATGAACAGCGCCGCGACGATGCCGAGCGCGAGCAACACCGCCGATACCAGGAACGGCACGTCGTAGCTGCCTGTATGCTCGATCAAATACCCGAAGGCGACCGGCGAGATCATCCCCGCGATGCCGAAGCCGGTGTTCATCATCCCGCCGGCCGTGCCCGCATACTTGCCCGCGATGTCGAGCGGCAGCGTCCACAACACGGGATTCGTGATTTCGAGGAAGAAAAACGATCCTGTCAGCAGCCACACGGCCGTGATCGGATCCTTGACCGAGATCATCGGCAACAAGAACGCGAGCGAGCCGCCCAGGCCGACCAAGAGCACCGCGCAGCGCGCAAGGCGCAGCCGGCCGGTCGCCTTGTAGATACGATCGGACACGACGCCGCCGAGCGTATCCCCGATGACGCCCGCGAGCAACGGCAAGGCCGTGAACAGCGCCAGATGCTTGAGGTCGAAGCCGCGCGACTCCTTCAGGTAGGACGGCAACCACGTCAAATAGACCCACAGCAGCCAGCCATAGCAAAAGTCGACGAACGTGACGAGCCACATCCGCCGAATCAATTTGCGCCACGGCGTGGCGACGCGTTTGGCCCGCTCGCAGTCGCCCGCGCGATAGCCGATTTCGGCCGTTTCCTCCGGGGTGATGCGTCGATTGTGTTCCGGGGAATTCGTAAAGACGAAGAGGTACAGGACGGTCCAGGCAAGGCTGGCCACCCCGAGCAGAATGAACGCGTCGCGCCAGCCGCCGGCCACTACCACGGCAAGCACGAGCGGCGGCGTCACGGCGCCGCCCAAGCGCGCGAAGCTGTGCGTAATGCCCTGCGCGAATCCGCGCTCGCAAACAGGCATCCAGTAGGTGAACGCACGCGTGGCCGTCGGAAATGCGCCGCCTTCGCCGATGCCGAGCGCAAAGCGCAGCGCGACGAGCATGACGACGCTGCCCGCGAAGCCCGTCGCGAACGTCGCCACGCCCCAGATCAGCGACAGGACCGTCAAGACGAGCTTGGGGCCGAATTTGTCGGAAAGCCAGCCGCCGACGATCTGCATCGCCGCATACGGATAAGCGAAAGCCGAAAAAACGAGGCCGAGTTGCACGGTGGTCAGCCCCATCTCATGCCGAATCAGCGGCCCGGCGACCGCGATGTTGACGCGGTCGATGTATGAGATGAAGTACATGAGGCACATGACCGCCAAAATGATGTGGCGCGTTTTCACGCGCTGCGCACGCTGTTTCATGCTGGTGTCTCCCACTGTCTCTTTCGTAATGTGCTGCGAGCTCGATATCGGGCCGCTCGCCGCGGCCGGGCGAGCCGCGTCAGTCCGGCGCGGGGGCGACCAACTTCAAACGCTGGACCTTGCCCGAGGGGCCGCGCGGCAACTCGCTGACGAACCGGATTTCCTTCGGTGTCTTGTATCGGCCGAGCTCGCGCAGGCAATGCGCACGGAGCTCGTTCGAATCGGGCGACCCGGCCCAATGCGTCTCCCGTGGCACGACGAAGGCGACGATCTCCTGTCCGTACGCCTGATCGGGCACGCCCACCGCCGCGGCATCGAGCACGCCCGGGTGCCGCAGCAGCGCTTCGTCGATCTCGCGCGGCGCGATGTTCTCGCCGCCTTTGATGATCAATTCTTTGGAGCGGCCGTTGATGTAGAAATAGCCGTCTTCGTCGCGATAGCCGAGATCGCCCGTGCGTAGCCAGCCGTCGGCAGTAAATGCTTTCGCCGTCTCTTCGGGACGTTTGTAGTAGCCCAGCATCACCTGCTCGCCGCGCAGGACGATTTCGCCGGGCTCGTTCGGCGCGCAATCGCGGCCGTTCCGGTCGATGACTTTCGCCTCGCTGCCGGACGGAAGTCCTATGCTGCCGACGCGCCTTCTCTCCGGTTCGTAAGGATTACTGAATACCGGCGCGGCCGTTTCGGTCATCCCCATCGTCTCGATGATGCCGATGCCGAATCGCGCCTCGAACGCACGATGATGGTCGCCCGGCAGCGCCGCCGACGCGCTGCGGCAAAACTTCAGCGCCGACAGATCGAACCCGCGCGGTTCGTCGCCGTTGAGCAGATACGCCACGATCGTCGGCACGACGTTGATCCAGGTGCAGCCGGTGCGGGCGACGTCTCGCCAGAACGTGCGCGCCGAAAACCGCGGCGTCAAGACCACGGAGCCCGCGTGATAGAGCGGCGCGAGCAGCGTCACGACGAGACCGTTGATGTGATAAAGCGGCAGCGACGCCAGCACGCGGTCCTCGGCGCCCAGCCGATGCTCGGCGCTGATGTTGCGCGCATTCGCCAGAAGATTGCCGTGGCTCAACAACACGCCCTTGGGCGCGCCCGTGGTGCCGGACGTGTACATCAACAGCGCGATGTCGCCCGGCTCGACGCCGCGGCTCGCGTGCGGCGCGCCTTCGCCGCTCGCATCTGAGTCCGGCGCCGCCCGCGTTTCGGCGCAGGCCGACGCCATGGATGCCGTCGCCGCCGTCGCCGCCGCGAGCGGCAGTGCAGGCAAGCCGGCGGCGTCGGGTGCGGTGCCGACGATCGCGATCTCCCGCATGGGATCGTGTTCGCGCAGTGCGGTTCGGGCACGAAGCAGCGCTTCGAGCGTTTCGTCGCAGGCGAAGATCATGCGCGAATCCGAGTGCTCGACGATATAGCCGAGCTGGGACGGTTGGCATAGCAGGTTCAGCGGATGCGCGACGAGCCCGCTGTACATCGCGCCGAGCAGCAGCATGGCCGTTTGGATGCCGTTGCCCATGAACACCGAGACCACGTCGCCAGGCTGCAGCCCCGCGCGCCGGAATCGTTCCTCCAGCGCTCGGCAACGCGCTTGCAGCATGGCGAAGGTGATGGGATCGCCGGCCCAATCGCGATCGTCTTCGGATACCGCCAACAGGAACGGCTTGTCGGGATACTGAATGGCGCGCGCGTCGATCAGCGCGCGCAGTGTCGAAGGTGCGCTCATCGTCCGACGCTCCTGAAGTAATCGCCGAGCAGCTCGTCGAGCTCCGGCACGCGCTCTGCAATCGGATATGCGACGCGCGTCACGTTCAGGTACTGGTGGAAATCGAGGTTGCTCGAAAAGTTGTTCCGCCCCCACGTGCCGCAGCCCATCGAAAGCGAGAACGGCAAGCCGTTGTCGAAGTTGCCGCCGGTCGCAAAACAGTGCGCTTGATTGACGATCACGCGCGACACCGGCAACCGCTCGCCCAAAGCGATCGCGAGGTCGGGTTTCCCCGTGTGCAAGCCGACCGAATGCCCCGCGCCCATGTATGCGTAGATGCCGCGCACGATGCGCTGCGCGTCCGCGAAATCGCGCGCGCGGTAAATCGCCAGCACCGGCGCGAGCTTCTCTCCCGAGAACGGATGGTCAGCGCCGAAGCCGTCCTCCTCTACCATGAGGAATGCCGGCTCGCCGGCGCAAATCTCTTCTAAACCCGCCGTACGTGCGATATGCACGGCGTTCTTAGCCGTGCAGCGTTCCGAGAGCTTGCCGTCGCGCCACATCGCCGCCTGCAGCCGCTGCTTCTGCGCTGCATCGAGCAACGCTCCGCCGTGGCGGCGCAATTCGGCGAGCATCGCGTCGTACACCGCATCGTCGATCACCACGCTGTTTTCCGACGAGCAGCTCGTCGCGTTGTCGAAAGTCTTCGATAGCGCGATCTTGCGCGCCGCATCGCACAGATCGGCCGATTGCTCGACGATCGAGGCGACGTTGCCTGCGCCGACGCCGAAAGCCGGCGTGCCGCTCGCGTAGGCCATGCGCACGTTGGCCCTGGAGCCCGTGGCTACGACGAGATCGACGGCGCTCATCAGCGCGGCGGTGGCCGCCTTGCTGACAGGCTCCGGCACGAGCTGGACGAGCGCGCGATCGAGCCCCGCCTTGTCGAACTGCGCGTGGATGAATTGGACCAGCAACGCGCACGAGGAATAGCCTTTCGGGGAAGGCGCGACGATCACGGCATTGCCGCATTTCAGCGCGTTGACGATCTTGTTCGCGGGCGTGGCCGCCGGATTGGTGGACGGCGTCACCGCGGCGACTACCCCCACCGCACGAGCGATTTCGACGATACCGTTCACCGGATCGCGCGCGATCACCCCGCTCGTTTTGCGGCCGTGGAGGTCGCGCAGCAGCCCGAGTGTTTTCCGAAAGTTCTTGCGGACCTTGTCCTCGACGTTGCCGAGCGCCGTATCGCGCACTGCAAGCTCGGCGAGCTGCCGGTTGCGGCCCGGCTCCATGATCGCCCACGCGGCGGCGGCGGCAGCCGTATCGAGTGCGGCTTGACCGGCGAATTCGAACGCTCGCTGCGCGTCGCGGGCACGCGCGACGATCTCGTCGATGCGCACCTCCGTCTGTACTTGCGCTTGCTGTGTTTGTGCTGGCTGGCCGGCGACTTCGGCTGCTGTGGCCCTGACATTCATACGCGGCGCTCCGTTAAAAAAGAATTGGCGGTGCTGCCAATCTATGCGCCGGCTTTGCGTTCCGAGTCCCGTTTCCCGTGCTTTCGTCGACTGCATTTCTGCGTACGCGGGAAACTGCAAAATTCGGGACTTTCTCTAGTCCCGAAAATTGGACGGCGAGATGCACAATGGACGGCAGAAGAAAAAAGTAAGCCGCGCGAGCGCCATGAACAGGAGACACGATGTCGACGTCGAATCAATCGAATGCGGCCGCCGTGCGAGCGTTCCGTGTGCTCGAAACGCTCGCCGAAGCGGGCCATCCGCTTTCCATGATGGATCTCGTGAACTCGCTCGGTTTGCCCAAGCAGACGGTGCACCGCATCCTCGTCCAACTGACCGATGCATGGCTGATTACGCGCGGGGCCGGCGACAAGCGCTACGAATGCTCCCCGCGCGTGCGCATGCTGGCGGTCAACGTGCTCATGCACGCCGGCCCCGCCGCGGCGCGCCACGTCCTGCTGGAACAACTGGTTGCGAAGATCGGGGAGACGTGCAATCTGACGATGCTGTCGGGCAACGACGTCGTCTACGTCGATCGCGTGGAAACCGAATGGCCGCTGCGCATGCATCTGCAGCCGGGGTCGCACGTGCCTTTGCACTGCTCCGCCAGCGGCAAGCTCTTGATCAGCTTCCTGCCGAAAGACCGCCGCGAGCGGATGATCGAGACGCTGCCGCTTCGCGCCTATTCGGAGCGGACGATTACCGATCGCGACGCCCTGCGCAAAGAACTCGCCGCTACGCGGCGCCGCCGGCTCGCGATCAACAACCAAGAGCATCTGCAGGGGTTGATCGCGATCGCGGTACCGGTGATGCTCGACCGCAATCGCGCTTGCGCCGCGATTGCCGTGCAAGCACCGGTCGGGCGCGTCACGCTCGACGACTTGCTCGCCTTCGAGCCCGACCTGCGATCCGCGGCCGACGAGACCGCGAAGACGTTTCGTTCGTGAGCCGCGGGCGCCGGCTGCAGGCTGCCCGCTTGCCGCATAGCCGTCCTACGACGCGCTCACGGCATGTTTGTCGCCCGACCGCAGTTGCCCGCTGCGGCGCCGGCCGCGATCGATCGCATGCGCCGACCATGCCGATACGAGGGCGGCGAACAAGACGTACGCGCAGATCGTCCACCATTTGGCGCCGCTCATCTTCCATAGCGCCGTGGCGACGATCGGCGTGATGCCGCTCGCGAAGATTCCGGAGAATTGATAGACGAAAGAAATGCCCGTATAGCGGACATTGGCGTCGAACAGCTCCGCGAATAGCGCGGCCTCCGGGCCGTACACCATGGCATAGCAAATACCGAACGGAATCACGATCGCCAGCCAGATCAGCATCGTGTTTCCCGGCTGGCTCTCGATGAGCCAAAACGCGGGGTAGGCGGAGATACCGCAGATCAGCGAGCCCCATTTATAGACACGCGCGCGCCCCACGCGGTCCGACAAGCTACCGAACAGCGGAATGAAAAAGCACATGACGAGCGCCGCGATCATTACGCCGAGCAGCGCGTCCGTGCGGTCCATCTTGATGTGCTGCGTCAGATACCCGATCGAAAACACGGCAAAGATGTTGAAGAAAACGCCGTCGATGTACCGAGCGCCCATGCCGATCAGCCATTCGCGTCGATAGTTGACGAACATCTCGACGAACGGGATTCGCGCTTCGCGGCGCGTGCGTTTGAGGGCCATGAATTCGGGCGTCTCCATGACCTTCAGGCGGATGTACAACCCGATGAGCACCAACACGAGCGAAGCGCCGAACGCAATGCGCCAGCCCCAAGCGAAAAATGCGCTCTCCGAGAGCAGATGCGAAACGGCGGCGACCATCCCCGAGGCGAGACACAAGCCGATGGAAAGGCCGATTTGCGGCAGGCTCGCATAGAGGCCGCGCCGGTGTTGCGGTGCGTACTCATAGGCCATCAGCACGGCCCCGCCCCACTCTCCGCCGAGCCCGATGCCTTGCAGCACACGCAGCGACAGCAACGAGACCGGCGCCCACACGCCGATCTGAGCATACGTCGGAACGAACGCGACGCCCGCCGTCGAAATGCCCATGATGAAAAGTGTGAGGATAAGCGCCGACTTTCGCCCGATGCGATCGCCGAAATGTCCGAACAGCACGCCGCCCACGGGCCGCGTGACGAAACCCACAGCGAATGTCGTGTAGGCGAGCAGCGTCGAAACGACAGGATCGCTACTCGGAAAGTACAGCTTGTTGAAGACGATGCCGGCTACCACGCCGTAGAGAAAGAAGTCATACCATTCGACGGTCGCGCCAATGACACTGGCCAGCGCGACACGACGCAGCATGCGGGAATCGATGTGTGGATCAACTGACATGAAACGCCTCCTCCATGTGAATCCGTATGCGCGCTCGCGCATCGGAATGGGGGCCCCTGTTTCGTCTCCTCCGGGGCGATTGTCGTACCGCAATGGCAACGCGCCAATCGGTCGTTGGTTTCTATGTACTGATCCGAAATCGGCACTTCAAGGGAAAACGGTCCCGATGAACCGTTATGGGACAAAACCGGGGATTTCGTTTCAATTTCGGGGAGGAGCGCAGGCCGCCGGGTCAATCCCTTGGTTCGTCGATCGCCTTGAGGGGATCGCTCGCCGATACGACGGATGCCGTGACCGCTCAGAACTTCGCCAAAGCGGCGATAGCCGCCTCGGCAGATGGGAGGAAGGGTTTCGCTTGCTCGAAAGGATAGCTAGCGACTGAACGGATGCTACCCGTTCATGGCCGTGGGGCTAGGGACGCGCCGCGACCTCGTCCAGGTGATAGAGAAGATCGGCCGGATCGTCATAAACGCGCAACGCGCCGGCGCGTTCGAGTTCGTCCGTGCCGTATCCGCCCGACAACAAACCCACGCCCAACGCACGGCATCGCTTGGCCGCGAGCATGTCCCAAATGCTGTCGCCGACGACGACCGAACGCTCGATCGGCACGCCGAGCCGCTCGGCCGCGGCGATGAACAGATCCGGGTCGGGCTTGGCATGCTTGACGTCGTCGCGCGTGACGACCACGTCTTTCGCCGGATCGACACCGAGCGCTTCGAGATTGAGCGCCGCGGTCTGCATGCGGCCGCTCGTGGCGATCGCCCACGGGATCCCCGCTTGCTTCAACGCATCGAGCAATGCTCTCGCGCCGGGCAGCGGACGCACGTCGCCGCGAAAGCGCAGGTAGGCATCGGCGTGCGCTCGCCGAAGCCGATCGACGGCTTGCTCGCTGACGTCGGCGTGCGTCTCGCGCAGGAGCTGCGCCGTGAACAACCCGCCGCTCATGCCGATCTTGCGATGGATTCTCCAAACCGATAACGGAATTCCTTCGGCGTCCAGCGCTTCCTTCCACGCCAGCACATGCTGATAGACGCTATCGACTAGCGTACCGTCGAGATCGAACAGAAACGGCGTTTGGAATCGCATGGGCAGCCCTTTGGACGAACGGTTTGAGATTCGACAGCGACACGTGTGACCGCTCGATTGTAGCGCGCCGATGTCGATCCCGTGCCGCGCGCCGCCAGACGGCAAATGCTCGGGCTCGGCGGAGCCGTTCTCAGATCGCCCAGCCCCCGAGATAAAACGCTGCCAGCACGGCTGCGATGACCACGGTTCCAACATTGAGCTTGCGCGCTTCGCCGCTGACGATGCGCCCGATCACGAGCGTGGCGAAGCCGAGCATGATGCCCGTCACGATGTTCGCGGTCAGCACGATGAACACGGCCGTGACGAGGCCCGCCATCGCATCGACCATGTCGTCCATATGCAGCTTGCTCACGCTGGAGAGCATCAACAGGCCCACATACATCAGCGCGGGCGCCGTCGCGTAGGCTGGTACGAGGCCGGCCACCGGCGAGAAGAACATGACGACGAGGAACAGCAGGCCTACCACCGCTGCGGCCAAGCCCGTCTTCGCGCCGGCCGCCACGCCCACGCTCGATTCGATATAGGCCGCCGCGGGCGCGCCGCCGAGAAAGCCCGAGAAAATCGAGCTCAACGAATCGGCCGTCAGCGCGCGTGCACCGTTGACGATGCGGCCGTTCGCGTCGAGTTGCCCCGACTGCCCCGCCACGGCGCGAATGGTGCCGGTCGCGTCGAATACGGCCGTCATCACGAGCGCGAACACACTCGGCAGCACGGCGACGGACAGCGCCCCCTTGATGTCCATCGCGCCGATCAACGACGCATGGCCCGGCGCGCTCAACGAAGGCAACGCGAAGATACCGCGATACTTCACGCTCGGATCGAACGCAAGACCGATCGCGGACACGGCGATCACGACGAGCAAGATGCCGCCGGGGACACGGCGTTTTTCAAGGCCGAAGATGGCGGCAAGCCCGACGATGGACATGATCACCGGAAACGAAGAGACATGGCCCAGCGCGAGCGGCAGGCCGCCGCCTGCGTTCTTGACGACGAGGCCGACATCGTTCGATGCGATCAGAAGCAGGAACAACCCGATGCCGATGCCGGTGCCGTGCGCCACGCCCGCGGGCAGATTGCGCAAGATCCAAGAGCGCACGCCCGTTACCGAAATGCCCGTAAAAATGAGTCCCATCAGGAACACTGCGCCGAGCGCGACCGTCGGTGCGATGCCCTTGCCCAGCACGAGGCCGAACGCGGTAAACGCCGTCAGCGAAATCGCGCATCCGATCGCGATCGGCAACTTCGCCCAGAGACCCATCAGGAGCGAGCCGAACGCCGTCGTGAGGCAGACGGCCACGTACACGGCGCTGGTATCGAATCCCGCGCGGCCGAGCATGCCGGGCACGACGAACACCGAATAGACCATCGCCAGAAACGTCGTGACGCCCGCTACGATTTCACGCCGCTGCGTGCTGCCGCGCGACGAAATACCGAAGTACCGGTCGATCGCGCCTCGATGCGCGAAGTCGTCTGTCGCGCCGATGCCGACCACCGGCTGCGCCTGGGTATCACTCATGAGCTTGCTCCTTTATCAGCATGCTGAAACGGCCCCAGCGGGCCGTCGTCAGGTTCGTCTCGAATCTAATAGGCTTGGGCTTGCCGGCAACGGACAACGGATGCGCGAGCCGTAGCGAAGGGTAGGCGATGCCCGCCCCGCGTCCCATCAGGCAGAGAACATGCAGCTCATGTGGTAACGCATATATCGGCTTGAAACCGGGCTTCGTCTTGCCGCGCCCCGGTGTTTACGCCTAGTGCGGATTCGTTAAGGAGACTATTCGAGCGATGAAGGATCGGAAGAACAACGCGCCCGCGGCCGCGCGTTCGATGCAATCGGCGCGGCCGCGACGGGGCATCACGCACCTTTCACGGGGATCGTTTTCTCGGGTTTTTGCGCTTCGGGGGTCTTCGGCAGCATCACCGTCAATACGCCCTTGCTGAACGTGGCTTCGATCTTTTCCGAGTCGACGCCTTCCGGGATTTGGAAGT
The DNA here is from genome assembly GCA_966212325.1 of uncultured Burkholderiaceae bacterium. GTDB lineage: Bacteria > Pseudomonadota > Gammaproteobacteria > Burkholderiales > Burkholderiaceae > Trinickia. Next base: position 33,948 of record CBIHRA010000011.1, on the reverse strand, counting down.
ACCGCTCGAACGAACCGAAGCGGCGTTCGTTCAGATAGTAGTCTTTCTGCTTTTCTTCTCTTTCCTCGTGCTTCTCGCCTTTGATCGTCAAGCCGCCGTTCACGAGCTTCACTTCCACGTCTTTTTCGTCCAGGCCCGGCAACTCGGCTTTGATCTCGTAGGCCTGATCGGTTTCGGCGACATCGACGGCCGGCGCGGCCAACGCGCTCGCGGCGGCACGTTCGCGCCGCAACAGCGGGCTCAGGTCGAAGAACGAACGGCGAAACGGCATCATCGAAAATCCGCGGTTGAATTCTTCGAACAGCCGATCGATCTCATTGCGCAGACTCTCGACCGGACGCCATGCTTCCAGCGCCCAGGGATGCGCCCCGGTCTCGCCCGTTTTCGCCGCGGATGCTTCTTTCTGGACAGGTACTTGGTTCTCAGACTCAGCCATGATCCATCTCCTAGTCGGTTGGGAGGCAAGTTCATTGTGGCCGCACGTCCCGAACTTGCATTGATCGCCGTCAAACGCGCATGAGGACATACCGCTTTGCGGCAGCGGCATCTCGCGACGCCGCTTCCTTCGCGTCAACGCGTGATTCCCGTCGCCTCGGCCTGTGCCACGCGACGCTTGACTTCGACGAAACTGTCGGGCGTGACGGAAACCGAGTCGATGCCGCATTCGACGAGAAAGCGCGCGAATTCTGGCCGGTCGCTCGGTGCTTGGCCGCACAGGCCCACTTTGACGCCGCATCGATGTGCGGCGCCGATGACGTGCGCGATCATCCACTTGACGGCTTCGTCTTCTTCGTCGAAGAGCGCCGAGAGCTCGGCCGAGTCGCGATCGACGCCGAGCGTGAGCTGCGTCAAGTCGTTGCTGCCGATAGAAAAACCGTCGAAGCGAGCGGCAAAGCCCTCCGCCAAAATGACGTTCGACGGGATCTCGCACATGACATACACCTGTAGGCCGTCCTTGCCGCGTTCCAGTCCGTGCTCGGCCATGACGGCCAGCACGCGATCGGCTTCCTTCGTCGAGCGGCAAAAAGGAATCATGACGACCACATTCGTCAGTCCCATTTGCTTGCGAAGCCGGGCGATTGCCCGGCATTCGAGCGCGAAACCGGCGCGATAGCGCGGCGAATCGTAGCGAGACGCGCCGCGAAAACCGAGCATCGGGTTTTCTTCTTTCGATTCGAACGCAGCACCGCCGATAAGGTTGGCGTACTCGTTGGTCTTGAAGTCGCTCATGCGCACGATGACGGGGCGCGGATACTGCACGGCGGCGATCCGCGCGAGGCCCAGCGCCAGGCGTTCGACGAAATACGCCGTCTTGTCTTCATATCCCGCGGTCAACGCGTCGATCGTTCGCTTGGCGTCGTCATCCGTCAACGTGTCGTAGCACGCCAGCGCCATCGGGTGGACCTTGATGTGGTTGCCGATCACGAACTCCATGCGGGCGAGGCCCACGCCGTCCGAGGGCAGTCGCCACCATCGCAGCGCGGCCGCCGGGTTCGCAAGATTGAGCATGACGTGCGTTCGCGTCGCCGGCAGGCTGGAGAAGTCGATGTCCTCGACAGTGAATTCGGCGCGGCCCTCGTAGACGAATCCGTCGCTGCCCTGCGCGCAACAAACCGTAATTTCCTGCTCGTCGTGCAGGACATGCGTGCCGTTTCCCGTCCCGACGATAGCCGGCAAGCCGAGCTCCCGGCTGACGATCGCCGCGTGCGAGGTTCGTCCCCCGTGATCGGTCACGATCGCAGCCGCACGCCGCATCAGCGGCAGCCAATCGGGATCGGTCGTGTGCGTCACGAGAATCGAGCCGTCGGTGAAGTGCCCGGCACGATGCGGACTTTCGACGACGCAGACGTTCCCGGCCGCGATGGCCTCGCCCACCGCCACACCGGCCAGCAGTTTTCGTCCCGCTCGTTTCAAGCGATACGTCTTGACCGCGCTCGCCTCCCGGCGCGATTGAACGGTTTCGGGACGGGCTTGCACGATGTATAGGTCGCCCGTCACGCCATCCTTCGCCCATTCGATGTCCATCGGCCGCTCGTAATGGCGCTCGATTGCGCAGGCCCAACGAGCGAGCGTCAAAATTTCGTGATCGGCCAGCACGAACGCGCCGCGCTCGGCTTTCGACGTCGGCACGTTCTTCGTCGGCGTGCGCGCATCGCGCGAGTAGATCACCTTGAGCTGTTTCTCGCCGAGCTTCTTACCGACGATAGGCGCAAACCGCGCGTCGTCCAGCAGCGGCTTGAAGACTTCATACTCGTCGGGGTCGACCACGCCTTGAACGACGTTTTCTCCGAGTCCCCACGCCGCGTTGATGACGACGAGCTTGTCGAACCCCGTCTCCGTGTCGATCGAAAACATCACGCCCGCGCCGCCGAGATCGGCGCGCACCATGCGTTGAATGCCGATCGACAGTGCGACCGTCATATGATCGAAGCCCTTCGCCTCGCGATAGCTGATCGCGCGATCGGTGAACAGCGACGCGTAGCAACGCCGGCAGGCGGCCAGCAATGCGCGCTCGCCGCGAACGTTGAGGTACGTTTCCTGTTGTCCCGCGAAACTGGCGTCGGGCAAGTCCTCGGCCGTCGCGCTCGAACGCACGGCGACGTCGACCTCCGCCTCACTCGATTGCCCGCTCAGTTGCCGATACGCGGAACAAATGGCGTCGGCGATCGACGCGGGCCACTCTCCGTGCAATATCGCGCGCCGAACGGCCGCGCCCGCCTCCGGCAACGTCAGCTTGCCGGCCGCCATCTCCGCCAACAGCGACGCGATCGTCTCTCGCAGCGCATTTGCGTCGATGAACGCCCAATAGGCCGCCGCCGTGGTGGCGAATCCGGCGGGCACTTTGATTCCTGCCTCGAGCAACGTGCCCGTCAACTCCCCAAGCGAGGCGTTCTTTCCGCCCACACGCCCGACATCGGTGCGGCGCGCTTGAGCGAACCAAAGTATCGAAGCGTCGGCCATCGAAACGTCTCCTGCTTCGCGTGCTGGTCTTGTCAGATACTGATGTAGCCGCGGAACACCCACGGCAGGAGCGCCTGCGCGCCTTTCATCGGCTCCCCGGAGGACGCCTGTGCGACGCCGAAGAAGACGGGGCTGCCGTCGGCCGCGAAGCCCGGAACGAACGAAAGCGTGTCGTTGATCGTCACGAGAAACTCCGGATTGAACGTCGACGGCGCGAAGATCGAAACGCGCTTGAAGAACGCGGCGTGGGCGTCGTCGCGCGCGGGCGGGACCGACATCGTTTCGACGCGCTCGGCGTTCATATCGAAGCGAGGAGGCAACGTATACGTACGTCCTGCTTGCTGGATCACGGCGCCCGGCGAATAAACGAGTTCCGCCCCCGGATAACCGAGTGCAAACGCCGGCTTCGCGATCGGGCCATCGGGCCCGATGACAAGAGGCGGGTAAGCCCACAGCGATAATGTCAGACGGCTCGTCCGCTGCTCGAAATATTGGGCCAGCCAGTTCATGGGCTCTCCGTTTGTCTGTGCGAAAGACCGCTATCTACGTATGAATCTCGCGGCCTGTTGGCTAGATAGGCGCAACGCAGCGGCGCGACTAACGCCGCCAGTAGACACGTACGAGGTTTTCATCGCGTGGATAATCGAGCTCGAGTTCGCCTTGAAAAGCGGACTTGAGCGCCGATCCGATGCCTCGCGCGAGATGCACGTCCGTCGTGGTGACGACGATCTTTCGATCCCCGGCATCGATGGACATGACGCGCTGCATCGGGTGCGCCTCACGCGCGCGCTGCGCGTGACGATCGATCAGTTGAAGCAACTCGGCGCGATGCTCCTCCGCAAACGGCCCGTCGATGTAGACGTAGCCGGCCGGCACGCGATCGGCAATTCGGTGGCACGCCGTGCACACCGCTTCTTGCGCATCGTCGGGACGCGGCAGCCATTGCCAACGTCCATCCCGGTACACCGCGCCGCAATGGGAACACACCGTCGGTTCGGCGTGCTTACGTCGCAGCAGATAGGGATCGTTCTCGAGGCCGGGGAAAACTTCACGTTGCTCGCCCGGCTTAAAAGGCCTCGTGTGATTCATGGATGGCTCTCTCCGATGGAGTGCAGCGCGCGTTGCGGCTGAGGATAGGTTTCAGCGTAGGCCCCATCGCCATGCCGGTGTTGACTTGCGTCAACCGGAACGTGGTTGAACGGAGAACAATGACGTCATCCGCTTCGCCGTCCGCCCCCCGCCGCACGGCAGCAACCATCAAGCTCAAATCGGCTATGAATCGAGCGTGCCGAACGGGTCGTCAACGCCTAGAGAAGCAACGGCGCCTCGCCGACTGGCAGCGAATGGATCGAGCGCTTCGGCGACCCTGCGCCTATCCGCATCCGGCCGGCCGTGTCGTGCGCATCGAAACGCACATTTCGGTCGTCTATCTCGCGGGGCGGTACGCCTACAAGATCTGCAAGCCCGTCGATCTCGGCTTCGCCGACATTACGACGGTCGATGCCCGGCTCGAATGTTGCCGGAAAGCACTGCGGTTGAACCAGCGTCTCGCGCCTTCGCTCTATGTTTGCGTCGAACCGATCCGGCATTTCAAAGGCAGTTTCAAGATCGGGCCCGTTGGGCACCCGGTGGATTACGCGCTCAAGATGCGTCGGTTCGATGAGCGCGATACGTTTTCGGAGCAGATCGCACGCGCAGCGCTCCAGCACCGCGACATCGATCAGATTGCGCAAAAGCTCGCGCATTTTCATCTGCACGCCGCCGATCGTCCTCCGCGCGCGACGCTCGGGTCGGCCGCGCGAACCGGCGAGCAACTCGACGCCGTGCTCCGCACACTGGAGCGCATCGCGCCGACGCGCATCTCAGGCGACTTCGGGGACTGGTATCGCCGGGAAATCGAGCGGCACCGCGCACACTTCGAGACGCGCCGGACGCAGAGGTTCGTCAAAGCGTGCCATGGCGATCTTCATCTGGGAAACATCGTCCGTCGCCGAGGCGACCTCGCCTGTTTCGACTGCGTGGAATTCAGCGACGAATTGCGTTGGATCGACATCGCCGCCGACATCGCGTTCCTCGTCATGGATTTGCTGGCGCACGAGCGCGGCGATCTGGCGACGCGCTTGCTCAACGGCTGGCTGTCGTCGACCGGCGATTACGCGGGGCTTGCCGCTTTGCGGCTTTATGTCGTCTATCGCGCGTTGGTGCGAGCGCTCGTCGCGGCGTTGAAGCAGCAAGGCCAACGCCGCGACGACGAAGCCGCCGCCGCGTTCGACGCCTATCTGCGGCTCGCTGTCCGGCTGACGGCGCCGGCCAGTCCGTTTCTGATTCTCTGCCACGGCTTCTCGGGATCGGGCAAGTCTGCGGCGAGCGAAGCCCTGGCGCAACGGCTCGGCGCAGTGCGTCTGAGCAGCGACGTCGAGCGAAAGCGCCCAATGCGCGGCGACGGCGACCGTCCTGTCATATCCGCGCACTACACGGACGACGACATCGACAACAACTATGCTCGATTACGCACCCTTGCCGAGACGACCTTGGGCGCGGGCTACCCCGTCATCGTCGATGCGACGTTTCTGAAGCGCGCACATCGTGCTTCGTTCATCGAACTCGCACGAGATCGGTCCATTCCCGTGTTCATCGCAACGTTCTTCGCAGATTTTCCCGTTCTCGAACAGCGCTTGAAACGCCGCGCCGGCTTAGGTCCTCAACCGTCCGATGCGAACGAAGACGTGCTGCGCCTTCAAATGGAACAGGCCGAAGCGCTTACGTATGAGGAATCGCGAATCGAGGTCGTGTTCGGCACGGAAGTCCCGCCCGCTTCCTTCGACGACGCATCGTTTTGGCGCGCATTGCTCACGCGCCTGAAGTCCTCCCGCGGCTGGCTGGCGGGCTGAGCATCGTCGGCCGCAAGAAAACGAGGCCCCGCGATCGCGCCGTCCCGCGTAGACCGATCCTTCCCCCGCATTGACAAGCGTCAACGTTCGCACGGCTAGATGAACATACGATTTGCAAAAGGGCGGCGTGTGTCAAGGCGCCGGGCAGCGTTGTAGAGGGAGTATCAGTCGAATGAACGATGCATACGAACGGCGTGCGCTCCTGCAGTGCTTGGGCGCCGCGCTGCAAACCTTAAGTCTGATCTTCGAGACGGAGCGCGACGATCAAACCGTCGGCGAGCTGCTGGCCCGGCAGCCGATGCTGGCCGACGTCCCACTGCTCGAATACGTGTCCGCGCAACTGACGCTGCGCGAGCTTGCGGCGGCTGCCCTTCATGCTTTTTGTCTCTGGCCCCAGCAGTTGCTCGACGAGCCGCTCGACCGCGTGGCCATCGCCGCTTCCGTACGGGACCATCTGTTCGCTTCGAACCCGGACGGATGGGACGCCTACACCGAGACGATCCGGCCGCATGTGCCCTGGTTCGGGGAAGCGCTGCCGTCGAATCGGCATGGACTTCACTAATCGCCGCAGCGCACGACGGCTCGAGCTGCGTCGGAACCGGCAAAATTCGCCATTCGCCATGACGAACGAGAAGGTCAAACGGGGGACGACACGCGGGGCGCGCTTATCGGCGCTCTTGCTGTTGCTCGGCATCGCCTACGGCGCGCACGGTATCGATGCGCGAGCCGGCAAAAGCGAAGACCGGCCGCGACGGGTGGCGGTGCTCGCGTACCATCGGTTCAGCTTGTCCGCCGACGATTCGATGACCGTGCGTGTCGCAACCTTCGATGCGCAGTTGCGCTTCTTGCGTGAGCACGGGTATCGAGTCGTGCCGCTGCGCGACATCGTGAACTGGGTTTCAGGTACCGGCGCCGCACTGCCTCCGAAAGCCGTCGCGCTGACCGCCGATGACGGCCACCGCAGCGTTTATGAGGTTTTGCGCCCGATTGCGTTGCGCGAGCATCTGCCGTTCACGTTGTTCGTCTATCCGTCGGCCATCTCGAACGCGGCTTATGCGCTCACCTGGGCGCAATTGAAAGCGCTGCAAGACAGCGGCTTGTTCGACGTTCAGTCGCACACCTATTGGCATCCGAACTTCAACGTGGAACGTGCGCATCGAACGCCCGATGACTTTCGGCGATTTGCGCAACGGCAACTCGTCGATTCCCGCCGCCGGATCGAGAGCGAGCTCGGCACGCACGTCGACCTGCTCGCCTGGCCGTTCGGCATCGTCGACGACGAACTGATCGCGATGGCCTCCGCCGCCGGCTACCGGGCTGCCGTGACCATCGCCGGCAGGACCGTCGACGAGCGCGCCGCACCGCTTGCGTTACCGAGGCTCTTGATCACCGACGCGGACACGCCGGCCGTGCTCGCCCGCCGCCTCGGCGAACTCGACACGAAAGACACACACGCGATGCGCAACACGCGTCTTTCACGACAGATAACCGATACGTCGCACTTGCCATGACGCACTCGTTCTTCAAGACTTGGGTCGCCCTGTTCCTGGCGCTTTCGGCGTTCGTCGCGTCGAACGCCTTGGCCGTAACAGGTCTCGTCATCGACGCCCGAACCCATGCGCCCGTGGCAGGCGCGATCGTCACGATCGGCGATCAAGTCACCTACACGGACGCCAAGGGCCGTTTCGCGAGCGGTGCCTCCGAGACGACGACGGTCAAGGTGCGCTCCCCCGGCTACGGGCGCGCGCAGGCGACGGCGAATCCGAACGCGCCGGTCACGATTGTCTTGCCGCCGTTTCGCCCACGCGCCGTCTACCTTTCCGCCTACGGCGTGACGAACGCCGCGTTGCGAGAGGCCGCCGTCGAACTGGCCGAGGAAACAACCGTGAACGCGCTCGTGATAGACATGAAGGGCGACCGCGGCATGACGCCCTACCGCAGCCGTGCGCGCGAAGCGATCGGCGCCGCAGCGCACGTCGGCGAGCATCCGCCGACGCTCGCTGCGTTCGAACCGATCGTCGACGATCTGCGCCGCCGCGGGCTTTATCTGATTGCGCGTATCGTCGTGTTCAAAGACGATCCGCTCGTACTGGCTCATCCCGAATGGGCCGTGCTCGACGACGCAGGCCAGCCATGGGCCGACCGCGAAAAGCTGCACTGGGCCGACCCGTTCAATGTCGACGTATGGCGTCACAATCTCGACGTCGCAGAAGAAGCGGCGCAAGCGGGGTTCGACGAGATCCAGTTCGACTACGTGCGCTTTCCCGACGCAAAGGGCCTTCATTTCTCCCGGCCCAACACGCGCGAAGACCGCACCGAGGCGATCGTCGGCTTTCTGTCGGCGGCGCGCCGGCGTCTGACGCCCTATAACGTCTTCGTTGCCGCGGACATCTTCGGGTACGTCTGCTGGAACCTCGACGATACGGCGATCGGCCAGCAGTTGGAAACGCTCGGCGCCCCGCTCGATTACATTTCGCCGATGCTCTATCCCTCCGGCTTTACTTGGGGCTTGCCCGGTTGCACGAATCCCGTCGCCGACCCCGGTCAGATCGTCCGGCGCTCGTTGGCCGAAGCGAAGCGGCGAACGGGGCTGCCGGGCGTTCGGTTCCGGCCATGGCTGCAAGCGTTTCGCGATTATGCGTTCGATCGCCGCGATTTCGGCGCAGAAGCAATACGCGCGCAAATCGAAGCGGCTGACGCCGCCGACACCGACGGATGGATGCTATGGAATCCGCGCAACCGATACGATCCGCTGCAGTTGCCGCGTTGACCGCGGCCCGAGCCGCAGCGGCCGCCGCGTTGGCGCTGGCGCTCGCCTGCACGCCGCGCGCGGCGTCGAGCGCCGGCATCGACGCCGCGGCCCGTGAGGCGATCGCTCATGTCGTCGAAGGGGAAATCGCGGCAGGCCGAATCCCGGGCGCGGTCATCGTCGCTGGCGATGCGCAGGGTGTGCGTTATCGCGAGGCCTTCGGATACCGTTCGCTGGTCCCCCGCCCCGAGCCGATGACGATCGACACCGAGTTCGACTTGGCATCGCTGACGAAGGTCGTCGCAACGACCACGGCCATCATGCAGCTCGTCGAATCTCGAGCGATCAAGCTCGACGCGCCCGTCGCCCGGTATTGGCCGGCGTTTGCGGATAACGGCAAAGCCGATGTCACGATACGCGAGCTGCTGACGCACACTTCGGGCCTTCGTCCCGACTTGCCGCTCGGCCCGCGAGCCCATGCGAGAAAGGGCGTACTCGCCGAGGTCGTCGCGCAGCGGTTGATGACTGCCCCAGGCAGCCGCGTCATCTATAGCGACATCAACTTCATCGTGCTCGGCGAAGTCGTGCGCAGGGTGACGCATCGTCCATTCGATATCTATTGCCGGCGCCACATCTTCGCGCCGTTGGGCATGCGCGACACGATGTTCATGCCCGACGAAAAACATGCGGCGCGTGCGGCCCCCACGACGGCCGATACCGATGGCATGCGCGTGGGCCGGGTACACGATCCGACGGCGGCTCGCATGGGCGGCGTAGCGGGCGATGCGGGCGTATTTTCGACGGGTGACGACCTCGCCCGCTTCGCTCGCATGATGCTGAACGAAGGCGCGCTCGAGCAGCATCGCATCTTGCGACCGGAGACGATCGCGTCGATGGCCGCGTTGGCATCGCCGCCCGGCGAGGCGCCGCCGCGTGGACTCGGATGGGCGCTCGACGCACCGCTCGTTTCGAATCGATACCGCCTGCCGCCCTTTGGTGCGATCTATCACACGGGATACACGGGCACGGCGATATGGATCGATCTCGCATCGAAGCAGTTCATCGTCGTGCTGACGAATCGCGTTCACCCGTTCGATCAGGGCGACGCTCGCCCGTTACGCGAACAGGCCACCTCCTGGCTGTCCAGCAAGCATGCAGCCTTGTCGATCGATGATCTCTCGCGGTTACTGCCCACCGCGGCGCCGGCGGTAGCGGATGCGCTACGTTTGCCCAGCTCCGCCGGCCCGGTGAGAACCGGAATCGACATGCTCGAGGCCGAAGGCTTCGCGCCGCTCGCCGGGATGCGCATCGGGCTCGTGACGAACCGCACCGGCTACGACAGCGCGGGGCGGCGAACGATCGACGTTCTCGCCCATGCTCCCGGCGTCGCGCTCGCCGCCGTCTTCGCGCCCGAGCACGGGCTCTCCGCCGACCGCGACGAGCGGGTGAGCGATACGCGGGACCCGCTCACTGGCGTAACGGTGCACAGCCTATACGGCGCCACGCGCCGGTTCGACGATGCGGTGCTCCAAGGCTTGGATGCGCTCGTATTCGACTTGCAGGACGCAGGCGTGCGCTTCTTCACCTACGAAACGACGCTCGGCTATGCGTTGGAAGCGGCGGCCGCGAAGCACATTCCGCTGTTCGTGCTCGACCGCCCCGATCCGATCGGCGCCGACCGAATCGGCGGTCCGGTTCTCGATCCGGGCAGCGAGTCCTTCACCGGCTACTTCCCGCTGCCGTTGATACATGGAATGACCGTGGGCGAATTGGCACAGCTATTCAACGGCGAGCGGGCGATCGGCGCCGATCTGCGAGTGATTCGGATGAACGGGTATCGGCGATCGATGCGGTTTGCCGATACGGGGCTTGGCTGGGTACCGATCTCGCCGAACTTGCGCACGATCGAGCAGGCCGATCTCTACCCGGAGATCGGATTGATCGAAGGCGCGAATGTGAGCGTGGGACGCGGCACCGCGCATCCGTTCGAACGCATCGGCGCACCGTGGATCGACGGCGTCGCGCTGGCGGACCAACTCAATGCCTCGAAGCTAGGCGTGCGATTCGAATTCACGCCCGTCGACTTCGTGCCGACCGAATCGACCTATCGCGGCATCCAATGCCATGGCGTCGCGATCGTTCGCGGCGCACAGGACGTGGGCGATTCCCCCGAATCGCCCGACACGTCGTTTGCGCCGGGGACGCTCGGCATGGCGTTGCTCGTTACGTTGCATGCGCTTTATCCCGAAGATTTCGACCTCGCGGGCACCCGGGACTCGATCGGCTCATTCGAAGCCTGGCGCGCGATTCGTGAAGGCGCCGGCATCGCCGCCTTACAGCGCATCGTGACGCGATCGCTTTCTTCGTTCCAGAGTTCGCGCACCCGCTACCTGCTGTATTGATCGCGAAAACAACGCCTATCGGACGATTCACATGAACGATCCCCCCCCCGTCGATCAGTCGGTTGGTTCTGCAAGACCGATACCTAGCGCCCGGCGAAACGACATGCAACGACGTCTTCAAGCGCGTGGCGCGCGCACTCGCTGCGGCCGAGCCGCCCGAGCAGCGCGGCAACGTCGCACGCTTGTTTTACGCCAACATGCTGCGCGGCGCGATCGGCGCTGGCCGCATCATGGCCAATGCCGGCACGACCCACGATGCGACGATGATCAATTGCTTCGTCCACCCGATCGGATCGCCAAAAGATCCTGGACTCGCCGACGCGACGGACATCGAACGGGCTCTTGACGCAGCGCGCATCACGCTGACGATGGGAGGCGGCATCGGCTACGATTTCTCGCCCGTTGCCCCAGCCGAAGCCGCGCCCGATGGACCGGGCGGCGATGCGCGCGACGTTTGCGCGTGCATCGAGCGATTCGACGCTGTGTGTCGCACATTGCGGTTCAGCGGCTCGCGGCGCGGGGCGCAGATGGCCGTTTTACGCTGCGATCACCCCGACCTGCTCGCGTTCGTGCAGGCCAAACGCGGACGCCGGCGATGGTCCACGTTCAACGTCTCGGTCGCTGTCACGGACGCCTTCATGCAAGCGGTCGAGCGCGATGCCGAGTGGCTCCTTCATCATCGCGCCATGCCCGACCCGGCACGGCTTGCAGCCGGCGCTCATGCCCTGGGCGACGGACGCTGGCGCTACGCGACGATACCCGCGCGGCAGTTGTGGGCCGCGATCGTGAAATGCGCGCGCGATAGCGCCGAACCGGGCCTTCTATTCGTCGACACGATCAATACGGAGAACGGGCTTGCGTCGGTCGAGACGATCTCGGCAACGAATCCGTGCGGCGAGCAACCGCTACCGTCATGGGGCAGTTGCGTGCTGGGCCCCATCGATCTGGCGCGGCTCGTGCGTCATCCGTTCGGTGTCGGCGGCACACCGGCGTTCGATTTCGCTCGGCTGCGCCATCGCGTCCGCACCCAAGTGAGAATGCTCGACAACGTCCTAGAAACCACCTTATGGCCCCTGCCCGAGCATGCGCGCGAGGGCCTTTCGAAGCGAAGGATCGGCGTGGGCGTCACCGCGCTCGCGGACGCGCTCGTCATGATGCGCCTGCCGTACGACAGTGTGTCGGCACGCACCTTCGCGGCCGCCATAGCACGATGCATGCGCGACGAAGCCTATGATGCCTCATCGCGAATCGCCGTAGAACGCGGCTCATACCCGCTCTTCGATGCAAGCAGGGTTCTCGCACCCGGCGCTTTCGCGGCAAAACTGCCGGAGCCCATCCGGCACGCCATTGCGACACAGGGGTTGCGCAACAGCCATCTGCTTTCATTCGCGCCAACGGGCAGCGTGAGCCTAGCATTCGCCGGCAACTGCTCGAGCGGCGTCGAACCCGTCTTCGACTGGGCGTATCGGCGTATCGTTCGGATAGGCGACGGCGCGCCGCAGGCTTATCGCGTCGAAAATCGCGCCCATCGCCTATTTCGCCAGTTACACGGCGAACGCGCTCCGTTGCCCGCCTATTTCCTCACGGCGCACGAAATCGCCCCTTCCGCTCACGTGGCGATGCTCTGCGAATTGCAACCGTTCGTGGATGCCGCGATATCGAAGACTGTCATCGTTGCGCGCGAGGCTAGCGCCGGTGACATCGGCGCATTGTTCTTCGCAGCATGGCGTGGAGGCCTGAAAGGCATTACCGTTTTCAGGCCCGACGAAACGCTCGACTCCGTTCTCGCGACGGATTTCCCTGTTCGCACCGGAAAGAACCCGCACTGCTTGAATTGTTAGCGGGGCGCGCGCCGCATGGGCCGAAGACGGGCAATGAGGCATGCCCTCGAGCATCGGCCCAATCGCATGGAATCGGCCGGCAACATCAGCGGCCCGCGAGCCTCGGGACGAACCAGTCGGCGGCAAGGTGCGCCGCTTGCTCCAGCGCGCCAGGCTCTTCGAAGAGATGCGTTGCGCCTGGCACGATGACAAGGCGGTGCTCGCATGCCAAGTGTTCGGCCGCCGATCGATTGAGCCGGATCACATCGACGTCCAGCTCTCCGACGATCAGCAACGTCGGCGCCTTGACCCGTCGTAACGCCTCGCGGGCAAGGTCCGGCCGCCCGCCCCGCGATACGACGGCATGGATGTCCCCGGGGCGCTCGGCGGCGGCGCACAATGCGGCCGCTGCCCCTGTGCTGGCCCCGAATAGCCCGATGGAAAGCGACGACAGTTCTGTCCGCGTTTGCAGCCAATCGATCGCACCCACGAGCCGCCGCGCGAGCAGCGGGATATTGAATCGATATTCGGCGGTCAGCGAATCGTGTGCATGCTCTTCGGCCGTCAGCAGATCGAACAGCAACGTCGCGAGACCCGCTCGACGCAACGTGCTCGCCACCTCCTGATTGCGAGGGCTAAGACGGCTGCTGCCACTGCCGTGCGAGAAAACCACGATGCCTTCCGCCCCCTCGGGCGCGGCAATCAATCCGCGCAGTGGAACGTAGTCGCTCGCGATCTCGATCTCCTCGAACTGCACGCTTTGCTCTTTCACGTTACCCTCCTTCGCCTTCACCGCGCTTCGCCGACGGGCGCGAGCGCACACGAATCGCGATACAGCCGAACGATATCGGCTGCATCGCAGAGCGCCGTCCCGCGGTTTCTCACCGCGGCGCTGCCCGCGGCGATCGCATAGCGCAACGCTTCCTTCGAGCTGGCGTCGTGATCGAGCGCCCAGATCATCGCGGCAAGAAAACTATCGCCGGCGCCGACGGCACTGACGACGTCCACCGGCAAGGCCGGCAGACCGATCGCTCCCTCCGGGGTCGCGAACACCGCTCCGCGCGGGCCGAGCGTGAGCGCTACACCGTGCGCGCAGCCATGCTGCACCAGCTGCCGAGCGGCTTCGCGCCATTGCCCCGGCGTCGTAAGGGGCCGTCCTACGAAAGCGCTCAACTCATCGAGGCTCGGCTTCACGAGGAACACCCCCTCCTCGAGTGCGGCCGAGAGCACTTCGCCCGAAGCATCCAGCGCCATGCGAACATCGCGCGCGCGGGCCCACCGGGCCACGCGCGCGTAGAAGTCGGTGGGGACGCCCGGCGGCAAGCTGCCGCTTGCGACGACGTAGCGCGGCAACGGATCGATCGTTTCGAGGTCATCGAGGCAGCGTTGCCATTCGGTCTCCATCACCTGCGGCCCAGGCAAGACGAAACGAAATTCACGGTGCGTCGACTCGTCCAGCACCGTCAAGTTCTCGCGCGTTTCCCCGGCAATTTCGATGCACGTTTTGGGTACTTGCTCGGCATCGAGCCGTTCGCCCAAACACGCCCCCGCGGCGCCCCCTGCGAGATAGAGCGCCATGCAATCGCTGCCGAGCCGATGCAGGACTCTGGCGACGTTGATGCCGCCTCCCCCCGCATCCTTGCGAGGCTGGGTGCAACGCAACTTCACCGTATCGACGAGACGGTCGACCGAAAACGACAAATCGACACTGGGATTGGGCGTGATCGTGACGATGTCGGCCATGGCCGCTCCCTTCAACAAACGCGAACGCGATGCCGCATACGGCGAGTCTATGCGGCGCCGTATCGAGGGGAGTTGACGAAGGTCAGTGATTGAGCATCGCAAACCCTGTCAATACAACCGCCTGCCTCGTCATCGGCGCCCCACCCGCTGCCACCACATCCGCCCCGCCTGTAGATGCGGATCCTGAATCGCAAGGTAAGTCGTACTCCACAATTGCGCCGCGTTCGCCTCCGTCGCATCCGCGCTGTGCGTGCCGAACGCTTCGGCCTGATATCGGCCGTTGGCGTACGACCATGTCCACATTTCCGAAGCGCGCATGTCCGCCGCGTTCGAGATCACTTGCCATACCTGCAGCCGAGCATTGGTCAGCAGCGTACGCGTATCGGCCGGCAAATCGGTACGCGCCAATTGCCGATCGAGGCCCGCGACCCACATGGCTTGCTGCCATGACCAAATTACCGTCCCGTGATAAGCGGCGTTCGTAAATTTCGGCCATAGCGTCGTATCGGCATACGCCGGGTTCGCGATCAGCATGCCCGCGTCGGTAATCAACCCCGCCGGAAACGACTGCACCGCCGGCGTGACGATACGCGTCAGCGTATCGGCGGACGGCGTGCCGAACAGCAACGCAAAGCCGCCGTCCGAATTGAGGACGGGAATCGGATTACCCTGCTCGTCGAGGGACAGCGCGTAGAACGATATCGGTGCGGCGGGTGCCGGGCCTGCGGGCACGCCCGTTTGGGCCGCATAGCTCGCGGCTTGCGCAGCCGCTTGGGTTTGTGGGACCGTCACTTCGAACAGCGCCGGCGCGGCCGATTCCCAAATGGACGCCTGTTGTGCAGCGTCGTCGAGCGCGGCGCGATCGACGGCGCTCAAATACGGATCGAGCAACCCGCTGGAGACGAACCGGCTCGCCGCCCGCAATGCCGCGGGCACCAAGACGGCATTGACGTCGTATGGATAGACGCCGCCGCCCAATCCATCGGTACTGTCGCGCCAATTGCCGACGATTTCGCCGGTACGCAGATGAATGAGATTCGTCACGGTGGCCTGCTGCGAGAACGGCCTCGCGGTATTCGCGACGCGCACGAGGTTCGCGACGAAGCGTGCTCCGTTGGTCGAGCCGTCGTTCCCCGTCTGCGCGAGAAACGCCGCCGCTCGCGCGGCGCCGCGCGTATCGTCGATCAACCATGACGCCATGATCGGTGCCAGCATGTAATCGCCGTCGATCATCTTGTAGTCGTACGTAGGCGTCGGATCGTTGGGCCGGCCGTTCTTGGCGTTATCGACGAGCGCGAACTCGCCGATCCCCTCCTCGTGCGCCACCTTGCCGTCGGCGGACAGGCGGGTCAGCACCGCGCTCAAGCCCGCCTCGATCGCGGGCGGCTGCATGACGGGCATCAGCATGCGGACGGAAATCAGCGTGTCGCGGCCGAAGTAGGTGTCGTACTGCCAAGATCCGGCCAACAGCTTTTCTTGATAGCTCAGAAACTCCACGACGTTCTGGCTTTGCGTATCCGCGTTTACGGCACTATCGAACAGATTCGCATGGACGATCGGCGTGAGCGGCGTTTCGCCCGTCTGCGCGTGAATACGCAGTTGCAGGCGGCCGCCGCCGCTCGGCGCCTGCAGCGTGATTTCACCGGAAGGCGCCTTGACGACGGCGCCGCCGCCCAGTACCTCGACGGTCAGCGCATACCCCGCCGCCCCATCCACGCGATTGCGCATCCAACGAATCGTATTGTCGATGACGATCGGCGACGTTTCGACGCTGGCCGGAGCCGGATAACCGCCGTTGTAATCGCGCATGAACCTGACCGAGGTCAGCAACGCATGACGGATAGACAATCGATCCACGTCGGCCGACACATCGGCGGAGATTCCATGGAGATTGCGTCCGGCGCTATCGATCACCGAACTCGGCGCCAGTGCGGAATCGAGACGCCAATTGACCGCTTGAGGCGTGTCTTCGAACCAGACTCCCGTTCCGCTATTGCCTGCGGGGAATATCACGAGCAATCGCGGTTTCGTCGACGAGCGCATCAACAAATGCGCAGCTACGTTGCCTTGACGAAAAAACGCATTCGTTTGGCCGCCCGCTTGCATTTCAAAGGCGAGCGAGGGCGTGGGGGACTGCGAACTATCGCTGCCGCCGCCGGAGCACCCAGGCAGCACGCCCGCCAGCGACATAAAAAGACATACCGCACAGATGGTAATGAACGTTCTCACGCATGCCTCCACGTCATTCGATGCTTATTGGATTTCGTCGATCGGACAGCAATGCGCCGCTCATGGACACGGTGGTTTTCGTTATGTCGATGCAGGCGGCATCGTGAAAGCGAGCAATCGCAATGCCCGATAGATCGGCGCGCGCGAAAACGCATGACTCGATTGGGCTAAATGACGTCGAATTGGCCGGTGAATCGAGCGGAAAACTCGTGCAATCGGCCTTATTGGAAAGGGACGTCAAGCGCGACCGACAACGGTCTTAGTCGGTTTCGATGGAATGGATTCGACCTTCGATGGGCGAGCGACTTGCCGGTGTCAGGCGACGGAATGGCTCACGGCCGTCACGCGTACGGCTACCTCTACCCGATGTTCGCCGCCGCCGAGAATCGTGCCGCGCAACAACGACACATCGCTGTAGTCTCGCCCGATTGCAAGCGTGACATGATCGAGGTCGGCCAGTACGTCGTTGGTCGGATCGAGATCGACCCACCCGGTCGCGGGGCAATAGACTGACACCCACGCATGCGACGCGTCGGCGCCGATCAAGCGTTCGGCGCCCGCCGGCCCCTCGTTGCGCAGGTAGCCGCTAACGTAGCGCGCGGCGAGCCCCAACGAGCGAATAGCGCCGATCATCACCTGCGAGAAGTCTTGGCAAACGCCCTGCTTCAGCGAAAAAGCGCGCTGCGCCGGCGTATCGAATGCCGTCGCCTGCGGCTTATATTCGAAATCGCGGTGAATGCGGTGCATGAGGTCGATCGCACCGGCCAAGACCGGCGTGCGCGCCGAAAAACTCGGCGCGGCATACTCGCGCAATGCATCGTCGACCACGATGTTCGGCGAGTCGAAACAGAACTCGCTCTCGGGCCGATACGTTTCGCCGGCGCGAAAACGCAGCGCACCCGCGACAGCTTCCCAAGGCGGCGACGCCCCGGGATCGAGCGCGTGAAAGCGCGGCGTCAAACGCACCGTCGTCTCGCTCGTCAGCCTCAAGACGTCATGCGGCGTATCGAACGAAAAATAGAGGACTTCGTTGCCGAACGTATCGATGCGCGTCGTGCGATACGACGGCGATGGATCGATTCGGGCATCGTGCTCGAGCACGCGTTGCCATGCGGTGGATGAAGGCTTGATCGTCGCGAGATGCTGCGCCGTTTCGACCGGCGTCGAATAACGATAAACGGTGTCGTGCGATACGCGCAGCACGACCGGTTGCGATGCGCTCATGACGACACCCTCGACATCGCGGCGCTCGCATGCGTGAAATACCGCGCGCCGATCGCATTGGACGCCGCGCCGACCGCCGTCGCGAGCCGGTCGCACACCGCAAGCAACGTGTCGAATTTTCCCGCGCCGCTCGCTTGGCAAATCCGCGCGAGATCGGGCAGCGCGGACATCGGCGGCAGCAAGTCGTCGAATGCCGCCGGCCGACTGCCCGCGCGCTCGGCAATTTCGGTAATCTTCTTCGACAAACGCTCGTACACGCCGTACAGTCCGCGCGGGTTGGTCGGATCGACGACGAGCAAATGCAGCAGCGCCGGCACTTCGTAGCGCCCCGGATAGAGAGAACGATAGGTCAACGTGCTGTCGAACAGTTGCAAGAGGATGTCGAACGCCGCGGGCGTCGCCAGTTTTCCGCTGTCGGCCACGGCTTGCAAAAGGGTGGACATCGCCGTGACGCGTTCGATATGGCGCCCGACGAACAGGAGCCGCCACGCGTCGTCGCGCACCATGCGATCGCCCTGCGCGCCGCTGATCGACGAAAGCTGCATCGCCAGCCTTTCCAATGCGCCCATCAGCGCGATGCGGTCGTACGACTCGAGACGCTCGCCGCGCAACATCGGCGCCACGCCCGACATGTCGCCCGGCTCGGGGGCAAGCGAGAGCGCTTGCAATGCGTCGCGGAAATCGTTTCGCGACGCGAGCACCGCCCGCCAATGATCGTTCGACAAGCGCGCCCGGATTTCGCCGCAGGCGCGCGCCTGGCTTGCGAGGATTCGACCGACGCTCGCACAACCGGAATGCTCGTGCAGATTCGCGACGAGCGTCCGCTCGAAGGCGTGGCGTGTCGAGCGTGCGAGCGTGTCGATGCCGGGTATCAGTTCCGAGCGGGCCGCCAGCTCGGCAAGCGTGACCAGCATCTCATCGTCGTCGAGACTATCGAGCGAGCCGAGAATCAATCGGCACAACCGCACGCTGTTTTCCGCGCGCTCGCTGTAGCGGCCCGCCCAAAACAGATTTTCCGCCGCCCGGCTGGAAACCGTGCGCTCGCGGCGCGCGACGTCGCTCGGCTGCATCGGAGAAGGCAGGAGCGAAGAGGCCGGCGCCGCGTGGCTCGAGAGCACCCAGGTATCGACGGTGCTGCCGCCCGCGTGCATCGACAGGCTCAACTGCCCTTCCCCCGCCACGCGCGTGAAGCTGCCCGGCAACACATGCCATTGTCCGTCCACCCCGGCGATGGCATAGGCGCGCACCGCGCACGCACGCCGCCAAAGCGTGCCGTCGCGATAGTGCGGCACGCAGGAATACGATAGGGGCGCTTGCACCGTGAAGGCATCCGGACGGCGCTCGATACGCTCGCGCCAAGCATCGAGGCGCACGACGCCCATGTTCGCGCGCGGCACGGCCTGCGGCGACGCTTCGCCGACGCGCGGCCAGGTGGGCAACAGCCAAGCCTCGTCGAGCCGCTCGAATGCGTCGGCCATGACGGGCGTCTCGCCGCACCACCAAGTGGGCACGCTCTGCAGCGACAACGGCTCGCCGAGCAGCGCCTGCGCGATACCGGGCAAAAAGCCGTGCAGCGCCGGCGATTCGACGAAGCCCGCGCCGGGCACGTTCGACACTGCGACGTTTCCCGCCCGCATGACCTGCAGCAGCCCGGGCACGCCGATCGTCGAATCGGCGCGTAGCTCGACGGGATCGCAAAACGTGTCGTCGAGCCGGCGCATCACGCCGTGCACACGCTCGAGGCCCGCCAGCGTCTTCAAATAGAGCTTGTCGCCGCGCACCGTCAAATCGGTGCCTTCGACGAGTGTCAGGCCGAGGTAACGCGCGAGAAAAGCATGCTCGAAGTAGGTCTCGCTGAAGGGCCCGGGGCTCAGCAGCGCGATATGCGCAGAATCGCCGCCGCGACGGCGCTCGCCCGCATCCATCGTCGTCCTGGCCGCGGCGGCCAGAGCAGCGATCAATTCGGAGTAGAACGGCGCGAGCCGCCGCACGCGCATCGCCCGATAGGGCTCGGCGAACAGGTTCGACACGATGAGACGGTTTTCGAGCGCGTAGCCCAGCCCCGAAGGCGCCTGCGCGCGGTGACCGATGACCGTCCATGCGCCGTCGGGCGCGCGGGCGAGATCGACCGCGACGATGTGAAGAAAGCGCCCGCCCGGCGGTTCGTACCCCTTCAAAGGACGCAAATACCCCGGATTGCCGAAGACGAGGGCCGGCGGCAGCAAGCCGCGAGCAAGCGCGCTTTGCGGGCCGTAGATGTCGGCGACGAGCGCGTCGAGCAACCGCGCGCGCTGTGCGACGCCGCGCTCGATCGATGCCCATTCGCGCTCGTCGATGACGAGCGGCAGGGCATCGAGCATCCAGGGGCGTGGCCCGCCGTTCTGCGCATAGAGGTTGTAAGTGATGTCGTTGTCGCGGATCTGACGCGCGACCGAGGCACAGGCGACATCGAGCCCGGCGACGCCGTCCGGGCCGAGCCGGTCGAAAAACCGCTGCCACGGCTCGCGCAACGAGCCGGCCGCATCGCGCAGTTCGTCCCAGTGGCCGGCGCGAGGCGGCACGTCGCGCAGGCGGGCCAGCGCGTCGGCCGCACCGGCCCGCGTTTCGAACGGCAGCGTGGATTGGAAAGGCAAGATCGTTTGTGCTCGGTTCAATCGTTGGCCGGATATCGGCGCAGGTCGAGCGTAAACGGAAACTCGAGGCTGCGCCGGGGCGCCTTCACGACGGCGGGGCCAGGCGTATGGCCGATCGTGAAGAACCGGGCGCGCCGCCGGCTTTGCGCTTCGTAAGCATTGACAGGAAACGCCGCGTAATTGCGCCCGCCCGGATGGCTGACATGATACCGGCATCCGCCGATCGAACGGCCGTTCCACGTATCCACGACATCGAACGTCAACGGCGCATGAACGTCGATCGTCGGATGCAGCGAGGCCGATTGCCGCCATGCCCGGAACCGCACGCCCGCGACGTACTCGCTCGTGCGGCCCGTGGGCTGCAGCGCGAGCGGGACGCCATTTACGGTGACGACGTGCCGGTCCGCATTCAAACCGAGCACCCGTACCTCCATGCGCTCGAGCGACGAATCGACGAAGCGGACCGTGCCGCCGACGGCGCCCTCCTCGCCCATGACGTGCCAAGGTTCGAGCGCGTGCCGCAACGACAGCGTCATGCCATCGACTTCGATTTCGCCCGCGAACGGAAAGCGAAACTCGAAGTGCGGCTCGAACCAGGTGCGATCGAAGGCGTACCCGGCTTCGCGCAATTCTCCCAGCACATCGTCGAAGTCCATGCCGACGAACGTCCCGAGCATGAAGCGATCGTGCAACTCCGGCCCCCAGCGCGTGAGCCGCGCGCGATACGGCGTGCGCCAAAAGCGAGCAACGAGCGCACGCAACAACAGCTGCTGCACTAGGCTCATGCGCGCGTGCGGCGGCATTTCGAATCCGCGCAGTTCGAGCAGGCCCAGCCGGCCCGTGGGCCCGTCCGGCGAATAGAGCTTGTCGATGCAAAACTCCGCGCGGTGCGTATTGCCGGTCACGTCGATGAGCACGTTGCGCAGCGTTCGATCGATCAGCCAAGGCGGCAGGTGCGCTTCCCCGGTTTGCTCGCCCCCATGCAGCAACGCGAGCTGGCGCTCGATTTCGGCAAGCGCGATCTCGAGCTCGTAGACCTGATCGTTGCGCGCTTCGTCGATTCGCGGCGCTTGGCTAGTCGGCCCGATGAACAGTCCGGAAAATAGATAGGACAACGAAGGATGATTGTGCCAATAGGCGATCAAGCTCGCGAGCAGATCGGGCCTGCGCAGAAACGGGCTATCGGCCGGCGTCGCACCGCCCATGACCATGTGGTTGCCGCCGCCCGTGCCCGCGTGCCGCCCGTCCAGCATGAACTTCTCGGGACCCAAATGCGATTCGTACGCGGCGCGATAAAGGTACTCCGTGTGATCGACGAGTTCGTCCCAGCTCGCCGCCGGATGGATGTTCACTTCCACCACCCCCGGATCGGGCGTCACCTGCAGCACCTTCAAGCGCGCATCGCGCGCAGGCGGGTAACCTTCGATCACGACCTTGACGCCGAGATCGGCGGCCGTGGCCTCTATGGCCGCCAGCAAGTCGAGATAGTCGTCGAGCGTGACGAGCGGCGGCATGAACACATAGAGCGCGCGATTGTCGTCGTCCCGAGCTTGCGCCTCGGCGCGAGGTCCGGCCGCACGCGCCGTCTTGCGCACTTCGACGCATAGCGCAGTGCGCTTGATCCAGGCGGCCGATTCGCCGGCCTGAGGCACGCGCATGCCGTCGTCACTGCGGCGGTAGTCATTCCCGCAATCATTGCCGCTACCGTTACCGCCGTCATTGCGGCTGTCGTAGCCGGTATCGCCGCGTAAAGGCGCTTGCTCCGCGCGCGCCGGCGTCGCATAGGGCATCCGCAACTGCGCAGCGTCGCGCAACGGCGGTTGCGGTGCGAACGGATCGTACGCGTGTTGCCACGGATAATCGGCAGCCGAAACCCATGGCAGCGAATCGAGCGGCAATCTAAAGCCCATCGGCGAATCGCCTGGAATCAAATACATGCGTTCGTCGCGGAAAAGCCACGGCCCCGTTACCCAGCGCGGGCCGGCCAACACCGCTGGCGCCGCCTCGCCGCCGCCCGCGGCGCGTTCCCGCGCGATCGGTAGGGCGTAGCCGGTGACGGCCTGCAGCCCAGCGTCGAAGACGCGGCGCAAACGCACACGCTCGAGCTCATCGTCGAGCCTCGAGTCGAACGGATCCACATTCACCGGTAGCCGCCGCTCTCGCCAAAGGTAGTACCAGACATCCTCGTAGCCGGGCTGGACGTGCGTATCGTCGAGAGCGAGCCGACGCGCCAAGGCTCGAATGAAGCGCTCGGCGTCCTCCGACGTATAGCGCATCGGCTCGCGTTCGTCGGCGAAGCGGCTCGAATCTTGCCAGCACGGCTCCCCGTCCGCCCGCCAATAGAGCGAGAGCGCCCATCGCGGCAATTGCTCGCCCGGATACCACTTGCCCTGACCCATGTGCAAAAAGCCGTTGGCGCCATAGCGCGCGCGCAGCTTGTCCATGAGCGCGACGGCATAGCCGCGCTTAGTCGGGCCGAGCGCATCGATGTTCCATTCGGCCGAATCGCGTTCGCGCACCGACACGAACGTCGGCTCGCCGCCCATCGTCAAGCGAACGTCCATCGCATGCAGATCGGCATCCACCGCGGCCCCCGTCCGCAGCACCGCGTCCCAAGTCGCCTCGGTATAGGGCTTCGTCACGCGCGGCGCTTCCTCGATCCGCGCGATCGTCATCGAGTGGCCGAATTCGACCTCGCACGGCTCGAGCTCGCCCGCGATCGGCGCGGCGCTGCCCGGCTGCGGCGTACAGGCGAGCGGGATATGGCCCTCGCCGGCGAGCAGTCCCGAGGTCGGGTCGAGGCCGATCCATCCGGCGCCAGGCAGGTAGACCTCGCACCAGGCGTGCAGATCGGTGAAGTCGTTCTCCGCGCCGCTCGGTCCGTCGAGCGCTTTCACGTCGGGGGCGAGTTGAAGCAGATAACCGGAAACGAAGCGCGCCGCGAAGCCGAGCTGCCGCAGCGTCTGCACGAGCAGCCAGCCGGTATCGCGGCAGGATCCGCACGCCATGGCGAGGGTTTCTTCCGGTGTTTGCACGCCGGGCTCCATCCGCACGAGGTAGCGGATGTCGTTCGCCAGTCGCTGATTGAGCTCGACGAGAAAATCGATCGTCCCGCGCGGCGTACGGTCGATGCTCTCGACGAAAGCGGCGAAACGCGGAGTCGGCGCGATGCCGGCAAGATAGGGCGCCAACTCGGCGGCGAGCGCCGGCTCATAGCTGAACGGAAAACGTTCGGCTTCAGGCTCGAGAAAAAAATCGAACGGATTGTAGACGGAAAGCTCGGCGATGAGCTCGACCGTCACGCTGAAGGCCTGCGTTCGCTCGGGAAAAACGAGCCGAGCCTGGTAGTTCGAGAACGCGTCTTGCTGCCAATTGACGAAGTGCTGCGCGGGCTCGGCGCGCAACGAATAGCTCAATATCGGCGTGCGGCAGTGCGGCGCCGGGCGCAGGCGCACCACTTGCGGCCCGAGCGCCACGAGCCGGTCGTAACGATAGTGCGTGACATGAGTTAGCGCGACGCGAATCGACACGAAGCCACCTCGAAACGAAGATGTGAAAAAACGGTGGCCGTCATGCCGCCTGCTGTTGGGCGAGCGTTTGCGGCGGCGCCAAAGGCACGAGGAAATCGCGGCTTACGCAACTCGCAAGCTCGTTCACCCGCTCGAGAAAATCGGTGAGCCAGGTATGCAGCCCGCCGCTCAAGATGTCGTCGATCTTCGAGGTAAAAACGTGTTCGCGCAGTTGCGCGGCCATCGTTTCCGCCGGCGCGAAACGGCCGTTTCGCACACGTGCGATGATTTGGCAGACTTCGTCGAGACTGGCGGCGAGGGAGCGTGGCCAGTCTGCGTTCGAGATCAGCAGATCGGCGACGCGCTCGGGCGTGACCACGTCGCGATAGAGCTTGCGGTATGCCTCGAAGCCGGACACCGAGCGCAGCACGGCGGCCCAATGATAGTAATCGAGCGACGGCGCCGGTTGCGGGGCATTCGCCGCGCGGCACTGCTCGAGCATTTCGTACTTGACGTCGAGAATGCGGGCCGTGTTGTCCGCGCGTTCGAGGAACGTGCCGAGACGCATGAAGTGGAACGCATCGTCCTTGAGCATCGTCCCTGCCTGCACGCCGCGCGACAAATGCGATCTGAACTTCACCCATTCGAAAAACTCGGCCGGGTCCAATTCCAGCACGCCGTCGGCCAGCCGGCGCAACGCCTCGAGCCATGTCGTATTCAACGTCTCCCAAAGGTCGGTGGTGATCGCCCCGCGCACGGCGCGCGCGTTTTCCCGCGCGGCGCGCAGACAACTGACGATCGACGACAAATTCGCGTGATCGCTCGACATGAATGCGATGACGTCGCGGCTTGCCATGCTGGGATGCATGGCGCCGAAGTTTTCGACGAGCTCGGAGATCGACAGCATCGCTCGCCAGCCGAGCGACGCATATTCATCCGATTGCGGCAGCAGCGACAGCTGATAATTCGCGTCGAGCATGCGCGCCGTGTTCTCGGCCCGCTCGGTATAGCGCGCCATCCAAAACAAATGATCCGCGGTGCGGCTTAACATGGGTGGCTCCCCAAAACGCGTTGATGGACTCGATGCCGCGCGATTCGATGCGCCCGGCGATGAACCTTACTGCTCGAGCACCCAGGTATCTTTCGTTCCGCCTCCTTGCGACGAGTTGACGACGAGCGATCCTTCGCGCAACGCAACGCGCGTGAGTCCGCCCGGCACCATCCGCACTTGTTCGCCGGACAGCACGAATGGACGCAAGTCGATATGACGCGGCGCGATGCCCGCTTCGACGTAGGTCGGGCACGTCGACAGCGCAAGCGTCGGCTGTGCGATGTACTTCTCGGGATGCGCGATCAGCGCCGCGCGAAAGGCTTCGATCTCGGCCGCGGTCGATGCTGGGCCCACGAGCATGCCGTAGCCCCCGGCTCCATGCGTCTCCTTGACGACGAGCTCGGGCAAGTGGTCGAGCACATAGCGCAGGTCGTCCTCTTTCCGGCACATGAAGGTCGGCACGTTGTTGAGGATCGGCTCTTCGCCGAGATAAAAGCGCACCATGTCGGGGACGTACGGATAGATCGATTTGTCGTCCGCGACGCCGGTGCCGATCGCATTGGCCAGCGTGACGTTGCCGTTGCGATAGGCCGAAACCAGCCCCGATGCGCCGAGCGCCGAATCGGCGCGAAACACGGACGGATCGAGAAAATCGTCGTCGACGCGCCGATAGATCACGTCGACCCGCTGCGGCCCCTGCGTCGTGCGCATGTAGACGTAGCCGCCGTCGACGAAGAGGTCCTGACCTTCCACGAGTTCCACGCCCATCTGCTGCGCGAGAAACGCGTGTTCGAAATAAGCCGAGTTGTACATCCCCGGCGTCAGTACCACGATCGTCGGATCGTCGACGTGGGCGGGCGCCGCCGCGCGCAACGTGTCGAGCAGCAGATCCGGATAATGCTCGACGGGCGCGACGCGGTTGCGCGCAAATAGATCGGGAAACAACCGCATCATCGTCTTGCGGTTTTCGAGCATGTACGACACGCCCGACGGCACGCGCAAGTTGTCTTCGAGGACGTAGAACTCCCCTGCGCCGGCACGAACGATATCGATGCCCGCGATGTGCGCGTAGATGTCGCGCGCCACACGCACGCCTTTCATCTCCGGCCTGTACTGGCCGTTGCTCATGATTTGATCTTCGGGAATCACGCCTGCGCGGACGATGTCCTGATCGTGATAGATGTCGAAGACGAAGCGATTGAGCGCGTTGACGCGCTGGCGCAAACCGCGCTCGAGCGACGCCCACTCGTGCGCCGGAAAGATGCGTGGAATGACGTCGAACGGAATGGTTCGCTCGGTGCCGAAGCTGCCGTTGTCTTTGGCCCCGTAGACGGCGAACGTAATGCCCACCCGCCTGAAATTGACTTCCGCTTCGCCGCGCTTGCTGCGAATCTGCTGCTCGCTTTGGCCGCACATCCAGTCGAAGTACTCCCGGTAGTGCGTGCGCGGATCGCCCACGGCATGAAATGCCGCAGCCGGGACGCCTGCGACGGCACAGGCGTCGCGCTCGAACATCTCGCTGAAAAATGCTTGCGTCATGACCGGTCTTCCGTTCGTTGTCGTCGTACAGTCGTACCCGATCGCCGCTGCCCTCGTGGGTGCACGCACACATGCTCGCGATGTCGATCGAGGCACACTGCCGGACCGGCAGGCCTGCGCAGCCCGATCGAATAGCCGTAAGCGAAGTCGCTCGAAAACAAGCGACCCGCACCCGTCGAAAACCGCGTCACGCGGCACGCTCCGAGGGCAGGGACAACCAGGCGTCGCGCCGATAAAAGCAACTCGCGTGCCGGTCTCGCTCAGCGTTGCTGGGCAAGACCGGAGCGGAAATCGCGCATGCCGGGCGGCCACGCCTGCCGCACCAATGCGATGCGTCAAACGCTGCCCGCGCACCGCAACGGCGCACGCGCCGCGTAGTTTTGGCGTCTTATCGGTGGCGTATCGTGCGCTCGCCGACAGCCGCCGGCGCTCGCGCCGCGTGACAATGGTCTCGCTGGTGGCCGGCGTCCATGAGCCCGTACAACGACCCGCAGGCCGACCGCCGGTATCACAACTTCTCGACGGGGGTGAGCCGTGCGCAGCGACACGCTAGGGGCGCGAGCCCGGGCTTTGCGCCGTATCGCAGCAAGGATCGTCTTGCTCGGCGGTGCGGTATTCGTTCCACTGGCGGCCTCGAACGGACAACCGAGGGCACCGTCGGCGAAAGTCGCGCGCGCGTCGCCGTCCGTCCCTGCCGGGGTCCAGCAGATCGACTTTGCCGCGATGGTCGAACGTTACGGTCCGGCCGTCGTCAACATCGGCACGGCGATGCAAGGCGACCAGACCGAACCGCAAGCCGGCCCCGCGGGGCTCGACAACCTCGATCCGGACGATCCCGTGTTTGCGTCGTTCCGATCCACTGCTGCGCAGCCGGTCGATCAATCGACCGTGCCGGATCCGCCGCGCGTCGTTTGGGGCACGGGTTCGGGGTTCATCGTCAGTCCCGACGGCATGGTCGTGACCACGGCGCACGTCGTCAATCGGGCCGAGCAAGTCACGGTGACACTGACCGACCGGCGTCGGTTCAAGGCCAATGTGCTGGGCGTCGATCCCCAGACGGATGTCGCCCTGCTGCAGATCGAGGGGGCGAACAAGTTGCCCGTCATTCGCCTGGGCGATGCCTCGCGTGTGCGAGTGGGCGAGCGCGTGCTGGCGATCGGGTCGCCCGATGGCCCGCAAAACGCAGCGACGGCGGGACTCGTCAGCGTCACGCCGCACGCATTGCCCGACGGCAACGCCTTTACGTTTTTGGAGACCGACATCGCTGCCGATCCCGACAACTCCGGCGGACCGCTGCTGGATCGCAACGGCGCGGCGATCGGCATCAACGTGCAAGTCTATGCCGGCGCGAGCCGCTATCGCAGCTTGACGTTGGCGATTCCCATCGATGCCGTGGCGAAGCTCCGCGCTCAACTGCAAGGTCAAGGAAAGGTGGCCGGCGGCAGCTTGGGCGTCCAAGTTCAAGATGTCGATCCGGGGCTCGCGGCGGCGTTCGGATTGCCGCGCGCCACCGGAGCGCTCGTGACCGCCGTCGCCCCGGCGGGTCACGGCGCGGCTGCAAATGCGCTGAAACCGGGCGATGTCATCACCCGAATCAACGGCAAGGTCATCGAGCACTCGGCGGATCTGACCGACTACGTATCGGCGCTGGAGGCGGGCGCCAAAGCCGCACTGACCGTCATCCGGAATAAAAAGCCCGTGGCGCTGACGGTAGTCGTCACCTCTCGCTCCGGTGCGGGGGCCGCGGGAACGGGAACGGCAACGGCCGTTTCGGCAGGACCGGCGCAAACCAACGCGATCGATCGGATCGGGCTCAGTGTGCACGCGCTCAGCGACGCGGAGCGACGCGCGAGCGGGCTGCCCTACGGCTTGATGGTAGACGCTGCATCAGGTGCGGCGGCAAACGCCGGCATTCAAGGCGGAGACGTTATTCTTTCGGTCAACAGCGAAGCGGTGAATACGCGAGAAGCATTGGAAGCATTGCTCGAACGCGGCGGCAAGGAAGTGGCGTTATTGATACAACGCGATAACACGCGCAACTTCGTTTCGATAGAACTCAAGTAGCGCGCTGCCACGCCGCCCTCGGGGCTGGAGCGCGCGCCCATATGGGGCCGGCCTCTCGCAGGCCCGCATCTGTCGATGGGAGCGGGCCCGCGCTGGCCCGACAATTGCCACCGTCGTCTTTACTTCCAATCGACGGGGGCAGTCGTCATGTCTCATTCGCTCGACACCATTGCCGCGATCTGGCTCGCTCTGTCCATTGCGTCGTCGCTGTACGTCGTCTACGACGTGACGGCCGGCGGCCGCGCGCAGCCGATGTGGATCATGTCTGTCGTTTGGCCGCTCACCATTTTGTACTGGGGGCCGCTCGGCCTCGTCTTCTACTTTTGGTTTGGACGGGCGCGGCATGCGGCCCACAACGAACCAAGCGGCGGGGACAGGCATGGCGGTCACGGTGGTGACAGGGGTGATCGCGATCGCGACCCGCCGATGTGGCAAGCGGTTTTCAATGGCTCGACGCACTGCGGCGCCGGATGCGCAAGCGGGGATTTCGTGGCGGACTGGATCGCATTTGCCGGGGCGGTCACGCTCGCGGGCTCGAGACTCGGCGGCAGGCTCGTCATGGCGTTCGTGTTCGCGTATGTGGTCGGCATCCTGTTCCAGTACTTTTCGATAGCGCCGATGCGCGGGCTCGGCTTGCGCGACGGGCTCCTCGCCGCGATCAAAGCGGATACGCTGTCGCTCGTGGCCTACGAAGTCGGCATGTTCGCCTGCATGATCGCGTTCTCGCACGCGTTCCCGTCTCTCGAGCCGACACGCCCCGCGTATTGGGTGCTCATGCAGGTCGGGATGATCGTCGGGTTTGCCACGACGTATCCGGTGAATTGGTGGCTGATTAGGCGGGGGTGGAAGGAAAGAATGTGAGGGTGGCTGATCGAGCAGCGCCCGTGTTGCTGAGGGCCACTGCACAGCCTCACAGGCCGCGCGCTAGACCATCATTCTCCGCGCACCGGAGTGGCGAGGACCCGCAACCCGTACCCCAGCGTAGCGGGTAACCAGGCGCATATCGCCCGATCGAGCCTCGCCACCCCGCGTGCTCGTGTCACACACCACTCCGGCAGAAAGCTCTCCGCTTCGCAATGGCGCACGATGAACCCCGCGGCGGTCAGATCGGCGTCCAACCCTGGCAGCCCATAGAGGTGATAGAAGAACTTCCATCGTTGTCCGTCGACGCACCGGGAAAACGTGATGCTGCCGCCCTCGTCGAGCGGCGGCTCGGCTCGTCTCAGGCGTCGCGCCGCCGCATGCAGCATCAACTCGACTGGCTGGCGACGCCAGATGCAGGGTACCGAAAGCACCAATCGCCCCTGATCGTGCATCAACCGGCGTAGCGCCGATAATGTTTCCACCCGTGCCGCACGATCGCCGATCATCGATAACACACCAAACAGCATGAGGACGACGTCGTACGGCGCGTCGCGCCCGAGTGTCGCAATGCTGTCGCCAGCGACCGTCACGCGCTTGCGGTACGGCGCGCCTGTCAAGCGCGCATCGAGCGCGATCAGCGCCGCGGCGGAGATGTCGTAGGCCGTTACGTGCGCATGCGTTTGCTCGAGCAACGCAATGCTGTAGCGGCCGTCGCCGCAGCCGAAGTCGAGAATTCGCTCGGCATCGAGCCCGCCGTGCGCCAAAACAAAATCGAGTGTCGCCGGGTTCGGGCGCGGATAGCGCATTCGATATCCGCCGCTTGAAAAGTACCGGTCGTAGGTACGCCGCATGCGCGCCGTCAGCTCATTCGTTTCCATACGGATCCCCGCCGATGAACACTATTTACGTCGCGCTGTCGCCCGGCCGCCAAGGGTCGGACGGCTTCGGCGCGTTTGATGCATGCTGCGCAGCCGACGGATTCGATACGTGCGTCATCTTTTTCAGCTCGGACAGCAGGTCCCGCACGCCGCCATCCTCTTTTTCGATGCTGGCGGCAAGGGCTCTCAGCACCGTATGCACGTGTCGCTTGCGCACCAGGCCCCGTCCATCGCTACGTCGGGCCCACCAGATTGCCCAGCGCGCCGCCGCGACCTTGACGAACAGACGGATTTGCTGGATTTCCGTGATGACCTTGAAAATGTTCGTCACGAAGAAGACCGCCACCAGAGGCCCCAGATACGCGTCGATCACGCTTGCAAGCCAGAGCGGCAAATGAGCGAATATCCACGGCTCGCCGTTTCGATAAAAGCCGTCCACGCGCTCGTCGGCGTCGCCCGCCGTAGCCGGGGGCCGAGGAAACGCGCCGCTCGCATTCAAGTAGCTGCTCTTTCGGTGCGCTTCGCGCATCGCGGAAAGCACCGCGTAGGTGGTCGCTGTCGATAAGCCAGGCCGAACCGCCACCGAAATCGTCAGTGCGAGCATCCCTACGTCATGCGACGGTACATTGTGCGAAAGATCGTAGATTCCGGCCGGCAGCGTCGCCTCAGTCAAGTACGGCAACTTCCTGGCGATTGCGTCTCGCTGTCCGATTTCGATCATGACGAGATTCGCATCCTTCGCGAGGTCGGCCATCAAGGCACTGTCGGCGCCGAGGATGAACAGTCCAACGTCGAACTGCCCTTGCTTCAAGCGATCGATTGCCTCGCGCATCGGCATGTGAGCAATATTCGCCTCATGCGTATCGACGCCGCATGTGGCCAGAATGCGCAGGAACGTGCGGCTCGTGAGGCTATGCAGCGGCGGCATGACGACTGTCAAGCCGCGCAAATCGGCGAAGGCATGAACTGGTCGCGACATCGCCGTCCGTCGATTCTCGAAGATGAAAATCGACTGCAGTTGAATGTCCCCGAGCGAGGTCCATCGCCCGTCGCGCCGTTCTTGTCGGTCGTCGGCAACGAAACCGATGTCGAACCGCTCGCGGCCGTCCCCCAGCTTCGCGCCGATTTGATCGGTGTCGTCGAACGGCACGACCGTCACGCGATATCCCATCGGCGCAAGGAGTTGCTTGTACCGCTGCGCAGCCTCAAAGAAGCTGCCGCCGACCGGCCCGGCCGCGATGCGCAGTTGTCGGGCCGGCTGAACGCGACACACCCCATAAGCGAACGCGGCGAGCACGAGGAGCGCAATCAACGCGTGCGGCAGCTTCATTCTTGGCAGACGTGTCGGCATATCGATGAACGAAAGCGCTGAAGACAAGGGCCGCTCTGTCGGCGGGCGGGTCCGCCGCGGTTCATGCCGACGAACGATCCCATTCTGCGGGCGAAGGGTCCGTCGCCCTATAGCGCAGCGGTCACGGGCCAAGCGTCAGGGGAATGAGGGGATGTCGCGACCGCCCTCCGAACGCATTTGCGCCGGCCGACGCCGGGCTTTCCGTGTTTTCTCGCCTTCCGGCCGGGAATGTCAAAACGAAACGCCCGCGGCGCCTTGACAACCCGCGCGGTTCGAATAGATAAGGAATTCACCCGTCGCCCGCGATTACCCACCGTTGCGCGCACGGAATTCCATAATCGTCCCTTTTTTAAAGAAGACGAACCCGCCATAGTTTTATGAAAGCTATATTTCCTACCGTTAACCGTAGGCGATATAAAACATTCTTTGCTTATTCGATGAACGTTTGCTAGTTTGTTTGCGGGAACTGCGCCCATCGTCTCACCGAAGGAAAGACGAACCATTACACAGCATTGAGCCTGCCCGTAAGCCGATGATTCGGAGCGGCCCTTCCCCGCGCGCCGGCACGGGCTGGATCACGTCGACACCGCTCGCCACGTTGCGAATGCGGGAATTCATATTTCTTGCCGAGGCATATCGCCGTGAGTGAATCAAAAACTAGTCAATTGCGTAATCTGACGGCACCGCAACTGGAAATGTGGTTCGCGCAAAAACTAGCCCCTGATAATCCCTTGTACGACAGCGGCGGATACGCCGACATTCTTGGTCACCTCGACACCGATCTATTCGAAAAATCGCTACGCCAATTCGTAGCGGACGCCGAAATCCTGCACACGCGGTTCGAGGACCTCGGGCAATG
Organism: uncultured Burkholderiaceae bacterium; assembly: GCA_966212325.1. Taxonomy (GTDB): domain Bacteria; phylum Pseudomonadota; class Gammaproteobacteria; order Burkholderiales; family Burkholderiaceae; genus Trinickia. The sequence goes on along the minus strand of CBIHRA010000011.1, from coordinate 1,181 downwards.
CCCCGCGCAACAGCTCGACGTTCGCCCGGAATTATCGTTCCGGTATGTGGACGTGTCGGATGCATCGGACCCTTACGCCGTGGCGCTAGCGGCCATGCAACGCGAGGCCGAGGCCGTCTTCGACGTCGTGGCCGGCCCCCTGATGACGCAACGGTTGTTCAAGCTGACCGCCGGCCGCTACATTTGGTACCAGCGCTACCATCACATCGTCATCGACGGAGTCAGCATCCCGATCGCGGCCCGGCGTGTCGAACAGATCTACAACGCACTGGCCGAGGGTCGTGCGCTCCCCCCGTGCGGTTTCCTGAAAGCGGCTGCCTTGATCGAAAGCGACGATCGCTATCGATCCTCTCCGCGCTTCGAATCCGATCGGGCGTACTGGCGCGAGTATGTGACGGACTTGCCCGAGCCCGTCGCGATCGACGGCGGCGCGCCCGATGCGACAGGCGCATTCGTCCGCAGTTCGGTCCACATCCCCGATACGGTCGCCGCCGAGCTGTTGCGGGCCGAGGCGCAGGTCGGAAAATGGCCGCAGCTCATGACCGCGATGATCGCGGCATACTTGTTCCGCTATACGGGCGGGCGCGCCACGGTATTCGATTTTCCCGTCACCGCACGTACGAAGGAGACGCGCGATACACCGGGCGCTTTCGCTAACGTCCTGCCACTGCGCATCGAGATGTCGGAGCACGACAATTTCGTAGCATTGTGCGAGCGGGTCGGCGTAGCGATCTTCAAGCACCTGAAGCACCAGCAGTTTCGCGTCAAAGATATCAAGCAGCTGGCGGGTGCCTCGCATGGGCCGACGTTCGGTCCACGCATCAACATCATCGCATTCGACAACGTATTCCATTTCGGCGGCGCAAGTGCCACATTGCATTCGCTGGCGAACGGACTCGTCAACGACTTCGCGTTCACTGTCATCGGTCAACCGGGGCAGCGCGCATTCGTACTGCACGTCGACGCGAATGCGCGGCGATACGACCGCTCGACTGCGGCTGCACACGCGCGTCGGCTACTGCGTTTCATCGAGCAAGTGTTGTTAGACCCATGCCGGACGATCGGCAGCGTTGAATTGGTGGCCGATGAAGAGCGACGTCTTTTGCTCGACGAATGGAATGCGACCGAAGAGCCGTTTCCGTCGAATCTGTGCATGCATGAGCTGTTCGAGCAGCAAGCGC